>NZ_JBICZD010000003.1:0-41769 GCF_043201555.1 Streptomyces sp. NPDC048288
TGTGGGCCGGCCCCCCGGCGGCGGGGCCCCCTAACGTGCTGGGGGGGCCGCGCCGGGCCCGGGGGGGGGGGGCCCGGGGGGCCCCCCCCCCGGGGGGGGGGGGGGGGGGGCGCCCGGGGCCCCCCCCGGCCCCTCTGCCATGTCCGCGCGCTCGCCTGCCCGTAATCCCCCTGTCGGCGCACCGCTGTGTCGCCCCTCCACATTCGGCGCACAAGTCGCCCACAGAGGAGGATTGCATTCCGCAGGTCACGGGTATGACCGGCTACGACCGTGAAGCACGGGCCGGCCGTGGGAGGGACCCCTCGTGATGCTCCTGGAAGTCCTTGGATCCGCACTGCTCGGCGTGGTCCTGTCATGGGCCGCGAGCAGCCGTCTGGCCCACCGACTCCCGGCCCGCCCCCTGGTGTTCTGCACGGGCGTCGCGGGAGCCCTGTTCGGCGACTTCGTCACCCACAGCGCGCTCGGCCCCGGCACGGTCCTCGTGAGCCTGCTGGGCGCGGCGATCGTCTCGGCCGCCTCGCTCTCCCTGCTCCTGCGCCCGGCCGGCCGGCACCTGCGCCGACGATCGATCCCGGCGTAGCCGTCGTACGCCGGGACCTGACGCGCCCTCAGGCCGTCACGCGGCCAGCCCCAGCGCGGCCATCCGCTTGGTGTGCGCCTCGGTGATGCGCGAGAACATCCGCCCCACCTCGGCGAGATCGAACCCGTCGGCCACCCCGCCCACCAACATGGTCGACAGCGCGTCCCGGTCGGCGACGACGCGCTGCGACTGCGACAGCGCCTCCCCCATCAACCGCCGCGCCCACAGCGCGAGGCGGCCGCCAACCCGCGGGTCGGCGTCGATGGCGGCCCGTACCTTCTCCACCGCGAACCCGGCGTGCCCCGTGTCGTCGAGGACGGCCAGCACCAGCTCTCGCGTGTCGGAGTCGAGCCGCGCCGCGACCTCCCGGTAGAAGTCACTGGCGATCGAGTCGCCGACGTATGCCTTGACCAGGCCCTCCAGCCAGTCCGACGGCGCCGTCTGCCGGTGGAAGCCGTCGAGGGCCGCGACGAACGGCTCCATCGCCTGCGTCGCGTCCGAACCGATCTCCGTCAGCCGGTCGCGCAGCCGCTCGAAGTGGTGGAACTCCGCGGACGCCATCTTGGCCAGCTCGGCCTTGTCCACCAGCGTGGGCGCCAGCTTGGCGTCCTCGGCGAGCCGCTCGAACGCCGCGAGCTCGCCGTACGCGAGCGCGCCGAGCAGGTCCACGACCGCGGCCCGGTACTGCGGATCGGCGGCGGCCTGGGCCCAGTCCTGGGCGGCGACACCGGTCGGTTCGGCGGAGGCGTTCTCAGGCTTGTCAGAGCTCGTCATGAAGCGCACAATAGCTCGCCCGCCGCCTCAGGGAAGTCCCGGGGAAGCCCCGAGGAAACCCGGGCAGGCCCCGGAGAAGTCCCAGGGAAGGCCCTGGTCATCCACTGTGACTACCACGACGTGACCAAATCGGCCATCACATGTGCACGATTCCGGGGTATGGTGG
Source organism: Streptomyces sp. NPDC048288 (assembly GCF_043201555.1). Taxonomy (NCBI): domain Bacteria; kingdom Bacillati; phylum Actinomycetota; class Actinomycetes; order Kitasatosporales; family Streptomycetaceae; genus Streptomyces; species Streptomyces sp. NPDC048288. The sequence goes on from NZ_JBICZD010000003.1 coordinate 1,521, forward strand.
TAATGCGCCTGCTGGTACGCCGACGTATTCGGACGTACCTCGACAGGCCGCACGTATGAGGATGCCCGGTCGGTGGCCCGATCGGCTCCGACCCGACAGCCCTCCCGGCTCGTACGGCACTGTGCGTACGACGACCGGAGGGACACACCCTCAGCGGTACGAGCGCTAGAGCGTCGGCAGAGGTCCCGTGCACTACGGCGTGCCCCCCACGGCCCGCCCGTAAGGCAGCCGACGTCCCCGGCACGGTCCGTCAAAGACCCCCGCGCTCGCCTCGCGCCGCGCCACACAGAAGAGGCAAAACCCTGACTACGACGTTTCGTGAACTCGGAATCCTTCCCGAGACCGCCGAGGCCCTGGAAGCCGTCGGCATCATCAACCCCTTCCCCATCCAGGAGATGACGCTCCCGGTCGCCCTGTCCGGCACCGACGTCATCGGCCAGGCCAAGACCGGCACGGGCAAGACCCTCGGCTTCGGTCTGCCGCTCCTTGAGCGCGTGACCGTCCCCGCCGACGTCGAGGCCGGCCGCGCCGCCCCCGAGGCCCTCACCAACGCCCCGCAGGCGCTCGTCGTCGTCCCCACGCGCGAGCTCTGCACCCAGGTCACCAACGACCTCCTGACGGCCGGCAAGGTCCGCAACGTACGCGTTCTCGCCATCTACGGCGGCCGCGCCTACGAGCCGCAGGTCGAGGCCCTGAAGAAGGGCGTCGACGTGGTCGTCGGCACCCCGGGCCGCCTCCTGGACCTCGCGGGCCAGCGCAAGCTCGACCTCAAGCACATCAAGTCGCTCGTCCTCGACGAGGCCGACGAGATGCTCGACCTGGGCTTCCTGCCCGACGTCGAGAAGATCATCGCCATGCTTCCGGCCAAGCGCCAGACCATGCTGTTCTCGGCCACCATGCCGGGCGCGGTCATCGGCCTCGCGCGCCGGTACATGAGCCAGCCCACCCACATCCGCGCCACCGCGCCGGACGACGAGGGCGCGACCGTCGCGAACATCGCGCAGTTCGTCTACCGCGCGCACTCCATGGACAAGCCGGAGATGATCGCGCGCATACTGCAGGCCGACGGCCGCGGGCTCGCGATGATCTTCTGCCGCACCAAGCGCACCGCCGCCGACATCGCCGAGCAGCTTGAGCGCCGCGGCTTCGCCTCCGGCGCCGTCCACGGCGACCTCGGCCAGGGCGCCCGCGAGCAGGCGCTGCGCGCGTTCCGCAACGGCAAGGTGGACGTCCTCGTCTGCACCGACGTCGCCGCGCGCGGTATCGACGTCGAGGGCGTCACCCACGTCATCAACTACCAGTCCCCCGAGGACGAGAAGACGTACCTGCACCGGGTCGGCCGGACCGGCCGCGCGGGCGCCTCGGGTACGGCGATCACGTTCGTCGACTGGGACGACATCCCGCGCTGGCAGCTCATCAACAAGGCGCTGGACCTCAAGTTCCCCGACCCGGTGGAGACGTACTCCACCTCCCCGCACTTCTTCGAGGACCTCAAGATCCCCGCGGGCACCAAGGGTGTCCTGCCGCGCGCGGAGCGCACCCGCGCCGGCCTCGACGCGGAGGAGCTGGAGGACCTGGGCGAGACCGGTGGCCGTGGTGGCCGCGGTCGCGGTGGCCGGGGCGGCCGTAACGAGGCCCCGCGCTCCGAGGAGCGCGAGCGCCCGGCCCGCACCCCGCGCCGCCGTCGCCGTACGCGTGGCGGTTCGACACTGGAATCGGCCGACGGTACGACGTCCACGGCGCCGGCCGCCGAGTCCGCCTCCCCCGCCGCCGATGCCGTCGCCGCGTCGGAGCCCGCGGCCGGCCGGACCCCGCGCCGCCGTCGCCGTACGCGCGCCGGGGCGTCGCAGGAGCCGGTGGCGGCCGCCGCCCCGGTGGCGGTGACGCCGGAGGCCGTCGTCGAGACGGTCGAGGCCGTGGTGGAGCCCGCCGAGCCGGAGAAGCCGCGCCGCCGCCGCACCCGCAGGTCCGCGGAGAGCGCGCCGGTGGCGGAGGCGACGCCGGTGACCGAGGCACCGGTCGCCGAGGAGGCACCGGCGGCCCCTGCCCGTCGTCGTACCCGCAAGGTGGCCGAGGTCGCGGAGGCCGCCCCGGTGGCAGCCGTCGAGGCGGTCGAGACCGTCGTCGCGGAACTCGCGGAACTCGCGGAGCCGAAGCCGCGCCGCACCCGCAAGACGGTGACCGCCGCCGAGACCGCCGTGGACACGGCCGAGGCCGTCGAGGCCAAGCCGCGCCGCCGCACCCGGAAGACCGCCGAGGCCGCCGAGACCGTGGCCGAGGTCGCGGAGGCCGCGCAGGAAGCCGTCGAGGCCCCGGTGGCGCCGGTCCGCCGTCGCACCCGCAAGGCCGCCGCGCCGGCCGAGCCGGTGGCGACCGCGCCGGAGCCGGAGGCCACCGAGGAGCCCAAACCGCGTCGCACGCGCAAGACGGCGGCCGCCGCCGAAGCCGCGGTGGACACGGTCGAGGCCGTCGAGGCCAAGCCCCGTCGCACCCGGAAGACGGCAGCCGCCGCCCCGGAGACCGCCGAGGCCGAAGCCGCGCCCAAGCCGCGCCGCACCCGCAAGACCGCAGAGGCAGCCGAGGCAGCCGTCGACACCGCCGAAGGCGCCGAGGCCAAGCCCCGCCGGACCCGCAAGACGGCAGCCGCGGCCGAGACCGCGGTGGACACGGTCGAGGCCGTCGAGGCCAAGCCCCGTCGCACCCGGAAGACGGCAGCCGCCGCCCCGGAGACCGCCGAGGCCGAAGCCGCGCCCAAGCCGCGCCGCACCCGCAAGACCGCCGAGGCCGCCGAGGCAGCCGTCGACACCGCCGAAGGCGCCGAGGCCAAGCCCCGCCGCACCCGCAAGACGGCAGCCGCCGCCCCCGCGGAGATTCCGGCGCAGGCCAGCGCGGAGCCGGAGGCCAAGCCGAGGCGTCGTACGACGCGCAAGGCCGCCGAGGCCACCGAGTCCGTCGCGACGGCGGCCGACGCCGACGCGGAGGCGAAGCCGAAGGTCCGCCGGACCCGGAAGGCCGCCGCCGCGGCTCCCGAGGCCTGATCGCGTCACGCGCCACGACGGCCCGGCCCACCTCGTGTGGGCCGGGCCGTCGGCGTTCGCGCCCCCAGGGCCACGGGGCCCCGGGCCACGGGGTTCACCCACCGTCCTCCGGGCCGTCGCCGGCCTCCGGATAACCTCTCCCCATGAGCAGGCCTCGTACTTTTGTCCCGCCCGCCGGTGCCCGCGCCTACGCGCTCGCCACCGCGCGAGGCGAGTTCGCCGTCTTCGACGCGCCCGTCGCCGCCGGGGCCGAGCCCAAGGGGATCGCGCTGCTGCTGCCCGGATTCACCGGCAGCAAGGAGGACTTCAGTCCGCTGCTCGGGGCACTGGGCGCGCGCGGGTACCGGACCGTCGCCGTGGACGGGCGCGGGCAGTTCGAGTCGGACGGTCCGGAGACCGACGAATCGGCGTACGCCCAGGAGGAGTTGGCGCGGGATGTGCTCGCGCAGGCGGCGGCGGTCGGCGACGGCCGGCCGGTGCATCTGCTGGGCCACTCCCTCGGCGGCCAGATCGCGCGCGCGGCCGTGCTGCTCGACCACACGCCGTTCGGCTCGCTGACCCTGATGGCCTCGGGCCCGGCGCAGATCTCGACCTCCCAGCAGCAGCGGGTGAAGCTGTTGCGGGACGCGCTCGCCGTGATGTCGATGGCCGAGGTGTGGGACGCCATGCAGGCCATGGAGGCGCCGGAGGCTCCCGAGGAGCTGGACGAGGACCTGGCGCGGGACCTGGAGGACGCCGAGGATCTGCGGCGCCGCTGGCTGGGCAACAAGCCGGCCCAGCTCATCGCCACCGGCCGCCAGTTGTGCGCCGAGCCGGACCGCGTCGCCGAACTCGCCGCCGTACCGCTGCCGTTCCACGTCCTGTCGGGCGCGCGGGACGACACCTGGCCGGTGCCCCTGCTGGACGAGATGGCGCTACGGCTGGGGGCGCGCAGGACGGTCGTCGAGGGGGCGGAGCACTCCCCCAACACCGAGCGGCCGGCTCCCACCGCCGAGGCGCTCGCCGCCTTCTGGGACGACACGGACACGGACACGGCCAAGGACTAGGGGCACTAGGGGGCTAGTACTGCGTCTGGAGGTGCTCCCAGAAGCCGTCCCGCAGGGCGCGGCGCAGGTCGGCCTGGCCGCGCAGGGAGTACTGGAGCATGCCCTCGGCCTCGACGAGGAGGTCCTGGTCGACGGAGCCGGGCAGGTAGGGATGGCCGGGCAGCAGCTCCATGAGGGCCTCACGGCCGCGCGCGGAGAGCCACTTCGCGGCGATCTGCGCGCCGACGAAGCGGACGTTCTCGCGGGTGGGTCTGGTCGCCCCCGCCTCGTAGGCGGGGGCGGTGCGTCTGGAGACGTACGGCTTGAAGAACTCCAGGTCCAGGGTGCGCTGGCTGTCGACCTCCCAGAGCAGCGGCTCGGCCTGGTTTCGGCCCTCGGGGGCCTCGATGCCCCACAGGTGGACGCGGGCGCCGTAGCCCTGGGCGGCCTCGACCGCGGAGACCAGGTCCTCGTCGCCGCCGAGCAGGGCCGCGTCGCTGATGGCGCGGTGCCGGGCGAGTGACTCCAGGTCGGTGCGGATCAGGGAGTCGACGCCCTTCTGCTGGTTGTTGGCGTTGAGGTTGCCGAGGCGGACCTTGACGTCGGGCAGCTCGGCGATGGCCTGCTGCTCGGCGGTGTGGATGCGGCGGCGGGCGCCGTCGTACCAGTAGACGCGCAGCAGCCGGCTGTCCGCGAAGATCTGGCGGGCCTTGTCGATGAGTGCCTCGATGAGTCCCTCGGCGTCGAGGTCGAAGGCGCGGCGGTCCTCCGTCCCGGCGACGAGCCGGCCCGTGGCCGCGTAGAGGTAGCCCGCGTCCACGAAGATGGCGTGCGTCGAGGGCGTCTTGGCCACTTCGGCGAGCATGCGGGTGAGCAGCTCGTTCGTGCGGTCGATACGGGCCTGGAGGGTGGCGAGGTCGTCGTTCATCGCCTCCATTGTCCCGGCGGTCACGCTGCGAACACAACCGGTCCCGGTCAGTCTCCTCAACGACTCTTACCGGTCGGTAATTAGGCGTTCGAAAAATTTCTTTAGCGTAGGGAATGTTTGTAACACGCAAGTCGTTGACTCAGACGGAACACAGACGAAGGGAGAGGCAGATGCGCTTCGAGATCAGGCGACTGGACGAAGTCGACGGCACCACCGTGGACTGCACCGTCGTGGACGCCGCCTCCGTCAACAGGATCGTGCAGCAGGCCGCCGCCATCGGGCAGCGCCTGTGGATCCGACCGGCCGAGAACCAGGCTTCGTAACGAGCGACGCCCCACCCACACACCGACGCGCGGAACACCGCACAGTCTTCGGAACCCCCGTACGGCATCGACGCCGTGCGGGGGTTCCGCGTTCCGCCGCGGCCGCCGGGCTCACGCCCCCTTGATCACCTGGGTGACGCCGTTGATGATCTGCTGGACGGCGATCGCGGAGAGCATCATGCCGGCCAGCCGGGTCACCAGGACCACGCCGCCGTCCTTGATGAGCCGGATGATCAGCAGCGAGTAGCGCATCACCAGCCACAGCACGACATGGATGGCGAGGATCGCGGTCCACACGGACACCTGTGTGGCGAAGCTGTCGGCCTTCTGCACGGCGAGGATCACCGACACGATCGCGCCGGGACCGGCCAGCAGCGGCATGCCCAGCGGCACCAGGGCCACATTGACGTCCTTGGTCTGCTTCGGCTCGTCGTTCTTGCCGGTGAGCAGGTCCAGGGCGATCAGCAGGAGCAGCAGTCCGCCCGCGATCATCAGCGCGGGCACCGAGACATGCAGGTAGTCGAGGATCTGGTGCCCCAGCAGCCCGAAGACGGTGATCACACCGCCCGCCACGCACACGGCCTGGAAGGCCATCCGCCGCTGCACCTTGCCGGGCCGGCCGGAGGTGAGGGCGAGGAAGATCGGGGTGATCCCGGGGGGATCCATGATGACAAAAAGGGTCAGGAAGAGAGAGCCGAAGACGGCGACGTCGAACATGGGTGTGCTGCAAGCCTTGCGGGAGAAAGGGACGTGGGGTGCGAGGGCCGAGCCTCAGGCTCCGCCGGTCCCCGGCACCGGGAACGCCCCGGTCGCGCGGCGCGTGATCTCGCCGTACACCTCGGGGTGGGTGGTGTACTCGCCCAGCGTCACCGTCTTGCGGCTGCCGTGGTAGTCGGACGACCCCGTGACCAGCAGCCCCAGCTCCGCGGCGAGCCCCCGCAGCCGTACGCGGGTGTCCTCGTCGTGGTCCATGTGGTCGACCTCGATGCCGTCGAGACCGGCCGCGGCCAGCTCGGCGATCGCGGACTCCGGCACGGTGCGGCCGCGCTTGGCGGCCGCCGGGTGCGCGAACACGCACACCCCGCCGGCCCCCTTGACCAGCCGGATCGCCTCGAAGGGGTCGGTCTCGTGCTTCTCCACGAAGGCCCGGCCGCCGTCGGCCAGCCACTCCTCGGTGAAGGCGTCGCTCACGGTCGGCACGACACCGAGCTCGACGAGCGCCGAGGCGACGTGCGGCCGCCCCACGGAACCGTCGCCGGCGATCCGCTTCACCTGCTCCCAGGTGACCGGCACGCCCAGCGCGTTCAGCTTGGCGATCATGCCCTGCGCGCGCGGCACCCGGTCGTCCCGGACCAGCTCGCGCTCGGCGAGCAGATCGGGCTCCTCGGGGTCGAAGAGGTAGGCCAGCATGTGCATGGAGACGCCGTCGATACGACAGGACAGCTCGGCCCCGGTCACCAGGGTGAGCCCGGCGGGCAGCGCGGCGATGGCCTCGGCGTACCCGCGGGTGGTGTCGTGATCGGTCAGCGCGACCACGTCAAGACCGGCAGCGGCGGCGTTGCGCACCAGCTCGGCCGGGGTGTCCGTACCGTCGGAGGCGGTGGAGTGGCAGTGCAGATCGATGCGCACGACGCGGACTCCAGCGGGACGGCACGGGTAGGGACACGTCAAGGATAGCCGTCGGCAGAGGGTGCCCTGTCACACCCGGGAGCGGGGAGCACCCCGTACAGCCGACGCACAGGAGAACGCGCCCCTCACGGCTCCAGCAAGCGCGGCGACAACGCCCCGCAGGGCACCAGGTCCACCTCCGCGCCCGCGTCCCGCAGATCCGTCAGCACCAGTTCGTCGTACATCAGCAGCCCGGTCTGCTCGGGCCAGACCACCGCCCACAGCCACAGCCCACGGGCCTCGCCGGCGAAGACGGCCCGGTCGTCCGGCGCCCCGGAGACATGCCACAGCGGTGTGGGCCGCCCGGCGGCCAGCACCTTCGCCTGCGGCGGCTTCTCCACGCTCATGTACGGTCCCGGATCCGGTCCGTCGATCCCGGCGTACCGCGCCCCGAGTCCGACCCCCAGTTCCTCGGCGACCAGGATCATCTCCCCTATCCCGCCGAGCGGCGCGGGTCCGGAGCAGGCGACGGCGGTGGCACGGCCGCCGCTGCGGTCGTCACCGGCGCACGCCACCCCCGTGAACAGCCAGCCGACCGGCAGCGGCCAGGGCATCCACACCGGGACCTGCGTGCGGTGCACCACCACACCGAGGGCCTCGACGCTGGGCGGGATCACGGGCTGCACCGGATGCACGGTCCCGTGCACATCGCACTGCCAGGTATCGGCGAAGAGTCCGGGAGCCCTGACCCGGCCACCACACTTCGGGCAACTGGGTTCGCCCCTCATAGGGCCCCACGGTCCTACCCCGGATCCCCCACGTCAAGGACGATCACCCGTCCGGACGGACCCGCTCACCGGGCGCAACTAGATGCATCTTGCATTAATTAGCCGCCCTAACTTACTATGTGTATACGCCAACCAAATCGGCACGCAGCGAGAAGCGGAGGAAGCGCATGGACGACCCATTCGACGCCGGAGCGGGCAGCATCCTGCGACAGCCGAAGGCCGTGTGGGCGACGGCCGGTGCGTCCGTCGTCGCCTTCATGGGCATCGGACTCGTCGACCCGATCCTGCCCTCCATAGCCAAGGGCCTGGACGCCACGACCAGCCAGGTCTCCCTGCTCTTCACCTCGTACTTCCTGATCACCGCCGTGGCGATGCTGCTCACCGGCTTCGTCTCCAGCCGGATCGGCGGCCGCCGGACCCTGCTGCTCGGCCTCGCCCTCGTGGTCGTCTTCGCCGGACTCGCCGGCACCTCCGACACGGTCGGCCAGCTGGTCGGCTTCCGGGCCGGCTGGGGCCTGGGCAACGCCCTGTTCGTGTCGACGGCCCTCGCGGTCATCGTCGGCGCGGCGGCCGGCGGCAGCGCCTCCGCGATCCTGCTCTACGAGTCCGCGCTCGGCCTCGGCATGGCCTGCGGCCCCCTGCTCGGCGCGGTGCTCGGCAACCTCAGCTGGCGCTACCCCTTCTTCGGCACCGCCACCCTGATGGCGGTCGGCTTCCTGTGCATCACCGCGTTCCTGAAGGAACAGCCGAAGCCCGCCCGCAAGACGTCGATCCTGGACCCGCTCCGGGCGCTGGGCCACGGCGGCCTCGCCTCCGCCGCCGTCTCCGCGTTCTTCTACAACTACACGTTCTTCACCGTGCTGGCCTTCACCCCGTTCGTGCTGAACATGACCCCGTACCGGTCGGGCGCGGTCTTCTTCGCCTGGGGCGTCCTGCTGGCGGTCTTCTCCGTGCTCGTGGCCCCGCGCATGCAGCGGCGCTTCGGCTCGCTCAAGGTGCTGGGCGGCTCGCTCGTGCTGCTCGCCGCCGACGTCCTCGTCCTCGGCTACGGCGGCCACAGCGCCGCGATCGTCTGCACGATCCTGTCCGGCGCGTTCATCGGCGTGAACAACACCGTCTACACCGAGCTGGCCCTCGGCGTGTCGGACGCGCCGCGCCCGGTGGCGAGCGCGGGCTACAACTTCGTCCGCTGGTTCGCCGCCGCGGCCGCTCCCTACTTCGCGCCGAAGATCGAGGAGTGGAGCGACATCCACATCCCGTTCGTGGTGGCGGCGGCCACCGCCGTCCTGGGCGCGGTCGTGGTGTTCGTACGACGGAACGCCCTCGCGCACGATGCCGAGGAACTGGAACCCCGGCACGCCACGGAGGACGGTGTCACGGTCTTCGCCAACTGACGTCGGCCGGCGCTTTGCCAACTGACGTCTTCGGGGCGGCGCTTGGTGAGCTTGCTCACCCCGCCCCGTCAGTCCAGCGGGACGGACTTCCGGTTCGGGTGCCGGAGGTCCGTCCCGCCGGCGAGCCAGCGCTCCTGGAGGGCCTGCGCGCCGTGCACCCGCTTCCAGGCGGCCTCGTTCGGCGTCATCGGCAGCAGCGGCAGGAACCGTACGGGATCGAGCGGCTCGTCCAGCTCCAGATCCTCGACGAGACCACCCGGCTCGCCGACCAGGACCGAGGTGAAGGGCGCCCCCGGCCACAGCGGCTCACCGACGTCGAGCGACGCGCCCGGCGCCACGACCAGGCCCTCGACCTGCGGAGACGCGGCCAGGACGGCGAGCGCGCGGAGCACCTTGTCGGTCTCGGCGAGCCCGGCGCGGACCGAGAGGACCAGCTCGGCACGGGGTCCCTTGACGGGGTCCGCGACCATCGCGGTGGGGTCCGTCATGGGGTGCGCGGACATGCCGAGCGTGGCGTAGCGGACGACGTCCTCGCCCTGGAGATCCTCGTGGAAACGGAGCACCTCGATGGGGTCCGTACCCAGGAAAGTGACCGCCGCGCGTGCGTCCGGTTCGCCCAGAGTGGTGGTCAACCGGGCCTCGACCAGAGGAAGAACATCAGCCATGTCGCGAGCATAGAACTCGTCAGTACCGGGCAAAGCGGCGCCTTGACACTGAGGGCTGCTGCTAGTCTGGCCGCGGTGGTCGGGGCAGCACGCAGAGCGTCGCGGTAAGCCCCCGACGCCGACAGGACTCCCTTACGAGGGACCGGCTGGAGGAGGTGGGGCTGTCATGGATCGAAGTCACCCGTGCAGTACCACTCGCTCTTCCGGCCTCTGATTTCTTCTCTGGCTGGCTGCCGCCTTCTTGTGCGCGTTGTCGTTCGGAAGAGCACTTCGTTTCGCTTGCCTGATCCCTCTGACCGGTCCGCTCCGGGCCTGTCTGGATCCGTTCGTCTGATCCGAATCAGTAGCGATGTCGCCACCGCAACGGTGCGGTGCTCCCCGCTTTGTGGACGTGCCAAACATCCGCAGTCAGGACGTCCCCATTCCGGGTAGTTCCACCCGTTCGCCGGCGAACTCTCGCTGCCTGTCGCGAAGGAGCCTGCCCATGTCGATGATCCGCGACCTGCGCGCCGTGGTCCGCCCGTCCCGTCCCTCGCTCCGCAAGAGCCTGCGGCCGGACACCGGCGCGTACGACACCACCCGCGACCCCGGTACGCCGTCGGCCGTCGTCGACTGCGCCGTGTACCGCGACGGCGCGCGCGTCGAGACGACGAAGCCGCTGACCCCGCACGAGGCGATGCGCCTGGTGCGCCGGGACGGCGGGTTCGTGTGGATCGGCCTGCACGAGCCGACCGAGGCCGAATTCGCCGGTATCGCGAGCGAGTTCGGGCTGCACCCGCTGGCCGTGGAGGACGCCGTCCAGGCCCACCAGCGCCCGAAGCTGGAGCGCTACGACGACTCCCTCTTCACCGTCTTCAAGACCATCCACTACGTCGAGCACGACCAGCTCACCGCCAACAGCGAGGTCGTGGAGACCGGCGAGGTGATGTGCTTCACCGGCCGGGACTTCTTCATCACCGTCCGGCACGGCGGCCAGGGCTCGCTGCGGGCGCTGCGGCACCGGCTCCAGGACGACCCCGAACTGCTCGCCAAGGGCCCCTCGGCCGTGCTGCACGCCATCGCCGACCATGTGGTCGACGGCTATGTCGCGGTCGCCGACGCCGTGCAGGACGACATCGACGAGGTGGAGACCGAGGTCTTCACGCCCGGCCGCAGGGGCGGGGTCTCCCGAGGCGTCGACTCGGCGCGCATCTACCAACTCAAGCGCGAGGTCCTTGAGTTCAAGCGCGCGGTGTCGCCCCTGCTCCGCCCGATGCAGCTGCTCAGCGAACGCCCCATGCGACTGGTCGACCCCGACATCCAGAAGTACTTCCGGGACGTGGCCGACCACCTCGCCCGCGTCCAGGAGCAGGTCGTCGGCTTCGACGAACTCCTCAACTCCATCCTCCAGGCCAACCTCGCGCAGGCGTCCGTCGCGCAGAACGAGGACATGCGCAAGATCACGTCCTGGGCCGCGATCATCGCCGTACCGACGATGGTGTGCGGGGTGTACGGCATGAACTTCAAGTACATGCCCGAGACGCACTGGCGGTACGGCTACCCGGTGATCATGGGCATCACCATGGTCATCTGCCTCGGCATCCACCGCACCCTGAAGCGCAACGGCTGGCTCTAGGGTGGGCGCCATGACAAGCGAGCTGCTCGACCAGGCCCTCGTCGAGGAGGCCACGAAGAAGTCCGGCCTCATCTGGGTCCGGGGCGCCGGGGCGCCGGCCGCGCGTGCCGTGTGGCACGCGTGGGCCGACGGCGGCGTGTGCCTGGTCGGCGACGGCGCCGAGCAGCCGCTGGCCGGGCTGGCCGACGGGGGCACGGCGGAGGTCACCGTCCGCAGCAAGGACAAGGGCGGCCGGCTGGTCACCTGGACGGCGACGGTCACGGAACTGTCCGCCGGCACCCCGGAGTGGGACGCCGCGGTCGCGGAACTCAAGGGCAAACGCCTCAACGCACCCGACGGCGAGGCGATGACGCAGCGGTGGGCCCGGGAGTCCCGGGTGCTCCGCCTGACCCCGACGGGAGCGCTCCTGCCCGTACCGCCGGGCGACCTCGCCGAAGCCCCCGTCCCGTCCCCCGCGACCACCCGCCGCCCGATCCCGGCGAGCCTCCCGCGCCTGCTCGCCAAACGGAGAAAGAGCAAATAGCCGAGGGTCGCGCCCAGTTCGGCACCGCCGATCGTCACCGTCATGACTGATCACCGTCGCGGCGGGCTCAGGGCGACCGGCACACCACCGCGCACCGCAGGCCCCCACACACAAACCTGCCGGTCCCGGAATCCGGTCGGCCCATCCGCCCGTCGGCCCCATCGGTCCGCCGCAGTGGCGCTGAGCCCCCGCGGTGGTGACCGGCGGTGCCGAAACCACCGTCGGCCCCCGGAACCGCTCCGTCGCCCCTACGACGTCGGCAGCTGCTTCCCGTAGTCCACCGTGTCGCCTTTTTCCGGCTCGGCCACGCTGAAGTCCTTGCCCCAGTCGGAGAAGGTGAGGGTGCCGGCGCCGCCGCCGCGTTCCAGGCGGAGCGGGTACGGCTTGCCGTGCAGGGAGACGTCGAGGGTGCCGCCCGATCCCTTGTCGCCGGTGATGCGGATGGTGGGGGTGCCGGACTGCTCGTGGTGGCCGTCGGTCGCGAGGGAACCGTGCAGGGTCAGCAGGCCCGAGAGGAGAACGTCCTTGTCCGTGAAGCCGCTGAACTTCTTGTACGCGGGGTCGCTCCGCGGCACCTTGACGTACTTGCCGTCGAGTTTGCCCGCGGCGGCCGTGTCACTGCCGTCGGCGTGGTTCCAGAACCCGGCGTCGGCCTGCAGATACAGCGTCTTGCCGACCCGCACCAGCTGGAAGGTCGCCCCCTTCGAGGTGACCGACCCGGTCCCCCCGTCCGCGTTCAGGCGCATGTCCAGCTCGTACGTACGCCCGCTCGTGACCACCGTCCCCGCCATCCGCACCGTCGCCACGGACGTCGCCGCCGCGCGGGTCTTCGACTGGATGACGTCCGCGGACAGCTTGCCCACCCCGTTCGTCCCCGCGTCCGGATCCTCGCTGCATCCCGTGAGGACGGCCAGTGCGCACACCGCCGTCACCAGCACGGCGCGAGGGGTTCGGCCCGGAGCAATCGCGGTCACGGACAGGGCCACCTTTCTGTCGGGTCCGGCTCGGCGTACCGCAGCGTACCGGTGTGTCGCCCACCCGGCGGAGCCGGTCCGTCCGGACCGCCCACCAGGGCGTATCCGATCGGTACGGGCTAGCCTGAAGCCCACCGAGCGGGCAGAAAGGGCAGGAAATCCAGCAAGTGGAACTTCAGTAGGCAAAGGAAGCGAACCCATGGCAGCCGGCGCTCCCCGGATCTTCGTCTCGCACCTCGCCGGCATCGCCGTCTTCGATCCCAACGGCGACCAGGTGGGCCGCGTCAGGGACCTTGTCGTGATGCTGCGCGTGGGCCGCAAGGCGCCGCGGCTGCTCGGCCTGGTCGTCGAACTGTCCACCCGGCGCCGCATCTTCCTGCCCATGACCCGGGTGACGAGCATCGAGTCGGGCCAGGTCATCACCACCGGCGTGCTCAACGTCCGCCGCTTCGAGCAGCGCCCCACCGAGCGCCTGGTCTTCGGTGAACTCCTCGACCGCCGGGTCCGGCTGACCGACACCGGCGAGGAGGTCACCGTCCTCGACCTGGGCGTGCAGCAGCGGCCGGCCCGCCGGGAGTGGGAGGTCGACCGGGTCTTCGTCCGCAAGGGACGGAAGGGAACGTTCCGGCGGACCAGGGGAGAGTCGCTCACCGTCGAGTGGTCGCAGGTCACCGGGTTCTCCCTGGAGGAGCACGGGCAGGGCGCCGAGAGCCTGCTCGCCACCTTCGAGCAGCTGCGCCCCGCCGACCTCGCCAACGTGCTGCACCACCTCTCCGCGAAGCGCCGCGCGGAGGTGGCCGCCGCGCTGGACGACGACCGGCTGGCCGACGTCCTCGAAGAGCTGCCCGAGGACGACCAGATCGAGATCCTCGGCAAGCTGAAGGAGGAGCGGGCGGCGGACATCCTGGAGGCCATGGACCCGGACGACGCGGCCGACCTGCTCTCCGAGCTCCCCGAGCCGGACAAGGAACGGCTGCTGAGCCTGATGCAGCCGGCGGACGCGGCCGAGATGCGGCGCCTGATGTCGTACGAGGAACACACGGCCGGCGGTCTGATGACCACCGAGCCGATCGTGCTGCGGCCGGACGCCACCGTCGCCGACGCCCTCGCCCGGGTCCGCAACCCCGACCTCTCCCCGGCCCTCGCCGCCCAGGTCTACGTCTGCCGTCCGCCCGACGAGACCCCGACCGGCAAGTACCTGGGCACCGTCCACTTCCAGCGGCTGCTGCGGGACCCCCCGTACACCCTGGTCAGTTCGCTGGTCGCCGACGACGACCTGCAGCCGCTCGACCCCGAGGCCACGCTCCCGGTCATCGCCGGGTTCTTCGCCACGTACGACATGGTCGCGGCGCCCGTGGTGGACGAGACGGGGTCGCTGCTGGGCGCGGTGACGGTGGACGACGTCCTCGACCACATGCTGCCGGACGACTGGCGGGAGACCGAGTTCCACCTCGACGAGGAGGAGCAGGCGACGCGGGAGCCGGCGGCGGAGAAGGGGGCGGGGAGCCATGGCGCCTGAACGCGAGAGCGGCCGCGAGCGCACGCCGTCCGGTGCCACCGCCGCCACCCGGCCGCGCGGGGTGCGGCTGGACCAGCCGCGCCCGCCGCGGCGCAGGCTGCTGCCCGAGTGGGACCCGGAGGCCTTCGGGCGGCTGTCCGAGCGCATCGCGCGGTTCCTGGGCACCGGGCGGTTCATCGTCTGGATGACGATCGTGGTCGTCGTCTGGGTGGTGTGGAACATCGCGGCGCCCGGCAGGCTGCGCTTCGACGAGTACCCGTTCATCTTCCTGACCCTGGCGCTGTCCCTGCAGGCGTCCTACGCGGCCCCGCTGATCCTGCTCGCGCAGAACCGGCAGGACGACCGGGACCGGGTCAACCTCGAACAGGACCGCAAGCAGAACGAACGGTCCATCGCCGACACCGAGTACCTGACCCGGGAGATCGCCGCCCTTCGGATGGGTCTGGGCGAGGTGGCGACCCGGGACTGGATCCGTTCCGAGCTGCAGGACCTGTTGAAAGAGATGGACGAACACCGGAACGGGCATCACGAACATGCCGTATTCCCGGCAGAACGGTCGGCGGGGCGTGACGTAGAAGACCGCTGAGGGGCGTTATAGGGGGCCTGTGCCTCGCCGTACCATCGTCTGTATGGCTAGCGAAGACGCGGTGCGCGAGGCACTGGCGACGGTGAACGACCCGGAGATCAACCGACCCATCACCGAACTGGGGATGGTCAAATCGGTGGAGATCGGGGAGGACGGCGCGGTCGCGGTCACCGTGTACCTGACGGTCTCCGGCTGCCCGATGCGGGACACGATCACCCAGCGGGTGACCGAGGCGGTCTCGCGGGTGGACGGCGTCACCCGCGTCGACGTCACCCTGGACGTGATGAGCGACGAGCAGCGCAAGGAGCTGGCCTCCGCGCTGCGCGGCGGGCAGACCGAGCGCGAGGTCCCCTTCGCCAAGCCGGGCAACCTCACCCGGGTCTACGCGGTCGCCTCCGGCAAGGGCGGTGTCGGCAAGTCCTCCGTCACGGTCAACCTCGCCGCGGCGATGGCCGCCGACGGCCTCAAGGTCGGTGTCGTCGACGCCGACATCTACGGCCACAGCGTCCCGCGGATGCTCGGCGCGGACGGCCGCCCCACCCAGGTCGAGAACATGATCATGCCGCCGTCGGCGAACGGCGTGAAGGTCATCTCCATCGGCATGTTCACCCCGGGCAACGCCCCGGTGGTCTGGCGCGGCCCGATGCTGCACCGTGCCCTCCAGCAGTTCCTGGCGGACGTCTACTGGGGCGACCTCGACGTCCTGCTCCTGGACCTGCCGCCGGGCACCGGTGACATCGCCATCTCGGTCGCCCAGCTGGTCCCGAACGCGGAGATCCTGGTCGTCACGACCCCGCAGCAGGCGGCGGCCGAGGTCGCCGAGCGGGCCGGCTCCATCGCGGTCCAGACCCACCAGAAGATCGTCGGCGTGGTCGAGAACATGTCCGGCCTGCCCTGCCCGCACTGCGGCGAGATGGTCGACGTCTTCGGCACCGGCGGCGGGCAGACGGTCGCCGACGGCCTCACCCGCACCACCGGCGCGACGGTCCCGGTCCTCGGCAGCATCCCGATCGACGTGCGCCTGCGCGAAGGCGGCGACGAGGGCAAGCCGGTCGTCCTCACCGACCCCGACAGCCCGGCCGGCACGGCCCTGCGCGCCATCGCCGGAAAACTGGGCGGCCGCCAGCGCGGCCTCTCGGGCCTCTCCCTGGGAATCACACCGAAGAACAAGTTCTGAGCCTCGGGTTCTGAGCCACTAGGACTGAAGGGGGCGCCGTCTCTCGCGGACGGTGCCCTCTTCAGTCGTTCCCCGGGCACAGGTCCTGCGTGAGGCACAGCATGAGCGCCTGGAAGGTGCCTCCTTCGGGCTCCCCGCCCCGCACGCCTTCGGCATGCGGCAGGAAACGCCACTGCGAGGCCTTGATGTGCTGTGTACCGGCCGCCTTCTCCACATGCGCCTGCAGTGTGCGGGCCCTGGAGTCGTTCGTCTCCACCAGCACCTCGTCCGCGGCGATCGGGAAGTGATCGTGCAGAAGGCAGAGCCCGAACCGGTTCAGGTTGCCGTGCTTGGCCAGCACCACGGCCAGATCCCGGACGAACTCCGCGTCCTGGGGACCCAGCGGCTCGGCTTCCTCGAAGGCGGGAAGCGACGCCCTAGGAGCGGAAACGTTTATGTCCGTCATAATTCCTCCGTCAACCACTTGACGGTCATCGGATTCCATTATCAGCCACCGACTGCTTTCCCTCAATTCCGCAGACTGGGACGAAGGAGTGGGCGCAACGCCTACCCTGTGTGTCTGCGCATGTCGCATCGGACACCTTCACTAAATTCTTCGGTGAGGAGGTGTCGACACAATGACGAGTGTCCGGTGGTTGCGACTGTTGCCGTTGGTGATCCTGGCGCTTACGTGGTGGGCGTGTGCTCCCGCGGAGGCTCGAGAGAATAATAATGACGACTGCCAGGAGGGACAACTCGACACCAGCAAGGTGAACGCAAAAATCAGCTTCCGCCAACACCACAAGAATTTCATCCAGGTCTCCTCCGAAATGAAAATCGAGATTCCTGCACCGAAGTGGGAGATGGCGAACCAGCTGACATTCAGCGAGGAATCGGCCGGCTACCAGAAGGCTATGCACTGTCTCCTACGCGGACCGGACAACAATCTTCGCTTCACTGAATGGCGTCAAAAAAATCCAGTCGCCGTCGCCGACGGGGACAAAGTTGCGGTGACGTACAATTCCATCGCCTGGATCAGGGACCGTCGTAGTTACATGCTCGGCCCCTGGAAGATCGCGAGATCCAGGGAAAAGGGAGATAAATGGATCGTCTTTCTCCAGCCTTCGACGCTGAAAAATGCTCACTGGAAAGTAGAGGCCGAACTAGACGACCTCGAGTTTGAGCATTACGGGCAGACAGCGTCTGCCGACAATACCAAGGTGACGTGGGCCGATCAGCGGCCCGCGCAACTCTGCTCCAAGCACGAACATCGCTGCCTCGCACTCGATCTGCCCTGGAAACGCTCAATCGTCCTGAGTTGGGACCAGTCGCTCTGGAAACCGGCAGGCATTGCCACGTGGTGGATGTTCGCCTCGGGCGTGCTCGCGCTGACCGCACTTCGCGCCCGCCGGATGTACACGTCTCCCGCGTTCAGGAGAACGGAAACCCGGTGGCGACTCAGCGACTTCGGAGCAGGACGGGCCCTCGCCGGACCAGTTCTGCAATGGGCTCTGCTCAGTGGGGCAGTGGCCCTGACGTTGCTTCAGCTCAACCGGCAGAAAACCGTCGGACTCCCATGGCACATCATCTGCATCGCTGCCGGCCTAACCTTGATCCTCGTCGCCCGCCCCTGGCATGCCCGCGCTGATGAGCCCGGCTGCTTCGCGGGCCACCGGCGGCGCCAGGCACGCGCCGTCATCGGTTTCGCTTCCGCGATGGCGGCGATCGGCATGCTGGTGATCCTCGGCCACAGACTTTTCGGCCTGCCTTGGAGCCTGGCAATGCCCGTGGCGCCACTGTCCGGCAGGGTCGGGTACGTACTCATCGGCGTGGCGACCGTGTGGCTGTGGCTGGCCGCGATGACCGCGTGGGCGTGGCGCTTCGCACGCGAGGGAGGACTGGTCCCCATTGGCTGGACCCGCGTATGGAACGAAGCGCCTGTTCTCTGTGTCGCAGCCGTCTCCACTCTGCTGCTGGTGATCGTCGGCGGCTTCTTCTGGTGCCTCCTATGGGCAGCTGGAAACCAATGGGAACGGGTCACATGGCTCATCGAGCTAAACAGCTCCGCAAAGCATGACGAGTACGTAAACAAGTATCTGTTGAATTTCTCCTTCTATGACCTCACATGGATCTTCACCTACAGTTGGCTCCTCACGGGTGTCGCACTCCTCGCCCTGTTGCACTCGCACTTCGTGACGCAACGCGCTCTGGCCAGTCGAAAAATGGAGAACATCCCCCTGGGGCCTGAAAAATCTGACCTCCTGATCATTGCCGTACTATTTTCCTTGACCGTGGGAATGAGAGGCGCCAAATTTGCATCCAATAATGCACAGTATGGTGTCTGGCTCGTGTTGAATATCATCTCGCTCTTCGCGATCATTGCCGCCGGACGACGTTGGTCGGTGCTGAGCCGAATGGGATATCTCTTCCGCATGCACAAGCCAGGCGTCGACAGGATGGGCGAACTGATGGAAAAGGCTCATCAGTATCGCAATCTCAACCATCAACTCCAGCTACTGGATCAGGGACGCCTGAGCGGTGTCACTTGCGACCAACTGGAGGGAGAATTGCGCGAGCTGCGACAGTGGCTGGTATCGCGCTGTCTGGCGAAAAACCCACCCAACCAGATTTCCATTCTGGACGTCGCTCTGGCTTGGGGGCCGGAAGTCCACTGGTGGTTCAACGCCCGACGGGCGGCCCTCCTGGCTTTCTGCTTCGGGATTCCGGCGAGCTTCGGCCTTCTCTACCTGGAGTCGACCGATCTGTATGACGGGCTGCAACTCACGCTCGAACCCACCGCGATTCCGAATCTCATCGCGGGGTTCATTGCCTATCAGTTGGCATGGGGTGGTGTCGGCTTCACCCTGGGCGCCCTGTGGCGCCAGCTGCCCGGCCGCCGCAGCGCCACCCGGGCGTGGAGCGTCACGCTCGCCTACGCCATGCCCGCACTGTTGCTCGGCCTGTTGACCCGGTACGCCGACTCGAACGTCAGTGTGCTGCTCCTGTATTCCGTCCTCACGCTCTTCATCCTGACACTCACCGGCCTCTGGATGGACACGACGACGCTGAAGGAAGAACGGCAGTACTGGCCCAGCCGTTTCGCCCTGCTGCTGTCGATCCACCGGCTACGCGGCCTTTCCGGGCAGATTGCCTGGCTTCTCGCCCAGATCGCGGCGGTCGCGGCAATCCTGAAGACGTTGATCAAGCCCTGATCGATTGCGCCACAGCTCCGGCCACCGCCCCGCGTTCTCAGCACGCGGGGCGGTAGCCGGAGGACCGTCAGGCGTACGCCTCGATGTCCTTGATCATCGCGAAGCCGAGCCCGTATGCGCTCATCCCGCGCCCGTACGCGCCCAGGTGGACCCCTTCCGAGGTGGAGCCGGCGAGGACCCAGCCGAACTCGGACTCCCGGTAGTGGAAGGGGGTGGGGACGCCGTCGACGGGCAGGGACAGGGTGGACCAGGCGTCGCCCGCCAGGTCGTCGGCGAGTTCCCAGGCCGTCTCGGTCTGCTGCTCCAGCCAGTCGTCACGGAGGCTGTGGTCCATCTGGCCGGGCCAGGTGAAGGAGAGCAGGCCGACGCCCGCCAGCCAGGCGGCGGACGACACCGTCGTGGCCTCCAGCAGGCCCGTGCCGTCGGCGCTCCGCCGGGACGGGCTGGCCGCCACCGTCACGACCACCGCGAACTTCTCCCTCGGCTCGCCGACCGACGAGGCGAGGTGCTCATTGCGTACGGACGGCTCGTCGCCGTGTCCGATCGAACCGTGTTCCACCGCGCCGTCGGCCGCCGCACCCACCTGCATCAGCCAGCGCGGCCCCGTGAACGCCTCGTCGAGGCCGTACCAGGGAAAGGTCGCCAGCAGGTAGCCGTCGACCGTACGACGGACGGAGGGGACCTGCTGTCCGTTCTCCGCGACCGGTGTCTGTCCGCCCACCCGACTTGTCGTCTCCATCTGCCCGGACGCCTCCTTGCTCCAGTCGGTCCGGGGCGGCCCGCCCCCCTTCGGGCGCACTCGTCCGGTCCGCACAACAACTCGGCAGCATATCCACCTTGCCGGGACCAGCAGCGAAACCGCCCGGTGCGTGGGTCGCGCGGGCGGCGGGTTCAAGCCGTCGGAGACGCCTGAGCGGCGCACATGCGCTATGAAACGCGTCACGTACGCCGCTCAGGTCCAGGTGGGTGAGGAGGCTCAGGTGGCGTCCGCGTCGAACGGCGGACGGTCGTCCTTGCCGGGCTCCTCGGGCTTCTTGGTCATGTCGATCCGGCCACTCCCCGAAGAGGGCGAGGAGGGCGAGTCGGTCTCGCGGCTGTGCACCGCGTCCGTGACCTCGGCCATCTCCTTCTTCAGGTCGAAGCCGTTGCGGATCTCCTTGAGCCCCAGTTCGTCACCGTCGATGTGCTTGCGGATGAACGTCTTGGGGTTGAGGTCCTCGAATTCGAAATCCTTGAACTCCGGGCCCAGTTCCTGGCGGATGTCCGCCTTGGCGCTCTCGGAGAACTCCCGGATCTTGCGGATGGTCCGCATGACGTCCTGGATGACCTTCGGGAGCTTGTCCGGACCGAAGACGAGCACGGCGAGCACAATGATCGTCACCAGCTCGAGTGGTCCTATGTCATTGAACACCTGAAGCTCCTTGCGATGTCCTCGGTCCTCGGCCCTCCGGTCGCTGTTGCGGCTGTTCCGTGGTCCGGGCCGGGTCCACGGTACCCGGCGGACCTGTCCGACCGGTACCGTCCCGAGGTGTCCGACTGCGTGTGTACGACCGGTTTTCCGGGTTGTTTGCCTAGTCGGGGCACGGACGGGGTCTCGCCTGTGAGGTTTCTGTCAGTTCCTGTCCGAAGACCCGAGGACCAGCGTGAGCCGTTTCTCGGCGCCGGCGCGTTCGACGGTCAGGCTCAGCCGGTCGCCGGGGCGGTGCGACCGGGTGCGGACGATCAGTTCCTCGCCGGAGTGGACGGGCTGCCCGTCGAGCGCGGTGATGACGTCGCCCGCCGCCAGTCCGGCGCGGGCGCCGGGGCCGTCCACGGTGACCGCGGGTCCGCCGTCGGCGGCCTTGGCGTCGATCCGGGCGCCGTCGCCGGTGTAGCCCATGTCCAGGGTGATCCCGATGACCGGGTGGGTCGCCTTCCCCGTGGCGATGAGCTCCTCGGCGACCCGCTTGGCCTGGTTGATCGGTATGGCGAACCCGAGTCCTGTCGAACCCGCCCCTCCGTCGCCGGGGCCGTCCTGGTCGTCGGCGGACCGGATCGCGGAGTTCACCCCGACGGCCCGGGCGTGGACGTCCAGCAGGGGGCCGCCGGAGTTGCCCGGGTTGATCGGGGCGTCGGTCTGCAGGGCGTCGACGTAGGACACGTCACTGCCGTCGCCGCTCCCGCCGCCCGAGGTGATGGGCCGTTCCTTGGCGCTGATGATCCCGGCGGTGACGGTGCCCGGCAGGTCGAAGGGGGCGCCGATGGCGACGACCGGGTCGCCGACGCGGACGGCGTCGGAGTCGCCGAGCGGCAGCGGGGTGAGGTCGCGCACGCCGTGCACCTGGACCACGGCGAGGTCGTAGCCGGTGTCGCGGCCGACGACCGTCGCCCTGGCGGCGGTTCCGCCGCTGAAGGTGACGGTGATCCGGCCGCCGGCGGACACCGCGGGCGCGACGACGTGGTTGTTGGTCAGGATGTGCCCGCGCGCGTCGAGGACGAAGCCGGTGCCGGTGGCCTGTTCGCCGGCGCCGGAGACCCGCAGGGTGACGACGCTGGGCAGGGCCCGTGCGGCGATCGCGGCGACGCTGCCCGGAGGCCGCCCGGGCGGCGGCGGGCCGGGCTGGGGCAGCTGTACGGACTCCAGCCCGCCGGTGCGCTCCAGATAGGCGCCGATCAGCCCGCCGACGGCGCCGGAGACCACCGCGAGCAGCAACGCGCCCGCCACGAAGGTCCGCCGGCTCCTCGTCCGGCGCCGCTCCCACGGCGCGACCGCATCGGCCTGCTGGAGGGACGCCCGCCCGCCGCGGGGTTCGTCGAGCGGCAGGGGCAGGGGCGGCAGCGGTGACGGTGGCTGCCGGGCGGCTTCGGGCGAGGCGGCGGCCGCCCGCGCCGGTTCGCCGTCGCCCCCGGAGCCGCCGCGCTCACCGCCTGCGGAGCCCGTAAAGCCCTCGGCCTCGGAACCCTCGGAGACCTCTCGGACGTTCCTCGCGCCCGGGGTCGCCCCCGGTCGCGCGAGTTCGCGATGGCCGAGGCCGAAGTCGCGGTCGGTGTCCACGGCCGCCTCGCTCGGCGCGGCGGCTGTCACCTCCTTCGCCCGCTCCCCCGTGGCAGGCACCGCGTCGCCGGGTGTCTCCGGTGACGTCGGTATCCCCTCGTCCATGTTCTCCTCGTGGGCTGACCACGGCCCCCTGCACGGGCGGGCTCGCGGAAGGTCGAATCCGTGCCCGGGACAGCGCCACGGGCATGGCTGGTTCACAGGATTCAACCAGGTTCACGGGCCACCCGGCAGGAGCGTTCAGCAGGTGGTACGGCCGGTCAGTGGGCCGTGCGCGAGGAGCGGGAGTGAGCGGGGGACGGGGAGGAGGGGGCGGAGGTCGTGTCGGGGACGGGTGCGGCGAACAGGCCGGTGCCGGTCGCCTCGGGGGCGTTCCACGAGGTGAGGGCGAACGGCGGGGTGGCGGTCAGCGGTCGTATCAGCGGGGAGACCGCGGCCGCACCGGCCATGACCGGCGCGGTGAGTGCGCGCAGCGCCCTCTGCCCGGCGGCCGGGGAGGGGACCCCGGGCAGCAGCGGTGCGGAGACCGAGGTGGGGACCGCGGTCGTGCCGCCGAGCAGGGTGCCGGAGGCCAGCAGCGGGCTGAGCGAGCGGCGGCGCTGCGAGTCGGCGGCGCCGGAGGTGCCGGTGCCCGCCGTACCGGCCGGGGCGACGCTGCCGCCGCCGGTGGAACGGGCGTCGGCGGCCGGGTAGCCGGGCATGCCCGCGGTGACCCCGCCGAGGGCGACGGCGGCCAGCGAGACGGCCCCGGCGGCGACGAACGCGAACCGCATGCCGCGCGAGGCGGAGCGGTCGCCGTCCGGGCGGCCGACGGGGTGGATGCGGAAGCCCCGGTCGGCGACCGCGGCCGGGTCGTGCGGGCGGGCGGGGACGTAGCCGAACTCGAAGCGGTCCTCCCGGCTCACGCCGAAGATCCCGTCGGCGGCTCCGCGCCCCGTGGGGCCTCCCCCGGCGAACGGCGAGCCGCCGCCGTCCGGGTCGCCCCCGGGCAGGCCCTGGAGACGGGCCAGGAAGCTCTCGGAGGGCGGCGGCGGGGCCGCCTCCGCGAAGACGCTCTTCAGCGCGCGCTGGGCGTCCGCCTCGGCCTTGCACCGGGCACAGGTGGCCAGGTGGGCGAGGACGCGCTCGCGCGACTCATGACCGAGCTCTCCGTCCACCAGGGCGGAGAGTCGATCTCCCAGATGCTGTTCGGCGAGCGCACGCTCGGCGGGTTTCGGTCGTGATCCACTCACGCGGTCGCGCCCCCTCCTCCCAGTGCGGGAACACGGGGCACGAAGGAGCGGCGCTCGGCCTTGCGGACCCCCGGGTCGCGGTGCGCGAGGGCCTTGCGCAGCTGGGAGCGGCCGCGGTGGATCCGGGAGCGGACCGTGCCGAGCTTGACGCCCAGGGTCGCGGCGATCTCCTCGTACGACAGGCCCTCGATGTCGCACAGGACGACGGCGGCGCGGAACTCGGGCGCGAGGGTGTCCAGGGCCTGCTGGACGTCGGCGTCGAAGTGCGCGTCGTTGAAGGCCTGCGAGGGGGTGGGCTCGCGGCTGGGCAGGCGCTCGGCCGCGTCGTCGCCGAGGGCGTCGAAGCGGATGCGCTGCTTGCGCCGGACCATGTCGAGGAACAGGTTGGTGGTGATGCGGTGCAGCCAGCCCTCGAAGGTGCCCGGCGAGTAGGTCGACAGCGAGCGGAACACGCGGACGAAGACCTCCTGGGTGAGGTCCTCGGCGTCGTGCTGGTTACCGGTGAGGCGGTAGGCCAGGCGGTAGACGCGGCCGCTGTGTGTGCTGACGATCTCCTCCCACGTGGGCGGAGTCCATGCCTGCCCGTCCGCGTCGGTGGAGAAGGTCGCGGTCCGGTCCTCGCCCATGGCGAGCGCGTCGGCGTGGCTGGGGTCAGCAGCGGTGTCGTTCACGGATTTCGGCCTGCCTGCCGACCCGAGGAAGCGCCGCAGCACTCCTCCCCGATCCCCAGGCGCGGCCGCACCTCCCCTGTCGGCTCTGGTGGTGTCCAGTGGAGCCCCTACCATAGCCACCTCGCCCGTTAGCACCGGATAAGCGGTTTTACAAGAACTTGATCTGTGCTGACCCGGCTCGTCCGTCCGCATCAGCGGTTGCTCGACCGCCCGCTCGTCATCGTGATCCATTCGTGTCCCCCCGCCTTCTCTTCCACCCCCATAAACGCCTGGTCCCATCTGCGGGTTCCCGGTGCCAACGGATACAGTCACGCCCAGGCAACCACGGGGACAGGAGAGGGTCATTACCGGCAACCGGCAGACGAGCTGGGCGTTCGCCGACGCCTTTGTCGCCGAGGACGAAGCACTGCGCTGGGCCCGGGACCGGGCCCGCGAGGCGGGGCTGCGCTCGGTGTCGCCCGGCACGGGCGCCGCGCTGCGTCTGCTCGCCGCCTCCGTGGACGCCAAGGCCGTCGCCGAGATCGGTACGGGCTGCGGGGTGTCCGGCATGTACCTGCTGCACGGCATGCGCCCGGACGGCGTCCTGACGACCGTCGACCCCGAGCCGGAGCACCAGCAGTTCGCCCGGCACGCCTTCCGCGCGTGCGGCTTCGCCAGCAACCGGGCCCGCTTCATCCCCGGCCGCGCCCTCGACGTACTCCCCCGCCTCGCGGACGCCGGCTACGACCTGGTCTTCTGCGACGGCGACCGGCAGGAGTACTCCGACTACCTCGCTGAATCGTTGCGCCTGCTCCGGCCGGGCGGACTGGTCGTCTTCGAGGGCGTCTTCGCCAACGGCCGCACGGTCGACTCCGGTCCGCAGCCCACCGAGGTGCTGCGGCTGCGCGAACTGCTGCGCACGGTCCGGGAGAGCCAGGAGCTGATGCCGTCGCTGCTGCCGGTGGGCGACGGGCTGCTCTGCGCGGTCAAGCGCTGAACCCGGCGGACGCCTCGCCCCGGCAACGGCCGGGCACCTCCCCCAGACACGGCTGCGCCCCGGCACCGCGTGCGGTACCGGGGCGGCCGAAAGGGTTTGGGCGCTGACGCCTCAGCCGACGACGTTCTTGAGGGCGTCGGCGAGCGCCGCGGCCTCGTCAGGGGTCAGCTCGACGACGAGCCGACCGCCGCCTTCGAGCGGAACGCGCATGACGATGCCCCGCCCCTCCTTGGTCACCTCGAGCGGGCCATCACCCGTCCGCGGCTTCATGGCCGCCATGCTCGTTCCCCTTCCTGACAACAGCTCATCGTCTACCGACGGCCCTGGAGGGCACGCGTGATCCTCAGCGGACACGCGACACCGGCATCGAACACATTGCTTCCAAGCCATTATCCCGCATCTCAGGACCCGATGACCAACATCAGTCGGCATCGCTTGGGCAACGCACGCGAGCAAAACCACTCAATTCGGCGATGTGACTGCGATACTGCGCCGACGCACGTCCTTACGCCGACCGAGTCGCCCCCGGTTTTCTTTGACGCAGGTCACACGTCGGGTCCGGTCCCCGGACGGCGATCTCCGCCATGCTGTCCCTCGGGCATCGACGTACTGAGCGGTACGTCAGCCGCGACGACGATGACGACGGAGGGGACGCACCATGGCCGACACCGTGCTCTACGAAGTGAGCGACGGGCTCGCGACGATCACGCTCAACCGCCCCGAGGCGATGAACGCGCTCAGCATCGCGACGAAGGTCGCCCTCCGGGACGCCGCGCAGGAGGCGGCGGCCGACCCGGCGGTCCGGGCGATCCTGCTGACCGCGGCCGGGGACCGGGCGTTCTGTGTGGGGCAGGACCTCAAGGAACACATCACGCTGCTGGCGTCCGACCGGGAGACCGGGGGCGGGCAGACGATGACGACGGTCCGGGAGCACTACAACCCGATCGTGCGGGCGCTGGTGTCGGCGCCGAAGCCGGTGGTGGCCGGGGTGAACGGGGTCGCCGCCGGGGCCGGGTTCGGGTTCGCGCTCGCCGCGGACTACCGGGTGGTCGCCGATACGGCCGCGTTCAACACGTCGTTCGCGGGGGTGGCGCTGACCGCGGACTCCGGGGTCTCCTGGACGCTGCCTCGGGTGGTGGGGCCGAGCAGGGCCGCTGACCTGCTGTTCTTCCCTCGGAGCATCAGCGCGCAGGATGCGTACGAGCTGGGCATCGCGAACAAGGTGGTGCCGTCCGGCGAGCTGCGGGCCGAGGCGGAGAAGGTCGCGCGGGCGCTGGCCGCCGGTCCGACGGTGGCCTATGCGGCGCTGAAGGAGGCGGTGGCCTTCGGGCTCGACCACTCCCTGGACGAGACGCTGGACAAGGAGGACGAGCTGCAGACCCGGGCCGGGGCCTCCGAGGACCACGCCATTGCCGTGCAGGCTTTCGTGAACAAGGAGAAGCCCAAATATTTGGGGCGGTGACTCGTCGTGGGGAACTGCGGGTGTGGTGTGGCTGGTCGCGCCCACGCGGCGGCAGCCGCACATCGACTCAGCCCCGCGCCCCTATGGGGCGCTCCTCGCCACGCATGTTTCCAGGTGGTCGTTGACCAGGCCGCAGGCCTGCATCAGGGCGTAGGCCGTGGTCGGGCCGATGAAGCGGAGGCCGCGCTTCTTGAGGGCCTTCGAGAGGGCCGTGGACTCCGGGGTGACCGCCTGCACGTCGGACAGGGTCCTGGGGGCCGGGTAGACGCCCGGGGCGGGGGCGAAGGACCAGATCAGAGTGTCCAGCTCGCCCGGCTCCCAGTCCGCGAGGACCTTCGCGTTGGCCATCGTCGCGTCGATCTTCGAGCGGTTGCGGATGATGCCGGCGTCGGCGAGGAGGCGCTCGCGGTCCTCGTCGGTGAACGTGGCCACCTTCTCGATGCGGAAGCCGGCGAAGGCGGCGCGGAAGCCGGGGCGGCGGCGCAGGATCGTGATCCAGGAGAGGCCCGACTGGAAGGCCTCCAGGCTGAGGCGTTCGTAGAGGGCGTCGTCGCCGTGGACCGGGCGGCCCCACTCCTCGTCGTGGTAGGCCACGTAGTCCTCGGTGGACAGGGCCCAGGGGCAGCGCAGTCCGCCGTCCGGGCCGGCCAGGGCCGCGCCGTCGGTCACGGCCGGTCCTCCGGCTGGGGCTTGTCCAGCGAGGTGTGGGAGGTGTGCGCGGTGTGCGGCGCGGTCTGGGCGCCGGCCAGCGCGGACTCAAGGTCGGCGATCCGGGCGTCCCGCTCCGCGAGCTCGGCGCCGAGGCGGCTGAGCGCGTCGTCGACGTCCGCCATGCGATAGCCGCGCGGGGCGAGCGGGAAGCGGATGCTCTCCACGTCCGCGCGGTTCACCGGGCGGTCCGGGGGCAGCGGGTCCTGGAGCCGCTCCGGCGCCACCTCGGGCAGCGGGCCGCTCTCGCCGCCGCTCACCACGGAGAGCGTGACCGCGGCGACCACGACCGCGAGCGCGACGACCAGGAACAGGAACATAACCATCGCGGTGGCTCCCAGGGCTTGCTCAGTGTCGAATGTGTCTGTGTCCGATCGTGCCATGCGAGTCTGACAGTTAGGGTCGCAGGCGGCCGTACCGAGGGACTTACTACGAGAGGTCACAGGCGATGCTCAGGCTGGGCAGGCGGGAATTCGCACCCCACGAACCGGTGATCATGGCCATCGTGAACCGGACCCCGGACTCGTTCTACGACCAGGGGGCGACCTTCCGCGACGAGCCGGCCCTCGCGCGCGTGGAGCAGGCGGTCGCCGAGGGGGCCGCCATCATCGACATCGGCGGGGTGAAGGCCGGGCCGGGCGAGGAGGTCACCGCGGCCGAGGAGGCGCGGCGCACCGTCGGGTTCGTCGCGGAGGTGCGCAGGCGCTTCCCGGACGTCGTGATCAGCGTGGACACCTGGCGGGCGTCGGTCGGGGAGGCCGTCTGCGAGGCCGGGGCGGATCTGCTGAACGACGCCTGGGGCGGGGTCGATCCGGGGCTGGCCGAGGTCGCGGCCCGGTACCGGGTGGGGCTGGTCTGCACGCACGCGGGAGGGGCCGAGCCCCGGACCCGGCCGCACCGGGTGACGTACGACGACGTCATGGCCGACATCCTGCGGGTGACCCTCGGGCTGGCCGAGCGGGCCGTCGCGCTGGGGGTGCCCCGGGAGTCGGTGATGATCGATCCCGGGCACGACTTCGGGAAGAGCACGCGGCACAGCCTGGAGGCGACGCGGCGGCTGGGCGAGATGGCGGAGACGGGCTGGCCGGTCCTGGTCTCGCTGTCCAACAAGGACTTCGTGGGCGAGACCCTGGACCGGCCGGTGAAGGAACGGGTGATCGGTACGTTGGCGACCACGGCCGTCTCCGCGTGGCTGGGGGCGCAGGTGTACCGGGTGCACGAGGTGGCGGAGACCCGGCAGGTGCTGGACATGGTGGCGTCGATCGCCGGGCACCGCCCGCCGGCGGTGGCCCGGCGGGGCCTGGCGTAGTCCGTCGTCCGCGCCGGGCCCCCGGCCGCCTTCCCCGGCGCCCCTAGCGGGCCGCCTCCTTGGAGACCAGGGCCACCGCCTCGTCCACGTCGTCCGTGACGTGGAACAGGAGGAGGTCCTTCTCGGACGCCTTGCCCTGGGCGATCAGCGTGTTCTTCAGCCAGTCGACCAGGCCGCCCCAGTACGCGCTGCCGAACAGGACGATCGGGAAGCGGGTGACCTTCTGGGTCTGGACGAGGGTGAGGGCCTCGAAGAGCTCGTCGAGGGTGCCGAGGCCGCCGGGCAGGACCACGAAGCCCTGCGCGTACTTGACGAACATCATCTTCCGCACGAAGAAGTAGCGGAAGTTGAGGCCGATGTCGACGTACTGGTTCAGGCCCTGTTCGAAGGGCAGCTCGATGCCGAGGCCGACGGAGACGCCGCCCGCCTCCAGGGCGCCCTTGTTGGCCGCCTCCATCGCGCCCGGGCCGCCGCCCGTGATCACGGCCCAGCCGGCCTCGACCAGGCCGCGGCCGAGCTTCACGCCCGCCTCGTACTCCGGCGAGTCCACCGGCGTCCGCGCGGAGCCGAAGACGCTGATCGCGGCCGGGAGTTCGGCGAGCGTGCCGAAGCCCTCGATGAACTCCGACTGGATGCGCAGCACCCGCCAGGGGTCGGTGTGGACCCAGTCGGAGGGTCCGCCCGCGTCGAGCAGGCGCTGGTCCGTCGTGCTCGCGGTCACCTGACCGCGCCGTCGGAGGACCGGTCCCAGGCGCTGCTCGTCCGGCGGCACCTTCTTCCCCTCAGGGTTACCGGTAGGCATATAAGCGCTCCCTCCGCTTGCAGGTGTTTCCACCTCAGCGTAGATCCGCGCGGGTTACAGGCGCGGGACGTCGGCATGTCCGGTGCGAAGCCGCGCCGTGTGACTCAGCTGGTCAGCCAGGTGCGCAGCCGCTCCTCGCCGGCCAGGATCTTGGCGATTTCCACCCTTTCGTCCCGCTTGTGCGCCAAGTGCGGGTTGCCGGGGCCGTAGTTGACCGCGGGGACACCGAGCGAAGAGAAACGGGAGACGTCGGTCCAGCCGTACTTGGGCATCGGGGTGCCGCCGACCGCCTCGATGAAGGCGGCCGCGGCCGGGTGCGAGAGGCCGGGCAGGGCGCCGGGGCTGTGGTCGTCGACCACGAACTCCTCGACCCCGCAGTCGGCGAAGACCTCGTGGACATGGGCGAGGGCCTCGGCCTCCGACCGGTCCGGCGCGTACCGGAAGTTGACGGTCACCACGCACTCGTCGGGGATGACGTTGCCCGCCACCCCGCCGGAGATGCCGACCGCGTTGAGGCCCTCGCGGTACTCCAGGCCGTCGATGACCGGGTAGCGCGGCTCGTACGCGGCGAGGCGGGCGAGGATCGGGGCGGCCGCGTGGATCGCGTTGGAGCCCATCCAGGAGCGCGCCGAGTGCGCGCGCTCCCCCTTCGTCCTCAGCAGCACGCGCAGGGTGCCCTGGCAGCCGCCCTCGACCTCGCCGTCCGAGGGCTCCAGGAGGACCGCGAAGTCGCCCTCCAGCCACTCCGGACGGTCCTCGGCGACATGCTTGAGGCCGTTGAGGTCGGCGGCGACCTCCTCGTTGTCGTAGAAGACGAAGGTCAGGTCGCGGTTGGGGGCCGGGACGGTGGCCGCGATGCGCAGCTGGACCGCGACGCCGGACTTCATGTCGCAGGTGCCGCAGCCCCACAGCACGCCGTCCTCGTCCAGCCGGGACGGCACGTTGTCGGCGATCGGGACGGTGTCGATGTGGCCGGCCAGGATCACGCGCTCGGCCCGGCCCAGGTTCGTCCGGGCGATCACGTTGTTGCCGTACCGGTCGACCGTCAGGTGCGGCAGCGCGCGCAGTGCGCTCTCGATCGCGTCCGCGAGCGGCTTCTCGGTGCCGCTCTCCGAGGCGAAGTCGACGAGCTGCGCGGTGAGCACGGCGGCGTCCGAGGCGAGGTCCAGCGAGGTGTCGGCCATGGCCTCGACCCTAGCGCTCCGCGTCCTCCGGGCTGATTCACAGGCTTCCGGACCCGGCGGTGGACGGCTCGTACTCTCCAGTATGTTGTACGCGTGCCAGAGCCGTCCCCCAACCGTCCCAAGCGCCGCGGTCGCCTCCTGCGTTTCGTGTCCGGCGTGCTCATCCTGTGTGCCGTCGCGGCCTATCTGGTCGTCCAGTACGTGACCGGAGGCGGCGGAGCCGAGGGCTGCAAGGTCGTCTCGGGCCGCAGCGACGGCGAGTCGTACCAGTTCACGCCCGAACAGGCGGTGAACGCGGCGACGATCGCCGCCGTCGGCACCGGACGCGGTATGCCCGAGCGGGCGGTGGCCATCGCGCTGGCGACCGCGATCCAGGAGTCGGGGCTGCGCAACATCGAGCACGGCGACCGGGATTCGCTGGGCCTGTTCCAGCAGCGGTCCTCGCAGGGCTGGGGCACCCCGAAGCAGATCCTGGACCCGGCGTACGCGGCGGGGATGTTCTACGCGCACCTGGCCAAGGTGGCCGACTACGAGAGCCTGCCGCTGACGGTGGCCGCGCAGCGCGTGCAGCGCAGCGGTTACCCGGAGGCGTACGCCAAGCACGAGACCGACGCCACGCTGCTCGCGGCGGCGCTGACCGGGCAGGCGGCGGCCACACTGACCTGTGACGGGCGGCCGGCGGCCACGACCGAGGCGGCGGCCACGGCGACCGGTCCGGACGCGGTGCGCACCGCCCTCGTACGGGACTTCGGGCGGGACGCGGTCGAGGAGGCCGGCGCCGAGGTCAACGGCAGTTCGGCGAAGTCGCCGACGCCCACGCCGAGCGTGACCGCCACGGCGCACGGGCGGACCGTGACCGTGCCGGTGCCGGAGGGGAAGAAGACCGACAAGGCGGGCCGTACCGAGAGCGAGCGCGGCTGGCAGCTCGCGCACTGGGCGGTCGCCAACGCCTCGGCGCTGCACATCCAGCGGGTGTCGTACGCGGGCCGGGAGTGGGCCGCCGGGAGCACGGACAGCCGGTGGCAGGCGGCGGCCGGTGCGCAGAGCACGGGCGGCGCGGAGAAGTCCGCGGGTTCCGTACGGATCGTCACCGGGCAGTAGTTCGGGGTTTCACTCCGGCGGGTCGGCCCGGGCGGAACGCACAGGTGGCGTGCTCAGGTTTTCGCACGGTCACTCCCGCACGCCCGAAATCCCTTGGGAACGCTCAGCCGTAAGGATTCTGCAGAGGCACCGGCGGGGCACTGTTTGCCCGTTTTTCTCCACACCCGATAATGCGATGCGTTATCAATTCTTTACCTTGGGCCTCCGCAACCTTCGCGGGCTTCGAGCGGTAGTCACGGCGATCACGTTCCCTCCCGTCGAATGGAGCATCATGTCCCTCCCTCTGACCCGCCGGATCGCCCGTGCCGCGCTGCTCGTCGCAGCGGGAGCGGCTGCCGGGGTCGGTGCGGCCGGCTCCGCCAGTGCGGCCCCGAGTCTGCCGGCCACCCCCGACCTGGGCGGTCTGACCGCGCTGGACGGGGCGAGCGTCGGCAACACCGCCGACGGTACGGCGCAGCACGTCACCGGGGTCGTCGGCCACACCGGGGGCAAGGCCGTCGAGTCGGCGGTGCCGGCCGCGGGCAAGACCGGTGGCAAGACCGTCAAGAAGGCGGCACCGGTGGTGCAGCACACCGCGGGTGACGCGGCCGGCTCCGCCGGTGGGCTGCTGGGTGACACGGCGTCCACCGCGACGAAGGGCGGCGGGCTGCCGACGGACGGGCTCGCGAAGGGCGGGCTGCCGGTGAAGGGGCTGCCGCTGGGCGGCTGACGCCGACGCGGTCACGCCGGTGAGTTGAGAAGGGGCCCGGGGTTTTCCCTGGGTCCCTTCTCGTTGTGCGTCGGGTGCGGGTGGGTGGGGCTGGTCGCGCCCACGCGGCGGAGCCGCACATCGATACAGCCCCGCGCCCCCAAAGGGGCGCTCTGGCTGGGGCGCGTATTAAGAAAGCCGCTCCACTGCCGCTCGCACGCGCTCGTCCGTCGCCGTCAGGGCCACGCGTACGAAGTTCTCGCCTGCCTCGCCGTAGAAGTCGCCCGGTGCGACCAGGATGCCCATCTCGGCCAGGTGGGCCACGGTGGCCCAGCAGGACTCGTCCCTGGTGGCCCAGAGGTAGAGGCTGGCCTCGCTGTGCTCGATGCGGAAGCCGTGGGACAGGAGGGCCTCTCGGAGGACCGTACGACGGGAGGCGTAGCGCTCGCGCTGCTCCTGGACGTGGGTGTCGTCGGAGAGGGCCGCCACGACCGCCGCCTGGGTGGGGGCGGAGGTCATCATGCCGCCGTGCTTGCGGATCTCCAGGAGGGGGCCGAGGACCGCGGGGTCGCCGGCGAGGAAGGCCGCGCGGTAGCCGGCGAGGTTGGAGCGCTTGGAGAGCGAGTGGACGGCGACGATGCCGTCGTAGGAGCCGCCGTTGACGTCCGGGTGCAGGACGGAGACCGGGTCGGCCTCCCAGCCCAGTTCGAGGTAGCACTCGTCGGAGAAGAGCAGGATGCCGTGGGCGCGGGCCCAGGCGACGATCTCGGTGAGTTCCCGCTTCGAGAGGACCTTGCCGGTCGGGTTGGACGGGGAGTTCAGCCAGAGGAGCTTCAGGTTCGCCGGGTCCAGGTCGCGCGGGTCGTCGTAGACCTCGTGGTCGGCGCGGGCGAGGCGGGCGCCGACCTCGTAGGTGGGGTACGCGAGGCGCGGGTAGGCCACCTTGTCGCCGGGGCCGAGGCCCAGCTGGGTGGGGAGCCAGGCGACGAGTTCCTTGGAGCCGACGATCGGCAGGACGTGGCGGTGGGTGACCTCGCGGGCGCCGAGGCGGCGCTCGACCCAGCCGGTGATCGCGTCGCGCAGCGCCGGGGTGCCCCAGACCGTGGGGTAGCCGGGCGAGTCGGCCGCGTCGATCAGGGCCTTCTGGATCAGGTCGGGGACCGGGTCCACCGGGGTGCCGACCGACAGGTCGACGATGCCGTCCGGGTGCGCCGCTGCCGTCTTCTTGTACGGCTCCAGCTTGTCCCAGGGGAAGGTGGGCAGACGGTCGGAGACTGCGGACACGGTGGGTGGCTCACTTTCTTCGGTACGGCCGGTACGGCAAACGCCTCGGTCCCGTACGGCGCCGATCGGGCGTGATCAGGGCGTACGGGACCGAGGCGGCACGATGATGCGGCGGGCCGCCGGTGCGGACTACTCGGCCTGCGGGGGCAGCGCGGCGACGAACGGGTGGTCGCGCTCGATCAGGCCCAGCTTGCTGGCGCCGCCCGGGGAACCGAGGTCGTCGAAGAACTCGACGTTCGCCTTGTAGTAGTCCTTCCACTCCTCCGGAGTGTCGTCCTCGTAGAAGATCGCCTCGACCGGGCAGACCGGCTCACAGGCACCACAGTCGACGCATTCGTCCGGGTGGATGTACAAGGACCGCTGGCCCTCGTAGATGCAGTCGACCGGGCACTCCTCGATGCACGCCTTGTCCTTCACGTCGACACAAGGCTGCGCGATGACGTAGGTCACGCTGTCGTTCCTCCTCGATTGGGCGCTGGCGGGCCTCCGTAGGCTCCGCCGCCTGGCGCGCGGGAGCGCGGCGTCGTCGATGCCCGCCCCTAGTATCTCCGTTCCTGGGCATGATCCGAACAGGAGGGGTGAACTGACCAGTGGAAATCTCTGCCGCGGGACGCTTCGAGGTCCGCATCACCGCTGCTGACGTGGGTAAACGGGTCTCCGTGCGACGTTTGACCGGGAATGACGTCCCCGAGGAGAAGTTCACCGACACGGTGGGTGTTCTCACATCATGGGACGACGACGGCGTGCTGACGATCACACGGCGGGACGGGGCGACCGTCCGGATACCGGAGTCCGCGCTGGTGGCGGGCAAGGTGGTGCCGGCCGCCCCGGCGCGCCGACGGGGGCCCGCGGCGACGTACGAGGAACTCGCGCGGGTCGCCGCGCGCGGCTGGCGGCCGGTGGAGAGCGAGCGGCTCGGCGCGTGGGAGCTGCGCGCCTCCGGAGGGTTCACCCGGCGGGCCAACAGCGTGCTGCCGCTCGGCGATCCCGGGCTGCCGCTCGACGCGGCCCTGGAGGCCGTACTGCGGTGGTACGGCGTACGGGGGCTGCCCGCGTACGTGCAGACCGCGACCGGCGCCGAGGGCACGCAGGAGCTGCTCTGCGCGGAGCTGGAGCGGCGCGGGTGGACGCGTGAGGTCAGCGCCGAGCTGTGGGTCGGGGGGCTGGCGCCGGTGGCGGACCGGGCGGAGGGGGCCGGGGTGCTGCTCGCCCGGGCGGCCGACGAGGCCTGGCTGGCGCGCTACCAGCGCAAGGGCGTGAGCGAGGTCGCGTTGCGGGTGCTCGGGAGCGGGCCCTCGGTGTGGTTCGCGACCGTGCCGGGGGCGCAGGGGGGTGCCCCGGCCGCCATCGGGCGGTTGGTGGTGGACGGCCGGTGGGCCGGGTTCGCCGCCGTCGAGGTGGATCCGGCGCTACGACGGCGGGGGCTGGCCGGCGAGGTGATGGCCGCGCTCGCCCGGCGCGCGCTGGAGGAGGGCGCGTCGGCCGCCTGGCTCCAGGTGGAGACGGACAACGAGGCGGCGCGGGCGATGTACGCGCGGCTGGGCTTCGCGGCGCACCACGCGTACCACCACTACCGCGGGCCGGAGGCGGACGGGCGCTGAGTCCGGGCGGCACAGCGGTACGGATCATTCCGAAGGGGCACGAGACAGCTATGCACTCCCGTCGACCACACCCATGCCCGCCGTCGTCCGAGCGGGCCGCCGAGGTACGGGGGCGGTTCGCCCAGGAGGCGCGGTCCGAGCGGCCCGATCTGGCGACGCTGTGCCTGCTGCTGGGCGCGGCGGCCGACGGCTCGCTCGACGAGGACGGGATCGACGCCGCGCAGATGGAACTGGACCGGCTGGCCGGGCAGCTGCCGTACCGGCCGGGCGGACCGCACGACTGGGCCACGGCGGCGCACCGGGTGCTGGGCGAACGGTTCGGTTTCCATGGCGCCGCCGCGGACTACCGCCGGCTGGAGTCCTCGCTGCTGCACGAGGTGCTGCGGCGGCGGCGCGGGCTGCCGATCCTGCTGTCCGTGGTGTGGCTGGAGGTCACCCGGCGGGCCGGGGCGCCGGTGTCCGGGGTCGCGCTGCCGGGGCACTTCGTGGTCGGCTTCGGGGCGGCGGAGGAGCAGGTGCTGGCCGATCCGTTCGACGGGGGGCGGGTGCTGACCGGGGCGGACGCCGAGATGCTGGTGGTGGGGGCGGCGGGGGTGCCGCTGGAACCGGCGATGCTGGAGCCGGCCGATCCCCTGGACGTCGTACGCCGGATCCTCAACAACGTACGGGCCTGGGCGGCGGCCCGTCCCGAGCGGTCGGACGTGGGGCTGTGGGCGGTGGACCTCTCGCTGCTGCTGCCGTCGCATCCCGCGCGACTGCGGTACGAGCGGGCGCGGTTGCTGGTCGAGCGGGGTGACTTCGTCGACGGGGCCGAGGAGTTGGACCAGTACGCGGGGTTGATCGACGTCGTCGACGAGGGCGCGGCGGAGAAGGTGCGCGGGGAGGCGCGGGCTGCTCGGGCCCGTCTCAACTGAGGGGGTTTGTGGGCCTGTTCGCCGTAGGGGTGGCGGCGCGTGGGCGGCTGCGGCTGTGTGGGGGGCTGGTCGCGCAGTTCCCCGCGCCCCTTGGTTGGCTGCGCTGCCCGGCGCCGACATGTCACCGCTGCCTGTCAGGCTCACTCGCGTCCATCACCATGGCCTCCGCCGGTCTCTTCGATCCGCCGCGATGGCGCTCGGCCACGACGGCGTGGTCGGCGGTGCCCGGTCGGCCGCAACCCTCTGAACCGGCCTACAGCCAGCCCTTCTCGCGTGCGATGCGGACTGCTTCCGCTCTGTTGCGGACGGCCAGTTTCTGGATGGCTGTCGAGAGGTAGTTGCGTACCGTGCCCTGGGAGAGGTGGAGCGCGGCTGCCAGCTCCGCGTTGGTGGAGCCGTCGGCCGCCGCGCGGAGGACCTCTCGTTCGCGGTCGGTCAAGGGGTTGGCGCCCTCGGCGAGGGCCGCTGCCGCGAGGGTGGGGTCGATGACGCGTTCGCCGGCGAGGACCTTGCGGACGGCCTGGGCGAGTTGGGCGGCGGGGGCGTCCTTGACGAGGAACGCGTCGGCGCCCGCTTCCATCGCGCTGCGCAGATAGCCGGGGCGGCCGAAGGTGGTGAGGACGACCAGCTTCACCGCGGGCAGCGCCTCGTGGAGCCGGGCGGCCGCCTCGATGCCGGTGCAGCCCGGCATCTCGATGTCGAGCAGGGCGACGTCGATGTCGTTCGCCCGGGCCGCGGCCAGCACCTCGTCGCCGCGCGCGACCTGGGCCACGACCTCGATGTCGTCCTCGAGTCCCAGCAGGGCCGCCAGTGCCTCGCGGACCATCGACTGGTCCTCGGCGAGGAGAACCTTGATCGTGCTGCTCATGCACCGGATCCTACGGCCAGGCCGGAGCCGAGGGGCACCCGGGCGACCAGCCGGAAACCGCGCTTCACCCGGCCCGCCTCCAGCGTGCCGCCCGTCTTCTCCAGGCGTTCGGTGAGCCCGGTGAGACCGTTGCCGGGGCCCTTGCCCGAGCCGCCGGATCCGTTGTCCTCGACGGCGAGTTCGAGGACCGGCCCGTCCAGGGTCTGACGGCGCAGCAGCTCGACCGTGCAGAGGCTCGCGCCGCTGTGCCGTACGACGTTGGTGATCGCCTCGCGCAACGCCCAGGCGAGCGCCGCCTCACACTCCTCGGGTACACCCATGAGGTCGGGGTCGACCGGGACCTCGGCGGTGACCGCCGCGGCGGTCAGGGCGACCTGGGCACCGGCCAGTTCGGCGGCGAGCCGGGGCCGCCGGTAGCCGGTGACGGCCTCCCGGACGTCCACCAGGGCCTGGCGGCTGACCTGTTCGATGTCGGAGACCTGCTGGGCCGCCTTGTCGGGGTGGTCGGGGAGCATCCGGCCGGCCAGCTCGCTCTTCAGGGTGATGAGGGAGAGCGAGTGGCCGAGCAGGTCGTGCAGGTCGCGGGCGAGGCGCAACCGCTCCTCGTTGGCGGCCAGTTGGGCGACCCGGGCGCGGGCCTTGCGCAACTCGATGGTGGTGGCCACGAGTTGCCGTACCCCGGTCATGGAGAAGCCGACCAGGAGCACCACCAGGAACAGGCCCCAGGCATCGTCCATGTCGTGGGCGTGCCAGCCCGCCAGCATCATGGCGGCGGTGGTCAGCGGGATCGTCCAGTACGCGACGCGGAGCGGAAAGGTCACTCCGCACATCACGGAGACGTACACGAACAGGCCCAGCCAGTGGCTGCCGAGGCTGAAGGCCAGGACGACCGCGAGCGTCCACTCCCCGGCGATCGCGGCGGCGACGATCCCGCCGCGGAAGGGCCGGCCCATGGAGCGGAAGACGATGGACAGGTAGATGCCGACGAAGGCCGTCAGCCCCACCCAGCCGGCCACCGTGGCGCCGGTGCCGTGGCGGCCGGAGGACAGGTCGTCCACCGGGGAGGCCAGGAAGACCAGCCACGGCAGGACCCACACCAGCTTGCGCAGCGCCTCGGGCCGGTTGCGCGGCGGCAGGCCGATCCGCACCAGCCGGTCCGCCCGGGCTTCCTCACCGGATCGCAGGTCTTCCGTCATCGTGCTCACGCCTTCAGCGTGTCCTTCCGGTACAGCCAGGCCGCGCCGCCGACGAACAGGGCGAAGAAGACGACGAGGATGGCGATGTCCTGGGCTTTCGGGGCCTGGCTCTGTTCGATGGCCCGTCCCAGGGCAGCGTACGCGTGCGTGGGCAGCCACTTCGCGATGTCCTGGAGCCAGGTCGGGAAGGAGGAGGACGGCCACCACAGGCCGCCGAGGATCGACAGGCCGAAGTAGGTGATCATCGTGATCGGGCGGACCGCGTCGCCGCTCGCCAGGTATCCGATGGCGACGCCGAGCGCGGCGAAGACCAGGCTGCCGGCCCAGATCGCGCCGGTGAGCGCCAGCCACTGCCAGGCGTCCAGTCGTACGTCCTTCACGGTCGCGGCGACCAGGAAGACGACGACGATCGACGGCAGGCTGACCACGGCCGCGCTCGCCGTCTTCGCCAGCACATAGCCGCGGCCGGGCAGGGTCGTCAGCCGCAGCTGTCGTACCCAGCCGCTCTCGCGTTCCTTGGCGATGCGCTCGCTGTTGCCCATCAGGACGGCGGTGAGGGCGCCGAAGGAGGCCATGGAGACCATGACGTAGGCGGCGACGGACAGGCCCGAGTCGTCGACGGTGTCGCCGGTGCCGCCCTGGCTGGCGACCAGCAGGAAGATGATCGACGGGTAGATCACCGAGAAGAACAGGAACTTGCGGTTGCGCAGGGCGCGGGCGAGTTCCAGCTTGATGAGCGCGTTCATGACTGCGGGGCCTCCTTGGCCTCTTCGGCCTCCGTGATGGCGACGAACGCCTGCTCCAGGCCGAGCCCGGCGACTTCGAGGTTGCGGGGGTAGACGCCGAGGCCGTACAGCGCGTGGACGGTGGCGTCGGCGTCGGACGACTGCATGCGGACGGTCTGGCCGGAGACGTCCATGCCGGTGAGGAAGGGCAGTGCCCGCAGCGGCGCCTCGTCGATCCCGCCCTCCAGGTCGAAGGAGATCCGGCGGGCGCCCGCCTTGGCCTTGATCTCGGCGGCCGTCCCGTCGGCGAGCAGCCGGCCCCGGTGCAGCACCAGCACCCGGTCGGCGATGGCGTCGGCCTCTTCGAGGTAGTGGGTGGCGAAGAGGACCGTACGGCCCTGGTCGGCCTGCTCGCGCATGGTCGCCCAGAAGGCCTGACGGGCGGAGACGTCCATGCCGGTGGTCGGCTCGTCCAGGATGATCAGGTCGCTGTCGCCGGCGGTGGCGAGGGCGAAGCGGACGCGCTGGGACTGGCCGCCGGAGAGCTTGTTGACCTTGCGGTCGGCGATCTGCGAGATGCCCGCGCGGGCGAGGACGTCGGTGACCTTGTACGGCTTCGGGTGCAGGTCGCAGGCGAGCTTGACCAGTTCGCGCACGGTGACCTCGTCCATCAGGCCGCCGCTCTGCAGCATCGCGCCCACCCGTCCGGCGACGATGGCCTCGCGCGGGCTGGTGCCGAAGACGCTGACCGTGCCGGTGTCGGCCTGCTTGAGGCCGAGCAGCAGGTCGAGCGTGGTCGACTTGCCCGCGCCGTTGGGCCCGAGCAGGGCCACGGTCTCCCCCGGGTGCAGCCGCAGCGAGAGCCCGTCGACGGCCCGCACGTTCCCGTAGGTCTTGCTCACTCGCTCGAACCCGACCACCACCGGGGTACCGGTGCCCGTCGTCGTCGCCGCTGTCGTCGTCATGCGTCCATGCTGGCGGCGACCGCCTGACCGGGGGCAGTGCCGACCGTCCGGAGAGCGGCATGACAGATGTCATGGGCAGGGGGTGACACGACGAGAGGGGGGGCCCCGCGGGGGGCCCCCCCTACTCTTCCGGGGTGGGGATCAGCTGACGTCGGAGGCGTCCAGGCGGTACAGG
>NZ_JBICZD010000003.1:41779-85999 GCF_043201555.1 Streptomyces sp. NPDC048288
GGCGCCGCGCCCGGGGCGGGCGGGGGGGCGGGCGCGCGCGCCCGCCCGCGCCCCCCCCCCCCCCGGGGGGGGGGGGGGCGCGGGGGCGCGCCGGCCCCCCCCCCCCCCCCCCCCCCCCCCCCCCCCCCCCCCCCCCCCCCCTCTGGAAGGCGACGTCAGCTGGGGTTGGTGTCGATGACCCCGACCCGGTTGCTCTTGCTCAACAGCGCCTGGCGCAGGGCGACGTAGACGTCCTGCGGGGTGACGGCCGTCTTCTCACCGGTGGCACGGGTGATCTTGACGCCGTCGAAGGCATTGCCGTAGAGGTCCTTGAGGGCGTTCAGATCGGGGCTGTCCACGAGCTTGCCGTCGACCGCCTTGACCCGGAGGAACTTCCACAGGGAGTTCTGCGGGCTCATCGGCACCGGGACGCCGTTTTCCGTCTTGACCGAGACGAGCGCCGACATCGCCGGCTCCGCGAACGCCTTCATCTCGCGGTCGACCTCCGCGTTGGAGACCGTCGGCTGCACGGTGGTCGTGGACACCGTCACCGGTGAGGCCGAGTTGGTCTCGACCATCGTCTCGTAGGCCTGCTTGACCGCTGTCGTCGACGCGGCCGCGTCGATGCCCTTGCCCGCCTTGCCGTAGACCGCGACGGCCTTGCCGGAGGTGAACTTGATGGTGCCCTCGGTGACGGAGCCGGAGCTGCCGCCGAGGTCCTTGAGGGCGGCCTGGAGCTTCTCCTCGTCGACCGGCATGACGGGGGCGACGACCCGCTTCTGGCCGAAGAGGGAGCCGATCACGGAGACCGGGTTGTAGTCGCTCTTGGCGGCGGCCTCGACCGTGTTCTGCATGTCGAACTGCAGGCCCGCCTGGTCCGGCGGCAGCGAGACGGTCTTGCCGTCGACGGACAGCTTCAGCGGCTGGTTGACCCGCTTGCCGAAGGCGTCGTCGAGCTTCTTGACGGCGTCGTCGCGGGTGCCGCCGCCGATGTCGACGCCGAGCACGGTGGTGCCCTTGGGCACGTCGGAGTGGTTCATGAGCAGCCCGGCGCCGTAGACGCCGAGGCCGGCGACCACCACGACACCGACGAGCAGCGGCAGCTTGCTCCGCTTCTTCTTGGCCTTGCCCTTCCCCTTGGACCCGGCGGGCGGCGGCGAGACCGGCTCGGGCAGCTTCGGGGGCGTGTGCGGCAGCGGCCCGTCGGCGGGCGCGCCCGGCGCGAACGGGGAGCCGGAGCCCGGCGGGACGACCGGGATGCCGCTGGTGACGGTGTGGCCGGAGACGTTGTCCGCCGGTGCGCCGTAGCCGGGCGTGCCCGGTTCGGGGGCGGGCTTCTGCGGGGTGAGGATCGCGGTGTCGTCGCTCAGGCCGCCGCCGGGGCCGAGGCCGGCACCGGCGGGGGCGGTGCGCGCGCCGGGTCCGGCCTGGGCGCCCGGGCGGGCGGCGGGGCCGGCGCCCGGGCGGCCGGTGCCGTTCGGCGCGCCGAAGGGCTCACCGCCGCCGAAGGACTCGCCGCCGGTGACCGGCGGGACGAACGGGCCGTCGCCGGTGACCGGGCCGCCGGTGGGGCCCGCCGGACCCTGCGGGCCGCCGGGGCCGCCGGGCAGGCCGGGGCCGTTGAAGCCGCTGGGGCCGCCGGGACCGGCCGGGCCGCCGCCGGGCGCGCCGGGACCGGCCGGGGCGCCGTGCCGGCCGCCGTTGTCGGAGAAGTACGGGAGTTCGTCGCG
The DNA here is from genome assembly GCF_043201555.1 of Streptomyces sp. NPDC048288. Taxonomy (NCBI): domain Bacteria; kingdom Bacillati; phylum Actinomycetota; class Actinomycetes; order Kitasatosporales; family Streptomycetaceae; genus Streptomyces; species Streptomyces sp. NPDC048288. Next base: position 43,489 of record NZ_JBICZD010000003.1, read on the forward strand.
GCGGGTCTCGCCGCCGCCCTTCGCGCCGCCCCGGGGGCCGCCGAGCGGGCCCGCGGCGAGCGCCTCGGTCACGTCGAAGGAACCGGTGCCGCCGCCGTGCCCCGGGGCCACCGGGCCGCCGGTCGCGCCGGTGGGCAGCCCCGCGCCGTTCGTGGCACCGGGGCGCACGCTCATGGAGCCGACGACACCGCCGGGACGGCCGCCGCCCGGACGCGCACCGCCCGGGGCCGCCGGACCGCCCGGGCCCGCAGGGCCGCTCGGCGGGGCGGCGGGCGAAGCGCCGGGCGTACCGGCGCCGTTGGTGGCGCCGCCGCGCTGAGGGCCCTTGGCGGGGCCGGACTTGCGGGGCGCGAACCAGTCGCTGGCCTTCTCGTCGGGGGCGGGCGCGGGCGCCGGATCGGCGGCGGGCGGCTCGGTGGTGCCGGTGGCCATGGCGGGGGCCGTCGGCATCGCGTGCGTGCCCGTCTCCTCGCTCACGCCGGCCTCGGCCGTGTCCGTGACGGGAGTGCGGACGACCACGGGCGGAATCGGCCGGGATCCGGGGATGTTGATCCGGATCCGGGTCGTCAGCGTGGTCTCGGTCTTGCGCTCCTCCGGCTGCGCGGCCGAACGGCCCGCGCCCGTACCGTCGTCGGAAGCCATGGGGGTCCCGTACGGCGGCGTGCCCGAGGGGTATGCGGCTCCGCCGCGCCCGTCGGGCCCGGAGGACGGAGTGTCAGTTTCACGACTCAAGGCAGGTTCTCCCGGTTGGCTCCACCGCCTGTGACGACCTTGCGAGGGCGGCTCGGCGGCGCGCACCACCATACTGGCCACATCTGGCGCTTATCCCATGACCGCTGGGGAAACCCACACCGGACTCGCACGTGCGCCCTATGGCGAAGTGGTACGTCACTTGCCAAGTCGGGCGTCGTCGGCGTCGGGTTGCCGCCCCAAACCTATTGTGGCGCAGATCACAGCCAGCGCCATGCCGCCGAGCAGGAAGAGATACGAGCCCACTCCCGCGCCGAACAGGAAGTCCCCTTCGGGCCGGCTGGCGGTGAGGAAGATGACGGCGACGACCCAGCCGGCGGCGGGCGCCACGGCCCCGCCGCGGCTGCCCGTGACCCGGGAGCCGCCGAGGAAGAGCCCGGCGGCACCGGCCAGGGCGAGCAGCAGCCCGCCGGGGAACCAGCCGGCCTGCACCAGGGCTCCGGCGAAGCCGACCACGGCGCCGAGCACGACCAGCCCGACCAGGGCGGCGACCCGTCCGGCGGAGGGCGCCCGCAACGGTTGCGCGAGCATCGATCCACGTCCGGCGGAACTCATGACGCCTCCCCGATACCGGCGAAGAGATCGGTCTCGCGCGCCGCGCCCGGCTCGCCGACCGCCAACTCGTAGTACTCGGTGGTGAATACGGGCTGGGCCAGCTCATTGCTCAGCGCGAACCAGGGGGCCGCACCGGGCGCCACCTCGATCTGGGTGGCGTGGGCGGCCATCGCGGCGGTCTTCGCGGTGGTGTACGCGGTGCCGTCGATCTCGGCGGTGATCCGGTGGTCGTCGACCACACCCGGTACGTCCTCGACGGCGGCGGGCTTGTCGAAGGGCAGCCCCGGCAGTTCGTCCTGGAGCCGGGCGAAGGCGGCCTCGGCGACCGAGCGCGGCACGCGGTTCCAGTAGACCTTGGGGACGCGGTGACCGGCCTCGGCGGCCAGGGCGACGGCCCGCATGGCGACCCGGTGGGCCTGGATGTGGTCCGGGTGGCCGTATCCGCCGTTGTCGTCATAGGTGACGAGGACCTGGGGGCGGGTCTCCAGGATGACCGCGACCAGGTGTCCGGCGGCCTCGTCGAGGTCGGCCTGCCAGAAGCAGCCGGGCACGTCGTTCTCGGGCAGGCCCATCATCCCGGAGTCGCGGTAGCGGCCGGGGCCGCCGAGCAGCCGGAAGTCGCCGACGCCGAGTGCGCGCATGGCGGCGGTGAGCTCGCCCAGCCGGTACTCGCCCAGCGCGGGACCGGTCAGATGCCGCAACTCGGGCGGGATGACCTCCCCGCCCTCGCCGAGCGTGCAGGTGACCAGCGTCACATGGACGCCCTGGTCCGCGTAGCGGGCCATGGTGGCGCCGTTGTTGATCGACTCGTCGTCCGGGTGTGCGTGCACGAGCAGCAGGCGCCGGGCAGGGTCTTCCGTCATGACCCCACCCTACGAAACGACACCGACAGTGCCGCGCAGCCCCGGCGCCCGACGGGCCGGGGTCAGAACTTGATGCTGCCGATCATGCTGGCGACGTTCGTCGTCAGATCGCTGATCGTCGGCGCGATGGTCGAGGAGGCGAGATAGAAACCGAGCAACATGCAGACGACGGCATGACCGCCCTTCAGACCTGACTTCTTGATCAACAAGAAGACGATGATCGCCAGCAGCACCACCGCCGAAATCGAGAGTGCCACGGCGGCTCACCTCCAAAGATCCCAGGGACGCGGGGGGTTCGGGTATGGGGGTTGTAGATCGGTACAGCAATTCCATGCTCAAGCCAGCAGGTTCATACCCACTCAGCGGTAGTGATCATAACTATGCGTGCTCGCGCATCGCTCGGCGCACGGCCGCACAAGGGGGCGCATGGCCAATATGGTCGGGGGATGACGACCGAGGCTGTCTCATTCCCCCGCCGGCACGCCCGCACCCAGCGTTTCACGCTCGGCGCGCCGCGCGCGTTCACCGTGGCCCCCGACGGCTCCCGCGTGGCGTTTCTGCGCTCGGGTTCCGGTACGGACCGGGCCAACTCCCTGTGGGTTCTCGATGTTCCGGGCGGCCGGGAGCGCCTCGCGGCGGACCCCCGCGCCCTGCTCGACGGCACCGAGGAGCACCTCTCGCCGCAGGAGCGGGCCCGTCGTGAACGCAGCCGCGAGGGCGGTGCCGGCATCGTCGGCTACGCCACCGACGCGGCCTTGGAGCTGGCGTCTTTCGCCTTGTCAGGGCGGCTTTTCACGGCGGAGCTCAGGGCCGGCACGGCACGCGAACTCACCGTCCCGGGACCGGTGATCGACCCCCGTCCGTCCCCCGACGGCCGCCATGTCGCGTACGTCGCGGAGGGCGCCCTGCGGGTGGTGGGCGCCGAGGGCGAGGGCGACCGGGCGCTGGCGGAGCCGGAGTCGGAACAGGTCACCTATGGATTGGCCGAGTTCATCGCGGCCGAGGAGATGGGCCGTTCGCGCGGCTTCTGGTGGTCCCCTCGGTCCGACCGGCTGCTCGTGGCACGGGTGGACGACACGCCGGTACGGCGGTGGTGGATCGCCGACCCCGCCCACCCCGGGCGTGAGCCACATCATGTCGCCTACCCGGCGGCGGGCACCGCGAACGCGGAGGTTCGGCTGTTCGTCCAGGGCCTCGACGGGGAGCGCACGGAGGTCTCCTGGGACCGGGCGCGCTATCCGTATCTGGCGCATGTGCACTGGTCAGAGGCGGGTGCACCGCTGCTGCTCGTACAGGCGCGCGACCAGCGCAGCCAGCTGTTCCTCGCCGTGGACCCGGCCTCGGGGGCGACCCGGATGGTGCACGCCGACGAAGATCCAACATGGCTTGAATTGTTCGGTGGAGTGCCCTGCTGGAGCCCCTCCGGTCAGCTCGTGCGGATCGCCGACGAGGGCGGCGCCCGGGTGCTCGCGGTGGGTGAACGACCGCTCACGGGAGCCCAGTTGCACATCCGCGCGGTGCTCGACGTGACCGCCGATGACGTGCTGGTTTCCGCGTCCGCCGGCGAGGAGGCCGAGTCCCCCGAGATCGGCGAGGTGCACGTCTACCGGGTCAACGAACTCGGCGTGGAGCGCGTGTCGCAGGAGCCCGGCGTGCACACGGCGGTGCGCGCCGGGGGCGTGACCGTATTGGTGTCCGCCACCCTGGACCGTCCGGGCGCCCGCGTCCAGGTGCTGAGTGACGGAAAAGTCGTCGCCACTGTCCCGTCGTACGCCGAAGATCCCGGTCTGTCCCCGCGCGTGACGCTCACCGAGGGGGGCGCACGCCGAATTCCGTGCGCCGTGCTTATGCCACAGGACTACGACGGGAACACTCCCCTTCCGGTTTTGCTCGACCCCTACGGGGGTCCGCACGGCCAGCGGGTGGTCGCCGCGCACAACGCCCACCTCACCTCGCAGTGGTTCGCAGACCAGGGCTTCGCGGTGATCGTGGCCGACGGGCGGGGCACCCCGGGCCACTCCCCCGCCTGGGAGAAGTCCATCAAGGACGACGTCGCGGCGGTCGTCCTCCAGGACCAGGTCGACGCACTCCAGGCGCTCGCCGCCGACTTCCCCCTCGACCTCACCAAGGTGGCCGTCCGCGGCTGGTCCTTCGGCGGCTACCTCGCCGCCCTCGCGGCCCTGCGCCGCCCGGACGTCTTCCACGCGGCGGTGGTCGGCGCCCCGGTGACCGACCTGCGCCTGTACGACACCCACTACCAGGAGCGCTACCTCGGCCACCCGGCCGAGCAGCCGGAGGTCTACCGCCGCAACTCCGTGATCGACGACGAGGGCCTGGTCGACGCGGCCGACCCGCACCGCCCGATGATGATCATCCACGGCCTGGCGGACGACAACGTGGTGGTGGCCCACTCGCTCCGGCTCTCCTCGGCGCTGCTCGCGGCGGGCCGCGCGCACGAGGTGCTGCCGCTCTCGGGCGTCACGCACATGACCCCGCAGGAGCAGGTGGCGGAGAACCTGCTGCTGCTCCAGCTGGACTTCCTGAAGAGGTCCCTGGGGCTCGTCGACTAGAGGTGTCGACCAGAGGTACGGCAACGGGCCGGGGCGACATGGCGCGCCCCGGCCCGTTTACGGCACCCGCACGGCCGTACGCTCATTAGAGTGCCGCGTCCGTATATCGAGACCGGGTCGGAGAAGTTGCCTGCGTGTTAACGCGATTGGCCCGGATATGCCCCGCTATACACCCCCGTTGCCAAGATCGTCCGGCGCCTCCTGGGCCGGCTCCTCCGGCGGCACCACCTGCTTCTCCTCCGCGAAATGGCAGGCGGAGTCATGGGCCGCCGGACCCGACGCGAGCCGGAACTCCTCCGGGACCGCCAGCAGCGGCACCTCCACGGCGCACCGCTCCCGCGCCTTCCAGCACCGGGTCCGGAACCGGCACCCGGACGGGATGTTCGTCGGCGACGGCACGTCCCCGCTCAGGATGATCCGCTCCCGGTGCTCCCGCGCCTCCGGGTCCGGTACCGGCACCGCGGAGAGCAGCGCCTGGGTGTAGGGGTGGGTCGGGTGGTCGTAGATCTCCTCGTCCCTGCCGATCTCCACGATCCGTCCGAGGTACATCACCCCGACCCGGTCCGAGATGTGCCGCACGATCGACAGGTCGTGCGCGATGAAGACGTACGACAGCTCGAAGTCCTTCTGGAGCCGGTCCAGCAGGTTGATCACCTGGGCCTGCACGGACACGTCGAGGGCGGAGACCGGCTCGTCGGCGACGATCACCTCCGGGCGCAGCGCCAACCCGCGCGCGATGCCGATGCGTTGCCGCTGGCCGCCGGAGAACTGGTGCGGATAGCGGTTGATGTACTCGGGGTTGAGACCGACGACGTCCAGCAGGTCCTGGACCCGCCCCCGCCGGTCGCCCTTGGGGGCGGCCTCCGGGTGGATCTCGTACGGCTCGCCGATGATGTCGCCCACGGTCATGCGGGGGTTGAGCGAGGTGTACGGGTCCTGGAACACCATCTGGATGTTGCGGCGGACCGCCTTCAGCGCCCGGCCGCTCATCCTGGTGATGTCCTCGCCCTTGTACCTGATCGACCCCGCCGTCGGCCGTTCGAGGTTGACGAGCATCTTGGCGACGGTCGACTTGCCGCAGCCGGACTCCCCGACGATGCCGAGGGTCTCTCCCTTGTTGAGCGTGAAGTCCACACCGTCAACGGCCTTGACGGCGCCCACCTGTTTCTTGATCAAGATGCCCTGGGTCAACGGGTAGTACTTGACCAGTCCACTCACTTCCAGGATCGGCTCAACCACGGCGTCAACCATTGAGGCACTCCCTCCAGAAGTGACAGGCGCTGCCCCGGTGTTGATCCACCTCGTACAGCGGTGGTTCGTCGGTGCGGCACACGTCCTGGGCCATGGGGCAGCGCGGGTTGAAGGCGCACCCCGGAGGGATGTGCAGGAGGTTGGGCGGCAGACCTTTGATGGCGTAGAGCTCCTGGCCCTTCTGGTCGAGACGCGGGATGGAGTCGAGCAGCCCGCGCGTGTAGGGGTGCGCCGGCGCCTTGTAGATGTCGTGCACGGGTGCCGACTCCACGATCCGTCCCGCGTACATCACGGCGATCCGGTCGGCGACGTCCGCGACCACGCCGAGGTCGTGGGTGATGAGGATCAGGCCCATGCGGTACTCGCGCTGCAACTCCGCGAGCAGGTCCATGACCTGGGCCTGGACGGTCACGTCCAGGGCCGTCGTCGGCTCGTCGGCGATGATGAGCGCCGGTTCCAGGGCCAGCGCCATGGCGATCATGATGCGCTGGCGCATGCCCCCGGAGAACTGGTGCGGATAGTCCCGCACCCGCTGGGCGGCGGCCGGGATCCGCACCCGCTCCATCAGTTCGACGGCCCTGGCCCGGGCGTCCTTCTTCGACATCCCCCGGTGCACGACGAACATCTCGCCGAGCTGGTCGCCCACGCTCAGCACCGGGTTCAGCGCCGACAGCGCGTCCTGGAAGATCATCGCCATCCCGGCGCCCCGGATCCTCCGCCTCTCCTCTTCCTTCAGCTTCAGCAGGTCCCGCCCCTGGAAGAGGATCTCGCCCCCGCCGATCCGTCCCGGCGGCATGTCCAGGATCCCCATCACCGCCTGGGCGGTCACCGACTTGCCGGACCCCGACTCGCCCAGCACGGCCAGCGTCTCCCCCGCGTCGACGGCGTAGGAGACCCCGTTCACGGCGTGGGCGACGCCGTCCCGGGTCCGGAACTCCACGTGCAGGTCGCGCACTTCGAGCAGCACGGCGGCGCTCACCTCAGCTTCGGGTCGAGGGCGTCGCGCACCGCGTCGCCGAGCATGATGAAGGCCAGAACGGTGAGCGCGAGGGCCCCGGAGGGCCACAGCAGCGCGTGCGGGGCGTTGCGGATGTACGGGGAGGCGGCGGAGATGTCGATGCCCCAGGAGACGCTGGGCGGCTTCAGGCCGACGCCGAGGTACGACAGGGTCGCCTCCAGCGCGATGTAGGTGCCGAGCGCGATGGTCGCCACGACGATCACCGGGGCCACCGCGTTGGGTGCGATGTGCCGCAGCAGGATCCGGGAGTTGGAGGCGCCGAGGGCGCGGGCGGCCTGGACGTAGTCGTTCTGTTTCGCGGTGATCACCGAGCCGCGGGCGATCCGGCAGATCTGGGGCCAGCCGAGCAGCACCATGAACCCGATGACCGGCCAGACCGTATTGCTGGTCACCACGGAGAGGAGGACGAGACCGCCGAGGACGACCGGGATCGCGAAGAACACGTCGGTGATCCGGGACAGGATCGCGTCCCAGCCCCCGCCGAAGAACCCGGCGAGCCCGCCGAGCACCGACCCGAGCAGCGCGACCCCGAGCGTGGCGCAGACGCCCACCGTGACGGACGTACGGGCCCCGTAGACGGTCCGGGTGTAGACGTTGCAGCCCTGTCCGTCGTATCCGAAGGGCGCGCCCGGCTGGGAGCCCTCCTGGGCCTTGGCGAGGTCGCACTTGAGGGGGCTGCCGGAGGCGATGAGCGAGGGCCACAGGGAGATGACGACCAGGAAGAGGATGACGAGCGCGGAGACGATGAAGACCGGGTTGCGGCGCAGGTCCCGCCAGGCGTCGGACCAGAGCGAGCGCGGTTTGGCGGCCGGCCCTGTGCCGAGCGGCCCGCCTGGGGTCTTCTCCAGCGTCGCGGCCTCGCTCGTCGCGAGGTCCATCGCCCCGCCCGCGCCGGTGCCCGCGATCGCCCGGTCGGGCTCGAACGGCTGCTCAGGCATAGCGGATCCTCGGGTCGAGTACGGCGTAGAGGAGGTCGACGAGGAGGTTGGCCACCAGGAAGACGAGGACGAGGACGGTCACGAAGCCGACCACCGTCTGGGTGTTCTGCCGCAGGATCCCCTGGTAGAGCTGGTAGCCGACGCCGTGGATGTTGAAGATCCGCTCGGTGACGATGGCGCCGCCCATCAGCGCGCCGATGTCGGTGCCGATGAAGGTGACCACGGGGATGAGGGAGTTGCGCAGCAGATGCCGGGTGATGACCCGGTGGCGCGGCAGCCCCTTGGCGACGGCCGTACGGACGTAGTCGCTCCGTTTGTTCTCCGCGATGGAGGTACGGGTCAGTCGCGTCACGTACGCGAGCGACACGGAGGCGAGCACGAGTCCCGGCACGATCAGCTCGCCGAAGGTGGCCTCCGGGGAGACGGACGGTTTGATCCAGCCCCACTCCACGCCGAGCAGGAGCTGCAGCAGCAGACCGGTGACGAAGGTCGGTACGGAGATGACGACCAGGGTGGCCAGCAGCACGCCGGTGTCGACCGGCCGGCCGCGCTTGAGACCGGTGAGCACGCCGAGCGTGATGCCGATGACGATCTCGAAGAGGATCGCCACGATCGTCAGCCGGATGGTGACGGGGAACGCGGTGGACATCAGCTCGGTGACCGGCTGCCCGTTGAACGCCGTACCGAAGTCGCCGGTGAAGACGTTCCCCATATAGGTGAGGTATTGCTGCCACACCGGCTTGTCGAGGCCGAACTCCTTCTTCAGCTGGGCGGCGGTCGCCGGGTCGCAGGCGCGCTCGCCGCACAGCCCGGCGATCGGGTCGCCCATGACGTTGACCATCAGGAAGATCAGCAGCGTGGCCCCGACGAACACCGGGATCATCTGGAGCAGCCGCCGGACGACATAGCGCCCCATGCCGGCTCAGCTCACCTTGATCTCGTTGTAGACGGGGACGCTGAACGGATTGAGCGCCACGTCGGACAGCCGCTCCGAGTACCCCGCGCTGCCGTTCTGGTACCAGAGCGGGATGGCCGCCATGTTGTCGCGGACGACCCCCTCGGCCTGCTGGAAGGTGGACACGGCCTTGGCGGTGTCGGTATCGGCGTTGGCCTGGTCGACGAGCTTGTCGAAGTCCTTGTTGGACCACTTGCCGTCGTTGGAGGAGGCGTTGGTGTAGTAGAGCGGCTGGAGGAAGTTCTGGATGAGCGGGTAGTCCATCTGCCAGCCCGCGCGGAACGGGCCGGTCATCTTGTGCTGGCCGATCTGGTTGCGGAAGTCGGCGAAGGTGCCCACCGGGTTCCCGACGCACGCCTTGTCGTTGCCGAGCGCGTTGTTGATGGAGTTGCACACGGCGTCCACCCACATCCTGTGCGAGCCGGTGTCGGCGTTGTACGTGATCTTGAGCTGTCCGCCGGGCAGTCCCCCGCCCTCCTGGATGAGCTTCTTGGCCTGGGCCGGGTCGTAGTCGCAGGCGCTCCCGCACAGCCCCTCTTTGAAGCCGCCCTCGGCGCCGAGCACCGGCGAGGTCCAGTCGGTGGCCGGGGTGCGGGTGTTCTGGAAGATGGTGTCGGTGATCTGCTTCCGGTTGATGGCCATGGAGAGGCCGGTGCGGACCTTCTCCGATCCGCTCTTGTTCCAGGCGCTGTCGTAGTAGGGGAAGGCGAGCGTCTGGATGATCCCGGCCGGAGTGTTGATGTAACGACCACCGAGGTCGTTCTTGACGTTCTTCAGCTGCGAGGCGGGCACGTCGTCGACGAGGTCGAGGTTGCCGGCGATCAGGTCGGTGTAGGCGGTGTCGGTGTCCGTGTAGACCTTGAGGGTCACCCCGTCGTTCTGCGCCTTGTCGGCACCGGGGTAGCCGTCCCACTTCTTCAGGGCCATCTGTGAGCCCTTGGTGTACGAGTCGATGCTGTACGGCCCGTCACCGACCGGTTGCTTCAGCCAGCCGGCGTGGTCGGTGAAGAAGGACTGGGGCAGCGGGGCGAAGGCCGCGTAGCCGAGGGTGTCGGGGAAGCTGGAGAACTTCTGGCTCAGCTGGACGGTGAAGGTCTTGTCGTCGACGACCTTGAGTCCGCTCAACGTGGTGGCGGTCTGGGAGCCGGTGTCCGGGTGGGCCTTGTCGTAGCCCTGGATGTAGCCGAAGAAGTAGGCGTTCTTCTGGTTGTTCTTGAGGCTCGCGCCGTAGTTCCAGGCGTCGACGAAGGACTTGGCCGTGACCTTCTCGCCGTTGGAGAAGGTCCAGCCGTCCTTGAGGGTGATCGTGAAGTTCTGCGAGTCGCTCGTGTCGATCTTGTCGGCGAGCATGTTCTGGGCCTGGCCGGTCTTCGGGTCGTACTTCTTCAGGCCCCGGAAGATCATGTCGAGGACCTTGCCGCCCTGGACCTCGTTGGTGTTGGCCGGCTCCAGGGGGTTCTGCGGGTCGCCCCAGGAGGAGCTGAGCACACCGCTGCCGCCTCCGCCACCACTGCTGCCGCCGCCCCCGCAGGCCGTGGCGGCGAGCGCCGTCACCACCGCGCAGGCCGCCCATCGGGCGGGCGTGGCTGAACGCATGGCGTGCCTCCTCCGTGAAGGGTGATCCGTTACCGGTCAATATCGACACAATCGGCCGATACCGCTCACCCGGTGCGCCGAACGGAGGCCTTCCGAGGACCCCATGACGACCTTTAGAGGGACACGTCACCCGATTGCAGACGGACCCTCCGGAGCCCTCCGAGGATCTTGAAACGGCGGCGCAATGGATCTCCGCGCAACGATGCCGAAACGTTGGATTGCGACCTGCCCATGTACGCATTTCGGCACCCAGGCGTCCGCATAACGAACTCCTTGCCCGTTTCGCCCAGTTCGCCCGAACTAAAGCACGGTGCGATTACGAGGCGCTACCCGCGTAGCTACGGAACGGTCAAGACCAGGCAAAGAAAGTAAAGAGAAGCCCAAGTCGACCGAGAATTTATTGACCTTGAATGAATTGCGTTGAAAAAGTCCGGCGTAGCCCGTAGGGGAGTGTGCCCTGCGGAGTCATCAGACCCTCCCTTGGGCCAGGAGCACCATGACCCCCCCAACTTCATCCGCGGCTGCCCCGCTCGAGGTGACCGACGAGACCGAGAAGAAGTCGATCACTTCGGACGGCTCGAAGGGCAACGAGAGCAGGTCCCCGGGACAGCTCGCGTGGCGCCGCTTCAAGCGGGACCGCACGGGCGTCATATCCGCGGTCATCGTGATCTTCTTCTTCGTGATCGCCCTGGCCGCTCCGCTCATCGCCAAGCTGTACGGCAAGGATCCGTACACGACGTACGGGCTGAACACGCCCGGCCTGCTCGGGGACAACGGCTTCCCGGTCAAGCCCAACGGCGGCATGAGCCCGGACTTCTGGTTCGGCATCGACCCGCAGCTCGGCCGTGACGTCTTCACCTTCCTGCTCTACGCGATCCGCAACTCGCTGCTGATCTCCATCGCCATCACCCTCTTCGTCGTGATCTTCGGTGTGGTGATCGGCGTGACCGCCGGCTACATGGGCGGCAAGACGGACTGGTTCTTCGGCCGGGTCATCGACATCCTGCTCGCCTTCCCGCAGCAGCTGTTCTTCGTGGCCTTCACCCCGGTGGTGGTCTCCTTGTTCGTGCCGGACAACGAGAACACCCCGACCTGGCTCGTCGTCATCTGCCTCGTCGGCCTCCTGACGGCCTTCGGCTGGGCCTCCATCGCCCGACTGCTGCGCGGTCAGGTGCTGGCGCTGCGCGAACGCGAGTTCGTCGAGGCCGCCAAGGTCACGGGTGCGTCTCCCGCGCGGATCATCTTCAAGGAACTGCTGCCCAACCTGTGGACCCCGATCTTGATCCAGGGGACTCTGACTCTCCCGGCGATGGTCACCACAGAGGCAGGTCTCGCGTTCCTCGGTGTCGGTCTTCAGGACCCGACGCCCGACTGGGGCGTCATGATCGGATACGCCGCCAAGTTCTACCAGGACGACATCACCTTCCTGCTCTTCCCGGGCGTGGCCATGGTGATCTTCGTGTTGGCGTTCAACCTTCTCGGTGACTCGATGCGTGACGCGCTCGACCCGAAGACCAAGCGCTGATCTCCGGCTTCTTCAGGACCACGGCAAAGGCGCCGGGTGCCGGATTTCTCTCATCAACCCACATCAAGGCAGGATGCGATGTCTTTCTCGCGCAGAAACTTCCTGATAGCCACCGGTGTCGCCGCCGCGGCAGGCTCCGTGCTGACCGCGTGCAGCAGCGGTGACTCCAGCGGTGGCTCCGGCGGTGGCAAGCAGGAGGCCGCCAAGGCCCAGACCACCACGGTCAAGATCGGCACGGCGGAGGACTCCAAGGGCCCGGCTCCCGAGGTCTCCGGCGCGAAGAAGGGCGGCAAGGTCTACCTTCTGAACGACGACGACTTCTCGCACCTGGACCCGCAGCGGGTCTACTACGCCTGGAACTCCCTCGCGGTCGTCGTCATCAACCGCGCCCTGACCGGTTACAAGGTCGCGGACGACGGTTCCCAGACCCTCGTCGGCGACCTCGCCACCGACACGGGCACCATGAAGGACGGCGGCAAGACCTGGTCCTTCACCCTGAAGGACGGCGTCAAGTGGGAGGACGGCTCCGACGTCACCGTCGATGACGTCCGCCACGGTTTCGAGCGTGCCTTCGCCAGCTACATCACTGAGGGCGCCATGTACGTCCAGTCGTGGCTGACCGGCTCCACCGACTACCGCAAGTCCTACTCGGGTCCGTACTCGGGTAAGCACCTGAAGTCGATCACGACGAGCGGGAAGACCATCACCTTCCACCTCGCCGAGGCTCGCCCCGACTTCAACTACGTCGTCGCGATGCAGTCGTACGCACCGACCCCGGTGAAGCACGACACCAAGCAGAACTACGACAAGAAGCCGTTCTCGAACGGCCCCTACAAGGTCAAGTCGCACGACACGGACAAGTCGATGGTGCTCGTCCGCAACGAGCACTGGGACGCGAGCACGGACCCGATCCGCAACGCCTACCCGGACGAGTTCGACTTCTCCTTCGGCATCGAGCAGCTCACGGCGATCGACCGGCTGCTGGCCGACTCCGGCAACGACCAGTACGCCGTCTCGTGGCGCACCATCCCGCAGGAGCGCGTCCAGAAGGCCCAGACCGACGCCAAGGACCGCATCTTCCAGGGTCTGAGCAGCGGCGTCAGCGTCTACTGGATCAACACCACCCGGGTCGAGGACAAGGACGTCCGCGAGGCCATCATCAAGGCCTGGCCGACCGCCGCGATCCGTCAGCTGCAGGGTGGCTCGGTCCGCGGTGACTACGCGACCGGCATCATGAGCCCGCTCGTCGCCGGCTACAAGTCGCAGGACGTCTGGGGCAAGCTGAAGAACCCGGCGGGCGACACTGCGGCCGCGAAGAAGATCCTGCAGAAGGCCGGCAAGACCGGAACCAAGATCGTCTACGCGTACCAGCAGGACCCGACCCAGGCGAAGATCAAGGTCGTCGTGGAGAACGCCCTCAAGGCGGCCGGCTTCGACGTCGTCTCCAAGGGCATCGACTCCACCACCTGGTACGACCAGACCGGCAAGGTCGCCAACCCGTACGACATCTACTGGGGTGGCTGGTCCTCCGACTGGCCGACCGGTTACTCGGTCTTCCAGCCGCTGTTCGACAGCAAGGCGATCGCCGACGGCGGCTCGAACTACTCGCACCTCAAGGACTCGGCCGTCGACGCCGCCATCAAGGCCGCCACCGCCGAGACCGACAACGACAAGGCCAACGCCATGTGGGCCGCCCTGGACAAGCAGGTCACCGAGACCGGCGCGTTCATCCCGGACGTCTACATGCGCCGTCTGTACCTGCACGGTTCCAAGCTCGGCAACGTGAAGATGGACCCGAACTTCGACGGTTGCATGCTCTACAAGCTGTACGTCAAGGCCTGATCCATCACCTGAGAGGTGGGGCGGTCACCGGCCGCCCCACCCTCGGCTCGTCCACCGGACCTCCGGTCACCCCGGCACGGCCCGATCCGCACGACGGCCCTCCCAGGAAAGCCACTCCCCATGTTTCGCTTCCTCGTCCGCCGAGTCCTCGGCGCCGTGATCACGCTGTTCATCATCAGCGCGATCACCTTCATGCTTTTCTATGCGGTGCCTCGTGACCCGGCGCGGATGGCCTGCGGCAAGCTCTGCACGCCGGAGACGCTCCAGCTGATCCGCCACAACATGGGAATCGATGAGGCCCTGCCGGTCCAGTACTGGCACTGGATCACGGGCATCTTCCTGGGGCGCGAATACCCGGGCTTCGGTCACTGCAACGCCCCGTGCCTGGGCTACTCCTTCGTCAACCGCGAGCCCGTGCTCTCCACGATCGCGGACCGGTTCCCGACGACGGTCTCGCTCGCCCTCGGCTCCGCCGTGGTGTTCCTCATCTTCGGTATCGGCGCCGGCATGCTCGCCGCGGTCAAGCAGGGCAAGGCCCTCGACAAGATCGCCAGCAGCGCGTCCCTGATCGCCTCGTCGATGCAGATCTACTTCGTCGGCCCGCTGGCCCTGTACTTCCTCGTGTACCAGTTCCACATCCTCGACCAGCCGTCGTACAACGGCTTCCTCGACGACCCGCTCTCCTGGGCCAACGGTCTCCTGGTGCCGTGGCTGGTGCTGGCCCTGATCTGGACCGCCAACTACACGCGTATGACGCGCTCCCAGCTGGTCGAGACACTCACCGAGGACTACGTGCGCACCGCCCGGGCCAAGGGCATGTCGCGGCGCAACGTCTTCTTCCGCTTCGCCTGGCGCGGCGCGATGGCCCCGATCATCACGATCTTCGGCATCGACCTGGGCACCCTGCTCGGCGGCGCGATGATCACCGAGTACACCTTCAGCCTCCAGGGCATCGGCCTGCTGTCCGTGAAGTCGGTGCAGACCAACGACCTGCCCATGCTGCTCGGCATCATGGTGATCACGTCGTCCTTCGTGGTGATCGCCAACATCATCGTGGACGCCGTCTACGGCCTCATCGACCCGCGGATCCGGCTCGCCTGACCCCGCACCGCCCCTCGCTACCCCTCGCGACCCCCCGCATCACCCCCTCTGGAGCGTCCCCGTGACGAGCACCGATCAGCAGCCCTTCCTGTCCGTCAAGGATCTGAAGGTGCACTTCTCGACCGAGGACGGCGTCGTCAAGGCCGTCGACGGCCTCTCCTTCGACCTCATGCGCGGCAAGACGCTCGGCATCGTGGGCGAGTCGGGGTCCGGCAAGTCGGTCACCAACCTGACCATCCTGGGACTGCACAACCCGGACAGCACCACGGTCGACGGCTCCATCGAGCTGGACGGCCAGGAGCTGAACGGCGCTCCGGAGAAGACGCTGGAGAAGCTCCGCGGGAACAAGATGGCGATGATCTTCCAGGACGCCCTGGCCTCGCTGTCGCCGTACCACACCATCGGTGCGCAGATCGGCGAGGTGTACCGCAAGCACAAGGGCGCCTCCAAGAAGGAGGCCCGGGAGCGGGCGATCGAGATGCTCCGGCGGGTCGGGATCCCGCAGCCGGAGAGCCGGGTGGACAACTACCCGCACGAGTTCTCCGGCGGTATGCGCCAGCGCGCGATGATCGCCATGGCGCTGGTCTGCGACCCCGAGCTGCTGATCGCCGACGAGCCGACCACCGCGCTCGACGTGACGGTCCAGGCCCAGATCATGGACCTCCTCAAGGACCTCCAGCAGGAGTTCGGCACCGCGATCATCTTCATCACCCACGACCTGGGTGTGATCGCGGACATCGCCGACGAGGTGCTGGTCATGTACGGCGGCCGGTGCGTGGAGCGCGGCACGAAGGAGGAGGTGCTGCGCAGCCCGCAGCACCCCTACACCTGGGGTCTGCTGGGCTCCATGCCGAGCCTGGACGGCCCGGTGGACGTCCCGCTGAACCCGATCCCGGGTTCCCCGCCCTCGCTCCTCAACCCGCCCTCCGGCTGCCGCTTCCACCCGCGCTGCGCCTTCGTCGAGAAGGTCGGCGGCAACCGGTGCGCCACGGAGAGCCCGGTCCTGCAGATCGCGGACGGCCGGGGCAGCGCCTGCCACCTGACCCAGGAGCAGCGCACCGAGTACCTCGCCGACCTGGCCGCGGCCAAGGGCCACTGACGTACAAGAGACGGGATTTCACCACCATGAGCAACACCACTCCCCTCCTGGACGTCTCCGGGCTGACCAAACACTTCCCGATCAAGGGCGGCTTCCCGATCCGGCGCACGGTCGGCGCGGTCCAAGCCGTGGACGGGCTGGACTTCCAGGTCTCCGAGGGCGAGAGCCTGGGCCTGGTCGGCGAGTCGGGCTGCGGCAAGTCGACGACCGGCCGGCTGATCACCCGCCTGCTGGAGCCGACGGCCGGCAAGGTCAGCTACCGGGGCCAGGACATCACCCACGCCAGCCGCCGGGAACTGGCGCCGGTCCGCTCCGAGATCCAGATGATCTTCCAGGACCCGTACGCCTCGCTGAACCCCCGCCACACCGTCGGCAAGATCATCTCCGGCCCGATGGAGATCAACGGCATCAACCCGCCGGGCGGTCGCGAGAACCGCGTCCGTGAACTCCTGGAGATCGTCGGCCTCAACCCGGAGCACTTCAACCGCTTCCCGCACGAGTTCTCCGGCGGCCAGCGCCAGCGCATCGGCGTGGCCCGCGCGCTCGCCCTCGAACCGAAACTGATCGTCGCCGACGAGCCGGTCTCGGCCCTGGACGTCTCCATCCAGGCCCAGGTCGTCAACCTTCTCCAGAAGGTCCAGAAGGAACTGGGCATCGCGTTCGTCTTCATCGCCCACGACCTCGCGATCGTGCGGCACTTCTCACAGCGCGTCGCGGTCATGTACCTCGGTAAGATCGTCGAGATCGCCGATCGCGAAGACCTGTACGACAACCCGCGCCACCCCTATACCCGTGCCCTGCTGTCCGCCGTACCCGAGGCGACGGTGGAGGCGGAGCCGCGCGAGCGCATCCGCCTGGTCGGAGACGTGCCGTCGCCGATCAACCCGCCGTCCGGCTGCCGCTTCCGCACCCGTTGCTGGAAGGCCACGGAGAAGTGCGCGACGGAGGCCCCGCCGCTGGTCCAGGCCGACGGCAACAAGGCCGGTCACCTGACCGCCTGCCACTACCCGGAGGTGCAGGACACGGTTCCCGCCCCGCGCCTCGCCAAGGACCCCGAGGCAGCGGCCTGACACACCCCTTTCGTCAGCCGCCGCCTGCGGAACGGACTTTCACCGGCCCATTGACCCGAGCCCTGAACGTCCGCTCCAGGGGAGATCGGCCCGCACCTTCCCCGGTGCGGGCCTTTCTTCATTCCCTCTCGACACCCTCGGAGGGGCGCGGTGCCTCCTGGTCCCGGACGGAGACGTCCGAGGCGGGAACCGGCTCGTTCGCATCCGACGCCCGCAGCGACCGCACCCCGGGAGACAGCAGCGCGGCGAGGGTGGCTACGACGATCAGGACGGCGCAGACCACCAGCATGTGGTCGGTGCCGAAGGCGTCGGCGGCGGGTCCGGCCAGGGCGAGGCCGAGCGGGGCAAGGGCGAGAGAGCCGAACCAGTCGTAGGAACTGACCCGGGACAGAGCCTCCTCGGGCACCTCTCGCTGGATGGTCGTGGACCACAGCACCCCGAAGAAGTCCAGGCTGACACCGGCCGCGAAGGCTCCCCCGGCAACCGTCCACAGAGATGCTCCGGCCCCGAGGAGGGCTGGGGGCAGGGCGGCGGGCAGGGTGAACAGCACCGCTGCCAGGATCGGCCGACCGACACGGGCGCGGGCCGCGATCCCGGCACCCGCCACGGACCCCAGGGCCTGCGCGGCCACCACCAGCGACCAGGCGCGGGCCCCGCCGAAGTGGGTACGCGCCGCCAGCGGTCCCAGTACGCCGGCATTGGCGTTCATGGCGGCGACCACCAGGGAGAACTGGACGACGACCACCCACAGCCACTGTCGGGAGGCGAACTCCCGCCAGCCCTCACGCAGATCGGCCCAGCCCGAGGCGGACTTCCGTGGACGCCGGCTCAACCGCAGGGAGACCGTGAGAGCGGCGCTGACCACGAAGGACAGACCGTTGAGAGCCAGCGCCCAACCTGCACCGACCCATGCGACGGTGACACCCGACAGGGCCAGTCCCAGCAGCAGTGACGTGTTGGTGCCGACCCGCAACAGGCCGTTGGCCCGCTGGAGCGCCTCGACCGGCACCAGCTGCGGGACGACCCCGTCCATCGCGGGCCCGAAGAGGGCGGATGCGATTCCCGCCGTGACGGCCAGCGCGCACAGCGCCGCGACAGGGGCGTGGCCGCCGAGCACCATGGCCGCGAGTCCACCGTAGGAGAGGGCACCCAGCACATCCGCCGCGGCCATCAGCCCGGAACGGGAGACCCGGTCGGCGATCACCCCTCCCACCAGGACCAGCACGAGCTGCGGAACCGCCTGGCAGGCCACGACGAGCGACAGTTCTCCCGGGCTTGCGCCCGGCAGCGAGAGCACCGCGAAGGCGAGTGCGATCCGGGCGAACCCGTTCCCCAGGACGGAGATGATCCGGGCCAGCGCCAGACGGACGAACCCGCCGTTGCGCAGTAAGGAAGGAACGCGCTCAGCGACAGGCACGGACCGGCACACTACCCTCCGGTCACTCCTCGCCGAACAGCTCCGCGGAATCCGCGACCTGGAGCGCACGCCGGGCCCAGACCTCAAGCCGGTCCAACTCCGTACAGGCCTTCACCCGCTCGCGGACGGACAGGCTCACCGGAATCCCGCGCCACTGCAAGATCTGAAGAACCGTCTCGGCCTTGGCCTCGGCCCGCCCTTGCTCCCGCCCTTCCTGGCGGCCTTCCTCGCGCCCTTCCTCCCGCCCTTCCTCCCGCACCTGCTCCGCCAGCGGATGCCGCCAGAAGTACTGGATGTCCGTCATCAGGTCCCTCCACATCTGCTTCGCCCGGGAATCAGCCAGGCACGAGTCGACGAACTGCGCGAAGGCCGCGGCACTGTCACTGTCAAGGGTTTTCAGGGCGGCTGCCACCGATTCCAGTATGGCCGCCGCGTTCCTCCCCTTGCCGTGCGTCATGGCCGACAGCACCGCAAGGGATGGATCCGCCACCGCCTCACCTTCGTCCGCGATCACCGGCACGTTGTCCGGCCCCAACACCAACGGACGCACGATCAGCGACTCCCACCCCGGGAAGCCCAGCTGGATGGGGCGCGACGCCCACTTCGCCGTCGCGCTGCTCTGCGTGATCACGATCAGCACCGGCTCACACCGGTACTTCTCATGCAGGTACGCGAGGTAGTACGGCCAGCTCCCCCGTTTCCGGTCGTCCGTCTTTCCCTGCGACTCGACGACCAGGAGATACGTCTTCTCCTCCGTCTCCGCCCGCAGCAACGTGTCCACCCGGCGCTCGACCGGCTCGATCTCCGTCAGGTCCACGTTCATCGCCGCGATCTCCCGAGGCTCGGGAAACTCGACACCCAGCACCTTCTGCAGGGCCTTGGTCAGCAGCCCCGGGTCCTTCTGGAAGATCCGGTGCAACGACTCGTGCGTCGTCCCCACCATCACGCCACCCCCAACTCACACCACACGTACTTGCCCCGCTCCCCGAACCGAGCGGACGGCTGCCAGCCCCAGCAGTCGGCACACGCCACCACCAGCCCCAACCCCCGCCCCGCCTCTTCGAGCCCCGTCACCCCCTCCAACGACCCAGGCGGCTCCGGAGGCACGGGATCCGCATCCCACGCCCCGATCCACACCACGCCCTCCGGGGAGCGCCGGACCCTCAGCGCGGCCGGCCCCTTCGTGTGCCGTACGGCATTCGACACCAGCTCCGCCGCCAGCAGTTCCGCCGTGTCGGCGAGGCCGATCAGGCCGTGCAACGTCAGGATCAGGCGGAGGGTACGGCGGCAGACGGTGACCGCTCTGAGGTCGTTGGGGACGGAGAGCGTGTAGTCCCAGGATTCGGGCATGTGTCATCAACTCCGGGGCGATGGATGGGATTTCACGCGCGGTGGCATCGCCGCATGACCCTGCGGTGCACTTCCGCAGCGCGCTCGTTACGTCACCGAACGTAGGGCATAAATTTCAGTCCGAGCAAGCCGGTCGCGTATTCTGACTCCGAACGAGTCGGGCTCACC
Organism: Streptomyces sp. NPDC048288; assembly: GCF_043201555.1. Taxonomy (NCBI): domain Bacteria; kingdom Bacillati; phylum Actinomycetota; class Actinomycetes; order Kitasatosporales; family Streptomycetaceae; genus Streptomyces; species Streptomyces sp. NPDC048288. The sequence goes on from NZ_JBICZD010000003.1 coordinate 63,557, forward strand.
AGGGCAGTTGAACGAAGGGGGACGCGTTGCCGGCACGACGGCACCCCACCGCACGTCAGGTACGACTAGGTGCCGAGCTGCGGAAGCTCCGCGAAGCCGCAGGGCTCAAGGCAACGGAGGCGGCGAGCCTGCTCGGGGTGAACTCCGTCCAGATGAGCCAGATCGAGGCGGGCATCACCGGTGTCAGCGAGGACCGGCTGCGCCGACTGGCGGCCAACTACGCCTGCTCGGACCATGAGCTGATCGACGCTCTGGCGACCATGGCGACGGACCGCACCAAGGGCTGGTGGGAGGAGTACCGGGGGCTGCTGCCCACCCCGTTCCTGGACCTGTCCGAGCTGGAGTACCACGCGGCCCACCGCTGGGACGTGGACTTTCTGCATATCCCGGGCCTGCTTCAGACCGCGGACTACGCGCGGGCACTGTTCTCCCGCCGCCTTCCCGAACTGCCTCCGCACGAGACCGAGTTGCGTGTCCGCCATCGAATGCGGCGACGGGTCATCATCGAGCGTGCGGACCCCGTGCCGTACGAGACGCTGGTGCACGAGGCGGCGTTGCGGATCAGAGTGGGGGGCCGTGCCGCCAACCTGACCCAGCTGGCTCACATCCTGGAGCTTTCGGAAGCAGACCATGTGACGGTGCGCGTCATCCCCTTCGAGCTGGAGGACTTCGCCGACATCACCGCCGCCATGGCCTACTCCGGCGGAGACGTCCCCAAGTTGGACACCGTGGTGCGCGACGGCCCCCACGGCTCCCTCTTCATCGACGCCGAAGCACAACTCGGGGTCTTCCGAACACTCTTCCGTAGAGTTGAGGGGGCGTCACTCGACCCCGCACGATCGCGTGACCTCATCCACAGGCTGCTCAAGGAACTGTGAGGCGCACAGTGACCACCCTGCCCAACTGGCGCAAGTCCTCCTACTCCGGGAGCGGCGACGGCAACGCCTGCGTGGAGATCGCCGCCTCCCCCGCCCACATATCCCTCCGCGACTCCAAAACCCCCACCGCCGCCACCCTCACCTTCCCCACCTCGGCCTTCGCCCCCTTCCTCGCGGCGCTCAAAGACCCCCGCCGCACAGGAAGTTGATAGAAAGTCAAGAAGAAAGCCGTTTCTCGGCCCCTCGTTCAACATCATGTGCCACACTGCCGCGGTGGTCGATCATTCGTTCGCGGATCTTTCACTCGCCGCGCTCTACGACAGCCTGAACCCGTGGGGGCCGGGTGACGACTTCTACCTGGATCTGGTGATGTCGGCCGGCTCCGTGCTCGATGTCGGCTGCGGTACCGGCCGGCTGCTGCGGCGGGCGCGTGGGGAGGGACACGAGGGGCGGCTGATGGGGCTGGACCCGGCAGCCGCGATGCTGGTGCAGGCGCGGCGCGGGGAAGACGCCGTCGAGTGGGTGCTCGGCGATCTGCGGACCCGGCACTGGGAGACCGAGGGGTTCGACCTCGTCGTGATGACCGGTCACGCCTTCCAGGAACTGCTCGGCGACGAGGAGTTGCGGGCCGCGCTGGCCGCCGTACGCGCCGCGCTGTCCCCCACCGGACGGTTCGTGTTCGAGACCCGGAACCCGGCCGCGCGGGCGTGGGAGCGCTGGACCCCTGACCGCGTACACCGGGTAACCGACGCCAATGAGCGGCCGGTCCGGGTCTGGCACGAGGTCGAGGGGACCCCCAACGGGGACCGGGTGACCTTCACGGAGACCTATGAGGGCGGACCCTGGTCCCAGCCCCGGGTGTCCCGTTCCACCCTGCGCTTCCTCGGCGCCGACAGCCTCTCCGGCTACCTCGCCGGCGCCGGGCTGGAGGTCGTCGAGCAGTACGGCGACTGGGGGCGCGGGCCGCTGTCCCCGCGCTGCCCGGAGATCATCACCGTCGCACGCCCCGGCTAGGACTTGTCCGGTCGATCACGGTCTCGACTGCCCCGGGGCCTGAGGTGTCCGGTCCAGAGGGTGGCCGCTGACCAGGTGCCGGCAGATTTTACGATGGCGATGCCACGACGGTACGGGGGGATCCTGAGTTCTTTGCGCGCGCCCGTCAAGCGTGCTTGGCTCGCCCGATGAACTTTCTGTTGACTGCGAGTGGCCTGCGCAACGAGGCGCTGCGGGACGCGCTGCGGGACATGCTGGGAAAGCCGTTCGGATCGGCGAACCTCGTGTACGTTCCCACGGCGTCATTCGCCGAGCCCGGGGACCACGGGTGGATCCTCGAGGACATGAACCGGCTGCACGGCCTCGGCTGGCGGGAGTTCGACGTCCTTGAACTGAACGGCCTGCCCCGGCAGATGGTGCTCGACCGGCTGCTCCACGCCGACGTCATCCATGTCGAGGGCGGCAGCCATTACCATCTCGCGCGCAGCATCACCGGCAACGGCCTGGCCGACGGCTTCCTGGAGGCGCTGGAGAACCGGGTCTATGTGGGGGTCAGTGCCGGATCAATGATCTTCAGCCGTCATCTCACCGGACACTCCGCCGACGTCATCGGGGACACCGCGGACCTCCACGTGCTCGGCGCGACGACCGTGGAGCCGCCGTTCGGCCTCTTCGACTGGTATCTCAAGCCCCACCTGTACTCGCCGCATTTCCCCGAGCGGGACGACGCCTGGGCTGATCGCATCGCCGCGCGGGCGGACTTCCCGATCTACTTCATCGACGACGAGACGGCCGTCCGCGTCAGGGACGGCAAGCTGGATGTCGTTTCGGAAGGCCGGTGGCGCTTCCATCCATGACGGGGAGGCATTCGTCGGCGGCGTGTTCGTTCCGCCGGATGATGTGACGGCGGATCATGCTGCCCGGTTCCTTGTGGCCGTGCTCGACCGACCTGGACATGGCGTTCTTCTCGATCTCCCGGCGTTCCGGAAGAGTGAAGGTTTGAAGGGTCCGGGCCGGCCACCCCGACCGCCCAGGCCACCCTTGCAGTTCGGGTAGAGCGCCTGGCGAAGGTCACCTCGGCGCTCTTCGCCACCGGCATGCCGCGTGCGCTGCTCCGGGACAGTACCGCACCGTCGCGGGCTACCGGACTCGAACCGGCTCAGACCTTGCGGTCACAATCTCGAGGATTGAAGCGGATTTCCCACCACGCCTTTGCCCGCGACGGCTGACCACAGCCTACTGACAACCACCGTGCTCCACAGGGCGAAGGTTGCCCGATGCGGCACTAGTCCTCCTCCAGCGCCGCCAGCGCCGGGTCCAGCACGATGTCCTCGGCGCGGGCCTCGGTGGTGGGGTCCTCCGGGAAGTGGCAGGCGGTGAGGTGGCCGTCGTGGTTGCCGGAGATGCGGACCAGTGGGGGTTCCTCGGTGGCGCACTTGTCCTGGGCCTTCCAGCAGCGGGTGCGGAAGCGGCAGCCGGAGGGCGGGGAGATCGGGGACGGGACGTCTCCGGCGAGGCGGATGCGTTCGCGGCCGGCCGCGTCGGGTTCGGCCGTGAGGTTGACCTCGGGTACGGCGGAGAGCAGGGCGTGGGTGTAGGGGTGGCGGGGGCGGTTGTAGATGGCCTCCCGGTCGCCGACCTCGATGATCTTGCCGAGGTACATCACCGCGACGCGCTGCGAGAAGTGTCGTACCACCGCCAGGTCGTGGGCGATGAAGAGGAACGCGATGCCCAGTTCCCGCTGTACCTCCTGGAGGAGGTTGACCACCTGGGCCTGGATGGAGACGTCCAGGGCCGAGACGGGCTCGTCGGCGACGATCAGCTTCGGTTCGAGGGCGAGGGCGCGGGCGACGCCGATGCGCTGGCGCTGGCCGCCGGAGAACTCGTGCGGGAAGCGGTTGTAGTGCTCCGGGTTGAGGCCGACGATTTCAAGGAGTTCGCGGACTCGCTTTTCGCGGCCGCCGTCCGGTTCTATGCCGTTGATCTCCATGGGGCCGGAGATGATTTTGCCGACCGTCTGGCGGGGGTTGAGGGACGAGTACGGGTCCTGGAAGATCATCTGGATCTCGGAGCGGATCGGGGCCAGTTGGCGGCGCGAGGCGTGGCTGATGTCCTGGCCGCGGTAGGAGATCGAGCCGCTGGTCGGCTCCAGCAGGCGGGTGATCAGCCGACCGGTCGTCGACTTGCCGCAGCCCGACTCGCCGACCAGGCCGAAGCTCTCCCCGACCCGCACGGTCAGGTCGATGCCGTCGACGGCCTGGACGTGCCCGACCGTGCGCCGGACCGGGAAGCCACCCTTGACCGGGAAGTACTTGGTGAGACCGGAGACCTCCAGCAGGGGTTCTCCGGCGGCGGCCTCGCGGGGGGCGGGAAGGACCGTGTCCTGGGTCATGACGTGTCGTCTCCTAGCCCAGACGGGGCTTGATCTCTTCGAGGAAGATGGTGTGCTTCTGGTCCGCGGTGAGGTGGCAGGCCGAGGAGCGGTCGGGGGCGAGCAGCGGGCGTTCGGTGACGCAGCGGGCGCCGCCGACCCGGTCCTGGAAGGTGCAGCGGGGGTGGAAACGGCAGCCGCTCGGCGGGCTCAGCAGCGACGGCGGGGAGCCGGGGATGGGGCTCAGCGGGGTGGACAGGTCGGAGTCCAGGCGGGGCATCGAGTTCAGCAGGCCCCAGGTGTACGGGTGTTGGGGCGCGCGCAGGACCTCGTCCATCGAACCGCGCTCCACCGCGCTGCCCGCGTACATCACCATGATGTCGTCGGCCATGTCGGCGATCACCCCCAGGTCGTGGGTGATGAAGATGATGCCCGATCCGAACTCCTGTTGCAGGTCCTTGAGCAGGTCGAGAATCTGCGCCTGGACGGTCACGTCCAGGGCGGTGGTCGGCTCGTCGGCGATCAGCAGGTCGGGGTCGCAGACCAGGGCCATGGCGATCATCGCGCGCTGGCGCATACCGCCGGAGAACTGGTGCGGGTAGTCCTTGGCCCGCTGTTTCGGGTTGGGGATGCCGACCTTGTCGAGCATCTCGACCGCCCGCTCCCAGGCCGCCCGCTTGGAGGCGCCCCGGTGCTTCATGAACGGCTCGGCGATCTGCCGGCCGACGGTGTAGTACGGCGACAGCGCGGTGAGCGGGTCCTGGAAGATCATGGCGACCTTGTTGCCGCGCAGCTTCTCCATCTCGGACTCGCGGGCGGTGATCAACTCCTGCCCGTCCAGCAGGATCTCGCCCTCGACGGTGGTGAACTGCGGGTTGTGCAGGCCGAGGACGGTCAGGTTGGTGACCGACTTCCCGGAGCCCGACTCGCCGACGATCCCGAGGGTGCGGCCCCGCTCCACGTCGAAGGAGAGGCCGTCCACGGCCCGTACCACGCCGTCCTCGGTCTTGAAGCTGACGTGCAGATCCCGCACCGAGAGGAAGCTGCCCGCGTCGGCCGGTACGGGGGTGCCGGCGCCCTTGGTCAGAGTGGTCACGACGGTTCTCCTCTTGTCCGGCCTAGGCCAGCCGGACACGCGGGTCGATGAACGCGTAGGCCGCGTCGACGATGATGTTGAAGAGCAGGATCATGGCGGCCGAGAACAGCATCACGCCGAGCAGCAGGGGCAGGTCGCTGAAGAACACCGACTGCACGGCGAGCTGGCCGAGGCCCGGCAGGCCGAAGGTGTACTCGGTGATGATGGCGCCGCCGAGCAGGGAGCCCAGGTCGATGCCGAAGATGGTGACGATCGGGATCAGCGAGCCGCGCCAGGCGTAGCGGAAGAAGACGTACCGCCGGGACATGCCCTTCGCGCGGGCGGTGCGGACGTGCTCCTCCTGGAGCTGTTCGATCATCGCCGAGCGCGCCATACGGGTGTACTGCGCGGCGAAGATCGTGGAGAGCACCACCCAGGGGATGATCAGCCCGGCGAACCAGGTGACGGGGTCGGCGGTGAAGTTGTTGTACGCCGGTTTGTCGAACCAGTGGGTCTGGTAGACGAGGACGGCCAGCGCGAGCGGGCCGAGGAAGTAGATCTGCATCGAACTGAGCACCATCGCCCCGGCGGTGGCGGTCTTGTCGATCAGTGTGCCGCGCTTCCAGGCGGCCGTGAGGCCGGTGCCGAGACCGATGATCAGGAAGCAGACCGCACCGCCCAGGGTGAGCGAGACCGTGGTGGGCAGCCGGTCCATGAGCGTCTGCCAGACCGGGTCGTTGGTGTGGTACGAGTACCCGAAGCACGGGGCGGGGCAGGGGCCCTGGTCGAACTGGTTGCTGCCCAGTACCAGGTTGTGCAGGAAGATCCCGTACTGCTCGGGGATCGACTTGTCGAGGCCGAGCACATGGTGGATGTTCGCGAGCGACGTCGGGTTGCACGTCTTGCCGCACATCAGCAGCGCCGGGTCCCGGGGCATCCCGAAGAACAGCAGGAACGTGACGATGCTCAGCAGGAAGAGGATGACGATCGCACCGAGGGTCCGGCGGACGAGGAAACGCAGCATGACAGGGGCAGCTCTCTCGCGTCGGCGGGCCGGGCGGTACCCGGTACGCCGTCACCCGCGCGGGGCGGACGGACGTACCGGGTACCGGACCGACGGCGGCGGTTACTTGATGTAGAGGCGACGCGGGTCGATGCCGCCGATCACGTTGTCGTACACGAGCCCGCCGACCTTGGAGCCGGCGATCTGGACCTGCTTGTAGTACGCGGTCGGAACGGCGTTCACGACGTCGGTGAGCAGGTACTTGTCGATCTTCTCCCAGGCCGCGGCCGACTTGGCCGGGTCGGTGAGCGCGTTGGCGGCGTCGATGTCGCTGTTGACCTTGGTGTCGTTGACGTGCGAGTAGTTCGGCGAGCCGTCGGCGATCGCGCGGCCGTCGTACAGCGGCGGGATCACGGTCGAGGCGGACGGCCAGTCGGCGCCCCAGGCGGTGTGGTAGATGTCGTAGTTGTTGTCGACCTTGCCGATCTGGTCGTAGTACGTCTCGGCCGGGATCTCCTGGCGCTGGACGTTGAAGCCGGCCTTCTCCAGACCGGCCGCCATGGCGGTGGAGTACTGCTGGCCCTCAGGGGTGTTGATGTAGCCGAAGGTCAGCTTCATGCCGACCTTGCCGGCCTCCGTGAGGAGCTTCTTGGCCTTGTCCGGGTCGCCGGCCGGCTTGGCCTTCTTGCCGAACGGGTCGAACTTGGCGTCGTAGCCGGTGACGGTCGGGGAGATGAAACCGCCGGCCACCTCCATGGCGTCGTTGCCGCCGTAGGCGCGGATGAACGGCGTGATGGGCAGCGCGTACGCGATGGCCTCACGGATCTTCTTGTCCTTGATGTGGTTCATGTTGATGTTCATCTGGCCCACGTACGGCTGGTAGCCGGCGACCGTACGGGCCTTGAGGGTCGTGTCGCTGAGGACCTTGGACAGGTTGCCCGCGTCGACCTGGTTGTTGAAGCTGACGCCGGTCTGGTCGGCGCCGCTGTCCGCGAGGAGGGCCTTCGTGGACGTCTCGAACTGCTGGTTGAAGGTGAAGTCGAACTCGTCCACGTACTGGTTGCGGATCGGGTCGGTCTTCGGGTCCCAGTTGGTGTTCTTCACCAGGACCATCGACTTGCCGGACTTGAACGACTGGATCTTGTACGGGCCGCTCGTGACCGGGCTCTTGTCGTACTTCGCCTGGGTGTCGCCCTTCTTGGACACCACCGCGTAGCCCGCCATGGCGAGGGCGTACGGCAGGTCGGGGTGGGCGGTCTTGAAGTGGAAGACGATGGTCTTGGCGTCCGGCGTCTCCAGGATGCTGTCCGGCAGGTGCTTGCCCTTGTACGGGCCGTCCGGCAGCAGCTTGCGGTAGTCGGCGCCGGTGGTGTCGGCCAGCCACTGCTGGAGGTAGGTCGGGCCCTGGTTGATGAACGGCGCGAAGAGCCGCTCGTAGGTCTGCCGGAAGTCCGCCGAGGTGATCGGCGTGCCGTCGGCGAACTTGATGCCGTCCTTGAGGGTGTACTTCCAGGTCTTGCCGCCGTCGGTGGTGGTGCCGGAGTCGGTCGCGAGGTCGCCGACGACCTCGTGGCCCACGCCCTTGTCGTCGGTCGACTTGTAGCCCGTCAGCCCTCTGTGGATCAGGTTCGCGAGGGATCCCTCGTCGGAGACGTAGATCTGGGCCGGGTCGAGGTGCGCGTAGCTGTCACGCTGGAGCACCTCCATCTTGCCGCCGCTCTTGGCGCCCGGCACCTGCTTCGCGGGTCCCGTGGAGTCCGCCGCGTCGCCGAACTTGATGGCCGCCTGCTGCGCCTTGGCGTTGTCCTGGTCCTTCTTGCTGTCGTCGCTCGCATCACTGCCGCCCTTGCTGCAACCGGTGAGCACGAGAGCTCCGGCCGCGAGCACTGAGACCACCGTGTATGCGTGGCGTCCGCCCCTACTCATCACTGAATTTCCACCTATCTCCGTGTCACCGGTGCACAAAGGGAATTGCCGTGCGGTATCCGGGCGAGGACGCCCACGAGCGATCGGTCAGCGCGCCGTCTTGGGGTCGAACGCGTCACGGACCGAGTCCCCGAGCAGGTTGAAGGCCACGATGAAGATGATCATCGAGACGCCGGGGAAGAACATGTAGGTGATGTCGTTCTGCAGGACCAGCTCTGTGGAGGCCTTGGCGAACATCTGGCCCCAGTCCGGGGTGGGTTCGACGATGCCCACCCCGAGATAGGACAGTCCGGCCTCCGCCGTCACGAACCCCGGCAGCATGTACGTCGACTGGACGAGGATCGGGGTGACGAGGTTCGGCAGGATCTCCTTGCTGATGATCCGCCAGGGCGATGCCCCGGTGACCTTGGCCGCCTCGATGAACTCCCGTTCCCGCAGTGCGAGCGAGGTGCCGCGCAGGATGCGGCCGAGCCCCATCCAGCCGAGGAACCACTGCACCAGGATCAGGGCGACCACCCGCACATAGGTGGGGGTCTCGTCGCGCGGGCTCACGAAGAGCGAGACCACGACGGGCATGCTGGCGATGAAGAACAGCTGCGCGGGGAAGGCGAGCAGGAAGTCGATGACCCGCCCGATCCAGTAGTCGGTCCTGCCGCCGAGGTAGCCGGCCGCGATGCCCAGCAGGATGCCCGTCAGCACGGTCGCGAGCGTCACCGCCACGGAGATCATCAGCGAGGTCCGGATGCCGTAGATCAGCTTGGTGAACACGTCGTAGCCGTTGCCCGGTTCGAGACCGAACCAGAACTGGCTGCTGATACCGCCGTTGGGCTGGATCGGCACGCCCGCGCTGTCGAAGAGTTCGGGACGTTCGTCCGCGTAGACGGTGTACGGGTTCTTGCCGTACAGCTTCGAGATCAGCGGTGCGAGCACGGCGATCAGGAAGAAGAAGCCCACGACGTAGGCGGAGATGACGCCGCTGCGGTCGCGCTTGAAGCGCATCCACATCAGCTGGCCCGGAGACCGGCCTTCCAGCTGCTTGACCTCGGTCTTCGCGTCGGGCCGCGGACCGCCGTCGACGGCGGCCGGCCTCCCGCCGCCCTCAATGTCCGTAGGACTTGTCACAGTTCGTCCAATTCACAGGTGTGGATGTGCCGAACCGGCGGCCGGCCGGGGTCGGCGCGGCCGCGGAGGCATGTTCTGATGAAGCGTCAGGGCGCCCCCGGGGTACGGGAGAAGCCCGCAGCCGGACGCGCGTAGGCGTACGGCGGCGCTAGAGGGCCGACCGCTTCTTCAGGACCAACCACCGGACGAACAAGGGTGACCGGACACGACGGGTGACGGAATCCACCTGGTGCCTGTGACACTGCACATGGGACTTCTCCTCATGACTTCACGTGTTCACCAACAGGAGGTTCCGTCCTCACCCTCCGACACCCCTGACGGAGGGTCAGACACCCCCTGGTGCTCGTGAGTCGGGCGCTGTCCCCACAGCGCGAGACCCATTGACCCGAGCGCTACGCGGCTAACTATCTGCCATGAGCCAGGTGCCGACCACTGTCTTTAAATCTCAATTCAGTCACAGCTGGCGCCTAGTTCTTCCGAAAAATGGACAAAGCGTTCGACGGGAGAAGGCCGCGAAACGGACTTGTTACATGGCTATCGGGCGCGGATCTCCGCATTTCGGACAATGGCTGAAGATCGCCCGCCTGCTGTCCATCGGAAAACGGGTTGCAAAAAGCCCGGGCACCCCCATCATGGGGGCACCCGGGCTCAGGCGTCCTGCGATCAGCCGTGCTTGGCGCGGCTGGCGGCGCGGGCCCGCTCGCGGGCGTCCAGGTTCACCTTGCGGATGCGAACGGCCTCCGGGGTCACCTCGACGCACTCGTCGTCACGGCAGAACTCCAGCGACTGCTCCAGGGAGAGCTTGCGCGGCGGGACGATCGCCTCGAACGAGTCGGCCGAGGACGACCGCATGTTCGTGAGCTTCTTCTCCTTGGTGATGTTCACGTCCATGTCGTCGGAGCGCGAGTTCTCGCCGACGATCATGCCCTCGTACACCTCGGTGCCGGGGTCGGTGAACAGCACACCGCGCTCCTGGAGGTTCGTCATCGCGAACGCGGTGACGGCACCGGAGCGGTCGGCGACGAGCGAGCCGTTGTTACGGGTCTGCAGGGCACCGAACCAGGGCTCGTGGCCCTCGTGGATGGAGTGCCCGATACCCGTACCGCGGGTCTGCGTCAGGAACTCGGTACGGAAGCCGATGAGACCGCGGGACGGCACCACGAACTCCATGCGGACCCAGCCCGAGCCGTGGTTGGACATGTTGTCCATCCGGCCCTTGCGGACGCCCATGAGCTGCGTGACCGCGCCCATGTGCTCCTCCGGCACGTCGATCGTCATGCGCTCGACCGGCTCGTACGTCTTGCCCTCGACCTGCTTGGTGACGACCTGCGGCTTGCCGATGGTCAGCTCGAAGCCCTCGCGGCGCATCTGCTCGACCAGGATGGCGAGCGCCAGCTCACCACGGCCCTGGACCTCCCAGGCGTCCGGACGCTCGGTGTCGAGCACGCGCAGCGAGACGTTACCGATCAGCTCGCGGTCGAGGCGGTCCTTGACCTGGCGGGCGGTGACCTTGCGGTCCTTGACGGCGGCCTTGTTGTCGGCGCCCTTGCCGGTACCGCCCCGGCCGACCAGCGGCGAGGTGTTCGTACCGATGGTCATCGAGATCGCCGGCTCGTCGACCGTGATCAGCGGCAGCGGGATCGGGTTCTCGGTGTCGGCGAGGGTCTCGCCGATCATGATGTCCGCGATACCGGCGACCGCGCAGATGTCACCCGGGCCCGCCACCTCGGCGGGCTTGCGGGTGAGCGCCTCGGTCATCAGCAGCTCGGTGATGCGCACGTTGGACATCGTGCCGTCGCGCTTGATCCACGTGACGGTCTGGCCCTTGCGCAGCTCGCCCTGCTCGACGCGGAGCAGCGCGATACGGCCGAGGAAGTTGTCGGCGTCCAGGTTGGTGACGTGCGCCTGGAGCGGGGCCGTCTCGTCGTACTCGGGGGCCGGGACGTGCGACAGGATGGTGGAGAAGAACGGCTCCAGGTTGTCGCTGTCGGCCGGGACGGTGCCGTCCTCCGGCTTGGTCAGCGAGGCCACGCCGTCCCGCGCGCAGGCGTAGACGATCGGGAACTCGATCTGGTCCTCGTCGGCGTCCAGGTCCAGGAAGAGGTCGTAGGTCTCGTTGACGACCTCGTCGATCCGGGAGTCCGGGCGGTCCGTCTTGTTGATGCAGAGGATGACGGGCAGGCGCTGCTGGAGGGCCTTGCGCAGCACGAAGCGGGTCTGCGGCAGCGGGCCCTCGGAGGCGTCGACGAGCAGAACCACCGCGTCCACCATCGACAGACCGCGCTCGACCTCGCCACCGAAGTCGGCGTGGCCCGGGGTGTCGATGATGTTGATGGTGATGACGTCGCCGCCATCCTTCGGGTGGTACTTCACGGCCGTGTTCTTGGCCAGGATCGTGATGCCCTTCTCACGCTCCAGGTCGTTCGAGTCCATCATTCGGTCGTCGAGCGACTCGGCGGCGTGCGCCGCGAAGGCACCGGCCTGCTTCAGCATGGCGTCGACGAGGGTCGTCTTGCCGTGGTCGACGTGGGCGACGATGGCGACGTTGCGGATGTCGTGGCGCGTGGCCATGGTGCGGCGTACTCCCGGGGTATTGAGAAGGCCCTGTACGTACGTCCGTGTGACGCGGGCCTGCCGGGCTTGACACGCCACGGCCTCACCCCATGTTACGTGGCCTTTGTAACTGAGGCTCGCCGGGCCGCCCCGCAAGGGGCGCGGGCGGATTCATATGCGGCTCCGCCGCGTGGGCGCGACCAGCCACAATCCACCCACACCCGACACCGAATCCGCTTCCCCTGCCCCCTGCTCGGACCTACCCCTTGCTCGGGCTCGCCGACACCTTCGCGCCCTTCTTCAGGTATCCCATGTCCTGGTAGACCGGTGTCTGGAACCCGAAGGCCCCCACGTTCACCAGGCCCTTCCGGGCGCCCACGATCTGCGGCCGCTGGTAGAGCGGCAGCGACCCCGCCGAGGCCCAGATCCGCGAGTCCGCCTTCCTCAGCAGCCCGTCCGCCTCGTCCTCGTCCAGCGTCCCCAGGGCCTGGTCGAAGAGCTGGTCCACCTGGTCGGTGCCGACCCGCGTGTAGTTCTGCTCGACGTTCAGCGACCCGTCGGCCGCGGGCACCGGCTTCGCGTAGATCGGCCGTGCGTCCGTCGCCGGGAACGCGGACGACGGCCACGAGTACAGCGCGAGGTCGTACTGGCCGGAGGCGATGTGGTCCTTGAAGTAGCTGTCGTCGGAGACCTTGGTGATCTCGGCCTGGATCCCGACCGCCGCCAGCATCTGCCGGATCCGCCCGGCGACCGACTGCAGCGTCTCCGACCCCGGCCCGGAGGGCACCACGAACCGGAGGCTCAGCGCCTTGCCGTCCTTGGCCAGCGGCGCCGACGCGGCCTGCACGCCCCTGGGCGCGGCCGTGCCCTTCGGCGCGTACGCCCCGGGCTGCCCGTGGGCGTGGTCCTTCTGGTGGTCGCGGGTGTCCTTGCCGTCGGGGTCCTGGTCGTCCTCGCCGACGATGAACTGCCCGTCGTGCCCGCCGTCGGACTGGTCGCCCTTGGCGCCCTTCTTCTCGGTCTCCGCGCCGGCCGCCTTGCCCGCGGCCTTGATCGGGCCGCCGGCCACCCACCCGGCGTCGGCGAGCAGCGCCTGCGCCTCGTGGGTGTCGAGGCCGCCGATCGCCCCGCTGCTGTCGGCGTAGGCGGGCTGCCCGGAGAGGGCGACATGGCTGCCGACCGGGACGGCGGGCAGCCCCAGCGGGGTGAGCACCAGCTTGGCGAGGGCCGTGCGGTCGAGGGCGCGGGCGACGGCCCGCCGGACCCGCTCGTCGGCGAGGGGGCCGGCGGAGCCGTTGAGGGCGAGCTGGGTGTAGGCGGGCTCCAGCGACTTGCGGACGTCGAAGTCGCGCAGCTCGTGCTGGGTCTCCAGCCACTTGGCGATGGTCCTGCCGAGCTTCTTCGGCCCGTCGGGCAGCTTCTCCTCGTGCATGCCGAGGGTGAGCGCCCAGGACCGCAGCTTCTTGGCGGAGGTCTTCCCGGCGCCCTGCAGGGGCATCGAGGTGCCCTTCTCGCGGCCGGCGATGATGATCCGCTCGGCCTCGGAGGCGTCGATGTCGGCGACGTCGACCGTGCCGTCGGCGAGCGCGGACGCCCGCTTCTCGCGGGGGACGGCGTGCAGGTCGATCTCGTCGAGCTTGGCCGGGCGGCCCCACCAGCGCGGGTTGCGGGTGAGCGCCACGTCCTTCTTGGCGGTGTCGATCCTCGCGACCTGGAAGGGGCCGGCGGTGACCGCGAGCTTCCGGCGGGCGCCGTCGTTGAAGGCGTCCGGGGTGCCCATGACCTCCTTCGGGTACAGCGGGGAGAACAGCGACTTCCAGTCCGCGTAGGGCCGGTCGAAGGTGACCCGGACCTCCAGGTCGTTGGCGCCGCGCTCGATCTTGCCGATGCGGTCGTAGCCGGCGTTGCGGGCGGTCCAGTAGGCGGAGTCCTTGCCGGACAGGGCGCGCCACTGGGCGGCGAAGTCGGCGGCGCCGATCTCCCGGCCGTCGCTCCAGACGGCCTGCTGGTTCAGCTTGTACAGGACGACCTGGCGCGGCTCGGTCTCGATGACCTTCGCGGACTCCAGGTAGTCCGGGTCACGGACCGGGCGGCCCTCGGCGTCGATGGTGAACATCGACGGCAGGACGGCCTGGGCGATACGGGTGGTGCCCGCGTCGGCGTCGGCCTGGAAGGTGTTCAGGGTCTCCGGTACGGCGTCCACGGCCATCTTCAGGGTGCCGCCCTCGGCGACCACGTCCCGGCCGACCGCGGCGATGTCCTGGACGGCCAGCGGCTTGCTCTGCTCGTCGTCGGAGCTACAGCCGGCGAGGAGGGGCACGGCGAGGGCGCCGGCCGCGAGAAACGCGAGGGCGCTGCGCTGGCGGTGCCGGGAGGGGCCGGTTTTCGTCTGCGGCGCCGTTGTGGCTGGTCGCGCCCGCGCGGCGGTAGCCGCACATTCGATACGGTCCCGCGCCCCTACGGGGCGCGACCCGACGCCGTGATGAGACATCTCTGCTACCTCCGGAAGGCCCCGTGACACGGGTGCGGTCTGTTCACATTTGGGGGTATTTTGGAGTTGATCACATGTACGCAGAAGTACGGACCCCACTGAAATGGACGGGGTCCGTCGGCCGGGGACGACACGGCGGCGGGAGCTGCCAAACCCCACCCGTGCGGCGCAATCCCGGCGCAAACAGAGCGCGTGCGGGCGTGCGTCGGAGGCGCGCAATCCGCCAATCGCTGCACATGGCTTCACATCAGCAGGTGTGACGCGCAACACTCGCAGGCGCATGAACGTTGCCACCCAGGACCACGGGGTCCGGAAGTGAGGTCACGTCATGTCCGTGCACGACGACCTGACGTCAGTCCAGCGCTGCCTAGAGGACCTGAACCGGTCCGTCGGGCGCCTGGAGCAGCAGCTCGGGAGCGGCGGACTGGAGATGCGCCGCGTCCGTGCCGACGCCGATCACCTGCGCGAGAGCGTGGCACTGCTGCGGGAGACGGCCGATTCCGGCGTCCCCGGCAAGCGCCCCGAACTCGTCACCATCTCCGACGATCCGTACGACATCAACCTGTGGACGGACACGGACGACGAGGGTCTCGGCGCCCGCGACCGGCGCGCACCGTAGGAGCGCCGCCCGCAGGCCCACGATCCCCGACCCGACCGGAGTCATCCGTTGGCCACTGGTACGGAACCACATCCGAACAGCGGCGGCGTACGTGCCCGTACGCGCGCCGCGATCTCCGCCCCGCACCTGCGGACCGACCGCTGGTGGCTGGCACCCGCCGTCACCGCGGCCGGTCTGTTCGCGTTCGTCGTCTACTCGACGTGGCGGGCCTTCTCGAACGCGCACTACTACTCGGCGCCGTACGTCTCGCCGTTCTACTCGCCGTGTCTGGCCGAGAACTGCAAGACCATGCCGTCCGGCCCGAACGCCGACCTCTTCGGCAGCTGGTGGGCGATCTCCCCGGCGATCATCATCCTGATCTTCCCGCTGGGCTTCCGCCTGACCTGCTACTACTACCGCAAGGCGTACTACCGCAGCTTCTGGGCGTCCCCGCCGGCCTGCGCCGTGGCCGAGCCGCACGCGAAGTACACCGGTGAGACCCGCTTCCCGCTGATCCTGCAGAACGTCCACCGGTACTTCTTCTACTTCGCCCTCCTGGTCGCCTGCGTGCTGACCTACGACACGGTGCTGTCCTTCCGGGACACGGACGAGAACTGGGGCCACATGGGCCTCGGCACCCTCGTCTTCCTGGTCAACATCGTGCTGATCTGGGCGTACACCCTGTCCTGCCACTCCTGCCGGCACATCGTCGGCGGCAAGCTCAAGCACTTCTCCAAACACCCCGTGCGCTACAAGGCGTGGCAGTTCGTCGGCAAGCTCAACAACCGGCACATGCAGCTCGCCTGGGCGTCGTTGGTGAGCGTGGCGCTCGCCGACTTCTACGTCTACCTGCTCGCGTCCGGTGTCTTCGACGATCCGCGATTCTTTTAAGGACTGGGGCTTCTGATGACAGCGCTGGAGCGGCAGCAGTGGGACGTCGTGGTCGTCGGCGCCGGCGGGGCCGGACTGCGCGCCGCGATCGAGGCGCGCGAGCGGGGCGCGCGTACGGCGGTGATCTGCAAGTCGCTGTTCGGCAAGGCGCACACGGTGATGGCCGAGGGCGGTATCGCGGCGGCCATGGCCAACGTCAACGAGCACGACAACTGGCAGGTGCACTTCCGTGACACCCTGCGCGGCGGCAAGTTCCTCAACCAGTGGCGGATGGCCGAGCTGCACGCCAAGGAGGCCCCGGACCGGGTCTGGGAGCTGGAGACCTGGGGCGCCCTCTTCGACCGCACGAAGGACGGGAAGATCTCCCAGCGCAACTTCGGCGGCCACGAGTACCCGCGCCTCGCCCACGTCGGCGACCGTACGGGCCTCGAACTGATCCGGACCCTCCAGCAGAAGATCGTCTCCCTCCAGCAGGAGGACAAGAAGGAGACCGGTGACTACGAGTCGCGGCTGAAGGTCTTCCAGGAGTGCACGGTCACCCGGATCCTCAAGGACGGCACCCGGGTGTCGGGGGTCTTCGCGTACGAGCGGGAGACCGGCCGTTTCTTCGTCCTCGAAGCGCCCTCCGTGGTGATCGCGACCGGGGGCATCGGCAAGTCCTTCAAGGTGACGTCGAACTCCTGGGAGTACACCGGGGACGGGCACGCGCTCGCCCTGCTGGCCGGGGCGCCGCTGCTCAACATGGAGTTCGTGCAGTTCCACCCGACCGGCATGGTCTGGCCGCCGTCGGTGAAGGGCATCCTGGTCACCGAGTCGGTGCGCGGCGACGGCGGGGTGCTGCGCAACTCCGAGGGCAAGCGGTTCATGTTCGACTACGTCCCGGACGTCTTCAAGGAGAAGTACGCCGAGTCCGAGGAGGAGGGCGACCGCTGGTACGAGGACCCGGACCACAACCGGCGTCCCCCCGAGCTGCTCCCCCGCGACGAGGTGGCCCGCGCGATCAACTCCGAGGTGAAGGCGGGCCGGGGATCGCCCCATGGCGGGGTCTTCCTGGACGTGTCGACGCGGATGCCCGCCGAGGTGATCCGGCGCCGGCTGCCGTCCATGTACCACCAGTTCAAGGAGCTGGCGGACGTCGACATCACGGCGGAGGCGATGGAGGTCGGGCCGACCTGCCACTACGTGATGGGCGGGGTCGCGGTGGACTCCGACACCGCCGCCGCCCGGGGCGTACCGGGGCTGTTCGCGGCCGGTGAGGTGGCCGGCGGCATGCACGGCTCCAACCGGCTCGGCGGCAACTCGCTCTCCGACCTGCTGGTGTTCGGGCGCCGGGCGGGCTGGCACGCGGCCGACCACGCGGCGGACCTCGACGAGCGGCCCGCCGTGGACGACGAGCAGATCGACGCGGCCGCCGCCGAGGCCCTGCGGCCGTTCTCGGCGGAGAGCGAGGCACCGGACTCCGGGCCGCCGGAGAACCCGTACACCCTCCACCAGGCGCTCCAGCAGTCCATGAACGACCTGGTCGGCATCATCCGCCGGGAGGGCGAGATGGAGCAGGCCCTGGAGCGGCTCGCCGAGCTGCGGGTGCGGGCGCGCCGGGCCGGGGTGGAGGGGCACCGCCAGTTCAACCCCGGCTGGCACCTCGCCCTGGACCTCAGGAACATGCTGCTGGTGAGCGAGTGCGTGGCGCGTGCGGCCCTTGAGCGCACCGAGTCGCGCGGCGGGCACACCCGCGAGGACCACCCGACGATGGACCGCCGCTGGCGCCCCGTCAACCTGCTCTGCCGGCTCGCGGACCCCACCGGCGGGCTCGCCGCCACCGACCCGGAGCGCGGCCAGATCGACCTGACCCGTGAGACCACCGACCCCATCCGAGCCGACCTGCTCGCCCTCTTCGAGAAGGAGGAGCTGGTCAAGTACCTCGCCGAAGAGGAGCTGTACGAATGAGCGGCTACACGGCCCACTTCCGGGTGTGGCGGGGCGACGTCGAGGGCGGCGGCCTGGAGGACTTCAAGGTCGAGGTGAACGAGGGCGAGGTGGTCCTCGACATCATCCACCGCATCCAGGCCACCCAGGCCGCCGACCTGGCCGTCCGCTGGAACTGCAAGGCGGGCAAGTGCGGTTCGTGCTCGGCGGAGATCAACGGCCGCCCGCGCCTGATGTGCATGACCCGGATGTCCGTCTTCGAGCCGGACGAGACCCTCACGGTCACCCCGCTGCGCGCCTTCCCGGTCATCCGCGACCTGGTCACGGACGTCGGCTTCAACTACCAGAAGGCCAGGGAGGTCCCGTCCTTCGTGCCGCCCGCCGGGGTCGCCCCCGGCGAGTACCGGATGTTCCAGGAGGACGTGGACCGCTCGCAGGAGTTCCGCAAGTGCATCGAGTGCTTCCTGTGCCAGGACACCTGTCACGTCGTACGTGACCACGAGGAGAACAAGCCGGCCTTCGCCGGGCCGCGTTTCCTCATGCGGGTCGCCGAGCTGGACATGCACCCGCTGGACGCGGCGGACGCCTCCGGCCTGGACCGCAAGCGCACGGCCCAGGACGAACACGGCCTCGGCTACTGCAACATCACCAAGTGCTGCACGGAGGTGTGCCCGGAGGGCATCCACATCACCGACAACGCGCTGATCCCCCTGAAGGAGCGGGCCGTGGACCGCAAGTACGACCCGCTGGTGTGGCTCGGCTCGAAGATCAGGAGGCGCCCGACAGAAGGCTGAGCACCCGCCGGAGGTTGGATTCGGCGATCTCCTGCATCGGTTCGCGCTCCGGGAAGTCGCCGTCGAGCAGCCGCAGCGGCCCGGCGACGAGGTTCAGGTGCATCGCGAGCCGGTACAGCTCCATCCGGTCCTCGTCGAGGTCGGCGGTGCGCAGCAGGTCGTAGGCGGGCCCGAAGCGGAGCTGGAGGAAGACGTGCTCCCATTCGGCGTCGAAGTACATCAGGCCCTCGATGTCGATGAGCGCGGGATCGCCGTCCTCGGTCACCAGGACGTGGTCCGGGCCGAGTTCGCCGTGCACGAGGGAGGCGTGCTCGCGCGGCTCGATCCGGTCGTAGAGCTGGTGCACCCGCTCGGCCAGCGCGTCGCGGACCGCGCGCACCCGGGGGTCGCGTGCGGCCACCTCCGCGATGTCGTGGACCGCGCGGTCCGCGACGACCTGCTCGCAGGAGTTGCCGATCGGCTTGCTGCCCTCCTCGACCAGGGCGGCCTTGCCGTACCCGGCCGAGACGCACTCCCGGAGCACGCCGAGCGTGCCCGCCAGCCGGGCCAGCGGCACCCGGGCCGCGCCGGGGTCGCTGCGCAGCAGCATCTCCAGGCTGCCGCCCCGGACGTCCTCGACGACCGCCGCGTAGGCGGGCAGGTGCTCGGCGTCCTCGTCGGCGAAGAGCAGCCGCGGGGTGCGGACGCCGAGCTCGGTCAGCAGGTCGTGGGCGGACAGGAAGAGCCCGAGGCCGGAGGCGTGCGCGAAGGGGTCGCGGATGTCGGCGTCGGCGGGGCCCCAGTAGTCCTCCTCCGGCGACCAGACGTACGCGATCGCGCTCCTTCCGTTGTCCAGGGCGAGCCGGTAGACGCCTTTCTTGGAGCCGCCGCGCAGCCGGGTGACGGCGGCGGGGGCACGGCCGAGGGCCTCGCGGGCGAGCGGCGCGAGGTCGTCACGGGTGAGGTGGGCACGAGCGGTTGTCATGACGTACGAACCCAGTCCTTCCGATAAGAGGTCCAGTCATCCTCGGTGGCGGCGAAGTCGACGTACAGCGCGACGCCGAAGTTAGCGCGATCCGGGTCCGTCCGTGACAGTCCCAGCCGAACCCCGCGCACGGCCGCCGGCACGGTCTCCGCGCCCGCCCGGTGCCCGAACCGGTTCTCGTGGAAGAAGGGCAGCCCCATCAGCAGGTCGGTCCCGGCCGGGGTGACCTCGATCGCCAGGCTGGTCTGCTGGGCGACGTACCCGCCGTAGAGGCTCTCCAGCGGCTGCATCGTGTCGTACGACATCACCGCGATCTGGTCCACCCGGCGGGCGACTTGCCCGAAATACTCCTGCGACCACCACTTGGGATGGCCGGTGACGGTACCCCAGAAGGAGTGAAAGGCCGGGAGCGGGTCGATCTGGTGTGCGGCCACGGA
Organism: Streptomyces sp. NPDC048288; assembly: GCF_043201555.1. Lineage (NCBI taxonomy): Bacteria > Bacillati > Actinomycetota > Actinomycetes > Kitasatosporales > Streptomycetaceae > Streptomyces > Streptomyces sp. NPDC048288. The sequence goes on from NZ_JBICZD010000003.1 coordinate 83,579, forward strand.
CAGCAGCGGGGTCGCGGGGCGCAGGGCGTCGAGGAGGGCGAGGTAGTTCCGGTCGCCGGAGTGCAGGGGCTCCAGGTCGAAGTGGACCCCGTCGAACCCTTCCGCGACGACCTGCCGGGCGGACGCGACCACGGCGGCGCGGGTCTCTCTCTTCTCCAGATGCATGGCGTCGGGCTTCTCGGGCGCGATCTCGTCCCCGAGCCAGGCCTGCACCCGGACGCCGGGGAGTTTTCGATGCACGGCTGTTATCAGCCAACGGGCCTTGAGATAGGCCGATTTGGGCAGCGTGCCGTTGTGTTCCAGTGGTCCGGCATGGACGTAGAGGTCGCGAATGCCGGTGTCCGCAAGGCGGGCGGCGAGGGCGGTGACGTCGGCGTCGGTCCTGCGGCCGTCGACCCAGGCGTGACCGAGCCAGAGGGCGTCCTTGTCCCGGGTACGGGTGCCGGCCTTCGGGTCGCCGGTGAAGTTGACACGGAGGGCGGTTTCGGCGGTGAGCAGGGGGACGAGGAGGAGCAGCACGGCGACGAGCGCGACGCGCCGAACCCGCCGGACCCAGGGTTTCGTCGGCTTGCCCGGCCGTACGTCCGGCTTCGTCTCTTCGGTGGTGGGTGCGGGGCTGTTCTCCGGGCTGCTCTCCGGGCTGTTCTCCTTCTCCGTGCTCCGTTCCATGTTCGGTCCCCCTGCTCTCGTCGTCCCCCGCCTGCCCTCGCCCGGGTCGCGAACCGGACTTGCTGCCCATACGCTCCGAAATGTGACGTCATCCTTGTTCCGGGGTCGGCCGAGGCATGCCACCGGGCACATAGGTGTGCGGGTGGGGCACGCGGTGCTGGGCGGGGCGGCCGGGGTGGTCTGGCTGGTGTTGCCGGTGATGACGAGCACCACTCAAGATCCGGTTCCCGCGGCCCGCGGCGGGACGGTCGTCACGGCCGAGGCGGACGGGGCCTCCGCCACCGACTACGTGCTGCCCCTCGTCGCCGTGGCGGCGGCCGGGGCGCTCGGCGGCTACGGCTACGTACGGCGGATACGCCGGTCCCGCTCCCGGACCACACCGGGGCTCGTCTCCCCCGCCCCGCCGGCGCCGTCCCCCGTCGACGTCGAACGCCAGGCCCGCGCGTCCCTGGTCCTCGCCGACGACTGCGTCCGCACCAGCCGGGAGGCGCTCGGGTACGTGACCGCGGCCGATCCGGTCCTGCGGGCCCTGCGGGCGGCCGAGACCGAGCTGTCGGCCGCGTTCGCGATATGGCGGCGGTACGAGGAGGGGACCCCGGAGGATCCCGCCGGCCGTCGGCAGGCGCTGGTGGGGGTGGTCGGGCGGTGTGCCGAGGCGGGGCGGCAACTGGACGGGGAGGCGGAGGGGTTCGACGCCGAGTGGGGCGCGGGGGACGCGCTGGCGGTGGCCGAGGGCCGGTTCCGGGAGCTGGCGGGGCGGACGGGCGGGGTGGAGCGGGCGCTCGCGGAGGCGGAGCGGCGGTACGGGGCGTCCGCGGTCGCCTCCGTCGTCGGATACGTCGAACAGGCCAAGGACCGGCTGGTGTTCGCGACCTCCCGGCTCAACCGGGCCCGCCAGGACGACGATTCGGGCGACGGTGACGGATTCCGGCGGGGGCTGCGCGCCGCCGAGGGTGCCGTGGCGCAGGCCGGGGTGCTGCTGGGCGGGGTGGCACGGCTCACGGAGGAACTGCGCACGGCGGCGGCGCTGTTGCCGGCCGCCCTCACCGGCGCGGAGGCGGAACTGGCGGCCGTGCGGGCGACGGGCTTCCCGCCGCGGCTGGCCCACGCGGACGGGGTGCTGGCCGCCGTACGGGACGAGCTGACGGGCGGGCCGTACGACCCGCTGGACGCCCTGCGCCGGGTCGTACGGGGCGTGGAGGGGACCGGGGGCGGGCGGTCCGGGGTGATCGCGGCGGGGGCGGAACTGGTGGCGCGCAGTACGACCGGCTCCGCCGACGACTTCGTGGGCACGCACCGGGCGGCGGTGGGCACGGAGGCACGGGCCCTGCTGGCCGCTGCGCGGGGCGCGGGGGCGGCGGACGCGGACCGGCTGGCCCGGAAGGCGCGGGACCTGGCGGAGCGGGATGTACGGGCACACGGGAACCCGTTCGCCGGGGAGGGCGCCGCCGCTCAGGGGAGCGGGGTGGCGGGGGCGGTGCTCGGGGGTGTGCAGCTGGGTGAGGAGGCCGACGGGGGGCCGGTGGTGGCGTTCGGGGGGCCGGATACGCGGGGGAGGCTGGGGTAGCGCGGCAGGGGGTGGAGCGGCGGGTTGTCGGGCGGGTGCGGGTGAGTGGGGGCTGGTCGCGGGGGGGGGGGGGGGGGGGGGGGGGGGGGTTTGGGGGGGGGGGGGGGGGGGGGGGGGGGGGGGGGGGGGGGCTGGTCGCGCCCACGCGGCGGAGCCGCACATCGACACAGCCCCGCGCCCCTACG
>NZ_JBICZD010000003.1:86005-363488 GCF_043201555.1 Streptomyces sp. NPDC048288
GCGGGCGGGCCGGCCCCCCCCCCCCCCCCCCCCCACACCCCCCGGGGGGGGGGGGGGCCCCCCCCCCCCCGCGACCCCCACCGGCCCGCAGCTGCCGTACTACCGCCTTCTCAGAACAGACTGAGCAGTGCCTCCGCAGGGTCCGTCAGGCCCGTCTCGCCGTCCGGCAGGGGCAGTTCGAACCAGACCGTCTTGCCGCGCGGCGTCCGGCGTGAGCCCCACGCCGCGCTGAGCAGGCCGACCAGCTGCAGCCCCCGGCCGCCCTCGTCGGTGTCCCGCGCCCTGCGGCGCCTGGGCTGGACGAGGCCGGAGTCCCAGACCTCGCAGACCAGGGTGCGGTCGAGGAGGAGGCGGAGCCTTATCTCGCCCTCGCCGTACCGCAGGGCGTTGGTGACCAGTTCGCTGACCAGGAGCTCGGCGGTGTCGACCAGCGGCTCCAGGTCCCAGGTGAGGAGCTGGCCGCGCGCGTACTCACGGGCGCGGCCCACGCTGCGCGGCTCGCGCGGCAGCGTCCAGTCGCCGACCGACTCGGCCGGCAGCCCCTGGACACGTGCCATCAGCAACGCGATGTCGTCCTCGCCGTGGTGCGTGTCGAGGGTGTTGAGGACGTGGTCGCAGACGTCCTCCAGCGGTCGGGAGGGGTCGGTGAGGGCGCCGACGAACGCCTGGAGGCCCTCGTCGAGGGGGTGGTCGCGGGATTCGACCAGGCCGTCGGTGTAGAGCGCGAGGAGGGCGCCCTCCGGGAGTTCGACCTCGACCTCCTCGAAGGGCTCGCCGCCGACGCCCAGGGGCATGCCGGGCGGCACGTCGAGCATCAGGGCGTCCTCGCCCGGTTCGACCAGTACGGGGGGCAGGTGGCCGGCGTTGGCGAACGTACAGCGCCGGGTGACGGAGTCGTAGACGGCGTACACGCAGGTCGCGAGGTAGACCTCGGAGAGGTCGGCGTCGCGGGGCTGGCGGGCCGTGCGGGTGGCCTGCTGGACCCCGCCGGGGGTGCCGAGGCCGCGGGCGATCTCGTCCAGCGCGGAGAGGACCTCCGCCGGTTCCAGGTCCAGCAGGGCCAGGGTGCGGACGGCCGTACGGAGTTCGCCCATGGCGACGGCCGCGCGCAGGCCGCGGCCCATCACGTCGCCGACGACCAGCGCCGTGCGGTGGCCGGGGAGTTCGATGACGTCGAACCAGTCGCCGCCGACCTCGGTCGCCGCGTTGCCGGGCAGGTAGCGGCAGGCGATGTCCAGGCCCGAGGCCTCGGGGTCGCCGGGCGGGAGCAAGGACCGCTGCAGTATCAACGCGCGTTCGTGCTCCCGGCGGTACAGGCGCGCGTTGTCGATGCAGACGGCGGCGCGGGCCGCCAGCTCCACGGCCAGGTCCCGGTCGCGGTCGCCGAACGGCTCGCTGCCCTTGGTGCGGGCGAACTGGGCGAGGCCGACGATCGTGTCGTGGGCGACCATCGGGACGGCGAGGGTGGACTGGACGAGCCCGCCCTCCTCCGCCGGCACGTGCTGCGGGCGGGCGGTGCGCAGGGCGTCCGCGCACGGGGAGTTGAAGGGGTAGTGGTGGACGGCGCCGACGGCGACCGGGGCGCCGCCGCCCACGAAGGGCTCGTCGGAGACCGCGCTGGCGAAGGCCACCCGGCGCAGTTCGGCGCTGCCGTCGGCGAGCCCGGGCGGGGTCTCGTCGCCGGCCAGCAGGCCCTGGTAGAGGTCGACCGTCGCGAGGTCGCAGAAGCCGGGCACGACCACGTCGAGGAGTTCGCGGGCGGTGGTCTCCAGGTCGAGGGAGTTGCCGATGCGGGCACCGGCCTCGTTGAGGAGGGCGAGATTCCGCCGGGCGGCGGCGGCCTCGCGGGCGGCGGCGCGGCGGGCGGTGATGTCCTGGCCGAGCCAGGCGATGCCGATCGGGCGGCCGGTGCCGCTGTGCACCCGGTAGAGGTTGATGGACCAGTGCCGGCGTTCCTCGGAGCCCGGCACGAAGCCCGTGACGTGCATGTCCGTGATGGAGTTGCCGCTCTCCAGGACCCGGCGCATGGTGGCCGCGACCCGCTCGGCCTCGGAGCGCGGCAGGTAGTCGTGGACGCCCTTGCCGCGGTGGTCGTCGGGGGTGCCGCCGAAGATGGAGGAGAACCGCACGTTGGCGCGGCGGATCCGCAGGTCGGGGTCGATCAGCAGGAAGCCGAAAGGAGATTGACCGAATATCGACTGCGAGGCCGCGAGGTCGGTCTCGATGCTGCGCAGGGTACGGACGTCGACCACGATGCAGACGGCGGCGTGCTCGCCCTCGGCGGTGCGGGTCGGCATCACGTAGACCTCGGCGAGGCCCTCCTCGCCGCGTTCGCCGTCCGGGCCGTCGGGCATCCGGAACGGCACCACGCCGGTCCACTCCCGGCCGTCCAGGATCTCGGCCATCTTCCGCTGGCCGTGCTCGCGCAGGTCGGGGTCGACGAACGCCTCGATGGGGTCCATGCCGACGGCGCGCTCGGCGGGGATGCCGAAGACCTGCTCGGCACGGAGGCTCCACTGGTCGACCAGGCCGCCGGCGCCGATGGAGAACGAGGCGACCTTGATGTAGTCGTAGATCGAGCCGGGCGGACTGCTCTGCCACATGGCGTCGCCAGGGGCCGCGACGACCTCCGCGGTCCCCGCCCTCACGCCGTCCGACGGGTCCTCGGACTCCGTGGCCTTAGCTGGTATCTCGCTCACGCGAACCGTCCCCTCCAGCTCACCGCGCCCGGCACCGGTCACCGGATGCGGCTGCCCGCAGTATCCAGCACTACGGTGCCGCCTGACACGGTGTTCACGATCACAGCACGGTCCCGACGATTTCCGGACCGGACCGTGACAACACTCCCAGTCTTCTAACCAGGGAACACGCCGTCGAATCACGCACTTCGGCACCCGTTCTCCGGCCACTCCCGCGAGTGGACGGCGGGGTACGGCGTGTACACCCCCGTTCACCCCGTTCACCCGGGTACGGCCAGCTCGAACCAGACCGTCTTTCCGGTGTCGCCGGGCCGGGTGCCCCAGCTGCGCGAGGAGCCGGCGACCAGCTGCAGGCCGCGGCCGCTCTCGTCGTCGGGACTGGCGGCGCGTTCGCGCGGCGGGTCGGGCAGCGGGTCGGACACCTCGACGCGCAGGGTGTCGGCGAGGTCGGCGGGGCGGACGAGGCGGACGCCGATGGGGCCGGTGGCGTGCCGCAGCGCGTTGGTGACCAGCTCGCTGACGAGCAGGGCGGTTATGTCGGCGAGGGTGTCCAGGCCCCAGCCGCGCAGTTGGTCTCGGACCGCGGTACGGGCGGTGCGCACGGCGCCCGGTTCCGCGGGAAAGGTCCACTCGGCGGTGTCACCTTCGGTGTCGATCACACCGATCACTTCCCGTGCAGCGTGCCCGCCCATGTCCGGTTTCATGGGGTTAATGGGCACATACCCGATATCCGGGATGCAGTACCGCACTGAAAGGCGCACTGTGGTGCGAACGGCTTACGCCGGGGGGCCGTGCGCCTGGTCGGGCGGGGGGTGCGGGTGACGGGCGGCTGCGGGTGAGTGGGGGCTTGTCGCGCCCACGCGGCGGTAGCCGCACATTCAACACAGCCCCGCGCCCCTATGGGGCGTTCCAGCTCGCGGCGATCTTCTGAACCGCCGGGACGTCCTGGTCCAGCCAGTTGACGGTCCAGAGCTGCTCCGGTGTCAGCCAGCGGAGTTCGTCGTGGTCCTGGAGGGGTTTGGGGTCGGGGGAGCCGGGGCGGAGCCGGGCCGTCCATACCTGGAGGACGTACGGCGCCTTCAGGGGCCACTCCCCCGGCACGCGTGCCAGCGTCTCCGTCTCGACGCCCAACTCCTCGCGGAGCTCGCGCACGAGGGCGTGTTCGGGTGTCTCGCCGGGCTCCACCTTGCCGCCGGGCAGCTCCCAGCGGCCGGCCAGGTCCGGGGGCGCGCTGCGGCGGGCCGCGAGCAGGCGGCCGGCGTCGAGCAGGGCGGCTCCGACCACCACGATCCGTTCGCTCATGGGCCGGAGCCTACGGGAGGGTCAGTTACGGCCGGCGCCGTCCCCGTTGCCGTTGGTGTGGCCGATGCGCTCGACCCAGTAGAGCTGCTTGTGTCCGCGGTCGTCGAGACTGTCGGCGATCTTCTGCGCCTCGGCCCGGGTCGCGTACCGGCCGACCCGGTAGCGATTGCCGTTGTCGTCCTGCCGTATGACAAGCCAGGGGAGAGAGACCGTGCCTTCCGTCATCGCGCCCCTCCGATTCTCCCGGCTCCCGCCCATCCCCGCCCCGCTAAGGAAACCGCACTCCGCATATGCCCGAGCGTACGCCTAACCTTTACGCAGCGAATACGCCTTTTCACAAAGAGGTACGCAACCAGCCAGAACGGTGGGGGCGCACGATGACGAATGCGCCGCTCGCACGCCTCCCGCTTCGGGTCGCGGGCATGCCGGGAAGAGCCGGGGCCACCTGGGAGAACGGCCGGATTGCAACGGCGGGGCACGGGTCCGTACCCCGGTGGTGAAGGTGTCAACTATCGCAAGGGTGTGCGCTACTTCACGGGCAGGTGGTACGAGGCACGGTAGCGGTCGGCCGGGATGACGACGTCGGCGGTCTCCACCGGGCGGCCGGAGGCGTAGTACGTCCGCTGGATCACCAGGACGACATGGCCGGGGACACCGCCCAGGGTGAGCAGTTCCTCGGCGAGACCGGGGCGGGCGCCGACCTCCTCGGTGACGTTGTCCACGATGACGTCGATGGCGCGCATCCGCTCGACCACGCCCATCCCGCCGAGGGGGCCCTCCTCGGGCAGCATCACGGGGGTGCGGCCGGTGACGGCGAGGGGCTCCCAGGAGGTGGAGAGCATCATGGGCTCGCCCCCGTCCCGGAACAGGTACCGGGTGCGCATCACGCGGTCGCCGAGGTGCAGGCCGAGCCGGTCGGCGATCGCGGCGCCGGCCTCGGCCTGCTCACTGCTGGACTCCCAGGTGCCGCGCGCGGCGGCGTCGGACTGCTCCTGGCGGAACGGGGTGGCGCCGCCGGCCGGCCGGAACCCGGAGCGGGCCACCCGCCGGGGCACCGGCCGCTCGCGCACATAGGTCCCGGAGCCGGAGCGGCCCTCGACCAGCCCCTCCGCCATCAGCACCTTGCGGGCCTCCAGGGCGACGGTGTCGGAGACGCCGTACTCCTCGCGGATGCGGGCCTGGGAGGGGAGCCGGGTGTGAGGCGGCAGCGAACCGTCGACGATCTTCTTGCGGAGATCACCCGCGACACGCAGATACGCCGGCTGCTCACCGAAAGTCACTGGCCGCTCCCATCAGGTTGTACAGACAGCTACAGCCTGGCAACCGTGGGTTGTGCCGTGCAAGCAAAGGCCAGAGAATCACTCGATGTGATGACATGCGGCCGGGGAAGCCTTTACGCAGGCACTTTCTCCCCGTTATGGCCGCGCTCACACCTCCATGCCGGAGCCACTTCCTCCGCTGCCGGAGCCGTCGCCTCCGTCGTCGTACGAGGGCGGGGTCGTGGCGAGGCCCAGAGCCTTGCGGGCGGTGACCGTCCGCTTCGGGTCGAGCAGCGCCGAGCCCTTGTCGTAGTGGCCGTAATAGGTGTCCACGTCCGTGGACTTGGCGGCCTTCGCCCATTCCGCGCGGGCCTTGCCGAGGTCCGCGACCAGGTCGTCCACCGGGCCCTTGGCGTCCTGGGGCCAGGTGTGGGCGCGCAGCATCACGCTCTGCTGGGAAAGGGCCGTGGTCACCCGCTCCGCCCAGGCCCGGTAGCCGGGCAGGTCGTCCTCGACGTACTCCGCGTCGGGGACGGTGTCGAGCGCCGCGGTGAGGACGTGCGCGGCGCCGAGGTAGGCGACCTGGTCGGCGTCGAGCACGCTCTCGTCGTTGCGCAGCGAGCCGGACAGGGTCCTGCCCTCGGTGGTGTTGCCGAAGACGCAGGCGACCTCCCGGTCGCCGAACTCCCAGCTGTCCTCACTGGGCGTGAAGTAGTACACGTCGACGTCGCCGGGGATCGCCCAGCCGTCCATCGCGTACCCGTCCTCCAGGCCGTAGCAGCGGTCACTGGCGGAGTCGCCGACCTTGTCGTCGCCCGGGTAGGACGAGCCCTTGAGGCGGTAGGTGGCGAAGACCTCGCCGTCGTGCGCCTTCGCGCAGTCCACGGCGGTGACGTCGGAGACCAGGTCGCCGGTGAGGGTCCCGTCCGGAGTGTCGAAGCAGTCGCCGGTGGACAGGGAGAGGCTGGAGCTGTCGCTCGCGCCCTCCTTGACGCCCTCCCAGAAATCGGCCGCGCCGCCGGTGGCCAGCACCAGCACCCACAGGGCCAGTCCGAGCCCGGAGAACACCGACCCGGTGACCGCCATCGCCCTGCCCCGCTCGCCCCGCCGGCGGATCTGGCCGAGCGCGACCAGCCCGAGGACCAGCCCCACCCCGGGCAGGCAGCACAGCAGCCCGAGCACCAGGGAGGCGATGGCGAGTCCGTTGACGGGCGCCGGGACGGCGTAGGGGCTGTACCCCTGCCCCCAGCCCTGGTACGGCCCCGGATACGGCGGCTGCTGCCCGTAGGGGGGTGGCTGCTGCCCGTAGGGAGGTGGCTGCTGCCCGTACGGCGCCTGTGGGTACTGCGGGTACTGCGGCAGGCCCGACTGAGGCGGCTGATACGGCCCTTGTGGCTGGTGGGGGCCGGGGGGCGGAGGTATGGACACCGGTACCGTGCTCCTGAGGGGGCGTCGGGCCGCGCGGAAACGGACGGCTGGACTGACGTACGACTGCGCGCATCGTAAGCGCGCCGTGAACGGGGGCGGAATGAGGGTGGGGAAGGCGGCTGCCCCGCCGGGCGCCCTGGCCTTCGGCCGTCCCTTCGGCTCTCCGCCCTTCCCCGAGCACTCCTGGGAGGACGACGAATGAACGACACCGTCAGCGCCGTCAACGCGCTCTGCGCGCGCTGGGCGCGGCAGACCAGACAGGGCACGGTCTTCTCGGCCGCCGGTGTCTGGCCGTTGCTGGCCCTTCTCGCCGACGGCGCCGGCGGACCCGCCCGGGACGAACTGACCCGCGCCCTGGGGATGCAGGCGGACCAAGCGGTCGCCGGTGCGCGGGAGTTACTCGCCGGGCTCGACGCGATGTCCGGCGTCGAGTCGGCCCTCGGACTGTGGACCGACCGGGCCCTGGAGGTGCGCGAGCCGTGGGCGGCGGGGCTGCCCGCCGACGCGCACGGGATGCTCGGCCCCGATGTGGCGGCCTCCCAGGAGGCGCTGGACGGCTGGGCGGCGAAGCGCACCGGCGGGCTGGTCGAGCGGATGCCGGTCAAGCTGGCCGAGGGCGCGCGGATGGTGCTGGCGACCGCGCTGGCGCTGCGCACCGACTGGCGGCACCCGTTCCGGGAGACGGTGCTGCGGCCCGGCTCCGGGCCCTGGCAGGGCCGTACGCTGGCCGGTCTGCACCGCAGCAGCGTCCGTCCGGACCGGATCGGGGTGGCCGCCGGGCCGGACGGGCACGTCACCACGGTGAAGGTGCCGGGCGACAACGGCATCGACGTCCATCTCCTGCTCGGCGCGGAGGGGATGGCGCCCGGACAGGTGCTGCACACGGGCATCGCCGTCCTGGAACGCGCCCTCCCGGTCACGACCGGCGGCCATCTCCCCTACGGGCCCGCCGGACCGGGCGTGGTCGTGGAGCGGCAGCCGTCCGTCACCCCCGATCCGGTCCGACTCGACGTGACGACCCCGGGCTTCACCGTCCGCGCCGACCACGATCTGCTCCAGCTCCACGCCCTGTTCGGCCTGTCCACGGCCGCGGACGCCCGCGAGGGCCACTTCCCCGGCATCAGCCCCGCACCCCTCGCCATCGGGGCGGCCGGGCAGTCCGCCGTCGCCGAGTTCGGGCCGCTGGGCTTCCGCGCCGCCGCGGTGACAGCGGTGGTCGCGGCGCCGGGCGGCGGGCCGCCGCGGTACACACACGAGTCCACGGTCGTGCGGGTCACCGTGGACCGTCCGTTCGGCTTTCTCGCCGTGCACCAGGAGAGCCGGTTGGTGCTGGCGGGGGGATGGGTCTCGGAGCCGACGGAGGCGAGTTAGCCCTCGGGGGGGGGCGCGTCGGTCGGGTGCGGCGCCGTGGTGGCTGGTCGCGCAGTTCCCCGCGCCCCTGAGGGGGCGCTGTCGCTCGGCCAGGTCTCAGCCTGAAGGGAGTTCGTGTCCGACGGGTTTGCGTGGCGGGTGCACCGCACTGGTGTGGGCCGGGCAGCACAGGGGCAGCCGGATCGTGAAGACGGTGCGGCCGGGCTCGCTGGTGACCTCTGCGCGGCCGCCGTGGGCGGTGGAGACGGCGGTGACGATGGCGAGGCCGAGGCCGCTGCTGCCGGTGGCGCGGGAGCGGGAGGCGTCGCCGCGGGCGAAGCGTTCGAAGACGCGGGGCAGGAGGTCGGGCGGGATGCCGGGGCCGTCGTCGGCGACGCGGATCACCGCCTGGCCGGCGTCGGTGCGGACGGTGACGGTGACCCTGGTGCCGGGCGGGGTGTGGGTGCGGGCGTTGGCGAGGAGGTTGGCGACGACCTGGTGGAGGCGGTCCGGGTCGCCCTCGACGAGGACCAGCTCGCCGGGCATCAGGAACTCCCAGCGGTGGTCGGGTCCGGCCGCGCGGGCGTCGGCGACGGCCTCGGCGAGCAGCGGGCCGAGGCCGACCTCCTCGCGGGCCAACGGGCGGCCGGTGTCCAGGCGGGCGAGGAGCAGCAGGTCCTCGACGAGGGTGCGCATCCGGCCGATGCCGGACTCCATGCGGCCCAGCGCGTAGTCGGCCTGCGGGGCCGCCGTCCTCGGGGCGCGGCGCACCAGTTGGAGGTGGCCGGCGACGGAGGCGAGCGGGGTGCGCAGTTCGTGGCCGGCGTCGGCGAGGAAGTCGCGCATGCGCAGTTCGGTGGCGTAGCGGTCGGCGAGGGCGTTCTCGACGTGGCCGAGCAGCCGGTTGACGGCCTCGGCGAGCCGGCCGGTCTCGGTGGCGCAGTCGGCCTCCGGGACGCGCTCCAGGGAGCGGACCTCGCCGTGTCCGAGCGGCTCGCGGGAGATCCGGGTGGCGGTGGCGGCGACGCGCTGCAGGGGCCGTAGCTGACGGCCGATCACGGTGGCCGCGACCAGCGCGGCGACGGCGAGGGCGGCGGCCGCGACCGCGGACTCGACGGCCAGCAGCCGGCCGAGCATCTGGTTCACCGGACGCACCGGTACGGCGGTGACGATGGTGATCTCGGCGTCCCGGGAGTCGGCGCGCACGGCCTTGGCGCGGTAGCCGCCGCGGCCGGGCAGGTCCAGGGTGCGGTGGTGGCCGTCCGCCTCGACGGTGGCGAGGATGCGGCGCTGCGCGGCGGTCGGGGCGGTCAGCTGCCCGGCGTCGTCGACGACCGCCGCGTGCCGGACGGCGCCCCGGCGGCCGCTGACGGAGACCCCGATGGTGCCGGCCGGGACCCCGAACGCCCTGAGGTAGGGCAGGCCGCTGGTCGGGGCGCCGATCTGGCCGCGGGCGGCCGCCGAGTGCTCGGCGAGGGCGTCCAGACGCTGGTCCAGGCCGGTCATCAGGTAGGTGCGCATGGCCAGTCCGGTGATGGTGATGATCACCACGGAGAGCGCGGCCAGCAGCAGGCTGCTGGAGAGGATCATCCGGGAGCGCAGGCTGCGCGGGCGGTGGCGGCCGGGTCTCGGGGCGCTCGGGGCGCTCGGGGCGGGTGTCGTCCGCATCGCGCTCACCGCCGCGCTTCGGCGGGCTTCATCAGGTAGCCGACGCCGCGCACGGTGTGGATGAGGACGGGCAGGTCGCGCTCGATCTTGCGGCGCAGGTAGCTGACGTAGCTCTCGACGATGCTCAGGTGCCGGTCCTCGTCGGTGGCCCAGACGTTGTCGAGGAGTTCCTCGCGGCCGAGGACGCGGCCGGTGTGGCGCATGAGGTAGCGCAGCAGCTCGAACTCCCGGCCGGTGAGCCGGACCGGGAGACCGGCCCGGTGCACCTGCCGGGTCTCCTCGTCGAGGGTCAGGTCGCCGACGACGAGCAGCGAGGCGCCCGGCCGTCCCGCGTCGCAGCGGCGCAGCAGGGCGCGCAGCCGCAGCACCACCTCGTCCAGGTCGAACGGCTTGGGCACGTAGTCGTCGGCGCCCGCGCGCAGGCCCGCGACCCGGTCCTCGACGCTCTCCCGGGCGGTCAGGAACAGCACGGGCAGGTCCGGCCGGTAGGCCCGCAGGCGCCGCAGCACCTCCAGGCCCTCCAGGTCGGGCAGCCCGCGGTCCAGGACCACCGCGTCGGGCCGGAAACCGCGGGCCGCCCGCACCGCCGCCGCGCCGTCCAGCGCCCGGTCGGTCTGCCAGCCCTCGGCGCGCAGCACCGTGGCCAGCAGGTCGGTCAGGTCTTCCTCGTCGTCCACGACCAGGATCCGTGGGGTACCGGTGGATAACTTCATGGCCGGTGACCGTCCACCTCCCGGCCGTGAGACGCGTGGGTGCGGACTGTGAAAGACCTGTCGGGTGCTGTTGCTCAGGCGCCGCCGGTGAAGCGGAGCCTGAGGGTCCGGGCCTCGGGGCGCAGGGCGAACTCGGGCCAGACGTCCGGTCCGCAGGCGCGGGAGCCGAGGCCGTGCTGGGCCGCGTCGACGATGAGGTGGCTGGTGGTGGACTCCGGGAGTTCGAAGGGGTGGGCGGCGCGGTCGATCTGCTGCGGGGTGTGCCGGGCGAGGGTGAAGCCGGGGCGCCGGCCGCGGGTGTCGGGGAGGGCCTCCACGCGCAGGGCCGCGGTGCCGTCGCTGGTCAGCGTGAGCCGGCGCACCTGGGAGCGGTGGCCGGTCTCCTGGGGGCGGGCGTAGTCGACGGAGAGGTCCCGCACGGTGGCCGAGAACCGGCCGGTGCGGGCCGCGCGCAGGCTGTCGGGGTAGGACTCCAGCGGGCCGAGGCCGAACCACTCCGCGCCGTCCACGGGGGCCGTGGCGTCGGGCAGTTCGAAGCGCACCCCGATCCGCGGCCACACCGTCCGCCAGCCGTGCGCGGGCTGGATCTCCACGCGCAGTTCCAGTGCGCCGTCGTCCAGCGTCCAGACCGACTCCACCATGACCGACAGGGCGGAGTCCGCGGCCGAGACCCGGTCGACGGTGCGCAGGGCGTCGGCGGCCTGCTCCACGGTGACGCGCCGGGCGGTCAGCCGGTCGAGGCCGTCGCGCCGCCACAGCTCGGCGCTGGACACGTCGGCGAGGCTGGCGTCGCTGCCCTCCAGCCGGTCGGCCGTGCCCTCGTCGTTGTCGGTGGGCGCCCGGAACAGTTCCAGCCGCGGGCCGGTCACCGGGCGCCCGGCGAGGCGGGTGAGGGCGCCGCCGGTGAACTCGGCGATGCCGAGCGTCAGCGTGCCCTCGGCGGGCCGCCAGCCGGTCCGCGGCCGTACGGCCGGGACGGGACGGGGTGTCGAGCAGTCCAGCTGGGCGGTGGCGATCTCGTGCCCGGCGGGGGCCCAGGCCGTCTCCGCCGCCAGCACGGCCTCGACCGTCAGCCAGGTCTCGGCGTCGGCCGCCACGGCGACCGGCGGCAGCGCCACCCGCGCCGACTCGCCCGCCGCCACGGCCGGGACCTCCCACTCCCCCGCCTCCACGGGGGTTCCGTCGTGCTCGATGCGCCAGCGGAAGCGCAGGTCGGAGGTGTCGGCCGAGTGCCGCAGGTTGGTGAGGGCGAGCTTGCCGCCGTCGAAGGCGAACCGGATCGGCTGCACGACCGCCTTGAACTCGTGCAGGCCGGGCGTCGGCACGTCGTCGCTGAGCACCATGCCGTCCATCACGAAGTTGCCGTCGTGCACGACCTCCCCGAAGTCACCGCCGTAGGCGTAGTACGGCGTCCCGTCCGGGGCGGTGGCCGAGATGCCGTGGTCGCGCCACTCCCAGACGAAGCCGCCGTGCAGCCGGGGGTGACGGTGGACGAGTTCCTCGTACTGGTCGAGGGCGCCGGGGCCGTTGCCCATCGCGTGGGCGTACTCGCAGAGCAGGAACGGCTTGGTGCGCTGCCGGGCGCCCTGGGCGGGGGTGCAGCCCAGCAGCGGGAAGGTGGAGCCGTCGATGCCGATCTGCTCGGTCTCGGGCACGGTGGAGTACATGCGGGAGTAGACGTCGGTGTAGTCGCCGGTGTAGTCGCCCTCGTAGTGCACGGGACGCTCGGGGTCGCGGGCGTGCACCCAGGCCGACATGGCGGCGAGGTTGGCGCCGGTCCCGGCCTCGTTGCCGAGCGACCAGATCACGACGCTGGGGTGGTTCTTGTCCCGTTCGACGGTGCGCTCGACGCGGTCCAGGCAGGCCGCGCGCCAGGCCGGGTCGTCGGTCGGGTTGCCCGTCCAGCCGACCTTGTCGAAGCCGTGGGTCTCCAGGTCGCACTCCAGGACGACCCAGAAGCCGAGTTCGTCGGCGAGGTCGAGCAGCCGGGGGTGCGGCGGGTAGTGGCTGGTGCGGATGGCGTTCACGTTGAACCGCTTCATCCGGGCCAGGTCCGCGCGGGCGTGCGTCTCGTCGAAGACCCGGCCGCGCTCGGGGTGCGCCTCGTGCCGGTTCATCCCGTGGAAGACGACCCGGCGGCCGTTCACGAGGAACCGGTCGCCCCGGATCTCGACCGTGCGGAAACCGGCCCGCAGGGTGACGGTCTCGGCGGCCGAGGACACGGTGACGTCGTACAGGCGGGGCAGTTCGGCCGACCACGGCTCGACGCGCGCGAGGTCGACGGGGGCCACGTCGGCCGCCGTCGCCCACACCCGCTCGACGCCCAGTTCGGGGATGCGCAGGGTGACGGGGAACGCGGTCGCGTCGGCGGTGACCTCGGCCTCGATCCGGCCGCGTCCGTCGTCGTAGGCCGTCCGCAGCCAGACGTCCTCGATGCCGCCGGCCGGGCGGGCCAGCAGGGTGACGTCCCGGAAGATGCCCGGCAGCCACCACTGGTCCTGGTCCTCCAGGTAGCTGGCCGCCGACCACTGGTGGACGCGTACGGCGACGACGTTGTCACCGGGGCGGACGGCGGAGGTCACGTCGAACTCGTGGGCCAGCCTGCTGCCGCTCGCGGCGCCGATCTCGACGCCGTTCACCCACACCTTGAACAGCGACTCGACCCCGTCGAACCGCAGCACGACCCGTTCGGCGTCCGACCAGCCGTCGGGGACGTCGAAGTGGCGGCGGTAGTCGCCGGTGGGGTTCTCGTCGGGGACGTGCGGCGGGTCGATCGGGAACGGGAACTGGATGTTCGTGTAGGCGGGACGGCCGTAGGCGCCGTCGCCCTCCAGCACCCAGTGGGCGGGCACCGGGATGCTGTCCCAGCCGTGGTCGTCGAAGTCCTCGGACGGGAAGTCCTCCGCCACCGCCGCCGTGGGCGACAGCCGGAAGCGCCAGAGCCCGTTCAGCGAGCGGGAGGGGGCGTCGGAGTGCAGCCACGAGCGGGCCGGGCGCAGGGCGCCGTGCCAGGGGGCGGGGTCCGATACGTACGCGGAGAGCTGGGAGGGCAAGAGTGCTCAACTTTCTTGGAGATGAGGGGCGTTGTTGGGGGGCGGGATTGGGGGCGGTCAGTGGAGTACGACGGTGCGGATCTCCCAGGGGCCGAGGAGGAGGTCGAGTCCGTCGCGGACCGGCTCGGCGGCGAGCGGCCGGCCGAGCAGGTCGACCGTGGTGGCCGCGGTGAAGGCGCCGGTCACCCGGACGGCCCGCGCGGTGTCGCTCAGCGCGGCCAGCCGGAGTTCGATGCCGGGCCCCTGCGGGTCGTCGGTGACCCGGCGGATGCTCGACACCTGGACGTCCCGGCCGTCGACCCGCAGCCCGGCCGTGTCCGGGGGCAGCCGGCCGCCGGGCGGCGCGGTGCCGCGGGTGACCAGGACGTCGCCGCGGAACTCCTCGGCGAGCGCGACCGCGTCGGCGCCCTGCCAGCCGGACGCCCGGGGCAGCACGGCGAACCGGTTCTCGATGCGCGTGCCGAGGTCCTGGGCGCCCGGGGCGGGGATCTCGCTCGCCGCGGGTTCGTCGCGCAGGGGGTGGATGTTGACGCTGATCGAGCCGATGGCGCGCAGCAGGGTGACGGCGAGTTCGCGGCCGTCGCCGACGAGTTCGTACTCGGCGGAGTGGTCGAGCAGCACGGTGGCCGGGCCGGCCGAGACGAAGCTGCTCGCGGGGAAGGTCGGGAGCGGGTACTCGCCCCAGCCGCCCTCGGCGGTGAGTCCGCGCTCGGTGACGGCGAACTGCCCGGCCGAGGCGGAGGTGGTCACCGGCCGGGGCAGCGGCACGTGCAGGCGCAGCCGGTGGTCGGCGGAGCGGTTGAGGAACGCGGTGGAGACCCGGACGAAGGGCTCGCCCGCGCGCACTTCCACCAGCGTCTCCACGGGGGTGGGCACGGTACGGGCGGCGCGCCGGTCGCGGTCCTCGGCCGAGAGCGCCTCCGGCCAGTCGTAGACCCGGGTGACCAGCAGCCTGGCGCGCAGCGGGCCGGCTTCGAGGAGTTCGACGGCGACCCGGGCCGGTTCGGACACCAGGACGTCGTGGGCCGGGGGCGCGTAGTTGTAGCTGTCGCCGCGGTCGCCGCCGTCGACGAGCCGGCCGACCCCGGTCAGGACGGTGCCGTCGGAGCCGGTCACGTCCAGGGTGCCGTCGGCGGCGACGGCGGCCTCGACCAGGCCGTTGGCGAGGGTGTCGGCGGTCGCCGTCACCGGCTGCGGCGCGGGGGCGGGGGCTGTGGGCCCCTCGCCCGGCCCGACCCGGAAGGCGGCGAGACCGGCGGCGGGGACCGGCAGCGCCACCAGCGCGGTGGCCCGGGGCCGGGCCAGGGTCCGCACCCGCCACTCCCCCGGGTGGGCGGCGGCGGCAGCGGCCACCTCGCCGCGCAGGGTCATCAGGTCGAAGGGGCCGTCCGGCACCTCGGCGAGATGGAAGACCAGCGCGTTCGGGGTGAGTTCGTAGCGGTCGATCAGCAGGCCGAACAGCTCACGGCGGTGGATCCGGCGGAGCACGCGTTCCAGCTGCGAGGCGTCGAGCCGCTCGTCGCTGAGGACGGTCGGGGCCTGCGCGACCGGCTGCACGGGGTGCGTCGAGCCGTCGGCGGTGGTCGCGACGAGCGCGCTCCCCTCCGGGGCGGCCGCCACGTCCACCTCGACCAGTGCGGTACGAGGGGAGGGCAGCGGGTTGGCGACCAGGTAGCCGTCGCCCGGCACCCGGGCGGCGGGTTCGGCGAGGGCCGCGTCCCGGACGGCGCGGGCGGTCTGCGCGGCCTCGGCGAGGCGGGCGGCGACCTGGTCGCAGGTCTCGTCGGTGCCGGAGCCGACCACCGAGTCGTGCGCGGTCGACTCGATGATCTTGTGCCAGGCGAGGTCGAGGAAGGCGGACTCGTCGCGCCGCGACCACAGGGCGTTCATCCGCTCGGCGTGGTCCACGGTCCGCTCCGCCACGGCCATCCGCTGCTTGAGCCCGAGCCGCACGGACAGCACACCGGGCAGGATGTTGCCCCGGACATGGCTGCGGAGTTCACCGGTGACGACGGCGGTCGCCTCGTCCCGTACGTGCTTGCGGAGGTACTCGTCGAGCGTGGCGACGGTGATCGGCCGCTCCTCGGTGGACGCCTGCCGCAGCCACTGCGCGAGCCGCGGGTCGGGCGCGTTGTGGTCGGTGCCGGACATGGCGAGGACCGGGTCACCGCCCCACCGCCCGGCGGTCATCGCGGCGTACTCGGCGAGCGCCTGCCGGATCCGGTCCGGCACCAGCAGCACGTCGAGGCCGTTGTCGTAGCCGTCGAAGAGGAACTCGGTGCGGACCTCGGAGCCGTCGGGGGCGCGCCAGCGGAAGGCGTGGCCGTCGACCGAGCCGGGCACCCCGCGCCACAGCGCCGCGTGCTCGATGCCGGCCCGGGCCAGGATCTGCGGCATCTGCGCGATGTGGCCGAACATGTCCGGCAGGTAGCCGATCGGCATGGCGCCGCCGAGCCGCTCCGCGGCCGCCCACCCCATCCGCAGGTTGCGGACGATGGTCTCGCCGGTGCAGAGGAACTCGTCGAGCAGGATCAGCCAGGGGCCGACCGCGAGCCGCCCCTCCCGGACGAGTGCGGCGACCCGGTCGCGGTGCTCCGGCCGCATCTCCAGGTAGTCCTCGACCGCGGCCATCTGCCCGTCGACGGTGAACCGGAAGTCCGGGTCCGACTCGGCCGTCTCCAGCACGGTGTCCAGGGCGGTGACCAGCCGGTGCCGGAACACCTGGAACGGCTCGTACCACTCACGGTCCCAGTGGAAGTGGGGAACGAAGACGGCCGGGTCGGTCATGGTGGGGAGCGCCTTCCGCGTGTGGGGGGTCACTTGAGGGAGCCGGCGGCGAGTCCGGTGCGCCAGAACCGCTGCAGGAGCACGAACACGATGATCACGGGCACGATCGACACCAGCGAGCCGGTGATCACGGACTCCTGGAGCAGCGGGGAGCGGGCGGTCTGCCCGTTCCAGGTGAACAGGCCGAGGGTGATCGGGAACAGCGACTCCTTCTGCAGCATCACCATCGGGAGGAAGAAGTTGTTCCAGATGCCGACGAACTGGAACAGGAAGATGGTCACCAGCGCGGGTGACATCAGCTTGAACGACACCGAGAAGAACGTGCGGAACTCGCCGGCGCCGTCGAGCCGCGCGGACTCGATGAGTTCCTGCGGCACGGCGGCGTTCGCGAAGATCCGCGCGAGATAGACGCCGAACGGGCTGACGATGCTGGGCAGGAACACCGCGAGATAGGTGTTGACCAGTCCCACCTGCGAGAACAGCAGGAACAGCGGCAGCGCCAGCGCGGTGGAGGGGACCAGCACCCCGCCGAGGACGACCGAGAACAGGAACTCCCGGCCGCGGAAGCGGAACTTGGCGAGGGCGTAGCCGCACAGTGCCGAGATCAGGGTGCCCACGGCGGCGCCCAGTACCGCGTAGACGACGGTGTTGAGGATCCACCGCACGAAGATGCCGTCGTTGAAGGTGAACAGGGTGCGCAGGTTGTCGAAGAGCTGGAAGTGCGAGAACGCCAGGCCGTTGGTGGCGGCGAGGTCGCCCTGCGGCTTGGTCGCGGCGACGATCAGGAAGTACAGCGGCAGCAGGAAGTAGACCGCCAGCACGAGCATCAGGGCCATGACGGCCGTCCGGCTCATGCCGTTCTCCCGGACGCGGGGTCGGTTGCTCACAGGCCCGCCCTCTTCGAGGTCAGTCGCATGAAGCCGAAGCTCAGGACGAAGGTGATGACCGCGATGACCACCGAGATGGCGGCGGCCTGCTGGTAGTTGTTCCCGACCGCCACGGTGTACGCCAGCATGTTCGGGGTGAACGTGCTGGAGATGTTCGAGGAGATCTGCCGCAGCACCGCCGGCTCGGAGTACAGCTGGAGCGTCCCGATGATCGAGAACACCGTGGTCATGACGATGGACGGGGCGATGATCGGGACCTTGATGCGCCAGGCGATGGTCCAGTTGCCGGCTCCGTCGATCCGCGCGGCCTCGTAGAGCTCCTGCGGGACGGACTGCAGCGCCGAGAACATGATCAGCATGTTGTAGCCGGTCCACAGCCAGGTGGAGACGTTCGCCGCCGACCACAGCACGGCGCCCGGGCCCAGGAAGTCGGGGTGCAGACCGATGCCGTTCAGCAGGTCGACGACCGGGCTGAGCTGCGGCGAGTACAGATACGACCACATGATCGCGGCGATGACGCCGGGCACCGCGTACGGCATGAACGCGGTGATCCGGAAGAAGCCCTTG
Source organism: Streptomyces sp. NPDC048288 (assembly GCF_043201555.1). Lineage (NCBI taxonomy): Bacteria > Bacillati > Actinomycetota > Actinomycetes > Kitasatosporales > Streptomycetaceae > Streptomyces > Streptomyces sp. NPDC048288. Next base: position 103,719 of record NZ_JBICZD010000003.1, read on the forward strand.
AGCCTGAGCAGGGGGGTGTCCAGGATCAGTGCCATGACCAGCGCGGCGAACAGCATGACGGGCACCTGCACGATGCCGAACAGGCCGATGCGGCCGATGCTGGACCAGAACTCGTCGTTCTGGAACACCTGCGTGTACTGCTCGAAGCCGCCGAACGTCGTGTACGAGGTGCCGTACTGGCCGCCGGAGCGGCGCACCACGCGGAAGCTCTGCCAGAGCGCGTAGCCGACGGGCACCAGGTAGAACAGCACGAACGGCAGGAAGAAGGGCGTCAGGAACGCGACGACGGTGCCGGCCCGGGGGCCGCCGGCGTCCAGGCGCGGACGGCGGCGGCCCCGGGGCGGTGCGGGCACCACGTCGGTGGGACGGGTGGCGGTGTCGGTCATCGAGCGGTCACTTGCCCGCCGTCGCCGGGATCGCCTGGTCCTTCATCGACTTCAGCGCGGCGGACTGGGCGGTCGCGAGGGCGTCGGTGAGCGTGCCGTCACCGGCCGCCGCCTTGGCCATCGCGTCCTGCAGCGCCAGGTTCACCGTCTTCTGGGTGGGGCCCCAGGCGAAGTCGGTGTCGATCTTCTTGGAGGACGCGGCGAAGACGTCGAATATCTTCTCGTTGTTGTAATAGGGCACGCCCTTGGACAGCGCCGGGAGCTTCAGCCCGTCGTTCGCCGCCGGGTACAGGCCGCCCAGCTGGTTCTCCATCGCGAGGGCCTCGGGGTCGGTGTTGAGCCAGGTGTTGAACTCGACCGACTCGTACAGGTGCTTGGCGCCCTTCATGAACGCGACGGTCGAGCCGCCCCAGTCGCCGGACGTCCCGTCGGCGCCCCAGGTCGGCATCGGGACGATCGACCACTTGCCGGCCTGCTTGGGCAGGTTGTCGCGGAGACCGCTGTAGCCCCAGGCGGCCCCGATCTGGGTGGCGATCTGGTTGTCCTGGTAGGCGGCGAACATCTGCGTCGACCCGTTGGCGAGGTCGGTGCGCACGAGCTTGTCGTCGATCAGCTTCTGCCAGTAGCCGGCGACCTCCTTGCTCTTGTCCGACTCCACGGTGACGTGCCACTGGTCACCGGAGTAGCTGTACATGTTCGCGTTGTTCTGCCACAGGAGCCCGTTGAACCACTCGGCGTTGTTCGGGTCGAAGAAGGTGATGGTGAGCTTCGGGTCGGCCTTGTGCAGCTTCTGGGCGGCGCTCTCGTACTCGTCCCAGGTCGTCGGGATCGCGACGCCGTACTTCTTGAAGAGGTCCGTGCGCACGTACATGGCCATCGGACCGGTGTCCTGCGGAAGGGCGAACACCCCGGTGCCGCCGAAGCTGGACTGCGACCAGGTCCACGGGACGAACTTCGACTCGGCGGCGGTGGCCGCCTTGCAGGCCGAGGCGTCCACGAAGGCGTCCTGGGAGCGCAGGGTGGGCAGCTCGTCGTAGCCGACCTGGGCGAGGTCCGGTGCCTTGCCGGCCTTCAGCGCGTTGCCGATGGCGCCGTACTGGTCGTTGGAGATGTTCTTCGTCTCGACCTGGATGTCGGGGTGCTTCCGGTTCCAGAGGTCGACGACCTTGTCCATGCCGTTGACGGTGTTCCAGTACTGGAGGGTGACCTTGCCCTTGCCGGGCGCGCAGGAGGCGGCCGACGCCTTGTCCGACGAATCGGACGAGGAGCATCCGGCGAGTACGACGATGCCGGCCGTGGCGGCGGCGACGGCGAGGCGGGTTCTCGTGGCTGTGCTGCTCATATCTTCCGTTCCAGAGATCGCCTGGCAAACGTTGTCAGGCGGGTCGACGTTGACACCTGGAGGCGGATGCCTTCTGGTTGGAACAAGGGGCCGAGAGCGGTACCGTGAGCGCTCACGGGAGCGGTAACGGGAAGTGATTGGGAGTGTGGGCTCCGCTCCGGCCGAGTGTCAAGGCTCAGGACGGCGGGCGGGGGGCATACTCGGTGTCCCTGCGACGCGGGCGCGTCGGCAATTACGCGGAGGTGAGTGATGGCGTCGTCGGGGACCGGACCCCGCAGGGTGACGATCGACGATGTGGCCGAGGCCGCCGGGGTGTCCCGGCAGACCGTGTCACGGGCGCTCAACGACAAGGGCGAGATCGGAGTCTCCACCAAGCAGCGCGTCCTAGACGCGGCCCTCGAACTGGGGTACCGGCCGAGCCGGTTCGCCCGGGGGCTGGTCCGGCAGGACACGTTCAGCGTCGGACTGGTGATCCCCGATCTGCTCAACCCGTTCTTCACCGAGGTCGCCGCCGCCGCGCTGGAGGCGGCCCGGGCGCGCGGCTGGCACGTGGTGGTGTACGACACCGGCGACCGCGTCGAGGAGGAGCGGGGCACCCTGGAGGTGATCGCCTCCCAGGTGGACGCCGTGGTGGGCTACCTCAGCCTGCCCGAGGACGAGATCGCCCGGCTGACCCGGGGGCTGCCCGTCGTCCTCATCGACCGCAAGCACCGCACCGAACGGTTCAGCTCGATCCGGATCGACGGCGAGGCGGGCGTCCACGCGGCGATACGGCACCTCACCGGGGCGGGCCACCGCAATATCGGCATGCTGGACCACGCGGAGCGGTCCGAGCCGAGCGTGCGGCACGAGTGGTTCGACGGCGCGATGTCCGCGTGCGGACTGGACTCCGGGGCGGTGGCCCGCGCGGACCAGAGCGTCGAGGGCGGGGAACAGGCGCTGCAGGAACTCCTCGGCCGGCACCCGGACCTCACCGCGGTCTTCATCTTCAACGACATCATCGCCATCGGGGCGTTGCGGGCCGCCCGCCGACTGGGCCGCGAGGTGCCCCGGGACCTCGCCGTGATCGGCTTCGACGGCCTGCGGCTGGGCGCCCTCGTCGAGCCGCCGCTGACCACCGTCGCCCTGGACACCCGCGGGCTCGGCGCGCTCGCCGTCGAACAGGCGGCACGCCTGCTCACCGGGACCGGCCCGCTGCCCGCGGAGGAACTGACGGTGGGGGCGCAGCTGCGGTTGCGGGAGTCGGCGTAGGGGAGTGCGGGCGCGCGGCTTGCGTTGGTCGTGCGGCTTGGGGTCGTACGGCTTTCACGCCTCCGCTCTCTCGACGGGGTTCCCGTCCGTCATGCCCAGGCGGGCCTGTTCCTCCTCGACGATCCGGCGGGCCAGGTCGGTGTCCGACACGTCGACCGCGTCCGGGGTGGCCTCGGCGACGGCGCTGCGGCGGGCGTAGGCGTCGAAGAGGCGGGTCTTCCTCTCCAGCATCCGCACCAGGCGCTCGTCCACTCCCCCGGTGGCCAGCAGCCGGTGCACCCGGACCGGTCTGACCTGGCCCATGCGATGGGCCCGGGCCACCGCCTGGTGCTCGATGGTGGGTTTGATCTGGGGTTCGCAGATGACGACGACGGAGGCGGCCTGCATGTTGAGGCCGACGCCCGCCGCCTGGATCTGCGCCAGGAGCACCGCGGGGCCGGGGGCGGCGGCGAAGTCGTCGACGATCTGCTGCCGCCGGGCCGCCGGGACCGCGCCGGTGAGCGGGCCGAGGAGCGCGGTGCCGTCGGCGAGTTCCTCCCGGACCACTCCCAGGACGTCCTTGAAGTAGGAGAAGACCACGGTCTTCTGCCCGTTCTCACCGGCCTCCCGGACGATCTCCCGGAGCCGCTCCAGCTTGGCCGACTTCTCCGGGCGCAGATAGGCGGCCCGGCGCATCGCCATGAAGTTGCCGGCGCGCACGGCCTCCCGGTACGCCTCCTCGTCCGAGGCGCTCAGCTCCTCCCACTCGTCGGTGTGCTGGAGGCTGGGGAGTTCGGTGAGCACGTCGTCCTGGTTGCGCCGCAGGTAGACGGGGGCGACGGCCCTGCGGAAGGCGACCGAGCCGGCCAGCGCGTCCCCCTCGCCCAGCGCGTCCGCGACCCCGCCGTCCAGCATCCCGACCAGGCTGCGGAACTCCGCGACCCGGTTCTCCATCGGGGTGCCGGTCATGAAGAGGGTGCGCGCGCAGCGCTCCGCCCACTCGGCGACCGCCTGGGACCGTTTGGCCTTCGGGTTCTTCACCGAGTGCGCCTCGTCGACCACGAACAGGCCGACCTCGCCGCCGCCCGGTACGGGGAATCCGCGCAGGGCGTCGAAGGTGGTCACGGCGACCCCGCCGCGTCCCTTCCAGTCGGCGAAGGCGTCGTGCCGGTCGGGGCCGTGGAGCAGCAGGACGCGCAGCGCGCTGCGGGCCTCGACCTCCCGGGTCCAGTTCACCAGGACGCTCGCCGGGCACACGACCATGAAGTGGCTCTGTCCCTCGGCGGCCAGGTGGGCCAGGACGGCGATGGCCTGGATGGTCTTCCCGAGCCCCATCTCGTCGCCGAGGATCACCTTGCGCTGGGCGAGCGCGAACCGTGCGCCGAACGCCTGGTAGCCGCGCAGGGAGACCCGCCGGTGGGTGTCGTCGAGGTGCTGGGTCCGTACCCGTTCGGCGACCTCGTCCGGCAGGAAGCCCTCGGCGGCGGCCGCGTCGGGCGCGCGTCCGGAGATCTCCGCGAGCAGGCTGTAGTACTCGGCGGAGCGGAGTTCGAAGTCCGCCCAGGCGGCGAGGTCGGAGGCCGGGCCGCGCAGCAGGTCCACCGAGGCCTGGGCGAACAGTTCGGGCAGCCGGGCCCGTTCCGCCTCGTCCGCCAGCGCGCGGATCGCGGTCACCGCCGCCAGCGCGCGGGCCTTCTTCTCCCGGCCCGCCAGCAGCATCCGCAGCCGCCCGGCGGCGGGCCGGGCGTCGGCCAGCAGCGGGTCCAGCCGCTGCGCCAGGGCACCCGCCCGGTCGACGGCGCGCCGGGCGTCCGGGCCGGCCTCCACGAGGGTGTGCAGTGCCGTGACGAGCGCGGTGGTGTCCGGCTCCGGACGGTCCACGTCGATATGGACGGCCACGGTCTCGTGCGCGGCCTCGGAGAGCCTGCGGGCCGCGGCGAGCACCTGGTCGACGGTGCGCTGCCCGACGCCGGGGATCTGCCGCAGCCGGTAGGGACCGGCGTCCAGGACGCTGCCCACCGTGCGCAGCCCGCTCTGTTCGACGCCGCCCAGCCGCAGCCGGCCTCCGGTGACGTCCTGCAGCCGCGCGACCGGAATGGCGTCGAGTTCCCGTCGTACCGCCGCGTCGTGAATCGGTGTCAGCACCGCCCGTACCGCCTCGACGGCCCTGCCGTGGTCGCCGACCACGTTCCGGGCCGCCCCGGCCAGCCGCGCGCCCCTCGCGACCACGTCCCGCTCGTCCCGCCCCACGCGCCCGCCCCCCGCCTTTCGCCGTTCCCCCATCCTCCCACCGCCCCCGCCGGCCCCATCGGTCGTACGGGGCACCCGCCTCTCGGGCTCCGCCCGGCGCGTCGCTACAGTTCTCGATCACATGACCGACACAGGAACACCACAGGGAACTGCCGTTCCCCGCCCCCGGGTTCCCGTGCTCGGCCGACCGATTCTCCGGGGGAGCACCATGAGACGCAGCATCTTCCTGACGGCGGCCACCGCGACCGCGCTGTCCGCCTCGCTGTTCACGGGGCTCGCCCCGGCCCGGGCGGACGGCGCCGCCGGGCCCGTGCTGACCGACGCCGACGGCTGGTACAGCCAGCCGGGCGTGCTCTTCGTGACGGCGCACTCCGACAGCCCGATCACCCGTATCACGGCCCACTTCACCCCGGTGGACGCGCCGGACGGGGCGCCGGAGGCCGGATCGGCCGAGGACTTCACCCAGTACCTGGGGCAGGACGCCCGGTCCGGCACCTGGCGGGCGCCGGTCCACCTGGCGGACCTCGGCGACTACCGGGTGACCGTCGACCTCCAGGACGCCTCCGGGGCCACCGTCGCCGGTGCCGTCTCCCCGTACCCCCTGGAGTACCGGACCACCGTCACGATCCCCGATCTGACCGCGACCCCGAGCGTGCCGGACTACCTCCACCAGGAGGTCACCGTCGGCGGCACCGTGGTGGCCAAGGACCCCCGGGACCCGGACGCCCCCGCCGCCACCGACGGCATGACCGTCGCCGTCGACACCGGTCACGGCCGGCTGACCGCGACCGCCGGCGCCGACGGCCGCTTCACCACCGCCTTCGTGCCCACCGCACCGTACGTCCAGTTCTCCGCCGCGCCGCAGGCCTCCGGCGCCTACCCGGGGGCGGTCGACGTACCGACGTCACCGCAGTACCTGCACACCGCGCAGGCACCGGTCCGGTTCACGGCCAGCACCCACGCCCTGGACCTGAAGCAGGGCGCCACCGGGACCGTCACCGGCCGCGCGGAGATCCGGACCACCGCCGGCTGGCAGCCGCTGCCGCACACCGCGATCACGCTGCAGGGCGACGGGGTCGTGGCCGGCGAGACCACCACCGACAGCCACGGCTCCTACACGCTGCACGTCTCCTCGCTGAGCCCGGCCCCGGACGCCGAACTCTTCGCCGGAGCCGACGGCCTGCCCTTCCAGCAGCTCGCCGCCGAGCCCTTCAGCCTGCATGTCGCCTACACCACCGACACCGGCATGAGCGCCTTCCTCGACGACGACGGGACCCTGAAGGCCTCCGGCTACGTCCTCTTCGAGGACGCGCACGCGAAGTGGCCCGCCAGGCCCACCGTCACCCTGCAGTACTCCCAGGACGGCAGGACCGGCTGGAAGAACGCGACCACCATCCCCATCAAGATCCGCCACAACAAGCCGCTGGTGGACGAGACGTTCGCCCGCACCCTCACCGCGCCGGACACCGACGCCTACTGGCGGGCCCGCTTCGACGGCAACCCCGACCTGGCGACCAGCACCAGCAAGCCCGTCCACCTCTACCGCTACGCGACCCGCGTCACCGGCTTCCACGTCTCCCCCGACCCGGTCCGCAAGGGCCACCCGGTCACCTTCGGCGGCACCCTCCAGTACAAGAAGGGCACCACCTGGAAGCCGCTCTCCGGCGGCGCCCCCACCCTCTACTTCAAGCCCCGCGGTTCCCGCACCTACCACTACGTCTGCGAGCTGGGCAGCGACAGCCACGGCCACCTCATCGGCAGCACCACCGCCCAGCAGGACGGCACCTGGGCCCTCGCCATCAGCCGCGAGACCGGAGCCCACTACCTCAGAAGCAGCCGGGTCACGGACTACGTCGACGTCCGCTGACGCTGACGGACCGCCGGCGCGCGGTGTGGCAGGAGCATCCACGCGACACCGTGCATCAGTCCAGCAAGTCCGTCGGCCGTCTGCCGTGGCCCCACCGGGCCGCAAGGCCCTCTCCGAGCCGACGGGCGACTGCGCACCACGAGCGCCATCACCACCGATCCCAGAACGACGCTCGCAACCTGCACGGTCACCCTGGCCGAGATGGTCCCCGCCGATAACGATCCGGTGGTCGTCGTGGGCACCGCGTATCCCGTGCTCTACGCGCGCGACCTGGTCGTCGGGCCCGCGGGTGCAACCGCCGCCATGGGCCGGAAGAACGTGAACCGGGCGGCAGGCGAAGCCTCCAGCCCCGTCGGACGAGCGCCTGCGTCGGTGTCACCACGCCCTGGGGTATCGAGGTCAGCGGTGTGTGGAACCGCTGGTCGGACCGGGCCCGGCGCCCATCGCCGTGCCCTTCTCCGTCTCACTGGACCCCCAAGGTCGTGCGCGACGTCAGCATGACCGGCGCCCGGCTCAATCACCGGGTGCACTACGCGGGTGTACGGCTGCTGTCGCACAGGCGCACCGCGTCACTGTTCGAAACCCGCTGGGGCACAGGGTGCGGCTCGGATCCGGTGACCGGCTCGATCTGCGCCTGGAGGTGGGCACCCGGAGACCCACGGGTGACCTACCCACGATCAAGCACCCCTCAATAGGGTTGATTGACATGGGCAACCGCGTCGCCCAACGACAGACCGGCCGGAACTCGATGTCACGAACTGATGCGGTGTGGGAATGATCAGTAGTGACTACGCGTGGATCCTGCCGTCGGTGATCGCCGCCGGATGGATCCTGTCGTGGTGGGGACCGCCGCGGATCCGGTCGATCCTGCTGTCGGTCTCGGCCGTCGTCGCCGTGCTCTGCCTCGCCGTCGGAAACCTAACCAAGGGCGAGCCGGTCAGCCCGGAAGACGCCAGCTGCTCACCGGCCTTCACATGTATGTACTGGCACCCGATCTACTGGGTCGAGGCCGGGCTGATCGACTTCGGATGCTGCCTGGCGCTGCTGGTCGTGACGGTCCTCGTCGACACAGTCGTCCGCCTCGGACGCAGGGCCTTTGCCGGCTCACCACGCTGACCGGTCCTCCAGCGGACGGTCCGCTGTGAAAGTGATGCGTTGAGGGGCCGGCTTCCCGGGAAGCCGGCCCCTCAACAGACGTTGAAGTGGAACGTTTGACATAACGCTCGGACCCGCGAAAACACGGCGTCCGGAGGACGAGGTCGGCGCAGAATCAGCGCGGCCGTACAGAACCAGACCTTCGGCAGCTTCGAGGGACTCGTTGAAACAGCGAGCCTCGTATCGTCGCCGACCAGAACAACGACGGGCGCGCCGTCTGCGCGATCTCGACTGTTCGGTGGACTTGTCGACGCCTGGCGTTCCGAGCGGCGCCAGGGCCAGGCCGTCTACTGCCGTGGCGCGTAAGCACTCACCTTCGGAGACGGATCGCGACAGAAGCCGCAGTGGCGATGCCGAGGAAGATCGTCAGCTCGTGAACCCTTGCGAAGAACGACGTTGAGCTTGCCGCACACAGCGCGGAGAGATTGGTACCCTCAGCGCTCGCCGAGTTCCCGGAGACGCGCATCGGCAGCGACACCGGTTTCCTGCCGAACCGTGTGCTGGATCGCGCGGCACAACGTATAGCGGAACGATAAAATCCGAATACCGAGTCTCCATGGTAACACCGGGCGCTCCTAGCACCATCAAAGATGGGAACACCAGTTCGCTATCGATGACCTTGGGCCTGCGGCTCGATTACGTAGCAAGGGCGTTGCCTTGAAGGGCATTTCGGGATCTCCACCTATGACGGCATAGGACGGTGCTAGCGTGACGGACCGTGTATCACGATCTGTCCCACCCGCCTCACTTGCCTGATGAAGGACTGGTTCGCCGTGTCAAGGCACTGGCTTGCACGGTGCCGTTGCAGGCTTTGGACCAGCGCAAGGCGTCGCTGGAATGGGCGGATGCCAAGATCTATCACATGGCAGAAATCGCGCTGCACACGATCGATCAGGTCACCATCGCGATGGACTTCGACACGGGAGCCGAGCACGCCAAGGTGCTTGAGCAGGTGCGGCACTTCGTCGCGACTCAGGCGCCCGACAGAGGTGACGCCGAGCATGCTGCGGTCGCCGACTGGGTGCTCCAGAGGCTGATCAATGTCGGTACTGTTGAACGCGGATTCTCTTGGCCTTATGGACTGGTCGGCGACGAGGGGTCCTACAGCCGCTTCGATTTCGAGTTCAAATTGCTGGTGGAGCAGTCGACGCCCGACGGCTTTTCGCTGCGGGCGACCGACGAGGCCATCAACGTGCTCGTCGGTGCATTGGACACGGACGTGGAGTCCGCGCAGATCGCCGCCGAGGTCAAACTCGACAACCTCATCAGACGGGGCAGGCTCGCCGATGCGAAACTCGCCGCCGAACAGGCAAGGTACCGCACGGTTCAGTACGGAGAGACCCTGCGTCGTTACCTCGACGCCACCCGTCGCGACGTACGCACCGTGGACTGGGAACGCGTGGTGCCGGACCTGCTCCTGGAGGCACTCCAGCACATTGAGGGCCGCTACAAGGCGGAACACGCCATCCTGACCAACATCACCGCAGCACGAGACGACTCCGACGATCCACGCCACAAACAGCGGGCAGCGGAACTCGTCGAAATCGTCCGCGACTGCATCCGCCGTCACATGCAGCTTCAGAAAGCCGTACAGGAAGCGGGCGACCAGTTCCGTTCCGAGCAGGACCGTCAGTTGTTCTCCGGTGAACCGCAGCGCGCAGCGCTCCATCTACATGGACAACTACTGGTACCACTGCTCGCGCTGTCGGTGGGCAAAGCGCTCGGGCCGGTACATGACTTCTTCCGAGGGGCACTCGCCCCGGCACCCCCCGAAGTCCTCACACTGCCCTCGCTGGTGGAGCGTCTCCTGCAACCGCCACTGGAGTCACAGCGGTTCGCCGGCGAGATCCGAAAGCCGGCACCCGATCCCGTTGTGGAACAGGAGTTGTTCACCTCCGAGCACTTCAGGCAGGCGCGCGAGATTCTCTCTCTGCCAGCTGGCTCGGCGTTGTTGAGTGACTTGCTCGCTCGCGCACGTCGTCATGAACCGCAGGTCGCCCGGCTGGTGATGCATCTGGCCGCGCACGCCTTCAACCCAGCCGTCGGGGACGCGGTACGTGAGGAAAACTCCGAGGTGCTGATCGCCGTGCCCACCGGGGAGGCTCTGGACAGCAGAGAATTCGGTGGCGATGAACTGTGGCTCACGACCGCCGGAGTAAATCACACCGTTCCCGGATCGCAAGGACCCGACTTGGCTCGGTACGAGGAGTTCGGTGATGAGATCCCGCTTCACGGATGACGACGCCGAACAGGCTGCGCAGTTGCTCGCCTTCGCGCTGCGCCCCCGGCTGTTGCCGAGCCGTGACAACGCCTATCGCGAACTCCTGCGCCGTTACCGCCACGACGGTCCGTTCCGGACCCTTACCTGGCGGATCGCCACTGGCCTGGGGCTCAGGGTGCTTGGGGAACACGAGGACATCGGCCTCGCGATCGCGGCCGTCGGAAGTTCTCCCTTCGAAACGAAGATGGAGACTTACGCCCGCCGCACCCAGAGAGAAGGCGGCTACACCGAGCGCTTTCTGCACGGCATCATCCATCTCGCCGTCGCTGCGGTGTCCTTCCCCCGGCCGGACGACCTGGCCAACAATGAGTACGTCGGCAGGGTCGGCGTCGATGTGGTAGACGCCGTCGTCCGTGAAGCCTGTGACCGGCTGCGGGAAAAGGCGGCGTCCCGTGAGGAGTCGGCCGACGTCCCCAGTGACGCACCGGAACTGGAGTTGGCGTGGCACTCGTATGCCAACCGTCCCGAGGCGTTCCCCACCAAAGACAAGCGCCGGGCGACAAGCACCACGAAGGGCATGGTTTCGCGGGCTTTGAACTTCCTTGCGGAGCAAGGCTTCCTGACACAGGTCAAGAATGCCGGCGAGGACATCTTCCAGACCACGCGGCGCTATCAGCTTCAGGTGCGCGAACTCGCGGCCACCAGCGCTTTCGAGGAGTTGGTGGCGTTGGGAGTGGTTCCGCCCATGGCGGTGGCGACCACCCCCGGGACCACGATGGAGGGTCTGGAGGATGTATGAGCTCTCCAGGGTGCTCCTCCAGTCCGTCGGGCCCAAGGCAGCGCGCTACGAGAACGTTCTCCTGGACTTCAGCGGCGTCGGGGACCCCATCGCCGACCGCCCCATCGCCTTGTTCAACGTCGGGGACGGTCAGCCTGTACGGCGCCCGTCCCCGGCCACAGTGCTCTTTCTGGAGAATGGCGGCGGCAAGTCCGTACTGGTCAAGCTGATCTTCTCCGTTCTACTCCCCGGGGCCCGTCAGGTGGTGGGTGCTCGTGATCCCCGTACCCTGAGCGGGTTCGTGCTCGACGGCGATGTGTCCCATATCGCGCTGGAGTGGACGCATGCCCGCAGCGGGCGTCGGCTGGTGACGGGCAAGGTCGCCGAGTGGCGCAACCTCAAGGCATCGACAGAGGCGTCCAATCTGACGGAGCGCTGGTACCACTTCCGTCCCACGCGGCGGACCACTCTCGACACGCTTCCAACATCCGAGGACGGCCGTTATCTGCGGTTGGCCGAATTCATCGGTGACCTCGACAAGGACCAACGAGTCGATCCAGAGCTGGAGTTCAAACATTTCCGTGTCCAGTCGGAGTGGACCGAACGGCTTACGGACCTCGGCCTGGACCCTGAACTTTTCCGCTATCAACGAGCGATGAACGCCGGAGAAGGCGAAGCGGCTGATGTCTTCTCCTTCACCACCGACGCTGCCTTCGTCGAGTTCTTGCTCTCGGCCGTACTGTCGACGGGGCCGGCACAGGACCTGGCCGAGCTGCTGAACTCCTACGGCGACAAGCTTGGCCGACGCGGCGCGCTGGCCTTGGAGCGGGATTTCGTGGCCGGCGCGCTGGAGTTTCTCGAACCGCTGGCCGGTGTACATACCATCGCGCTCAGCGCCCAGGAGGAACAGCAGACCGCAAGGAAGACACTGGACGCCTTCGTCCGTTCGGTAAAGGTACGTGCCTCCCAGGAGGAAGAGGCGGCGGAGACCAGCGAAGGAATCGCCGCACGTCTCGGCAAGGACTTCCGGCGAGCCACCCTCCAGCATGAGAAGCTCGTGGCCGCGGCCCGGGAACTAGGGCGTCTCACCGCGCTGTTGAAGCTGCGCGAGGCCAAGGATGAACAACAGCAAGCGCGCAGGGCGTGGGAACAGGCCAAAGCGACCGAGCGCGCCTGGGACATCGTTCCCCGTCTGGTCAAAAGCCTGGAAGCGACTGCCAACGCGAACCGGCTGCGTGAACTGGTCCGCCAGACCCAAGAAGCGGCTCTCCCGGCGCTGCGGGCCCGGGACAACGCCCTCCAGGTTCTAGCCGGAGCGCTGCGCACCATGTCACGGAGTCTCACCGAGCAGGCAGAGACGGCGCGGCGCGCAGCCGAGGAGGAACACACCCTGGCCGAGCAGGCCCAGGTCGCGCACAACGCGGCAATCAGCCGCGCGGCCGAGAACCAGGCACGGGCCAGGGCGTTCGAAACCCGTGTGCAGGAAGTACGGGACACGGTCGCTGGCGCGGTGCGCGACGGCTTGCTGAGCGAGGGCGTGACGGCGCGTGACGCCGTACGCCAGGCCAAGGAGGAGGCCGGGAAAAACGCCGAGGAGATCGCCCGGCAAGAGTCCTCTGTGGAGAACGCGACGGAGCTTCACGAAGCCTCCCACCGAGCCTGCCAGGACTCCGAGCGGGCCGTGGCCACGGCCCGGCACGCCCTCGACCTGGCTCACCGCGACTGGACGGCCGCCGACACTCGCACCCGCGTCCTGGAAGCGGAACTCCAGCCGCTCGCCCTGCTGGACATCGACCGCCTCGATCTGGAGGTGGACGCTCCCCGCCTGGCCGGCAAGCTCGGTCACCGACGTGACGCAGCTGATGCGGCCAGGGCCGAAGTCCGTATCGCCATGGCACGTGACGAACGGGCCAGGCTCGCGCTGGAGACCAACGAACTGCTGCCGCCATCCCCGGAGGCGGCGGAAGCATGCGAGACGTTGCAAGAAGCCGGTGTCGACGCCTACACCGGCTGGGACTACCTCGCCGGAATGCCCCGGGTCGAGCAGCGCCGTAAGCTCATCGAACGCATACCGCACCTGGTCACGGGCGTGCTCCTGAACGACCCCGAGCAGGCTCCCCGCGCGGCAGAAGTCCTGGCCGCCCGGAAGTTGTGGCCCAGTACGCTGGTGAGTCTGGGAACCACCACCGCGGTGCACGAACCAGCCGAGCCACTTTCCGGGCTGGAGTACGTGGTGCCCCCGCATCCGGCTCTCTACGACGAGCGGGCGGCGGGGGAGGAACGGCTCGCCCTCGGCCGCCGCCACGACGAACACCGGGCACGTATGGCGGAGCTGGACTCCCGACAGCGTATGTTCGTCTCTCTGCTCACTCGCCTTGAGGAATGGCAGACGGACTTCCCTGAGGGAAGCCTTGCCGAGCTCCGCGAGAAGGTCACCGCCCGGACAGAGGCGCACGACGACGCCCGACAAGCACTGGCCCGGCAGAGCGAGAAACGTGAACTCGCAGCCACTCGCCTCAAAGCCCTCCGCGAATCCATCCCCCCGCTCCGTGCGGCACAGTCGGTACTGGAAGCCCGCAAGTCCACGTTGAGTACGCTGGCCGGGCAGGAGGACCGCATCCCCGGCTGGCAGAGCGCCGTGGAGGAGGCCCGTACGGCGGAGGGCCGGGAACGAGAGGCCGCGCAGCAGGCCGAAACGGCCGCCGGAGGTCATCGGGCCGCCAGTGCTGAGCATGTACGCACCATGGACCGTCTGACCGGCTCCGCGCATCGCCTGACCGCCGAACTGGACGAGCTTCCGGGCGCCGAGGCGGTGCCGGAAAGTCACGCGACGGTCCCGGCTGAACCTCTGACCGTGCTGCGCCGGGCTTACGAGGCTGCCGCGATCGAGTACGAACGGGCTGCTGTCGGGGCCGACCTGCTCTCCGACATGCGTCAGGCGGAGCAACGAGAGAAGGAGGCGGCACGGGAGCTGGACGAGGCCCTTCCCGAAGTCCGCGCGGCCGCCCAAGCGTTGCTGTACGGCCCTGACGGCGTGGACGGCGCGACCCGGGCTGCCGCCCGACGCCGCGCCGAGCAGACGGTCTCGGACCGCCACACCGCGTCGGCCGAGGCAGATGCTCTGGTCGCAGAACACCGAGCGGTCCTCAAGGACTTCCCGGAATCGCTCACCGACGTGGACCTCGCTCCCTACGGCGCACCTCTGCACGTCGTACACGGCATGCGCCTGATCGAAGCGGCGGAGCACGACCGGAACGAGGCCGAGCGTATCCGGCGCGAACTCGGCTACCACAGTGAGCGTGCCGAGGCCACCGCTGTCAGCCTGCGCTCCTCCGCCAAGAACTTCGCGGACCTGATCACCGTGCTGTCCCGTTCGGCCGAGCCTCGCGAAGACGACGTCCCGTACGAGGGTGGTGTCGCGGCCGCCGGGGACAGGCACACCGTGCTGAAGACCGAATATGACCGGACCGGGACGAAGGCCGAGACGGCACTCGCCGAAGAAAGGACACTGACCGATCAACTCGTCGGATTCGCGGCGGAGGCGCGGTTCGGGGCGTTGACGTCTTCCAGCCATGCAGTCATCCAGTCCTGCCCTCGTGCCGACATGCCGAACCGGGCCGCTGAGTGGAGCGATAGCCTCCGTCCCAGACTGCGCAGCCTCACCGTGGACCTGGACTCCATCGAACGGCACCGTCGACAGATCGTGCTCCAACTGTGCCAGCAGGTCCAGGAGGCGCTGCGTACGTTGAAGCGGGCACAGACTCTTTCCCGGCTTCCCAAGGGGCTGAGGGAATGGTCCGAACAGGAATTTCTGCGGATTCGCTTCACCGAGGTCTCCGAACAGGCGCTGGAGGACCGGCTCGGCACTGTCGTGGACGAGACCGCCGAGGCAGCAATCCGAGGAAAGGAGATCAAGAAGGACGGCCTGACCCTGCTTCTGCGAGGCGTGACCGAAGCGGTGGCCCCGAAAGGGTTCCGGGTGCGGATTCTCAAACCGGATGCCGTCCTGCGCACGGAACGGGTGCCGGTCTCGGCCATGAGGGACGTGTTCTCAGGTGGTCAAGTACTGACTGCGGCCATTGTCCTCTACTGCACCATGGCAGCGCTGCGCGCGAATGAGAAAGGCAGAGTGCAAGACCGCCGGAACTCTGGCGTGCTGTTCCTGGACAACCCGATCGGTCGTGCCTCGGCCGGCTATCTGTTGAGGCTTCAGCAGTCGGTCGCCCGTGCGCTGGGGGTCCAACTCGTCTACACCACAGGTCTGAACGACCTGGCGGTCCTGGACTCGTTCCCGCACGTGATCCGACTGCGCAACGACGCCGACCTGCGTGAGCACCGCAAGTACCTCACCGTGGTGGGTGACAGACGCAAGCACCTTCTCGAACCGCTCGAAAAAGGCGACGGCCCGGTGATCACGTCCATTAGATACCACGCCCGCGCCCGTGCGGAGCATGACCGTCACCAGGATCCCGAGGAAGAACAGGACCGTTGACCGACCTGAGTCGTCCCGCGCGTGACTTGCTGGATGCGTTGCGTGAAGATGCTCGTACGCGTAAGAAATGGGACGGTACATATAAGACCGGCGTCCATTTGCCGCAACTCCGCAGCGCCTTCCGCGCGGTACCTCGTCCGGTCATGGACGACGAACTGGAAGCGGCGGCTTTGCGCCGCTATTTGGGCGAGTTGTACCGGCACGGAGTCGTCACCGCGATGAACGGCGACGACGGGGAGAAGATTCCGTTACCGAAGGGAGTTTGGCTGCTCCCCATGCGCAAGAGGGTCCCGAAGATCAAGGAACAGGCCCCTGCCTGGCATCCACGGATGCGGGAGGCGGCCCGCCACTGGGACGGTGCCAGGCACAGAACCAGGGTCGGCCTGCGGGCGCTCAACAACTGGTTCCTCTCCGACCCTGATCTGACGCCTGTCCCGATACGCGAGCGCGCTCTCGATGTCTTCGGCAGCCGTGCCTACTCCGGATACTTCGAAGTCGAGGAAAAGGCGTTCGATGAATTGGAAGGCTCCTTCTTTTCGAACCAGGGCGCCTTGCACGAGTTGGTGCAGGCATATTCGACACCGCCTCAACTCGTCACCGAAAGGCTCGTCCAGGAAGGTGGCGGCTACTACGGCCAGATCGGTGACGGTGACGTTCTGCTGGTCGTGGAGAACGTCACCACATGCTGGTCGTTGATAGAGGCGTTGGACGGGACAGGGGATCACTCGGTCGGCTACGTGGTCTGTGGGATGGGGAAGGCGTTCTTGGCTTCGCTCGCCAGTACCAAAATGCTTCGACGCGGCAAGATCGCGGAGATCCGCTACTTCGGCGATCTCGACCCCACGGGGCTGCATGTGCCTGCTGTAGCCGCCGAGAGGGCGGCCAAAGACAGAGACCTTCCCGATGTGCTCCCTGCGGTCGGTCTCTATGACGCGCTGCTACGCATTGGCACACCGTTGCCGCGCAAGGAGAAGCAGCAGGAAGCCGACCGAGTCTGGTGGCTCGACCCTTCGCACCGGGCCCAAGCGACCGCCCTGATGTACAGCGAGGACCGCCTGGCCCAGGAGTGGGTCGGCCTGCGTCATCTGAACGGGAACAGCTACTGGCTCGAGGGCTTGCACAGATGAACGGGAACTTCGCACTCCCGGGCCGTGATCCGAGTTTCATCGGACGTACCGAACTGGTGGACGAAGAGCTTCCTGGGCTCCTCGACCGGGAGAGAGACGGGGGTACCGGTCCTGCTCAACGGCCGGGCGGGCATCGGTAAAACGGTGATGAGCGGTGAACTGGCGCATCGGCAGCGCTCCCGGTATGTGGATGTGGGTTGGATCGACGCGGCAGCCGCCGGTTCCGGCCGTCTCGCCGAACGGGTCGACGCCTGTCTGGCCGCATTCCACGGCGGAACGGGACCTCGTCTCCTGGTGCTGGACGGAGTGTCGACCCCGGAGGACGTCGTCGGGTGTTTGCCCCGAGACGAGACCAGAGTCCTGATCACCTCGCGGACCGACGCAGGGCTTTGGCATCGAGTCGCCCGTGTGATCCAGGTGCCAGTGCTGTCCCGGAACGAGTCGGTCTGCCTGTTGAGGACTTTGGTCCCTGCCCTTGGGGAGGACGATGCCTTACGTCTGGCGGGTGCGTTGGATGACCTGCCGCTTGCCCTGGAGAACGCGGCGAGTTGGCTGACGAGCGGCATGACGCCGCAGCAGGTGCTGGAACAGTTGGAGGCGAGTGCGTCGAGTCTTCTCGGCGGGTGTCGCTCAACCGATTTTCCAAGATCGCTGGCAGGCCGACTCTCGGAAGCGATGAAAGCGCTCGCGACCGGATCACAGGAAGAGCGGTGGATGCTTCGGCTTCTTCACGCACTGGCCGTTCTCGGCCCGAAGCCGTTTCCCACCCGTGCGCTGCGGGGCGATCGGTGGGAGATGCCGGACGGGGAATCGCAGTACCTTCTGACCCTCCCCACGTTGCACCGCAGGCTGGGAGGTCTGCACGACCGAGGCCTGATAAATCTGCGGGCCGGGTGGGCGGAGCTCGACGACATCAGCGGCGCGGTGATCCGAGATCTGCTCGCCGCCCGCCGTCAGGACCAGGCCGGTGCCTTTGCGTTGGCAGAACAGTTGTTGGTGGCGGCGGTACCAGAGCGTGCGGCATCGGAGGAAGCCTGGAGCGATTGGGCTCTGGCCGCTCCTCCCGTCCTCGCATTCGATCCTGCGAGCATCCAGACAGGGCCGGGGCGAAAAGCACTGCTTGACACATACAGCTACCTGGTCGACAGCGGCAGATACATGGAAGCCATCGACGGTCTCGGCAAGCTTCGCGCGGCATGGGCGGAGTACCTCACCTGCCATCGTGACGATGACCTTGTGGTGATGTCGGTACTGGCTCGCGCCCACTTCGGATGCGGACACTTCGAAGACGCCGAGCAACTCAACTTGCAGGTCTACTGGGAGCGGGAGGAAAAACTGGGGCCCCGCCATCCCGGAACTCTGGAAGCTTCGGTGTGTTATGCACTCGATCTCGGTGCCAAGGGCTACTACTCAGAAGCGTGCAATCTTGCCGAACAGTCCTGGCTGGAACAGTGCAGGCTCTTCGGTCAGGAGAGCCGGCAGGCGATGCGTACAGCAAGCCATATGGCACGGCTTCGGACTCCACAGGACCCCGACCACGCTTACCACCTGGGCCGGCGCGTTCACCGCCTCCAGGTGAAACACCTCGGCGTCCACCACCAGCACACTCTCGACACAGCCCATCACCTGGCACTCTGTCTCGTCGCCCTGAACGAATTCCGGCAAGCTCTCCCGCTGCTGAAGGAGACCCTGAAATATCGGCGGGATACCTTGCCTCCCGGTCACCCCGACACTCTCTGGACCGCTGCACACTACTACCTGCTGTCGGCCGACTTGGGTCGCCAGGTGCCCCAGTCAGCCCTGCGAGGGACTTACGACGGCCTTCGCGGATTTTTCGACGGGGATCACCAAGTCGTGCGCCTCCTGGCGGCAATGGCAGAGTGCTGACCATGTGGCATCAAGTCCACATTGCCTAGCGAGCCGCTGCTGGAGCGCCCCCCCACCTGAGCAGATCTTCCGAGACGGTTGCTCCGTAGTGTTTGCGTCCTTGATGAATGAATTCGAATCAGCCACTCGCCGTTCTCTCAGCGAAATCCCCGGCCCGCAGCCAGTTCGCTGCTCCTGGAACGCGTGGCTGCCTGCCAACGGGATGGGCGTCCTGTCCGTGGGCGACAGCCCGGTGTTTCCATCCGACCCCGATGGGCTACGGCTCCATGGGACACATGCGCTGAGTACAGGCATCCCACTCCATGCACCGCCATTGGTTCGTCAGGCCGCAGGAAGCCGTCAGCGGGTGTACGGATCGGCCAGCGACAGTGGTGTCCGAGCCGCTTCCAAAGCTGACTCCGGAAAGGCAGGGCCGGCGGTGTAGAAGCGGGCACGAGTACGGCCGACCGGTGTCAGAACGCCAGCCGCAACCAGGTCCCGCAGGTCGCGTTGGGCCCGCTGCAGGCTCAGATCCTCTGCTCGTTCGTAGCGTGTACGACGCACCCTCCCGGACATCGCCACATCATGCAGAGCGGACACCACCCTGTCCTCCAGCCCCCGGACCTCCGCGAACTCACCGAGCAGAAGCCACACCCGACTCGAGCGATCCAGGCGGCTGTGTACGGTCTGCGCCTGCTGGTGATATGCAGTGAGGTTGAAACGGACCCAGTCGGAGACGTCCTGGTCCGGGCGGTAGGTGGCCCCCCGGCGCTGCAACTCTCGGTAGTACTCCCAGGTGTTTCCGGGGCGCCCCAGCCAAGCCTCGATCGAGGAGAACTCGGGGGCCAGCTCTCCCTCTCGCGCGATCATGAGGGTTTGCAGGGAACGGGACATGCGGCCGTTTCCGTCCGCCCACGGATGGATGGAAACGAGGTGCAGATGCGCCATGGCAGCCCGTACGAGCGGGTGCGTGCCGTCGTCCGCATTCAGCCACTCGACCAGTTCGCCCGTCAGCGCCGGCACATCAGCCGCGTCCGGCGCCGTGTATGCCGCGATGCTGGGGTCTCGGGCGTCCGTCACATACACCGCTCCGCGCCGCCACTGCCCCGCCGGCTTCCGCGAGGTGTGCCGGTGCCCCTGCAACATCCAGTGGAGCGCGTTGAGGAGTTCCTTGCCATAACGGAAGTCCGCGACATCGTGCAGTGTCTGGATGTAGGTCATCATCCGCTGATAGGCGAGCGTCTCCTCCCGATCCTCCTCGGAGACATCGACATCCCGCTCGCCTTCCAGAAGGTCCTCGACGTCGACCGTGGACACTTTGAAACCCTCGATCGAGTTGGATGCAGCCACCGCATCCGCGGTCAAGAACTTACGCAGCCCTTCGGTCCACTTCGCCGGAGTCGACCGAACCTGCAGGCGCAACGACCGGCGAAGGTCTTCGACCTCACCGAGAACACGCTGGTCCTCGGCGTTGAGAGCAGGCGTGGGGAAGAGCATGGTCCCACCATAGAGTGACGTAAATATTACGTCAATGCGTCAGGCTCTGTCGACGGTTCCGGCATCAAGTGCACACTTGATCACCGAAGGGGTCGAGCCCACACGAGGGCCCGACCCCGAATCCGCACGTCAAATCGATCGCATCAACGTAAAGTAATTCAGCGATCACACGTTGAAGCGGAACTCCACCACGTCCCCGTCCTGCATGACGTAGTCCTTGCCCTCCATGCGGGCCTTGCCCTTGGCGCGGGCCTCGGTGACGGAGCCGGTTTCGACGAGGTCGGTGAAGGAGATGACCTCGGCCTTGATGAAGCCCTTCTGGAAGTCGGTGTGGATGACGCCGGCGGCCTCGGGGGCGGTGGCGCCCTTCTTGATGGTCCAGGCGCGGGATTCCTTGGGGCCGGCCGTGAGGTAGGTCTGCAGGCCGAGGGTGTCGAAGCCGACGCGGGCGAGGGTGGCGAGGCCGGGCTCCTCGGCGCCGACGGACTCCAGGAGTTCGAGGGCGTCCGCCTC
Organism: Streptomyces sp. NPDC048288; assembly: GCF_043201555.1. Classification (NCBI taxonomy): domain Bacteria; kingdom Bacillati; phylum Actinomycetota; class Actinomycetes; order Kitasatosporales; family Streptomycetaceae; genus Streptomyces; species Streptomyces sp. NPDC048288. The sequence goes on from NZ_JBICZD010000003.1 coordinate 124,443, forward strand.
GTCGAGCTCGGCGAGGTCCTGCTCCAGCTTGGCGTTGAGGAAGATCGCCTCGGCGGGGGCGACCAGGGCGCGCTGCTCGGCCTTGAAGGTGTCGTCGGTCAGCTCGTCCTCGTCGACGTTGAAGACGTAGAGGAAGGGCTTGGTGGTGAGCAGGTGCAGGTCGTGGAGGAGCTCGGCGCGCTCCGAGCCCTGGAGGATGCCCTGGGAGAACAGGGTGTCGCCCTTCTCCAGGATCTCCTTGGCCTCCTCGACGGCCTTGACCTTGGGCGCCACGTCCTTCTTGATGCGCGACTCCTTCTGGAGGCGCGGCAGGACCTTCTCGATGGTCTGCAGGTCGGCGAGGATCAGCTCGGTGTTGATCGTCTCGATGTCGTCCTTCGGCGAGACCTTGCCGTCGACGTGCACGACGTTCTCGTCCTTGAAGGCACGGATGACCTGGCAGATCGCGTCGGACTCACGGATGTTCGCGAGGAACTTGTTGCCCAGGCCCTCACCCTCGGAGGCGCCGCGGACGATGCCCGCGATGTCGACGAAGTCGACCGTGGCCGGGAGGATCCGCTGCGAGGCGAAGATCTCGGCCAGCTTGGTCAGACGGGCGTCGGGGACGCCGACCACACCGACGTTGGGCTCGATCGTGGCGAACGGGTAGTTGGCCGCCAGCACGTCGTTCTTGGTCAGGGCGTTGAACAGGGTCGACTTGCCGACGTTGGGCAGGCCGACGATTCCGATCGTGAGCGACACGTTGCGACTTCCCGTAGTGAGTGGGTGAGTGAGCCGGGGGGCTGCCAGTGCCGGCGGGCCGGCCGATCCACCAGTTTACGGGGTTCGGGGCCCCGGGCCGGCGGTCGCGTCGAACACCTGGACAGGCTCTGCTCTTCGGCTTGGTTTCGGCGTGTCCGGGTCGCGATTGGGCACATTAACCGACCTAAGTTGGTCCGGTGGAGCATCACAGGACCCGACCCCGACAGCACGGCCCACGCCGTGGCGCCCCCCGGGCGCCGCTGCCACCCCAGGCGAGACGGCGGCCCGCGACGGCCGAGCGCCGGCCCGCCGGGGGAAGGTCCCGCACGGCGCCGGTGGACGCTCCGAAGAGGCTGCCGAACCCGCGGCTCACCGGGCTCGGCTGCGGCCTGTTCTGCCTGGCCGCGATGTTCCTGCTCGGCTTCCTGGACGACCTGCTGTTCGGCGCGTCCCTGACGGTGTACGGCGTGCTGTTCCTGCCGGTGTGCGCGCTGACCGCGCTGTGGGTGCGCGGGGGCGATCTGCTGACCGCCCCCGTCGTCGTCCCGATCGCCTTCGCCGCCGGCCTGCTCACCGTCTCCGACGGCGGCGGAGGCTTCCTCGGCGGCCTGATGGGCCTGGTGACGGCCCTGTCCACACAGGCCGGCTGGCTCTACGGCGGAACGCTGATCGCCGGGGTGATCGTCATCGTCCGTCGGATCCGGCTGATCCGACGCCGACGCCGGCTCAGGGCCTGAGCCGGCGGTCCGGAGGCCGGAGGGCCGGGCGGCAGAGGGACGGGCCGGGCGCGCTAGGAGGCGTGGTGCGCCGCGCGCATCGCCGCGCCCACGATCCCCGCGTTGTTCTGCAGCTGCGCCGGCACGATCTCGGCCTTGATGCCCTTGATGTACGGCAGGAACTTGTCGGCCTTGCGGCTCACCCCGCCGCCGATGATGAACAGGTTCGGGGTGAACAGCATCTCGACGTGGGCCAGGTACTTGTTGACCCGGTGGGCCCAGTGCTCCCAGCTCAGCTCCTCGTCCTCCTTGGCCTTGCTGGAGGCCTTCTTCTCCGCGTCGTGGCCGTCCAGCTCCAGGTGGCCCAGTTCGGTGTTGGGGACCAGCTCGCCGTCGACGAACAGGGCGCTGCCGATGCCGGTGCCGAAGGTGAGCAGGAGGACGACACCCTTGCGGCCCCGGCCGGCGCCGAACTCCACCTCGGCCACGCCGGCCGCGTCCGCGTCGTTGACCACGGTCACCGGGAGGCCGCCGAGCCGCTCGCTGAACAGCGTGCGCGCGTCGGTGTCGATCCAGCTCTTGTCGACGTTCGCCGCCGTACGGATGTGCGTGCCGTCGCTGATCACCCCCGGGAAGGTGAGTCCGACCGGGCCGCTCCACCCGAAGTGGTCGACGACCTGCTTGACCCCGTCGGCGACGCCGTCGGGCGTCGCCGGATGCGGGGTGAGCACCTTGCACCGCTCCTGGGCCAGGTCGCCCTTGTCCAGGTCCACGGGAGCGCCCTTGATCCCGGAACCACCGATGTCCACACCGAAGATCTGCATGGCTCCACGTTACGTCGTACGACTGACAGTCACGACGCCGGACGGCCCGCGATCACACAGTCGTACGACCCGCGGTCACACCGTCGTACGACCGGCCCTCACGCCCCGGCGCCGCTGCCGCCGCGCTCGGCGACCAGCGTGGCCGCCTCTTCGCGCAGGTCACGGCGGAGTTCCTTGGGCAGCGAGAAGGTGATGGACTCCTCGGCGGCCTTGACGATCTCGACGTCCCCGTAGCCGCGCTCGGCGAGCCACTCCAGGACCTCCTCGACCAGGACCTCCGGGACGGAGGCACCGGAGGTGACACCGACCGTGGTGACACCCTCCAGCCAGGCCTCGTCGATCTCGCTGGCGAAGTCGACCAGGTACGCGTCGCGGGAGCCGGCCAGCTTGGCGACCTCGACGAGCCTCTTGGAGTTGGAGGAGTTGCGGGAGCCGACCACGATGACCAGCTCGGCCTCGGCGCCCATCTGCTTCACGGCGAGCTGACGGTTCTGCGTGGCGTAGCAGATGTCGTCGCTGGGCGGGGAGATGAGCTGCGGGAACTTCTCCTTGAGGGCGTCGACGGTCTCCATCGTCTCGTCCACGCTCAACGTGGTCTGGGAGAGCCAGACGACCTTGGACTCGTCGCGGACCTCGACCTTGGCGACGTCCGCCGGGCCGTCGACCAGCTGGATGTGGTCGGGGGCCTCGCCGGAGGTGCCGATGACCTCCTCGTGGCCCTCGTGCCCGATCAGGAGGATGTCGTAGTCCTCGTTCGCGAAGCGGACGGCTTCCTTGTGGACCTTGGTGACCAGCGGGCAGGTGGCGTCGATGGTGGCGAGGCGGCCGCGTTCGGCCTCCTCGTGGACGACGGGGGCGACGCCGTGCGCGGAGAACATCACGATGTTCCCCGGCGGGACCTCCTCGGTCCGCTCGACGAAGATCGCGCCCTTCTTCTCCAGGGTCTGCACGACGTACTTGTTGTGCACGATCTCGTGCCGGACATAGATCGGGGCCCCGTACTGCTCCAGGGCCTTCTCGACGGCGATCACGGCGCGGTCCACACCCGCGCAGTAGCCACGGGGGGCGGCGAGCAGGACACGGCGGCCAGGCGAAGCAGTCATGGCACCCATCGTAAGGCCGCGTTCGGGGGGGCGAAGATCGCGTCCGGGTGACGATCCCGGGGAGACTGACGGAAGAGCGGACGAGCGGGAGACATACGGCCGCGGGAGGCACAGATGTCCGGGACCGGTACGGCGACCCCGCCGCCGCCCGAAGCCGGTGGACGCGGCCGGTTGCGGCGCAGTCTCGGCTTCCGGGACCTGGTGGTCTACGGGCTGCTGTTCATCGCCCCGATGGCGCCGGTCGGCATCTTCGGCACGCTGGACGCGAAGTCGCACGGCGCGGTGGCCCTGGTCTACGTCGTCGCCACGGTGGCGATGGCGTTCACCGCGTTCAGCTACGCGCAGATGGTGCGGGTGGTGCCGCTGGCGGGGTCCGTGTTCGCCTACGCGCGCGTGGCGCTCGGGAAGGAGGCGGGGTTCGTCGCCGGATGGATGGCGATGCTGGACTACCTGCTGATCCCCGCCGTGGCCTATCTCTTCTCGGGCATCGCGATGAACGCGCTGGTGCCGGAGGTCTCGCGGTGGGTGTGGACGGCGCTCGCGGTGGCCGTGACGACCTTGCTGAACCTGTGGGGTGTCCGGGCGGCCGCCCGCGTCGGCTTCCTGGTGCTGGCCATGGAGATCACGGTGCTGCTGGTGTTCATGGTGTCGGCGGTCGTGGTCCTCGCGCGGGACGGCGCGCAGCGGGGGCTGTGGTCGCCGTTCACGGGGGACGGCACGCAGGGCGCGTTCGCGCTGTCGGCGGTGCTCGGCGCGGTGTCGGTGGCCGTCCTGTCGTATCTCGGCTTCGACGCGATCGCCACCTTCGCCGAGGAGGTCACCGGCGGTTCGGAGAAGGTCGCGCGGGCGCTGCTGTTCTGTCTGGCGCTGGCCGGCGTGCTGTTCGTGGCGCAGTCGTACCTGGTGGCGCTGCTGGAGCCGACGACGTCCGCGCGGCTGGCGGCGGATCCGGCCGCCCAGGGGGCCGCCTTCTACGACGCGGTCGACGTCTCCGTCGGGACCTGGCTGCACGATCTGGTCGCCGTCAGCAAGGCGATCGGGGCGGCGTTCGCTGCGCTGGCCGGGCAGGCGGCGGCCGGGCGGCTGCTGTTCGCGATGGGCCGGGAACGGCGGCTGCCGCGGGTGCTGGCCAGGACGGACGGCGGGGTGCCGCGGGTGGCGGTGGGGTGCGCGGCGGTGATCACGCTGGTGGCGGCGGTGTGGGCGGCACGCCGGGGCGACGGGATGGACCGGCTGGTGTCGGTGGTCGACATCGGGGCGCTGGCGGCGTTCACGTTGCTGCACGCGAGCGTGGTGAGCTGGTTCGCGGTACGGCGGGAGGGCGGCGGGCCGGTGAGCTGGTGGCGGCATGTGGCGATGCCGGTGGCCGGGGCGGCGATCACGGTCGCGGTGATCGCGGCGGCGTCCGGGGCGGCGCAGGTGGTGGGGGCAGTGTGGTTGGCGGTGGGGCTGTTGGTGCTGGTGGCGCAGCAGGGGTTGCGGGGCAGCTGACCTGGGTGCGGGCGGCTGCCGTGGATGCGGACGGCTGACCCGGGTGCGGGCGGCTGGCCTGGGTGGGAGAGCGGGCGCTGTCAGTCGGCGCCGTTACGCTCGCCGCATGGCTTTGAACACGTCCGCCGAGACCCCTGTCCCCGTCGGTGAGATCTCCCGGCTGATCGGCGGGTGGATCGACCGGCTCGGGGCCGTCTGGGTCGAGGGGCAGATCACCCAGCTGTCGCGGCGGCCGGGGGCCGGGGTGGTGTTCCTGACCCTGCGGGATCCGTCGTACGACATCTCGATCGGCGTCACCTGTTTCCGGCAGGTGTTCGACACCGTGGCCGATGTGGTCGGGGAGGGCGCCCGGGTCGTCGTCCACGCGAAGCCGGAGTGGTATGCGCCGCGCGGGCAGCTGTCGTTGCGGGCGGTGGAGATACGGCCCGTGGGGGTCGGGGAGCTGCTGGCGCGGCTGGAGCAGCTCAAGAAGACCCTTGCCGCGGAGGGGCTGTTCGCCGCCGGGCGGAAGAAGCCGTTGCCGTTCCTGCCGCAGCTGATCGGGCTGGTGTGCGGGCGGGCCTCGGCCGCCGAGCGGGACGTGCTGGAGAACGCCCGGCACCGGTGGCCGGCGGTGCGGTTCGAGGTGCGGAACGTGCCGGTGCAGGGCGTGCACGCGGTGCCGCAGGTCGTGCAGGCCGTGAAGGAGCTCGACGCGATGGAGGAGGTGGATGTGATCATCGTCGCGCGCGGGGGCGGCAGCGTGGAGGATCTGCTGCCGTTCTCGGACGAGCAACTGGTGCGGACGGTCGCCGAGTGCCGTACGCCCGTGGTGTCCGCCATCGGGCACGAGCCGGACAACCCGCTGCTCGACTACGTCGCCGACCTGCGCGCCTCCACCCCCACCGACGCCGCCAAGAAGGTCGTCCCGGACGTCGGGGAGGAGCTGGAGCGGGTGCGGATGCTGCGGGACCGGGCCCGGCGGTGTGCCGAAGGGCTCGTGGCGCGGGAGGAGCGGGGGCTGGCGCACGCACTCGCGCGTCCGGCCATGGAGGACCCGCACCGGATGGTCGACGAGCGGGCCGATCACATCGCCTCGCTGGTCGACCGTTCGCGGCGCACCGTCGGGCATCTGCTCGACCGCGCCGACTCCGAGCTGACGCACACGCACGCGCGCGTGGTGGCCCTCTCCCCCGCGGCCACGCTGCAGCGCGGGTACGCCGTGCTGCAGAAGGACGACGGCCAGGTGGTGCGGGACCCGGCGGACGCCGCGCCGGGCGAGGCCCTGCGGGCGCGGGTCGCCGAGGGTGAGTTCACGGTGCGGGTCGACGGCTGACACCGCGCGAGCAGACGAGAAAGGTGTGTTGATGAGCAGCAGGACGGAAGAGGCCGGTCTCTCCTACGAGCAGGCGCGGGACGAGCTGATCGAGACCGTACGGCGGCTGGAGGCCGGCGGGACGAGCCTGGAGGAGTCCCTCGCGCTGTGGGAGCGGGGCGAGGAACTGGCGAAGGTGTGCCGGCGCTGGCTGGAGGGTGCGCGGGCCCGGCTGGACGCGGCGCTGGCCGAGGAGGAAGCGGAGGAGGAAGAGACCGAAGAGGGAGAGTGAATGGGCGGGCGAATGTGAAGCGGATCACCACGCCCCGCTTTTTGTTGAAGCTTGAACCTTCCTCGCGTACGGTGATGCCGTCAGCCTATCCGGACCACGGTCCGGTACGGATCGGACGTCACCCCCGAGGAAGTTCCGCAATGTCTCTCGTTCTTGACCCCACCGCCCAGGACCTGCTGTTCCGCGAGGCCCGCACCGCGAACACCTTCACCGACGAGCCGGTGACCGACGAGCAGGTGCAGGCGATCTACGACCTGGTCAAGTTCGGCCCGACCTCCATGAACCAGTCGCCGCTGCGCGTCACCCTGGTCCGCTCCCCCGAGGCCCGCGAGCGCCTGGTGCAGCACATGGCCGAGGGCAACCAGAAGAAGACCGCCACCGCCCCGCTGGTCGCGATCCTCTCCGCGGACAACGAGTTCCACGAGGAGCTGCCGGCGCTCTTCCCGCACTTCCCGCAGGCCAAGGACCTCTTCTTCGGCGAGCGCTCGGCGCGTGAGGGCAGCGCCGCCCTGAACGCCACCCTGCAGGCCGCGTACTTCATCATCGGCGTCCGCGCCGCCGGTCTCGCCGCCGGCCCGATGACCGGTCTCGACCTCGCGGGCGTCCAGAAGGAGTTCCTGGACGACGACCACACCCCGCTGATGGTCGTCAACATCGGCAAGCCGGGCCCGGACGCCTGGTTCCCGCGCTCCCCGCGGCTGTCCTACGACGACGTGATCACGACCGTCTGAGTCGCGCCGCACCTGACGCGAGAGGCCCCCGGCAACGGCGCCGGGGGCCTCTCGCGTCAGGTCAGGGGCGTCAGGACATCTTCAGCGCCGCGGCCATCTTCGTCAGCTGGGTGAAGGAGGCGGTGCCGGCCACCACCGTGGTGGAACCGTGGGTGCCGTCCAGCACCAGGGCGTCGTAGCGGCCGCCGGTGTAGTGCGTCCAGGTGCGGTCGCCGATCTTCTCGGTCCTCTTCGTGGCCGACGCGCCCTGGCTGGCGTCGGTGATGAAGTCCGCGGGCTTCTGAGTGGACTGCTCGATCTGGACGTACTGACCGTCGGGGGTCTGGTAGCCGAGGTGCCAGCGGTCGCCGTCCTCGCCCTGGAAACGGACCGAGGTCGCCTTCCAGCCGGCGGACAGGCCCTCCGGCGCGGCCACCGGATAGCTCGCCGCGCGCCGTGCCGTCAGCAGCTCGACCCGGTAGTCGACGCGCTGGATGTCGGGAGCGTGATCGTCGTGCGGGACGAGCAGGTAGATGAAGCCCGCCGCGAGACCGATCAGGGCCAGGGAGAGAATCATGTCCCGGACCGTCTTCTGCTTGCCGTTCGTGCCTGCCACGCCCCCTATCGTCGCAGGTGCCCCCTGCGCTCATCCGTGGGGTCCCCTGCTCATTTTGTCAGCCTGACGATAGAGTCGACGGGAAAACCCTCATCCGGCCGTCGTCGTATCAGAAAGGTGCGCTCCGATGACCGAGAATCATCATCACCTGCCGTCCGAACTCGATGTCCCCTCCGAGGCCCCCGACCGCAACCTCGCCCTGGAGCTCGTCCGGGTGACCGAGGCCGCCGCGATGGCGGCGGGTCGCTGGGTGGGCCGCGGCGACAAGAACGGCGCCGACGGTGCCGCCGTGCGCGCCATGCGGACCCTCGTCTCCACCGTGTCGATGAACGGCGTGGTCGTCATCGGCGAGGGCGAGAAGGACGAAGCGCCGATGCTCTTCAACGGGGAGCACGTCGGTGACGGAACCGGTCCCGAGGTCGACATCGCCGTCGACCCGATCGACGGGACGACGCTGACCGCGAAGGGCATGCCCAACGCGATCTCCGTGCTGGCCGCGACCGAGCGCGGGGCCATGTTCGACCCGTCCGCCGTGTTCTACATGGACAAGCTGGTCACGGGCCCGGAGGCGGCGGACTTCGTCGACATCAACGCGCCCATCTCCGTCAACATCCGCCGGGTCGCCAAGGCGAAGCGGTCCTCGCCGGAGGGCGTGACCGTGGTCGTCCTGGACCGGCCGCGGCACGAAGGGATCATCAAGGAGATCCGGGAGGCCGGGGCCCGCATCAAGCTGATCTCCGACGGTGACGTCGCCGGCTCGATCTACGCGCTGCGCGAGGGCACCGGCGTCGACATGCTGCTCGGCATCGGCGGCACGCCCGAGGGCATCATCTCGGCGTGCGCGGTGAAGTGCCTGGGCGGAACCATCCAGGGCAAGCTGTGGCCCAAGGACGACGCGGAGCGGCAGCGGGCGATCGACGCCGGGCACGATCTGGACCGGGTGCTGACCACGGAGGACCTGGTGACCGGGGAGAACGTGTTCTTCGTCGCGACCGGGATCACCGACGGGGAGCTGCTGCGCGGTGTGCGGTACCGGTCGGAGACGGCGCTCACCGAGTCGATCGTGATGCGGTCGAAGTCGGGGACGGTGCGGCGGATCGACTCCGAGCATCGGCTGCGCAAGCTGCGGGCGTACAGCACGATCGATTTCGACAAGGCGAAGTAGGGCTGCGGCGCGTTCCGGGGAGGGGGTGCGGCTGCGTCGGCGGCTGCGGGTGCACCGTGGCTGGTCGCGCAGTTCCCCGCGCCCCTAGGAGGTTGCGCCTGAGGGTGCTGCGAGGTGCCGCTGGTCGCGCCCACGCGGCGGCAGCCGCACATCAGCACAGCCCCGCGCCCCCAAGAGAAGGGGCGCCGGCCCCCTGCGGAGTCCAAAAGGCGCCCTCTGTGCGGAGAGGGCGCCTTTTGTCAGCCTGCTTGGGGTATGCGGTTCGCCGTCGTCGCTCGGGCCGCCTTCTTCAGTTCCATGTCGCGGCGCCTGCGGCGGGCGAGGACGACGCGGCGTTCGGCGGCGGTGAGGCCGCCCCAGACGCCGTAGGGCTCGGGCTGGAGCAGCGCGTGTTCGCGGCACTCGACCATCACCGGGCAGCGGGCGCAGACCCGCTTGGCCGCCTCCTCCCGGGACAGCCGGGCGGCGGTGGGCTCCTTGGAGGGTGCGAAGAACAGGCCAGCCTCGTCGCGCCGGCACACCGCCTCGGTGTGCCAGGGGGCGTCTTGGTCCCTGTCCCGCACCGGCACCCGCTGGGCCGGGACGGCAGCGACCTGCAGGGACGAATGCGGCGGTTGCAGCACGGTCTACTCCTGACGACGGCTTCGCGAGCGAGAGACGATGCAGCAAGGCCTACCCGCTGTGCGCGGGCCTATGCACAGCGTCCCCAACGGCCGTGGTGCGGCGGCCTGTTCACACCCCCGGGCGCCGCTCGCCGTGGAGAGATTCGCGACCGTCAACGGTCCAGGTGTTTGCGCAACTTCCTGTCGACCTTGTCGTGCACCCGCTCCAGGATGTCCTCGATGAGCTTTCCGCGCCTCGGCCGCGCCTCCACGTTGCCGAGGACGGCCCAGCCGTCGATGTAGACGACCGGGGCATCGGGGTCGATCGAGTCCAGGGTGTCCGCCTCGAAGTTGCCGAGCACCCCGCCGCCGGTGCCGCGCAGCGACACGTTCTCCGGGACGCGGATCTGGATGTCACCGAAGACCGAGATCGCCTTGATGTAGACCTGCTGGTACTCGAAGATCGCCTCGCTGAGGTCGATCTCGACCGAGCCGAAGACCGAGTACGCGTGCAGGCGGCGGCCTGCGCGCCAGCGGCCCCGGCGGACGGCGCTGCTGAAGACGGCCACCACGTTGGCGTCCGCCTCGGCCGGGAGCGCGCCGGGCTCCGGTCGGGGCGGTACCGGCGTGTAGGGCGGGGCGGCCGGGCGGGCGTGGGCCGCGGGCAGGTCCCGTATGAAGACCTCCAGCTCGCCCACCGTCTTGGCGCCCAGCACCCCCTCCACGCGCTCGGCGTGCTCGTCGGCGGTCAGGCGCCCCTCGGCGAGGGCCTCGCGGAGGATGTCGGCGATGCGGTCACGGTCGGCGTCCGAGGCGCGCAGCTCGGCCACCGGCGCTCCGGCACGCTCCTGACCGGCACGCTCCTGAAGGGTCTGCTTCTGAAGGTCCACGGCAGCAGCGTACCGAAACGCGATAGATCGCGACTACCCCTCGTCGCGACCTGTGGAAAACCCGTGCCGTTTCGCATGTTCCTCGAACTGAGCCTTACCTCACAGGCTCTCCGTCGGCGGCAGGTTCTACGCTGGTGAGCGCCCGCCAGCGTCGGCGGGCGGCCGTCCGTCAGAGTGAGGAATGGGCTGAGATGCCTGAGTTCGCGTATACCGATCTGCTCCCCCAGGGCGAGGACACCACCCCGTACCGGCTGGTGACCTCGGAGGGTGTGTCCACCGTCGAGGGACCGGACGGGCGGACGTTCCTCAAGGTGGAGCCGGAGGCGCTGCGCAAGCTCGCCGAGGAGGCGATCCACGACATCCAGCACTACCTGCGGCCCGCCCACCTCGCCCAGCTGCGCCGGATCATCGACGACCCGGAGGCGTCGGGCAACGACAAGTTCGTCGCGCTCGACCTGCTGAAGAACGCGAACATCGCGGCGGCGGGTGTGCTGCCGATGTGCCAGGACACCGGCACGGCGATCGTGATGGGCAAGCGCGGGCAGAACGTGCTGACCGAGGGCGGCGACGAGGCGGCGCTGAGCCGCGGCATCTACGACGCGTACCTGAACCTCAACCTGCGGTACTCGCAGATGGCTCCGCTCACCATGTGGGAGGAGAAGAACACCGGGTCGAACCTCCCCGCCCAGGTCGAGCTGTACGCCACCGACGGCGGCGCCTACAAGTTCCTCTTCATGGCGAAGGGCGGCGGCTCCGCCAACAAGTCCTTCCTCTACCAGGAGACGAAGGCGGTCCTCAACGAGGCCTCCATGATGAAGTTCCTGGAGGAGAAGATCCGTTCGCTCGGCACGGCGGCCTGCCCGCCGTACCACCTCGCGATCGTCGTCGGCGGTACGAGCGCCGAGTACGCGCTGAAGACCGCCAAGTACGCCTCCGCGCACTACCTGGACGAGATCCCGGCCGAGGGCTCGGAGCTCGGGCACGGCTTCCGGGACAAGGACCTGGAGCAGAAGGTCTTCGAGCTGACCCAGAGGATCGGGATCGGCGCGCAGTTCGGCGGCAAGTACTTCTGCCACGACGTGCGTGTGGTGCGGCTGCCGCGGCACGGCGCGTCCTGCCCGGTCGCCATCGCGGTCTCCTGCTCCGCGGACCGGCAGGCCGTCGCGAAGATCACCGCCGAGGGCGTCTTCCTGGAGCAGCTGGAGCGGGACCCGGCGCGGTTCCTGCCCGAGACCACCGACGAGCACCTGTCCGACGAGGACGTGGTGCGGATCGACCTCAACCAGCCGATGGACGACATCCTCGCCGAGCTGACCAAGTACCCGGTGAAGACGCGGCTCTCGCTCACCGGTCCGCTGGTCGTGGCCCGTGACATCGCGCACGCCAAGATCAAGGAGCGGCTGGACGCGGGCGAGGAGATGCCGCAGTACCTGAAGGACCACCCGGTGTACTACGCCGGTCCGGCCAAGACGCCCGAGGGCTACGCGTCCGGTTCCTTCGGCCCGACCACGGCCGGCCGTATGGACTCCTACGTCGAGCAGTTCCAGGCCGCCGGCGGCTCCAAGGTGATGCTCGCCAAGGGCAACCGCAGCAAACAGGTCACGGACGCGTGCGGTGCGCACGGCGGCTTCTACCTCGGTTCCATCGGCGGCCCGGCGGCGCGGCTCGCGCAGGACTGCATCAAGAAGGTCGAGGTCGTCGAGTACGAGGAGCTCGGGATGGAGGCGGTCTGGAAGATCGAGGTCGAGGACTTCCCGGCGTTCGTCGTCGTCGACGACAAGGGGAACGACTTCTTCCAGGACCCGGCGCCCGCGCCGACGTTCACGACGATTCCGGTGCGGGGTCCCGGGCTGGCGTAGCACCTCGGGTGCGGCGGGGAGCGGATCTCGCCCCCGCCGCCCCTACCCGTCCCATCCCAGGGGGCCGCGCCCCCTCACCCCCCGCTTCGGCCTGAACGGCCCCGTCCTCAAACTCCCCCAGAGGGGGCACCCCCGGACGGGCTGGGTGGTGCCAGGGCCGTGGGCGGGGTCGCGCGTCAGTGGGGGATGCAGCCGAACCAGTTCACCGTGTCGCCGTCGGCGGTGTAGCCCATGCAGCGGATGGTGCGGTCGTGGAGCTTTTCGGTGTGGTCGACCGGGCCGGCGAGGTAGTCCGTCGTGTGGTGGGCCTCGACGAGGTCGTCGATGTCGACGCGGTACCAGCGGCGCTCGCCGGAGGGCAGGCTGCAGCCGTGGCCGGTCATGTTGCGGCTGGGGTCGCCGCTCCAGACGGGGCGTTCGGCGCGGTCGCAGTGGACTGTGCGGCCCGCGGCGCCGGCGGTGCCGGCTCCCGCACCCAGCAGGGTCGCCGCGCCTATGGACACCGCCGCGATGGCGCCGAGCAGACCCTTGGGAGTGAAGTGCATCGATCGGTCCTCCTGCCAGCCGTGGTGGCGGCGGGAGTCGCCGGGCCACCTTTGGGCCGATAGTCACATTTGTTTGTGATGTACCGCCCGGTGGGCGGGGGCGCGGTCCCCCGACCCGGTGACGCCGGTGGTGCCAATGGGCCCACGGTCCGGAACAACCGCCGCGTCCCGATCGCTGACAAGGACATGAGCGACTACCGCATCGAACACGACTCCATGGGCGAGGTCCGGGTCCCCGCCCACGCCAAGTGGCGGGCCCAGACGCAGCGGGCCGTCGAGAACTTCCCCGTCTCCGGGCAGCGGATCGAGCGCGCGCACATCGAGGCGCTGGCCCGGATCAAGGGGGCGGCGGCCAAGGTGAACGCCGAGCTGGGGGTGGTCGACAAGGACCTGGCCCGGGCGATCGAGGAGGCGGCGGCCGAGGTGGCCGAGGGGCGCTGGGACGACCAGTTCCCCGTGGACGTCTTCCAGACGGGCTCCGGGACCTCTTCGAACATGAACGCCAACGAGGTCCTGGCGACGCTCGCGACCGAGCGGCTCGGGCGGGACGTCCACCCGAACGACCACGTCAACGCCTCGCAGTCGTCCAACGACGTGTTCCCGTCGTCGATCCACATCGCCGCCACCGCCGCCGTGACCCGGGACCTGATCCCGGCCCTCGAACACCTCGCCGACGCGCTCACCAGGAAGTCCGAGGAGTTCGCCGACGTGGTGAAGTCCGGGCGGACCCATCTGATGGACGCGACGCCGGTGACCCTGGGACAGGAGTTCGGCGGGTACGCCGCGCAGGTGCGGTACGGGGTCGAGCGGCTGCGGGCCTCGCTGCCCCGGCTCGCCGAGCTGCCGCTGGGCGGCACCGCCGTCGGGACCGGGATCAACACCCCGCCCGGCTTCTCCGCCGCCGTGATCGAGGAGGTCGCGCGGGCCACCGGGCTGCCGTTCACCGAGGCCCGCGACCACTTCGAGGCGCAGGGCGCCCGGGACGGGATCGTGGAGACCAGCGGGCAGCTGCGGACGATCGCGGTCGGCCTGACGAAGATCGCCAACGATCTGCGCTGGATGGCCTCGGGGCCGCGCACCGGGCTCGCCGAGATCGCGCTGCCGGACCTGCAGCCGGGGTCCTCGATCATGCCGGGGAAGGTCAACCCGGTCGTTCCCGAGGCGGTGTTGATGGTGGCCGCGCAGGTGATCGGGAACGACCAGACCATCGCGGTGGCCGGGGCGGCCGGCAACTTCGAGCTCAACGTGATGCTTCCGGTCATCGGCAAGAACGTGCTGGAGTCCGTCCGGCTGCTCGCCAACGTCTCGCGGCTGCTCGCCGACCGGACCGTGGACGGGATCACCGCGAACCGGGAGCGGGCCCGGGAGTACGCCGAGTCCTCGCCGTCCGTGGTCACGCCGCTCAACAAGTACATCGGGTACGAGGAGGCCGCCAAGGTGGCCAAGAAGGCGCTGGCGGAACGTAGGACGATCCGCGAGGTCGTCCTCGACGGCGGGTACGTCGAGCGGGGCGACCTGACCGTTCGGCAGCTGGACGAGGCGCTGGATGTCCTGCGGATGACGCGGCCGTAACCGGGTACGAACGTTTCGCGCCGCCCGGCCAGAACCGTGACGTCCGCCGCAGCGTCGTATGCCTGTGGCACCTAATATCTGTGCATGGCAGACGGTGGAGCGGTGAGACGCGTGACGCGCGGGGAAACGGGCGGTGCGACCGGGGACGGGACCGGTTTCTGGACACCCGGCAGCCGGATCCTGTGGCGGTACCGGGAGAACGCCGGGCCCGGCTTCCACATCGCGCGCCCCGTCACCGTCGTCCGGGACGACGAGGAGCTGCTCGCCGTCTGGCTGGCCCCCGGCACCGAGTGCGTCCGGCCCGTGCTCGCCGACGGCTCGTCGGTCGGTGAGGAGCCGCTGGAGTCCCGCTACACCAAGCCCCGGTCCGTCACCCGCGGCCACTGGCACGGCACGGGCGTGCTGAAGCTGGCCCGGCCCGGTCAGCCCTGGTCGGTGTGGCTGTTCTGGGAGCCGGGCTGGCGGTTCAAGAACTGGTACGTCAATCTTGAGCAGCCGCTGGTCCGTTGGGGCGGCGGAGTGGACTCGGAGGATCACTTCCTGGACATCTCCGTGCACCCGGACCGCAGTTGGCGCTGGCTCGACGAGGACGAGTTCGCGCAGGCCCAGCGGGACGGCCTGATGGACGCTCAGACGGCCGATACGGTAAGGGCGGCGGGCCTGGCCGCGGTCTCCGCCGTACGGGCCTGGGAGCCGCCTTTCTCGGACGGCTGGCAGCACTGGCGCCCGGACCCGTCCTGGGCGGTACCGTCACTGCCGGAGGACTGGGACCGTACGCCCGCGCACGTGTCCTCATGAGACCCTTGATGCGCCCCCGGTCCACAACCGTAGGATCGTCCTCCGCAAGGAAGCGCGATCACAACTCCCGGATCATGCGCCGGGCTTGACCGTACGTCACCGAGGGGCGGCAGGACGTGAGCGAGGGGTACGAGGGCAGCACGGGCGAACGGCGCGCGGGCCGCAGATCGTTCGCCGGTGGCACAGGAACAGCCTCCAGCCACGCCGGAATTCCGTTCCTGGGGCACCTAATCCGGGTATCGGGACTTCGGCGGGACCATCTGCGCGCGCGGCGCGCAGCCCCGGACGGACGGATTCGACTCGCGTGACGGAGCACCCCACCTCCTACGAGCGCCCACAGCCGGGCGCCGACCCCGCTCAGACCCGCGGGGCGCTCCTGCGTTCCTCGCAGCCACCACCACAGGGACAGACCCAGGCGCAGTCCCCGCCGCTCGGCGCCGCCGCCTTACCGGCGCAGGCCCGCGCGGGCGAGACGCCCTCCGGTCCCGGTACCAGTACGTCCAAGGAGCACTCCGTCAACGGCCCCGAGCACGCCCAGCCCACCAGCGCTGAGCCCGACCCACACCGGCCGCGCCCCACCCCGGAGGGCATCCCCCCGCAGCCCGGCGCCGAG
Organism: Streptomyces sp. NPDC048288; assembly: GCF_043201555.1. Lineage (NCBI taxonomy): Bacteria > Bacillati > Actinomycetota > Actinomycetes > Kitasatosporales > Streptomycetaceae > Streptomyces > Streptomyces sp. NPDC048288. Next base: position 140,274 of record NZ_JBICZD010000003.1, read on the forward strand.
CCGGAGCGGGCGGTGGGCCCCCAGGAGCGCCGCAGCGGACGCGGGCTGCCGCCCGGCCGGCCGATGCCGATGCGGCGGGACGGCGACCGGCTGCGGTTCGTGGGCGCCGCGACCCGGCGGATCGCCCGGGGCATCGATCTCGACGAGATCGTGATGGGGCTGTGCCGGGCGACCGTGCCGACCTTCTCGGACGCGATCCTGGTCTATCTGCGCGACCCGCTGCCGGTCGGCGACGAGCGGCCGGTCGGCCCGGTGGTGCTGCGGCTGCGCCGCACCGACCGGATCCCGGAGGAGCGGGACACCGAGGGCGGCTTCCCGCAGCTGCCGGTGCCGGAGCCGGACCCGGCCGACATCGGCCTGGCCGCGCTCACCGCCGAGCTGTGCGAGGTACGGCCGGGCGGCGCGCTGAACGAGGTGCTGCGGGGCGTACGGCCGGTCTTCGCCGACTCCCCCGCGGCCCGCGCGGCCCTGCCCGAACTTCTCGGCGAGGGCAACGAGGCGCTCGTACCGGGCGCCCAGCACGCGATCCTCGCCCCGCTGCGCGGCCGCCGCCGGGTGATCGGCGCGGCGCTGTTCCTGCGCCGCCCGGAGCGGCTCGCGTTCGAGACGGACGACCTGCTGGTCGCCGCCCAGCTGGCCACGCACAGCGCGCTGGGCATCGACAAGGCGGTGCTGTACGGCCGGGAGGCCTACATCGCCGACGAGCTGCAGCGCACCATGCTGCCGGAGAACCTGCCGAGCGCCACGGGCGTGCGGCTGGCCTCGCGCTATCTGCCGGCCGCGGAGACCGCGCGGGTCGGCGGCGACTGGTACGACGCGATCCCGCTGCCGGGCAGCCGGGTGGCGCTGGTCGTGGGCGATGTGATGGGCCACTCGATGACGTCGGCGGCCATCATGGGGCAGCTGCGGACGACGGCCCAGACGCTGGCCGGGCTCGACCTGCCGCCGCAGGAGGTGCTGCACCACCTCGACGAGCAGGCCCAGCGGCTCGGTTCCGACCGGATGGCGACCTGCCTGTACGCCGTCTACGACCCGGTGTCGCACCGCATCACCATCGCCAACGCCGGGCATCCGCCGCCGGTGCTGCTGCATCTGGGCGGGCGGGCCGAGGTGCTGCGGGTGCCGGCCGGGGCGCCGATCGGGGTCGGCGGGGTCGACTTCGAGGCGGTGGAGCTGGACGCGCCGGCCGGGGCGACGCTGCTGCTGTACACCGACGGTCTGGTGGAGTCCCGGCTGCGGGACGTGTGGACCGGCATAGAGCAGCTGCGGGAGAAGCTCGCCGCGACGGCCCAGCTGACCGGGCCGGATCATCCGCCGCCGCTGGAAGCCTTGTGCGACGAGGTGCTCGACATGCTCGGGCCGGGTGACCGCGACGACGACATCGCGCTGCTCGCGGCCCGGTTCGACGGGATCGCGCCGAGCGACGTCGCGTACTGGTTCCTGGAGCCGGAGGACGCGGCGCCGGGGCGGGCCCGGCGGCTCGCGCGGCGGGCGCTGGCCCGCTGGGGGCTGGAGGAACTCTCCGACTCCGTCGAGCTGCTGGTCAGTGAGGTCGTCACCAACGCGGTGCGGTATGCCTCGCGGCCGGTGACGCTGCGGTTGCTGCGGACCGATGTGCTGCGGTGCGAGGTGGGCGACGACGTGCCCCAGCTGCCGCGGCTGCGGCAGGCGCGGGCGACGGACGAGGGCGGCCGGGGCCTGTACCTCGTCAACCGACTGGCCAGACGGTGGGGAGCGACCCGGCTCAGCACCGGGAAGGTCGTCTGGTTCGAGCTGAACAGGTAGCGCCGCAGGGGGGCTTGAGGTCGTCGGGCCCGACGAAGCACCCGATGCCCCCCTCTGGGGACATCGGGTGCCGGTCGTTCGTTATTGGCCGTCCGCCGCCGCCGGGTCCAGCGGGTTGTCCGTGATGCCGCCCGTCGGGGTCTCCTCCGGGGTGGAGGGGGCGGTGGTCGTCGGGGTCGCGGAATTGGTGGGGGTCTGGGACGGGGCCTGCGACGTCGGGGTCTGGGACGGGGTCGCGGACTTGGTCGGGGTCTGGCTGGGAGATTCGGACGCGGTTTCCGACGGAGTCGAGCTGTACGTCGGGGTCGCCGTCGGCTTGACCGCCGCGCCCAGCGTGGTGTTGAGGTCGAACTTCTGCTTCTTCGTGACGCCGAAGGTGTACGCCGCCCAGATCTGTGCCGGGTAACCGCCACCGTTGATCCGGCCGGTGCCGGGGATCAGACCCGTGGCGCCGGTCAGCGTGACCTGGTTGTGGGTCTTGGCGTCCTCGCCGAACAGCCCGACCGAGGTGACCAGGTCCGGCGTGTAACCGGTGAACCAGGCCGACCTGTTGTAGTCGGAGGTACCCGTCTTGCCGGCCACCTGCTGGCCCTTGCGCAGCGGGTTCTGGGCCACCGAGACCTTGGCCGTACCGTCGTCGACCACACCGGTGAGCACCGAGGTCACCTGGTCGGCCGTGGTGCGGCTGATGACCTGGCCGCCGATCGGGCTCGGCAGGTCGACCTTCTTGCCGGTCTTCTCCGCCGACGCGAGGATCGACGGGGTCACCTTCGCCCCGTGGTTGTCGAGGGTGGCGTACACCCCGGCCATCTCCAGCGGGCTGGCGCCCATGGTGCCCAGGGTCATCGCGGGCACCGCCTGGAGGTCGGTGGTGTCCAGGCCGAGGTCGTCGGCGGTCTTCAGCACGTTCTTCATGCCGACGTCCACGCCCATCTGCGCGAACACCGAGTTGACGGACTTGTTCATCGCCGTCTGCACGGTGATGTTGCCGTAGTCGGCGTCGTCCTCGTTCGGCGGTGCGAAGGCGATGTCGCTGCCCTTGACCGCGCGGCCGCTGGTGCCGTCGTAGATCGTGTTGGCGTTGATCGCCTTGCCGTTCTGCGTCTCGGCGTTCTGGTCGACCGCGGCGGCGAGGATGATCGGCTTGAAGGTGGAGGCCGGCTGGTAGTCGGCGCGGGTCGCGTTGTTCGTGTAGTGCTTGTAGTAGTCGACACCGCCGTACAGGGCGACGATCTTGCCGGTCTTGGGGTCGACGGAGACGGCACCGGCCTGGACGTTCTTGTCGACCTTGCGCTTCTTGCCGTCGAGCTTGCTGGTGAGCTGGCTCTTGACGGCCGCCTCCAGCTTGGTCTGCCTCTTCGGGTCGATGTTCAGGGTGATCGTCCAGCCCTGGTCGACGACCAGGGCCTCCGCCTCGGACCTGGTGATGTTCTGGGTCTTCATCAGCTGGTTCTCCAGCTGCGTGTTGGCCAGTTCGACCAGGTAGCCCTTCTGGCCCTCCAGACCGGAGGCGGCCTTCGGGGCCTTGGGGATCGGGAACTTCATGCCGTCCCGCTTGGACTTGTCGAGCCAGCCCTGGCCGACCATGTTGTCCAGGACGTAGTTCCAGCGCTGCTGCACCAGCTTCTTGCCGATGGGCCCGGCCACCGCCCAGTCGTACTGGCTCGGCGCCTGCAGCAGCGCGGCCAGATAGGCGCCCTGCTGGACGTTGAGGTCCTGGGCGTCGACGCGGTAGTAGGCCTGGGCGGCGGCCTGGATGCCGTAGGCGCCCCGGCCGTAGTAGCTGGTGTTGATGTAGCCGGCGAGGATGTCGTCCTTGGACTTCTCGCGGTCCACCTTCAACGAGATGACCAGTTCCTTCAGCTTGCGCGTGACGGTCTGGTCCTGGTCGAGGTAGTAGTTCTTGACGTACTGCTGGGTGATCGTCGAACCGCCCTGGGTGCCGCGGCCCCGCACGGTGTTGTAGAGGCCGCGGGCCATGCCCTTCAGGTCGATGCCGTTGTCGTTGTAGAAGGTCTTGTTCTCCGCCGCGACGAAGGTGTGCTGGACCTCCTTCGGGACCTTGGAGAGGTCCACGATCTCGCGGTTGACGGTGCCCTTGCGGGCGAGGACCGAGCCGTCGCTGTACTTGTAGACGTTGCTCTGGGTCTGGGCGAGCGCGTTGCCCTCGGGGACGCCCACCATGACGTACAGCAGGATGAACGCGCCGATGCCGAGCAGACAGCAGGCGAAGAACGCGCCGAGCATCTTCTTCCAGGTGAACAGCCGGCGTATCCGGCCCCGGACGGGCTTGCCGTCCTTGCCGAGCTTGGCGCCCTTCCCGTCCTTGCCGGGCTTCTTCGCGGCGGCCCGGCGGCGCTCCGCGCGGGTGCCGCCCTCGGCCTCCGGCGACTCGACCACCGTGGTGGTGGTGCCCGCCGTCGCCGGCGTCTCGGGCTCGGGCTGCTGCGACGGGCGGCCCCGGGGCGGCGCGGCGCGGCGGCCGCCACGCTGTCGCGCTTTTCTCTCTTCCGCTCGTCCCATGAGTCCGTCTGCTCCGCTTCGTCTCGGCTGTCACACGTGTGTACGGGTGTCACACAAGTACGTGGCTCAGGTCAGTCCAGCAAACTAACACCGCTGTCTATGACAAAGAGCGCACGATCCGTCCCTTTACGGACGTGACAATCAGCACCCCGTCCAACGGAACCGACGAGCAGAGAAGGCGGAGGGTTGCCTCGGGACACCCCGTCAGTCCGGTCCCGCCTCCCTGGACAGCGCCCAGGCATCCCCCACCGGCCCCACATGCCCCAGCTTGTCCGGGTTGAGGACCGAGCGGACGGCCTGGACGCGGCCGCCGGCGATATCGAGGGCCATGACGCTGACGACCCGGTCCGCGCGGTCGCGGAGGACCGCGCCCGGCCGCCCGTTCACCTCGTGCGGCTCCAGTACGGCGCCCGCCGCGCGGAACCGGCGCAGGAGCACCTCCAGCACCTCGGCCACCCGGGCCGCGCCGACGAGCGGGGCCTCGCCCCACAGCGGCGCCTTGCCGCCCGCGTCGCCGGTCACCCGGACGTCGGCCGCCAGCAGCGCCCGCAGGCCGTCCACGTCTCCTTCGCGGAACGCGTCGAAGAAGCGTCCGGCGAGTTCCTCGCGCTCCTCGCGGTCGGCCTCGAAGCGGGGGCGCCCGGCCTCCATGTGGCGGCGGGCGCGGACGGCGAGCTGCCGGCAGGCCGCCTCCGTGCGCTCCACGGCCGTGGCGACCTCGGCGAAGGAGAAGCCGAACACCTCGCGCAGGACGAAGACCGCCCGCTCCAGCGGGGAGAGCCGTTCCAGGAGGAGCAGGGCCGCCATCGAGACGGAGTCGGCCAGCTGGGCGGAGCGCTCCGGGTCCTGGTAGGGGTCGGTCAGCAGCGGCTCGGGGAACCACGTGCCGACGTACTCCTCGCGCCGTACCCGGGCCGAGCGCAGGACGTCGATCGAGACGCGGGTGACCACGGCGGAGAGGTAGGCCCGGGTCGAGGCGGGCCGGGTCGCGGCGGCCGTCCAGCGCAGCCAGGTGTCCTGGACGGCGTCCTCGGCCTCGCCGACGCTGCCGAGGATGCGGTACGAGATCGCGAACAGCAGCGGGCGCAGTTCCTCGAACTCCTCCTCCGGGCTCACGCCAGCTCCTCCTTGAACCCCTGCCGCCAGGACGGGTACCGCGGCTCCCAGCCGAGCTCCCGCCGGGCCTTGGCGTTGGAGAAACCGCGCCCCTGGGTCATGATCACCACCGCCTGTTCGCCGGCCAGCAGCCGGGCCAGCCAGACCGGCACCCGGTAGGGCCGCTTCGCCCCGGCGCACTCGGCGAGATACGGCAGCCAGTCGGCGGCCGGCGCCGGTTCGTCGTCGACGATGTTGAACAGGCCCCGCGCCTTCTGTTCGACGGCCAGCACGGTGGCGTCGGCCGCGTCGTCGAGGTGGATCCAGCTGCTGTGTCCGGTGGCGCGGCCGACCAGCGGGTACTGGCGCCTGCGGACCAGGGTCACCTGGTCGTCGATGGCGTCCGGGCCGTAGAAGGCGCCGTAGCGCAGGGCCGCGCCGCCGGCCCGCAGCACCGCCTCCTCCAGGTGACGCAGGGCCAGCATGCCGCCGTGCGCGGGCGTTCCCTCCATCAGGTCCAGCGGGTCCTCCTCCGTCTTCACCCAGCCGCCCTCGCGGATGCCGTTCCAGCTGGCGTGGCTCTGGGCGACGACATGGGGGACGCCGGTCGCCTCGGCGGCGGCCAGCAGATGGTCGGTGCCCTCGGTGCGCAGCCGGTTGGTGAGGGCGAACCAGCGGTCGGGGTGCTTGATGTCGGGCTTGCCGGCGTGCGCCGCGGAGATCGCGGTCAGCTGGTGCACGATCACGTCCGGGCGGGCCTCGGCCACCGCCGCCCCGACCGACAGCGCGTCCAGGCCGTCCATGACGACCCCCTCCGCGCCCAGTTCCCTCAGCAGCCCCAGCTTGGCCGCGCCGGTCGTCGTGGCCGTCACCCGGTGCCCCCGCGCCACCAACCGGGGCACCAGCCGCCGTCCCAGAACCCCGCTGCCACCTGCCACGAACACCCGCACGGTCATCACCTTCCGGATCCGGGAAACCGACTCACGAAGGAGATGACGAGGCAGACCCCCGCCCCTGTGACATCACGCGGCCCTCCGCTGTCGCGGAACCGTGACAATCGGGCCCCACCTGCGGGGACACACACCCGGCCATGATCTACACACGGCGCGTATACATACCGCGTATACACCGTGTGTAGAGTGCTGGCATGTCCATCGGTCACACCCTCCTGGGGCTCCTGGAGTCCGGCCCGCGCCACGGTTACGACCTGAAGCGGGCCTTCGACGAGAAGTTCGGTCACGACCGGCCGCTCCACTACGGCCAGGTCTATTCGACGATGTCCCGGCTGCTGAAGAACGGGCTCGTGGAAGTCGACGGCATCGAGGCGGGCGGCGGGCCCGAGCGCAAGCGGTACGCCATCACCGACGCCGGCGTCACCGACGTCGAGACGTGGCTGGCGACTCCGGAGAAGCCGGAGGAGTACCTCCAGTCGACCCTGTACACCAAGGTCGTGCTCGCGCTGCTGACCCACCGGAACGCCGGCGACATCCTCGACAGCCAGCGCTCCGAGCACCTGCGCAGCATGCGGATCCTCACCGACCGCAAGCGTCACGGCGATCTCGCGGACCAGCTCGTCTGCGACCACGCGCTGTTCCACCTGGAGGCGGACCTGCGGTGGCTGGAGCTGACCGCGGCCCGGCTCGACAAGCTCCGCGCGGAGGTGGCCAGGTGAACGCCCCCGCCGGTTCGCTGCTGACCGCCGAGGGCCTGCGCAAGGCCTACGGCCCCACCGTCGCCCTGGACGGTGCCGCGTTCTCCATACATCCCGGCGAGGTCGTCGCCGTGATGGGCCCGTCCGGGTCCGGGAAGTCGACCCTGCTGCACTGCCTCGCCGGGATCGTGCCGCCCGACGCCGGGTCGATCATGTACGCCGGGCGGGAGATGGCGACCATGAACGACGCCGAGCGCAGCGCGCTCAGACGCTCCGAGTTCGGGTTCGTCTTCCAGTTCGGGCAGCTGGTGCCGGAACTGACCTGCGTGGAGAACGTGGCGCTGCCGCTGCGGCTGAACGGCACCTCCCGCAAGGAGGCCGAGAAGAGCGCGCTGGGCTGGATGCGGCGGCTGGAGGTCGACGACCTCGCGAAGAAGCGGCCCGGCGAGGTCTCCGGCGGCCAGGGGCAACGCGTCGCGGTGGCACGGTCGTTGGTGACCTCGCCGCGGGTGCTGTTCGCGGACGAGCCGACCGGCGCGCTGGACTCCCTCAACGGCGAGCGCGTGATGGAGCTGCTCACCGACGCCGCCCGCTCCACCAACGCGGCCGTCGTGCTCGTCACGCACGAGGCACGGGTGGCCGCCTACTCCGACCGCGAGATCGTCGTACGGGACGGGAAGTCCCGGGACATGGAGCGGACCGTATGAGCGGGGGGCGGCGCTGGGCCGGGGATCTGGCCATGGGGGCGCGGTTCGCCTTCACCGGCGGGCGCGAGGGCTGGATCCGGGCGGTGCTCACCGCGGTCGGGGTGGGCCTCGGGGTGGCACTGCTGCTGCTGACCGCGGCGGTGCCCGACATCCTGGACGCCCGGCACGCGAAGGACGACGTGCGGCGGGACTTCTCGATCACCCCGGCGAAGATCCCGGCGGCGGACGACACGATCGTCGTCGCCCATGTGAACACCTCCTGGTACGGCGCGGACATCCGGGCCCGGCTGGTCGCCCCGGACGGGCCGCACGCGCCGGTGCCGGTGGGCATCGACCGGGTCCCGGCGGTCGGCGAGATGTACGTCTCCCCCGCCCTGGACAAGCTGCTCAAGGCGCCCGGCAACGGGCTGCTGCGCGAGCGGCTGCCCGCGAAGGTGGTCGGCACGATCGGGCAGCGGGGGCTGATCGGACCGACCGAACTCGCCTACTACATGGGCGCGAAGGGGCTGGACCGGCAGATCGGGCACAACCCTGAGGTGGGCCGCATCAAGCAGTTCGGGAACGACGCCCCCGGCCAGTCGTCCGAAGGGCTCGACCCGATCCTGCTGCTGCTCGTGCTGCTGGTCTTCGTGGTGCTGCTGGCCCCGGTCGGCATCTTCATCGCCACCGCCGTACGGTTCGGCGGTGAGCGGCGCGACCAGCGGCTCGCGGCACTGCGGCTGGTGGGCTGCGACGGCCGGATGGTCCGCCGGATCGCCGCCGGGGAGGCGCTGGCGGGCTCCGTGCTCGGCCTGGTGCTCGGCACCGGGTTCTTCCTGGTGGGCACTCAGGCGGCGGCCACGATCGAGCTGTTCGACGTCAGCGTCTACCCGGACTACCTCAACCCGACGCCCGTCCTGGCCGTCCTCGTCGCCCTCGCGGTGCCCACGGCCGCGGTCCTGGTCACCCTGTTCGCGCTGCGCCGGGTCGTCATCGAACCGCTCGGCGTGGTCCGCACGGCCCGGCCCAGCCGGCGCCGGCTGTGGTGGCGGCTGCTGCTGCCGGTCGGCGGCCTCGCGATGCTCGTCCCGATGATCGGGCAGGGCGGCGACAACGGGGACTTCAACCAGTACCTGGTCATCGGTGGTGTCCTGGCCCTGCTGGTCGGCATCACCGCGCTGCTGCCCTGGGTGGTGGAGCGCACCGTGGCCCGCCTCGGCGACGGCGCCGTCTCCTGGCAGCTGGCCGTGCGCAGGCTCCAGTTGAGCAGCGGTACGGCCGCCCGGATGGTCAACGGCGTCGCGGTCGCGGTGGCCGGCGCGATCGCCCTCCAGATGCTGTTCGCCGGCGTCCAGTCCGACTACACCAAGGACACCGGGCAGGACCCGAACCGCGCCCAGATGGAGGTGGACCTGCCGGTCGGCGTCCAGGTGGCCGCCGCGGGGGCCCGACTGGAGCGGGCCAAGGGGGTGAAGTCGGCGGCGGCGCTGTCCCAGACCGAGTACGGCGACAAGCGCCTCGACCCGGACAACTCCATCCAGGTCGTCGTCGGTGACTGCGCGGCCCTGCGCGAGGTGGCGAACCTGCCCTCCTGCCGCGAGGGGGACGCCTTCCTGTCCGCCGACTGGTCCGACGAACCGGCGGCGCGCAAGCTGCTCACCCCGGGCCGCGCGGTGGTGGTCGACCCGTCCTACACCGACGACACCCCCGGCGCCGAGGCCGCCTGGACCGTGCCGGCGAAGCTCCCGAAGGTCGCCACCCGCAAGGACTCGCTGAACGCCGGCCTCAGCGGGATCCTGGCCACCCCGTCCGCACTGCCCGCGAAGGCACTGCCGAGCCTGCGCGGCAGCGTGTACCTGCGACTGGATCCGGCCGTGCCGGACGCGGAGGAGCAGGTGCGCACCGTCGCCATGGGCATCGCCCCGCTCGCCTACGCCTGGACGTGGACGGCGACCACCCAGGACGAGAAGTACGGCGCCATCCGCACCGGCCTGTTCGTCGGCGCCGCCGCCGTGCTGGCCCTCATCGGGGCGAGCCTGCTGGTCTCCCAGCTGGAGCAGTTGCGGGAGCGCAAGCGGCTGCTGTCGGCGCTGATCGCCTTCGGCACCCGGCGCCGTACCCTCACGCTGTCCGTGCTGTGGCAGGCGGCGATCCCGATCGCGCTGGGCCTGCTGCTCGCGACGGCGGTCGGGCTGACGCTCGGCGGGGTGCTGATGAAGATGACGGCGGTGCCGCTGCGGGTGGACTGGGCGAGCGTGCTGGCGATGACCGGCGTCGGCGCGGCGATCGTGCTCGCCGTGACCCTGCTCAGCCTGCCGGCGCTGCTGCGCCTGATGCGCCCGGACGGTCTGCGCACCGAGTAGCGCCGAGCAGCGCCGGCCGGTCCCCGCCGCACGGCACGTGGGCCCCTCCCCCGCCGGGAGGGGCCCACGTGCCGTGCGGTCACAGGCTGTGCTCCCGCACCACCCTCCGGGCCTGGGCGAGCAGCATGCCGACGTTCACCGACTTGCGGCAGACGATCACGGCCACCACGTCCTGCTGTTCGTTCATGCGGATGAACAGGTGGGTGAGGTTGTCGCTGTTGACCAGGATCTCCTGGAAGAAGTGGTTGTCGGCGGTGATGCCGCGGCGCTCCTTGAAGACGTCCTCGATCATCACGACCGTGCGCCCCTGGAACAGGTCCAGGGTGGCGCCCGCCAGCAGGTCCAGGACCTCGGGCGGATGGTTGTCGATCGTCTCGTACGAGAGCAGCATCCCGGTGGACATGTCGACCACCCCGGACGCGACGCACTCCGGCGCCTCGTTCCGCAGTGACTTGACCAGGCTCATCACCTGGTCGGAGAACCCCGTGGCCATACGCTTCGTCGCCATCCCTTCACACTCCCCCTGCTGCCTTCGCGGTGAGGATCGAGCCGATGCGGTCGAGGGCCGGATGGGTCGCCCGGTGCAGGCGCTCCAGGTCCATCCCCTCATCGCCGAGCACGACCATCAGGGCGGTGTCGCCCACCGCGTAGAACGCCACGCAGCCGTGGCTGCCGTACGTCACCGTCTGCCGCAGCACACCGCGCGCGGTGGCCTCGGCGGTGCGGCGCGCGAGGCCGAGGCCGGCGGCCGCGAGGGCGGCGAGGCCCTCCGGGTCGATGGAATCGGCGGTGTCGGCGGCTATCAGCATTCCGTCGGCGGCCGCCAGGGCCGTGTCGGTGATTCCGGTGACCCGTTCGCGCAGCCCGCGCATTTCCTGCGCCAGGGCTTCATGATTCATGTGCTCAACTCCCTCGCTTCTGACTGAATTCGACCGCTGCGGCGGTCGACGCGTCCTTTTTCATTCCGCCGTTCCGTTTTCATTTGGCCGTTCCGTGCCGCAGCCGGAAGAACCCTTTCCAGCTCGCCCCGCTCTTCTGCGGGCCGAGGACTTCGGTGATGCCGCTGGCGCCGGGCTCACGGCGGGGCAGTTCGGTGGGGACCGGGATCGGCTCCGGGGGCGGCGGAGGCGGCGGTTCCCGGTGCCGTACGACGGGGGCGGCCACCGGCATCCGGACGGGGGCGGTCGGCGCGGCACACTCCAGCAGCCCCTCGCCGAGCATCCGCGCGACCTCCACGGTGACGGTGTAGACCCCGCGTCCGGTACGGAAGGCCAGGTCACGGGCGGTGCGGCGGCCGTCGGCGTGGGTCAGCAGCTCCTCCTGCAGCGGGGTGCGGGGACGGTCGGCCGCGAGGCCGGCGGGCCGGGGGCGTTCCCGGTCGGGGCGCACCGGGTGGGGCAGCGCGGCCAGGGCGGCCAGCTTGCGGTTGGCCTCCTGCAGCAGCCGGGCGGGGGCCTCGCCGACGGCGACGGGGGCGTACGGCTCGGTGTGGAGGACCGCCTCGCAGCCGTCCACCCGGCCGGCCACGATGGCGAAGGCCGCGTCCTGCAGCGCCATCACGCACACCACCCTGAGCTGGGCCGCTCCCGCGTAGCCGCGTGCGATCAGGCCGGCCACCGGCCAGCGCGCCCCGCCGGACGCCCGCACCAGCTCGGCCCACTGCTCGCCGTCGATGCGGTCGGAGCGCAGCAGCAGCGCCTCGGGGCCGGGAGAGCCGGGGCTGTCGGCCGCGACCACCAGCCCGCCGCGCAGATGGAAGGCGCCGCCCGGGCTGCCCGGCACCCGCAGTTCGCCGCTGAACCCCTCGCGCCCGCACGCGATCAGGGCATGCGCGAGCCGGCCGTAACCGGCCCTGCCGAGGGGATCCCGAACCTCCGACATCGCCCCCCTCTTTTCGCGCTTTCGCACCGAGGAGGTATGTGTATCAGTTCGATGGCATATTTCAGCCGGGGATTTCCCAGCTGTCCCGAGCTGACGGAAGTTGGAATGTTCGGCCGCTCAAATCACTTTGTTCGACACTCATTTGATCGAACTGGGGGCGTCCTCGGGCTCCACGTCCTCGTACCGCTCGCGTGAGTACTGGTGCAGATAGCTGACCACCGTGTTCATCACCGCGACCAGCGGTACGGCCACCACCGCGCCGCCGATGCCCGCGACCATGCCGCCGGCCGCGACCGTGAGGACCACGGCGAGGGGGTGGACGCGGACCGCGCGGCCGAGGATGAACGGCTGGAGGATGTGGCCCTCGATCTGCTGCACCGCGAGAACCACGACCAGGGTCATGACGGCGGTGAACACGCCCTGGGTGACGAGCGCGACGACCACCGCGAGGGCGCCGGAGGCGACGGCGCCGACCAGCGGGATGAACGAGAACAGGAAGATGAAGACGGCCAGCGGGACGGCCATGGGCACGTCCAGGAAGTAGATGCCGAGGCCGATGCAGATGGCGTCGATGAGGGCGACGAGCACCGTGCCCCGCACGTAGGACGTCAGCGTGCGCCAGGCGCGCGGGCCGGCGCCGGCCACGCCCTCCCGGGCCGCGCTCGGCACCAGCTTCAGGAACCACTGCCAGATGCGCGCGCCGTCGTACAGCAGGAAGAGCGTGGAGAAGAAGACCAGCAGGATACCGGTCAGGGCCTCCACGACCACCTGGACGCCCTCCAGGCCGAACGAGGTGATCTCGTCGGTGTTGGCGCCGATCGCCTCGCGGAGGTTCTTGGCGATCTGGTTGATCTGCTTGTCGGTGACGTGGAAGGGGCCCTTGAGCAGCCAGTCGCGCAGGTCGTCGATGCCGTTCTGGACCTGGTCGGAGAGCGTGTCGATGTTCTCCATGACCTGCCAGGTCACGAACCAGCCCAGCAGGCCGATCACCACGAACCCGGAGATGGCGGTGAGCGCGGTGGCCGGGCCGCGGGGCATCCCGGAGCGGCTGAGCCAGGCGACCGTGGGCTGCAGCAGGGCGGTGATCAGCAGCGCGATGACGAAGGCGAAGACGACGAGCTGGACGGCGCTGATGACCCGCATCAGGATCCAGACGGTGCCGGCCAGGACCAGCAGCCGCCAGCCGGCCTCGGCGGCGACCCGCACCCCCCAGGGGATGGCCGTCACCGGGTCGGGACGCGGTACGGGCTTCCGGACGGGCGCGGCGACGGCGGCAGGGGCGGGGGTGGAGGTGGCGGCGGGGGTGGGGGCGGGAGTCTCCGGTGCGGGCGCCGGCGCGGGCACGGCCGGAGCGGGCGGCTCGGGCTCGGTCTGCTCGCGCTCCACCTCGGCCTGGCGCTCGTCCAATCGCTCGCCCATCTCGGTCAGTCCGGCACCGAGCCGGCCGAGCCACTGAGGCACTCGCGACATGATCCGCCCTCTTCCCCCGCGTCCCCGGGTACTCCTCACCACTCCCCCCTGGAGTCGTTCGGTCCGACCGTACAGGGCGACAGCCCCTCCCCCTAGGACGGGGAGGGGCTGTCAAAGGTTGAGAAGCCGAGTGGGCTCTAGTACCAGTGGTTCGCCTGCCAGAAGGTCCAGGCCTCGCACGGGCTGCCGTAGCGGGAGTTCATGTAGTTCAGGCCCCACTTGATCTGCGTGGCCGGGTTCGTCTGCCAGTCGGAGCCGACGGACGACATCTTGGAGCCGGGCAGGGCCTGGAAGAGGCCATAGGCGCCGGAGGAGGCGTTGACCGCCCGGTAGTTCCAGCTGGACTCGTGGTCCACGATGTTGCTGAAGCACTGGAACTGGCCGCTGGCCACCATCTGCTGCGCCATCGCCTGGATCTGCGCCACGGTGTAGGAGCTCTGGACCGGGAAGCTGGACGCGGACACGGAGGAGCGGCTGGCCGCTTCCTTCGCCTCGGCGCGCTCCTTGGCCTCCTTGGCCGCCTTCTCGGCCGCGGCCTTCTTGGCCTCGGCGCTCTTGGCTGCCGCCACCCGGGCGGACTGCTCGGCGTCCTTCTTGGCGGTCGCGTCGGCCTGGATGGCCACGGCGTCGGCCTGCTGCGTCAGGGACGCGGTCTGGACCGTCGCCTGCTGACCCGCGGGGAGGTCCGCGAGGAGCGTGGTGTCGGCTGCTGTCGCCTCTGCGTCGTTGTTCGGCTGCGCCACGCTGCCCGAGGCAACACCGACGACGCTTCCGACAGCGGTGACCGCGGTGGCCGAGGCCACTGCGAATCCCCGGACCGAAATCCGGCTCACACGGTTTCCTTCCAGCATCGCCCGCTTCGGTGACCCTGGCGGACGCAATCTTGCCCCTGGCGCTGGCCTCCTCACTACTGGGTCACGGGAGACACGGGCCCGGTGGGCAACTCCCCGAGGGAAGCGCCGCGTGGTGCTCGGGCGGCATACGACGTCGCTATGGAATTAGCTGTGATGCTGCTGTGTTTCCGTACCGCTGGGGGTACAGGTGTGTCGTATGCGGGGCCTGACAGGAGTGAGACTCTGCCGTAACCCGACGCCGGGTGGCAATTCTGAGTTGCGTGTGAAAGCTCACATCCCGTTTCCCCCAGGGGATTTCAGGAAAGCAGCACGCGCGAAGGCGCCGCCCGACTAGGCTCAAGGCCTTTGCCGGACGGCGCCAACCGACGGGTAATCAACCCAAGTTGGACACAGGGATCAGATGTGTCCGTCCTCCAGCATTTCGGTCACAAGGGCGGCGATCTGGGACCTCTCGGACCGGGTCAGGGTGACATGCGCGAAGAGCGGATGCCCCTTCAGCTTCTCGACCACGGCGACCACACCGTCGTACCGCCCCACCCGCAGGTTGTCCCGCTGCGCCACGTCGTGGGTCAGAACCACCCGCGAATTCGCGCCGATCCGGGACAGAACGGTCAGCAGGACGTTCCGTTCCAGCGACTGGGCCTCGTCGACGATCACGAAGGCGTCGTGGAGGGAGCGGCCGCGGATGTGGGTGAGCGGCAGCACCTCCAGCATCCCGCGGGCGGTGACCTCCTCGATCACCTCGCGGCTGGTGACCGCGGAGAGCGTGTCGAAGACCGCCTGCGCCCAGGGGCTCATCTTCTCCGCCTCGGAGCCCGGCAGATAGCCGAGTTCCTGGCCGCCGACCGCGTACAGCGGACGGAAGACCATCACCTTCTGGTGCTGGCGGCGCTCCAGGACCGCCTCCAGACCCGCGCACAGCGCGAGCGCCGACTTGCCGGTGCCGGCCCGGCCGCCCATCGAGACGATGCCGACGTCCGGGTCGAGGAGCAGGTCGAGCGCGATCCGCTGCTCGGCGCTGCGCCCCTTGATGCCGAACGCCTCACGATCGCCGCGCACCACACGGATGTTGCCCTCGGCCGTCACCCGGCCGAGCGCCTTGCCGCGCTCCGACTGGATGGTCAGACCGGTGTGCACGGGGAGGTCCGCGGCCTCCGGCGCGTACACATGGCCTTCCTCGAAGAGGATGTCCACCTGTTCGCCGGAGAGCGTCAGTTCGGACATTCCGGTCCAGCCGGAGGTGTCCGTGATGGCGAGTTCGGCGCGGTACTCCTCGGCGAGGAGGCCGACGGACGAGGCCTTGATCCTGAGCGGCAGGTCCTTCGAGACGACCGTGACGTCATACCCCTCGGCCTGCAGATTGCGGGCGACCGCGAGGATGCGGGAGTCGTTGTCCCCCAGGCGGTAGCCGCTCGGCAGCACGCTGGGGTCCGAGTGATTGAGCTCGACACGGATGCTGCCGCCCAGCTCGCCGATGGGAATGGGGGCATCGAGGCGGCCGTGCCGGACCCGGTAGTCGTCGAGCAGCCGCAGGGCCTGCCGGGCGAAATAGCCGAGTTCGGGATGGTGCCGCTTGGCCTCCAGTTCCGTGACCACGACGATCGGGAGCACGACCTCGTGCTCGTCGAAGCGGGCCATGGCGTTCGGGTCGGCCAGCAGGACGCTGGTGTCGAGAACATAGGTGCGCCGGTCGGACTTGCGGCGCGTTGTGCTGGTCACCACGGAAGGACGTACCCCCTCGGATGAGGTCGGGGAGCGACGAGGAAGAGCTGGACCGGTTGACGGCCGCCCTGCACGGGCCGAAAACCGGCCCCCCGCTGCTTCTTCCGTGCCGTGACCGCACGGTCGGGCTGGTGCAAAGGGCCTCCCGGGTGGACGGCCCCGAGCCGCCCACTGAGATCCGATGCCCGTGGTTCGGACATCGACCTGCTTGGCTTATGCCCTCGAACATGCGCCGCCATGCCACGCACTGCAACGACGCGCAGGTGAACTCCACGTTACTCGCGCCCCGAAACGGGTGATTTACGCCTCATGGGCGTGGTGGGGTCATCCACCGTAATGACGGGGTTATCCAGCGTGGCGGCGGTGACGGGTGGCTTGTGCCGCGTTGACGTCCGCCGTCACGATGACGTCACCCGCCGTAGCGGCGGTGCCGGGCCGCGTAGTCACGCAGGGCGCGCAGGAAGTCGACCTTGCGGAACGCGGGCCAGAAGACCTCGCAGAAGTAGTACTCGGCGTGCGCGGTCTGCCAGAGCATGAATCCGGACAGCCGCTGCTCGCCGCTGGTGCGGATCACCAGGTCCGGGTCGGGCTGGGCGCCGGTGTAGAGGTGACGGCCGATCATGTCGACGGTGACGGAGTCCGCGAGGTCCTCCATCGGGACGCCCTTGTCGTGGGCGTCCAGGATCATCGAGCGGACGGCGTCGGCGATCTCCTGGCGGCCGCCGTAGCCGATGGCGACGTTGACCAGTATTCCGTCGACGTGGGCGGTGGCCTCCTCGGCTTCCTTGAGCGCCGTCTGCATCGGGGAGGGCAGCAGGTCGCGGGTGCCGACGTGGTGGACGCGCCAGCGGCCGTCGGCGGCGAGGGTGCGGACGACGTCCTCGATGATGCCGAGGAGGGGGACCAGTTCTTCCTTGGCGCGGTCGAAGTTGTCCGTGGACAGCAGCCAGAGGGTGACGACCTCGACGTCCGTCTCCGAGCACCAGCCGAGGAACTCCTCGATCTTGTCGGCGCCGACGCGGTGGCCGTGGACCGTACTGGAGCCGGCGGCCTTCGCCCAGCGGCGGTTGCCGTCCATGATGACGCCGATGTGCTTGGGCACCTGAGCGTGGTCCAGGTGGCCTTCCACCCGGCGTGCGTAGAGCCTGACGAGCAGGCCGCGCAGCTTGTCGCGCAGGGTCACTTGAGTCCGCCCCTCGTGATTCGGATGCGGGGGTCCGCCCGCCGAAGCCTACCCCGCTGGGAGTTGAGCCGTTCGGGGCCCTGGGGGTGGGGGGGCGGTTGCCGTGCGGCTGCGGGTCCGTCGTGGCCGGTCGCGCCCACGCGGCGGTAGCCGCACATCGTCACAGCCCCGCGCCCCCTGCGGGGCGCTGCCCTGAGGGCGCTTGAAAAGTGGGTGAGAAGCGGGGGCAGAAAAAACGGGCCGGTCCGTGGGGGGGGAGACGGACCGGCCCGAGGGGGGGTTTCCACCATAACCCTTTGTAAGTGATGCTGCGTGCATCGGCGTGCCACAACTACTCTCCGGAGTCACCCGGCGACGCCCCGATGGGCCGGAAGCGCTGGATTCAGGGGTCTCGCATGGCCGATTCGCAGCGGAATCCCAGGAAAAGTGGCCGCATACGGGGAGATCAAGAGGGTTTGGGCCGTCTTGGGGATGCCTCGGCGGGTTGCCCATCCGTCCCTCCGACGGGCTACCCCGGCTGCGAACGGCGGCTTGACGCGGGCTCGCGGGGCAACACGGCACCGCGCAGCCCCCTCCACTGCGCGGTGCCGACCGCGCAGCTTTGCTCACGCGAATTACCTTGGTCTGAACTTACGTGAACCGGCAGGTTCATGCGAAGCGATGGTGGTAACGATGTGGGAACGCCGTGGAAATGGGACATGAACGGACAGGTCTCGCGTTCGCTTATGCGTAGATCCATGGACTACCGCACAGGATGACCCTATTGGACCAGAGCATCACGACATGACCGGTGTTGATCGTTTGGGGTGGCTGGGGGCAGGGGGCACGTCCGGGGAGCCGAACGGCGGTTCTTGGCCATTCTTCGCCGCCTGGCATTCCAAGGCCGGTGCATCAGGCCCGGAGCGCCGGTCTGCGGGCCTCGAAGAGGTGCCGGGCGCTGTACGCGACGAAGGGGCCCTCCTTCTCGATCCGCCGGTGCAGGGCGCGGAGTTCGGGCTCGTACGCCTCGGCCGTGAAACCGGGCACCATCCACACCACCTTGCGCAGGAAGTGGACGACGGCGGCGATGTCGTGGAACTCCATCCGCAGCCGCTCGGCCCGCAGGCCGACGATCTCCAGTCCGGCCGCCTCCGCCTCCGCGCGCTCGCGGCCGGGGTCGCGGGCGGCGCGGACGGCCTCCGGCTGCGGGCCGAGGAAGAGCTCGACCAGCTCGAAGGCGCTGGCGGGCCCGACGTGCTGGGCGAAGTAGGTGCCGCCGGGGCGCAGCACCCGCGCGATCCCGGTCCAGTCGGGCCGCACCGGGTGCCGGCTGAGGACCAGGTCGAAGGTCTCGTCGGCGAACGGCAGCGGGGTGCCCTCGGACGAGGCGACGACCACGACACCACGGGGGCTCAGCAGGGCGCTCGCCTTGACCACGTTCGGCGGCCAGGCCTCGGTGGCGGCGAGGAGCGCCGGCCGGTGCGGGGCCGCCGCAGCGAGGGCGAAGTCGAACACCTCGCCGCCGCCGGTCTCGATGTCCAGCGCGGCGGTGGCCCGGCCGAGCCGCTCACCGGCCGCCCGGGCATAGCCCCAGGAGGGGCGCGCCTCGGTGGCCCGGCCCTCGAACCAGGAGAAGTCCCAGCCCTCGGTCGGCACGGCGGTGCCCTCGGCGACGAGGTCCTCGAAGGAGCGCTGCTGCTCTGTCATGGTCCGCATGCTCCCAGCCGGCTGTCAGTGGCCGCTGATAATTTCCCCCGCCATGACGACCCATGAGATGTACACCGCCGGTGAGAAGGAAACCCTGCACGCGAGCCTGAACCGGCACCGGGACGCGGTGCTGTGGAAACTCCAGGGCCTCGACGACGAACAGCTGCGCCGCCCGATGACCCCGTCCGGCACCAACCTGCTCGGGCTGGTGAAGCACCTGGCCTCGGTGGAGTACGGCTGGTTCGTGGAGGCGTTCGGGGAGGAGGCCGAGCCGCTGTGGTTCGACCCCTACACCGAGGACCTGACGATCGGCCCCGGGGAGACCACGCAGCAGATCGTCGACTTCTACGGCCGGGCCCGCGCCGCCGCCGACCGGGTGATCGCCGGACGCCCGCTGGAGACCTTGGGCCGGCCGTCCTGGCGCGACATCACCGTCTCCCTCCGCTGGGTCCTGGTCGACATGATCGAGGAGACGGCCCGGCACGCGGGGCACATGGACATCGTGCGGGAGCTGATCGACGGGGCGACGGGCGACCACCCCCGGGTCACGGACACGGCCTGACGAGGTCGGGGGGCGTCAGGAAGTCGTCAGGCGGCGTCCGGGGAGCCGCCACCGCCCAGCACGAGCAGGACGAACCCCTCGTCCACGGGGTGCTCCGGATCGTCGTACGGGACGAAGCCGTTCTTCTCCAGCAGCCGTACGGAGGCGGTGTTCTCCGCGAAGGGGTCGGCGTACAGGGGCCGTGCGGTCTCCTCCTGGAGGAAGAGGGCGAAGGCGCGGCTGCCGACGCCGGTCCCCCAGTAGGCCCGCCCCAGCCAGTACCCGGTGAACCGGCGCTCCCCCTCCCACCAGGCGACGATGTTCCCCGCGACCGCGCCGTCCACGAGGACGGTCCGCACCCGGCCGGTCGGGTCCCCGAGCACCCGCTCTCTCCAGTGCTTGAGGAAGGCCTCCCGCGGCCGGGGCGTGAACCTCGACCGCCGGACGGCTTCCGGGTCGTGCTCGTAGGCGAGGAAGAGTTCGAGGTCGTCGTCCAGCACGGGCCGCAGCCGGACGTCGCTGTTCGTCCTGTCGGTTGCCTCGTCGGTCCTCTTGCCGGTCCTTTTGTCGGTCCTCTTGTCGGTCCTCTTGTCGGTCGTCATGCGGCGAGTGTGGCAGCCGCCACTGACAACGCCTCCGGCCTCACGGCACGAGCGGCCGGACCTCCTCCGCGGTGAACCGTACGAAGCCCTCGGGGTCGGGTTCGTCCGCCGTCGGCTGGAGGACGACGCTGTCGGCGCCCGCCTCCGCGAGCCGCTGCACGGCCTTGGCGACGGCGTCCGCGTCTCCGGCGACCCCGAGGTCGGGAACGGACTCCAGCCCCTCGGCGACGAGTTCGGCCCGGAGCCGGTCGGCGGCGTCCGGGCCGGTCGCGGTGAGGAGATAGACGACCACGTGGTGCGGCTCGCCCGCGTCCCGCCCGGCCGCCGCCCGGCCTTCCTCGATGAGCCGGCGCGCCCGGCGGACGCCGTCGGGCGAGGTGGCCGCCGTCATGATGGTGCCGTCGGCGGCCTCACCGGTGAGGCGGAGGGTGCGGGGGCCCTCGCCGCCGGCGAAGACCGGGACCGGACCGGCCGGCGGCCAGTCGAGGGCGACGTCGTCGAGCCGGACGTACCGCCCGGCGACGGTGAGCCGCTCCCCGCGCAGCAGTGCGCGCAACGCGTCGAGATGCTCACGCAGCAGGGTCAGCGGGGACTCGGCGCGGGCGCCGACCTGGCCCATCCAGTCCTGCACACCGTGCCCGACGCCGAGGACGGCACGCCCCGGGAACATCCGGTGCAGCGCCGCCGCCTCCATGGCCGTGATGGCCACGTTCCGCAACGGCACGGGCAGCAGCCCGACCCCGACACGCACCCGCTCGCTCCAGGCGAGCGCGGCGGCCGCCGTGGAGATCCCGCCCTCCCGGAAGCAGTCCTCCCACAGCCACAACTCCTCCAGCCCCACCTCGTCGGCGAGCCGGACCACATCGCGTAGCCGCTCGGGGGGCAGCTGGGGACGGAACACAGCACCAAGTGAAGTCATGTGCAACGTCCTACCCGGGGCTCCGACCCGTCACAACCGAATTGCGCCCCGGCGGCCCGGAGCCGGGCCCGCCGGGGATACGGTCGCCGCGGAGGTGACGCCGCGATGGCACGGTGGAGAGACGGGCGGGGACGGCTGGTCTTGCACGGGGACGAGGGCGCGACGGCTGTTCCGCTGGAGATCGCCACGTCCTACCGGGCCCGTACGAAGGGGCTGTTGGGGCGGGATTCCCTTGAGGGAGCGATCCTGCTCTCCCCCGCCAACGGGATCCATACCTTCCGGATGCGGATGGCGATCGATGTCGCCTACCTCGACCGCCGCCTGACCGTCATCGCCGTACGCACCATGCCGCCGGGGCGTCTGGGACTGCCCCGGCTGCGGTCCCGCCACGTCCTGGAGGCGGAGGCCGGGGCGATGGCCGGGTGGGGTGTCCGGGCGGGGACGCGGGTGACGGTGGAGGAGACGGCACAGCCGGGCGGCGCGCTCAGCTCCCCGTCCGGGGGAACGTGACCTCGACCCTCCGGTTCTTCTTCCGGCCCTCCTCCGTGGAGTTGTCGGCGATCGGGTACTGCTCGCCGTAGCCGCGGACGTCGAAGGTGATGTTCGGGTCGTTCAGGTCCTGGTCGAGGACGCCCTGTACGGCGTTGGCGCGCTGGCGGGAGAGGACGTCTCCGTGGGCCGAGGAGCCCAGGTTGTCCGTGAAGCCGAAGACCCGGACCTGGGTCGCGTTCTGCTTCCTGATCTCGTCCGCGATCGCGTCGATCCGCGCCGTCGCCGCCGCGCTCAGCTTCGCGCTGTCCTTGCTGAACAGCACCTCGGCCTGGAGGGCGAAGGTCACGTCCGCGTTGGTGTCCTCCCGCCGCTCGTCACCGCTCTGGTCCTCCACGACCGACTTGATGTCCAGCACCTTGGGCTCGGCGAGGGTGGCGCCCTCGGGCAGCTTGAGGTCGGGATCGGTGGGGTCGATCTTCACCGGGGCGCTGGCGGAGGGCTCGGTGCCCGGGGGGACGCTCGGGTCGCCGCCGTCGGCTTTCGCGGCCGTCGCACCGTAGAGCTGCGTGACCACGAGGATCGTGGCCGCGCTCAGCGTCAGAGGCAGGCGTGGTGTGGTCACTTCGCCCTCACCCGGAGATCTTGATCGTGCCGCTGGAGAAGGTGGGGAGTTGGAGGGTGACTTCGGTGGTGCTGGCGGGGGGCGCCGGGAACTGCATGAAGACGGGGATGGTCTGGCCGGCCTGGATCGTCGACAGTCCGGTTGTCGTCAGCGGCCGTCCTTCGGTGTCGCGCAGCACGTAGTAGCGCTTCTTGCCCTGGGAGTCGACGAGCGTGGCGCCGCCCAGCGAGGTGCCGTGCTGGACGATCTCGGTCTCGTCGCCGCGCAGGATGGAGGGGATCACCAGGGACTGGGAGCCGTCGTTCTTGAAGGTGCCGTTCACCGTGACGAAGCCACCCGAGTCCCGGTCGGCGGAGGTGATCTGGAGCAGCAGCCCGTCCTCGCCCTTGAGCTCGGCCAAGGGGGTGTCCGACTGGCCCTCCTGGGCGTTCGCGTTCGATCCACCGCTCTTGGACGCGGAGGCGGACGGCTGAGAGCTCTTCCCGTCGTCGCCACCGCCGCCGCAGCCGGCCGCGCCGAGGGCCAGACCGGTCGTGACCGCCAACGCGACCATTCCCCTGCGAGCCCTCGCAGTGAACCGCATGGTCATCGCTCCGCCTCCTTCTCCACTCGTCGATTCGCTGTCAGTCGGCCAG
The DNA here is from genome assembly GCF_043201555.1 of Streptomyces sp. NPDC048288. Classification (NCBI taxonomy): domain Bacteria; kingdom Bacillati; phylum Actinomycetota; class Actinomycetes; order Kitasatosporales; family Streptomycetaceae; genus Streptomyces; species Streptomyces sp. NPDC048288. Next base: position 162,984 of record NZ_JBICZD010000003.1, read on the forward strand.
ATGGACGTCGAAGAGGTCCTCGGGGCCCGGGAGATCGCCGAGATCAGCCGGGTCCAGGGTCCAGTTGCGGTCCTTGCAGGTGAGTTCGGGCAGTACGCCGCCCGCACCGGACAACGTGAACGTGCAGAGCGGCTCGATCACAGCCGTGGCGTGCGCCGTCGACTTCATGTCCTCGGTGCCGGGTACGACCGAACTGCCCACGGTCTTGTTCGTCTCGGCGTCGACCTTGTAGCTCAGCGGCGACGCGGCCGTGCACTGTGCCGTCGCGTCGTTCTGAGCGGCCAGTTCGCCGGCACGCCAGCACGAGTCGGCCACCGTCACATTGCCGTCGAAGATGTCCTGCCACTTGGTCGGGTCGAGTACGTCCGTCACCCACTGGTCCGTCAGCTGGTCACGGGTGTTCATGGCCGCGGCGAGAGCCGCCGCGTCGGCGGCTGTCTGGGCACCGTTCCGGTTCACCGCGGCCTGGCCGACCGCGAGGTAGGCGAACGCGAGAAAGAGCAGGCCTCCCACAACCGTGATGTAGATGGGGAAGGCCTGCCCTGAGTCGCCGTAACGGCGGACGCGCATCACACGATCTTGTTGATCTGCGCCATGATCTTGTCGAGGATCGCCGAACCGATGCTGGTACCCGTTACCGCCAGCACGATCGCCACCACCACCGCGATGATCCCCAGGTACTCGACCGCGGTCTGCCCCCGGTCGTCGGCGCGGCGCTGCATCGCGACAAGCATCCTCAGCATCAGGTCGCTCATGGTGCTCCCCTCCGGGTTCGGTTCCGATCGTGGCAACGTACGACGGAACATACCCATCGGCGGAGGGTCCCAGGACCCAAATCCGGACCCAGTTCATCCTGTTCATCTCAGGCGACCCCCAGCCACTTGGCCGTCGCCTGGGCGCGGGTGGCGGTGTGGAGCTTGGCGAAGATGCGGTTGATGTGGTTCTTGACCGTCTTCTCGCTGATGAAGCAGACGGCGGCGATCTGCTGGTTGTTCATGCCGGACGCGATGAGGTCCATGATCTCCGCCTCCCTGCCGCTCAGTTGAAACCGGGACTGTGCTGCCCCTCCCCCAGAGGATTGCAGTTGCGAAAGGTTTTGTGAAGGGATTTGCGCGGACAGGAAACGGAATTCGGGTTTCGCGTGTGCAGTTGCGTGGTCTCTGATATGCGCCAGCAACGCGTTCGTCGCCGTCGGCGTGAAGTGCGGGCGTCCCCCGCCCACGTCCCGTACCGCCTGCGCCAGCTGCTGGGTGGTGAACTCGCCGTGGACCAGGTAGCCCCCGGCGCCCAGCCGGACGGCCTCCTGCACGATCTCCGTCTCGTGGCTGTAGGTGAGCATCATGACCGGGGCCAGGCGCACCAGATGGGGCAGGGCCGCCATGCCGTCGACGCCCGGCATGCGGACGTCCAGGAGGATGACGTCGGGGCGGTGGCGCAGGGCCGACTCATAGGCCGCGCGGCCGTCGGCAGCCTCGGCGACGACCGTGAGGTCGTCCGAGGTGGAGAGGACCGCCGTCAGGCCCGCGCGGATCACCGGGTTGTCGTCGGCCACCAGGACCCGCAGGGGTGGGGACGGGTGTTGCGGCATCGGGGGGCCTCCCCACGTCTCGTCGTTCACGTCAGCGGCACCTCCACCCGGACCTCCGTGCCCTTGTCCGTGGTCAGTCGGATGCGGGCGCCCACCGACGCCGCGCGTTCTGTCATGCCGAGGAGGCCGAAGTGGCCCGTGCGGCGCAGGTCTTCGAGGGTCATGGCGGAGGGCAGGCCCCGGCCGTCGTCGTGGATGGTCACGACCAGGTGGGTGGGGGTGGCCTCGGCCCGTACGTCGACTCTCGTCGCCCGCGCGTGCCGGTGCGCGTTCTCCAGCGCCTCGGCCGCGATGCTCAGCAGCTGGCGGGTGGTGGCGGGTGGAAGGGGGACCGGGGTGGCGGAGCCCTCGTACGTTGTCGTCAGTGCCGTACGGAACTCGAAGTCCTTGGTCAGTGCGTCCAGTTCCGACCGTACGTCCGGTGTCTCGTCGTCCCGGCCGCCGCGCAGGTCCGTCAGGAGTTCCCGGGATTCCGCCGCCGCCTTCCGGGCCGCACCGGCGACCAGTTCCGCCTGCTCCCTGATGAGGGAGGGGTCCAGGCGGTCCGCGGACGCGGACGCCGCCAGGCCGTCGGCGACGAGCGCGACGCCGTAGAGCGTCTTGGTGAGCGAGTCGTGCATCTCGCGGGCCAGGCGGGCGCGTTCGGCGCTGACCGCCTCCGTCGCGGCGAGCCGGGAGCGGGTCTCGGCCAGGGCCTCGGTGGCGGTGCCGAAGCGGAGCATCAGCGTGCGCAGGGTCGAGCCCATCGCCCCCGTGATCACACAGAGGCCGGGCAGGAGGAGGGACTCGGCCACGCTCGCGTGCTGCTTCAGGGCGCCTTGGACGAGGAGCAGGATCAGGGACTGGAGCGAGGCGAAGACCGCTGCCCCGCGCCAGCTGTAGAGGAGGCCGGCGAGCAGCGGGGTGCAGACGCTGACGTAGGCGAGGGTGGTGTCGGGGCCCGCCGAGATCAGGAGGAAGGAGCCGAAGAGGGTGTCGGCGGCCAGGAGGGCGGGGTGGCGGAGCAGGAGGGGGCCGAAGCGCTGCCAGTCGCGGAAGAGGACGTAGGAGATCATGAAGGTGACGACCACCGCCGAGCCGACCAGGCGGGCGCCCAGGCCGGGGGTGGCGTTGAGGAGGGCCGCGGGGGTCGCCACGGCGATCATCGCCAGGCGGAAGCCGAAGACCTGGCGGCACATGGCCTGCAGGGCCCGCAGCTCGACCCGCGTGCCGACCTTCCCGCCGTCCTGCCTGGTCGCCATGGCCGTTTCCCCGCCTACTTCCCCGTGATCGACCCGAAGTCGACCCCCGAGCCCAGCAGCAGGCCCGCGGCCAGCAGCAGCATCGTCGCCGGGACCATGAACGTGGTGATCATCAGCGTGGCCCTCGGGACCGCCCGGGCCGCCTTGCGGCGCGCGTTCTGGGCGTCCGTGCGGCGCATGTCCTTGGCGAGGGCGACGAGGGTGTCGACGATGGGCGCGCCCAGTTCCTCGCCCTGCTGCAACGCCGTCACGAACATGGCGACCTGTTCGGAGTCGTTCCTCCTCCGCAGCTCCGCGAAGGCCTGGCGGCGGCTCATGCCCAGGTCCATCTGGCGGAGCGTGATGCGGAGTTCGTCGGCCCAGGGGCCCTCGTAGTGGGTGGCCACCCGGTCCAGGGCCTGGCGGAAGCCGAGGCCCGCGCCGACCACCACGGCGAGGACGTCCAGGAAGTCCGGCAGGGTGCGTTCGATGACGTCCCTGCGGATCCGGATCGCCGACCAGATGCCGACCTCCGTCCAGAACGCCCCGAAGAGCAGCAGGATCAGGGCCATCAGGTACTGGCCGCGGAGGAGGAAGACCAGGCAGCCCACGGTGCCGAGCGCGCCGTAGACCGCGCGGCGGGCCGCGTAGCGGTCGATGGTCAGGCCGCCGGGGTTGCCCGCCAGGTCGATCTTGCGGCGGTAACGGGTCACCAGGCGCGGGCCCATCAGGCGCAGGACGGCGGGGGCGTAGCGCATGCCCATGCGGTCGACGAGGGAGTTGGCGGCGCCGGTGCGGGTGGCGCCCACCTCCAGGGCGATCGCCAGGTCGGCGGGGAGCTTCGCGTCCGCGCGGTACATGCGGACGCCGGCGAAGGCGCCCCAGACGCCGAGGGCCATGAGGAGGGCCAGGATCAGTGCCATGTCACATATCACCCATCACATATCACTCATCCCAGATCGCCCATCGCACACGTCCAGTGCCATGTGACATTCCACCTACACATCGATCCGGCTCAGACGGCGGATGAGCACGAACCCGACCGCATACAGCCCGAAGGCGATCAGCACGGCCCCCTGGCCGAGCGTGGTGCCCGTCATCCGGTCGAGGGTGCCGTCCTTGACGCCGTTCATCAGGAAGAGGGCGCCGATGCCCAGGGCCGGGACGGCGTACGAGGTCATCGTCACCTGGGAGAGCTGGGTGCGGATCTCGCGGCGGGTCTCCTTGCGCTCCTCCAGGGTCTCGGTGAGGTTGCGCAGCGCGCTGACCACCTGCCCGCCGGCCCGGTTGGAGAGGACCAGGGTCGTGACCAGGACGACCAGCTCGCGGGACGGGAGCCGGTCGGCCAGCTCGCCCAGGGCGTCGTCCATGGAGTGGCCGATCGCCAACTGGTCGGCGACCTTGGCGAGTTCCTCACCTGCGGGGGCCTCCAGCTCCTCCGCCGCCATGCCGATCGCGGTGCGCAGGGCGAGGCCGGCGTGGGTGGCGTTGGCGAGGATGCGGGCCAGTTCGGGGAGCTGGCCGATGAACCGCTCGATGCGTTTCTGCCGCTGCCAGTTGAGGAACTGGACGGCGGCGAAGACCCCGACGAGGCCGGCGATCGGGCCGAAGAAGGGGGCGAGCGCGGCCTGGCCGATCAGCCAGAGGGCGACCACCGCGGCCAGCATGTAGACGAAGAACTCGCCCGGGGTGACGTCCAGGCCCGTGGCCGCGAGCCGGAGTTCGAGGCGGCGGCCGATCCCGGTGCCGCGCAGCCGGCGGTCCAGGTTGCGGAAGCGGCGCCGGCGGCCGGTGAGCGGGGACTCGCCCGTGTAGGAGAGCCGGTCCACCAGGGCGGCGCGCTGGGCCCGGCCGGAGGCGTAGGTGTGCAGGCCCACCACGGCCAGCAGGCCCGCCAGCAGGGTGATGCCGGTGGTGAGGGAGACGAGGTCGTGGAGGGACATGGGCCGCCTACCGGGCTTCTCGGGTGGTGAGCTGGTCGAAGTGCTGGGCCACGCCGAACGCCTGCGGGATCGGCTGGCTCGCCATGTAGAGGCGGTCGGCGGTGCGGCGCGGGAGCGGGAAGTACTGGAAGGCGCCGTGGACATGGCCGTCGTGGGTCATCGGCCGGGCGTCGAAGCGGGCGACCGTCGCCAGCCGGTACGGCTCGCTGCCGTGGCTGTCCAGCATCGCGATCTCGGTGATCCGGCGGGCGCCGTCGGCGAACCGGGTGAGCTGGACGATGACCTCGACCGCGCTGTTGATCTGGTCGTGCAGGGCGACGAAGGGGACCTCCACGTCCGACATGGAGGCCAGGGTCTGCAGCCGGGTGAGCGCGTCCTCGGCGCTGTTGGCGTGGACGGTGGCGAGGGAGCCGTCGTGGCCCGTCGACATGGCCTGCAGCATGTCCAGGGACTCGCCGCCGCGGACCTCACCGACCACGATCCGGTCGGGGCGCATCCGCAGCGAGTTGCGGACCAGGTCGCGGATGGTGACCTGGCCCTTGCCCTCGACGTTCGACGGGCGGGACTCCAGACGGACCACGTGGGACTGCTGGAGCTGGAGTTCGGCGGAGTCCTCGATGGTGATGATGCGCTCGTGGGCCGGGATCAGGCCGGACAGGGCGTTGAGGAGGGTCGTCTTCCCGGTGCCGGTGGCGCCGGAGACGATGATGTTGAACTTCGCCTGCACCAGGCCCGCCAGCAGGAACACCATGTGCTCGTCGAGCGAGCCGAAGCCGATCAGCTCCTGGAGGGTGAAGGAGCGCGGGAAGCGGCGGATGGTGAGGATCGGGCCGGTGAGCGAGAGCGGCGGGATGATGACGTTGACGCGTTCGCCGGAGGGGAGGCGGGCGTCGACCATCGGGTTCGACTCGTCCACGCGGCGGTTGACCGTGGAGACGATCCGCTCGATGGTCTGCATCAGCTGGTCGGCCGAGACGAAGCGGAGCGGCAACTGCTCGACCCGGCCGCCGCGTTCGACGAAGATCGCGTCGGGGCCGTTCACCATGATTTCGGTGATCGACGCGTCTTCGAGGAGCGGCTCCAGGATGCCGAGTCCCAGCGCCTCGTCGACGACCCGGCGGATCAGCTGGGAGCGTTCGGCGGTCGACAGGACCGGGCCCTCACGGCTGATGATGTGGCCGAGGACGCGTTCGAGCCGGGCCCGGCGCTCGGCGGCGGCCAGCGCGCTCATCTCCGCGAGGTCGATCTCCTCCAGGAGCTTGGCCCGGTACGAGGAGACCAGGTGGCCGTCCTCGCCCCGGCTGCCGTTCTCCTCGGGGGAGTTGATGCGTGCCCGCAGGCTCATGGTGCCGTGCTCCTCGTTCAGTGCTCGACGTTCAGTGGTCGACGGGCATCGTGGCGGACTTGGTGGCGTTGCCGAGCTCCCAGACGATCTTGGGGATGTGGACCGTGGCGGTCACGGTGACCGAGTCGCCGCCGCCGGAGGAGGCGCAGCTGACGTCGATCCCGCCGCTGACGGCGCTGGCGCAGGCGGCGCCGACGTCCTCCTGCAGCGAGGCGGCGCGGGCGCCCGCCCGGGCCGCCGTGCCGGCCTGCTCGGCGGCGTAGGCGACGGCGCCGAGCTGGATGCCGGCCAGGGCGACGAGGAGGAGGGCGGGGATGAAGCCGAGGTACTCGATGGCGACTTGGCCGCGGTCACTCCGCTTGCGGCGCATCAGCGCTTCACCTCCTCCACGGTTCCGGCGTGGCCGTGGACCGTGACCGGGAAGTCGATCGTGCCGGGGAAGAGGACCGGGACGCGCAGGTAGACGTCCGCGGTCACCGTGCCGGTGCCGCCGCACTGTCTCACCTCGGCGCCCGCCCGCCAGGCGCTGGAGAGGTCCTCCAGTGCGGCGCGCTGACAGGCCGCGTACCGCTCCGCCCGGGGGACGGCCGTGCCGGCGCGTACGCCTTCGTCGGCGGCGTTCCCCGCGAGCGTGAAGGCGTATCCCGTGAGGACGGCCTGCCAGCAGAGGACGAGGGTGAGGATGATGATCGGGGTCATGCCGAGGAGTTCTATGGAGACCTGGCCGCGGTCGTCTGCGGCCCGGTGGGGGTCGCTCGCGCCCGCGCGGCGGCAGCCGCACATCCGACACAGCCCCGCGCCCCTGAAGGGGCGCTCACGCCGACGCCCTGCTTTTAGGGGCGCGGGGAACTGCGCGACAAGCCCCCACCGGGCCGCACCCGACCGACGGCCCCCCACCCCACGACCCCTCACGGAAGTTCCTTCCGCCGTCTGAATCCCACCGCGCTCCGCTCCGCGGCACGCGCCCGTGCGGCCCGGCGTGGTGGCGCGGTCTCTCCCGTGCGTACGAGCCCCAGCTCCCCCGCCAGCGCCCACAACGCCTGCTTGACCGTGCTCCGGGCGTCCAGTTCGTGCATCCGGCCCGCGTCGACCGCGCCCTGGAGCTCCTTGAAGTTGGCGGGGACGGCGGTGGCCGCCAGGGCGGTGCCGGTGATGCGCTGGATCAGGGCGGGCTGGATCTCGGTGTTCCTCGTGTGCCGGTTGACGACGACGGTCGTCTCCTCGGCCTTGCGGATCTGCAGCCGGTCCCACATCCGGACCGTGCGCTTGGCGGCGCGGACGGCGACGACGTCCGGTGTGGTCACGAGGAGTGCCATGTCGGCGGTCTCGACGGCGGCCGCGCCCGCGCCGCCGAGCTGGGCGCCGCAGTCGACGATGACCATCTCGTAGCGGGAGCGCAGGGCGCTGAGGATCTGGCGGGCGGCGCGGTCGGTGACCTCCTCGCCGCGTTCGCCCTCGGCGGGTGCGAGGAGCAGGGCGAGCCCGGAGTCGTGGCGGAAGACGGCCTCGGCCATGACGCGGGGGGAGATGTCGCCCACGGCGGCGAGGTCGGCGACCGAGCGGCGGAACTGGACGTCCAGGTAGGAGGCGACGTCGCCGGTCTGGAGGTCGAGGTCGACGAGGGCGGTGGGGTGGCCGGAGGCCTGCGCGGCGAGGGCGATCTGGATGGCGACGAGGGAGGCGCCGACGCCGCCCTTCGCGCCGCTCACCGTCACGACCGTGCCGCCGACGCCGGCGAACACGTCGGCGCCGTGGCCGAGATGGCGTCGTACGCCCGTGGACCACTGGGCGACGGCCTGGACGCGGCCGGCGAGTTCCTCGTAGCTCAGCGGCAGGCCCACCAGTCCGCGGGCGCCGGAGTCCATCGCGGCGGCGAACAGGCCGGGGCTGGTGTCGGTGGTGACGAGGACGACGCCGACGGCGGGGAAGCGCAGGGCGACCTCGCGGATGAGTTCCAGGGCCGGGACCGGGCCGATGCGTTCGTGGACGACGACGACCTCGGGGAGTTCGTCGACGGACTCGGCGGCGGCCCGGGCCAGGGTGTCGACGAGCTGGGTGGAGTCGACGACGGGGGCCAGCGGTTCGGTGTCCGGGAGCTGGCTGAGCAGGGAGACCAGGGTGCGGACGGCGTCCGCGTCACCGACGGCGGGGAGGATCCTGATGGGCATGCGGGGCGCCTCTCACTTGTCCGTCGCGAGTTCGTACGTACGGTCCTTGTCCGGCACGGTGGTCGTGGTGCCGGGGGCGACCAGGGCGAGCCGGACCCGCTGGGCGAAGGACTCCGCGTAGGTGAGGCGCTGGGCGTCGAGCGTGGACAGCGCGAAGGTGATGGGGACGGCGTCGGTGGGCTGCTGGTTCTTGTTGTCGGGCTCCAGCGAGGTGAGCTGGCCGACGTCGAGGACCCGGGCGTTGGTCACGATGATCTTCGACTGGTCGGGGTCGGTCTGCTGCCTGCCCTCGAAGGTGGCGTAGACGTTGACCAGCGAGCCCGGGGTGATCTTGCCGGCGACGCCGGTGGCCGCGTCGATCATGATCGCGACCTCCTGCTCGCCCGGCTTCAGCTCGGGCTGGTCGACGATCATGTCGGTCTGGAGCAGCGAGCCCTTCTTCAGCGTGGTGACCGCGATCTTGCCCTGGATCTGGCTGAGGCTGGTGACCGCGTTGGCGGACAGCCACCGCTTGGGCAGCGCGATCCTCTTGAACTGGCTCGGGCTCAGCGTGGTGTACGGCGTGACGTCGGAGCGGAGTTCGTACGCGGTGACCTTGGGACCGACCTCGGACTTCGCGTTGTCGATGACCGAGAGCACACCGGCGAACGCGGCGAGCGCGCAGATCACCGACAGGATCAGGAGTATCACGCCGCGGCGCTGACGGGAGTTCATGGACCGTGCGACCTCATCGGGGAAGTGGGGGCAGTGAGGGAGCCGAGCGGAGGGTGGTGCGGGGTGACCCGGGGGGTCAGGCGGGCGTGCGCTGTTCCAGTGCGCGGGGCCCCGGCGGGTCGTAGTCGGGCGGGGTGGCGGAGCAGAAGACGCAGCGGTCGCCGATGACGTCGATGCCGCACCAGTGGCAGCTGGTCTGCCGGACCGAGGTGACCAGTTGGTAGAGGACCGAGAGGTCGGCGAGGTAGCTGGTGAACTCGATCATCCGGCCGGTGCCCCACCAGTCGGCGGACTCGGCGGGCAGCGGGGTCTCGCGCAGTCCGTACGCGCCCCAGGACTTGGCGAGCCCGGCGACCCAGTCCGACTGCAGCTGTCCCTTGGCGACCAGCATCCAGGTGCTGAACTCGGGGCCGTTCAGCACGGCTTCCGGGCCGATCCGGACCAGTTGCGGTTCGGGGTGGGCGATCACGCCGAACTGGGTGCCGGGCATCCAGGACTTGGCGTGCGCCTTGAGGGTGACCGGGACGCGGTCCAGCTTGGCGACCGAGCCGAGGACCGCGCCGGCGTGGATGTAGTGGGTGAGCAGCCGGCCGGCCGACGCGAGCACGCCGGGGCCGAGGTCGCAGGAGGCCAGCTGCCGCAACTGCCGGGCCAGGACGGCGATGCCGAGCGGTGGCAGGTCGGGGCGGAACAGGGCGATGCGGTCGCTCTCCAGCAGGGAGCGGAGCGTGTACAGGCGCCGGGTCACGGGCTCCGGTACGGCGGCCGAGCAGACGACGATCACATGTCCGTGCTGTTCGACGAGGGCGGTGAACTCGGCGAGGGTCTGGTCGAGGGGGCGCCGGTCGAGGTCGCGCAGGACGACCGCGGGCACGGTCCGCTCGTCCTGCGCCGGCAGCGCCATGTCGGCGCTGGTCACGGCAATGGCAGTTGGCACCGGCAGCTCCCCGCTCTTCACACCCCGGCGGCCCACCGGTGTTACCCCAATGAGCCGGGACGACTTCATTGCGTGACTACCTCAGCACTGTAACCACGCCTCTGTGACCGGAGAACAGCGTTTGTGTAGCTGTCTGGGATCCGTGACCACACAAGTGGCGCCAAATCGGTACAGGTTGAGCATATGACCGAGGCCAGTTCGTCATCCCACCCCTCTCTTCGAATTTGGTCTGGACCTATTGACAGCCTGATTGGTCTGGACCACCTTGATTGTCATGCCCAGACTCATCCCCCGACTCGCGTCCCGGTATGCCGGACGGCGAGCCATCCGCACCTGGTCGGCCGTGGCCGCCCTCGCCACGGCCCTCGCGATGGCGGGCCTGGCCGCCGCCCCGGCCTCCGCCGCCGACGTCAACAACGTGAAGAACGCCGGCTTCGAGTCGGCCCTCGCCAACTGGACCTGCTCCAACGGCAGCGGTACGACGGTCTCCTCCCCCGTCCACTCCGGCGCCGCCGCGCTGAAGGCGACCCCGGCCGGGCAGGACTACGCCCAGTGCGGCCAGACGGTGGCGGTGAAGGCCAACTCCACCTACACGCTCAGCGCGTGGGTACAGGGCTCCTACACCTACCTGGGTGTCACCGGCACCGGCACCACGGACGTGTCGACCTGGACCCCGAACACGTCCTGGACCCAGCTGTCGACGACCTTCACCACCGGCGCCTCGACCACCTCGGTCACGGTCTGGTCGCACGGCTGGTACGGCCAGCCCGCCTACTACGCCGACGACTTCTCGGTCTTCGGCCCCGACGGCGGAGGCGGCACCGACCCGGCCCCGACCGTCCCGGCCACCCCCACCGGCCTCGCGGTCTCCGGTACGACGTCCTCCTCCGCCTCGCTCTCCTGGGGCGCGGTGTCCGGCGCGACCGGCTACAACGTCTACCAGAACGGCACCAAGGTCTCGGCGGTCACCGGCGCCTCGGCCACGGTCACCGGGCTCGCGGCCTCGACGTCGTACTCCTTCCAGGTCACCGCGACCAACTCGGCGGGTGAGTCGGCGAAGTCGACGGCGGTGACCGCGACGACCACCGCGACCGGCACCGGTGGCGGCGGCTCCGTGCCCAAGCACGCGGTGACGGGCTACTGGCAAAACTTCAACAACGGCGCCACCGTGCAGAAGATCTCGGACGTGCCGTCCTCGTACGACATCATCGCCGTCGCCTTCGCGGACGCGACCGGCACCCCGGGCGCGGTGAGCTTCACCCTCGACTCCGCCGGGCTCGGCGGCTACACGGTCGACCAGTTCAAGGCCGACATCAAGGCCAAGCAGGCGGCCGGCAAGAAGGTCATCATCTCGATCGGCGGCCAGAACGGCACGATCTCGGTGAGCGACTCGGCGTCCGCGACGAACTTCGCCAACTCCGTGTATTCGCTGATGCAGACATACGGTTTCGACGGCGTCGACATCGACCTGGAGAACGGCATCAACGCCACCTACATGAGCCAGGCGCTGCGCTCACTGTCGTCGAAGGCGGGCTCGTCGCTGATCATCACCATGGCCCCGCAGACGATCGACATGCAGTCGACGTCCAACGGGTACTTCCAGACGGCCCTGAACGTGAAGGACATCCTCACGGTCGTCAACATGCAGTACTACAACAGCGGTTCGATGCTGGGCTGCGACGGCAAGGTGTACAGCCAGGGCTCGGTGGACTTCCTCACCGCGCTGGCCTGCATCCAGCTCCAGGGCGGCCTGGCCCCGTCCCAGGTGGGCCTCGGCCTGCCGGCCTCGACCAGCGCGGCGGGCAGCGGCTACGTCTCCCCGACCGTGGTCAACAACGCCCTGGACTGCCTGACCAAGCTCACCAACTGCGGCTCGTTCAAGCCGTCGACGGCCTACCCCGACCTGCGGGGTGCGATGACCTGGTCGACGAACTGGGACGCGGCGGCCGGGAACGCGTGGTCGTCCTCGGTGGGCGCCCATGTCCACGCCCTGCCCTGACGCCGTAGCGCCGTAACACGTGGGTGGGTCCCGGTGGCTGGGCAGGCCGCCGGGACCCGGGCTGTGGGGTGCTACGGCTGTCGCCGACCGCATCCGTCGCACCCGCAGGTACCGAGCTCGAACCACACGGTCTTGCCCGGCCCGTCCTGGTGGCAGCCCCAGCGCCGGGCAAGCGCATCCACCAGGTACATCCCTCTGCCGCCCTCCGAGAGGCCCGCGTCCAGCAGCCTCGGCGGGCGGTGGTCCTCGTCGGCGACCTCGCAGCGCAGCACGCCGTGCGAGGCCCACAGGGTGAGCCGGAACCGGCTCGCCGCATGGCACAGCGCGTTCGCGGCCAGCTCGCCGACCAGGAGTTCCGCCACGTAGGCCACCTCGCCCTGGTCCGCCAGCCCCCACTCCTCCAGCTGCCGCCGCACCGCCACCCGGGCCTCGCTCGCCGCCGTGGGCCGGGGGTCGTAGTCGACACTGAGATGGCCCGCCCTGGTCGGGGGCTGCGGATACTCGGCGTACGGGGGGCCGGCGTCCGGGAGCCGGCTCCCGGAGGGCTGCAGCATGCCCTCCAGCCTGCCCTGGCCCGCCTCCCCGCGCACGGGGAGTAATACCTGATCCGATACCCGCGTATGCGCCGATACGGGGGTACGCGCGTACGACATCTCGCTCACGCGTACTGGACGCGGATCTTCGCACCGTCCCCCGGCGCCCCGTCCCGGACATCGACGTACGCGCACACCTGGCGCGTGAACCACAGCCCCTGGCCCGGCTCCGGTGCACCGCCGGGCGGCGGCACGAACCCGGCGAGCGGGTCGTCCACGGCCCGGCACAGCCGCAGCTCGACCAGGCAGGCCGGGGCCTCGCCCCAGGCGAGGATCTCGATCACCGGCCCGTGCGCGGCCGCCGCCTCCACCACCGCCCGGGCGAACAACGCGGCGTCCGCCGCGGACAGTCCGAGCCCGGCCGACCAGGCGTCCACCGCCTCCGGGGCCGGCAGCCGCTCGGCCGCCCGCGGGACCGGCGCCAGCGGTACCGCGTCCAGCTCGCGCACCAGCACGGGCGGCTGCTCGTACACCCCCGTACCCGGGTGGGTGCGGCGGGCCGCGTCGACGACGGCCGGGCCCGCCGTCCGGGTGTCGTAGGCGCACAGCGCCGTGGTGGCGAAGGGCGCGAAGAGCAGGTTGGCGAGGGACTCGTAGCGGATCCACTCGGCGCTCTCCCGCGCCGAACGCCCCGCGCGGCCCGCCCAGTCGGGCTCCATGAGGAGGTGGATACGGCCGCCGGGCCCGGCGTGCGCGGCCAGGTAACCGGCGCCCTGGGCCACCGCGTTGGCGGCCGTACCGGTGTACCAGTCGGTGTGGTCGATGAAGCCGACCTCCTTGGCGTCGGGGCCGAGCGTGTCCCGCAGGGCGGCCAGCCGGGCGGGGGCGGCGATGGCGACGGGCGGCGGCTCGCCGGCGGCGGCGAGCCCCTCGGCGAGGAACGGCAGGGCGGCCGCGACGAACGCGTCGTCCGAGCCGAAGACGGCCATCCGGTGGTCGAACTGCCCCTGGGCCGCGGCGGGATGCGCGCTCGTACTGCTACTCATCGGGTCTCCTGTGCGTCAGCGCCGGGCGGTCACCCAGGCGGCGATCTGGCTGCGGTTGCTGAAGCCGAGCTTGCCGAGGACGCGTTCCACATGGCCCTCGGCGGTGCGGCGGGCGATGACCAGCCGGTCGGCGATCTGCTGGTTGCCCAGCCCCTCGGCGACGAGCTCGGCGACCTCGGTCTCCCGGCGGGTGAGCCGGACGGGTGCGGTCCGCACCTCCGGCCGCTCGCCGGGTATTCGCGGCCGCTCGCCGAGGGCGAAGCCGGTGATCCCGGCGAGGCCGAGCGCCCCGCCCCGGCCGTACGCCCGCTCGTACGCCGCCGCGCCCAGCGCCGCGCGGGCGTGGGTCTCGCAGTCGCGGCGGGCCGAGTTGAGGGCGGTGGAGCCCCAGCGGTCGCGGTCGATGTCGGACCAGACCCGGTCGGCGCCGCCGAGCAGGACGGCGGTGCGTTCGGCGGCGCCGAGGCCGTCGGCGATCCGGGCGAGCAGGTCGAGGGTGAGCCCGATGCCGATGACGTCGTGGACCTCGCGTTTGCGGCGCAGCGCCTCGCGGGCGGGCGGCTCCGCGCCGCGCCAGTCGGCGCGGACGGCGTGCGCGAGGGCGAGGATGCGCAGCACATAGGAGCGGACCCAGTCCTCGCCGTGCGCCTCGCAGAGCCGCAGCGCCTCCTCGCAGACGGCGGTGGCCCGGTCGGCCCGGCCCAGAAAGGCGTGGGCGCAGGCCAGTTCGACCAGGTCCAGGCCGCGCAGGCTGAGGTGCTGGCCGGGGACGGGGCCGCGGGCGACGGCGGTCTCGTAGTGGGCGCGGGCGGCGGGCAGGTCGTCGGCGAAGAGCTGGACGACGCCGATCACGTAGTCGGCGTGGGCGGCCTCCGCCGGGTCGCCGAGCCGCTCGGCGAGCGCACGGGCCTCGCGGGCGCGGCGCAGGCCCCGGGTGAGGTCCTCGGGGCTGCCGGCCAGCAGGGCGGAGACCCACAGGGCGCGGGCCCGTTCGGGGGTCGGCCCGGGGCCGGCGTCCAGGGCGCGGTCGAGCCAGTAGCGGCCCTCGCGCGGGGTGCCGCACGCATGCCAGTAGAACCAGAGGGTGCCCGCGAGCCGCATCCCGGCGCGGGCCTCGCCGCCGGCCCCCAGGCAGAAGTCGAGCGCGGCCCGCAGATTGTCCTGGTCCGCCCGCAGCCGCGCCACGATCTCCCGCTGCCCCGGCCCGAACCACGCCGCCTCGCACGCGGACGCGTGCGCCTGGACCCGCCCCAGATGCCGGAGCCGCGCGGCGGCCTCCGCACCGGGCCGCTCCCGGAGCCGGTCCAGACCGTAGTGCCGCAGGGTGTCGAGCAGCCGGTAACGCACCCCGGCACCGGACCCGTCCTCCTCACGAACCAGCACGGACTTGTCGACCAGCCCGGCGACGACTTCGAGGATGTCGAGGGGGGCGGGGGCGGCCGCCGTGGTGAAGGGGGCGGGGGCGGCCGCCGTGGTGAGGGGGGCGGGGGCGGTCGCCGTGGTGAAGGGGGCGGGGACGGCCGCCGTGGTGAAGGGGGCGGGGGCGGTCGCCGTGGTGAAGGGGGCTCGGGCGGCCGCTGTGGCTCTGCCTCCGGCGCCGACGTCGGCTCCCGCCGCGGCGGGCGGCGTCCCGCATACGGCCTCGGCGGTCTCCAGGTCGAAGGTGCCGGGGAGGATGGACAGGTGGGCCCAGGCGGACTGTTCCTGGTCGGTGCAGAGGTCGTGGCTCCAGTCGACGGCGGCGCGGAGCGTCTGGTGGCGGGGCAGGGCCGCCGGGCTGCCTGCGGTGAGGAGGCGGTAGCGGTCGTCGAGGCGGGCGAGGAGCTGGTCGAGGCCGAGGACGCGCATCCGTACGGCGGCCAGTTCGATCGCGAGCGGGAGTCCGTCGAGGCGGCGGCAGAGGCGGGCCACGGCGGCCCGGTTGGCGGGGGTGAGCCGGAAGCCGGGGAGTACGGCGGCGGCGCGGTCGGCGAAGAGGGCGAGCGCCGGGTGCGCCTCGGCGGCGGAGAGGTCGCCCTCCGGGTCGGGGACCGGCAGCGGTCGTACCTCCATGAGGTGTTCCTCGGTGAGGCCGAGGCGGTGCCGGCTGGTGGCGAGGACCCGGACGCCGGTGGTGCCGTGCAGCAGGGCCGCGGCGAGGCCGGCGCAGGCGGCGAGGAGGTGCTCGCAGTTGTCGAGGACGAGCAGCAGCCGGCGCTCGCGGAGCCGCTCCACCAGGGTGTCCAGCGGGGGCCGGTCGGAGTGGTCGTGCAGCCCGAGGGCGTCGGCGGCGGCCAGCGGGACCAGTTCGGGGTCGTGCAGACCGGCGAGGGCGACATAGCGGACGCCGTCGGGGAAGGCGCGTTCGACCCGGCCGGCGATGTGCGCGGCGAGCCGGGTCTTGCCGACGCCGCCGGGTCCGGTGAGCGTGACGAGGCGGGCCTTGGCCAACAGCTCGCGGCCCGCGTTCTGTTCGGCGCGCCGGTCGACGAAGCTGGTCGTCTCGACCGGCAGATGGCAGCCCCCGCGCGGCGCTGATCCGCCCATGATCAGCCAGCCCTCCTCTTGGCCGTCCGTCCACCGTCCCCCGGCGGACCGGGGGAACGCACACCGGCGTCACGCGGGTGGGTGTACTTCGGTGAGGGCCGCTTGCGCGGACGGGGTCCGGCGTACACTGCGCGGCCGATCGCACGGGCCGGGCTACACGGCTGTGCCGGGGGGCTGATTTACGCTGCCGCCGGGAGCGGCTGATTTTACCGTCTTGACCTGTCCATGCCACTCCCAGACGATGAGCGGCACCCGCACAGCAAGTTCACAGGTCCACGGAAGGCACGAAAGACACAGAAGCGTCGCACTGAACCACCCCCACCTCCCCCTCTAGGAGACTTCATGCGACTTCGCATCCGCGGCTCCGGTACCCGCGGCGGCAGACGGACCGCCGCGCTCGGCGCCCTGCTGGCCCTCGCCCTCGCGGCCCCGCTGTCGGCCACGGCGACCCACGCAACCGCCGACAGCGCGCGGCCGGCGGCGCCCTCGCCCGACGACGTCCGGCAGTACGAGATCCACCAGCACACCACCCCGGTGACCCGCGCGGCCATCCAGCAGACCGGGGTCACCGTGGACGAGGCCGACGAGGAGACGGTGGTCGTCTCCGGCCGCGCCTCGCAGATCAAGGCCCTCAAGCGGCTCGGCTACGACGTCACCCCGCTGGGCGCGGCCCCGGACCGGTCGTCCGCCGCCGACGCGCTGCGGCTGTTCGACTTCCCGACGGCCGACTCGAAGTACCACAACTACGCCGAGATGAACGCCGAGATCGACCAGCGGCTCGCCGCCTACCCGGGCATCATGAGCAAGCAGGTGATCGGCAAGTCGTACCAGGGCCGGGACATCGTCGCCATCAAGGTCAGCGACAACGTGGCGACGGACGAGAACGAGCCCGAGGTCCTGCTCACCTTCCACCAGCACGCCCGCGAGCACCTCACGGTGGAGATGGCGCTGTACCTGCTGCGGGAGCTGGGCGCCGGCTACGGCTCCGACTCCCGGGTCACGAACATCGTGAACAGCCGCGAGATCTGGATCGTGCCGGACCTCAACCCGGACGGCGGCGAGTACGACATCGCCACCGGCTCCTACCGGTCCTGGCGCAAGAACCGGCAGCCCAACTCCGGTTCGTCGTACGTCGGTACGGACCTGAACCGGAACTGGAACTACAGGTGGGGCTGCTGCGGCGGCTCGTCGGGCTCGACGTCGTCCGAGACCTACCGGGGCGCGTCCGCCGAGTCGGCGCCCGAGGTGAAGGTGGTCGCCGACTTCGTGCGCAGCCGGGTCGTCGGCGGGAAGCAGCAGATCAAGGCCGGGATCGACTTCCACACGTACAGCGAACTGGTGCTGTGGCCGTACGGGTACACGACGGCGGACACGGCGACCGGGATGACCGCGGACGACGCCGCCGCGTTCAAGGCGCTGGGGCAGAAGATGGCGGCGAGCAACGGCTACACGCCGGAGCAGTCGAGCGATCTGTACATCACGGACGGGTCGATCGACGACTATCTGTGGGGCAGCCAGAAGATCTTCGACTACACCTTCGAGATGTATCCGACGTCCAGTTCCGGGGGTGGGTTCTACCCGCCCGACGAGGTGATCGAGCGGGAGACCTCCCGGAACCGGGACGCGGTGTTCCAGCTGCTGGAGAACGCGGACTGCGTGTACCGGACGATCGGGAAGGAAGCCCAGTACTGCGGCTGAGCGGTACCTCTACTCGGCGTCGGTGTCGGTGTCGTCGTCCTTTGACGCGTCGGCACCGTCGTCGAAGTACGCGTCCAGGACCGCGTCCAGCTGCTCTTCCCACTCCTTGAAGCGGGACCGGGACGTCGCCTCGATCTCGATCGGGTACCAGCGGCGGTCCGGGGTGTGGACGGTGATCGTGAACCGCTTGCCGAAGCGCGGCGCCTCGGTCTCGACCGCCCCGATCTCCTCCCAGCGGAACTCGCACTTCTCCTCGTCGAGGGCGAGGCGCACACCGGTGGCGTCCGCCACTATCCGCGCCCGGCGGTCGGCGGCCTCGAAGGCGGGCCCTTCCGAGGGCTCCTCCTCGTCGCCGTCCGCCGCGTCCCCGGCCTCCGGCTCGACGGCCTTCGCCCCGGCCTCCTCCGCCTCGGCGGCCTCGGGCGCCGCGTCCTCCGGCGCCGCGTCCTCGGGCGCGGTGTCCTCCGGCGCGGCGGACGCGGGCGAGGTGAGCCCGGGGATGAAGGCCGGGTCGAATCCGGCGCCTTCCAGGGGCTTGCTGTTGGCTCCTATGCGCTGCTCCACAGCGGGCAGTATGGTCGAAGAACCTGTGCCGGACACAGCCAGCCCCAACTTCGTTATGAGACGCCTACACGAAGACGCTGAGCACGGCCGCCACCGCGAAGCCCGCGACCGACAGGACCGTCTCCAGGACGGTCCAGGTCTTCAGCGTGTCGCGTTCGCTGATGCCGAAGTACTTGGCGACCATCCAGAAGCCGCCGTCGTTGACGTGCGAGGCGAAGATGGACCCCGCCGAGACGGCCATGATGACGAGGGCCACGAAGGCCTGGGAGTGGTCGCCCTCGGTGAGGAGCGGGGCCACGATGCCGGCCGTCGTCACGATCGCCACCGTCGCCGAGCCCTGGGCGACCCGCAGGACCACCGAGATCAGGTACGACAGGACGATCACCGGGAGGCCGACGCCGTTGAAGGTGTCGGAGAGGGCCTGGGCGACCCCGCTGGCCTTCAGCACGGCACCGAAGATGCCGCCCGCGCCGACCACCAGCAGGATGTTGCCGACCGGCTTGAGGGAGGCGGTGGAGACGGTCTCCAGGGACTTGCGGGACCAGCCGCGCCGGATGCCGAGCAGGTAGTAGGCGAGGACCAGGGCGAGGGTGAGGGCGACCATCGGCGTGCCGAAGAACTCGATCACCGAGCGGCCGGTGGAGGGGTCCAGGGCGATGGAGGAGAAGGTCGCGGCGAGGATGAGGACGAGCGGGGTGCCGATGATGGCGAGGACCGTGCCGAGCGGGACCGGCTGCTCCCGGGGCTCCACCCCGGCCGCCCGCTGCTCCGCCACCACCGCCTGCCTGGCCTCCTCGGCCGCCTCGACCATGTCCTGCGGTACGGCGACGAAGATCCGCCTGCCGATCCACGCCGAGTACGCCCAGGCGGCCAGCACCGCCGGGATGCCGCAGACGACACCCATGAGGATGACCCAGCCGAGCTGGACGTGCAGCAGCGCGGCGGCGGCCACCGGGCCGGGGTGCGGCGGCAGGAAGGCGTGGGTCATGGAGAGACCGGCGAGGAGCGGGAGGCAGTAGAGCAGGATCGACTTGCCGCCGCGCTTGGCCGCCGCGTAGACGAGGGGCGCCAGCACGAAGATGCCGACGTCGAAGAAGACCGGGATGCCGAAGATGAGGCCGGTGAGGCCCATGGCGAGCGGGGCGCGCTTCTCCCCGAAGAGGTTCAGGAGCCGGGTCGCCAACACCTCCGCGCCGCCGCTGACTTCGAGGATCGCGCCGAGCATGGTGCCGAGGCCGATGATGATCGCGACATGGCCGAGGATGCCGCCCATGCCGGACTCGACGGTGGAGACCGCGTCCGAGCGCTGGACGGTGCCGAAGAGTTCGGTGACCGAGAGTCCGGCCAGCAGGCCGACGGCTATGGAGACGGCGAGCAGGGCCACGAAGGGCTGCAGCCGGGCCTTGATGATCAGGAAGAGGAGCAGCGCGATGCCGAGGGCGGCGACGGTGAGGAGACCGGCGGTGCCGTCGACGAGGAGGAGCAGGCCCCCGGTGTGGGGTGGGGTCGCGGGGGTGGTGGGGGCGGCGAGCGATAGGGACATGTGGGGGTCCTCTGCGTAAGTACATGGTGCTTTCGGGCAGGGCGGAGCGCGGCACGGCACCGTGCGGGGTGCCGTGCCGTCGTGCGGGGGACGGTGCGGGGACGTCAGCCGAGTACGGCGAGGGCGTCGATCTCGATGAGGAGGCCGGCGGGCAGACCGACGTAGACGGTCGTGCGGGCGGCGGGCGGGGCGGTGAGGCCCTGCTCCTCGAAGTAGGTGTTGTAGATGGCGTTCATCTCGGCGAAGTGGTCCACGTCCGTCAGATAGACGCGGATCATCATCACGTCGTCCCAGGAGGCGCCGCCCTCCTGAAGGATCGCCTTGACGTTGGCGAGGGTCTGGAGGGTCTGCTCGCGCAGTGTCGGTCCGGCCGGGGTCGGCGGCCTGCCCTCCTCGGCCGGCAGGAAACCGACCTGGCCGGCGACCTGGAGGATGTTGCCCTTCCGCACTCCGTGCGAGAACTTCGCGGGCGGGGTGGTGTGGGTCGTGGGGGTGAGGGCGGTCTTCTCGGTCATCAGGGGGCTTCCTTAGGGGGCTTCCTTGATCGGGGTTCTGCCGGAGTACTCACCGCTGATCGCGTCCGCCGTACGGCGCACCTGCGGGAGCAGGGTGAGGAGTTCGTCGGCGGTGACGACGACGTTGGGCGCGGAGACCGACATCGCGGCGACGACCCGCCCGTCGGCACCGCGGATCGGTGCGGCCACGCAGTTGATGGACTCCTCGTGGCCGCCGAGGTCGGTGGCCCAGCCCTGTTCGCGCACCCGGGCCAGCTCCTTGCGGAAGGCCTCCGCGTTGGGGGTCGAACGGGCCGTGTACATGGGGTAGTCGAGCTTGTCGGTGAGGGCCCGCCGCTCGGGCTCGGGCAGGTCGGCGAGGAGCAGTTTGGCGACGGCGGCGACGGTGATGGCGACCGGTTTCCCGATCCGCGAGTACATGCGTACCGGGTACCGGCTCTCCACCTTGTCGATGTACAGCACCTCGCCCTCCTCGAACACGGCGAGGTGCACGGTGTGTCCGCAGGCCGAGTTGAGGCGGGCCAGGTGGGGGTGGGCGATCTCGCGGATGTCGAGGTTCTCCATCGCCTCCTGGGCGAGGGCGAAGAGCCGGGCGCCGAGGCGGTAGCGCTGGTCGGACTGGCGGTAGACCAGGCCGTGTTCGTGGAGGGTGCGCAGCAGCCGCAGTGCGGTCGACTTGTGCACACCGAGGCGGTCGGCGACCCGGCCGAGGTCGGCGGGGCCCTCCGCGAGCAGGGGCAGGATGCTGAGCGCCCGGTCGACGGTCTGGCTCATGGGGTGCGTACCTCCTGTTCGGCCACACCGGCTTGGGTCCAGCCGGGGCCGAGTCGAAGTCTCTCCCACGCGGCGTCGTCGAGACCGATCAGGCGGTCGGTGGTGTCGCGGGCGGGGGGCGGGGCGAGGTCGGCGGGCGTCGTGAGGGCGGCGGCGGCGAAGAGATGCCCGACCCGGAGCGTCCGCCTGACCGGCAGGCCGCGCAGGATCCCGGAGAGGAACCCGGCGGCGAAGGCGTCCCCGGCGCCGACGTTCGCCACGACGTCGACGGTGGGGGCGGGTTCGAAGGTGCCGCGGGTGTCGGCGGGGGGCGGGGTTTCACTCGCCCGCGCCGGCGGGGTGGCCCGATGGGACGCGGCTGGGAAGCGCCCCGTAAGGGGCGCGGGGAACTGCGCGACCAGCCCCCACCGGGCCGCACTCGACACGAAAGCCGTCGCCCCCTTCGCGCCCTGCTTCACCACCAGCACCTCCGGCTCCGGCAACGCCTCCCGGATCGCCGTCGGCCCTCCCGTCACCCCCCACGCCAGCTCCGCCTCGTCCTCCCCCACGAAGACGATGTCGGCCCGCCGCGCCAGCTCCAGCAGCACCTCCGCGCCACCGGATCCGGTCCACAGCCCCGGCCGGTGGTTGACGTCGAACGACACCACCGGGCGGCCCCCCTCGGCGGGAGCGGCAGCCGTCAGCTCGTGCAGCAGCCCCAGGCAGCCCTCCGACAAGGCCGCCGTGATCCCCGACAGGTGCAGGATCCGCCCCGCGCGCACCGCCGCCAGGTCCACGTCGGCCACCGACATCGCCGACGCCGCCGACCCCGCCCGGTAGTACGCCACCTCGTGCGCGTCCGTCGCCCGGTCCCCCGCCGTACGGAAGTACACCCCCGTCGGGCGGACCGGATCGCGGTCCACGTACGCGACGTCGACGCCGTAGGACGCGACCGTCTCGACCAGGTGGTCGCCGAACCCGTCCGCCCCGACCCGGCTGACCCACCGCACCGCGTGGCCGGCGGCGGCCAGCCCGCAGGCCACGTTGGACTCGGCGCCGCCGATCGCACGGTCGAAGGACGGTACGTCCGCGAGGCGGCCCGGCCGGCTGGGCAGGAAGGTGACCATGGACTCGCCGAGCGCGACGACGTCCGGTACGTCATCCGGTGCGTCAACGGCGACGACCGCGTCCGTGGCCTTCACGATGGTCGGGCTCCTCGTCGTCGGGGAAGGGACGCTGCGGGCTCCATTGACCCGGCGTTGGCGTGGATGTTAGACAGCGGTAAGCGATATACGCAATGGACGTTGCACAGAATGCAACCACCCCGATCAGGGAGGCTCCGTGACCCTCGACCCCGGCACCGAAGCGCTCGCGCGGCTCGCGGAGGAGCGCGTGGACCACCGCTTCAAGGGACTTCCGCCGGACGCCGGGGGACTCACCGTCGGCGAGCTGGCCGCCCAGCGCCGCAACCTCTTCTCCGACGGCTTCGCCACCCCCGTGCTGGCCCTGTCCGCCGAGCGCCTGGAGCACAATCTCGCGCTGATGGAGACGTACGCCGCACGCCACGGCCTCGCCTTCGCCCCGCACGGCAAGACCTCCATGGCCCCGCAGCTGTTCCAGCGCCAGGTCGAGCACGGGGCGTGGGGCATCACCCTCGCCGTGCCGCACCAGGTGCGGGTGGCGCGGGCGTTCGGCACCCGCCGGGTCTTCCTCGCCAACGAACTCGTGGACGCCCCGGCGCTCCGCTGGATCGCCGCCGAACTGGAGCGGGACGCCGACTTCCACTTCGTCTGCTACGTCGACTCCGTGCGCGGGGTCGGCCTGATGGACGCGGCCCTGAAGGGGACCTCGCGTCCCGTGGACGTGGTCGTCGAGCTGGCCGCCGGGGAGGGCGCCCGCACCGGCGTCCGTACCGAGGCGGAGTGCGCGGCGGTCGCCGACGCGGTGGCGGGGGCGGAGACCCTGCGGCTGGTGGGGGTGGCCGGGTACGAGGGCGAGGTGCCGCGGGCGGACCCGGACCGGGTGCACGCCTATCTGCGCCGTCTCGTCGCGCTCGCCGTGGAGTTCGACGGGGCCGGACGGTTCGCCGGGACGGACGAGATCGTGGTCAGCGCGGGCGGCAGCGCCTGGTTCGACGCGGTGGCGGACGTCTTCGCCACCGTGCCCGAACTCACCCGCCCGGTCCTGAAGTTGCTGCGCTCGGGCGCGTACGTCTCGCACGACGACGGCCACTACCGCGAGATCACCCCCTTCAACCGGGTCCCCGGGGAGGGCGCCCTGGAGCCGGCCTTCCGGCTCTGGGCCCAGGTCGTCTCCCGCCCCTCCCCCGAGCAGGCCTTCGCCAACGCGGGCAAGCGGGACGCGGCCTACGACCTCCACCTCCCCTTCGCCCAGGTGGTCCGCCGGGACGGCACCGAGCGCCCGGCGACCGGCATCGAGGTCACCGGCCTCTCCGACCAGCACACCTGGCTGCGCACCGCTCCCGGGGCGGACCTGGAGGTCGGGGACTGGGTCGGGCTCGGCCTGTCCCACCCGTGCACCTCGTTCGACAAGTGGCAGCTGATCCCGGTCGCGGAGGCGGACGGGACGGTCGTCGACTACATCCGCACCTACTTCTAGGGAGCGTTCAGTGGAGGATCTGGTCATCCGGGACGCGGACGTCGTCGACGGCAGCGGCGCACCCTCCTACCGCGCGGACGTGGTGGTCGACGACGGCCGGATCGTGTCGATCGTCAAGGAGGCCGCGGCGGCGGGCTGCCAGCGCCCCCGCGCGGTGCGCGAACTGGACGCGGAGGGCCTGGTCCTCTCCCCCGGCTTCATCGACATGCACGCGCACAGCGACCTGGCCCTGCTCCGCGATCCCGACCACAGCGCCAAGGCCGCCCAGGGGGTCACCCTCGAAGTCCTGGGCCAGGACGGCCTGTCGTACGCCCCGGTCGACGACCGCACCCTGGCCGAGGTCCGCCGGGCGATCGCCGGCTGGAACGGCCACGGCGACGACATCGACTTCGACTGGCGCTCGGTCGGCGAGTACCTGGACCGCCTGGACCGGGGCATCGCGGTCAACGCGGCCTATCTGATCCCCCAGGGCACGGTCCGCGCGCTCGCCGTCGGCTGGGAGGACCGCGCGGCGACACCCCAAGAGCTGGACCGGATGCGGCAGTTGGTGGCGGAGGGCCTGGAACAGGGCGCGGTGGGCCTGTCCTCCGGCCTGACCTACACCCCCGGCATGTACGCCAAGGACGCCGAACTGACCGAGCTGTGCCGGGTGGTGGCGGAGTACGGCGGCTACTACTGCCCGCACCACCGCTCGTACGGCGCGGGAGCCCTTGAGGCCTACGAGGAGATGGTGGCCCTCACCCGGGAGGCGAACTGCCCCCTCCATCTCGCCCACGCCACCATGAACTTCGGCGTGAACAAGGGCCGCGCCCCCGAGCTGCTGTCGCTCCTGGACGAGGCCCTGGCCGCCGGCGCCGACATCACCCTGGACACCTACCCCTACACCCCCGGCAGCACCACCCTCGCGGCGATGCTGCCGAGCTGGGCGAACGAGGGCGGCCCGGAGGCGGCCCTGGCCCGCCTGTCGGACGACGGCACATCCGAACGCATCCGCCACCACCTGGAGGCCATCGGCTCCGACGGCTGCCACGGTGTCCCCATCGAGTGGGACACGATCGAGATCTCGGGCGTCGCCGACCCCGCCCTCGCGGACTTCGTCGGCCGTACGGTCCAGGAGTCGGCGCGGGAGCGGGGCGAGACCCCGTGGACCACGGCCCGCCACCTCCTGCTGGCGGACCGCCTGGCCCCGTCGATCCTCCAGCACGTGGGCCACGAGGAGAACGTCCGCACGATCATGCGCCACCCCGTCCACACCGGCGGCTCGGACGGCATCCTCCACGGCGCCAAGCCCCATCCCCGGGCCTACGGCACCTTCCCGCACTACCTCGGCCACTACGTAAGGGACCTGGGCATCCTCCCCCTGGAGGAGTGCGTGGCCCACCTCACCTCCCGCCCCGCGGCCCGGCTCCGCCTGCCGGACCGCGGCCTCGTCCACGAGGGCCACCGCGCCGACCTCGTCCTCTTCGACCCACGAACGGTGGCGGCGGGCTCCACCTTCGAGGAACCCCGCCGCCTACCGACAGGCATCCCGTATGTCCTGATCAACGGCCGCTTCGTGATCGAGGACGGTCGTCGCACGGACGAGTTGGCGGGACGAGCCGTCCGACGTGCGCCCCAATGCTTTTAGGGGCGCGGGGAACTGCGCGACCAGCCCCCACCGAACCCGCACCCGAAAACCGGCCCCCTACGGCTTCGGCAACGTGCACGCACTGGCCGCGAGGTTCAGCACATTCCCCGTCGTGAAGCACGCCGGAATGTTGTACGTCTCCTCGGCGTAGTTGATCCCCTGCCGCACCGTCACGTTCCCGCTCTCGTCCACCTCGCACGGGTTGTCCACGGTGCACCGCTCCCCGTCCTCGTTGCCTGTGTTGTTGACGGCGACGACCTGCCCGGTGGTGGTGTCGATCACCGGCGACCCCGAGGTCCCCCCGATCGTGTTGCACGCGGAGGTGTAACGGACCGAGTCCTTCCAGGTCCAGTCGCCCTCCTTCAGCCGGTACACGAACCCGTCGATGTTGCAGCTGTAGATCGTCTTCCAGTAGCCGGAGACGACCTTGATGGCGGTGCCGGCGGTCGGGTGGGTGTCGCTGACGGTCAGCGGGCTGATGCCGTAGGAGCTCTTGATCGCCGCGTACGTCGTGGTGGTGCGGTAGATCGTGACGTCCGTGTCGGTCATCGTCGAGTAGACGACCTGGTTGGCGCGGAGCGTGGCGACGCGGGTGCCGGAGGAGTTCAGCAGCCCGAAGGTACGGCTGGAGGACTGGCCGGTGATGACCTCGCCGGGGTCCGGGAAGCCGGTCTCCAGGCAGTGGCCGTTGGTCAGCACCAGGGCCGGGTCGGTGTCCGCGGAGTTCGGGAAGCGGATGACGGAGCCGGAGCAGTTGCTGAGCGAGACGGTGCCCGCGAAGTTGACGGTCACCGCCGCGGCCGCCTTGGCCTGTGGTGCGGCGATCGCCGGTGCCGTGCCGATCCCGGTGATGGCCAGGGAGGCGAGCGCGGCGACGAGAGGCTTGTTCATGTGGGGGTCCCCTCTATATGACGAGGTGACCGGAGATCTTCCGGCCACCCGCTGTTTTTGTCATGTGCATTCTCAACACAACAGGCCGCGAGAGCAAGGAGTTGTTTCAGGCCCGGCGTTGGCGGATTTCCGTACGGTCCGCTAGTGGGACCTGCCACCGCCGCCCCGCCCGTGCCCCCAGCCGCGCCCCGGATAGGTCGGGGTCGGGGTCGACGTCACCGCGGTGGCGCTCGGCGCAGGTGCGGACGTAGACGTCGGCGTCGCGCTCGCCCTGCGGGTCGGGGTGGCGCTCGCCGGCCCGGACGCCCCGGCCGTGGAGGCCGCGGCCGTCGGCGTGGTGGCCCGGACCGAGGGCGTCCGCGCGACCGGCGCGGCCGACCTCACCGAGGGCGCGACGGCGGACGCGCTGCCCGGACCGCCCTCCGGCGCCTGGGCCCGCGCCGAGGACCCGTCCGTCGCGAGGCGGGTACGGTCCCGCTCCCCCCGGGTGCCGTCGGGCGACGAGGAGAGGGCGAAGCCGGCGATCAGCGCGGCCGCGGACGCGGCGCCCACCGCCCCCACGGCGACCGCCACGCGCCTGGAGCGGCGCCCGGCCGTACCGCGGGCCGCCCGCCGCCGGTCCGCGCGGCCCGGCCGCGGAGCGGCGGGGGCGATCCGGGGCAGTTCGCGCGTCTCGTCGTATGCGTTGAGCCAGCCGTGCGCGGACGCGGGATCCCGGTACTCCCCGTACGCGGGCGCCGGTTCGCCCTGGGATTGGTAGACGCTGGGCGCCCCGGTCTCGTCCTCGGCAGGTCTCGGCATGGACGCGGATTGTAGGGAGAGGAGGGGCCTTTGAGACAGCTACCGGCGATAACAGGCCAAACCGCCGTGTCGCAACGAAGGCCCCGCCCGCACTCAGGCGGGCCCCCGCGCGCACCACGCCCATGTCTCACGTGTCGGAAAACACGACACGGCGCGTGTTACCTCCCCGTAAGCTCACCGGCATGCAGGTGATCCAGTCGACCAAGCTCGCCAATGTCTGTTACGAGATCCGGGGGCCGGTTCTCGAGGAGGCGATGCGGCTAGAGGCCGCGGGACACCGCATCCTCAAGCTGAACACCGGGAACCCGGCCGCCTTCGGCTTCGAGTGCCCGCCGGAGATCCTGGAGGACATCCTCCGCAACGTCTCCTCGGCACACGGCTACGGCGACGCGAAGGGCCTGCTGGCCGCCCGGCGCGCGGTCGTCATGCACAACCAGACCATCGGCATCGAGACCGACGTCGAGCACGTCTTCATCGGCAACGGCGTCTCCGAGCTGATCGTGATGGCGATGCAGGGCCTGCTGGACGACGGCGACGAGGTCCTCGTACCGGCGCCGGACTACCCGCTGTGGACCGCGGCGGTCTCCCTCTCCGGCGGCACCGCCGTGCACTACCGCTGCGACGAGCAGGCGGACTGGATGCCCGACCTCGCCGACATAGAGCGCAAGGTCACCGACCGCACCAAGGCGATCGTCGTCATCAACCCGAACAACCCGACGGGCGCGGTGTACGACGAGGCGATGCTGCGCGGGCTGACCGACATCGCCCGCCGCCACAACCTGCTGGTCTGCTCGGACGAGATCTACGACAAGATCCTCTACGACGGCGCCACGCACACCCCGACCGCCAAGGTCGCCCCCGATCTGCTCACCCTCACCTTCAACGGCATGTCGAAGGCGTACCGGGTGGCCGGCTACCGGGTCGGCTGGATGTCCGTCTCCGGCCCGCGCGCGCACGCCGAGTCCTACATCGAGGGCCTGACGATCCTCGCGAACATGCGGCTGTGCGCGAACATGCCCGGCCAGCACGGGGTCGTGGCCGCGCTCAGCGGGCGCCAGACGATCAACGACCTGGTCCTGCCGGGCGGGCGGCTGAAGGAGCAGGTGGACACGGCCTACGAGCTGCTCACCCAGATCCCGGGCGTGAGCTGCGTCCGCCCCAAGGGCGCCCTCTACCTCTTCCCGCGGCTCGACCCCCAGGTCTTCAAGGTCAAGGACGACCGGCAGATGGTCCTGGACCTGCTGCGCCAGGAGAAGATCATGGTCGTCCAGGGCACCGGCTTCAACTGGCCGGAGCCGGATCACTTCCGGGTGGTGACCCTGCCGACGGTGGGCGACCTGCGGGACGCTATCACCCGGATCGGCCGGTTCCTGGACGGGTACGGCCAGCCATAGGTAGCCGCCGGGCCACCGACCGTGACGCGGGTCAACTTTAGACGAGATCTAAGCTAGGATGGTTTCCTGTCACAGCACAGGAGGCCATCTCCCATGTACGAACCGATCCGCACCAAGTCGGTGCACAGCACGATGGCCGGCGCCCCCTCCGACTTCCCGCACCGCTCGCGCGAGGAGGAGCTGGACATCCAGCTCGCGGGACATCTCGCGGCACTGCTCGCCGTCACCGACGAGCTGCGCTCCCTCACTCCGTCCACCGACCTCGACACGGCCGCGACCCGGCTGGCCGAGCAGGTGGCCCGGCTGCGGGGCGGACGGACCCCGGTCCGCGCGTCACTGACGGCGGCCGGGCAGTCGGCCGCGCTCCACGAGCGCGCCCACGCGCTCGCGGGCCGGGCCCTGGTGGTCGCGGCGTCCCGCGCGGACACCGCGGCGGCGATCCTCGCCGCCGAGCGCATGGACGCACACGCGGCGGCCACGGAACTCACCACCGCCGGCTGACCCCTCGAACGGCCCCGGTCCGCGCGCTCCCGCAGCGACGCGCGGACCGGGTTGCCACACCCTCCCGACCTCCCGCGCCACCCGGTGGCCCGCACGGCCGGCGCACCTCTGCTCGATCCTCGTCCCCCCGTTGTAATCCGGGACGTCCGATTCACCCCCCGTTCACCCAGGACGCCCAGGAACGTGGAGTTCCGCGAGCACGCTCCCCCGCGTGAGACGTATCGCGGGAATCGTCCTGGCGGTGCTGCTGATCGGTGGCGTGGTGGCTGCCGTCGTCGCAGGCCGACATGGGGATGACAAGGGCACGGCAACGAAGACCGTGCGTGGTGTGATCGGTTCGGAGAAGTCGGACTTCTTCGCCGATCCCGATGTGGTGAAGGCCCTCGCCGCCAAGGGCTACACCGTGAAGACGGAGGCGTCGGGGTCCTGGGCCATGGAGGACCTGAACCTGAAGGGCTACGACTTCGCCTTCCCGTCCAGCTCGGCACCCGCCGACCAGCTGGCCGGGAAGTACCACGCGCGTCAGCCCCTGCCCCGGCCCTTCTACTCGCCGCTCGTGGTGGTGGCCCACCGCAGCGCGGCCGGGGTGCTCGCCGCCAACGGGCTCGCCGTGCTCGACGGCAAGGGCAAGGGCACCCTGAAGATGAGCGCCTACCTGGACGCGGCCGAGCACGACCGCACCTGGCAGCAGCTCAAGGGGGCCAAGGCACACGGAGAGCTGACCGGGACGCTGTACATCACCAGCACCGACCCCGAGACCTCCAACTCCGGCGCCCTCTACCTGGCCGCCGCCTCCTATGTCGCCAACGGCGGCCGGGTGGTGTCGAGCACCGCCGAGGTCGCGCGGACCGCCCCGCTGCTGCACAAGCTCGTCAGCGTGCAGGGCGCCCAGCAGCCCAGCAGCGACTCGGTGTTCCGGGACTTCATCAGCGGCGCCGGAAACCCGCTGGTGTGCCTCTACGAGTCGCAGGTGGTGTCGCTGCTCGCCGAACAGCACGGCGCCGACGACCTCGTGGTCCTCTACCCGGACACCACCGTCAACAGCGACCACACGATCGTGCCGCTGGACGACGCCGGCCGGGAGCTGGGCCAACTCCTCAGCACCGACCCGACGTTGCGCAAGCTCGCCGTCAAGCACGGCTTCCGGCCCCAGGGCGACTCCGCCGAGTTCGTCAAGGCCACGGCCGACCACGCCGCCTACCTCAACCAGACACTGACCGGCGTCCGGCAGGCGCCCGTGCCCACCTCCGCGGTGCTGCACGAGATGGCCCGCCGGGCGCGCGGCTGACGGGGGGATCCTGTGAGCAACTTCGACAAGATGACGCCGAGCGGCGGTGACCACGCGCCCACCCTCAGCGGTGAGGACGTCTTCACCCTGACCCCGCCGGAGGCCGTCGCGCCCGTGCCGCGGGAGAAGGCCGGCGGGCTGGTGCCCGTGGAGGACAGCGTCCGCGCGGACATGGCGCACAAGGCCGCCGGCTACGTCCGGGACCTCGCCGCCCTGGACGCCCGGTCACCGGAGTTCGCGAGCAAGGTCGGCGAGATCACCGGCCTCGGCGCCGGCGAGATGCGCACCGCCGCCTCGCAGTCCAACCGCATGCTGGAGCGCGCGGTGCGCAGCCTGCCCGACAAGGGCGGCGACGCCCAGGCCAAGGTGGCCGGCTCGCTCGTCGAACTCCGCCGGGTCGTCGAGGACCTGGACCCGCGCGACCTGCCCGCGAGCAAGGGCCGCAAGTTCCTCTCCCGGCTGCCCGGCGGCAACAAGCTCCGCGACCACGTCGCCAAGTACGCCTCCGCGCAGGGCACGCTGAACAAGATCGTGGGCTCGCTGCGCGGCGGGCAGGACGAACTCCGGCGGGACAACGCCGCGTTGCAGACCGAGCGGGTCCGGCTGTGGGAGACCATGGGCAAGCTCCAGGAGTACGTGGTCCTCACCCAGGCCCTGGACACCGCCGTGGAGCAGCACGTCGTCCGGCTCACGGACCCCCAGGAGGCCGACGCCGTCCGCGCGGACGTGCTCTTCCCGGTCCGGCAGAAGCACCAGGACCTGCTCACCCAGCTCGCGGTCTCCGCGCAGGGCTACCTGGCGATGGACGTCGTACGCCGCAACAACGACGAGCTGATCAAGGGCGTCGAACGGGCCGCCACCACCACCGTGTCCGCCCTGCGCATCTCGGTGATGCTGGCCTCCGCGCTCGACAACCAGAAGAAGGTCATCGAGCAGGTCAACGCGTTGCGCGGGACGACCGAGGAACTGATCCGGGGCAACGCCGAGATGCTCGCCACGCAGAGCGGCGAGATCCAGCGGATCGCGGCCGACCCGGCCGTCGGCGCCGAGACCCTGCGCGCCGCCTTCCAGCAGATCTACCGCACCCTCGACGCCATCGACACCTACAAGGTGCAGGCGACCGAGGTGATGGCGAACACCGTGCAGTCCCTCACGGACGAACTCCAGCAGGCGAGCGCCTACCTGGAGCGCAGCCGGGCGAAGGGCGCGCTGGAGGGCGGCCTCGCATGAACAGACGCACGTTGCACGCCCTTTCCGCCCTCCTTGCGGCGGCGGCCGTCGTCCTGGCGGGCTGCACCCCCGAGGACCACGGCGACGACGACTCCACGGCCCCGAAGGCGGGCACCCTGCGGGTCCTCGCGTCCTCCGAACTCAGCGACATGACGGCCGTGTTCGAGCGTGTCCGCAAGGACACGGGTGTCACCATCCGCCCGACCTACATGGGCACCCTGGACGCCGTCGACCTGCTGGCCAAGGGGAAGACGGCCGGCAGGTACGACGCGCTGTGGCTGTCCTCCGACGACTATCTGCGGCTGCGCCCCGAGGCGGCGAAGAAGGTCGTCTCCGAGACCTCGATCATGTCCAGCCCGGTCGCGATCGGCGTGAAGACGGCCACCGTCCGGTCGCTGGGCTGGAAGCCGGCCGCCGTCACCTGGTCCCAGGTCGAGCAGGCCGTCGAGGCGGGCAGGCTGACGTACGGCATGACCGACCCGGCGCGCTCCAACTCCGGCTTCTCCACGCTGGTCTCGGTGGCCTCCGCGCTCTCCGGCGCCCAGTCGGCGCTCACGGACGCCGACGTCACCAAGGCGACGCCCCGGCTGAAGAAGTTCTTCCGGGGCCAGACCCTGACCTCGGGCTCCTCCGGCTGGCTGGCCTCGGCCTACAAGCGGCGCGGCAACGTCGACGCGCTGCTCAACTACGAGTCGGTCCTCCAGGAGATCCCCGGCCTGACGGTGATCCGTCCGACCGACGGTGTGGTCACCGCCGACTACCCGCTCTCCTCGCTGGCCTCGACCTCCTCGGCGACCCGCGAGGACGTCCGCCGGGTGACGGAGGACCTGCGCACGGCGGCCGTGCAGAAACTCATCACGGACACCACGCACCGCCGCCCGGTGGTGGCCGCCGTCCCGCCGGCCGCCGGCCTGGACACCAGCCGCCGTCGCGAACTCCCCTTCCCCGGCAGCCAGTCGGTGGCCGACGGGCTGATCTCCGCCTACGAGAACGACCTGCGCCGGCCCTCCCGCACGGTCTACGTCCTGGACACCTCGGGCTCGATGGAGGGCGACCGCCTCTCCCGCCTGAAGGCCGCGCTCACCGGCCTCACCGGTGACTTCCGCGACCGCGAGGAGGTCACCCTGATGCCGTTCGGCTCGGACGTGAAGAGCGTCAGCACCCATGTGGTCGACGACAAGTCCGACCTCGCCGCGATCCGCAAGGACACCGACGCCCTGCACGCCGACGGCAACACGGCGATCTACACCTCCCTGGAGAAGGCGTACGCGCAGCTGAACCCCTCCCAGGAGACCTTCACGTCGATCGTGCTGATGACCGACGGCGAGAACACCACGGGTGCCAAGGTCGGTGACTTCGACGCCTTCTACAACAAGCTCTCCGCCGACCGGCAGCAGATCCCCGTCTTCCCCATCCTCTTCGGCGACTCCTCCCGCGCCGAACTCCAGCACATCGCCACCCTGACCGGCGGCCGTCTCTTCGACGCGCAGCAGGGCTCCCTGGACGGCGCCTTCGAGGAGATCCGTGGCTACCAATAAGACCAACGGGGTCCTCGCCTACCTCGAGTCCCGGAAGAACCTCACGGGCGGCGCGGCCGGTCTCGTCGGCCTGGTGCTGACCTTCACCGGGGTCGCGGGCACGTACTGGCCGGTCGTGGTGGCGGGCCTGTACGGCGCGGGCGCGCTGATCGCCCCGCCGGAACGCCCGCCGCTGCCGGAGTTCCCCACCCCGTCCGCCCAGCTGGGCGAGGTGCGGGCGGACTTCCGCAAGCTGGAGACCTATCTGGCGGAGGTCGGCCTGCCGGCCTCCACCGAGGCGCGGCTGGCGGAACTGACGGACCTGCTGACGGCGTTGCTCGACCCGGGCCGGCCCGCCGAGCTGCTCGCCGAGGACCCGGAGGGCGTCCACGTCCTGTCACGGACGGTACGGCAGGACATCCCGGAGGCCGTCGACAGCTTCGTCCGCACCCGGTGGTGGACACGTCTGGCACCCGGACAGGAGCCGCCGGAGAAGCACCTGGAGCGCCAGCTGGGCCTCCTGAAGGAGGAGGCCGAGGAACTGGCGGCCGCGCTGCGCGACACGGAGGCCAGGCGCCAGGAGACCCACACGCGGTACCTGGAGGACCGGAACAACTAATCCGCTGCGGTTCGGCGCCCCAAAGGGGCGCTGGGGGTACCCCCGGCCGAAGGCTGGGGGAGGAACTGCGCGACCAGCCACGACGGCGCCGCAGACGGCAGACAGCAGACGGCCGGCCCCCCGCGGAGCGCGAGGGGCCGGAGCCGGCGGGTGGTCAGGGACAGCTGATGCGGCTGTCGCCCGGGTCGGTGGTGCAGGTGTCGAAGCCGAGGCCGCCGTTGGCCGTGTCGTTGCCGGAGACGCCGTCGGTGGTGGTCACCCGGTCGTTGCCCGCGGAGCCGTTCACGGTGTCGTTGCCCGGGCCGCCGTTGAGGGTGTCGTTGCCGTTGCCTCCGTCGATGATGTCGTTGCCGTAGTCGCCGTAGACGGTGTCGGCGCCGTCGACGCCGCGGAGGGTGTCGTTGCCGCTCAGGCCGCAGATCACGTCGTTGCCGCTGGTGCCGGTGAGGGTGTCGGTGCCGCTGGTGCCGATGATGGTGCAGCCCCGGGAGTTGGCGGCGGTGCCGGTGGCCGTGGCGGTGTTGTTGCCGGTCGCCGGGTCGGTCTGGGTGGCCGTCACCGTGGCGGTGTTGCGGAGGGTGCCGGTGGCGCGGGGTTCGGCGACCACCGTGACCGTCGCGCTCGCGCCCGCGGCCAGGGTGTTCAGGGAGCAGGTGGCGCCGGTGGCGGTGGTGGCGCAGCTGCCCTGGGAGGGCGTGGCCGAGATCAGGGTCGCGCCCCCGCCGGAGAGGGCGTCGGTCAGGGTGACCCCGGTGGCGGTCGCGGTGGAGGCGGTCGCGTTGGTCACGCGGACGGTGTAGGTGGCGCGGTCGCCGAGGGTGACGGAGGCCGGGCCGGTCTTGGTGACGGAGAGGTCGGCGGTGGGCGGGGGCGGGGTCGTGCCGCCGCCCAGGTAGCGGGCGAGTGCGAAGTCGCTGCCCGGTCCGCCCTGGCCGGCGGCGACGATCCTGCCGTCGGACTGGATCGCCACGCCGTGGGCGGCGTCGGTGCCGCCGAAGCCCGTGGCCACCCGGCCGCCGGTGCCGAAGCCGCTGTCCAGGCTGCCGTCGGTGTTGTACCGCCAGACGTTGAACCCGCCGGTCCCGCTGCCGGCGACGACGATCCGTCCGTCGCTCTGCAGCTTCACGTCCTGGCCGGACCCGCCGGGGGTGACGGCCAGGCCGTTGCCGTCGAAGCTCGGGTCCAGGGTGCCGTTGGTGTTGTAGCGGGCCAGCGCGACCCCGGCGCCGCCCGCGCCGGCCGCGACGATCTTGCCGTCGGGCTGGACGGCGAGCGCCTCCGCGGTGTCGTAGCCGCCGAAGTCGGTGCGCTGGATGCCGCCGTTGCCGAACCCGGTGTCGAGGGTGCCACCGGCGTTGTAGCGGACGAGCACGAAGTCGAAGCGGGTCTGTCCGACCTGGCCCGCGACCACGATCCTGCCGTCGGGCTGGAGGGCGAGGGCGCGCACGTCGCCGCCCTCCTGCGGGGAGGTGCCCAGCGGGGTGGTGACCATGCCGTCGCCGCTGAAGCCGGTGTCCGGGCTGCCGTCGGAGTTGTAGCGGGCGACCGCGGCCTGGCCGCCGACATAGCCCGCGGCGACGATCTTTCCGTCGGGCTGCACCGCGACGTCCATGGCCTCCTCGGGGGTGCCGAAGTCGGTGAACACCCGGCCGTCACCGCCGCCGAAGCCCGTGTCCAGCGTGCCGTCCGTGTTGTAGCGGGCCACCGTGAACCAGCAGCAGTTCTCGTACCCGCGCCAACTGCCGCCCGCCACCACGATCTTGCCGTCGGGCTGCAGCGCCACGGCGTGCGCCTCGCTCCACTGGAGGTCGCCGTCCGTGATCATGTTGTTGATGGGCGTGGTGACCTTGCCGTCGCCGCCGAAGCCCGGGTCCAGGGTGCCGTCGGGGTTGTGCCGGGTCAGCGCGAAGTCGCTCTCCGGTACCGAGTCGTCGGCGGAGGAGCCGACGGAGACGATCTTGCCGTCCGGCTGTACCGCCACGTCGTTCGCCGAGTCGGTGCCGCCGACGTCGGTGAGGACCGTGCCGCCGTTGCCGAAGCCGGTGTCCAGGTCGCCGGGGGCGGCGACCGCGGTGCCGGGCAGGGCCAGGACGAGCGCCAGGAGGGCGGCCGTCACGGTTCCGGCCCGGATCGTGAGCGATCGAACGCCAGGTGTGAACGATCGAACATATGGTGTGATCATGGACGCCAGCGTCCCGGCGCCGGTCCCCGGGTCCACACGCCACGAGCCGCCTTGCGCCCACCGGCCGCAGGAAATCAGCCCGGCGGGCGACCGGTACCCCACCCACACAGGCGAAGGCCCGCCGTCACCGCGACCGTCGGGGCGGACGGAGGCAGGTGACGGCAGGCCTGTCGGCCGCACACGCCGTTGTGCGCGGCCTCGCCGGTACACACCGCGGCCGGCCGTGACGATCGCTGGTCAGGGCACATCCCCCAACCGGCCGCGGAGTCTTTCGTACGGGACTCAGCCCAGGCGCTCGACCAGCGACCGGTACTCGTCCCACAGCTCCTTCGGCGTGTGCTCGCCGAAGGTGTTGAGGTGGTCGGGGACGAGCGCGGCCTCCTCCCGCCAGACCTCCTTGTCGACGGTCAGCAGGAAGTCGAGGTCGCTGTCGGCGAGGTCGAGCCCGTTGGTGTCGAGGGCCTCCCGGGTCGGCAGCACACCGATCGGCGTCTCCACGCCCTCGGCCTTGCCGTCCAGCCGCTCCACGATCCACTTCAGGACGCGGGAGTTCTCGCCGAAGCCGGGCCAGACGAACTTGCCCGCGTCGTTCTTGCGGAACCAGTTGACGTAGTAGATCTTCGGGAGCTTCGCCTGGTCCTTGTCCTTGGCGACGTCGACCCAGTGGGCCATGTAGTCGCCCATGTTGTAGCCGCAGAACGGCAGCATCGCGAACGGGTCGCGGCGCAGCTCGCCGACCTTGCCCTCGGCGGCGGCGGTCTTCTCGGAGGCCACGTTGGCGCCGAGGAAGACACCGTGGTTCCAGTCGAAGGACTCGGTCACCAGCGGGACGGCGGTGGCGCGGCGGCCGCCGAAGAGGATCGCCGAGATCGGCACGCCCTTCGGGTCCTCCCACTCCGGCGCGATGATCGGGCACTGCGAGGCCGGGACGGTGAAGCGGGCGTTGGGGTGGGCGGCCGGGGTCTCGGAGCCCGGCGTCCAGTCGTTGCCCTTCCAGTCCGTGAGGTGGGCCGGAGTCTCCTCCGTCATGCCCTCCCACCAGATGTCGTCGTCGTCCGTGAGCGCGACGTTGGTGAAGACCGCGTTGCCCCACAGCGTCTTCATCGCGTTGGCGTTGGTGTGCTCACCGGTGCCGGGCGCGACGCCGAAGAAGCCGGCCTCGGGGTTGATCGCGTAGAGGCGGCCGTCCTCGCCGAACCGCATCCAGGCGATGTCGTCGCCGATGGTCTCGACGGTCCACCCGGAGACGGTGGGCTCCAGCATGGCGAGGTTGGTCTTGCCGCAGGCGCTCGGGAAGGCGGCGGCGACGTACTTCGACTCGCCCTGCGGGGGCGTCAGTTTGAGGATCAGCATGTGCTCGGCGAGCCAGCCCTCGTCGCGTGCCATGACCGACGCGATGCGCAGGGCGTAGCACTTCTTGCCGAGCAGGGCGTTGCCGCCGTAGCCGGAGCCGTAGGACCAGATCTCGCGCGACTCGGGGAAGTGCGAGATGTACTTGGTCTGGTTGCACGGCCAGGGGACGTCCGCCTCGCCCTCGGCGAGCGGGGCGCCGAGGGTGTGCACGGCCTTCACGAAGAAGCCGTCGTCACCGAGTTCGTCGAGGACGGCCTGGCCCATGCGCGTCATCGTGCGCATGGAGACGGCGACGTACGCGGAGTCGGTGATCTCCACGCCGAGCGCGGAGAGCGGCGAGCCCAGCGGGCCCATGCAGAACGGGACGACGTACATCGTCCGGCCCTTCATCGAGCCGCGGAACAGGCCCTTCTCGCCGCTGAAGATCTCCCGCATCTCCGCGGGGTCCTTCCAGTGGTTGGTCGGGCCGGCGTCCTTCTCCTGCTCGGAGCAGATGAAGGTGCGGTCCTCGACCCGGGCGACATCGGTCGGGTCGGAGGCCGCGTAGTAGGAGTGGGGGCGCTTGATCGGGTCGAGCTTCTTGAAGGTGCCCTTCGCCACGAGCTCTTCGCACAGTCGCTCGTACTCGGCCTCGGATCCGTCACACCAGACCACGCTGTCCGGCTGCGTCAGTTCGACGATCTCGTTGACCCACGAGATCAGTTCCTGATGGTTGGTGGGGATGACGGTGGTGGGAGCCGCGATGTCGCGCGCCACGATTGCTCCTAAATGAGGGTTTTTTTGATCTTTTTGGTCCGCTGAGGACCTCGTTGCCCCGTGGGGGCCGCGACCCGGATGCTTCGTAGCCGCTCATCCGGTGCCGACCGCACTCATTTGATCCTCCGACTCGATCACCCATCTGTCCAGAGGGAGTCACAGATGAGCGACGTGAGGAACGCCACGGTTTCCGTGTTTTCCTGCGCTTCTTTGCGTCCACGTGGAGTTCAGCTTGAGATCTTTTTGCGAGAGATGAGACGATGGCCACTCCGGCAAGGTCATAAAGCGAGACCGACCCGTGACCTACGGTTCCGTAGGTACGATGCGGTGCATGACTGCGTCCGCCCCCGCCGCGCTCTCGTCCCTGTCGCAACAGGTCAAGCCCAAGCTGCGCGGCTGGCTGCACCTGGGCATGTTCCCGGCCGTACTCGTCGCGGGACTCGTCCTCACCGCCCTCGCGGACTCACCGCGCGGCCGGATCGCCTGCGGGATCTACGTCCTGACGGCCTGCCTGCTGTTCGGCGTGAGCGCGCTGTACCACCGGGGCGACTGGAGCCCGCGCATGGACGGCATCCTGCGCAGACTCGACCACGCCAACATCTTCCTGATCATCGCGGGCACGTACACGCCCCTGACGATGCTGCTGCTGCCCGGGGCGAAGGGGCAGTGGCTGCTGTGGGGCATCTGGGGCGCGGCGGCCGCGGGCATCGTCTTCCGGGTGTTCTGGGTCGGCGCCCCGCGCTGGCTGTACACGCCCTGCTACATAGCGATGGGCTGGGCGGCGGTCTTCTTCCTGCCCGACTTCATGCGCACCGGCGGTATCGCCGTGCTGGTCCTGGTGATCGTGGGCGGCCTGCTCTACAGCGCGGGCGGCGTGATCTACGGCATCAAGCGCCCCAACCCGTCTCCGCGTTACTTCGGCTTCCACGAGGTCTTCCACTCGTTCACGCTGGCCGCGTTCGTCGTCCACTACGTGGGGATCTCCCTGGTGGCGTACCAGCACGCGTAGCTCCCCCGCCTCTCCTCCGAGTGGCCACGGCTCCCCAGCCGTGGCCACTTTTTCACGCCCTGACATCGACTCCCCATTGACAGTCCATATATTTTGAGAGCTACTCTCATTTCATGGCTACTGTCACTCACTCCGAAGAGACACGTCTCGACCCCCGCCGCTGGTGGGCGCTGGGCGCCCTGGTCGCGAGCATGCTGGTGCTCGGCTTCGACACCACGATCCTCAACGTGGCGCTGCCGACCATGGCCGAGCAGCTCGGCGCCACCACCAGCCAGCAGCAGTGGATGGCCGACGCGTACGTCGTCGTCTTCGCCTCGCTGATGCTCCCGGCCGGACTGCTCGGCGACCGCTTCGGCCGCCGCCGGATGCTCGTCACCGGCCTCGTGATCTTCCTGGTCGGCTCGGTGATCGGCGCCCTCACCGGCGACGTGAACTGGGTGGTCGCCGCCCGCACCGTGATGGGCGTCGGCGCGGCCCTGGTCATGCCGCTGGCGATGTCCGTACTGCCCTCGCTGTTCGGGCCCGGCGAGCGCACCCGGGCCGTCGGCATCGTCTCGGCCGCCTCCGCGCTCGGTCTGCCGCTCGGCCCGATCATCGGCGGCTGGCTGCTCAACCACTTCTGGTGGGGCTCGGTCTTCCTGATCAACGTCCCGATGGTCGCCATCGGCGTCGCCGCCTGCGTCTTCCTGCTCCCCGAGACCAGCGACCCCGCCTCCCCGAAGGTCGACGTCCTGTCCACCGTGCTCACCGCGACCGGCCTCGGCACCCTGATCTACGCGATCATCGAGGCCCCCGACCGCGGCTGGGGCGACCCGCTGGTCCTGGTCCTGTTCGCCCTCGCCGTGGTCCTCGTCGGGGCCCTGGTGCTGCGCGAACGCCAGGTGGAGCGCCCCATGCTCGACATGGAGCTGCTCACCCACCGCGGCTTCCTGCTGAACGCGGCCGCGGCGACCCTGGTGATGTTCGTGCTCTCCGGCCTGATGTTCGTGCTGCCGCCCTACCTCCAGGCGGTCCTCGGCAACGACGCCTTCGGCACCGGCCTGCGCATGCTGCCCATGATGGGCGGCCTGATCATCGCCGCGCGGGCCGCGCAGCCGCTCGTCGAACGCTTCGGGGCCCGGGCCGTGGTCGCCGCGGGCCTGGTCGTCCTCGCCTTCGCCGCCCTCCTCGGTAGCCGTACGACCGTCCACGACGGCTACGGCTTCACCGCGCTGTGGCTCTCCGTCGCGGGCCTCGGCTTCGGCTTCTCCGTCGTCCCCTCGATGGACGGCGCGCTCGCCGCGCTGCCCGCGAACCGGGCCGGCAGCGGCTCCGGACTGCTGATGACCCTGCGCCAGGTCGGCGGCGCCATCGGCATCGCCCTGCTCGGCAGCCTGCTGGCCGACGCCTTCCGCGACCGCCTGGACACCGCCGGCCTGCCCGCCCCGCTGGGGCACACCGCCGGCGAATCCGTCGTCGCCGCCCACCTGGTCGCCGAGAAGACCGGCTCGACCCACCTCATCGCCTCGGCGAACGCCTCGTACGTCCACGGCATGGGCCTGGTCCTGCTGGTCTGCGGCATCGCCGCCCTCGCCACCGCGCTGCTGGCCGCCGCGTTCCTGCCCAACACGCCGACCGCCCACCGCCGCGAAGGAGACGAGTCCCCGGCCGTGGCCCCCGCCACCGCCGATGCCGGACAATGACCACCATGACGGCACCGCACACCTCCCCCCAGCCCAGCCTCCGCGAACGGAAGAAGATCAAGACCCGCGAGGCGATCCGTGAGGCCACCTACGGGCTGGTCGAGGAGCAGGGCTGGGACGCCACGACGATCGAGCAGATCGCCGAGCGGGCCGAGGTGTCGCCGTCCACGGTCTTCCGGTACTTCCCGACCAAGGAGGACATCGTCCTCACCGACGAGTACGACCTGCTGATCATGGAGGAGCTCCGGGCCCGGCCCACCGACGAGCCGTGGCCGGAGTCCCTCCGCTATGTGATGCACCGGGCGATCCGGCTGGGCGTGAAGGACGACCCGGCGGTCTCCCGACTGCGCACCCGGCTCATGGTCGAGGTCCCCGCGGTGCGCTCCCGGATGATGGAGAGCATGTCGTCCACCGGCCGCCTGCTCTGCCAGGCCATCGGCGAGCGCACCGGCCGCTCCCCGGACAGCCTGGAGGTCCGGGTCTACGCGATGTCCTTCATCGGCGGGCTGATGGAGGTCTCGATGTACTGGGCGGAGAACGAGCACGAGGGCGACTTCGAGTCCCTCGTCGACCGCGCCCTGAACGTCATCGAGCACGGCCTGCCCACCTAAAACCACTGAGGTCACGGCCGTCGCCCATGCCATCCTGACCGGGTGAACGCTCCCGAGATCCACGTCGAAGTCGCCCCCGAGCTGGCCCTGTTCGTCCCGCACGCCCGGCGCGTCGGCGCCCACCCGCTCGCCGTCGACGGCGTCTCGACGCTCGGCCACGTCATCGAGTCCCTCGGCATCCCCCTCACCGAGGTGGGCGCCCTGCTGGTGGACGGCCGCGAGGTCCCCGTCGCCCACATCCCGGCGCACGGCGAGCGGGTGACCGTACGCCCGGTCACCCGCCCCCAGCCCGTCCCCGGCGCCCCGCTCCGCTTCCTCCTCGACGTCCACCTCGGCACCCTCGCCCGCCGCCTCCGCCTCCTCGGCGTGGACACGGCCTACGAGTCCACCGACATCGGCGACCCGGCCCTCGCGACCCGCTCGGCGACGGAGCGGCGCGTCCTGCTCAGCCGCGACCGGGGCCTCCTCCGCCGCCGCGAACTCTGGGCCGGCGCCTACGTCTACAGCACCGCCCCCGACGACCAACTCCACGACATCCTCGACCGCTTCCGCCCCGACCTCCACCCCTGGACCCGCTGCACAGCCTGCAACGGCCTGTTGAAGAAGGCGACCAAGGAGGAAGTGGCTGCCCAGCTCAAGGGCGGCACCGAGCGCTCGTACGACGTCTTCGCCCAGTGCACCGACTGCGGCCGCGCCTACTGGAAGGGCGCGCACCACGATCAACTGGAGGAGATCGTGAAACGCGCCCTGGCGATGTAGCGCCCCTTTAGGGGCGCGGGGCAGTAGTCAATATGCGGCTACCGCCGCGTGGGCGCGACCAGCCCCCACCCACCCGCAGCCGACTACCGCACGTCAGCCCGCTCGCACACCACCCCGTTCCGATTCCGGTCAAGGCCCAGCGGATCGTCCTTCCCGTTCACCTTCAGCCGCCCGTACTGGTTCGTCTTCAACCACGCACACCGCGCCGCCGCCGTCTTCTTCACCGACCGCGGAAACACCGTAGGCACACACACGTTCACCGACCCGTAGTGCCGGTCGCACCCGGAGATCGTCGTGCTGACCGGCTGCGAGGACCGCTTCTGCGACGCCCCCGAGGTCTTCCCCGAAAGGGCGTCCGCGAAGGAGTGGACGTGCGCCGAGGCGTCCCCGAGCGCGGCCGGCCCCTGCAGATGCACCCACTTGGCCACCGACGGCACCCCGTTCGCGTCGACCGCGAACAGCATGTACCAGCCGGGCGGCGCCAGATTCGGGTTGCTGGTGACGTTGAGGTCGACGTTGTTGCCGTCGACGGACAACGGCAGGTCCACGAACCGCTGGTTCGGGTCGGACGAGTGCGTGACCGCCGCCGGACGGATCAGCTCCGCCTTGGCGATGGGCCGGTCGACGGTGATCCGCTGGGTGTCGCCGTACTTCCACTCCTGGTTGATGACGGAGGTGATCGTCGGCCGGGTGCCCTTGTACAGGTAGGGCGGCGAGTAGATCGACACGTTGTGGTTCCACGTGCCGTTGCCGGGGTTGTCGCCGGTGGCCATCACCCGCCCGTCGGGCAGCAGGAACGCCGAGGAGTGGTACCCCCGGGCCTCGGGATCCGCGGCCACGGAGTCGAACGTGTTGGTGTCCGGGTCGTAGAGCGACGACTCGTAGACCGGATCGGCCCGGTTGTGCAGCGCGCCGCCCGTCTCAAGGACCTTGCCGTCGGGAAGCAGCACGGCGGAGACGTACATCTTGCCCTGGTTCCCGGTCTCGGCCACCTTGCCGTTCCCCAGGTCCACCGTGCCCTGCGGCAGCGGCGGGCCGGCGACGTACGACGGGTTCGCGGCCTTGAGGTCGATGACGTCCGTGAGCCGGTTCGCGTCCGGGTTGGAGTCGATGTTGCCGCCGCCCAGCGTGAGCACCTTCTGGTCCTGCGCCGGAGGCAGCAGCACGCTCGCCGACTGGTCGCGCTCGTCCTTGTTCTGGAGCCCGGGGATCTGGGTGATGGTGTTGGCGTCGTAGTCGTAGACCGCGGAGCCGGTCCCGGGGATGTTGTTGCCGAAGACATGGCTGCCGGAGTAGAAGAGCCGCCCGTCCTGCATCAGGATCATCGACGGGTACAGCCCCCAGTACGACCAGGTCTGGTGCACGTCCCCGAGGCCCAGCCACTTCTGCTGGGCGTCGGACCAGTACTCCGCCGTCACCGAGCCCGAGGAGTCCTCGCGCAGGCCGCCGAAGGAGATGACGTCACCGTTGCCCAGCTCGGTCGCCGACGGGTACCAGTGGCCGTCGTTGAGGTCGTTGGTCTTGCTGTAGGTCTCGGTGACCGGGTCGAAGACGTACGAGTCCTTGTACCCCTCGTAGCCGTGCCCGCCGGCGACCGGGTAGGCCTTGTTGCCGCTCATCACGAGCACCCGGCCGTCCTGCAGCTGCACATGCCCGGAGCAGAAC
The DNA here is from genome assembly GCF_043201555.1 of Streptomyces sp. NPDC048288. Classification (NCBI taxonomy): domain Bacteria; kingdom Bacillati; phylum Actinomycetota; class Actinomycetes; order Kitasatosporales; family Streptomycetaceae; genus Streptomyces; species Streptomyces sp. NPDC048288. The sequence goes on from NZ_JBICZD010000003.1 coordinate 206,580, forward strand.
ATGTCCTTCGGCGTCGGGATCACCTTGTACGTGCCGTTCGCCGGGTCGTACACCGCGCTGGTGAAGCTCCCCGCGGCGAAGTTCTCCTCGCTGTTGCCGGAGCCCGCGATCAGCAGCACCTTGCCGTTGTTGAGGACGACGGAGTGCATGGAACGGACCGGGTTCTGGGTCGGGAGGACCTCCCAACCGCCGTCCGCGCACTGGGCGGTGGTGCCCGTGCAGGTGGCCGGCGGCACGACGTCCGGCACCTGGTCCATGGTGTAGTCGTCCGTGGTCACCGAGCCCGTGCCGTAGACCGAGACACCCCAGGTGATGCGGTCGGTACCGGCGGGCACCTCGGGGGTGCGGACCGTCGCCTGGGTGTACGCGGACGCCATGTCGAGGGTCTTGAGGTCGGTCCAGTACTGCCAGCCGGCCGTCGTGTCGTGCCGGAACAGCGTGACGGCGGTGTCCGGGGTCGTCGACTTGTACCAGAGCGAGAGGTCGTACTGCTTGCCCGCCGTGACGACGGGCGCGCAGTCGGTCGACTCGGTGATCAGGGCTTTGCGGTCGCCGTCGACCCGGCGGGTCAGCGTCACCTTCATCGCGGCGGAGCCGGAGTGGGCGTCGGCGACGGTCGCGAAGTCGAAGTCGTTGTCGCCCCAGCCGGACTTCTCCCAGCAGTACGGCATGCCGTCCGTGCCCGTCGTCTCGAAGCCCGGGTTCTTCACGAGGTTGGCGGCCTCGGCGGACTGCGGTGCGGTGAGCAGCAGTCCGGCGGTCAGGGCGCCCACCCCGACCAGTGCCGTCCTTCTTCGGTACGGTTTCACGCGGCTCTCCTTGCGTCTTTCTTGCGTCGCGGCAGGTACACCAGCGCCTCGGTCCCCACGAAGCGCAGGACGAACGTCGTCACCAGCGCCAGCGCGGTCGCGGGCAGCGCCCCCATCCCGAACCGGCCGACGAGCAGGGCGATCAGCGGGATGCGCAGCACCAGGTCGGCGTTGGCGAGCAGCGCGAACCGGCCGACCCGGTCCCACCAGCGGCGATGGTCCCGCCGGTCGCGGAACAGCAGATGGTCGATGAGGACGAAGTTCCAGGCGACGCCGAGCTGGTTGGCGAGGATCTCGGCGGGGACGTAGTGCAGGCCGAGGGCGGTCAGCGCCCACAGCCCGACGAGGTTCGGCACGAAGCCGCTCAGGCCGATCAGCCCGAAGCCGATCATGCGGGCGGCGGGCGAGGCGGTGCGCAGCCCGGCCAGATGGCGCAGGAAGCGCAGGCCCTCCTGCGCGGTCGACTTGGACTCCCCGGCGAACCGGTCCTGGAAGACGAAGGGGACCTCGGCGACCTCGCGCGGCCGGCTCCGTACCGCCAGCTCCAGGAGGATCTTGTAGCCCAGCGGCTTCAGCACATCGGCCGTGACCACGCTCCGCCGGATCGCGAAGAAGCCGCTCATCGGGTCGCTGATGCCGTGCAGCCGGCGCGGGAACAGGGACTTGGTCAGCCAGGTCGCCCCGCGCGAGACGGCGACCCGGTAGCTGCCGGCGAGCCCGGCCCGGCTGCCGCCCTTGATGTACCGGGAGGCGACCACGAGCCCGGCGTTGCTCCGCTCCCCGGTGGCCACCAACTCCGGTACCAGGGACGGCGGATGCTGGCAGTCGCCGTCCATGACCACGACCCAGTCGGAGGTGGCGGCCTTCAGCCCCTCCACCACCGCGCCGCCGAGTCCGCCCACCGGTTCCTCGCGGTGCAGCACGGCCACCGGGAACGGGCAGTCCCGCGCGGCCTCGCGGATGACCTCGGGGGTGTCGTCGGTGGAGTCGTCGACGAAGACCACCTCGCAGGGCAGCCGGGCGGGCACCGACTCGGTGATCTGGCGCAGCAACTGCCGTACGTTCCCCGACTCGTTGAAGGTCGGTACGACGATGGTGACGGCGCCCGGTTCGGGAACCTCGGTGGCTTTGAGCCCCGGGACGGGGACGGTGTACTCGTGGCCGCTCATCGGACTCCCCCTGCGATCTGCCGGATCTCGATGCGGTCGTCGCCGGTGCCGAAGACGGCGACCGGGGTGGAGTGCCGGAGCGCGGCCTTGACGTTGGGCAGGTCGCGGGCGTCCCGCCGTACCGTCGGCGAGGCGACCACGTAGTCGAGGTCGCGCCAGCCGTGCGGCAGGGTCTTGGTGACGGCCGGGTCGAGGTCGGCCTTGTAGAACCAGATGACGCCGAGGCCGGGCCGGTAGCCCTGGTGGACGAGGTCGAGCCAGAGCGCGTCGTCGACGAGGACGCGGGTGTCGGCGGGGTCGGCGACCTTGCTGCCGAGCCACTTCGAGGCCTGCCGGTAGGGCGCGTTGGCGTCGGCGGTGACGGCGGTGCGGTCGCCGTCGTACCACTTCGGTACGACATAGGCGCCGGCGGCCAGGGCGAGTACGGCGGCCAGCGCGTACCGGCCGTAGGTCACGGCCCGCTGCTCGCTCGCGGCGCGCCATCTGCGCAGGGTGGCGTGGGCGACGGACGCGGTGGCGCCGGCGAGGACGAGGGCCAGGAAGGGCAGCGCGCCGATGATGTACATCGCGGGCAGATAGCCGTTCGGGCGCATCGCGACGGCGGTCAGGATGGCCACGGCGAGGGCCGGTCCGGCGAGGGCGCGGGCGGTGACCGACCAGCGGTGCGCGACGAGCAGGAGCAGGGCGCCGGCGAGTCCGCCGACGGGCAGCACACGGTCGTAGTACAGCCAGGAGTGCAGCACGCCGTACGAGCCGGAGGAGGTGTCCAGGAGGAAGCCCGAACCGGGCCGGGACATCTGGTACTTGACGCCGTCCCAGAGGGAGACGTGGCCGGCGCCCGGCAGCAGCTCGCCCTTGAGGAGGGCGAACAGGGGGTAGGAGAGGCCCGCCAGGGTGCAGGCGGTGATGGCGCCGGTGAGGGCGAACTTGCGGGTGTCGGCGTGGCCGTGGCGCCACATGGTGACCAGCAGCGCCGGGAGGACGACGAGCATCGTCTCCTTGGTCAGCACGCCTGCCGCCGCCGCGAGTCCGGCGCCGAAGTGGTGCCAGAGATGGCGGCTGGGCGAGGCGGCGAGGCAGAAGGCCAGCAGCAGCCACATCACGGCGATGTTGTCGAGGAAGATCTCGCGTTGCAGGACGACCGCGAGCGGCGAGAGCCCGAACAGGGCCATGCCGAGTCCGGCCGCCCAGCGGGGCAGCGAGAGGCGGCGGCCGAGGACGTAGACGAGGACCGCGCTGACGCCGCTGACCACGAGCATCGCCACGCGCATCGAGCCGACGGTCATCAGGGAGGGGTCGAGGGCGGAGGGTATCCAGGTGAGCAGGGCAATCTGGATCCAGCCGAGCGGCGGGTGGTCGTACCAGTAGGTGTAGTGGGCCAGGCCCCGGCCCTCCTGGACGGCCCAGGCCTGGGCGAGGTAGGTGCCCTCGTCGTCGCTGAGGGTGGGGTAGTCGGCGATGTTCCAGCCCTGGACGACGAGGATCACGAGCAGCAGGACCCCGCACAGGAGCAGGTCCGGGCGGGAGGAGCGGAGCCGGAGCGGTGAACTCGTTCGACCGGTCGAACCGGCCGCGGGCACAGGTCGGCGCTGCGCGGGGACCTTGGGAGCGGTCACCGCGGGAAGGGTGGAGGTCACGCAGGAACGTCCTCTCGGATCGTCTCGGCCGCGGTGAGGTGCGCGCCGACGTGAGTGGTCAACTCCCAGTCGTTCCGGCCGCGTTGCTCGCGCCACACTGCGCGGATCGCTGCTCCGGCGAGGAGGACCTGGTAGAAGGGGCCGCCGACGACGAGCTTCACGTAGTGCACGAAGCGGACGCGCAGCCCGTACTGCTTGCCGAAGTCGTGCAGCCCGACCACCTCGAAGACGAAGGTGACGGCGGCGGTGACCAGCGGCAGGAAGGTGAGGAAGGCGATCCCGACGGGGACGTCGAGGAAGAGGGCGACCGCCGCGTTGAGCGGGATGACGACGCCGGAGAAGGCCTGCAGGAACGGTGTCATCAGGGTGTAGCGGGCGAGCAGCCGCTGGCCGAAGCCGGGGAGTTGCTTCCAGTCCTGCTTGCGGTAGACCTGCAGGAAGCCCTGGTTCCAGCGGGTGCGCTGCTTGAGCAGGGACATGAGGGAGCCCGGGGTCTCCTCACGGGTCACCATGTCGGAGTCGTAGGCGACGACGACCTTCTTGCCGACGGACGAGAGCCGTACGCCCAGGTCGCAGTCCTCGGCGAGGCAGTCGGGGTCCCAGCCGTCGGCCTCCCTGAGCACGGCCGTCCGGACGAAGACGGTGTTGCCGCCGAGCGGGATGAACCCCTTCTGCGCGTGCAGGTGGAGCCGGGACCGGAACCAGAAGAAGTACTCCAGGCAGTTGCGCAGGCTGTACCAGCTGGAGTGGAAGTTGATGAGCTGGACGCCGCCCTGGACGACGTCGGCCTCCGTGGTGCGGAAGGCGTGGTCGACGTGGGCGAGCAGCTCCGGGTGGACCTGGTCCTCGGCGTCGAAGACCCCGACGACGTCGCCGCGGCAGTGCGGCAGCGCCGTGTTCATGGCCTTCGGCTTGTTCTTCTTCTCGTGGGTGTCGACGACGACCCGCACGCGCGGGTCGCGCTCGGCGGCCCGCTCCGCGACCGCCGTGGTCTCGGGGTCGTCGTGGCCGACGATGACGATGATCTCGAAGTCGGTGTGGCTGGACTCCAGCAGTCGTTGGATGGTGTGGTCGAGCACGGCCTGTTCGTGCCGCGCGGGCAGCAGCAGCGAGAACGACAGGTGTTCGCCGCCGTCGGGTCTGCCGAACCGGGTGGAGGCCAGCACTTCGGGCGTACGCCACGCGTGCATCTGCCACCAGAGAGTGAAGGCAGCCATCCAGAACAAGGCCAGCGAGACGGCAGCGATGAAGACAGACGTCAGCAAGGAAAGATCCCCCCAGATCCCAAAACCCCCTGTGCGCAACGGTGAGTTACACCCGTCGCGCATCTGTGGAGAGCCTAGGGGGGTTCTGTGAAGCACGGGAGCCGTTCCGATAAATAGCATGTTTCGGAACGGCGCTGCCGTAAGCGGTATCTATCCGAACAGACGCACAATTCCGACCGCCTGTTCACCCGTCAGGTCTGTCCTTCTTCGCCTTCAGCTCCGCAGTGCCGCTCCCAGCAGCTCCGGGTCGGTGGTCGGGGCGTCGCAGGTGAAGTGGCGGCAGACGTACGCGGCCGCCGCGCCGTCGACGAGCGGCCGGCCCGCCAGCAGCGGGAACTCGTCACTCTCCGGAGTCCCCACGGCCACGACCGCGCCGGGGGCGGTCCCGAGAAGTGCCGTGCGGTGCAGGGCGGTGGTGTTCCGGTCGTCCGCGCCGGGCCCGACGATCGCGACCTCGCGCGGTCCGTCGAGCAGCGCCTCGGCGACGGCGAGCCCCCATCCCACGAAGCGCGGCACCCGCGGCCCCAGTGTCTTGACGACCCCCAACGCGCGTTCCGCCGCGGTGCGGTGCGGCTCGGCACCGGTGTGGGCCGCGTAGCCCAGCAGGGCGCCCGCGGCGGCGGTCCAGCCGGAGGGGGTGGCGTTGTCGGTCGGGTCCTGCGGGCGGCGGATGAGTTGCTCGGCGTCGGCCGCGGTGTCGTACAGGGCACCGCTGTCCGGGTCGGTGAAGCGGGTGAGCACATGGTCGAGCAGCAGCCCGGCGAACTCCAGCCAGACCCCCTCACCGGTCACGGACGCGAGCGCGAGGAAGCCCTCGGCCACGTCGCCGTAGTCCTCCAGCACCCCGGCGTTGGCGCCGACCCGGCCGTCGCGGCTGGTGCGGGCGATCCGGGCGTGGTCGTCGAGGTGCAGGCGTACGAGGACATCGGCGGCGCCGACCGCGGCCTCGACCAGGTCGGGCCGGTCGAAGTAGGCGCCGGTCTCGGCGAGCGCGGCGACGGCGAGCCCGTTCCAGGCGGCGACCACCTTGTCGTCCCGGCCGGGGGCGGGGCGCCGCGCCCGTGCGGCCAGCAGCCGCTGCCTGACCGACTCGACCTTCTCCGCGTCGAACACGCCCTCCTGCTGCGGGAGTTGCAGAACGGACTGGCCGTGCTCGAAAGTGCCCTCCGCGGTGACGCCGAAGTACTGGGCGGCGAGGTCCGCGTCCTCGCCGAGGACCTCGGCGAGCTGGGCGGGCGTCCAGACGTAGTACGCGCCCTCGACGTGCGCGCCGGTCCCGTCGTCGCTGTCGGCGTCGAGGGCGGAGGCGAACCCGCCCTGGTCGGTGCGGAGTTCGCGGACCATGAAGTCGGCGGTCTCCAGCGCGACCCGGCGGGCCAGTTCCGACCCGGTGGCCCGCCACAGGTGGGCGTAGACCCGGCACAGCAGGGCGTTGTCGTACAGCATCTTCTCGAAGTGCGGCACGACCCAGTCGCGGTCGACGGAGTAGCGGGCGAAGCCGCCGCCGAGCTGGTCGTAGAGGCCGCCGCGGGCCATCCGCTCGCAGGTGTCCGCGGCCATCTGCAGCGCGCCCTCGGCGCCCGTGCGGGCGTGGTGGCGCAGCAGGAACTCGACGACCATGGACGGCGGGAACTTGGGGGCGCCGCCGAATCCGCCGCGCTGCGCGTCGTACTCGCGGGTGAGCCCGAGCAGGGCCTGGGAGAGTTCCTGCTCGCCGGGCGGCCCGTCGCCCTGGTGGCTGAGCTCCCGCTGGGAGAGGTCCCGGACGATCTTCCCGGCGACGTCGGCGACCTCGTCCCGCCGGTCGGTCCAGGCGGCCCGGACGCCCTCCAGGACCTGCCGGAAGGCGGGCATGCCGTGGCGGGGGGCGGGCGGGAAGTAGGTGCCGAAGTAGAAGGGTTCGGCGTCGGGCGTGAGGAAGACGGTCATGGGCCAGCCGCCCTGACCGGTGGCGGCCTGCACGGCCTCCATGTACACGGCGTCGACGTCGGGCCGTTCCTCCCGGTCGACCTTGACGCTGACGAAGTGCTCGTTGAGGTAGTCGGCGGTGGCGCGGTCCTCGAAGGACTCGTGGGCCATCACATGGCACCAGTGGCAGGAGCTGTATCCGACGCTCAGCAGAACGGGCTTGTTCGCGGTCCGCGCGGCCTCGAAGGCTTCGGCCGACCAGGGCCACCAGTCGACGGGGCTGTCGGCGTGCTGGAGGAGGTACGGGGACGTCTCATGGGCCAGTCGGTTCACCCTCCCACTCTCCCACGGGCTCCGGGGCCGCGTAGAAGCGCAGGTCGACCCGGCGCGCCCCGTCGGGTGCGGTCTCGCCGGGGTGGCCGTACCGGTCGAGGAGTTCCTGGTAGTCGCGGACGAAGGCGTGCAGTTCGTCCTTGGTCATCCAGGTGCCGGCGCGCCGGACCTGGGCCCAGCCGCCCGGTCCCCGGTACTCGCGGTGGGCGCGGCGGAAGAGCCGGGTGTCCAGCTCGATCTTGAGCAGGGCGAGTTGCTCGGCCGCCGCGTACTCCTCCGGGGCCATCGCGGCCGGGTCGGGTGTGGTGTGCCTGAACGGCAGGCTCCGCCACCAGCGTTCCCGGCCGCCCGACTTCTCCGGGATCTCCTCGATGAGCTTCTGCTCGGCGAGTTTGCGCAGGTGGTAGCTGGTGGTGCCGGAGCTCTCGCCGAGTTCGCGGGCGAGCACCGTGGAGTTGGCCTCGCCGTGCCGGCCGAGGTAGTCGAGGATCCGGCGGCGCAGCGGGTTGCCGAGTGACTTGTAGAGAGCGGTGCGTTCGACGCTGGTCATCTCGGACGTGCCGTCGGTCATGGCTCCACCGTAACCCCGAGAACCCTGAGACATCCCCGATGTCTGCCGAATTTTCTTTGCAGAATTTTCTCTGCGGTCTAGCGTGGGGGCATGCGGAAGGACCGCGGCGGGACGGAACAAGGCGGGGGCTGATCGCGTTGGGAACCTTGACTACGACGAAGGCGCGGCTGATGAAGCGGACGAAGCGGTGGGCCCTCATCCTGCTCGGCTCGTCCTCCGTGCTGCTCGTTCCGTGGACGGTGGTGCTGGCGCTGACGCTGCCCACCAGGACCGAGGTGCACAACTGGTCCCTGGCCTGGACAGGCCTGGACGTGCTGATGGCGCTCGGCTGCGCGGCAACCGCCTTACTGGGGTTGCGCGGTGATCCCAGGGCCCGGCTGACCGCTTCCGCGACGGCCTCGGTGGCGGTCCTGGACGCCTGGTTCGACATCACGACCTCGGCGGTGGGCACCGAGCTGCTGGAAGCCCTGGCGAGCGCGGTCGCGGAGGCGGGGCTCGCGGCGGCCTGTGTGTTCCTCGCGCTGTCCAAGGGCTGGGTGCGCACCAATTCCTCACCCGCCACCTGATCGTCGCCCCCTCGCCATCGCGCGCCTTCACAAGGACACTCGTACCCAACGGAGTTGCCGCTGGAGGGGGACGGGACATGCGGGACGCCCACCGGGCCGATGCCGATCGGCTGCTGGAACGGGCCGTGGAGGAGGAGGTCCGCCGTGCGGGCGGGCGCGTCGACGGGCAGGTGCTGCTGTCACGCGCGCGCGGCGGACTGGAGGAGATGGAGCGGACGGCCGCCGAGGAGTACGAGGCCTACACCCACGCCCTGGACGCGTCGGAGGCGGGCCGGCAGAGCTTCGGCCAGCGGTACGCCAGGGACGGCGCGGGAACTCCGCTGCTGGTCGCGGCCGTCGCGGCGGTCGCCGCCACCGTGGCCGACCTCTCCCTGGGCACCGGCGCGGCCACCGCGCTCGGCGCGGGCGTGGCCGTCGGCGTGGTCGGCGCGGCCGCCACGGTCGTCAAGGTCGCCGGTTCGCATCTGCCCGCCGCCCATCACCACGCCGGCGCGACCGGTCAGCCCGGCGGCCCGGAGCAGCTGCGGCTGCAGTGGCTGACCGCGCTGGAGGTGCGGGGCATCCGCCCGTTCCTGGACCAGCAGCGGGTGCTCAGCGCGTCCACGGGGCCGAAGAAGCAGGCCCCGGGGCTGCGCGGCGCGGACAAGAGCGCGGCGGCCCGCAGGCGTACGGTGCTGCAGCAGTCGTTCGGCCAGCTCCCCGAATCGGACGGCCCGTTCGCCGGCCGGCATCAGGAGCTGGCGCGGATCCGGCAGTGGGCGCAGGCGGCCCGGGCGACCACCGAGACCCGGCCGACGGTCGTCGTCCTGTACGGGGAGCCGGGCTCCGGGCGCACCGCGCTCGCGGTCCGGGCCACCCACGAGCTGAAGGACCTCTTCCGGGGCGCGGTCGTGGTGGACCTGCGCGGGGACAGCCGGGACGAGGTGCCGCTGCCCACCCGGGACGCCCTGCTGCATCTGCTCAACCGGCTGGGCGCGCCGCGCGAGCAGCTGCTGTTCCGTGAGCGTTCCTCCCCCGACCAGCAGGTCAAGCGGCTGAGCGAGCTGTACCACCAGCACCTCGCGGGGCTCGCGGTGACGATCGTGCTGGACGACGCCTCGGACCCCGACCAGGTGCGCACCCTGGTCCCGGAGCGCTCCGACAGCCTGGTCCTGGTCACGGCCCGGGAGCAGCTGGACCTGCCACTGGACCTGCCGGCCTGGGTGCACCAGCTGCCGGTCACCGCGCTGGACGCGGCGGGCGCGGAGGAGCTGCTGGAGGCCTCGGCGCAGGACGTGTCGGGGCCGTACGACGCGCAGTCCACGGACCGGATCCGGGAGCTGTGCGGCGGGCTGCCGCTGGCGCTGCGGGTCGCGGGCTCGTCGCTGGGCTCGCGCTCCCCGCTGCAGCTGGCCACGGATCTCGGCGCGTACGGCCCGGTGGGGCCGGTGGAGCGGGTGCTGTGGCTGCGGTACACCGACCAGTCGGACACCGGGCGCCGGCTGCTGCGCAGGCTGGCGCTGGCCGGGCGGGCCTCGCTGGGCGCGGCGGCCGCGGCCGCCCTGCTGGGCGCGGACGAGGCGGAGGCGACCCGCCAGCTGGTGGCGCTCTCCCGGGCCGGCCTGATCGACCACGTCCGGGGCAGCCGCTACCGGCTGCACGACCTGGTCCGCTCCTTCGCGCAGGCCCGCCTGCTGGACGAGGAGGAGCCGGCCGACCGGACGGCCGCGCAGCAGCGGCTGATCGTGAACTACGCGGAGCTGGCCGACTCGGTGCTGCGGCTGGTGGACGGCAACATGTCGACCCGCTCGGACCGGTTCAGCCCGCACGGGTTCACCTCGCTCGACGAGGCGCTGCGCTGGCTGGACGACGAGTCGAGCTTCATCACGGCGGCGCTGCGGCACGCGGAGGGCGTCGACCAGGCGGCCGTGCAGAACCTGCTGGGCGCCCTGTGCGACTACTGCCTGCTCCGCGGTGACCTCTACCGGCTGGGTGAGATCAGCGAGTTGGCGCAGGCGGTGGACCAGGGGCTGCTGGTGCGTTCGGTGCAGTGGCGGACGGGTATCGCGGCCCGTCAGCTGGGCGAGCTGGACAAGGCCCGCACCACCCTCACCTCGGTGGTCGACCTCTACCGGGAGGCGCACCACGACGCGGGCGTGGCACGCGCGCTGTGCTCGCTCGGGATCACCCTGCACCACCAGGGCAACCTCACCGAGGCGGCGGCCAAGCTGCAGGAGGCGCTGGATCTCCAGGCGGCGCCCGAGCTGGCGACCGACCGGGCGTGGACCATGCACGCGCTGGCGGCGGTGCAGCGCGACCGGGCCCGGCTGCCGGAGGCCATGGACCTGCTCACCCGCTCCCTCGTCCAGCACCGCGAGGGCGGTTCGGTGCACGGCGAGGCCTGGGCGCACTTCCAGCTCGGCCAGCTGGCGCTGCGGATGGGCGACGTACCGCGTGCCGAGCGGGAGCTGGGGGCCGCGCTGGAGCGTTACGGCCGCACCCGTGACGCCCGGGGCGAGGCCTGGGCGCTGACCCAGCTGGCCCGGGCCCGGCTGGTCGCCGGCGACGCGTCACCGGCGGTCGACGGGCTGCGGCAGGCGGCCGCCCGGCACCGGGAGAACGAGGACGCGCGCGGTGAGGCCTGGACGGTCTACTACCTGGGCCAGGCCCTGGAGGAGTCCGGGACCCTGGACCGGGCGGTCCGCGAGCTGGAGCGCTCGCGGACGATGTTCTCCCGGATGCGGGACGTCTACGGACTGGCCTGTGCCCGCCACCACTCGGCCCGGGTCACCCGGGACCAGCGGGCGGCCCAGACCGGTTCGCTGCGCAACTCCGGCTTCGCCCGGCAGCTCCTCGTCGACGCCCGCGCCGACTTCCAGCGCATCGGCGTCGTACACGGCGAGGCCTGGACCTGTCTGGAGCTGGCGGTGGTCGACGCCGGCAACACCCGCACCCAGCAGGCGCTGGCCCTGTGCGACGAGGCGACCACCCTGTTCACCTCCTACGGCGACCGCCGCGGCGAGGACTGGGCACGCTTCCTGCGCTGCACCCTGCTCCCCTACGCCGCGCCCGGCGGGGTGGAGGTGGGTACGGCCGTCGCCCAGGAGGACCTGGCCCAGCTCGCCCGGACCACGCATCCGCTGCGCGACGAGAAGCTGACCGAGTACGTCACGGCGTACGGACTGCTCCTGGAGCGCGGGGTGAACCTGGAGGCGGGCTGGCAGGCCTGGCGGCTGGGCATGGTGCCCAGCCGGCACTCCCGTGAGGTGATGGGGGTGCCGGTACCGGGCGGCGCGTGACGCCGGTCAGACCTTGGGATCGGCCGCCGGAGTCCCGGAGTCCGCCCTGGACTCCGGGGACGACTCCTTGAAGTCGACCTTCTGCATGTGCTTGTTCATGGACTTCATCAGCCCCCAGACCGCCACCGCCATCACCGCGAAGACGATGAAGCCGAGGACGCCGGGGGTGACCTTGTTCTCGTCGACCTCCTTGGCGAGGGGGACGAGGTGCGTCAGTGCCAGGCTTGCGCTCATGTCAGGCATTGTCGCGGATGCCCGCAAAGAGGTCGTCCTCGGGTAGGGAGGTGTCGACGAGCGACTTCGCGAGCTCGTACTCCTCGGTCGGCCAGACCTCCTTCTGGAGGTCCATCGGGACCTTGAACCAGCCGCCGTCGGGGTCGATCTGCGTGGCGTGGGCGATCAGCGCCTTGTCCCGGATCTCGTAGAACTCCGCGCACGGGATGTGCGTGGTCAGGGTCCGCTCGGTGCGCTCGATCTCGTTCCACCGCTTCAGCCAGTCCCCGTAGGGCGACTCCAGGCCGCGCTCCAGCATGGCGTGGTGCAGCGCCTCGGTGCGGGGGCGGTTGAAGCCCTGGTTGTAGTAGAGCTTCCGCGCCTGGTACACGGGGCCGAACTCGGCCTCGGGGTACTTCTCGGCGTCGGCCGCGCCCTCGAAGGCCACCATCGAGATCTTGTGGGTCATGATGTGGTCGGGGTGCGGGTAGCCGCCGTTCTCGTCGTAGGTGGTGATCACCTGCGGGCGGAACGCGCGGATCCTGCGGACCAGCTCGCCGGCCGCCTTGTCGACGTCCTCCAGGGCGAAGCAGCCCTCGGGCAGCGGGGGCAGCGGGTCGCCCTCGGGCAGACCGGAGTCGACGAAGCCGAGCCACTCCTGCTTGACCCCGAGGATCTCGCGGGCCTCGTCCATCTCCTTCTTGCGTACCTCGTGGATGTGTTCCTCGATGTACTTGTCGCCCTGCAGCTTGGGATTGAGGATGGAGCCGCGCTCCCCGCCCGTGCAGGTCACGACCAGCACGTCCACCCCCTCGGACACGTACTTCGCCATGGTGGCCGCGCCCTTGCTCGACTCGTCGTCGGGGTGGGCGTGCACGGCCATCAGTCGCAGCTGGTCAGTCAAGACTCAATCCTTGGTCAGTCGGCGCCCCGGTGTCATGGGGTGCGATCGGCGGCTTCTATAGTGACCGAATCGGGGGGCGAATAATTCCGGGGTCCGGAGGTCGATCATGAGTACCGCGAGTACGCGGCTGCCCGAGGGGCGCTACGGCGGCACCTCGGACGAGCGCGCCGACCGCAGGCTCAGGACCGCCGGTGTGATCCTGGGCGCCCTGTTCCTCGTCCTCGTCGGATACTGGGCGTACCACTACGTGGTGGAGAGCAGGATCAGCGCGCAGGTCGTCACCTTCGACGCCTCCGCCGACGCGGTCAAGGTACATCTCGAGGTCCACAAGGACTCCGGCACCTCCGGCTACTGCACCCTGCGTTCCCAGGCGGCGGACGGCTCCGAGGTGGGCCGGGCGGACTTCCGCTTCACCGGTTCCGCGACCCAGATCGACAGGGTGGTCACGCTCCGTACGACGGCCCGGGGCACCACGGCGGAGCTGCTCGGCTGCCACGCCGACTGACGTCAGCCACAATACGTAGACGCTGACCTGCGTTGACGTGATTCTGATGGCTTATGTCCTCCCCCTTCCGCCGTTGAATTGTTAGGCTCGTGGTTTCGCCCTTCCGTGAAGGAACATGCTTCTGGGTAGGGCGATGCTTTGTATTCCCAGTACCGACGAGGAGCACCTGTGACCCAGACCAGCGAGAACGTCACCTGGCTGACCCAGGAGGCGTACAACCAGCTCAGGGCCGAGCTGGAGTACCTGTCTGGTCCTGCGCGCACGGACATCGCCGCCAAGATCGCGGCCGCGCGCGAGGAGGGCGACCTGCGCGAGAACGGCGGGTACCACGCGGCCAAGGAGGAGCAGGGCAAGCAGGAGCTCCGTGTGCGCCAGCTGACCCAGCTCCTGGAGAACGCCAAGGTCGGCGAGGCTCCGACCTCCGCGGACGGCGCCGTCGCGCCCGGCATGGTGGTGACCATCGCCTTCGACGGTGACGAGGACGACACCATGACGTTCCTCCTCGCCTCGCGCGAGTACGCCAGCGCCGACATCGAGACCTACTCCCCGCAGTCCCCCCTGGGCACCGGCGTGATCGGGCACAAGGTGGGCGAGGACGCGGAGTACGAGCTGCCGAACGGCAAGAAGGCCTCGGTGAAGATCCTCAAGGCCGAGCCGTACTCGGGCTGATCCCGACCGGCACGACAGCCGCCCGCCCCCGGTGTCCGCGTGACGCCGGGGGCATTGTCGTGCCCTGGGGCCACCAGGACTCCTCGCACATGCGGCGATAAAATGTGACAAAGGTTTCAGTGCCTGCCAGGTCGGTTCCCATGGACCTCAACACCATCACCGAAGTGGTCCGGCGCCCCTCCGAGCGGCCGGGCACGGACTGGCACGAGGGCGACGCCTGGCTCGCCGGCGGCACCTGGCTCTACTCCACGGACCAGCCGGACCTGCGACGGCTCATCGACCTGACCGCGCTGGGCTGGGAGCCCCTGGTCCCGACGGCCGAGGGCCTGGAGATCGCCGCCACCTGCACCATCCGCGACCTGTACGCGTTCCCCTGGCCGCTGGAGTGGACCGCCGCGATCCTCTTCCGCCGCAGCTGTGAGGCGTTCCTCTCCTCGTTCAAGGTCTGGAACGCGGCGACCGTCGGCGGCAACATCTGCATGTCCCTGCCGGCCGGCCCGATGATCACGCTGGCCGTCGCGCTGGAGGCGCGGTACGAACTGTGGGCTCCGGACGGCTCCGTGCGGACCGTCGACGCCCTGGACTTCGTCACCGGCGACCACCGCAACATCCTCGCCCCCGGGGAGATCCTGCGGCGGATCACCGTCCCGGCGCACGCGCTGCGGGGGCGCACCGCCCACCGCCGCTTCACGCTGACCCGGCTCGGCCGCTCGACCGTGTTCCTCGTCGGCACCCAACGGCCGGGAGGGAACGACCTGTTGCTCACGGTCACCGCCGGCACCACGCGGCCGGTCCGCCTCGCCTTCGACTCGCTGCCCGACGCCCGGACCCTGCGGCAGCGGATCGACGCCCTGCCGGCCGGCGTCTGGTTCGCCGACCCCAACGGAACCCCTGACCACCGCAGGCATCTGACCCGGTACTTCGCCGAGGAGATCCGCCGCGAACTCACGGCCGGGGACCTGCCATGACGTACGTCGTGAACGGCCGGACCTTCGACCGGGAACCCGCCCCGGGCCAGTGTCTGCGCACGTTCCTGCGCGAACTCGGCCACTTCGGCGTGAAGAAGGGGTGCGACGCGGGCGACTGCGGCGCCTGCACGGTGTGGCTGGACGGCGCCCCGGTGCACAGCTGCATCACCCCCGCCTTCCGCGCGGACGGCCGGGAGGTGACCACGATCGAGGGGCTCGGCCGGCCCGGCGCCCCGCATCCCATGCAGCGGCAGTTCGAGGACGCCCCGGGGTTCCAGTGCGGTTTCTGCACCGCGGGCATGATCATGACGTCGGCGACCTTCACCGAGGAGCAGAAGGCGGATCTGCCCCGGGCGCTGAAGGGCAACCTCTGCCGCTGCACCGGGTACCGGGCGATCGAGGACGCCGTGAAGGGCGTCACCGCGGTGGAGACGGCGGCCCCGGGCAAGGCCGTCGGGACCAGCGTCGGCGCGCCCGCCGGCCACGACGTGGTGACCGGGCACGCCGAGTTCACCATGGACACGAGGATCGAGGGCATGCTGCACCTCAAGGTGCTGCACTCGCCCCACGCGCACGCCCGGATCCTCTCGGTCGACAGGAGCGCCGCCCTCGCGGTGCCCGGCGTGCACCGGGTCTACACCTGGGAGGACGTCCCGCGCAGACGCTTCACCACGGCGATCCACACCGACCACCTGGTCGACCCGGACGACACCTACATCCTCGACGACACGGTCCGCTTCGCCGGCCAGCGCGTCGCCGCCGTCCTGGCCGACACCGTCGGGGCGGCCGAGGAGGGCTGCCGGCGGCTCGCGGTCGCCTACGAGGTGCTGCCCGCGGTGTTCGACCCCGAGGCCGCGATGGCCGACGGCGCACCCCAACTGCACGGCTCCCACGACCCGTTCGTCCGCGACCCCGTCCACAACATCCTGCTCGAACTCCACGCGCACATCGGCGACGTCGACGCCGGATTCGCCGCGGCCGACGTGATCCACGAGGGCACCTACTTCTCCCCCCGGGTGCAGCACGCGCATCTGGAGACCCACGGCTCGATCGCCTGGATGGAGAACGGGCGGCTGAACGTCCGCACCAGTTCGCAGTCCCCGTCGATCGCGAAGGTCAAGCTGGCGTACCTGTTCGCGCTGCGCCCGGACCAGCTGAGGGTGTTCTGCAAGCGCGTCGGCGGCGGCTTCGGCGGCAAGCAGGAGGTGATCACGGAGGACCTGGTCGCGCTGGCCACCCTGGACACCGGGCGGCCCACCTGTCTGGAGTTCACCCGTGAGGAGGAGTTCACCACGGCCTCGCCGCGGCATCCGATGACCCTGACGGTCCGGCTCGGCGCGAAGGCCGACGGAACGCTCACCGCCTTCCAGGTGCGCAATGTGTCGAACACGGGCGCCTACGGCAACCACGGCGGCGAGACCGCGTACGCGGGCGGCGCCGCCGTCATGATCTACCGCTGTCCCAACAAGAAGTACGACGCGTACTCCGTCTACACCAACACCGTGCCGAGCGGGGCGCTGCGCGGCTACGGCATGACCCAGCCGGCCTTCGCCGTGGAGTCGGCGATGGACGAACTGGCCCGCGCGCTCCACCTCGACCCGCTGGAACTGCGCCGGCGCAACATCGTCCGGCCGGGCGAACCCCTGGTCGCCCTGCACGACGGCCCCGACGACGTGATCTTCACCGAGGACGGACCGGCCACGTGCCTCGACCTGGTGGGCGCCGCCCTGGCCCGTACGGCCGACCGGCCGCCGCCCGGTCCCGAGTGGCTCGTCGGCACCGGTGTGGCCAGCTCCCTGCACGAGACCGCGCCCCCGACGGAGCACCTCTCCGAGGCCTGGGTCACCCTGGGCGACGACCTGATCTACGAACTGGCCGTCGGCACCGTCGAGTTCGGCGAGGGAACCTCCACGGCCCATGTCCAGATCGCCGCCCACCAGCTGGGCACGACGCCCTCGCGGATCCGTCTGGTGCAGTCCGACACCGACCGCACGGGCTTCGACACCGGCGCCTTCGCGAGCGCGGGCCTCTTCGTGGCGGGCAACGCCGTGCTGCGGGCGGCAGGCGCCGTGCGCGACCGCGTCCTGGAATTCGCCGCGGCCCACACGGGCGTCCATGTCGTGCTCTGCACGATGGACGACGACGGTGTCCGCTGCGGGGACCGGCGGGTGTCGCTGGCCGAACTCGTCGCGCTGGCCCGGGGCCGCGGCATCCGTTTCACGGCCGCCCGCAAGGCCTACGGCTCGCCCCGCAGCATCACCTCCAACGCCCAGGGGTTCCGGGTCGCCGTGCACCGGGTGACGGGCGAGATCCGGATCCTGCACAGTGTGCAGGCCGCGGACGCCGGGGTGATCATCAATCCGGCGCAGGTCCGGGGCCAGATCGAGGGCGGTGTCGCCCAGGGCATCGGCTTCGCGCTCACCGAGAACCACCAGGTCGACGGCGACGGCGTCATGGTCAACCCGAACCTGCGGAACTACCGCATCCCCACCTACGCCGACATCCCCCGTACCGAGGTCCTGCTGGTGGGCTCGGCGGACTCGGTGGGCCCGCTGCGGGCGAAGGGGATGGCCGAGTGCTGCATCAACCCGGTCGCCCCCGCGCTGGCGAACGCGGTGCACGACGCCACCGGCGTCCGCTACCGCGCGCTGCCGCTGACCCCGGAACGCGTCTACGGCCGGCTCCCCGCGGAGCAGTCGGTGCGGGCGGGCTGAGCCGTCATGAACGCCGAGAAGAACGTGGCCGCGGCGGCGACGGCGATCATCGGCCAGAAGGTCCTGCCGGGGCGGGAGCGGGAGTTCGAGTCCTGGCAGGAGGGCCTCAACACCGCGGCCTCCTACTACCCGGGCTTCCTCGGCGCCGAGATCTCCCCGCCGACCGCCCTGCAGCCCGACTGGGTCATCGTCTACCGGTTCGACTCGGTGGCCCATCTGCAGGCGTGGATCAACAGCGGGACCCGGCAGACGTTTCTGGACGCCGGCCGGGAGTACTTCGACGGTCCGGCCACCCAGCAGGTGGTCAGCAGCGGCACCCAGGCACTGGATCCGCTGGTCACCGTCGTGGTCACGCACCATGTCCACCCGAAGCAGGTCGACGACTTCCTCGACTGGCAGCGCCGCATGGTCCAGGAGGAGAGCAGGTTCGAGGGGTTCCGCGGGACCGAGCTGTTCCGCCCCGTCGAGGGACTCCAGGAGGAATGGACCACCCTGTACCGCTACGACAGCGCAGAGCACCTGGAGGCCTGGCTGACCTCGCCCGAGCGGCGGGAGATCCTGGCCGAGGGCGAGAAGTTCAGCGACTTCACCCTGCGCACGATCGACAACTCCTTCGGCAGCTGGTTCGCCTTCGAGGGCAACGGCAAGGAGGCACCGCCGCCGCCCTCCGAGACCAGGACCTCCCTCGCCATCTGGGTCGGCCTGTACCCGACCGTCGTCCTGCTGACGCTCGCGCTGTCCCCGCTGCATCTGAGGCTCTGGATCGGCCTGCTCATCGGCAATCTGCTGTCGAGCTTCCTCATGAGCTTCCTGACCATGCCCTACTACGTGAACCCGCTGCTCGGGCGCTGGCTGCGGCCGCCGCCGGACGAACCGGCGGCCCGGAGCGACCTCCGCGGCCTTGGCATCGTCGCGGTGGCGATGGCCGTGTGGGCCGTCGTCTTCTACCTCGTCACGGTCCGGTTCTGGACCCTGCCCTGAGCCGGGGCCCCGGTGTTAGCCCACCTGGCCGGGTGCACCTGTGCCGGTCAGCGGTCGGGGCGGTATCCCGTGCTTGCATCCTGCGAGGAGGCCGATCGCCTCCGCACGCCGACGTCGCACCCATGCCTGGAGGAACCGGCTGATGGCCGCGGACAACGAGACAATCACCTGCTCGTTCGACTTCAGCGAAGCACTCGACTTCGATCCTGAGCTCGCGGCCCTGATGCGGCGCCGCTCCCCCGCGCGCATCCGGCTCCCCTATGGCGCCGCGGACGCCTGGCTGGTCACCGGCTTCGACGCCGTCAAGCAGGTGACCATCGACCCCCGGTTCAGCAGAGCGGGCGTCATCGGTCACGACTACCCCCGGATGACACCGGAGCCCATCGTCTCGCCGGAATCGATCAACGTGGTGGACCCGCCGCACAGCAGCCGCGTCCGCCACCTGGCCTCGCAGGCCTTCATCCAGCAGCATGTCGACGAGATGCGGCAGCGGATCGTCTGGCTCACGGACCGCCTGCTGGACGGCATGGAGAAGGAGGGCGCGCCGGCGGACCTGGTCCGGCACCTCTCCGAGAAGCTGCCCCAGCACGCCGTCCTGGACCTGCTCGGTGTCGAACGGGAGGACTGGCCCCGGATCCAGGCCTCCGTGCTCCAGCTGCTCGTCGTCGGCGCGGGCAACAAGGAGGCCGCCGCGAAGGCCAAGGCCGAGGTGACGGAGTACTTCGCCGGACTCGTCGCACGGCGCCGGACCTCACCCGGCCCCGACCTCATCAGCGCGATGGCCGCGGCACGGGAGGGCGAGGAGCAGCTCGACGACAGGGAGCTGGCGGTGATGGCGCTGACGCTGGCGCTCAGCGGCCAGGACACGGCGACCTGCCAGATCAGCAACATCACCTATCTGCTGCTGACCCGGCCCGAGCTGATGCGGCACCTGCGGCGCAGGCCCGAGAGCATCACCGACGTACTGCACGAGCTGCTCCGCTGGATCCCGTTCCGCAAGGGGGTCGGCATTCCCCGGGTGGCGCTGGAGGACGTGGAGCTGGAGGGTGCGCCGATCAAGGCGGGCGACTTCGTGCACGTGTCGTACCTGACGGCCAACCGTGACCCGGAGCGCTACCCGGACCCGCATGTCATCGACCTGGACCGCCCCACCGCTCCGCACATGACCTTCGGCTGGGGCGGACACCGGTGCATCGCGATGCCGCTGGCCATGGCGGAGCTGGAGGTGGCCATCGGCCGCCTGGTGGAGAGATTCCCCGGCCTGCGGCTCGCGGTGGAGCCGCAGGAACTGCGGTGGGACACGAAGACGATCAGGCGGTTCCCACTGGAGCTGCCGGTGGCCTGGTAGACCCGGCGTGCCGGGCCGCCGGGCTCAGCCGGCTGCCCGGCGGTACTTGCGGACCGCGAGCGTCCGGAAGGCCAGGATGATCACGACCGACCAGATCAGCGAGGCCCAGACCGGGTGCTGCATGGGCCAGGCGTCGGACGCGTTGAAGCCCGGCGGAAGGTTCCCGAACAGCTCCCGGCACGCCTGCACGGTCGCACTGAACGGGTTCCACTCCGCGATGTGCCGCAGGAAGGCCGGCAGGTGGTTCGCGTCCACGAACGCGTTCGAGATGAACGTCAGCGGAAACAGCCAGATCAGCCCGCCCGAGGTCGCCGCCTCCGGAGTACGCACCGACAGACCGATCAGCGCACCGATCCACGAGAACGCGTACCCCAGCAGCAGAAGCAGCCCGAACCCGGCGAGCACCTTGCCCAGGTTCTCGTGCGTCCGCCAGCCGACGATCAACGCCACGACCGCCAGGACGACGAGGGTGAGTGCGGTCTGCACCAGGTCGGCGAGGGTGCGCCCGGTGAGGACCGCACCGCGCGCCATGGGCAGCGACCGGAACCGGTCGATGAGCCCCTTGTGCATGTCGTCCGCGATCCCCGCACCCGCGCCCGCCGTGGCGAACGTGACCGTCTGCGCGAAGATGCCGGCCATCAGGAACTCGCGGTAGGCCTGTGTGGAGCTGGACGAACCGACCGTGATCGAGCCACCGAACACATAGGTGAACAGCACCACGAACATGATCGGCTGGATCAGCCCGAAGATGAGCATCTCGGGGATCCGGCCCATGCGGATCAGGTTTCTGCGGGCGACGACCATGGAGTCGTTCACGGCGCTCACTTCACGGCCTCCTTGCGGCTGTCCTTGCGGGGGTTGTGCTGACCGCCCTCTTCGCCGTCGTCCGCGGACCTCTCCTCGGCCGCGTGTCCGGTCAGGGACAGGAAGACGTCGTCGAGGGTGGGGCGGCGCAGGCCGATGTCGTCGATCTCGATGCCCCGGGTGTCCAGCTCGCGGATGACCTCGGCGAGCAGCTTGGCGCCGCCGGTGACGGGCACGGTGAGCTTGCGGGTGTGCTCCTCGACGGAGGTCTCGCCCTTGCCGAAGCCGGCCAGCACCTCGGCGGCGGTCGGGATGTGCTCGCGCTCGTGCACCACGACCTCGACGCGCTCGCCGCCGGTGCGTGCCTTGAGCTGGTCGGAGGTGCCCTTGGCGATGACCCGGCCGTGGTCGACGACCGCGATGTCGTGGGCGAGGTGGTCGGCCTCCTCCAGGTACTGGGTGGTGAGCAGCAGGGTGGTACCGCCGGAGACGAGGTCCTTGATGACCTCCCACAGCTGCTGGCGGTTGCGCGGGTCGAGGCCGGTCGTCGGTTCGTCCATGAACATCACGGGCGGTGAGACGACCAGGGCGGCGGCGAGGTCGAGGCGGCGGCGCATGCCGCCGGAGTAGGTCTTGGTGGGGCGGTCGGCGGCGTCCGTGAGATGGAACTGCTCCAGCAGCTCGACCGCGCGGGCCTTCGCCTGCTTGGCCTTCATCTGGTAGAGCTGGCCGACCATCTGCAGGTTCTCGCGGCCGGTCAGGTACTCGTCGACCGCCGCGAACTGCCCGGACAGGCCGATGGAACGGCGTACGGCGTCCGGTTGCTTCAGCACGTCTATGCCCGCGACGACCGCCTTGCCGCTGTCGGGGCGGAGCAGGGTGGTCAGGCAGCGGACGGTCGTGGTCTTGCCCGCGCCGTTCGGCCCGAGCAGTCCGAGGACCGTGCCTTCGGGGACATCGAGGTCGACGCCGTCCAGTGCCTTTACGTCGCCGAAGGTCTTGACCAGCCCTTCGGCATAGATGGCGCCTGGCATATCAGTCTCCACGTCGTTGGGGATGCTTCGGAAAAGGGCTTGGTTCGCACTCTTGGGGCCGCCTATGGTTTCTCGCCGGCGGGACGGCAGGCGGGCACGGCCACAGCCATGCGGCACACCATAACGCGATGTATCGCGTCCGTCGACGGATTTTCCCGAACGAGTGAATGAACGGATTCTGGCGGAATTCAGTCGATGACGGTGTATCCGGCCTCGCGCAGGGCGTGGCCGACCTCGGCGCAGTGTGCGGGTCCCTTGGTCTCAAGGTGCAGCTCGACCTCCGCCTCCGCGAGCCCGAGCCGAGGGTCGGTCCGGACGTGACTCACATCCAGGACGTTAGCGTCGACCACTGACAACACCCCCAGAAGCGTGGCGAGGGCACCGGGCCGGTCGGTCAGCCGCAGCCGAACCGCCAGGTAGCGGCCCTGCGCGGCCATGCCGTGCCGCAGCACCCGCTGCATCAGCACCGGATCGACGTTGCCGCCGGACAGCACCGCGACCACCGGTCCGGGGAAGGCACCCGGCTCGGCGAGCAGCGCCGCCACCGGGCTGGCGCCGGCCGGTTCCACGACCAGCTTGGCCCGCTCCAGGCACAGCAGCAGCGCGGCGGAGAGCTGGTCCTCGCCGACCGTGCGGACCTCGTCGACGAGATCCCGGACGATCGCGAACGGCACGTCACCGGGGCGTCCGACCCGGATGCCGTCGGCCATCGTCACCGGGTGCCGCACCGTGACCGGGTGCCCTGCGGCCAGCGAGGGCGGATACGCGGCCGCGCCCGCCGCCTGGACGCCGACGATCCGCACATCCGGCCTGATCGCCTTCACCGCGACCGCGATCCCGGCCGCGAGCCCGCCGCCGCCGACCCCGACGACGATCGTGCCGACCTCCGGGCACTGGTCCAGGATCTCCAGGCCGACCGTGCCCTGACCGGCGATGATGTCGGGGTGGTCGAAGGGGTGGATGAAGACCGCGCCGGTCTCGGCCGCGTACTCCTCGGCGGCGGCCAGCGTCTCGTCGACCACCTGGCCGTGCAGCCGCACCTCCGCGCCGTACTCCCGGGTGGCGCTGATCTTGGGCAGCGGGGCGCCCTTGGGCATGAACACCGTGGCGTGCACACCGAGCAGCGACGAGGCCAGCGCCACGCCCTGGGCGTGGTTGCCGGCGCTGGCCGCGACGACCCCGGCGGCCCGCTCCTCGGGCAGCAGCCCGGCGATCCGGACGTAGGCCCCGCGCAGCTTGAAGGAACCGGTCCGCTGGAGGTTCTCGCACTTGAGGTGCACCGGCGAGCCGACCAGCTGGGACAGGTGCCTGCTGCCCTCCATCGCGGTCGCCCGCGCGACACCCGTGAGCATCTTCTGGGCGCCGCGCACGTCGTCGAGGGTGACGGGGCGCAAGGAGTCAGCCGTGCCGTAGCTCATGACTCAAGTCTCGCAGTTCACAGGCCGCCGCCGCGGGTGTGACCAAGCTCCGAGACCGGTTTGCGCAGCGCCGGTACGGCTCGCCCCCTGTCCGCGTACTCTGTCCCCCACCACAGCACTCTTCATGAAGTGAGCCCCCCGCCATGCCCACAACACCTGAAATGTCGATGGACATGACGACCGTCGGTGACAGCGGTCTTCTCGACACGCTGCAGCACGAGGTGGCGGTGTTCGCCCGCCGTGCCGAACAGACCCGGCTCGGCGGCGTCGGACAGGTGCGCAACTCCATGGACCGCGCCGCGTACCTGCTGCTCAACCGCCTGGACAACGAGGGCCCCATGGGGGTCAAGGCGCTCGCCGCGAGCATGGGGATCGACTCCTCGACGGTCACCCGGCAGGTGGCTCCGCTGGTCGACACCGGGCTCGTCAAGCGCACCTCGCACCCCGAGGACGGGCGGGCCGTGGTGCTGCAGCTGTCCCCGCGCGGGCTGTCCCGGCTGGAGGAAGTGCGTTCGTCACGGCGCCAGTTGATGGCGGAGTTGACGCAGGACTGGGAGCCGGAGGAGCGCGAGACGTTCTGCGCGCTGCTCACGCGCTTCAACACCGCCCTCTCCGCGCGCATGGCCGTCCCCCCGGGCACGGACACCCCGCCGGCCGGCTGACCACCCGCCCCACACACCACCACCGCGCACAAGCACCCGCGCGGCCCGTACCGCCACGTGCACGGGCGGCCACCGACCCTCGTACCGCCACGTGTACGGACGGCCGCCGACCCTCGTACCACCGCCGCGCGCAAGCACCCGCGCTCCTCTTACCGCCACCGCGCACGGGCGTCCACCGACCCTCGCACCACCACCGCGCGAGGGCCCACCGCCTCTCTTACAGCAGCCGCGCTTCAAGGGCCCGCCGCCCCTTCTTTACAGCGGCCGCGCCACGAGGGCCCGCCGTCCCTCTTACAGCGACGCGCCACGAGGGCCCGCCGCCCCTCTCAGCGACGCGCCACGAGGGCCCGCCGCCTCTCCCGCAGTGGCCGCGCGCGGGAACCCGTGTATCCGGTACGCGCGCGTGCTGCGCGGCTCTTGACCGTGGGCCTGCCGCTGGCCTCATATGAGACCGGGCCCCGCCGTACCCGTGTCCCGGGGGCCCGTGGACGGGGAGGCACGGTGCGCGATCGGCAGGCGTTCCGAGACGCCCGCCGGGCCCGGGAGTTCGAGGCGTTCGTCGCGGGCGCGGCAGGACGGCTGCTGCATGCCGCCACCCTGCTCACCGCCGAGGCCCCGGACGCCAACCCCCGCGCGCGCCGCC
Source organism: Streptomyces sp. NPDC048288 (assembly GCF_043201555.1). Classification (NCBI taxonomy): domain Bacteria; kingdom Bacillati; phylum Actinomycetota; class Actinomycetes; order Kitasatosporales; family Streptomycetaceae; genus Streptomyces; species Streptomyces sp. NPDC048288. The sequence goes on from NZ_JBICZD010000003.1 coordinate 230,979, forward strand.
TGCTGACCCGCGCGCTCGCGCACACCTACGCGTGCTGGGACCGGCTGCACGGCGAGGACCCGTACGACATGGCCCGGCAGTTCCTCGCCCTGCGCTTCGCGAACTCCGCGTGGCACGAGTACGGCGGCCCGCTGAGCCGCACCCGGCCGCACCCCCGCAGCGCCCTCGCCGTCCTGACCCCCCGGGAACGCCTGATCCTGGTGCTCCGCCTGTACGAGGGGGTCGCCGAGGAGCAGACGGCGGCCCTGCTCGGCCTGCCCACCGAACGCGTGCACATCCTCTGCGAACGGGCGACGGCCACCCTGCTGCACCCGCCGCGGAAGGCGGCGCCCAGGGTGGTGGGGGCGGAGGTGGCGCCGTCGTGAACCGCGTCGAACGCGAGGCCGCCGCCCGCCGGATCATGGAACGGACGCCGCCCCCGCTGCCGCCCGACCTCTACGGCGAGGCGCTGCGCCGGGGCGGCCGCCTGCTGCGGCGCAGGCGCCGGGTGCGCCGTCTGCTGTGGCTGCTGCTGTGCGCGGCGGCCGTCGCGTTCACCGTCTGGGCGGCGACGGTCCACCCGTGGGCGGAGCCGCCGTCCACGACGACCCCGCCCGTGGTCGGCTGGTGAACCGACGCTGAGCGGGTGGTCGGCCGGTGATGGGCCGGTGCTCTAGCCGAGCGCCTGCTGCAGGTCCTCCAGCAGGTCGTCGACGTTCTCGATGCCCACGGACAGCCGCACCAGGTCGGCGGGCACCTCCAGGGCGGAACCGGCCGCGGAGGCGTGCGTCATCCGGCCGGGGTGCTCGATCAGCGACTCGACACCGCCCAGCGACTCGCCGAGCGTGAACACCTTGGCGCGGTTGCAGACCTCGACGGCCGCCTCCTCGCCGCCGCTGACCTGGAACGACACCATGCCGCCGAAGGCCTTCATCTGCTTGGCGGCGGTCTCGTGCCCCGGGTGCTCGGGCAGGCCCGGGTAGAGGACACGCGTCACGCGCGCGTGCCGGCTCAGCATGTCGGCGACCTTCGTGGCGTTCTCGCTGTGCCGGTCCATGCGCACCGCGAGCGTCTTGGTGCCGCGCAGCACCAGCCACGAGTCGAACGGCCCGGCGACCGCGCCCATCGCGTTCTGGTGGTACGCCAGCTCCTCGCCGAGCGTCTGGTCCGACACGATCAGCGCACCGCCGACCACGTCCGAGTGACCGCCCATGTACTTCGTCAGCGAGTGCACGACGACGTCCGCGCCGAGCGCGAGCGGCTGCTGGAGGTACGGCGTGGCGAAGGTGTTGTCGACGACGAGCTTCGCGCCCGCGTCGTGGGCGACCTGGGCGACCGCGGCGATGTCGGTGATACCGAGCAGCGGGTTGGAGGGGGTCTCCACCCAGACCGCCTTGGTCTTCGGGGTGATCGCGGCGCGCACCGCGGCCGGATCGCTGGTGTCGGCCACCGACCACTCCACGCCCCACCGCGAGACGACCTTCGCGAACAGCCGGAACGTGCCGCCGTACGCGTCGTTCGGGATGACCACGTGGTCGCCGGGGCTGAGCAGCGTGCGCAGCAGGGCGTCCTCGGCCGCAAGGCCGGACGCGAACGCGAGCCCGCGCCGCCCGCCCTCCAGCGCGGCGAGGTTCTCCTCCAGCGCGGTCCTGGTCGGGTTGGCGCTACGGCTGTACTCGTAGCCGCCGCGCAGGCCGCCGACGCCGTCCTGCTTGTAGGTCGAGACCTGGTAGATCGGCGGTACGACCGCACCGGTGAGGGGGTCCGCCGTGTTGCCCGCGTGGATGGCGAGCGTCTCGAAGTGCTGACTGATGTGGTGCCTGTCGCTCATGGTGGACGAGCCTAGTGCTCCGGCGTCCCGGACGCGTTGTCCACAGGTCGCGGCGCCGGTCGTCCACAGGCCGGGGCACGCGTCGTCCACAGGCCGGGGCACCGGTTGGCCAATTGTCGGCGCCGTCTGGTTCGCTTGTGACATGGCGATTCTCTGGACCCTGATGGCGTTGCTCCTGCTGAGCTTCGCGCTGCTCCCCGTCCTGCGGCGGCGGCGCGGCATGATCGAGCGGGTCCACCCGAGCCACCCGGACGCCGCCGACCCGGCGGACTACGGTTTCGTGCGCGAGGAGGACCTGGACATCCGCATGCCCGGCCCCGACCAGGACCTGCTCGACGTCCTCGACGTCGTACAGCGCGGTCAGGACTACCACGCGGCCTCGCAGCTGCTCGCGGGCACCGAGATCTCGGGCGAGGTGCGCTGGCAGCGGGTGCAGGCCTTCGCCGGCGCGGCGGCGCTGGAGCTCCAGCAGCGGCCGGGCGGGGTCAGCGAGACGCCGGGCGGCCAGTGGCTGCGGGTGTGGCGCGCCGAGCAGCCCAAGGACGCGGGCGGCGCCGCCGTGCACGCCGAGTTCCTGGTCCAGCAGGCGTGGCGGACGTCGACGCCGGGCACCGACGACTTCCGGATCATCATGGAGGAGGCCAGGGACGCCTGCGGGCAGGCCGCGCTGCTCTCCCCGGGCGACCCGGTGCCGTACATCATCGAGCTGTCGGTGGCGCGCGGGCTGAACTACCCGCAGCCGGAGTTCGAGCAGCTGTGGCTGAAGATCCTGGACCGCGCGCCCACGCACATGGGGGCGCATCTGGCGGCGCTGCACTACTGGTGCGAGAAGTGGCACGGCTCGCGCGAGCTGGCGTACTCCTTCGCCGAGGCCGCCGCCGCGCGCGCCCCGCAGGGCTCGCTGCTGGCCGCGATGCCGCTGTTCGCGGTCTTCGAGCACCTCCCCGAGGTGAACCTGGTGGTGAGCTTCTACCAGAGCGAGGTCGTCACCAAGGCGGTCCACGGCGCCCTGCACGCGGTGCACGCGGCCCGCCAGGACGACCCGATGCTCGCCCACGTCCGTCATCTGCTGGTGTTCTTCCTGGTGCGCTCCGAGCGCTGGGCGGAGGCCATGGGCGAGCTGATACGCGTGGACGGGCATGTGGGGGCCCTGCCGTGGACGCTGTCCGCCGACCCGGCCGCCGAGTTCGCCCTCTACCGCGCGCTGGCGGTGGCGGGATACGAGGCGAACGGCGGCACCCCGGCGTCCCTGCACAGCTGAGTCCGTTCTCCTCTCTCCCTAGAATCCGTTTCTCCCTTGAATCCGTTTCTCCTTTGAGTCCGTTCTCCGTGTCGTTCGTTGTCGTTTCCCGTTTCCGGGATCCTGTGGGGGGATCTGCCCGATGGGCGCAACTCTGCGGGCGCTGCGCGCCCTCGTTCTGCTCTGCGGTTTCTATCTGCTGAGTCTCGTCCTGCTGGCGGCGCTGGCCGCGCTCGACGCGGCGGCGTTCGGCTGGGCGCCCGCCGCCGTCGCCGGGAAGATCGCGATCGTCTCGCTGCTGCTGGCGGTCCCGATCGTGCGGGGCATGGTCATGCTGCGCACGCCCAGGGGCGAGGGCCCGGCCGGCATCGTGGTCACGGAGGCCGACGAGCCCCGGCTGTGGGCCCTGGTGCGGGAGCTGGCTTCGGCGACGGGCACGCCCGCCCCGGACACCATCGTGCTCACCGGTGACGTCAACGCGGCGGTCAGCGAGGAGCCCCGGCTGCTCGGCCTGCGCCCCGGACCGCGCCGCCTCTACCTCGGCGTACCGCTGCTGACCGGGCTGACCGAGGCCCGGCTGAGGGCCGTACTCGCCCATGAGTACGGCCACTTCACCGGCGGTGACACCCGGCTGTCGGCCCTCGTCGTGCGCGGCCGGGCGCAGATCGGGCGGACCGTCGGCCACTTCCACGCGAGGGCCGACTCCAGGGAGGCGGCCGAGCGCGCCCGGCAGGAGCAGGCCGCCGCCAAGCGGACCGCGAAGGGCAGGAAGGCCAAGGAGATCGACACCGCCGGCGCCGGGTTCACGTACCGGATGATGGCGGCGGTCTACACGGCGTACGCGAAGCTCTACATGCGGGCCACGCTGTCGACGGCCCGCGCGCAGGAGTACGCCGCCGACCTGGCCGCCGCGCGGATCGCCGGCCGGGACGCGACCGCCTCCGCGCTGCGCGAGATCCCGGTGCTGGCCGCGGCGCACGGCTTCTACCTGGAGTCGTACGCGACACTCGGCCTCCCGGCCCGCCGGCTCCCGCCGCGCGGACAGTTCTTCGGCGGCTTCGGCCGCATGCTGACGGCACGCGCGGCGGAGCTGGCAAGGCTCCGGGAGAAACTGCCGACAGAGCCCGCCTCCCCGTACGACTCCCACCCGCCGATCGCCGACCGGGTGGCCCGCGTCGAGGAGCTGCCCGCCGACGGGCGCGGCGCCGAGGACGGCGACCCGGCGCTCGCGCTGCTCGCCGACCCGGCCCGGACGCTGGCCGCGCTGGAGGACGCGGTACTGACCGACGAGGTACGGCAGTTCGAGCGCGCGCCGGGGTGGGAGCCGCTGCTGGACTCGTCGATGGCGGTGGGGCTGGCCACGCTCGACACCCCGCTGCACCGGGCGCTGGCCTTCCACACCCAGGACCTGCCGACCCTGCCCGCGCTGCTCACGGTGATCGACGAGGGTCAGCTGTGGCAGCTGGCCCAGCGTCTGCCGCTGTCGGAGGAGGCGGCGGCCACGCAGGCCGAGGAGTTCCGGGAGCGCGTACGGCCGGTGCTGCGCGACTCCCTGCAGAGCATGGTGCTGGCGGAGTTCAGCGCGCGGTCGCTGCTGCACTGGGAGTTCTCCTGGTCGCGGCCGGCGGCGGTGCGCCTGCCCGGATCGGCGTCGGACCTCGACGGCGAGGCAGGCACGGAGGCCGCGCTGGGCGCCGCCGTGGACGCGGCTCTCGCCGACCACCCCGACACGGCCCCGCTGCGCGCCCTGCTGCCACCGGCTCCCCAGCCCGCCTGAACGAAATACGGACGGCACCCGCCACGTTGACGCCAGTGCCGCGGGTGTCGCAGCGGGGCAGGCAGGTGCTCCGCCCCACCCGCCCCGTCCCCAGCCCGACAGGGAGACCCCATGTTCTTCGGCCGCACGCCCCAGCTCCCCACCCCGGAACAGGCGCTCAAGGGCCGCCCCGGGCCCGCGTTCGAGGTCCCCGACCGCCACACCGTCCTGGGCACCCCGCTCCAGGGCCCCTACCCGGAGGGCCTGGAGATCGCCGACTTCGGCCTCGGCTGCTTCTGGGGCGCCGAACGCAAGTTCTGGCAGCTCCCGGCGGGCATCTGGACGACGCTCGTCGGCTACCAGGGCGGCTACACCGAGCACCCCGTCTACGAGGAGGTCTGCTCGGGCCTCACCGGCCACACGGAGGCGGTCCGCGTGGTCTACGACCCGAAGCTCATCTCCTACGACCGCCTCCTCAAGACCTTCTGGGAGTCCCACGACCCCACCCAGGGCTTCCGCCAGGGCAACGACGTCGGCACCCAGTACCGCTCCGCCGTCTACACCCACTCCCCCGAACAGGCAGCCACAGCCGAGGCCGCCCGCGCCACCTACCAGAACTCCCTCACCGCCGCCGGCCACCACCGCCCCATCACCACAGAGATCCTCCCCGCCGAAAACCGCCCCTTCTACCCCGCCGAGGCCCACCACCAGCAGTACCTCGACAAGAACCCCGCCGGTTACTGCGGGTTGGGCGGGACGGGCGTGTCCTGCCCGATCGGCGTTGCTTCCGCGGGGGGTTGATCGAACAGCGGCTCGGTGTCGGCGTCGAGTGCGTCGAGTACCGCGTCGCCGTGCTCTCTCGCCCACTCGGTCAGCATGTGGATCGGATCGATCAGTGTCGCCCCGAGCGGGGTGAGTTCGTACTCGACGCGGGGCGGCGCCTCGGCGTGGGCGTGGCGGCGGATGAGTCCGTGCGCCTGGAGCCGTCGGAGCGTCTGGGTGAGCATCTTGCGGGAGATGCCGCCGATCAGCTCGATCAACTGGCCATGGCGCACCGGGCCCTTGCTGAGGCCGTAGAGCACGACCACCGACCACTTGTCGGCGATCAGCTCGACCGCCAGCCGCGCCGGACAGTCGGCGAGAAAGGGATCGCCGGGACCGCAACCGCTCATGGCGCCCAAGATACCGGCGCCGAAGGTACTTGCCGGTTCCTGTCGGAAACCTAGCCTGGGTTCTCTCCCCCTCCCTTCCAGAGCCAGGAGAGTCATGCGCGTCATCACCCAGCAGTCGCTCGGCGGTCCCGAGGTGCTCACCATCGCGGACGCGCCCGAGCCCCGGCCGCTTCCGACCGAGGTTCTCGTCCGCGTCAGGGCGATCGGGCTGAACCCGCTGGAGGCGCGGCTGCGCGCCGGCGAGTTCCCGTTGCTCGGCCGGCCGCCGTTCGTCCTCGGCTGGGACATCAGCGGAGTGGTCGAGGACGCGTCGCAGTCGTGGCGGTTCAGGCCCGGCGACGAGGTGTTCGGGATGCCGCTGTTCCCGCAGGCGGCGAACGCGTACGCCGAGTTCGTGTCGGCGCCGGCGCTGCATCTGGTGCGGAAGCCGGCGTCGCTCTCGCACGTCGAGGCGGCGGCGCTGCCGATCGTCGGGCTGACGGCGTGGCAGGGCCTCGTCGACCTCGGCGGCGTGCGGGAGGGCGACCGCGTCCTGGTCCACGGCGGTGGTGGCGGGGTCGGCCACGTCGCGATCCAGATCGCGAAAGCACACGGCGCGCACGTGATCGCGACCGCCAGTGCGAGCAAGCGGAAGTTCGTCGAGGGGCTCGGCGCCGACGAGGTGATCGACTACACGGCGGTCGAGTTCACCGAGGCGGTCCGCGACGTCGACGTCGTGCTCGACACGATCGGCGGCGACACCGTCGAGCGGTCGCTCGAAGTGCTCCGCCCGGGCGGTCACCTGGTGACGGCGGTCGCCGAGGAGGATACGGCGCTCATCGCCAGGTACGAGGCGGCCGGCATGCGCTTCAGCGGCATCGGGGTCGACCCCGATCCGGTCGCCCTGCGCGGTCTCGTCGAACTCGTCGAACAGGGCAGGCTCCGGGTCCACGTGCAGGAGACATTCCCGTTCGAGCGCGTCACCGACGCGCACCGGCTGCTCGACGCCGGTCACCTCCAGGGCAAGCTCGTCCTCACCGTCTGATCCCGTCGCGGGGCCTCGCCGTCCCGATTGGGCACAGGAGGTGTTCGCCTCCACGACGTGCGCTCAGATCGCCCTCCCCCCGGCTCCGCGGGCGCTCGGGCTCAAGGCCTCGGGGCAGCCGGTCGTACGTCGTGCCGTACGACCGGCGACCGGCGCCCGGCGCCTCGCCGATGAGCGGGCGGAGGCATTCGCCCCCGCCCGCCGGGTGGTCAGGGAGCGTCGATGAGGCCGTACTTGGGCACGGTCACCGTGCGGGCGCCCGGCGTGCCGCCGAGGACGACCTTGCGGTAGGTGACGTTGTTGGCGGTGCTCCGCTCCTTGAGCCGGTTGTCGGGGTTGGCGATGACCTGGATGTAGTAGGTGCCGTTCGGCAGGCTCGTGACGTCGAAGGACTGACCGGGCCGGTACTGGCTGTAGGTGTCGCCGTTGCCGACGTCGAGCACCTCGCGCACCGAGATGGCGGTCTCCTCACCGCAGGCGGTGGCGAGGTCGGTGTTGTACGGGTGCCAGTTGGCGTTCTTCACCGTGTAGTCGATGGCGTCGGTGTTGGCCAGGCAGAACGCCTCCTTGCCGCTGCGGACGATCTCCTTCTTGTCCGCGCCGAGCAGCCGGTAGCTGGCGAAGTCGCTGAAGTGCCAGTGCTGGTGGCCCTCCCGCGGGTCCCACTCCATGGTGCCGGTGGGCGTGTACCCGACCTGCTTGCCCTTGGCGTCGTAGAAGTACTGGTAGGCGTCCATCTTCTCCGCGCCGGGCTTGCGGAACCCGTCGACGACCAGCGGCGAGGGGCCGCCGTTCCAGACGGTGGCGCTGAAGGCGAGGTAGTCCTTGCCGGCGACGGCACCCACTCCGCCCTCGCCCCCGTCGGTGATCGCGATGCCGTACGCGGGGAGGGCACGCAGGTCGGGCTTGGGCATGTCGGCGGCGACGGCCGCCTTGCCGACCGGACGGCCGGCGGCCGGCTTCAGGCTCTTCGACGCGCTCTTCCGCCAGCGCTCGGCGCCGGCCAGACCCTGGCCCCCGCCGGAGTCCTGTTGGCGGACCGTCACCTTGATGGTCTGTGTCTTGTCCGGTATTCCGAACAGGGTGCGGTACTTCTTCGCCACGGACACCTTCGCGGTGTAGACGCCGGCCGGCAGGTCGATCGCGTCGTCCCCGCGGAAGCCCTGGGACGTGGCGGCCGCCCAGCCCTTCTCGACACCCCACACCCCGCCGAGCGCGAACGGGTTGTCGGCGCAGCCGTCCGGGTACTTCGAGGTGGCCGGGGCGTCCGGCCGGATCCGGCCCGCCCGGTTGTTCGGGCAGAACGACTGCGTGGTGTCGACCTTCTTCACGCCCGACGCGTCGCTGATGCTGACCTTGAGGAAGCCCGGCAGGCCCGAGAAGTCCTTCACCAGGCCCTTCGGCAGGGTCTTGGTCACCGTCCGGCCGCCGGAGCGGATCACCTGCGACGCGACGACGGGGTCGTTGTAGGACTTGCGCGTCACGCGCATCTCGAACGGTCCCCCGTCGACCGTGATGTACGTACCGAGGTCCAGGTAGACCCCCGGCTCCCCTTCCCATCGGTCGACGGTCACCGCGGGGGCGGCGGCGATCAGCGCGAGCTTCGGCGTGCCCGCCGGTGTCGCCGCCCCCGCGCCGGGCGCGGCGAGGGTTCCGGCGGCGCCGACGGTGAGGGCGGCAGCGGCGATGAACGCCGAACGCCGTAAGGCATTGGGGTGGTGTCTGGTCATGGGTGCTCTCTCTGCGTCTGGTCGGGACGAGTCGTGCACGTTTCACAGGCACAGCAGGAGTTTCTTGTGTGCCATCTGTGAAAAGGGGGAGAAGCCGGCTCCGGTTGCCTGCCGACCGAAAGTCGCGGACCGGTAAGCGGCTTTGTTACGGCTCGACTCCCCCGCGCAGTCCCCACTCGTCGAGGCCCGAGTAGACGAGCGCGCTCCGGCCCCGGGGGAAGGACAGGCATTCGGCCTCCCCGGAGTAGATCGCCACCAGTGAGTCCCGTCCCCGCCACCAGGTGTCCGCGAGCCCCCGCACCTCGTGCACGGGCTCGTAGCCGTCCAGGGCGATGCCGTCGACGTCGTCGCCGGTGACCCTGGTGATCCGCCTGGCCCACATGGACGCGTGGTGCGCCAGTGCGAGCGACTCGATCCATCCCTCCACGGTCGCGTGCAGGGGTGTCCACCGCTCGGCCTGGATGCCGAACTCATCGCCCGGCCCGATCATGAACGAGTAGGGCACGGAGGTCCGTTGGTCACCTGCCTCGAAGCACCATCCTTCGGCCGACGACCCTTCGGGCACGTCGGGAAAGGCCGCCATCCGGTCGATCACCGCCGCAGGAACCTCCCGGTCGAGCCACCACTGCCTGTGGCTCCGCCACCGCCCGGACACCCACCTTGACGCCGTGCACCCCGACGAAATACCGAGCCCTTCGACTCAGCCCGTCCGGCACGTCGTTGACCAAGTGACGCCTCCCTCATGGAAGGACCACACCATCAGATCCGCGCGACCTACGCGGCCCGGGAGGACAGGCCCCTCGTGGAGGCGGGACAGGATGACGTGAGTCATCGAGCCGCGTTCACACAACTCCGTCCGCAACCAAGGTGCATCGTGCCGTCCCGGTGACGTGGATGAACCTTCACAGTTCTCCCGAAGGTCCGGCCCATCGGGCTTGCCAGAGGGATCGCAGCGTAGCGACCGCTCGTTGCGCCGCCTCGCCGCGCTCGGGACGCGGTGAGAGGGTCCTCGGGCCGGCCAGGTCCCGACCGCTGAGTGACCGGGCGGGGACGGCGGTCCAGTCAGCTCGGTCCACCACGGCGACGTGTCCGTTCTCGTGCGCCGCCTCGTCCTGCCAGTCGTCGGGCGGTGCCATGAGGAGACGCAGCGACTGTGCGTCGAGCCACTCCAGTCCCAGAACCTGACGACCGAACTCGTTTTCGATGAGAGAAGTCACCGCGCCCGATTTCAGGTGCAGAAGTAGTAGCTCCCCCTCGAAGAAGTAGCCACCGTCGTACCTACCGGTACCTATCGCGAGCAGCGGGTGCCGGGGATGGAAGGCCAGTGCGTGGACGGGGAAGCGTGAGTGGATGAACGCGCGGCGGACGAAGGAACGACTGTCGTAGACCGCGACCGGCGTAGCTTTGCCGTGTGCATGTGTGCCTGCCACGGCCACAAGGCCGCGCTGCTCGTAGTGGGCAACCAAGAACGGGTCACCGACCCCCAGGAAGGACCAGCCATCGGGGGGATGTTCGTTGCAGGCTGCCATGCCGTGATCCTCTCAACTGCCCGGCTTCGTACGGTAGCCAGCCAAAACGAGATCATGAAGAGATGACGAGACAGATCAAGAGGGCAGCGGAGCGACCGGTCCACTCCCGTCGAGAAGGCATGGTGATGGACGAAGACGAGAGCCTGCACCGCTATGGCCTACCCCCCCCAAAGGCGCGGACCTCGACGAAGTGCGAGACCTGTTCACCGCACAGACGCGGCTGGAGAAGCGTGCGCAGGGGGACGGCGACAACCGCCAGCATGGACGCGGACGGCTCGATCGGCATCCAGCTGTTGTGCGGAAGCGGATTGGTCAGGACCAAGACGTTCCTGTCGGGCCAGCGGCTGCCCGAAGCCGAGGCGGCGCTGCAACGGCTGATCCGCTGCGAAGCGGCCGGCGACTTCGATGGCTTCTCCGCCAAGGAACACTCCGCCCGGTACGCCGACTACTACGCACCGTGACGCACGAGGCCGACCCTTCACTTGAGCGGCCGCTTCCGCGGCAGTGGTGGTGGCACGCGCGGGACTCAAGGGGACTGACGGCGCGCGAAGAGGACTGCGCCTGGAACGTTCTCGTCAGGGTCGATCAGCATGTGGGCCTCGACGGCAAACCCGGCATTGCGTAGCCAGGCCGCTACTTGGTCAGGCCGGCGGCGGTGGATGTGGACGTTCATCGGGTGGCCGCCGTAGCCCTGCGTCTTCAGCCTCGACCCGTCGCCGACGTGAAAGCCGAGCAGCAGTGGTCCACCGGGACGCAACACGCGCCGGAAGTGGCCGAAGACCGTGGGCACTGCTTCGTCGGGGACGTGAATCAACGACCAGAATGCGAGTAGGCCGACGACTGAAGCATCGGCGAGGTCGAGGTCGGTCATCGAGCCCACGTCGAACCGCAGGCTGGGGTGGTCACGTCGAGCCACGTCGATCATTCCGGATGACAGGTCGATGCCAAAAGCGTCCAAACCCAGCTTGTGCAGGTGAGCGGTGACGTGCCCCGGTCCGCAGCCCACGTCCGCCACCGGCCCGCCGCCAGCGGTGTGCACCAAGTCGGCGAACAGCGCCAGAGCCGCCCGAAGATACGGCGCTCCAGCCAGAGCCTCGCGCAGCTGGTCAGCATAGTTGTCCGCGACCGTGTCGTAGGAGGTCCGGGTGTCTGCCAACCAACGGTCCGCGTTCATGGCTCGACAGAGTAGTGCAGTGATCAGGATCGCGAATCAGGCCAGGTGAGATCAACTACGGTTCAAACCGGGCCACTTGAGAGGGGACGGAAGTCAGTCGAACGCCACGACCAGGCGGACTCCGTCGTCACCGAATCGGCCGGCCAGAGCCTTCATCACAGCGAAGACGTGCGGCCACTGAGTCCCCGCCCCCAGGACAGCGCCCGCGGTCAGTGGTTCGTAGACACAGACCAGATCGCGGGTGGACCACTCAACAGGTTCTGAAGGGTTGCGACGGTCGAGCGGCGGCACGCCCACCAGGGACACGAACTCCGATGACCACTGATGGGATACCGGCCGGCGGTGCCGTATCGACGGCAGCGACTTCTCGTACCAGGTCACGCGGCCGACGAATTGCTCGGGCCCGGTCGTGGGATCGAGAGAGGCGAGCTCGCCCCAGCTGACCCAACTCGCGGCGTCCATCTCACCCCGCTCGATCCAGGAGCCCAACTGCAAACGCATACCGCTCGACAGATCGGCGGGAAGACCACGACCGGGTGCGAGCGGCGGGAAGCCCGCGTAGTTGCGTACTCCGAAGAGAAGACCGAAGGCCGTGTAGTCGGTCTCGTCATACAGCGGCCACAGATCCATGGCAGCCACCCATGGCTCGCCGTCGTAGTCGTCGGTGCCGGCATAGGTATGACGAAACTCGATCCCGCCGTATATGTCCGTGCCCATGACGGCGCACCCTAACGGCCTTGGCCTGCACGACGCACACCACTATTGAAGGTCGGCGACAGAGCGGGTCCACGTCCCGCTTGATGCGCAGTCTGCCGCAGCTCCGGCCCTCGCATCAGTGGCGGCCGGGCGAGGGGTCCTGTCGTGGACGCGGTCGCCGGGTTCCCCTTTCAGAGGCCGGCCGGGTGGCCGGAGAGCCAGTCTGCGTGCCGGTCACGGACACGGTCGCGCTCGCCGGGCGAGGCGAGGATGATGTCTGCGCCGCCGTCGTACGGGTGGTGGATGCGCCGAAGTTCCGTGTCGGTGAAGAAGACTTCGGCGAGTGCATCGTCCGCGACGGCTCGCAGCAACTCGTCGGCGCAGCCGCGTTCCCACGGGCGTCGGTCGACGTACAGACGCGTGTGAATGCGGGACTCGGGGTCGGGATCGTCGTGATCCGGCTCGATCCACCAGCGGATGCCGTCAGGATGCAACGCCTGCCGTAGATTCGAGTGTCCGGCGGGACCGGTCGGTGTGCTCGACCAGTCCATGGTCACCACGAACACATCCGTACCCGCGAACAACTCGTCGAGGATGGTGTTGTACCGGTTCAGCACGATCGCGTACTCGTCCTCGGACTCCGGGTAGCGCTTCGAGCCGGGGAGGCTGTGAAAGCGCACCCAGCGATCCGCGTACCTGGTGCGGAACGTGTGAGCGACGGGAGGGCCCGACGGGTGCCGTTCTCTCCACAAAGCCGCCAGGAGAGCAGGGTCCATGGCGAGACTCACCCCTTGGCTGGAGCCACACCGATCGGACGGGAAACGCCGGTTCGCCGTGGCCGTTGACGTTGACGTTGACATTGCGGTCAAGATACTGCTGGTGGTGGCCGTCTGCCGGGCGGAACGTATCGCCCGCCAAGCAAGGCGAAGTGGAAGAAGGAGACGCCCCGGTCGGGCAGTCCGGTCAAGAGCCCGAACTCTCGGCCTGTCAGCGTGCGATGCGGAACCGGCTTCGCGACGGCCCCCGACACCGGCCACGATGTGGTGATGGTGGTCTCCCACGACGGACACGGTCTCTCCGACGCCGTCGCCGACCTGTCCTGTCGTCGGAGTCCGGAAGTCGTCGCTCCGGCCTGGCCGAACGATCGGATCCTGCTGTCCCGTACGGACGATCGTCATACCGACGGCTGAGACTTGCCCGGGTTCCGGTGGAGGAGCAGAAGGGGTCGGAGATGAGCGTCACAGGTGTGTGGATCGTCGGCGCGGTGTCTGAACAGGAGGTACGGAGTCTGCTGAGCGCTTCGGGCCGGAACTCGGCGTCGGCAACGGGGCACTGTGACGTGGCTGGGGAGCTGGCTTGGTGGCGAAGCACGGCGCAGTCGTCCATGTTCACTCCGCCGACGAGCTCTCCCGGCGACTGGAGCGCCGCCGAGGACGCCTTCCGGCTGAGCGCGTTCTTCGACGCCTGCTACGACGACTCCGAACACGCGGAGAGGCTGCGTGACATGGTCATGGATCAGTTTCCATGCGACGTCGAGGAAGGTCTGTTCGCGGCCACGGCACGCAAGGCCGGCCCGTTCTCCGCCTTGGCCTACGCGCTGGGTCCCGACGCGACGCTGCGGCTACCAGGCTGGTTCGGGGAGTTTCTGCTCAACGCCGAGCAGGTCCGCGCTCATCTGCCTACCGTTGAGAAGAGCCTTGTCCTCACGGGAACCGCACGCCGTGACGCAATCGAGCGGATCAACGCGTGGATGACCGGCCTGGGTGACGATCCCGCCCACGACGCGGACGAGCTTCTTGACGGCCCGCTGCGGGTTCTCCGTCACGCCGCGCTCACAGGGCAGGGAGCAGCCGGCCAAGTCCGCTGGTACTGAAGCCGCCGAACACTCGCTCGTGCGTCCCGACCCCGTGGTCCCACGCGGCTAGGTTCAAGGTGGGGGCGGAGGCCCCGGCTCGGTGTCGGGATCTCCGCGGGGCGGTGGTTCAGTCGGTGTGGTTGGTGCATTTCGGCTCGGTGAGGGTGTGGGGGTGGGTTGTTCGTTTCGGCGGGGTGGGGTGGAAGTAGTGGTCCAGAGCCCAGGCGGCCAGGTGGGTGCCGGCTCGGCAGCCGGCGAGGTCCGCGGTGCGGGAGTGGACGCCGCCCCAGACGCGGGCGTCGATGACGTCGCGGTTGAAGTCGTCGGCGGATCCGTAGAACCGCGTGGTGCCGGTGGCGTCGGAGGGGACGTGGAGGTCGATGTGCGAGGTGCCGAGGACGCCGGTCAGGACGCGGGCCACGGCGGCGGCGACGGTCGTGTGACCGGCGACGTAGTCCGGGTGCGGCGGGGTGACGAGCAGCGGCTCCCAGGCAGGGTCCGCCGTCGTCGCGGGGTTGCCGTCGGTGTCGGCGAGGCGGATGGCGGTGATCGGCCGCCAGGTGCCGTAGTGGAGCTTGGCGTCCCAGGCCGTGACGGCGGCGTCGGTCGCCGCCGCGTTCACCGCGGCGAACAGCCGGGCCGTCTCGGTGACGCCGAGCCGGTGCCGGGCGGCGTGGTCCCGTACCGCCGCCTGGACCTGTTCGACCAGGTTGCCGCTGAAGAAGAGGGCGGTCTCGGTCTGCTGCGCGCTCCGGCCCGAGCCGGTCTTCGCGCCCATGGTCTTCAGCTCCTGGATGTCCTCGGCGTAGGCGGCCGAGGAGAGGGCGGGGGGCGCGCCGGGGCGGAACTGTTGCGGGGAGGTGAGCAGGAGGGGGCGGAGCCTGGCGAGCCAGGTGTCGATGAAGGGCTGGAACGCGGGTGGGGTGGGCCGCCAGACCCCCGGTGCCGGGGAAGCGGTGAAGGGAACGTCCGCGAACCGTCCGTCCCCTTCCCGGAGTTCGACGACGCGGGCGGCGGCGCGCTTTCCGTAGGTCACGCCCTGGTCCCTGGCGTGACCGGCCGGGAGAGCGGCGAGCGAGTCGGCGTAGGCGGTGTCGAGTCGCGTCTTGGCGGCGGGGAAGCAGGTGAGCAGCACGTCGTGGGCCGCGGTGGCGGCGGCCGCGGCGGAGGACGCCTTGGCCGGACCGCGCTCGTGCCACTTGTACAGGGCGTAGCCGCCCTCGATCCCCACCACGGCGTTGTACACGGCGACGGAGACGAACCCCTCCCAGATCGCCGCCTGCCCGGAGGGGCGTGGGCCGAGGCCGGCCTTGATCGTGTCGGTGGCGGTGGCGTTCCACTCACGGACCACGGCTGCGGGGTCCGCCGCGGTCCGGGGGTGCGCGTCGGAGAGAGTTTCGGGGGCTTCAGGGGGAGTTGTCGCGGCGGTGAGCGTCACGAGGGCGATGGCCGCGACGGCGCTGATGAATCCCCGGACACGTGAACGCGGCGGAGCGGGAGGAACGGGAGGAGGGGGCTTTTGATGCATAACTTGCTCCCTTGAGTCGAATGCACAAAATGCCCAAAAGGCTTAGCAATGGCTCACCGAGGGAGCAAGACAACTCGCCGCGAGGCGGGAAGGTCGAAAAGGCGCCGTCGAAGGCGGAAGGCGGTGCTCCGCCTTCCCCGTGATTGCGGATCGCGCGAGACTGCACCATGGCACTCGTGGGACAGCCGTCGCCGCCTCCGACGTGGGGACCGGTCGCCACCCTCAGCGCGCACGGCAGAGCGGTGAACGGGGTGGCGTTCAGCCCTGACGGACGCCTGCTGGCCTCCGGGAGCAGCGACAGGACCGTGGTTCTCTGGGATGTCACGGACGCATCCCACCCGGCCCGGGCAGCCGGCCTCACCAGCCATCGCGGGGCGGTGAACGGGGTGGCGTTCAGCCCGGACGGACGGCTGCTGGCCTCCGGAAGCGCCGACTGGAGCGTGATCCTGTGGGACGTCACGGACCGGGCGCACCCGACCCGGTCGGCGACCCTTGTCCATGAACGCCCCGGCTGGTTGTTCCGCGACGGCTGGCGGCAAGGCGGTGTCCACGCGGCGGGTTTCAGCCCGGACGGACGGTTCATCGCCTGCGCCAGCGACCGTGCCGTGATCGTCTGGGACATCTCCGACCCGGCACGGCCGAGCCGGGGCGCCCCTGTCACCCACCAGCGGCATGTCTGGCGGTCGGGTCCCGTCAGGGCGGTGACGTTCAGTCCGGACGGACGGCTGCTGGCCACGGGTTCCGACGGCGACAAGAACACCGGAGTGCTGTGGGATGCCGGCGAGCCGATGCGTCCGGTCCGAACCGCCGTCGTCCGGCCGCAGGCCCGTGAATGGCCCAAGGCGTTCCTGTCGGGCGGGGCACCTGCCGTCCATGCGGTGGGATTCAGCCAGGACGGGCTGTTACTGGCCACCGCCAGCGGGGATGTGGGCGTTGTCTCCGGCACCAACGGGTCGTGGCGGGACGGAGCCGTCATGGTCTGGGACGTCAGTGACCCGGCGTATCCGGTGCGAACGGGCACCGGCAGCCTCCCCCTGGCCGGTGGTGGGGACACGGGACAGATGTACGCGGTCGCGTTCAGCCCGGACGGACGGCTGCTGGCCTCCGGATGCGAGAACGCGGCCGTCACCCTGTGGGACGTCACCGACCCCACGCACCTCACAGCGACCGCCCACCTCACCGGCCACCGCAAGGCCGTACGAGGTCTGGCGTTCAGCCCGGACGGACGGCTGCTCGCCGGCTGCGGCGTCGACACCACGGTGAGGCTCTGGGAAACGGGCTGACGGTACGGCATTTCCCGATGCGCGCGGTGAAGGTGCGTCCCGCACCCGCCCACGGGATCCGCGTCCTCCCGCCCGAGGAAGCCGTGTCGGCGGCGCTACGCTGCTCCGTCATGCAGAAGACGCGCCTCGACACCGCCCGGATCCGGGCGGCCCGGCAGGTGATCGACCCGGTTTTTCTCGATACCCCGCTGTACCGCTGCGAGGCGCTGGAAGCGGTCCTCGGGTGCGCGGTGAGTATCAAGCTGGAGACGGCGAACCCGGTCCGCAGTTTCAAGGGCCGCGGCACCGAGGTGGTCGTGAGCATGCCGGCCGGGCAGGGTGGGGCGGCCGTGGTGTGTGCGAGCGCGGGCAACCTCGGTCAGGCGCTCGCCTGGTCCGGCCGCGGCCGGGGACTGGACGTGACCGTGGTGGCCTCGCGGTTCGCGACCGCGGCCAAGCTGGAGCGCATCCGCGCGCTGGGTGCGCGGCTCGAGCTGGTGGACGGCGATCACGAGGCGGCTCGGGAGCGGGCGGCGGCGATCGCGCGGTGCGACGGCATCCGGCTGGTCGAGGACAGCCTGGACATCGAGACCTGCGAGGGCGCGGCGACCATCGGCCTGGAGCTGGTGGACGCCGCGCCGTCCTTCGACGCCGTGCTGATCGCCCTGGGCGGCGGGGCGCTGGCCACCGGGGTGGGGCATGTGGTGAAGGCTTACGCGCCGCACGCCGAGGTGATCTGCGTCCAGCCGCTGGGCGCACCGGCGATGACGCACTCGTGGCGCCGGCGGCGCGTCGTCACCACCGACTCGGCCGACACCATCGCCGACGGCGTCGCCAGCCGGTACCCCATCCCGGCCGTCCTGGACGACCTTCTCCTGGTCGCCGACGACGCCGTCCTGGTCCGGGAGTCATCGATCGTCGCCGGGATGCGGATCCTCCTCGACCACGCCGGCCTGGTCGTCGAACCGTCGGCCGCGCTCGGCGTCGCGGCGGTCCTGGAGGACCGTGACCGCTTCGCCGGCCGGCACGTGGTCACCATCGTGTGCGGCGGCAACGTCGACCCGGACGCCTATCGGCGCTGGGTCACCGCGCCCCTCGTCCACCCATCAGGCGAGGCCCACGAATCAGGCGAGTCCCGCGAGTCCGAGTCCCGCGAGTCCTGACACCTGCTCCCGGGACGACGCTCGCGGTGTCAGCCCTCCGCGCGGGCGGGCAGGCGCCAGCCCGGGCGCGGGAAGTGGCAGGTGTAGCCCTCCGGGTAGCGCTCCAGGTAGTCCTGGTGCTCCGGCTCGGCCTCCCAGAAGGGGCCGACCGGCTCCACCTCGGTGACGACCTTGCCCGGCCACAGCCCGGAGGCGTCCACGTCCGCGATCGTGTCCTCGGCGATCCGCTTCTGCTCGTCGTCCACGTAGTAGATCGCCGAGCGGTAGCTGAGGCCGATGTCGTTGCCCTGGCGGTTCTTCGTACTCGGGTCGTGGATCTGGAAGAAGAACTCGAGGATCGCGCGGTAGTCCGTCTTCTCGGGGTCGAAGAGGATCTCGATGGCCTCCGCGTGCGTGCCGTGGTTACGGTACGTGGCGTTCGGCACGTCACCCCCGGTGTAGCCGACCCTGGTCGCCGTCACCCCCGGAAGCCGGCGGATCAGATCCTGCATCCCCCAGAAGCATCCGCCCGCCAGCACGGCCCGCTGCGTCTGCGCAGTCATTCCGGCTCCTCCCACATCTGTCAGCTCGGTCAGTTCGGTCAGTCACCTGCCCAGCTCAACGCGCGAGAGGCCCCCGCAATTCCGCACCCGAGGGCGCTCGGCACACGAGGGTACCGACGGTCCGCGTGACGGCGCCGACGTTCCGCGTGACGGGAATTCGGTTGCGTCAGCGGGTGGCGACGGGCTCAATGGCGCCCATGGCCGACATTCACGGGTCCTACGACGAACTCTTCACCGCCGTGCCCGCCCTGCTCTCCACGCTGCTCGACGAGGGGGACGCGGGCGGTGCCGTCGCCGTCTTCGTGGACGGGAAGCCGGTGGTCGACGTGTGGGGCGGGTTCGTCGACGCCGGACGGAGTGTGCCGTGGGAGCGGGACACGCTCGTCGGCGTGTACAGCGTGACCAAGACGATGACCGCGCTGTGCGCGCTGGTGCTCGTCGACCGGGGTGAGCTGGATCCGGAGGCTCCCGTCTCGCGGTACTGGCCGGAGTTCGCCGAAGCCGGGAAGGAGCGGGTGCTCGTACGGCATCTGCTCGCGCACACCGCGGGGCTGCCCGACTGGGAGGGCCCCGTGGCGGAGCTGTACGACTGGGCCGCCGCCACGGCGCGGCTCGCCGGTCAGGCGCCGCGCTGGGAGCCGGGGACCGCCGCCGGGTACCACTCGCTCACCCAGGGGTTCCTCGTGGGCGAGGTGGTGCGGCGGATCACCGGCCGCGGCCTGGGCGAGTTCTTCGCCGCCGAGGTGGCCGGGCCGCTGGGCGCGGACTTCCACATCGGGCTGGGTGCCGAGCACGACGGACGGGTGGCGCTCACCGTGCCACCACCCGGCAAGGACGAGAACTACGCGGCCGGCGCGGCGAGCAGCGAAGCCGCCGACGCGGCGAACGGAGAAGCCGACGGCGAGAAAGACCCCGGCGCCCCCGCCCGCACCGCCACCACCCTCCGCCTCCGGGACGGCAACAGCCTCGCCTGGCGGCGCGCGCAGATCCCCGCGGCGAGCGGCTACGGCAACGCCCGCTCGGTCGCCCTCGTCCAGTCGCTGCTCGCCTGCGGCGGAACCGTCGGCGGGGTGCGCGTGCTGTCGCCGGAGGGGTGTGCGCGGGCGCGGGAGGTGCAGTTCGAGGGCGAGGACCGCGTGCTGGGCATGCCGGCCCGGTACGGCCTGGGCTACGGCCTGTTCGGCAACGCCCTCGGCTGGGGCGGCTGGGGCGGCGCCCTCGTCTGGGTGGACCCGGAGGAGCGGATGACGCTCGCGTACGTCACGAACCAGATGCGCGAACCCGCCGCCGACAACCGGGGTGTCGAGCTGGTCATGGCCGCACAGGACGGCCTCAAGGGCCTGCACGCCTGACCGGGCGGAGGGCTTCGCAAGGAGGGGAAAAGCGCAATGAGCGGTGGGGTTTCCCTCATCGGCGGGGGCTGGGACGCGCCCGAGGTGTACGGGCCGTTGCTGCGGGCCGCGGGCGGCGGGCGGATCGGCTGTGTGCTCGTCGACGAGGGCGACGGGGAGGAGCAGTTCGCGCGGTACGCGGGGGCGTTGCGGCGGGCCGGGGAGTGCGAGCCGGTGGCGTTGCCGGTCCCGGTGGGCGGGCGGTTCGAGGCGGATGTGCTCGTGAAGGACGGCTGGGACGGGATCCTGGTCTGCGGCGGTCTGACGCCCGCCTACCAGGACGTGTTCGCCGGGTGCCTGGAGCGGCTGCCCGAGGTGCTCGCCGAACGCGGCATCCCGTACGCCGGTTTCTCCGCCGGTGCCGCCCTCGCCGCCCGGCGGGCCGTGCTGGGCGGCTGGCTGGTGGACGGCGTCCCGGTCTGCCCGCCGGACACCGCCGAGGATCTTGAGGAGGTCGAGGTACGGCCGGGGCTCGGGCTCGTCCCCTTCGCGGTGGACGTGCACGCGGCGCAGTGGGGCACGCTGGGCCGGCTGGTCGCGGCCGTGTCGCGCGGCTCGGTGCCGTACGGAGTCGCGCTCGACGAGAACACCGTGCTGGAGGTGGACGGCGGGGAGGGCCGGGTCGGCGGGCGCGGACAGGTCCACCTCGTACGGCCGACACACGACGTACGACCGGCCACCGAACCGCCGGACGACGGCCACGACGGTCGCGGCAGCCACGACGGTC
Organism: Streptomyces sp. NPDC048288; assembly: GCF_043201555.1. Taxonomy (NCBI): domain Bacteria; kingdom Bacillati; phylum Actinomycetota; class Actinomycetes; order Kitasatosporales; family Streptomycetaceae; genus Streptomyces; species Streptomyces sp. NPDC048288. The sequence continues at coordinate 251,578 of NZ_JBICZD010000003.1, forward strand.
GCGCGGCGGGTGCGGTCGTACGGTCCTACGCGCCCGGCGAGTCCGTGCCGCTGGGTCAGCCGCCGCTGCCGTAGGGCCTGGTGAGGATCTCCAGGCGGTGACCGTCGGGGTCGTCGAAGTAGGTGCCGCGGCCGCCGTCGTTGGTGTTGATCTCGCCGGGGCGGCTGTGGGACGGGTCGGCCCAGTAGGCGAGACCGGAGTCGCGGATGCGGGTGAAGATCTCGTCGAAGTCGTCCTCGGAGACGAGGAAGGCGTAGTGCTGGGGCGGGATGTTCCCGGGGGTGTCCATGTAGTCGAGGGTGACGCCGTTGGGCAGCGCGACCGGGGCGAACGGGCCGTAGTCCGCGCCGACTTCCAGCCCGAGGACGTCGGCGAGGAACCTGGCCGACGCGTGCTTGTCGTGGGCGGCGACGATGGTGTGGTTCAGGTTCACGGTCATCGTGGGACCTCCTCCTGTCCAACGTACTCCCGGTACCGGTTAAGGTAAGCCTTGCCTTAGTTACCGATCGGGAGAGTCAGTCGTGCGCGCATTCAGGTTGAGGGCCGTCCTGGCCGTGTCCGCCCTGTCCGTGACGGGCGGTCTGCTGGCCGGCTGCTCCTCGTCCGACGGTGACAACGATGCCGGTGCCACGCACGGCGACGGGACCGTGAACAAGGTCGCCGGTGCCTCCGAGGGCCCCTCCGCCGCGCCGAGCGCCCTCTCCGACGGCATGGGCTCCGACACCGCGGCCGACGGCGTCTTCCCGCGCACGATCACCCACTTCGAGGGCACGACCACCATCAAGGCCCGGCCCGAGAAGATCGCCGTGCTCAGCACCGGGCAGCTCGACGACCTGCTCACCCTCGGCATCGTCCCGACCGCCTCCACCCGCGCCGAGAACGCCGGACTCGTCCCCGACTACCTCGCCGACGCCTTCCCGAAGGACAAGAAGAAGCTCGCCGCGATGACCGACGCGGGCACCCGCACCGCGCCCAACCTGGAGTCGCTGGCCGCCGCGAAGCCCGACCTGATCCTGGTCAACGACTCGCTCGGCGACCTCTACCCCCAGCTGTCGAAGATCGCGCCCACCGTGGTCACCGCCGGCCAGGGCATCAACTGGAAGCGTGACCTGCTGCTGGTCGGGGACGCCGTCGGCGAGGGGCAGAAGGCCCAGGAGCTGCTCGACGGCATCGTCGGCAACGCCGAGGCCAGCGGGTCCGCGCTGGACGGGCGGACCACGGTGTCCATGGTCCGCTTCACCCCCGACCGGACGCGGATGTTCGGCGTCTCCTCCTTCACCGGCTCGATCGCCGTCGACATGGGCCTCTCCCGCCCCGCGTCCCAGCGGTTCAACGCCATCTCGCAGGACATCAGCGCCGAGAAGGTGGACACCGCCGACGGTGACTGGATCTTCTACTCCGTGCAGGGCGACGCGGCGAAGACGGACGCGGCGACCGTGCTCGCCGGGCCGCTGTGGAAGTCCCTGAAGGCGGTCGAGGCCGGGCACGCCGTCCAGGTCGACGACGACCCCTGGTACCTCAACGCCGGTCCCACGGCCGCCCGTCTCGTCGTACGACAGCTCGCCGAGCACCTCCGGTAAGTGCGCCGCGTCCTCGTCTGGCCGACGGCCGCCCTCGCGGTGGCCGTCGTCGCCCTGCTCAGCCTCGCCGTCGGCACCCGTGCCGTACCGCCGGCCACCGTGCTCGACGCCCTGCTGCACGGCGGGTCGTCACCGGACGCCCTGGTCGTACGGTCCCTGCGGCTGCCCCGCACCGAGATCGGCCTCACCGCGGGCGCCGCGCTCGGCCTCGCCGGGGCCACCCTCCAGGCGGTCACCCGCAACCCGCTCGCCGACCCCGGCATCCTCGGGCTGAGCCAGGGCGCGGCGGCGGGCGTGGTCCTCGCCCTCGTCCTCGGCGGTGCCGCCCACGGCTTCGGGGCGTACGTCTGGTACGCCTTCACCGGGGCCGTCCTCGCCGCGTGCCTCGTCTACGGGATCGCGGCGCGCGGCCGGGGCGGGGCGTCCCCCGTCAAGCTGGCCCTCGCCGGCACGGCCCTGTCCGCGATGACCGCGGGCGCCACGACCGTCGTCCTCACCTCCAGCTCCGCCACCCTCGACCAGTTCCGGTTCTGGCAGGTGGGTGCGCTCAGCGGGCGCGACGCCGGGACGGTCGTACGGATGCTGCCGTTCCTCGCGGCCGGCGCGGTCCTGGTCCTGTCCTGCGCCCGGGGCCTCGACGCACTCGCCCTCGGCGACGAGACGGCCCGCGCGCTCGGCCACCGGGTCCACACCGTCCGGGCCTGCGCGGCGCTGGGGGCAACGCTCCTGACGGCCGCGGCGGTGGCGGCGGCCGGGCCGATCGCGTTCGTGGGGCTGGTGGTGCCGCACCTGGCACGGCGGGTGGTGAGGGGCGGCGGGTACGGCCGGGTACTGCCGCTGTCGGGGCTGCTGGGAGCGGGCCTGCTGCTCGCGGCCGACGTCCTGGGGCGGGTGGTGCGGGCTCCTGCCGAGGTCCCGGCCGGCGTGATGACCGCGCTGGTGGGGGTGCCGGTGCTGGTGGCACTGGTACGCAGGAAAGGGGCCGTGACGTGAGGCGTACCCGGCGTAGGGGCGTTTCGCTCACCGGCGCCGCCCGGGTGCCGCTGCGCCCACCCGTGCCGCCCCTAGCGGCACGCATGCCCGCAGCTAAGAAGATGCGGCGACTGCAGCGCCCCGTCAGGGGCGCGGGGAACTGCGCGACCAGCCCCCACCGGCCCGCGGCCATAGCACTACGCCCCCACCCCCGCCTTTCCCTTCTCCTCCACAAGCGATCAATGATCGTCGCCCTCGCCCTGCTCGCCCTCCTCGCCTTCGCGATGACCGCCTCCGCCTGCCTGGGACAGACCTCCCTGTCCCCCGTCACCGTCTGGCGCACCCTCCGCGGCGAGGACACCCCCTACACCCTGATCGTCAACGAGCTCCGCGCACCCCGCATCGTCGTGGGCGCCCTCGTCGGCGTCTGCCTCGGTCTCGGCGGAGCCCTCGTGCAGACCGTCACCCGGAACCCGCTCGCCAGCCCGGACGTCATCGGCGTCGGGCACGGCGCCGCCGCCGCGACCGTGCTCGCGCTGGCCACGGGAGCGGTCGCCTCGCCCTCCGCGATGCCCCTCGTCTCCGTCGGCGGCGGACTGGTCGCCGCCGCTCTCGTCTACGCCCTCGCGTGGCGCCACGGCATGCAGCCCGCCCGCTTCGTGCTCACGGGTGTGGGGATCGGCGTCGCGCTGTCCGCCGTCGTCCAGCTGTATCTCACGGACAGCGAGCTGGACGCGGCCGAGCAGGTCAAGCTGTGGCTGACCGGGAGTCTGAACGGGCGGGGCTGGGCGCAGGCCGGCCCGCTCGCCGTCGTCCTCGTGCTGACCCTGCCGGGGCTGGTGTGGGCGGGCCGGGCGGCGCGGCCGCTCGGGCTCGACCCCGAGACCGCCGCCGGTCTCGGGGTCCGCGTCGACCGCGTCCGCCTCGGCCTCACCGCCCTCGGCGTCGTGCTCGCCGCCACCGCGACCGGCGCCGCCGGGCCGATCGGGTTCGTCGCGCTGACCGCGCCCCAGCTGGCCCGGCGCCTCACCCGCACCCCTCAGCTGCCGCTGGTCTGCTCGGCGCTGACGGGCGCGGTCGTGCTGGTGACCGCCGACCTGGTGGCCCGCACCCTGGTGCCTCCGCTGGAGATCCCGGTGGGTGCGCTGACCTCCCTGGTCGGCGGTCCCTACCTGCTGTATCTGCTGGGCAGACGGAGGTGACTCAGATCGTCGCGGTGTCGATCACGAACCGGTAGCGGACGTCGCTGTGCACGACCCGCTCGTAGGCCTCGTTGATCTGGTCGGCGCCGATCAGCTCGATCTCGGCGCCCAGCTGGTGCTCGGCGCAGAAGTCGAGCATCTCCTGGGTCTCCTGGATACCGCCGATGCCGGAGCTGCTCAGCGTGCGGCGGTTGCCGAACACGGAGGACAGGAGGATGTGGACCGGCTCCTCGGGGATGCCGACGTTCACCATGGCGCCGTCGGTGCGCAGCAGCGACAGGTAGGCGTCGAAGTCGAGGGGGGCCGAGACCGTGTTGAGGATGATGTCGAACGTGCCCTTGAGGTCCTCGAAGGTCTTCGGGTCGCTGGTCGCGCGGTAGTCGGTGGCGCCCAGCTTCAGGCCGTCGTCCTTCTTGCGCAGGGACTGGGAGAGCACGGTGACCTCGGCGCCGAGCGCCGCCGCGATCTTCACGCCCATGTGGCCCAGGCCGCCGAGGCCGACGACCGCGACCTTCTTGCCGGGGCCGGCGTTCCAGTGCTTGAGCGGGGAGTACGTGGTGATGCCGGCGCACAGGAGGGGGGCCGCCACGTCGAGGGAGAGGCCGTCCGGGATGCGGACGACGAAGCCCTCGTCGACGACGATCTTCTGCGAGTAACCGCCGTAGGTCGGCTGCCCGTCCTTGCCGACGCCGTTGTACGTCCAGGTGGGGCCGCCGCCGGTGCAGTACTGCTGGAGACCGGCCCTGCAGTTGTCGCACTCGCGGCAGGATTCGACCATGCAGCCGACGCCCACCCGGTCCCCCACCGCGTACTGGGTGACACCCGGGCCGACCTCGGAGACGACGCCCGCGATCTCGTGACCGGGCACCATCGGGAAGATCGCCGTGCCCCAGCCCTCGCGGGCCTGGTGGATGTCGGAGTGGCAGATTCCGGCGAACTGGATGTCGATCAGGACATCGTGTTCGCCGACCGCGCGCCGCTCGATCGTGGTCCGCTCCAGCGGAGCCTTGGCGGCGGGCGCGGCGTAAGCAGCAACAGTGGTCATGAGGGGGGTTCTCCTAGAGGTGTCTTCGCGCCCGGTCGCCTTCTTCCGCCCCGGGCACGTCTACAGACTCCTCCACGCTACGTCCGTCACCCAGCCCCCGCCTCTGCGTACGTCCGCCGTTCCTACCACTGGCGGGGTCAGGTACCTGTACGTACGACCGTGAATACTGGATGTATGGAAGACCATCCCCTGCCCTCCTCCGAACCGGCGTCCCTGGACCGGCGTGCCGAGCTCAGCGAGTTCCTGCGCACCCGCCGGGCCCGGCTGCTCCCCTCGGACGTGGGGCTGCCGGACTTCGGGCGGCACCGCAGGGTGCCCGGGCTCCGGCGCGAGGAGCTGGCGCAGCTGGCCGGGGTGTCGGTGGCGTACTACACGCGCCTGGAGCAGGGCAACGGCCGCAACGTGTCGGCGGAGGTGCTGGACGCGATCGCCCGTGCGCTGCGGCTCACCGACGCCGAGCACGCGCACCTCATGCACCTCGCCAAGGGCAAGCAGCACAAGAAGAAGGGGCCGGCGCGGCCGCAGCAGGTGCGGGCCGCGCTGGCGCAGCTGCTGGAGGCGATGGACGGCGTACCGGCCTACATCGTGGGGCGCCGCTCGGAGATCCTGGCGTGGAACCCGATGGCGGCGGCGGTCTTCGGTGACTGGGGGGAGCTGCCGGCCGCGGAGCGCAACTGGGCGCGGCTGACGTTCCTGCGCCCCCAGTACCGGGAGCTCTTCGTGGACTGGGAGCAGAAGGCGATCGACATCGTCTGCCAGCTGCGGATGGACGCGGGCTGCTATCCCGACGATCCCCGGCTGTCCGCGCTGGTCGGCGAGCTCTCCGTGAAGAGCGAGGAGTTCCGCCGGCTGTGGGCGACGCACGACGTCAAGGAGAAGAGCCACGGGCTGAAGCGGATGCGGCACCCGCTGGTGGGTGAGCTGTCGCTGAACTTCGAGTCGTTCCGGATGCCGGACGACGCGGACCAGGCCCTGGTCACGTACCACGCGGAGCCGGGTTCGGCGTCGGCGGACGCGCTGCGGCTGCTGGCCAGCTGGGGCACGGACGCTACCCGGGTCGCCGCCACGCCCTGAGCCACGCTCCGCACCACGCCCCGGACCCTCGGACATGGGGAACGGCCCGCCGGAAGCCGCGCTTCCGACGGGCCGCTCGCTGGGGGTCTACTCAGCGGTCGACGCGCTCACTTGGCGTAGTACGCGTTGTAGATCGAGATCGTCGACTTGTTGCCCTTCTTGTCGGCGATCTTGGCGTGGAACGAGATGGCCTTGCCCTTGGCCGGGTTCTTGACGGTGATCTTGCCGTGGCTGACGGTCAGCTTCTTCCAGGTCTTGCCGTAGTCGTACGACACGTACACCGAGAGGGACTTCAGGTTGCGGCCGGCGGCCGCGCCCTCGACGGTGACCGGGAACGTGACCTTCTTGCCCGCCTCGACGCGGCTGTCCAGGCCGGTCTTGGCACCGAAGTGGACGGTGGAGGCCGGGAGCTGGGCCGGGATCAGGCCACTGGGCTTCTTGGAGTGGAAGGTCCAGCTGGCGTCGATCCGGGTGGAGGCGGCGGCGACCTTGACCGAGCGGATGACCGAGGTGGTCAGCTTGTACTCCGCGTCGGCGGACGGCACGGTGAACGCCTCGCCGCCGAACAGCGGGTCCTTGTTGGAGCCCACCTTGGTGCCGTTGCGGTACAGGGTCGTGTTCACCGACAGGAAGTCGGAGGACCCGGGGTGCTTTGCGCTGTCGGAGAACAGCGGGACCACACCGTAGATCTGGTTGCCGTCGCGGAAGAGACCGAACTCGGACGACAGGTGCGGGCCGAAGACCGCCTCGTTGAACGTGTTCTTGTAGGTCTGGCCCGCCTTGTACGTCTTCGGGTCGCCCAGCGTGTAGAAGGCGTCGGCGACCGGGAAGCCCTGGGCGTCGTGGCCGGAGTACTGGGCGACGTCGAAGGCCCACTGGGCGCCGTCGACGGTGGAGACGTGGAAGGTACGGGTGCCGGGCAGCTTCTGCTCCACCGCGTCGCCCACGACGAAGTCCTCGCCGACGATGCCCCACGGGCTGACCGCGCCGGTCTTGTTGGAGGCGGAGGCGCCGACGGTGTTCTTCACCGTGGCGAGCTCGGAGGTCTTGAAGTGCCGGACCTTGCCGCCCTGGAGCTTCTTGACCTGGGCGCTGGTGGCGACGTCGTACTCCTCCTTGTCGCCCTTGGTGAACTGGCCGCTCCAGGTCTGGGTCAGACCGCTGGCGACCTCGCCGCCCAGACCCGCGACCCGGATCTTCTCGAAGGAGTCGAAGCCGATCCCGAAGCCGATGCCGGCCGGGTCGTACATGTAGTCGATCACCGCGGTGCGCGGCTTCGCCTGGGTGTCCGGCACGGTGATGTCGGCCGCCTTGGTGGTGCGGGCGTCGATCGTGACCGTGAGGTCCTGGGTGACGCTCAGCTTCGGCTGGACCAGCCAGTCGAGACCGCCGTCGAAGGTGGTGAAGTCCTTCGCGATCCAGGCGTCGAGCAGGTACGTGCCCTTCGGCACCCGGATCGTGGTGGTCCCGGAGTCGGTCGGCGGGACGTTGATGGCCTGTCCGTTGCCGATGCCCGAGTACCCCATCAGGGCGGTGTTGTAGACGCCCGTCGGGTTGCCGTCGCGCCCGATGTGCTTGACGGTGACGCTGTACGACTGCACCTCACGCTGCACGGCGGCGGCGGTGCGGACGGTCTGGCCGCCGCCGGTCGCCGTCACGTACGCCGAGTAGCCGCCGTCGAGGGTGCCGCCCAGCTTGGTGTTGACGGTGACGTCGACGGAGGCCGTGCCGCCCGCCGGGACGGTCACCGTGCTCGCGCCCAGCGTGAAGAAGCCGGCCGGGGCCGCCGCGCCCTTGGGGTCGGTGGCGGTCGACTTCAGGGTGAGCGTCACATCGGAGGTGCCGAGGTTGCGGTAGGTCAGCTGCTTGGTGACCGGGGTGTCGTCGGTGTGCGGCCACTGCTGCACACCGAAGTTCACCGACGACGGGTCGGCGAGCACGGTCTGCTTGATGGCCTTGTCGACGGCGATCCGGCCGGAACCCTGCTCGAACGGCGTGTACTTGCCGCCCTTCGCGGAGCCCGTCAGGGCCGACTTCAGCTGCTGGTAGCCCCAGTCCGGGTGCTCCTGCTTCAGGATCGCCGCCGCGCCCGCCACGTGCGGGGTCGCCATCGACGTACCGGAGATGGTCAGGTAGCCGTCCGGGTTCTCGCCGACCTCCTGGTCGATGACGCTGCCCTTGGCCGCGGCCGCGGTGATGTCGACGCCGGGCGCGGTGACGTCCGGCTTGATGGAGCCGTCGGCGGCCGGGCCCGTGGAGGAGAAGTCCGCCAGCTTGTCGTTGCCGTCGACGGCGCCGACGGTGAGCGCGGACTCCGCGCTGCCCGGCGAACCGATCGACTGGGGGCCCTCGTTGCCCGCGGCGATCGCGAACAGGATGCCGTTGTCCTTGGAGAGCTTGTTGACCTCGGCTTCCAGCGGGTCGATCTCCGGGGTGTCGTAACCGCCGAGGCTCAGGTTGACGATGTCGGCGCCCTGGGCGGCCGCCCACTCCATGCCGGCGAGGATCCCGGAGTCGTCACCGGAGCCGGTGTCGTCCAGGACCTTGCCGTTGAGGATCTTCGCGCCGGGCGCGACACCCGTGTACTTGCCGTGCGACTTGGCGCCGGTGCCCGCCGCGATGGACGCGACGTGCGTGCCGTGGCCGAAGTGGTCCGTGGCGTCGGCGGCCGAGGTGAAGTTCTTGGACTCGATCACCTGGTCCTTGAGGTCCGGGTGGGTGGCGTCCACACCGGTGTCCAGGACGGCGATCTTCACGCCCTTGCCGTTGTAGCCGGCCGCCCACGCGGTGGGCGCGCCGATCTGCGGCACGGACTTGTCGAGGCTGGCCTTGCGGACGCCGTCGAGCCAGACGTGCGCGATGCCGGAGGCGGCCTTGTCCCCGTTGGTGACCGCGTCCCACAGCTCGGGCGTGTCCTTGACCGGGGTCTGCACGGCGTCGGCGTTGAGCGTCCTGAGGCTGTGCCGCAGGGTGCCCGCGTCCCGGACGTCGGCCTTGGTGGCCGCGGCGGCGCCGGTGTAGCCGACGATGACCTTCAGGCCGTTCTGCTGCGCCTTTCGGGTCGCGGACTTGTTCAACTCCGTGACGTCGAACAGGCGTTGGTCCAGCTTGCCGGAGGCGACCAGCTGGACGGCGTCGCCGGGGACGACGAGCGTGTGCCCGTCGACCTTGCTGATCCGGAACGGTATGTGCTCGCGCCCCTTGGCCCGGTCCAGGCCGACGACCCGGCCCTTGGCGTCGAGGGCGACCCGGTCGCCGGTGATCAGGGTGACGTGGTGCTTGGCGGTGAGCGAAGAGGCGGCCGCGGCGGTCGCGGCGGCACGCTGTTCCGGCTTCGCCGAGGCCGGGCTGGTCATGCCCGCGGCGAGGGCGACGGCTGCCGCCGTGGCCACCGTGGCCGCGGCGGCTCTTTTCACTTGTCTGCGCAAGACTCCCCCTGGAGACGGTGTGCCGGGCGAATTCCCCGTTCACCCGGCCGGGGGCAGCCTCGTACGCACATGCGTCAACCCCCCGGTATACGGAGTATGCCGGGGGGTGATCAGCGGGCTCAAGAGATGAGAGGCCGGTAAGAAGAGTGCGTGAGAACTGTTACGCGCCGGGGTGAACACCGTTACACAACCGCGCGGTCGTGCGCGAGGGTTCGATGCTATGCGCCGGCGTTCTCCTTGACGGTGATCTTGCCCTTGCGGATGGTCGCCAGACGCGGGGCCTTCTTCGCGATCGCGGAGTCGTGGGTGACCATGATGAAGGTCAGCCCGTGCTCCTTCCACATGCGCTCCAGTACGTCCATGATCTCGTCGCGCATGCCCTCGTCGAGGTTGCCGGTGGGCTCGTCGGCGAGCAGCACCTTGGGCTGCTTGACCAGGGCCCGGGCGATGGCGACACGCTGCTGCTGGCCGCCGGACATCTCGCCGGGGAGGTGACCGAGGCGCTCGCCGAGACCGACCGACGTCAGCGCCTCGGCGGCACGTTCGCGGCGTTCCTTGGTCTTGACGCCGAGCGGGACGAGGGCGGTCTCGACGTTCTCCTGGGCGGTGAGCGTCGGGATCAGGTTGAACGACTGGAAGACGAAGCCGATGTTCTCGCTGCGGACCGACGTGAGCTTCGCCTCGGAGAGCTTGGCCATGTCGGTGCCGTCGAGCACGACTTCGCCGGAGGAGGGGCGGTCGAGCCCGCCCAGCATCTGCAGGAGGGTGGACTTGCCGCCGCCGGTCGGGCCCTGGATGACCAGACGGTCGCCGTCGGCGATGGTGAGATCGATGCCGTCGAGGGCACGGATCGTGTCCTTGCCCCGTGAGTAGAGCTTGGTGACGTTTCTGAGTTCGTACATGGTGGCTCCTGGAGGGTTTTTGGGGTGGGGCGGTTACGTCGTCGGCCGCGGGCGGGTGGGGGTTGGTCGCGCAGTTCCTCCCCCAGCCTTCGGCCGGGGGGACCCCCAGCGCCCCTGACGGGGCGCTGCAATCGCCGCAGCTTCTTAGCTGCGGGCATGCGTGCCGCTAGGGGCGGCACGGGTGGGCGCAGCGGCACCCGGCCAGCGCCGGTAAGCGTCCCCACCCCCGCCCCCACCGGACGTCGGCTACTCGACGCGCCGAAGTGCGTCCGCCGGCCGCAACCTGGACGCGCGCCAGCCGCCGAAGGCGCCGGCGATCAGGCCGCCGGCCACGGCCAGGCCGACCGCCACTCCGATGGTGGTGATGCTGACCGGAGCCGTGAGGGCGACCTCCAGGGTCTTGGCGGCCTGCCGGCCGGGGCCGCCGAAGCCGCCACCGCCACCCGGGCCGCCGCCCGTGTTGCCGCCACCGCCGCCGCTGCCGAGGGAGGCCTCCAGGGTGGGGCTGATCTCGGTGACGACGTACGCGCCCGCGAGGCCGAGCGCGATCCCGAGCGCACCGCCGACCAGGCCGTTGACCATGGCCTCGCCGACGACCTGCCGGGTGACCCGGCCGGACTTCCAGCCCAGCGCCTTCAGCGTGCCGAACTCGCGGACCCGGCGGGAGACCGCCGAGGAGGTCAGCAGACCGGCGACCAGGAACGCGGCCACGAGCACCGCGATGGACAGCCACTTGCCGACGTTGGTGGCGAGCGAGGACGCCGTGGACAGCGAGCCGGAGACGGTGTCCGCGAGGTCGGCGGAGGTGGTGACCGTCGTACCCGAGACGTTGCTCTGGATCGTCTTCTTCACCGAGGAGATCTGCTTGGAGTCGGTCGCCTTGACGTAGATCGTGGTGACCTTGTTCTTCTCGTCGGCGAGCGTCTGCGCCTGCTTCAGCGGCATGTACAGGTTGGCCGCCGCGTCACCGCTGTCGGCGGTCGCGATGCCGACGATCTTGAACTTGACCTTGTTGATGGTGACGGTCGAACCGACCTTGTACTTCTTCTCCTTGGCGTAAGCCGAGTCGGCCACCAGTACCTTGGCGTCGGTCTCGGTGGTCTTGAAGGTACGGCCACTGGTGATCTTCGAGGAGGTCAGCGGGCCGATGCCGGTCTGGGTGACGTCGGTTCCGTAGATCGAGTACGAGTTGACGTCGAAGTTGGCGCCGCCGCCCTGGACCTCGCCCTGCGGCTGGCTGTTGCCGCCGCCCTCGGGTCCGCCCTGGCCGCCGCCGGAGTTCCCGTTCCCGTTCTGCTGGAACTGACCGCGGGTGAACTGGCCGCTGATCTTGACGACGTTGAGGTTCAGCCCGCCGACCGCGGTCGCGACGCCCTTCTGGTCGCCGACCTTGGTGACGGTGGAGGAGGCGAGGGTGGTGAACCCCTGCACCATGACGCGGTCACTGCTCTGCGTGCTCGACGAGCCGTTGTTCTGCGCGTCGAAGTTGAAGCGGGGCCGCTGGGACGCGCTCGTGGACGCCGACGCGGCCTTGGTGACCGTCATGTCCGTACCCAGGCCGTACAGCGACTGGAGAACCTTGTCCTGTGCCTTCCCCATGCCGTTGGACACGGAGTTGACCACGATGACCAGCGCGATTCCCAGCGCGAGGCCGGAGGCGACGACGAGAGCCGCCTTTCTGCGGCGGCGCAGTTCGCGCCTCAGGTAGGTGAAGAACATGACCGCAAGTTAGGGACGCACCGTGATGGCTCGATAAGGCCCAAATAAGAGATGCATGAGAAGGCTGTACGGAGGCCAGGAAAGTCCCCGCACCGAGCTGTCAGCGCCGGCCCGGGACGGGTGGAGAGCCGGGCGGGGCGGGGGAGTTGCCGCCCCGGGCCGCTCACCCGGTCCGTCTCGGCACCCGGTCCGTCGTCTCGGCGGCCGGCAGCAGGTGCCGCAGCAGCGCGAGGCCGGGCAGGAGCACGACCAGACCGCAGACGCCGTTCCAGCCGAAGGCGGAGTACGCGCGCACGCCCAGCCAGGAGCCGGCGCTGCCACCGAGGAACGCACAGGTCATGTAGGCGGTGTTGAGCCGGGCGCGGGCCTCGGGGCGGAGGTGGAAGATACGGGCCTGGTTGGCGACCTGGCCGGACTGCACGGCCACGTCGAGCAGGAGCATGCCCGCGGCCAGCCCGGCCAGGCCGACGGCACCGCCGAGCCGGCCGGTCAGCAGCAGGGCGCCGGCGGCGACGGCACCCACCATGCACACCAGGTTCACGGCGTCGGGCCCCCGCCGGTCGGTGCGGCGCCCCGCGACCGGTGTGGCGAACATGCTGGCCGCCCCCACCAAAGCGAGCACGCCGACGGCCGGGGTGCCCAAGTGGTAGGCCGGGCCGGTGAGATAGAGGGCGAGGGCCGTCCAGGCGGCGCTGAAGGCGGCGAACACCAGTACCTGGTACAGGGCCGAGCGGCGCAGCAGCGGCTCGGTGCGCAGCAGGCGCACCGAGGCCGCCAGGAGGGCCGGGTAGGGCTGGTCGGTGCTCGGTGTGGTGGCCGGGAGCGCGGCGGCCAGCGCCAGGGCGAGGACCAGCACCAGGCCGGCGGCCACCAGGTAGGGGGCGCGCCAGCCCAGCCACTCGCCGAGGGTGCCGGAGAAGGTGCGGGCCAGCAGGATGCCGCCGATCAGGCCCGACAGCAGGGTGCCGGTGACCGCGCCGCGGCGCTCGGGGGCGGCCAGGCCCGCCGCCATCGGGATGAGGATCTGCGGGACCACGGTGGTCAGGCCGACCAGCGCGCCGGCGACGGCGAGGACGGGCAGGGAGGTCGCGGTACCCGCGAGGACGAGTCCGGCGCAGGTCAATAGGAGCAGGGTGGTGACCAGGCCGCGGTGGCGCAGCCGGTCGCCGAGCGGGACCAGCAGGAAGATGCCGGCCGCGTAGCCGAGTTGGGCGCAGGTGACCACGACGGCCGCGGACTCCGGGGACACCCGCAGGTCGTCGGCGACGAGCGGGCTGATCGCCTGCGGGAAGTAGATGTCGGCCACCGCGACACCGCAGGCGACGGAGAGCAGCACGAGCAGACGCCGGCTCGGCGCCGGCGCGGCAGTGGAGGAAGGTCCGGCGGACACGGCACACCTCTCGCCAGGAAGGGGAGGAAGAGGGAGGAAGAGGGAGGAAGCACACAACTTCAGGAACCGCTTTAACCGGTTCCCGACGGTACCAGTAAAACCGGTTCCCCAGTAGGGTGGTTGGCATGCCCGACGCGCCCGTGCCCGTGCCCCCGGCCCCCCGCTTCCGTACCGGCGCCGGCCGGATCTGCCTGGACTTCATGCGCACGCTCCGGCTGCGCGGCGCGGCGGACGCCACCGAGGAACTGGACACCCCCGGGGCCCTGACCGCCTGGGTCGCCCAGCTGGGCCCCTACCCCGACGGCACGGCCGTCCCGGCCCCGGCCGAGGAGGTGCTCCACCGGGCGCGGGCGGTACGGGAGGCGGTGCACGCCCTGCTGACGGCGGCCCGCTCGCCCGCCGGACCCGGCGGCTGCCCGGCGGACGAGCGGAGACTGCTGAACGAGGCCGCCGCCGCGGCACCCCCGGTGCCGGTGCTCGACGCGGACGGCACCGTGACGTACACCGCCGCGGATCCGGTGGGCGCGGTGCTCGCCGACATCGCGCGCGACGCGCTCGCGCTGGCGACCTCCCCCGCCCTGGACCGGGTGCGCGCCTGTTCGGGAACCCACTGCGCCGCCTGGTTCCTGGACACCTCACGCCCGGGAAACCGCCGCTGGTGCTCGATGGAGACCTGCGGCAACCAGGCCAAGAAGAGCACCTGGCGCACCAGGCACGCCTCGGCGCACGGGACCGCGGCCCCGAACGCGTGAGGCGGCCGCCCCGGGAGGGGCGGCCGCCTCAGGCGCGTGCGGGCGGAGGGCTCAGACGGCCGAACCGGCCTTCCAGTCGGCCCAGTTCATGTTCCAGCCGTTGAGACCGTTGTCCGGGGAGACGGTCTTGTCGCCGGTGTTGGAGACGACCACGACGTCACCGACGATCGAGTGGGTGTACATCCAGTAGGCGGGCGTGCTGGTGTCGTTGGCGCCCTTGGTGTCGGACAGGCCGACGCAGCCGTGGCTGGTGTTCACCGCGCCGAAGACGGACTTGGCGCCCCAGTAGTTGCCGTGCAGGAAGGTGCCGGAGCTGGTGAGGCGGATGGCGTGCGGCACGTCCTTGATGTCGTACTCGCCCTTGCCGTCGCTGTCGGTGAAGCCCACGGTCGCGCCGTTCATGCGCGTCTCCTTGTACTTCTCCGACATCACCATGATGCCGTTGTACGTCTTGTTCTCGGGCGAACCGGCCGAGATCGGGATGGTCTTGACGACCTTGCCGTCCTGGGTGATCTTCATCTGCTTGGTCTTGGCGTCGACGTAGGAGATCTGGTTGCGGCCGATGTGGAAGGTGACCGTCTTCTGCTGCACGCCGTAGACACCGGAGGCGCCCTCGACACCGTCGAGCGACAGCTTCAGCGTGACGGTGGAGTTCTCCTTCCAGTAGTCCTCGGGGCGGCAGTCCATGCGCTGGGTGGAGAACCAGTGGCAGGCGACCTCCTGGCCGCTGCTGGAGGTGACGGTGACGGCCTTCTGGACGGCGGCCTTGTTGGTGATCGCCTTGTCGAAGTTGATCGACACGGGCATGCCGACGCCGACCGTGGAGCCGTCGTCCGGGGTGAAATAGCCTATGAAGCTGTTGGACGGCGAGACCGTGGTGAACGAGGCGTTCTCGTGGGCGACCAGGCCGGCGGAGTCCTTGGCCTCGGCGGCGACCTTGTAGGTGGTCGACCGCTCCAGCTGGGCGGAGGGCTTCCAGCTCGTCTTGTCGGCGGACAGCGCGCCGGCGACCGTCTTGCCGTCGGCGGCGGTCATGGTGACACCGGTGAGGGTGCCTTTGCTGACCGTGACCGCGGCGGAGTTGTTGATGGACGCGCCGCTGGAGCCGTCCTTGGGTGTGATGGTGATCTGCGCCTGGGAGGACTTCTTGGCCGCGGCCTCGTCCGCCTGGGTCTGCGAGGTCTCACCGCTGCCGGACGCCTTGTCGTCGCTGCCGGAACACGCCGTGAGCACCAGAACACCGCCGAGCAGTGCGGACGCGGCCACCAGGCCCTTGCGCCGCTTACTGTCCGTCATCACACGCTTCTCCATCGTTGCCGAGTCCGCGAACACACCGGAAATCCCCGTCAAGAACCTTCAACGCCACGACCGTGCCGTCCCGTTCCACATTCTTCGGATCTGTGGGGCACACCACGTCCGCCGGGGCGGCTGGTGCGGCAGGGACCGGTCCGTGCGTCCTCCGAGACGACGAAACCCCGGACGGCGGTTGCCGTCCGGGGCCACAGGTTCCCCGGATCGCTCAGCCGATGCCGACCTCTTCTTCGTCGTCGCGCTCGTCATCATCCTCGTCGAGATCCCAGTCCGGCGAATCCGGATCGTAGGAAATCCGCTCGCTGGACCAGGAGGCCTGCTGGAGATCGACTCCCGGCACCTCGCTGACCAGGTCGAACGGATCGACGAGATAGGCGAGGGCCTCGGCGGTGTCTTCCGTCACAGCGGCCTCGGCCTGGGCCCGCTCCTCGCCCGGCAGGTCGGGGTCGTCGGCGATCCGCAGCAGCGCCGCCTTGGTGACCGCGTCGGTGTCCTCCACCTCGACGACCAGCTCCACCCGAAGCCGCACAAAACGTGATGTCTCTGGAGTGCTCATGCCCGGAGCGTACGACTGAAACCTCCCGTGACTTTCCCGTGACCCGCGACTTTCACTAACATCGCCTCACACGGCCAATTCGCCAGCGTCACAAGGGGATCGATATTCCGTGTCATCCGCTCGCCGCCCGTTGCTGACCGCCACCGCCGCAGGCACGCTCCTGTGCGCGCTGTGGTTCGTCCCGTCCGCCAACGCGTCCCAGGACTCCACGGCGAGAACCGGCACGTCGGAGAGTACGGCGGCCACGGTCACCCAGCAGGCCAAGGCACTGTCCGAGGCCACCTCCGAGGCGACCGGGGACGCCACCCGGCTCGCCGACACCGGCAGCCCGGACACCACCCCGTACGTCGTCGGCGGCACCCTTTTCCTCGCCGTCGGCGCGGGCTTCGTGGTCTATTCGGTCCGCCGCGAACGGCTGGAATTTTAAATAACTTGACCGTTCTTTGACCGCGGACTCACAGTCCTCTCATGAAGAGATCATCGGGCGTGCGGATCCGCGCCCTCGCCGTCGGCGGCGCGCTGTCCCTCGCCCTCATCGCGGGCTGCTCCGAGGGGAGTTCGAAGGACACGGACTCCGCCGGCTCCGCCCCCTCCTCGGTGCGGGCGCTGAGCACCGCACAGCTGAAGCAGCGCATCCTCACGCAGGACGAGGTGGACGGCTACAAGGTCAACGCCGTCGGCGAGGCCGCGCCCGGCAGGAGCGGCATCAGGAGCAGCGACGAGAAGTGCCGCCCGCTCGCCTACGTCCTCACCGGCCTCGCCCCGGCCGCCCCGGTCACCGAGATCGGCCGCACGGTACGCGAGGACAAGAAGGACCCGACCGACGACGCGACCTCCCTCGACGACCTGGCCGACGGCACGTTCGAGTCCTCCCTCAAGGACTCGATGAACCTGGACATCACGTCCCTCGACCTCTCGTCGTACGACGGAGACGGCGCCGAACAGGCCCTCAAGGCCCTCTCCACAGCGGTCGGATCCTGCGCGGCCGGCTTCACCGGCGGCACCTCCGACGACGAGCAGAAGGTCACCAAGGTGACGGCGACGAAGCCGTCCGGCACCGGCGACGAGTCGGTGGCCTTCACCGCGATCACCGACCTGGACGGCGACAAGGCCCCCCTGCACGCCGAGGTGGTCCGCCACGGCAACACCCTCGCCACGTACTTCACGATGAACATCGGCGCGATGATGGCCGATAAGACGTACACCGTGCCGACGGCGGTGATCAGGGCACAGTCGGCGAAGCTGGGCTGAGCGATCCCCCCCAAGGGGCGCGGGGCTGTATCGATATGCGGCTGCCGCCGCGTGGGCGCGACCAGCCCCCACGCCCCCGCGCCCGACGAACTACCGCAACGGCCCGGTCACCGTCTCCGCCGCGGCAACCAGCGCCCCGGCCCGCACGAACTCCTCCGCGGCCGCCAGATCCGGCGCGAGGAACCGGTCCGGCCCAGCCCCCCGCACCCCCGCGGAGCGCGCCGCCTCGATCACGGCCTGGGACGCCGGTGCCGGCGTCAGCCCTTCCCGCAGCTCGATCGCCCGGGTCGCCGCGTACAGCTCGACCGCGACGATCCGCGCCAGATTCCCCACGGTGGTCCGCAGCTTGCGCGCGGCCGACCACCCCATGGACACGTGGTCCTCCTGCATCGCCGAGGAGGGGATCGAGTCGGCCGACGCCGGAACGGCGAGCCGCTTCATCTCGCTGACCAGCGCCGCCTGTGTGTACTGGGCGATCATCAGCCCGGAGTCGACGCCCGCGTCGTCCGCGAGGAACGGCGGCAGCCCGTGGCTGCGGTTCTTGTCCAGCAGCCGGTCGGTGCGCCGCTCGGCGATGGACCCGAGGTCGGCCGCCGCGATGGCGAGGAAGTCGAGGACGTAGGCGACCGGCGCGCCATGGAAGTTGCCGTTGGACTCGACCCGCCCGTCGGGCAGCACCACCGGGTTGTCGACGGCGGAGGCCAGCTCCCGCTCGGCGACCAGCCGGGCGTGCGCGAGCGTGTCCCGCCCGGCCCCGGCGACCTGCGGAGCGCACCGCACCGAGTACGCGTCCTGCACGCGCGGCGCGTCGTCCTGGTGGTGCCCGGTGAGCTGGGAACCCTTCAGCACGGCGAGCATGTTGGCGGCGCTGTCGCCCTGCCCCGGATGCGGGCGGATGGCGTGCAGCTCGGGCGCGAGCACCTTGTCCGTGCCGAGCAGCGCCTCCAGGCTCAACGCGGCGGTGATGTCGGCGGACTTGTAGAGCATGTCCAGGTCGGCGAGGGCCATCACCAGCATGCCGAGCATGCCGTCGGTGCCGTTGAGGAGGGCCAGCCCCTCCTTCTCGCGCAGTTCGACGGGCGCGATCCCGTGCTCGGCGAGCAGCTCGCCCGCGGACCGTACGACCCCGTCCGGGCCCTCGGCCTCCCCCTCGCCCATGAGCGTCAGAGCACAGTGCGACAGCGGGGCCAGGTCGCCGGAGCAGCCCAGCGAGCCGTACTCGTGGACGACCGGGGTGATCCCGGCGTTCAGTACGTCGGCCATGGTCTGGGCGACCTCGGGACGCACACCGGTGTGTCCGGAGCAGACGGTCTTCAGCCGCAGGAACATCAGGGCCCGTACGACCTCGCGCTCGACCCGCGGCCCCATGCCGGCGGCGTGCGAGCGGACGATGTTGCGCTGCAGCCGGCCCCGCAGCTCCTGGCTGATGTGCCGGGTCGCGAGGGCGCCGAAGCCGGTGCTGACGCCGTAGACCGGTTCCGGCTTGGCCGCCAGCGCGTCCACGATCTCGCGGGCCGCCGCGAGCGCCGCGACCGCCTCCGCGGAGAGTTCGATCCGGGCGCCGCCGCGCGCCACGGCGAGAACGTCGGACGCGGTGACACCGGACGTCCCCACCACCACAGTGTGCATATCCATATTCAGGAGCGTACGCATTGAATGCAGCCGCTGTCACTAGTGGGGTACGGGGTTGCCCCTTACTTCTCCCTGACGTCTACGTCACAGCCCCCGGCGCCCGCGGAAGCTGCGCCGCTCGGCCCGCTCCGGCGGAGGCGCGTCGGCCAGCCGTACGACCGGATCGTCCGGGCCCTCCCGGCCCGCCACCACCGGCCGGTCCGCGCGCAGCGCCTTCGCCCGGTACTGGGCCGCGTCCGCGAGCCGGAACAGACGGCGGGCGGAGCGCACCGGCCCGATCGGGTCCGCGGTCGAGGCGACCCCGCAGGCGACCCCCTCACCGAGCTCCAGCTCCCCGGCCCGGCGGCAGAGTTCGCCGGCCGCCTTGACCACGTCGTCGGCCGGCGGGCCGACCGCCAGCAGACAGAACTCGTCCCCGCCGAGCCGCGCCGCGAGCGCGCCCGGGAGCATCGCCCCGCACAGGGACAGCACCGAGCCGAACCGCTCCAGGAGACGGTCGCCGACGGCGTGCCCCTGACTGTCGTTCACCTTCTTCAGCCCGTTGAGGTCACAGACCACGAGGCTGACCACGGCCCCTTCGGCGCGGTGCCGTTCGACCGCCTCGTCGAGACGGACGTCGACCGCGCGGCGGTTGGCGAGCCCGGTCAGCGCGTCGGTGTACGCGAGCCGGCGGGCCTCCTCCAACTGCTCGGTCTGCGCGATCCCGGCGGCGACGACGGAGGCGAGCACGGTGGCGAAGTCGGCGTCGCCGCGGCCGAAGACGGGGGCGCGGACGGCGCGGGCCACGTACAGCTCGCCCCAGGCCCTGCCGTGCAGCACGATCGGGGCGACCAGACAGCAGCCGCGGCCCCGGCGGCGCAGGGCGGCGACGCGCTGGTGCGAGTAGCCGGGGCGGCCGGCGGCGGGACCCTCGGCCGTCTCGACCCAGGCGTTGGGACCGCCGCCGCCCGCCCAGCGTTCGTGCAGGAACTCGGTGATCTCCGGGAACTGGTGCACCGGATAGGCCTCGGCCTCCGGGAACTCCTCCTCGCCCGGGGCGCGCTCGCCGACGTTCACCAGGACCCGGAGCCGGCCGAGCTCGCGCTCCCAGACGGAGAGCGCGGCGAAGCTGCCGTCGAGGGCACGGCAGGCGCCGGCGGCGGCGGCGCGCCAGCACTCACGTGGGGTGTGAGCGGCGGCCATGCCCTGCGCCAGCGTCACTACGGCGGCGAGCCGGTTGTCATCACCCATTACTCCAGGTTAGGGATGGTTTGGATGATTTGGGGCGTTGGTGCGGCGAACAGGTGTTGCGGCAGCGGGGTCGGCTGCGGGCCGGTGGGGGCTGGTCGCGCCCACGCGGCGGTAGCCGCATATCGACTACAGCCCCGCGCCCCTTACGGGGCGCTTCACTCCCCGGGCCACTCCGGCTTCCGCTTCTCGTTGAAGGCGGCGACGCCCTCCGCGCGGTCGCCGGAGAAGGCGACGGCTCGCCAGGCGGCGTCCTCGACCTCCAGGCCGGTGCGCAGGTCAAGGCCGTGGCCGAGGCGCAGGGCCCGTTTGGCCGCGCGGAGGCCGACCGGGGAGTTGGCGGCCATCCGGCCCGCCAGCGCCAGGGCCTCCTCGCGGTCGCGGCCCGCCTCCACCAGCTGGTCGACCAGGCCCAGCTCGTGCGCCTCGGCGGCCTCCACCCGGCGGGCGGAGAAGATCAGCTCGGCCGCGCGGGCCGCGCCGACGCGGCGGGGCAGCAGCTGGGTGCCGCCGCCGCCCGGGATCACGCCGACCGACACCTCGGGCAGGCCCACCACGGCGGTGCCGTCGGCCACGATCACATCGCAGGACAGGGCCAGTTCGAAGCCGCCGCCGAGCGCGTAGCCGTGCACGGCGGCGATCGTCGGCATGGGCAGCTCCAGGACGCCGGTGTACGTCCCGCGCGACAGCGGCCGGGACCGGAGCAGCTCCGCGTCGGTCATCCCGTTGCGTTCCTTCAGGTCCGCGCCGACGCAGAACGCCCGCTCGTGCGAGGACGTCACCACCACCACGCGCGCGTCCCGGTCGGCGCCGAGCGCGGCGCACGCGGCGATGACCGAGCGGGCCATCGCCATCGACACCGCGTTCATGGCCTTGGGCCGGTCCAGTACGAGCTCCGCGACGTGACCGTGCCGCCGTACCAGCACGAACTCCCCGTACCGCTCCTCGCTCATGTCACCCTCCGCTCGACGTACCCACCAGTTAACGCCTGTTAACTCCCCGATCATCGCAGCCGGGGCGGCCCCGGGGAAAGAGGCACCGGCCGGTCCCGTGTCCCCTCGCGTCCCCTCGTTCGGGTGACATCCCGGGAGACTCCCGGCGCAGGCCCCACAGCAGCGCATAACGTGCGCTCGCCACGGCGCATCGGAGGCGCGCGACGGGAGCGAAGGTGTGGGGAGGGAAGCGTCATGACAGGAATGTCCGCAGTCGGCCGCCGGGGACGCCATCGCAAGCCCCGGCCGCGCAAGGTGCTGCTCGCCGCCGGCGGGCTGGCGCTGGCCGCCGGTGTGCTGAGCCTCGTACGGATGACACCGGACGGCGGCGGCGTCGGGGGGCCCGGCGCCGCGGAGGCCGAGCCCCGGCTCGATCCGACCGCGCACGCCACGGACCGCCCGGTGAACACGGCGGCGACCCTCGGCGCGGCCCCCACGGCCCCGCCCTCGGCGACCTCCCTCATGGACAGCGAGCGCCCCACCCCGACGGCCGCGCCCCGCACCGCGCCGTCACCGACGGCCTCCCCGACCGCCCTGCCCGGCGCGACCACGGTCCCGACCACCATCCCGACGGGCCCGGCCCGCCCGACGAGCCCGCCACCGGCACCGGCCACCACCACCCCGCCGGCCACACCCACCACGGCCCCGGCCCCGGCCCCGAGCACCCAGCAGCCCGGCGACGGCGTCTGCCTGCCGATCGTCGGCCTGTGCGTGAACCCGCTGCCGCGGTCCGGCCGAGGCTAGAGGCCGTCCGGGGCGGCTACGGCTCCCCGTCGCGGCGGGTGAGGAGCCAGGGCTCCACGACGCCCAGGCCACGGACCGGGCGCTGCCACATCGGCTGGAGGGCGAAGCGGTACGTCGGGGGCTCCTCGCCCTCCTTCTCGGCGGCGGCCGCGGCCTCGGCGGCCTCCGCCTCCGAGGCGGGCGCCTCACCGCTGCGGATCAGTTCCTCGGCGAAGGCGGAGTCGACCAGGACGGCGTCCCGGGGGGCTATGGAGGTCAGCCGGGAGGCGAGGTTCACCGTCGTACCGAAGACATCGCCCATTCGGGTGGTCACCGTGCCGAAGGCCATGCCGACGCGCAGCTCCGGCATCGTCTCGTCGTTCGCCATGGTCTCGACGAGGCGCAGCGCGATGTCGGCGGCGATACCGGCGTCGTCGGCGGCGTAGAGGACCTCGTCGCCCAGGGTCTTGATGAGCCGGCCACCGCGGGCCGCGACCAGGTCGGCGGCGGTGGTCTCGAAGGCCTCGACCAGCTCGCCGAGCTCCTCCTCCTCCATCCGGCGGGTCAGCCGCGTGAACCCGACGAGGTCGGCGAAGCCGACGGCCAGCCGGCGGTCGACCATCTCCTCGTCGTCGGTGGCCTGCACGACCCGGCCGGCCGAGGCGGCGAGCTGGCGGCGCCAGACGTAGACGAGGAACTCCTCCAGTTCGGGCAGGAGCAGTTCGACGATCGGGTACGTGACCTCGGTACGGGTCATGCCCGGCTCGGGCGGCTCGGTCAGGCCCTCCAGGAAGGAATCCATCTGCCACTCGGCCAGACGGGCGGTGGTCTGCCCGGTCGACCGCGCCACCTGCACCGCCATGGCCTCGCTGAGCAGGCCCGCCTCGACGAGACCGGCGAGCCGGCGCAGTGCCAGCACGTCGGCCTCGGTCAGCGCCTTGGCCTGTCCGATGTCGGCGAAGCCCATCGCCCGCCAGAACCTCGACGCCAGCTCCATGGAGACGCCGGCGCTGCGGGCGGCCTGGAACGGGGTGTAACGGCGGTCGGCCCCGAGGATCAGGCCTTCGAGGCGCAGCGCGAGCGGGTCCTCGCCGGAGTCGGCGGCGTCCGCGCCCTCGCCGGAGCCCGTGTCGTCGACGGTCACGCCTGCTGCCCTTCCGATCTACCGCGGTCGCATACCGACCGGCCTCAACTCTACGGCAGCTGTGCGGTAGCTCACTTCGTGAGGTAAGCCGACATTGGGGTGGTGGGCGGTGGAGGTCGAGTTCCGGGTGATGGCCTCACGCCGGACGCAAGTGCACGATGTCTCCCGCGCCCACCGGTTCCCGGACGCCGGTCCCCGTCGCGATCACCAGTCTTCCGTCGCCGTCGATCGCGACCGCCTCGCCGACCACCGACCGGTCGCCGGGCAGCTCGGCCCGGACCGTCCGGCCCAGCGTCGCGCAGCCCGCCGCGTACGCCTCCTGGAGGCCGCTGGCGGCCGGGTCGCCGCCTGCCGCGCGCCAGCGCCCGTACCAGTCCTCCAGGGAGCGCAGGACGGCTCGCAGCAGGGTCTCGCGGTCGGTGCTGACCGCGTCGGCCAGGGCCAGCGACCCCGCCTGCGGGACGGGCAGTTCCTCGGCGCGGAGCGAGACGTTGATGCCGACGCCGACGACCACACCGTCCTGGCCGGCCCGCTCCGCGAGGATGCCCCCGGTCTTGCGTTCCTCGTCACCCACGGTGACCAGGAGGTCGTTCGGCCACTTGAGTGCCGTGTCGACGCCCGCCGCCCGCGCCAGCCCCGTCGCCACCGCCACCCCGGTCAGCAGCGGCAGCCATCCCCAGCGGGCCACCGGCACCTCGGCCGGCTGGAGCAGCACCGAGAAGAACAGGCCCGAGCGGGCCGGTGCCGTCCACTGCCGGTCCAGGCGGCCGCGCCCCGCCGTCTGCTCCTCGGCGACCAGCACCGCCCCCTCGTCCGCGCCGCCCGCGAGTGCCCGCGCCACGAGGTCGGAGTTGGTGGAGCCGGTGCGCTGCACGACCTCGACGTCGCGGTAGAGCCCCTCGTGCCCGCCGTCCCGCACCAGGGCCCGGCGCAGCCCGGCACCGTTGAGCGGTGGACGGTCCAGGTCGGACCAGCGATTGTTGTTCTCGTCTGCTGCATCTCGCGGCGTCATGCAAGCCACCCTAGGTGTGGTGTACGCCGCACCGCCGTTTGGTAGGCGCCCCACTACTCTACGAATGAGTAACCGTCCCCCCTTTTGAGCAGGCAGGGAGCCGCATCCCGATGTCCGAGCCGGAAGAGATCGACATTCACACGACCGCGGGGAAGCTCGCGGATCTCCAGCGTCGTGTCCACGAGGCGACACACGCCGGTTCGGAGCGCGCCGTAGAAAAGCAGCACGCCAAGGGCAAACTGACGGCCCGTGAGCGGATCGAGCTGCTCCTCGACGAGGACTCCTTCGTGGAGTTGGACGAGTTCGCCCAGCACCGCTCCAGCAACTTCGGCCTGGAGAAGAACCGCCCCTACGGCGACGGCGTCGTCTCCGGGTACGGCACCGTCGACGGCCGCCCCGTCGCCGTCTTCTCCCAGGACTTCACCGTCTTCGGCGGGGCGCTGGGCGAGGTCTACGGCCAGAAGATCGTCAAGGTGATGGACTTCGCCCTGAAGACCGGCTGCCCGGTCATCGGCATCAACGACTCCGGCGGCGCCCGCATCCAGGAAGGCGTCGCCTCGCTGGGCGCCTACGGCGAGATCTTCCGCCGCAACACCCACGCGAGCGGTGTGATCCCGCAGATCTCGCTCGTCGTCGGCCCGTGCGCCGGCGGCGCGGTCTACTCCCCCGCCATCACCGACTTCACGGTCATGGTCGACCAGACGTCCCACATGTTCATCACCGGCCCGGACGTCATCAAGACGGTCACCGGCGAGGACGTCGGCTTCGAGGAGCTCGGCGGCGCCCGCACCCACAACTCGGTCTCCGGCGTCGCCCACCACATGGCGGGCGACGAGAAGGACGCCGTCGAGTACATCAAGCAGCTGCTGTCCTACCTGCCGTCCAACAACCTCTCCGAGGCCCCGGTCTTCCCCGAGGAGGCCGACCTCACGGTCACCGCCGAGGACCTGGAGCTGGACACCCTGGTCCCGGACAGCGCGAACCAGCCGTACGACATCCACACGGTGCTCGAACACGTCCTGGACGACGCCGAGTTCTTCGAGACGCAGTCGCTGTTCGCCCCGAACATCGTCACCGGCTTCGGCCGCGTCGAGGGCCACCCGGTGGGCATCGTCGCCAACCAGCCGATGCAGTTCGCCGGCTGCCTGGACATCAAGGCGTCCGAGAAGGCGGCCCGCTTCGTCCGCACCTGCGACGCCTTCAACGTCCCCGTCCTCACCTTCGTCGACGTCCCGGGCTTCCTCCCCGGCGTCGACCAGGAGCACGACGGCATCATCCGCCGCGGCGCCAAGCTCATCTACGCCTACGCCGAGGCCACCGTCCCCCTGATCACCGTCATCACCCGCAAGGCCTTCGGCGGCGCCTACGACGTCATGGGCTCCAAGCACCTGGGCGCCGACCTCAACCTCGCCTGGCCCACCGCCCAGATCGCCGTCATGGGCGCCCAGGGCGCCGTCAACATCCTGCACCGCCGCACGATCGCCGAGGCGGAGGCGAACGGCGAGAACGCCGAAGCCGTCCGCGCCCGCCTGATCCAGGAGTACGAGGACACCCTCCTCAACCCCTACACGGCGGCCGAACGCGGCTACGTCGACGCCGTCATCATGCCCTCCGACACCCGCCGCCACATCGTCAAGGGCCTGCGCCAGCTCCGCACCAAGCGCGAGTCCCTCCCGCCCAAGAAGCACGGCAACATCCCCCTGTAAGGAGAGCCGCTGTGACGATCAAAGTCATACGGGGCAACCCCACCCCGGAGGAGCTGGCCGCCGCACTCGCGGTCGTAAGGGCACGGGCAGCCGCCATGGCCGCCACCCCCACCGGCCCCGCGACAACAAGGGACGCCTGGTCCGACCCGAGCCGCATCGCCCAGCACCGAGTACCACGCCCGGGCCAAAGCGCATGGACCCGCACCTACTGGCCGGCCTAAACGTTCAGGGGCGCGGGGCTGTATCAATATGCGGCTCCGCCGCGTGAGCGCACCCAAGAGGAACCCCGCCCACCAATTTGAGTACCCCTACTCAGGCGCCCGCCCCGGCCAAGCCGCACGCTGGTGACATGCTGTGGTCGGACCCTGATGACGAGCCGCCGAAGGAACTGCGAGACATGCAGAACACCCTCCGGCGGCTCGGCGTCCTCCTGGCCCTGGCCATGCTGCTGGCGATGATCGTGCTCGGCGTGAGGTGAGAACCCCTCTGTCGGCCCCCACCGATACGCTGGCGCCATGCGCAGACTCGTCCTCGCCTCCCAGTCCCCCGCCCGGCTGAACCTCCTGCGCCAGGCAGGCCTCGCCCCCGAGGCGATCGTCAGCGGTGTCGACGAGGACGCCGTCACCGCCCCCACCCCGGCGGACCTGGCTCTCGCCCTCGCCGAGGCCAAGGCCTCCGTCGTCGCCGCCCGCCCGGACGTCCAGGGCGCGATCGTCATCGGCTGCGACTCCGTGCTCGACCTCGACGGCCAGGCCCTCGGCAAGCCGGCGGACGCCGAGGAGGCGACCGCCCGCTGGAAGGCCATGCGGGGCCGCGCGGGCACCCTGCAGACCGGGCACTGCGTCTGGGACACGACGGCCAAGCGGTACGTGTCGGCGACCGCGTCCACCGTCGTCCGGTTCGGCGAGCCCTCCGACGAGGAGATCGCCGCGTACGTCGCCTCGGGCGAACCCCTCTACGTGGCGGGGGCGTTCACCCTGGACGGCCGCAGCGCGCCGTTCATCGACGGCATCGACGGCGACCACGGCAACGTGATCGGCATCAGCCTGCCCCTGGTCCGCCGGCTGCTGGCCGACCTGGGCATCGGCATCACGGAGTTGTGGGCGCCGACGGAGTGACCGGCGCGGCGGGCGGCGCGTCCTCCGTCACCGGCTCCGGTTCTGGTGCCGGGCCGCCGCCCTCCAAGCCCGAGCCCGAGTCCGAGCCCGAGTCCGAGGCGTCCGCGCCCTCACCGGTGTCACCCCCGCCCGCGTCGCCCCCGGCGGCCGCCACCGCCCCGTTCTCACGGTCGTACGTCATCAGCAGCAGCACGACGAGCGCGAGGACGACCACCATGTACAGGAAGGCCTTCCAGCCGACCAGGCCCCAGGCCACCGCGCCCAGCAGGCCGTGGACGACCGCGACGCTGATCAGCAGGACCCGGCCGAGGCCGGCGGGCGCGCGGTTGCGGATGGCGACCAGCAGGGCCACCAGCGCGCACAGCGCGAAGTAGAGGCCGAAGACCACACCGCCGATCTTCGCGGACATCGACATCTTGTCCGGGTCGAGGCCGGCCATCGACATGTTCTGCCGGTCGACGACCACCCCCATGAACCAGTTGAGTGCCGCGATCCCGAGCGCCTCGGCGAAGAGTACGACCGCCACGATCCACGCCACCGGTCTGCGCACCACCGGTCCCCACCCACTTTCGTCCCCGACCCGCTGCGAGCCGGTGTTACTTGAAGTTCGTTCAAGACATCGCGAACGCTACTAACGGGTAAACCGGGGGACAAGGGTCCGGGCGGCAGCAAAGATTCGTTGGGCCATTCGTAGGGACTCAACAAAGAAACGCTGTGGGGCGCGGCACGCTCTCACAGAGACCTTGAGCACATCGCGGGGCTAGGGTTTTCCGAAGGAGTCCTGCGTACCTCGGTGCGACAAGGGCTTTCGCGGGTCGGGCGAGCCTCGCATCACGCTCCGTGTGGGCAAGCTCACCAGTGGGGACGGGTCGAAGTGCCGTGTCGGCAGTCCCTAAACTCGGCTTGTTTCAAGGAGGGAGCCTCAATCGTGCGCAAGGTGCTCATCGCCAACCGTGGCGAAATCGCTGTCCGCGTGGCCCGGGCCTGCCGGGACGCTGGAATCGCGAGCGTGGCCGTCTATGCGGATCCGGACCGTGACGCTCTGCATGTCCGCGCCGCGGATGAGGCGTTCGCCCTGGGCGGTGACACCCCGGCCACCAGCTATCTGGACATCGACAAGGTCCTGAACGCGGCGCGTGAGGCGGGGGCGGACGCCGTCCACCCGGGCTACGGCTTCCTCTCGGAGAACGCCGAGTTCGCCCAGGCGGTCCTGGACGCGGGTCTGACCTGGATCGGCCCGCCGCCGCAGGCCATCCGCGACCTGGGTGACAAGGTGGCGGCCCGTCACATCGCCCAGCGTGCCGGTGCCCCGCTGGTGGCCGGCACCCCCGACCCGGTCTCCGGCGCCGACGAGGTCGTCGCCTTCGCCACCGAGCACGGCCTGCCGATCGCGATCAAGGCGGCCTTCGGCGGCGGCGGACGCGGCCTGAAGGTCGCCCGCACCCTCGAAGAGGTCCCCGAGCTGTACGAGTCCGCCGTCCGCGAGGCGGTGGCCGCGTTCGGCCGTGGCGAGTGCTTCGTCGAGCGCTACCTCGACCGCCCCCGCCACGTGGAGACCCAGTGCCTGGCCGACAAGCACGGCAACGTGGTCGTCGTCTCCACCCGCGACTGCTCCCTCCAGCGCCGCCACCAGAAACTCGTCGAGGAGGCCCCCGCGCCGTTCCTGTCCGACGCCCAGGTCGACGAGCTGTACCGCGCCTCCAAGGCCATCCTCAAGGAAGCCGCCTACGAGGGCGCCGGCACATGTGAGTTCCTGGTCGGACAGGACGGCACGATCTCCTTCCTGGAGGTCAACACGCGTCTGCAGGTCGAGCACCCGGTGACCGAGGAGGTCGCGGGCATCGACCTGGTCCGCGAGATGTTCCGCATCGCCGACGGCGAGGAACTCGGCTACGGCGACCCGGAGCTGCGCGGGCACTCCTTCGAGTTCCGCATCAACGGCGAGGACCCGGGCCGCAACTTCCTGCCCGCCCCCGGCACGGTCACCCGCTTCGACGCCCCCTCCGGCCCCGGCGTCCGCCTCGACGCCGGCGTGGAGGCGGGTTCGGTCATCGGCCCGGCCTGGGACTCCCTCCTGGCCAAGCTGATCGTCACCGGCCGCACCCGCGCCGAGGCCCTGCAGCGGGCCGCCCGCGCACTGGACGAGTTCCAGGTCGAGGGCATGGCCACCGCCATCCCCTTCCACCGCGTCGTCGTCCGCGACCCGGCGTTCGCGCCCGAGCTCACCGGCTCCGAGGACCCGTTCACGGTCCACACCCGCTGGATCGAGACCGAGTTCGTCAACGAGATCAAGCCCTTCGCCGCCCCGGCCGACGCCGAGGCCGAGGAGGACAACGGCCGTGAGACGGTCGTCGTCGAGGTCGGCGGCAAGCGCCTGGAGGTCTCCCTCCCCGCGTCCCTGGGCATGACCCTGGCCCGCACCGGTCTGGCCGCCGGCGCCAAGCCGAAGCGCCGGGCCGCGAAGAAGTCCGGGCCGGTCGCCTCCGGCGACACCCTCGCCTCGCCCATGCAGGGCACGATCGTCAAGGTCGCCGTCGAGGAGGGCCAGGAGGTCAAGGAAGGCGACCTGATCGTCGTACTCGAAGCGATGAAGATGGAACAGCCGCTCAACGCGCACAAGGCCGGCACCGTCAAGGGCCTCGCCGCCGAGGTCGGTGCCTCCCTCACCTCCGGCGCCGTGATCTGCGAGATCAAGGACTGACGACGCCCCGAACCGCATCGCCCGGCGAACGGCATCCGCCCGTTCGCCGGGCGCCGAGTTCTCCGGAACGGCCCATGCGCGCCGACGCCCGCCGCAACCACGACCGGCTGCTCGCCGAGGCCCGCACCGTGTTCGCCGAACACGGCACCGACGCCTCGCTGGAGGACGTGGCCCGCCGGGCGGGCGTGGGCATCGGCACCCTCTACCGCCACTTCCCCAACCGGCACGCCCTGATGAGCGCGGTCTTCGAGGGCGCGGTGAACGAACTTCTGGACCGGGCACGGGAGTTGCAGTCGGCTTCCCACCCCTGCCAGGCCCTGCTGACCTGGCTGCACGAGGTGGTCGTCCACGCGGCCGAGTACCGGGGCCTGTCGAAGGCCCTGATGTCGGCGTCCTCGGACTCGGCCCTGTCCCGCTGCGGCACCCCGATGACGGAGGCGGGTACGGCTCTGCTGACCCGCGCTCAGGAGGCGGGGACGGTACGGCCGGACGTACGGATCGGTGATCTCCTCCGACTCAGCCACGCCATCGCCCTGGCAGTGGAGGAGTCACCCGGAGACCCGGATCTGGCGGACAGACTGCTGCAGCTGACGCTGCGAGGACTGACTTGAGGCTGAGGGGCGCGCGCCCTCACCGCCGCCGGAGATCGGCGACCCGCGCCCGCTCGGCCCCCGTGGGCGGCTCGCCGAGCACCGAGGCCGAGCGCAGCCCGTTCCCCGGCACCTGGCCCCGCCGCGGCCCCGGAAGGGACACGTCCCGACGCTGTTGATGCTGTTGCTGGCGCGTCGGGACCTGATCACCCCCCGGGTTTCCGGACGCCCCGGCCACGGCGATCTGCACCCCCTGGTCGGCGAGGGCCTGAAGCTCGGTGGCGGCACGGTCGTCATGAGCCGGCGGCTCGTCCGTGACCAGCCGGGTGATGACATCGGTCGGCACGGTCTGGAACATCGTGTCCGTACCGAGCTTGGTGTGGTCGGCGAGGACGACCACCTCCGCGGCGGCCTGCACCAGCGCCCTGTCCACCGAGGCGGACAGCATGTTGGACGTGGAAAGCCCCCGCTCGGCGGTCAGGCCGCTGCCGGACAGGAAGGCCTTCGACACGCGCAGCCCCTGCAGGGACTGCTCCGCGCCGGAGCCCACGAGGGCGTAGTTGGACCCGCGGAGCGTTCCGCCGGTCATCACGACCTCGACCCGGTTGGCATGGGCCAGCGCCTGCGCCACCAGCAGCGAGTTGGTGACGACGGTGAGTCCGGGAACTCTCGCCAGCCGGCGCGCGAGTTCCTGGGTGGTGGTCCCCGCCCCGACCACGATGGCCTCGCCCTCTTCGACGAGACCCGCGGCGAGATCGGCGATGGCCGTCTTCTCGGCGGTCGCGAGATGAGATTTTTGCGGAAAGCCGGACTCCCGCGTGAACCCGCCCGGCAGTACCGCACCGCCGTGCCGGCGGTCGAGGAGTCCTTCTGCCTCCAGTGCGCGCACGTCCCGCCGTACGGTCACTTCTGAGGTCTGGACGACGCGGGCGAGCTCACGGAGCGACACGGCCCCGTTCGCTCGCACCATTTCGAGGATCAATTGGCGACGTTCTGCAGCGAACACGAAACTGACAGTAACCCCAACGACCGTCTGCTTTCAGCAGTTTGCGCCGAATAGCAGAAGTTGTTCGCACAGCAGGGTCAGAAGTGGTATAGGGCCCAGACCGCCCGACTATGCCGTACGCATGCTCGACAACTCCCCGTGACCAGCGGGGAGTCGGTTCCGGCCGTCAGAGTTCGCTGCCGGTCTTCCGGGTGTGCAACTGCCGTGCGACCTCCGCGATCGACCCCGAAAGGGACGGATACACGGTGAACGCGTTCGCGATCTGTTCGACCGTCAGATTGTTGTCGACGGCGATCGAGATCGGATGGATCAGCTCCGAAGCCCGGGGCGACACGACCACACCGCCCACGATGATCCCCGTGCCCGGCCGGCAGAACAGCTTCACGAAGCCGTCCCGGATGCCCTGCATCTTCGCGCGCGGGTTGCGCAGCAGCGGCAGCTTCACGACCCGGGCGTCGATCTTCCCGGCGTCCACGTCCGCCTGCGTGTACCCCACCGTCGCGATCTCCGGGTCGGTGAACACGTTCGACGACACGGTCTTCAGGTTCAGCGGCGCCACCGCGTCGCCCAGGAAGTGGTACATGGCGATCCGCCCCTGCATGGCGGCCACCGACGCGAGAGCGAAGACCCCGGTCACGTCACCGGCCGCGTACACGCCCGGCGCGCTCGTCCGGCTCACCTTGTCGGTCCAGATGTGCCCGGAGTCGCGCAGCTTGACGCCCGCCTCCTCCAGCCCCAGCCCCGCACTGTTCGGAATGGCACCGACGGCCATCAGACAGTGCGTGCCGCTGATGACCCGCCCGTCCGCGAGGGTGACCTCGACCCGGTCCCCCACCCGCTTCGCCGCGGCCGCACGCGACCGGGCCATCACGTTCATCCCGCGCCGCCGGAAGACGTCCTCCAGCACGGCCGCCGCGTCCGGGTCCTCACCGGGCAGCACGCGGTCCCGCGACGACACCAGCGTGACCTTCGACCCCAGCGCCTGGTAGGCACCCGCGAACTCGGCACCGGTCACACCCGACCCGACCACGATGAGCTCCTCGGGCAGCTCGGTCAGGTCGTACACCTGCGTCCAGTTCAGGATCCGCTCGCCGTCGGGCAGCGCGTCGGGCACCTCCCGCGGATGCCCGCCGGTGGCGATGAGCACCGCGTCCGCGACAAGAGTCTCCTCGCTCCCGTCCGCAGCGCTGACGACCACCTTCCGCGACCCGTCCAGGGCCTGCATGCCCTCCAGCCGCCCCCGCCCGCGCATGACCCGCGCCCCGGCCCGCGTCACCGAAGCCGTGATGTCATGCGACTGCGCCAGCGCCAGCCGCTTCACCCGCCGGTTGACCTTCCCCAGATCGACCCCCACCACCCGGGCGGCCTGCTCCAGCGGCGGAGTGTCATCGGCGACGATGATCCCCAATTCCTCGTACGACGAGTCAAAGGTCGTCATGACCTCGGCCGTAGCGATAAGGGTCTTCGACGGCACGCAGTCGGTCAGCACCGACGCTCCGCCCAGACCGTCGCAGTCGACGACGGTCACCTCCGCGCCGAGCTGCGCGGCCACCAGCGCCGCTTCATAGCCGCCGGGTCCGCCACCGATGATCACGATCCGAGTCACGTACTCCATTGTCCCGCACGCTTCAAGGTGCTACTGCCCGGGGGCGCCCTGGGACGGGAGTGACCCACGGGACGGCTGCCGTACCCTCTCCCCATGTCGTCGCTCTACGCCGCCTACGCCGGCAATCTCGACGCGCGGCTGATGTCCCGCCGCGCCCCGCACTCTCCCCTGCGCGCCACCGGATGGCTGAACGGATGGCGGCTGACCTTCGGCGGCGAGCACATGGGCTGGGAAGGCGCGCTGGCGACGATCGTCGAGGACCCGATGTCCCAGATCTTCGTCGGCCTCTACGACATCGCCCCGCCGGACGAGGAGTCCATGGACCGCTGGGAGGGCGTGGCCATGGGCATCTACCGCCGCGCGCGCGTCCGCGTCCACACGCTGGAGGGCGAGGAGACGGCCTGGCTCTACGTCCTCAACGGCTACGAGGGCGGCCTTCCCTCCGCCCGCTACCTCGGCGAGATCGCCGACGCGGCCGAGTCCGCGGGCGCCCCCCACGACTACGTGATGGAACTCCGCAAGCGCCCCTGCTGAAGTCGCACAGACCATCCACAGCCGACACAAAAGTCACCTGCGTCACACCGCTCGTTGGAAACGACAAGACAACGATCGCCATCCCGTGAGCTCCGTCATCTACGCGCGTAGGCCCGGACCGGCTACTCTCATCCGCGTGAACGCATCTCTTCTTCCGGACGACATCCAGGGCGACCCCCACGCCGCCGCCGACGCGGCCGCCGCTCGCCTGCGCGAGCTCACGGGCGCCGACACCCACGACGTCGCCCTCGTGATGGGCTCCGGCTGGGCTCCGGCCGTCGACGCCCTCGGCGCTGCCGACGCCGAGTTCCAGGTCACCGAGCTGCCCGGCTTCCCGCCGCCGGCCGTCGAGGGGCACGGCGGCACGATCCGCTCGTACGCCATCGGTGACAAGCGCGCGCTGGTCTTCCTCGGCCGCACGCACTACTACGAGGGCCGGGGCGTCGCCGCCGTCGCACACGGCGTGCGCACCGCCGTCGCCGCCGGCTGCAAGACGATCGTCCTCACCAACGGCTGCGGCGGCCTCCGCGAGGGCATGCGCCCCGGCCAGCCCGTCCTGATCAGCGACCACATCAACCTGACGGCGACCTCCCCCATCGTCGGCGCCAACTTCGTCGACCTCACCGATCTCTACTCCCCCCGCCTGCGCGCCCTGTGCAAGGAGATCGACCCCTCCCTCGAAGAGGGCGTCTACGCCCAGTTCCCCGGCCCGCACTACGAGACCCCGGCCGAGATCCGCATGGCCCGCGTGATCGGCGCGGACCTGGTGGGCATGTCGACGGTCCTCGAAGCGATCGCCGCGCGCGAGGCGGGCGCCGAGGTCCTGGGCATCTCCCTCGTCACGAACCTCGCCGCCGGCATGACCGGCGAGCCCCTCAACCACGAGGAGGTCCTCCAGGCGGGCCGCGACAGCGCCGCGCGGATGGGTTCACTGCTGGCGCAGGTACTGGGCAGGCTCTGAAGAACGCCGTAGGGGGTGCCACGATCGGTCATAGGCGTCTGCGGGTCCGTCGTGGCTGGTCGCGCAGTTCCCCGCGCCCCTGACGGGCCGCGGACGCCCGTGGCGGGAAGGGGACGGGGTGGGGGGTGTCCGCCCGCAGCGGCCGGCGTAGATCGTCGTTCACGATCCGAGATGCGTCATCGCCGGTCCGAGGACGGACACCCCCCCCGCCCGGGGCCCCGCCCCCCCCCCCCCCCGGGCGGGCGGCCCCGCCCCCCCCCCCCCCCCCCCCCCCCCCCCCCCCCCCCCCCCCCCCCGACCCCCCACCCCCCGTAGGCGCTGCACCCGCCCCCACCGAAGCCGCACAGGCGCCGCAGGCACCCACACGAGACCTGGAGACCCGACCGTGCAAGACGATCTCATCGCCCGGGCCAGGACCTGGCTCGCCGAGGACCCCGACCCGGACACCCGCGACGAGCTGGCCAAGCTCATCGACGCCGCCGACCTCACCGAACTGTCGGCCCGCTTCAGCGGCACCCTCCAGTTCGGCACCGCCGGCCTCCGCGGCGAACTCGGCGCCGGCCCGATGCGCATGAACCGCGCCGTGGTGATCCGCGCCGCGGCCGGTCTCGCCGCCTACCTCAAGACCCGGGGCCAGGGCACCGGCCTCGTCGTGATCGGCTACGACGCCCGCCACAAGTCCGCCGACTTCGCCCGCGACACCGCCGCGGTCATGACCGGCGCCGGCCTCCGCGCCGCCGTCCTCCCCCGCCCCCTCCCCACCCCGGTCCTGGCCTTCGCCATACGGCACCTGGGCGCGGTGGCCGGCGTGGAGGTCACCGCCAGCCACAACCCGCCCCGCGACAACGGCTACAAGGTCTACCTCGGCGACGGCTCCCAGATCGTGCCCCCCGCCGACGCGGAGATCGCAGCCGAAATCGAAGCGATCGCAACCCTGCACGACATCCCCCGCCCCGACACCGGCTGGGAAACCCTCGACGACGCCGTCCTGGAGGCCTACCTGGCCCGCACGGACGCCGTCCTGTCCCCCGGCTCCCCCCGCACCGCCCGCACCGTCTACACGGCCATGCACGGCGTCGGCAAGGACACCCTCCTCGCCGCCTTCGCCCGCGCCGGCTTCCCCGCCCCCGCCCTCGTCGCCGAACAGGCCGACCCGGACCCGGACTTCCCCACCGTCGCCTTCCCCAACCCGGAAGAGCCCGGCGCGATGGACCTCGCCTTCGCGAAGGCCCGCGAGACCGACCCCGACCTGATCATCGCCAACGACCCGGACGCCGACCGCTGCGCCGCCGCCGTCCAGCAGGACGGCGAGTGGCGCATGCTCCGCGGCGACGAGGTCGGCTCCCTGCTCGCCGCCCACCTGGTCCGCCGCGGCGCGCGAGGCGTGTTCGCCGAGTCGATCGTCTCCTCCTCCCTCCTCGGCCGTATCGCCGAGAAGGCGGGCCTCCCCTACGAGGAGACCCTCACCGGCTTCAAGTGGATCGCCCGCGTCGACGGCCTGCGCTACGGCTACGAGGAGGCCCTCGGCTACTGCGTCGACCCCGACGGCGTCCGCGACAAGGACGGCATCACCGCGGCCCTCCTGATCACCGAACTGGCCTCGGTCCTCAAGGAGGAGGGGCGCACCCTCCCCGACCTCCTCGACGACCTCGCCGTCGAGCACGGCCTGCACGCCACCGACCAGCTCTCGGTCCGCGTCCAGGATCTCTCCCTCATCGCGGCCGCCATGCGCCGCCTCCGCGAGCAGCCCCCCACCGCACTCGCGGGCCTCCCCGTCACCAGGGCCGAGGACCTCACCCGGGGCACGGCCACCCTGCCCCCCACCGACGGCCTCCGCTACACCCTCACCGGCGCCCGGGTCATCGTCCGCCCCAGCGGCACCGAGCCCAAGCTGAAGTGCTACCTGGAAGTGGTCGTCCCCGTGACCGACCATGACGCCCTGCCCAAGGCCCGCGAGCAGGCCACCGCCCTCCTCACGGCGATCAAGCACGACCTGTCGGCGGCGGCCGGCATCTGACCCGTAGGGGTGCCCCTCCGTCCAGGGGCACCCCCGCGGCACCACCCCTGCGGCACCCCTACGGGTGATTTCACGGCGGCGACCGCCCCACCCACCGCACCCCGCCCCGGCTCCCGGGGAACGGTGATCCGGTAGCCCGAACCGGTACCCCCACCGGTACCGCCCGCCGCAGCCGTCGTACTGGAGCCGCCGCCGTGTCCCCGACCGCCCCCGACACCGCCCCCCACGGGCACATCCCGGGCACCCGACGACCCCGCCTCCCCACCCCCGCCGCCCCCCGCCTCGCCCTGCGCCACGCGCTGCGCCGCGCGGCCCCCGCCCTCGCCGCGTACCTCGCCGTACGCCTCACCGGCCTGGCGTTCCTCGCCGTCTGGGCGCACCGCCGCCACCACGGCGTGTGGCCGATGCTGGCGACGCAGTGGGACTCCCGCTGGTACCTCGGCATCGCCGACCACGGGTACGCCCACACGCTGGGCCTCGCCTACGACCACAACAACCTGGCGTTCTTCCCGCTGTACCCCCTGCTGGTCAAGGCCGTGGCGGTGGTCACCCCCGGCACCCGGGCCAGCACCGGACTCGCCCTCGCCTGGCTGGCGTCGCTGTTCGCGGCCTGGGGCGTGTTCGCGGTCGGCGACCGCCTGCACGGCCGCCGCACCGGCGTCCTGCTCACCGTGGTGTGGGCGGCGTTCCCCGTGGGCCTGGTGCAGTGGATGGGCTACACGGAGTCCCTCTTCACGGCGTTCGCCGCATGGTCCCTCTACGCGGTCCTGACCGAACGCTGGCTCTGTGCCGCGACGGCCTCGGTCCTCGCCGGACTCACCCGGCCGACCGGCATCGCCGTGGCCGCCGCCGTGACGGTCACCGCACTGCTCTCCCTCCGCGCCCGTTTCTCCCCCCGCGTCCTGGCGGCGGCCCTCACGGCACCCCTCGGCTGGTGCGCGTACGTCGGCTGGGTGGGCCTCCGACTCGGCCGCTGGGACGGCTACTTCGCCGTACAGCGGATGTGGCACAACGAGCTGGACGGCGGGGCGGAGACCCTGCGGTGGCTGCGCAAGCTGTTCGGGCAGCAGTCCCGGCCGGAGCTGTTCCTGGTCCTGGTGAGCGTCACGATCGTCGTGTCGCTCGTCCTGTTCGGGCTCTCGGTGGCGGACCGCCAGCCGGTGCCGCTGCTGGTGTTCAGCGCGGTCCTGCTGCTGATCGTGGTGGCGAGCGGCGGCGTCTACTTCCCGCGCGCCCGCTTCCTCCTCCCCGGCTTTCCCCTCCTGCTCCCGCTCGCCGGGTATCTCGCCCGCGCCACCACCCGTTCCCGCGTGCTCCTGCTGACGGCGGCAGTGGCCGGCTCGGCCTACTGCGGTGCGTACATGCTCCTGGTGTGGCCGAGCGCCCCCTGACCGCCTGCCTCAGTCCCGCACCAGATAACTGAACCCCGTGTCGGGCCCCACGCACGACTGGAGGGTGAGGTCACCCCAGTAGAGCCCGGCGGCCGGGGCGCCGCGGCCCGGGGTGACGTAGTTGGCGTACACGGTGTAGCTCCAGGTGCCGCGCGGGGTGCCGATGGTCACCCGGGTGCCGACGCGCAACGTGGCGAACAGGTCGAACCCGCAGTAGTCGTGACCGACGATCACGACGGTCCGCATCTCGTAGCCGTCCTCGGTGCCGATGGCGGGCCCCGCCCACTGCACGGCGTCCTCGCAGGCGTCGACCTCGTCCTGCCCGCCGCGGATCACGCCCGCGGACCAGGTGCCGATCCGAATGGAGGTACCGGTGGAGGTACCGGACGCGGCCTCCGGGGCTTCCGTGGCCCC
Source organism: Streptomyces sp. NPDC048288 (assembly GCF_043201555.1). Lineage (NCBI taxonomy): Bacteria > Bacillati > Actinomycetota > Actinomycetes > Kitasatosporales > Streptomycetaceae > Streptomyces > Streptomyces sp. NPDC048288. Next base: position 289,534 of record NZ_JBICZD010000003.1, read on the forward strand.
CGTGGCCTTCGGGACCGGCGGACTCGCGGCCGGACGACGTGACGACGTGACCGGCACCCGACGGGACAGGTCCGGGCCGGGCACCCGGCCGGCCGCGCTCGCCGACGGACGGGGCGTGCCGGACCGCGGCGCCCGGCGTACCGGCGGCGCGAGGGAGGCAGGAGCAGAGACGGGTGCCGACGCAGCCGCCCGCGACGGCGTCACCGGCACCGAGGGCGTCGCCACCCGACCAGCGGTACCCGAGACCCGCGCCCCACCCCCGGCCCCGCACCCGGCGAGAAGCAGCACCGCCGCCAGCGCCCCGGCGAACCACGCGGCCCCCGCCCCCGCGGCCACCCCCGTCACCCGAAGCGCCCGTTCACATAATCCGACGTCCGCTCGTCCTGGGGGGAGTTGAACATCGCATGGGTGTCGCCGTGCTCCACGATCACCCCGGGCGTGCCGTGCGAGGCGAGGAAGAAGGCGCAGTTGTCGGAGACGCGGACGGCCTGCTGCATGTTGTGGGTGACGATGACGATCGTCACCTCGTCCTTGAGGTCGTGGATGGTCTCCTCGATCCGGCGGGTGGAGGTCGGGTCGAGCGCCGAGCACGGTTCGTCCATCAGCAGCACCCGCGGCCGTACCGCGAGCGAGCGCGCGATGCACAGCCGCTGCTGCTGGCCGCCGGAGAGCGCGCCGCCGGGCTGGCGGAGCCGGTCCCGGACCTCCTTCCACAGGCCCGCCTTGGTGAGGCACTCCTCGACCAGGTCGTCCTTGCCGTCGCGCCCGGTCCTGATGGCGTTGAGCTTGAGTCCGGCGACGACGTTGTCGTAGATCGACATGGCCGGGAAGGGGTTGGGCTTCTGGAAGACCATGCCGATCTCGCGGCGGGCGTGCGTGATGCGCCGGCCGCGGTCGTAGATGTCGGCCTCGTCGAGGAGGACCCGCCCGGCCAGCGAGGCCGAGCCGATCAGTTCGTGCATCCGGTTGAGGATGCGCAGGAAGGTCGACTTGCCGCAGCCGGAGGGGCCGATGAGGGCGGTGACCTGGCGCGCGGGCATGGTGAGCGAGACCCGGTCGAGGACCTTGTGGTCGCCGAACCAGGCGGAGACGGCGTCGGCGCGCAGGGTCGCGGGGCCGTCGCCGAAGCGGGGTCCGCCGTCGCGGACGCTCTCGACGGGCGGCTGGACGACGGTGTCGACGAGATCGGTGTTCTCGGACATTCGGTTGGTCAACTTCCGTGCGGTGGCCGGTGGTTCGTAGCGGGTTCAGAGCAGGTTCGGCAGCAGTGCCGTGAGGGACTGGGAGTCGGCGAGGCCCAGCGCGAGCAGCAGCGGGCCCGCGCAGATCCAGGTCTGCCAGCGGCCCCAGACGCGGAAGGCGATCACCGCGAGCAGCGAGGCGAGCAGCAGGCCCTGGGTCCACAGGAAGACGCCGAGCCAGGCGCCGGGGTCGGTGCCGAGGGCCTGTTCGGAGTCGGCGATCCAGCCCGCCCGCAGATCGCGCGGCGGGTTGGGCTGCACGGCGGTGACCAGCTTGGCGTCGACCCGGAGCACCCCGCTCGGGGTGTACGGCGCCCCGGTCGCGGTGATGAGGGTGAGCCGGCCCTGTCCCTCGGCGACGGGCGCGGGCAGTTCGTCGCCTGCCCGGCGGACGCCGGTGACCTCGTAGACCGACTTGTCCTGGCCGGTGGTGATCTCGATACGGCTGCCGACGGGCAGTTGGTGCAGGTCGTGGAAGGGGCTGCCGTATCCCCACTGGCGGCCCATGATCACCGCGGTGCCGGCCTGGCCGGGCAGCGGGGTGTCCCTGCGGTGCCCGGGTCCCGCCATCAGCACCTCGGAGGTGGTGCCCTCGGCGACGACCTCCTTGAGACCGAGGACGGGGATGCGCAGCAGGGCGACGGGCGCGCCGGTCTTCAGCAGCTTGCCCTCGTAGTCGCGCTGGCCCACGGGGGCGGTGCCCAGGGCGAGTTCCTTGCGCAGTTCGTCGTAGGCGGTCTGCTGGTCGCGGGCGTGCTGGAGGTGGCCGACGATCGTCAGGTTCGCGGCGAAGCCGAAGAGTACGGCGGCGAGAACGCACAGAGCCGCCCCGGCGAGTGCGAGCCCGGGGCGGGCGGGGGGCCGCGGGGTCTCCCGGCGCGGTTCGGCGGCGGGCGGCGGTGGCGGGTCGGGCGGTCCGTCGGCGGGCGCCGGGGCGCCGGCCGAGGGTGGGGCGAGGGTGGTCACGGGGTGCGCTCCTCGAAGCGGAGGGTTCTCTACGGGTTCCTGCGGGGACGGGCGGGCCCGGGGGCACGTCGGCGGGTGCCCCCGGGCCGGCCCGTCGGCCGGTCGGTCAGCGGTGCTGCGGGGTGTCGCCGCCGAAGGTCAGCAGGCCCTTGCGGCGCATGTGGAGCACGAGTGCGCCACCGGCGGACAGGAAGGCGAGGGAGGCCAGGCCGATGGCGCCGACCTGGGCGCCGGTGGAGGCCATGGAGCCGCCGCCGCTGCCGGAGCCGCCGGTGTCCCCGCCGGTGGAACCGCCGGTGTCCGAGCCGCCGCTGCCGGTACCGCCCGTGTCCGTGCCGCCGGAGTCCGAGGCGGAGGCGCTGGGCTCGGGGGACTCGCTGGAGTCGTCGGATCCTGTCGTGAACGCGAAGTCGACGCTGTGCCCGTCGGTCTTGTCCTCGGCGAGGGTCAGGGTGTGGTCGCCGTCCTCGATGTCCTTGGGGACCGTGAACGCGTACTTCTCCACGGTGCCGTCGGAGTCCGCCTTCGCGTCGTCGAACGTCGCGTCGCTGTCGGCGAGGGTGACCTTGACCGCGGCGCTCGCGGTGTAGCCGCGGGCGGTGATCTTCACCTTCTGGCCGGCTTCGAGGCTCGGGTTCGTGTCGAGGGTGTTGCCGTCCTCGTCGGTGACGGTGAGGTCGGGGTTCTCGGTGGGGCTGGGGCTGGAGGTGTCCGCGTCGGTGCTGACGAACTGGTAGTTCGCGCGCTTCGCGGAGGAGACCTCGAAGTACAGGCTGTGCTCGTCGCTGGGCAGGGCGTCGGGCACGGTGAACGCGTAGTCCACGATGGTGCCGTCGGCGTTCGCGGTCGCGTCGGCGAAGGTCGCGTTGCTGCCGGAGACACCCACCTTCGCGATGTCGCCCGGCGTGAAGCCCTGGACGGTGACCTTCACCTTCTGGCCGATGGCCAGGGTGGGCTTGTCGGCGAGGGCCTTGCCGTCGGCGTCCTTGGCGGAGACGGCGTAGAGGATCGTGGCACCCGTGCTGGCCTCCGCGGCGGAGTAGGCGTCTGCGTCGGTGGGCGTGAACGCGGCGGTGTAGGTGGTGGAGCCCGCGACGGCGGGTGCCTTGACCGTGAGTTCGGCCGTGCCGTTCGTGACCTGCGCCGTGCCGAGCGAGATGTCACCGTTCTTGAACTCCACGGAGCCGGCCGCCGCGGCGGGCAGCACCGTGGCGGTGAGCTTGAGGTCGCCGCCCACGGCGACGTCGGTGGCCGCGCTCACCGCGAGCGTCGTGGCCTGCTGTTCGAGCAGGGTCCAGGTGTCGCCCGCGACCCGGACCTTGGCGAGGAAGACCGGGACGTCGGTGCCGCCGCCGCAGCCCAGACCCAGGGTGTAGGTGCCGTCGAGGGATCCGTCGGGGATCCAGGTGCGCAGCCGCGTCTCCAGGCTCTTCGCGGCGGCCAGGGTGGTGATGTCCATCGTGAAGGGAGCCGTACCGGCGACGATCTTGGTGGCGCCCTGGCCGAGGGTGCCCTGCGTGGTGTCGCTGGTGGGGTTGAACACCTTGAGGATGGCCGCCTTGCCGACGGTGTCGTCCGGGCAGCCGGCGGTCGTCGTCACCGACGTGATCATGGGGTAGGTCGAGATGCTGCCCGTGGTGGGCGTGATCGTGAACTTGCCGAGCTGGGTGGCGGCATGGGCCCGGCCCGAGAAGGCGAGGACCCCGGCCAGGGCGGCGCAGATCAGCGCGCAGGCCGTCAACAGCGCTACGGGTGATCTGAGTTGTGCGAGACGGTGATTCATGTGGTGGTCCCCCCGCGGGGTCTGGGTCCGGGTTGTGGATGAATACGCCGACAGGGCCGGACACCCATGGGGTGCCCGGCCGTTGTGCGGCTATGGGACGGTGATCAGCTCTCGCCCTTGAGGGTGGTGCTGCCGCAGTCGCTGCCGAGGGTGCCGAAGCCGTAGTCGGTGATGGTGGTGGTGTTCGCGCAGACCTTGGAGCCGGTGCCCACGAAGGTGTCCGCGATCAGCGTGTCCGACAGCTTGGCGGTCGGGACGACGTTGTAGACGTTCCGGAGGTAGGGGAAGGAGAGGTTCAGGGACAGGTCGTCCTCGTTCCGCGGGCCCTGGCCGTCGACGGAGCCGAGCACGGCGTCACCGCGGCGGTCGTCCACCACGGAGGTCTCCTGAGCGGTGTACTGGGCCACGGAGTACGGGAAGATGTCGCCCGCGCTGTCGATGACCGAGCCGTCGTTCTCCTGGATGGTGGAGTTCGAGGTGACGCAGGAGCCGGGGGTGGTCACGCCGATGGAGCTGAGGAAGAAGGCGCGGGTGCCGGAGGCCGACTGCGGCAGGATCGGGGTGAGCGCGACACCGTTGAGCGTGGTCAGGCTGCAGGTGTAGATCGCCTGGAGCTGGGCGGTCGTCAGGTTGTCGGGCAGCGCGCTGCCGTCCTGCTTCACCCAGGACACCGCGTCCTTGGCGTACGGGATGAAGGTCAGGTCCGTGGTGGTGGTGTTGTTCGGGCCACGCGAGGAGCGGGCGAAGTCCACACAGCCGGTGCTGCCGTCCAGGGCGGTGTTCAGCGCGGTGATGCCGGCGCCGGAGCCGTCGGGGCGGTTGATCGTGCAGCTGCCGGTGGCCTTGGTCGTGATCGTGGAGGTGCCGGTGGCGTTCCACGAGGCGATGACCTTGCCGTTGCTGTTCGTGATCGCGTTGCCCAGAGCGTTCATCACGTCCTGGGTCGTGTCGGAACCGACACCGGCCAGCTGACGGTAGTCGGTGGCCGAGCTCGGGTCGGCGTAGGCGGCGGGAGCGGCCAGGGCACCCAGGCCCAGGGCGACCGTACCGACGGCGGCACCGATACGCACGCGGGACTTGACGTTCACTTGATTTCTCCTCCGTTGAAACGGATCGAGCAATGGACGTGCAAGCAAATCCGGATTCTTTTTTCGCCACCGACCCGTCGGCCGGCCACGCAGAACAATTCCGCAGACTCGAACCAGCGGCCACAAAATCCAGCCGGTCTTCAGGTTACGAATCTCTTACCTAGGTGAATCCAAGGGAGTTCACCGAGTGGTACGCGAATTCCCGGGGTCTGAATGGACCCCGGGAATCGGAATCCGTCGACTACAGCAGGGAGTTCACAGTTCGCCCCTGATGTCGATCCGGCCGCAGTTGCTGATGGGCAGGAAGGCGAAATCGCGGATCATCTGGGTGTGCGCGCAGACGTACGAGGCCTGGCCCACGAAGGTTTCCACGTACCCGGGACCGAACAGCCTGGCGGTCGGGACGACGTTGTAGACGTCGTGCACGAAGGGGAAGGCCGCGTTCAGTGTGTAGTCCTGGGTCCAGGGCGCGACACCTTCGATGTCGCCGAGCACCGCCTCCCCGTGGCGGTCGTCCACGATGGCCAATATCTGTTCGAGGTACTGGGCCGCGGAGTACGGCATGATGTCGCCCGCGCCGAGCAGCTCCCAGCCGTTGTTCTCCTGGATCTGGCGCCCCATGGTGACGCAGGGGCCCGGGGTCCGCACGCCGATGAAGGTGAGGAATCTGAGCTCCTCGGGGACGCTCAGCGGCAGGATCGGAGTGAGCGGGACGCCGTTCAGCGACGTCAGGGTGCATGAGTAGATGTCATGGAGCTGCAGGATCGTCAGGTTGTCGGGAAGCGGGCTGTCCGAGCGCTTCGCCCAGGACAGGGCGTCCTCGGCGAACGGGATGAACGTCAGGTCCGGACCGGAAAGGTCGACCGGGCCACGGGTGGAGCGGGCGAAGTCCACACAGCCGGTGCCGCCGCCCACGGCGTCCTTCAGGGCGGCGATGCCGGCCCCGGAACCGTCGGGGCGGGCGAACTCACAGCCGGTCGGCTTGGTCTTGATCACGGAGAAGCCGGTCGCGTTCCACGAGGCGATGACCTTGCCGCTGCCGTTCGTGATCTCGGTGCCCAGGGCGTTCATGATGTCCTGGGTCGTGTCGGCGCCGACCCCGGCCAGCTGGCGGTAGTCGACGAGCGGGTCCGGGTCCGCGGACGCGGGCGCGGCCAGGGCCCCCAGACTCAGCGCCAGCGCCGCCGCGGCGACGCCCAGGCTCCTGCTCAGGCGGGACTTGACGTTCATTCGGCTCCTCCTCCGTGGGTCGCCCTGCGTACCGACAGCCGCAGCATCACCGGCCCGGCGAGGGCCGCCACTCCGCCGGCGACGAGGACGCCGAGCAGCACCCAGCGGATGAGCCCGAGGACCTCCGCGGGGGTGGAGCCGCCGGACTGGGCCACGTTCTGCTGGGCCGGGTCGGTCTCGCTCGGGGCGGCGGAGGGCCGGGCGGTGTCCGAGGCGCCGCCGGTCGCGGCGCCCGACGTTCCGGCGGAGTCACCGCCGGTGCCGGTGCCGCCGGCCGCGCTTCCGCCGGCCGCGCCGCCGCTTCCGGTGCCGCTCAGGTCGCCGCCCCCTGAGGACGTGCCGTCGGACGACTCGCCGGCGTCCGGTACGCCCTTCTCCAGCCGGTCCGCGGCCTGCTCCGCCTGCGTGCGCATGGCCTGGGGCAACGGGGCGTAGCCGTAAGGCAGTTCGCCCTTCGCGGTGCCCTGGGTCTGCCCGGCCGCGGCCGCGTAGCGCATCACCTTGGCGTAGTCCTGGCGGGCGTCCTTGGCCTGGTCGAGGGAGGAGGCCGCGTAGACGACGGCGGTCAGCGGGTAGGCGCCGTTCTTCATCTTGCCGGGGTCGGGGGCCTTGACGCCCGCCACGTCGGAGTCGGGCATCTCGGAAACGGCCTTGAGCAGGGAGGCGTTCGTCGGCTTGACGTACTCCCCGTCGGCGTTCGGCAACGCGGCGGCGCCCAGCTGGTAACGCGTGGCGGACGCGTTGTCGACGACGCCGAACTGACGCTGTTGCGTGGGAAGCGGACGGGCTTCCGCCGTCAGTCTCGGCAGGGGATCGCCCTGCGCACATGTGTACGCGGTTCCGATGGAGCCACGGCGCACCTTCAGCGCCGCGTCATGCATGTCGTTGGCATAGGGGACCACGTCCTGCGGACTGCGCGTCACATTGCCGGCCGCACAGACGACCTGCGTCGGTGTGAGATCCGCCTTGGGGAAGAAGTCCAGGGAATCCGATATCGCCCCGTCCTTGTACGCGGGGTTGATCTTCATCCCCCAGGGATCGGGCTTCCCGTCGACGAAGTCCTTGGCATCACTGTCCGCCAATATGTATTTCCACACCAGACGCGCGGAGTCGGTGTTGTCCAGGGTGACGGCCAGACCCAATGGGCTGTTCACGGCCGCCTGCCCGTCAAGCCCGGGATTCAGCTTGAGGAATTCCGGGTCCTTGACGAGGGAAAGCGGATTGCCCGACAGGTAATCGGGAGCTCCGTCCAGCGGCTGGACCACGCTGTAGGGGTAGGACTGCGTGAGCACCTTGGCCAGCAGCCTCTGGTTCAGCTTGAGCTCCGTCAGCGGCAGACTCCCGTTGTCCTGGGTGCTGTACATCCAGACGAACCCGATCGTCAGACCGGTGACGGCGACAGGAGCGTGAACCACCTGTGCCGCCCCGTCGACCGGCTCCACGGGATCGACTGTCATGGCGAGACCCGCCACCGAGTCGCCCGAGGTCACGGCGTCCCTGGCCTGCCCCTCACCGGACTGGGTGAAGCTGAACCGATAGGTGCCGGTCTTGCACAGCGCGCTCTGCCACGACGTGATGGCGTCGGTGGCCAGTTCCGAGCCCATGATTCCGCGCTCGGGCTTGTCCGGGTCGCAGTTGTCGGTGACCGGGGCGAAGCCGAGCCGGAAGACGATGCGCTGGTCCCAGTTCGACTGACTGAGCGAGGAGGCGACGATGTTGCCGCCGCCGTGTGTGCTCCCGTTGGGGTCGTGGGTGCCGTGGGGCACCACCACCAGCCAGCACGGCTGGATCTCGCCCGCCGATGTGGTGCGGGCACCGCAGCCCAGGGCGGGTTGCTCCACTGCCGACTTCACCTCGAAGGAGATGTCGCCACCGCCATCACCGTCGTTCGGCAGGAACGCGACGGCGTTGGTGTCCCCGTCCGTGAAATACGTGGTGTCCGTGCCGGCCGTGGTGGCGCTTCCCTGGCCCTCGACCGGCTGGAACGGCACGTAGTGGTCGCCGCTCTTGTCGACCGGGGTCGAGGAGGACCCGGTCTCCAGCGGGTCACCGACCGAAGAGGTGCCCTGCGCCTGGAAGACGTACCGGCCGTTCGCGGCCTGTGCGCCCGACGCCAGCCCGTACTCGCACTGCGTGCGGTCCGGCCCGGAGTCCTCGTCGCCCCAGCACTGCATGACCGACAGGAAGTCCGAGTACGTGTTCTTGGACGGATCCCCGCCCGTCCACGTCACCCGCACGCCCTGCCCGGTCAGGTCCTCCGTCTGATGCACCGTGACCTTGAGCTGGGAGAAGTCGTCACCGTTCGCCGCCTTCGTCCCGCTCTTGGTCACCGCCGAGCTCTCGGTCGTGGCCGCCTGCGCCTGGTCCACGCCCCGGGGCAGCGGCAGCACCGCCAGCACCACCGCGGACAGCAGGCAGCCCACTCCCGCGGTCACCCGTCGGCGCCGGCCGGGTGACATCCGTACCGTCGTCGTCCGTCTCATCACAGCTCTCCCTTACGGCGCGAACGTCCCGCGAGCAGCCGCGCGGTGAGCGGTGGCCCCACGACCACCGCGACGAGCAGGACGGCGGACAGGGCCATCAGGGCGCCGCGCATCCCGAGGCCGTTGTCGGAGGCGAGGGCGACGGGGTTGGCGGCCACGTTCGTGTCGCCGGTGCTCGCTCCGTCGCCGCTGACCACCTCGCCGGTGTCGGGGTCGACGGTGCCCCCCGAGGTACCGCCGGCGGCGGCACTGGCGCTCGCGTCGGGCTTGCCGTCGCCGTTGGTGTCCGTACCGCCGGTGCCGCTGCCGCCCGTGGCGGAGGAACCGCCGGAGGACGAGCCGCCGGACGACGAGCCGGAGCCGCCGGAGGAGTTACCGCCCGTCGCGCCCGGCTTCACCGGGGTGTCGGTGCCCGCGGCGCCGGCCGTGCCGGTGGTGCACTGCGTCGGCCCCTTCTTGTCGCAGGACTTGGGGTAGGGCGCGTTCTTGGTCAGGGTGTTGACCCCGCCGGAGAAGGTGGGGTTGCGGCAGTTGTTGATGTTGATGCTGCCGGTGGGCGCGCCGGGGACCTTGCGGAGCTGGTCGAAGCCGGCCTCCACGAGGTTCTTCGGCAGCGGCGAGTAGCCGAGGTCGTCGGCCTGCTGCTGGCCGTCGCAGAGGAAGTAACGGCCGAACGTGCCCAGCGAGTTGCCCTTGGCCGCGGTGAAGCCGGACTCCACCTTCGTCGGCAGGATCATGTAGCTGTAGCTGGACAGCGGGTAGGTGCGGGCGTCGGCGTTGGTGTAGACGCCGTCGAGGATCTGGGTGAGGTAGTTGACCGACGACTTGTTCTCGTTGATCTCGGCCTTGGTCAGCGCGACCGCGACGCTCGCGGCCGTCGGCTCCACGTAGTAGCCGTCCTTGTTGAGCACCTTGGCCACCGGGAAGCCGGTGTTCTTGGCGTAGGAGTACTCGACGTAGGTGATGGCGCCCTCGCCGGAGGGCTGGCGGACGTGACCGGAGACGCCGAGCGAGGTGGACTTGGCGATCATCGCGGAGCCGCTGAGCAGCGGGTAGTTGGAGGTCATGCCGCAGTTGCCGCTGCCGCGGCCGGTGCGCGAGCAGTAGTCGGCCCACAGGGAGCCGTACTGCTTCGACATCCACATGGTGAACTGGGCGCTGGTGCCGGAGCCGTCGGAGCGGACAACCGGGACGATCGTCCGGGCCGGCATGTTCAGGCCCGGGTTGTCCGCGACGATCGCGGGGTCGTTCCAGCGGGTGATCTTCCCGGTGAAGATCTTGGTGACGACTTCGCCGGACAGGCGCAGGTTGGTCACCATCTTGCCGTTGATCTTGAGGTTGTACATGAACGCCGTGCCACCGGCCACGATCGGCATGTAGGCGTAGCCGCGGCTCGGCGGGGTCTCCGTGACGCCCTGTTCCTTCAGGCCGTAGGGGATCTCGGAGACCGCGAAGTCGACGGTGTTGTTCTTGAACTGCTCACGGCCCTGGGAGGAGCCGTTGGCGGTGAAGTTGACCGTCATGCCGTAGTTGGCCTTGACGTTGCGGACCCACTGCTGGACCGCGTTGGAGCTCCAGGTCGAACCGGAACCGGTGATCTTGGCGTAGGAGGCCGCGGCGGCGGGCTGCGGCTGGACGGCGAACAGGGCGCCCAGCAGGGACACCAGTGACAGCGCGGTGGCCGCCAGACGGAAACGAGTGGCGGGTTTCACGACGAACTCCCGGAATCGGATGCGACAGGGGTGGAGACGAGGTCGGCCGTCGGGCGGCGCACGGCGAATCGACGCGCGTCACGCCGGGACGCGAGGACGCGCCGGTGTTCCTGACGGCGCGTGAGATGGCCGGGGCCCCGGCCGCCGACGATGCGGGCGGCGACGAACAGCAGCAGCACCAGCGCCATGAGCAGCGCCGCCGTACCGAAGCCGCGCGAGATCATGTTCGGCTCGGGCGACTTGACGAACTCGAAGGTGACCAGCGGCAGCGAGACCATCGGGTCGTGGAAGGGGTTGAGGTTGAGTTCGTTGGTGAAGCCCGCGGTGAGCAGGACCGGGGAGGTCTCGCCGATGCCGCGCGCGGTGCCGAGGATGACGGCGGTGGTCAGTCCCGAGCGGCAGGTCGGCAGCACCACGTGCCAGACGGTGCGCCAGCGGCTCGTGCCCATCGCGTAGCTGGCCTCGCGCAGGGTGCCGGGGACCAGCCGGATGACGACGTCGGCGGCCCTGATGATGATCGGCAGCATCATCACCGAGAGGGCGAGGCCGGCGGCGAGGCCGGACTGGTCCAGGCCCAGGCCCAGGATCACGGTGGCGTAGATGAACAGACCGGCGACGACCGACGGCAACGCTGTCATCGCCTCGACGATGGTCCGCACGAACCGGGCGTAGGGACCGGGGACCTCGCTGAGGAAGACCGCGCAGACCAGCCCGGCCGGCACGGTGATCAGCAGCGCGATGGTGATCATGATCAGGGTGCCGGCCGCCGCGTGCAGGGCGCCGCCCACGCTGAGCGGCTCCAGCGGGCCGGCCAGCTCCATGCTCTGGGTGAAGAAGTTCAGGTGCGTCAGCGCCTTGCGGCCCTGGACGAGCGCGTAGAACACGACGAAGACGAGGATCACCACGAGCAGCAGACCCATCGACCGCACGATCGCCGCCATGATCCGGTCGACGATCGCGGGCCCGTCCTCGTCGAAGGAGACCAGCAGGGCGTAGACCAGCAGGAAGAGGCAGTACGCGATGACGACGAAGCCGACGGCGCCGTTGAACGGCAGCAGCCAGTGGAACAGCAGCCAGGTCAGCGAGAGCGCGGAGGCGGCCGCACCGAGCATGGCGTACACGTCGGTGGCATGCAGCTGCGTCAGGGCGCGGCGGCGCTCACCGGCCGGGTCGGCGCCGCGGGCCGGGCCCGGCAGCGTGGTGCCCGGGCGTCCGGTCGCCTGACGCGCGCCGGGCGCTTCAGGGGCAACGGTCATGGTCGCTCATTCCTGTATGGCGTAAGGGACTGCGGGCGCCGTGGGGGGTTGGCGATACCGGGGAGGAAGGGCTCATCAGGCGTCGCTGGCCGCGCCCGAGCGGGAGCGGGCGACGATGGACGAGGCCGCGAAGTTGACGATCAGCGTCATGACGAACAGCGCGAAACCGGCTGCCATCAGCGCGGACATGCTGAACTTGCTGGCCTCTCCGTAGTACAGGGCGATCAGCGAGGAGACCGAGCTGGTGCCGGCCTGCAGGATGTGCCACTGCACGTTGAAGGTGACGGAGATGATCATGAAGATGGCGATGGTCTCGCCGAGCGCGCGGCCGAGCCCGAGCATCGTGCCGCCGATCATTCCGCCGCGCCCGAAGGGCAGGACGACGCTGCGGATCATGCCCCAGCGGGTCGCGCCGAGCGCGTAGGCGCCCTCGCGCTCACCGGCGGGCGCCTGCGAGAAGACCTCGCGCATGATGGAGCAGATGATGGGCGCGATCATCATCCCCACGACCAGTCCGGCGATGAAGGTCGAGGACGTGTAGATGCTCTCGGGCGCGAGCGGATCGCTGGGGCTGGCGCCCTGCACGTCGAAGACGGGGATCCAGCCGAAGTAGGTGGAGATCCAGCGGGCCGTGGGCAGGACCTTGTCCTGGAGGAAGAACAGGCCCCACAGCCCGTAGACCACCGAGGGCACCGCGGCCATCAGGTCGACGACGCTGATGAGGGTCCGGCGCAGCCGTGGCGAGGCGTACTCGGAGATGTACAGCGCCGCGCCGGTGGCCAGCGGTACGGCCACCAGGACCGCGACGGTCGCGATCAGCACGGTGCCGACGAGCACCGCCTTGATGCCGAACCGCCCCTGGTCCGGGGCCCATTCGGCGGTGGTCAGGAACGCCCAGCCGACCCGGTCCAGGGCCAGCCACGCCCGGTAGAGCAGGAATCCGCCCACGAGCAGCATCACGGCCAGCACGGCACCGCCGCCGGAGCGCAGCACCGTGCGGAACACCCGGTCGGGCAGCCCGGGATCGGCGTACAGGCGTCGGCGTACGTCGGGTTCGCCGACGTCGGCTCCGGCGTCGACGGAGCCGACGCCCGCGATCACGGGCTGCGGCTGTCTGGTTCTTCTCAGCGAAGGCACGGTCCCGACACTCCGTGTCATCGGTTGACATGCACATCCTGAGGTGTGAACTACAGGTTCCCTAAGGGCAACATCGGCCCCCGCCGCACAGGCACACCTCACCCCCAACCAGGGCCTCTCCAGGCCCGGTTGACGTGCGGATCAGCCGCGGCTCACTCGCCCCATAACTCGGGCCCGGCATATACCAGTTCGGCGATCATCGCGCGGAACCGGTCGTAGGACGCACGGCAGGTCGCATGCCGCTCGTAGGTCCGCGCCGAACCGGCCAGATGACGGCCGGAGTCGTCCCAGACCACCCACACCCAGCCGCCCCCGTCCGAGCCGTGCTGCACTCCGCCCCCCGTTCGGGAGTGCAACGCGCACATGCGGTGGAACGCGGCGCGGCATCGGGCATGGCTGTCGTGCGCGGTGAGCGAGACCGCCACCGATCTCCCGTTCGGCGCCACCAGGCGCCAGCCGAACCTGCCCTGCCCGTCGATGTCCACCTGGCATCTCATGCCCGTCGCCCCAGCGGCAGGTCTTGCCGCCCTCTCGGACCGCTCCATGTCCCCACCCCCACCGCCCAATAGGTAAGTAAAATCCGCAGGTACGGCACTCCGGGGCGGCACCAGCAATCTACTGAGGCGTCGGTGGCGACGCCCGGACAAAACTGACTGCCGAGGCCACGCTTCATGTAGAGGTATCCCCTAGGTAACCCGTAGGCAAGACACAGGGAAAGCGCTCCCACCCGGACCGGGACAACGTTGCCAATTGGGGCGCCCGGCATCCGGCGGCCGCCCTGTCAGCGCCCCGCCGGGCTCGCCAGTGCCCCCAGCCAGGGGTGCCCTGGATGTACGCGCCGCAGCCACCCGCCGAGGGCCGCGCGCCGCGCCCCGCCCAGCAGCGGCAGCACCCCGTCGAAGTCGGCCTGGTCCTTGGGCCGCGTCCCCTGCGCCTTGAACAGCAGCACCAACTCCGGTACCAGGTAGGGAATGCCGTCCGCCGTGTGTTCGACGACCGCGTCGTACGGCAGCCGCAGGCTCTCGTCCCGCCGGCAGATCCAGGTCCCGCCCTCGTGCGGCTCGCGGAAGACGTCGAAGAGGAACCGGCCGCTCGCCGGATCCCGCACCCAGGTCTGGTGGGTGGCCGCGAGTTCCCCGGCCCCCGCGTCCGCCCAGATCCGCCCCGAGCCCACCGCGTCGAAGGCGTACGCACGAAAGCGGTTCCGCACCTCCGCGAACCCCGCCGCGGGCACCGCGATCTCCAGATCACCGTGGCGCCGCGACTCCTCGCCGCGGAACAGGTCCAGCGCCCACCCCGCCGCGACACACCAGGGCGTCCCGACCCCCTCCAGCCGCTCCGCGACCCGCTCCGGCCGCCAGGCGTCCGCCCATCGGGCAGCGAGTTCGTCCGCGCCGAGAACCACACCGCCAGGCGTCGAGGCATCGGTCATCGAAGCACCGTAGCCCCCCTGCGGGCTCCCGGGCAGGCACCCCGTCAGGCACCCCGTCAGGCACCCCGTTTCTGGACTTGCCGGTCCATTTTCCTCGGCGCACAGTGGTCCGCACCCGACGGGAAACCAAGTGCGACGGAGATCTGATCATGGCCATGCGACTGGCGGGAAAGACCGCGCTCGTGACGGGTGCGACCAGCAACATCGGGCGGGCGATCGCGGAGGCGTTCGCGGCGGAGGGGGCGCATGTCGTCGTCTCGGGGCGCAGCGCCGGGCGCGGTACGGAGGTGGTGGACGGGATCCGGGCGCTCGGCGGACGTGCCGACTTCGTCCGGGCGGACCTGGACGGCAGCGCGGACGCCTCGCGGGCGCTGGCCGAGGAGGCGGCCCGGGCGCTGGGCGGCCGTATCGACGTGCTCGTCAACAACGCGGGCATCTACCCGGGAGACGCCACCGCCGCCACCGACGAGAAGACCTTCGACGAGGTGTACGCGGTCAACGTCAAGGCCCCGTTCTTCCTGACGGCGGCCGTGGCACCCGTCATGGCGGAGGCCGGCGGCGGGGCGATCGTCAACCTGGGGTCCTGGATCGCCCGCCTCGGCATCCCCGTCGGCGCGCTGTACAGCTCCACCAAGGGGGCGATGGAGACGCTCACCCGCGCCTGGGCGGCGGAGTTCGGGCCCCGGGGCGTGCGGGTGAACGCGATCTCCCCGGGCGTGGTGCTGCCGGCCGGCGCCGAGGACGCCGGGATCGCCGAGGCCATGATGAAGGGGACACCCGCGGGCCGGATGGGCACACCGGAGGAGATCGCGAGCGCGGCCGTGTATCTCGTGGCCGACGAGTCGTCCTTCGTGCACGGGGTCGTGCTCGACGTGGACGGCGGCCGTACGACGGCTGCGGTCGTCGCCGCCTAGGGCCTGTCCGGCGGATCATGCCGGAGACGCGGGGTCCGGCACGCACTCCCCCGGAGGGGGTACCCCCAGCGGCGTTGTCGTCGGCTGCCGACGTCCCCCAGCCTTCGGCCGGGAGGTGCCCCCACCGCGTCGACGCCCTCCTCCGCCTTGCAGCCGGACGCACCAGACCCCGCTCACGTGCGCTGATGAGGCGCCGCTGCTTTCCTCCGACCTGATCCGCCGGACAGGCCCTGGCCGCGCCCCGCCGGCGTCAGGTCGGCGTCAGGTCGCGCCGCAGGTCCGCGATCCCCTGGTCGAGGGCGGCGCGGAGGTGGGCGGAGTCGCCGGTCGACAGCAGGATGGACACCCCGCCCTGGATCGCGGCGAGCAGGGCGGCGGCCCGTGCGTCGATGTCCACCTCGGTCCCCGGGCCGGTGCTCGCGCGCACCGCGCGGATGCCCGCCGCCAGGCTCTCCTGCCACTGCCGCAGCAGCCCGACCACGATCGCCCGCGCCCCCGGTGTCGACCGGCCGACCTGGAGGAAGAGCGACCCGAGCGGACAGGTGTCCCCCTGTTCCTCGTACCGCGCGACCACCACGTCCCGCCACCGCTCCCAGTCCGCCCAGGACTCCAGGCGGCCCAGATACGGCTGCTGGTCCTCCAGCACCTGCTCCGCCTCGAACTCCGCGACGGCGAGCAGCAGTTGGTCCTTGCCGGCCGGGAAGTAGTGGAAGAGCTGGCTCTTGCTGCTGCCGGTGCGCGCCATGACGTCGTCCAGGGTGACCGTCCCGACGCCCCGCTCCCGCAGGACCTCGGCGGCCCCCTCGACGATCCGGCGCCGGGTGGCCCTGCCCTTGGCCGTCAGTTCCTTGCGCATCGGCCGACCTCCACGGAGTGGACTGTGCGGTCCACTGTAGGGGTCAGCCGGCGAAGACGGTGCTGGCCAGGGCCACGGAGACGACGGTGCCGCCGATGATGCTCAGCAACGCGTTGCGGCGCCACAGGTGCAGCCCGACGGTGACCGCCAGGGCGGCCAGGGGCGCGAGCGCGCGGGGCTGGGTCAGCGGGAGGTCGCGCAGGCAGTAGACGAAGAGGATCACCATGACGCCGGCGGGCATCCGCGCCCCCAGGTACCGCACGGTCCGGCTGGCCCGCAGCGAGGCCAGGACGGTGAACGGCAGTGCGCGCAGCGCCCAGGTGACGGCGGCCGAGACGCCGACGGCCAGCAGCAGGTAACGGGTGTCAGGCACGGGACTCCTCCTTGCGGCTCCGGACCAGCAGCGCGGCGGTGAACAGGGCGAACGCGACGAGCAGCATTTGGCCGGGCAGCACCAGGCGCGCGACCAGGGCGCTGAGCAGTGCGAGCACCGGCGTGGGCAGATCGCCGCGCCGCTCCCGGACCGCGTCCAGCGCGAGGACGGCGAACAGGGCGGTCATCGCGAAGTCCAGCCCGCCGACGCCGTCCGGCACGGCCGAGCCGAGCAGGGCGCCGACGGTGGCGCCGCCGACCCAGTACGACTGCATGAACAGCTGCAGCCACAGGATGCGGGCGCCGGACCAGGACCGGGCCCGGTCACCGGTGGTCAGGGCGTAGGCCTCGTCGGTCAGGGCGAAGGTGCCGTAGGCCTTGCCGAGCCGCCCGGGTATCCGGTCGAGAGGGAAGGACAGCGCGTAGAACACGTGCCGGACGTTGACCAGGAAGGCGGTCAGCGCGACCGTCGCCAGCGGGGTGACCGCGAGGGCCAGGTTCACGAGCAGGAACTCGAACGAGCCCGCGTAGACGACGGCGGTGAACAGGCTCGCGCACCACCACGGCAGACCCGCGTGGACGATCAGCACCCCGAAGGCGAGGCCGAGCGGAAGCAGGCCGAGCCCCACGGAGGCGGAGTCCCTGAGGGCGGCGAGGGCCTTCGCCCGGCGCCCCGGCAGGGAGGCCGGAGCGGGGGCGGGACGAGGGGGATCGCCCTCGGCGACCGAAACCGTACGCATGCTGAAATTTTAGGAGGATTGTCGCCACATATGGTTTCCCATCATTCCCTTAAGCTGATGGTGTGCGCAATGAACTGCACCTTGATGCCATCGACCGGGACATTTTGTTTCACCTGCGACAGGACGGCCGCCTGACCAACGTCGAACTGGCCAAGCGGGTGGGCCTCACCCCGCCCCCGTGCCTGCGCCGCCTCAAGCGCCTGGAGGACGCCGGCGTCATCACCGGCTACCGGGCCGTCATCAACCCGGAGGCCGTCGGCCGGGGCCTGGAGGTCATGATCGACATCGAGGTCTCCGCCAACGACCTGCGGACCATCGAGAACCTGGAGAAGACGCTCTCCTCCTACGAGGAGGTCATCGAGTTCCGCCGCATGTACGGCCGCCCCGACTACTTCCTCCGCGTCGCCGTCGCCGACGACGCCGCCTACAACACCTTCCTCACCGGCAAACTCACCGGCCTCCCGGGCATCCTGCGCGTCGAGTCCCACCTGACCATGAAGAAGATCAAGGCGGACGACTGACCACCGCTCCAGGCCCCGTCACCCTCCTGGTTCAGCCGCCGAGCACGGCCCGCACAGTGCGGCGGAAAGCCTCCAGTCCACGCCTCGTCTCATTCAGCCGAGCCGCGTTCTCCCTGATGAGGCGACGCTGTATCGCGCCTTCCGCCCGCGACCAGATCCGCACCGTAGCGACGGTTTCCTTGCACGTGACGTCGGCGAGCGCAGTCGCTCTTTCCCTGCTTCCGACGACCGGGGAATCCAGGTGCCACGCCGGGTCCGCGATCGCCTTCTCCGGGCTTTCATAGCGATAGCCGCGCGACCTCATGCATTTCTCCCAGTCCCGTCGGGCCGAGATCACGTGCGGATCCTTCCGGGACATTTCCAGCGAGACCCAGGAGAGCTGAGCACCGATATCCCCGCGGTAGCCGTCGGCTCCGGCCATGAGTTTCCGCTGGGCGAGAGAGGCACACCCCGCCCCGCCCCGGCCGGTGTTCTTCCCGGCATTCCTGTCGGCGTTCTTGGCCCCCTGGGAACCGAAGTAGGCGACATCGGCGCCGGGCTCGGAAAGTATCCGCTCGCGGCGCCGCGCGATCTCCCCGGAGGACTTGTCGGCCGGCGGGTGGTAGCCGTACCGCTCCGCCGTCCGGCGCTCGACGACCCCGTACCGCCGCGCCAGCGGATCCGGCTTCGGCCGGGGCTCGGCCGGCACGTACCAGGTGAAGCCGGCCCTCTCCATGCAGGAGCGGACGAGGAGTTGCAGCGCCTGATCGGCGTCGGCCTGTTCCCTCGGGGTGAGCTGGTAGGCCTGGAGCGGCAGGGACACCCGCAGGTCCGACGCGATGTCCCGGGCGCCCGCGCGCGGCGGGGAGGATCCGGCACCGGCCGGGACCAGCAGATGTCCCCCCAGGCACAGGGCAGCCAGCAAGGCCGCTCCGGCCACCGTCCCCACCGCACGCCTTCGCATCGCCGGTCAGCAGGAGATGACGTGGCCGCTGGCCACGTTGTTCCAGTCCGAGTCGGGATCCCGGTAGACGTAGCGCAGATCCGGGAGGTCGGCGCCCGCGTCGATCGTGATGGCCGATCCGGTGCGCCCCTGCCCGGAATAGATGGTGGCGGTACAGACGGTCGCGTTGAACCACGAACTCGACGAGTCGTCCACCGGATATCCCGCGTGCAGCGGGTACTCGTTGTTGCTCCAGTCGACATCGGACGTCGTGAAGTCGGCGGCCCAGTCGAAGTTTATCTGCCGGAAGGCGCAGAATTCGCCGTCCTCACAGACACCGTTCTGCCCCTGCGCGACGGC
This sequence comes from Streptomyces sp. NPDC048288, assembly GCF_043201555.1. NCBI lineage: Bacteria > Bacillati > Actinomycetota > Actinomycetes > Kitasatosporales > Streptomycetaceae > Streptomyces > Streptomyces sp. NPDC048288. The sequence goes on from NZ_JBICZD010000003.1 coordinate 308,547, forward strand.
CGTACCGCCCAGGAGCGCAAAGCCCGCGACCAGGGCGGTGACGCAGGTCCCCATTCTTGCCACTGCTTTTCTCACGAAGTCTCCCGTCATGGCGTGATGGCCCGGCCAGCCTCGGCACGACGAGTGAATTCACCTTGAACGAGAGGAGGCCGATTGCCCCCCGGGGGACAACGACGATTAACCACGGAGGAATGGGAATCCCCCTACCGGCCACCCCGTACCGGTCACCCGTACCGGTCGCCCTCTCCTCAGAGCACCGCCAGCAGAATCACCAGCAGCACCGCGCCCGCCACCGCCGGCGCCATCACCTCGTACGCCCAGCGCACCACGATCTCGCCCTGTGCCGACTCCGTCTCGCCCCTGGTCTCCAGCCTGGTGCGCAGGTCGTCCATCACCTTGTCGGTCTCGGCGCGCACCGGCCCGGCCGGCTCGTCCGTACCCCGCAGGCCACCGCCGAAGCCACCGAACCCGCCCAGCCCGCCGCCCGCGCCCGCGCCGGACCCCGTCCGCCCGCGCCGCGCGTCCGTCTCCGCCCGCGCCTGTCGGCGGGCCGCCTTCTTGCGGCTGCGCAGGGACACGGGGATCGCCCACAGCTGGTACTTCGCGCCCGACTTGACGATCACCTCGTTCGAGTAGCCGGAGCGCAGCGACGCGATCTCCCCCCACGGCAGCGTGATCACCCGGAACGGGTTGCGCACCCGCAGCCGGTCCTCGCCCGCGAACACCGCCGGGCGGAGCGTGAAGGCGACGACCAGCGGCACGATGAGGATGAGCGCGGCGAGCGCGAGCCAGGGGGTGTGGCCGCGCCCCCGGAACAGGGCGTCGATGCCGAGCCAGCCGACGATCACGAGGAGCAGGACACCACCGATCAGCGCCTGGGGCGAGCGGTAGATGTGGTCCTTGACGAGGGGCGTGGTCATGTCGCCGATTCTGCCTCAGGCGGGCGCGCGGGCGCCGTGGGGTGTGCGCCCGGTGCGCGGGTGCGGATCGTGAGTGGTTGCCCGCGCGGTTCCCCGCGCCCCTGACGGGGCGCCTGCCGTACCGCCCTACACAAGAACCGTTCCTCGGGGTGTACAGCCGCTACGCGCGTAGATATGCTCGGCTGGTGACCATGCCCACCACCGCACCCCACGCACTTGCTGACGTCACCGCGTCCGACAGCACACTGCGCCGCTTCCTCCACGGGCTGCCCGGCGTCGACGCGGTCGGCCTGGAGGCGCGTGCCGCCTCGCTCGGCACCCGTTCGATCAAGACCACCGCGAAGGCGTACGCCATCGACCTCGCCATCTCGATGGTCGACCTGACGACGCTGGAAGGCGCGGACACCCCGGGCAAGGTCCGGGCGCTCGGCGCCAAGGCGGTCCACCCGGACCCGACGGACCGGACGACCCCCGCCACGGCCGCCGTCTGTGTCTACCCCGACATGGTGGCCACCGCCAAGGAGGCCGTGGCCGGCTCGTCCGTCAAGGTCGCCTCCGTCGCCACCGCCTTCCCGGCCGGCCGCGCCGCGCTCGACGTGAAGCTGGCCGACGTGCGCGACGCGGTCGCCGCCGGGGCCGACGAGATCGACATGGTCATCGACCGCGGCGCGTTCCTCGCGGGGAACTACCTGAAGGTCCACGACGAGATCACCGCCGTACGCGAGGCCTGCGGAACGGCGGCCCGGCTCAAGGTCATCTTCGAGACCGGCGAGCTGTCGACGTACGACAACATCCGCAGGGCCTCCTGGCTGGGCATGCTCGCGGGCGCCGACTTCATCAAGACCTCCACCGGCAAGGTGGCGGTGAACGCGACCCCGGCGAACACCCTCCTCATGCTGGAGGCCGTCCGTGACTTCCGGGCGCAGACCGGTGTCCAGGTGGGCGTGAAGCCCGCCGGCGGGATCCGGACCAGCAAGGACGCGATCAAGTTCCTCGTCCTCGTCAACGAGACGGCCGGTGCGGACTGGCTGGACAACCACTGGTTCCGGTTCGGCGCCTCCTCGCTCCTGAACGACCTGCTGATGCAGCGTCAGAAGCTGGCCACCGGCCGCTACTCCGGTCCCGACTACGTGACGGTGGACTGATCACCATGGCCAAGGAAAAGATGACCACCGCATTCGAGTACGCGCCGGCGCCCGAGTCCCGCTCCGTCGTCGACATCGCGCCCTCCTACGGCCTCTTCATCGACGGCGAGTTCACGGACTCGGCCGACGGCAAGGTCTTCAAGACCGTCAGCCCCTCCACCGAAGAGGTCCTCTCCGAGGTGGCCCGGGCCGGTGCCGAGGACGTCGAGCGTGCCGTGAAGGCCGCCCGCAAGGCCTTCGAGAAGTGGTCCGCGCTGCCGGGCTCCGAGCGGGCGAAGTACCTGTTCCGCATCGCCCGGATCATCCAGGAGCGCAGCCGCGAACTGGCCGTCCTCGAAACCCTCGACAACGGCAAGCCGATCAAGGAGACCCGCGACGCGGACCTCCCGCTGGTCGCCGCGCACTTCTTCTACTACGCGGGCTGGGCCGACAAGCTCGACCACGCGGGTTACGGCGCCGACCCGCGCCCCCTGGGCGTCGCCGGGCAGGTCATCCCCTGGAACTTCCCGCTCCTGATGCTGGCCTGGAAGATCGCCCCGGCGCTCGCCACCGGCAACACGGTGGTCCTCAAGCCCGCCGAGACGACCCCCCTGTCCGCCCTCTTCTTCGCGGACATCTGCCGCCAGGCGGGCCTCCCCAAGGGCGTCGTCAACATCCTTCCCGGCTACGGCGACGCGGGCGCCGCGCTCGTCGCCCACCCCGACGTGAACAAGGTCGCCTTCACCGGCTCCACCGCCGTCGGCAAGGAGATCGCCCGGACCGTCGCGGGCACCCGCAAGAAGCTCACCCTCGAACTGGGCGGCAAGGGCGCGAACATCGTCTTCGACGACGCCCCCATCGACCAGGCGGTGGAGGGGATCGTCACCGGGATCTTCTTCAACCAGGGGCAGGTCTGCTGCGCGGGCTCCCGTCTCCTCGTCCAGGAGTCGATCCACGACGAACTGCTCGACTCCCTCAAGCGCCGGCTGTCGACGCTCCGCCTCGGCGACCCGCTCGACAAGAACACGGACATCGGCGCGATCAACTCCGCCGAGCAGCTGGCCCGGATCACCACCCTCGCCGACCAGGGCGCGGCGGAGGGCGCCGAGCGCTGGTCCCCGGCCTGCGAACTCCCCTCCTCCGGCTACTGGTTCGCCCCGACGCTCTTCACGAACGTCACCCAGGCGCACACGATCGCGCGGGACGAGATCTTCGGTCCGGTCCTGTCCGTCCTCACCTTCCGCACCCCGGACGAGGCCGTCGCCAAGGCCAACAACACCCAGTACGGCCTCTCCGCGGGCATCTGGACCGAGAAGGGATCGAGGATCCTCGCCGTGGCCAACAAGCTGCGCGCGGGTGTCGTCTGGTCCAACACGTTCAACAAGTTCGACCCGACCTCGCCGTTCGGCGGGTACAAGGAGTCGGGCTTCGGCCGCGAGGGCGGTCGCCACGGCCTGGAGGCGTACCTCGATGTCTGACCGACTCAGTGTGTTGAAGACCTACAAGCTGTACGTCGGCGGGAAGTTCCCGCGTTCCGAGAGCGGCCGGGTGTACGAGGTGACGGACTCCAAGGGCAACTGGCTCGCCAACGCACCGCAGTCCAGCCGCAAGGACGCCCGGGACGCCGTGGTCGCCGCGCGCAAGGCGTTCGGCGGCTGGTCCGGGGCCACCGCCTACAACCGGGGCCAGGTCCTCTACCGCGTCGCGGAGATGCTGGAGGGCCGCCGGGACCAGTTCGTGCGCGAGGTCGCCGACGCGGAGGGCCTCGGCAAGTCCAAGGCGGCCGCGGTCGTGGACGCGACCGTCGACCGCTGGGTCTGGTACGCGGGCTGGACCGACAAGATCGCCCAGGTGGTCGGCGGCGGCAACCCGGTCGCGGGCCCGTTCTTCAACCTCTCCTCCCCCGAGCCGACGGGCGTCGTCGCCGTGCTGGCCCCGCAGGAGTCGTCCTTCCTGGGCCTGGTGAGCGTCCTGGCCCCGGTGATCGCCACGGGCAACACGGCGGTGGTGATCGCGAGCGAGAACTCCCCGCTCCCGGCCCTCTCCCTCGCCGAGGTCCTCGCCACCTCCGACGTCCCCGGCGGGGTCGTCAACGTCCTCTCCGGCCGTACGGCGGAGATCGCGGCGCCCCTCGCCGCCCACCAGGACGTCAACGCGATCGACCTCGCGGGCGCCGACGAGGCGCTGGCGAAGGAGCTGGAGATCGCGGCGGCCGACAACCTCAAGCGCGTCCTGCGTCCACAGCCTGTGGATTACTCCGCGACCCCGGGGACCGACCGCATGACGGCGTTCCTGGAGACGAAGACGGTGTGGCACCCGACGGGGGCGCTGGGAGCGTCGGGTTCGTCCTACTGAGCACAGTGGGGAACTGCGGGCCGGTCGTGGCTGGTCGCGCAGTTCCCCGCGCCCCTTACGGGGCGCTCAGCTCCCGGCGCCTCCGAGGATCTGTCCCACCACCGGCAGCGACCCGATCGACGGCGCCTGCGCCAGCGGTCCCGTCAGCATCTTCGACGTCAGCGGCTTGAAGTCGGCCAGCTGGGTGCCGATGCCGTTGTCCAGCGGGTCCACGCCCGTGCCCGCGAGGGGGTTGGGCTTGAGGCCCGCCACCGGTCCGGTGACGTACGGCAGTACGCCGCCCAGCGCCTGCATGCCCGCCTGCGGGTCGATCTGGCCGAGCGAGGTGGGCCGGGTGCGGACCACGTCCAGGACGGGCTGGGCGTCCGCGGCGGCGGTCGCGGCGCCCGCGCCGAGCGCGACGCCTGCCGTGGCGAGGGCGGCCAGGGCACGCCGAGCGGTCGGGTTCGGGGAGGACGCGTGTCGGGACATCGCTGGTGCCACCTTCCGGTGCGCAGGGTAATGAGGTCGGCACACAGGGTAGTTGAGGTGTGACTCACGCTCCAAAGCCGACCCGCGGGGTCGGCAGGAGGCCCACCATGCGTCAAACTGGTGTTCCGTGAGCATTCATCCCCCGTCCCCCGCCCGTGTCGTGCTGCTGTGCGGCCCCTCGGGCTCGGGCAAGTCACTGGTCGCCGCCCGTTCCGGGCTGCCCGTCCTGCGCCTCGACGACTTCTACAAGGAGGGCGACGACCCGACCCTGCCGTCGGTGGCGGGGAGTTCGGACATCGACTGGGACCACCCGGAGTCCTGGGACGCGGAGATCGCGGTCGAAGCCATCGGACGGCTGTGCGCCACGGGCTCGACGGCCGTACCGGTATATGACATATCACTGAGCGCCCGCACCGGCGAGGAGACGCTGGACATCGGCCGCACCCCCCTCTTCATCGCGGAGGGCATCTTCGCCGCCGAGATCGTCGAGCGCTGCCGTGAGCTGGGGCTGCTGGCCGACGCGCTGTGCCTGAGCCGGGGGCCGGTGAAGACGTTCCGGCGCCGCTTCCTGCGGGACCTCCGGGAGGGCCGCAAGTCGGTGCCGTTCCTGCTGCGCCGCGGCTGGCGGCTGATGCGCGCGGAACGCACGATCGTGGCCCGCCAGGTGGCGCTGGGCGCGCACCCCTGCGACCGGGACGAGGCACTGGGCCGGATGGCGGCGGCCGCGGTGGGCCGGCAGAGCCGCGACCGCACGCCCGCGTAGGCACGAAAAAAAGCGGGACTGGATGGACCCCCCGGCCCTCCAGTCCCGCTTCCCCCGTTGCTCCGCCGAACACCCCCGTGTCCCCCGTGGCGGAGCTCCCCCGTGCTTTCCCCCAGGTCCCCCCGGACCCGCTTGTCCCCCGTGTATCCCCCGTGAGTCCCCCCGGACCCTCCCCCGGTCCCCCGTGTTCCCCCGGTTTCCCCGTCAGGATCCCCCCGGATCCCCTTACCTTCAGGCGACGAGCTCCCCGAAGGCGTTCTCCTCGTCACGGCCGAAGCTGAGGACCTCGTCCTCGCGCAGCCGGCGGAGCGACCGCCAGATGCTGGACTTCACCGTGCCGACACTGATGTCGAGGATCTCCGCGATCTCCGGGTCCGTGCGGCCCTCGTAGTAGCGCAGGACCAGCATGGTGCGCTGGAGTTCGGGGAGCCGGGCGAGCGCCTGCCACAGGACCGCGCGCAGCTCGGTGCCGCTCATCGCGTCCGTGTCGCCGGGCGTCTCCGGCAGTTCCTCGGTCGGGTACTCGTTGAGCTTGCGGCGCCGCCAGGCGCTGATGTGCAGGTTGGTCATGGTGCGGCGGAGGTAACCGCCGACCGCGGCCTTGTCGCTGATCCGGTCCCACGCCTTGTACGTCGAGAACAGCGCGCTCTGCAGCAGGTCCTCGGCCTCGTAACGGTCGCCGGTCAGGTGGTAGGCGGTCGCGTACAGGGAGGCGCGGCGCTCCTGGACGTAGGCGGTGAACTCCGCCTCGGTCAGCGAGCGACGCTCCCCCGTGTCCTCCCCGTATGCGCTTCCCCCGGTTCCCCCGTGTGCTTCCCCCGTGAAGCCGTCAACCACCGTCATGTAACCGGTGTGCTGACGCCCGGTGCCGCGAGCGCACCCCCGCCCGCTCACGGCACCGGACTTCTCGGAACCCCGGTGCACGTCGTGCAGACGCGTGATCACTGCGCTGGTGCTGTGACCGATCAGCGTGTTCATCTCGCGCCCCCCGTCGTGGACTTCCGGTAGTTCGGCTTGCCCAGGCTCCGTGCCGCCCGGTTCTTGGCCGGTGGCCCGCTTGCCTGTGCCGAGAACTCTGCCGGGCCACCTTCACGGCCGTATCCGCCGACTGTCACAGACCTGTCACAGGGGTCCGGCACAGAGAGTCGACAGGGGGTGCACAGGTCGTGGCGCTAGCGAGGTTCGCGGAGGGCTACGAGCCGCACAGGTCGTACGACGGGGCCCGCATGGGCCAGAATGAGCCCGTGCCTTCCCTGTTGCTGATCGAGGACGACGACGCCATCCGCACGGCCCTGGAGCTCTCTCTGACCCGCCAGGGACACCGGGTGGCCACCGCTGCGACCGGTGAGGACGGTCTGAAGCTGTTGCGCGAGCAGCGGCCCGATCTGATCGTCCTCGATGTCATGCTGCCCGGCATCGACGGGTTCGAGGTGTGCCGGCGCATCCGGCGCACGGACCAGTTGCCGATCATTCTGCTCACCGCGCGCAGTGATGACATCGATGTGGTGGTGGGCCTGGAGTCCGGCGCCGACGACTATGTCGTCAAGCCGGTCCAGGGGCGGGTGCTCGACGCCCGGATCCGGGCCGTGCTGCGGCGCGGGGAGCGGGAGTCCACCGACTCGGCGACGTTCGGCAACGTCGTCATCGACCGCAGCGCGATGACCGTGACGAAGAACGGCGAGGACCTCCAGCTCACCCCGACCGAGCTGCGGCTGCTGCTCGAACTGAGCCGGCGGCCGGGGCAGGCGCTGTCCCGGCAGCAACTGCTGCGGCTGGTCTGGGAGCACGACTACCTCGGTGACTCCCGGCTGGTGGACGCCTGTGTGCAGCGGCTGCGCGCCAAGGTCGAGGACGTGCCCTCGTCGCCGACCCTGATCCGTACCGTGCGTGGTGTCGGCTACCGCCTGGACGCCCCTCAGTGACCGACCGGCAGGAGGGTTTCCGCGGCTGGGCCTCGGATCGCAAGGGAGCCGTGTCCCGGCTGCGTTTCACCAGTCTGCGGCTGCGGCTGGTGGTGGTCTTCGGGCTCGTCGCGCTGACCGCCGCCGTCTCCGCGTCCGGCATCGCGTACTGGCTCAACCGCGAGGCCGTGCTCACCCGTACCCAGGACGCGGTGCTGCGCGACTTCCAGCAGGAGATGCAGAACCGGGCCGGCGCGCTGCCCGTGCACCCGACCCAGGACGAACTGCAGCGCACGGCCGGGCAGATGGCCAACAGCAGTCAGCGGTTCAGCGTGCTGCTGGTCGGCGAGGACGGCAACGGCAAGACGGTGTACGGCAGTTCGGACGGGCTCAGCGCGTTCGCGCTCGACGACGTACCGACGTCGCTGCGCAAGGCCGTCGACAAGCAGCAGAAGGTGACCGACTCCAACAAGTCGGCGTACCACCTGTACTGGCAGCGGGTAGTCGACCACGGGACGCCGTATCTCGTCGCCGGGACGCGGCTGATCGGCGGCGGGCCGACCGGCTACATGATGAAGTCGCTGGAGCCGGAGGCGAAGGACCTCAACTCGCTGGCGTGGTCGCTGGGGATCGCCACCGGGCTGGCGCTGATCGGCTCGGCGCTGCTCGCGCAGGCCGCCGCCACGACGGTGCTGAAGCCGGTGCACCGGCTGGGGGTGGCCGCCCGGCGACTCGGCGAGGGCAAGCTGGACACCCGGCTGCGGGTGTCGGGCACGGACGAACTCGCCGATCTCTCCCGGACGTTCAACGACGCGGCCGAGGCGCTGGAGAAACGGGTCGACGACATGGCCGCGCGCGACGACGCGTCCCGGCGGTTCGTCGCCGACATGAGCCATGAGCTGCGGACCCCGCTCACCGCGATCACCGCCGTGACGGAGATCCTGGAGGAGGAGCTGGAGGCGGAGTCGGGGTCGATGGACCCGATGATCGAGCCCGCCGTCCGGCTGGTCGTCAGCGAGACGCGCCGCCTCAACGACCTCGTCGAGAACCTCATGGAGGTCACCCGCTTCGACGCCGGTACGGCCCGTCTCGTCCTCGACGACGTCGACCTCGCCGACCAGATCACCGCCTGCATCGACGCCCGCGCCTGGCTGGACGCGGTGGATCTGGACGCCGAGCGCGGCATCCACGCCCGCCTCGACCCGCGCCGCCTCGACGTCATCCTCGCCAACCTGATCGGCAACGCGCTCAAGCACGGCGGTTCGCCGGTGCGGGTGTCGGTGCGGATCGACGGGGAGGAACTGGTGATCGCCGTACGGGACCACGGGCCCGGTATCCCGGAGGACGTGCTGCCGCACGTCTTCGACCGGTTCTACAAGGCCAGCGCCTCCCGGCCGCGGTCCGAGGGCAGTGGCCTGGGCCTGTCCATCGCGACGGAGAACGCCCGGATCCACGGCGGCTCGATCACCGCCGCCAACTCTCCCGAGGGGGGCGCGGTGTTCACCCTGCGGCTGCCCCGGGACGCCTCGGCGCTGGCCGAGGAGAGCAAGGACGGCGGGAACACCGGGGCCACGGGGACCACCGGGGCCATCGGGGCCGCCGGGGAGTCCGGGGCCGCCGGGGAGAAGGACGCCTGATGCATGTACGAAGACTCCTCGCCGTCGCCGGGCTGGCGCTGGCGCTCTCCGGGTGCGGGATCCGGGCCACGGAGGTGCCGACCGACTTCGGCGGGGCGCCGTCGCGGGTGCCGTGCTCGATGACCCAGCCGGATCTGTCGGCGCAGACCGCGCGCGGGGTGCCGGTGCAGGTGTTCCTGCTGTGCGGCGCCTCGCTGGTGACCGTGGACCGGGAGGTGCGGGTGCCGGAGGGCACGGCGGACGCGCAGCGGCGGGTCATCGTCGCCCAGGGGCTGCTGGACCAGCTCGCCGAGACGCCGTCGGCCGCCGAGAAGGACGCCGGTTACACGACGTATGTGCGGGGCGGGATGAGCGTCGGCGGGCCGCGCGCCGGGGACCCCGACGACACGCTGCGGCTGAGCACGTCGCCGCCGCAGCTGACGTCGTACGCGCTCGCCCAGATCGTGTGCACGCTCTCCGACTCGGCGGCGGCGGAGGGGGACGGGTCGGTGATCCTGGGCGGGCCGGGGACGGAGCCGTTGCGGCGGTACGAGTGCACGGACGCGGTGCGGAACGCGCCGAGCGGGAACCGGCCGCCGTCCACTGATGTTGCTTCCGGGTGAGGTGAGGGGCGGTTCGGCGCCTCAGGGGGTGCCACCGAGGGTTTCGGGGCGGGTGCGGGTCGCGTTCGGTTGCTCGCGCAGTTCCTCCCCCAGCCTTCGGCCGGGGGTACCCCCAGCGCCCCTAAGGGGCGCTTTCCGTATCGTGTGTCCGAGGCCTCATCGTCGGATCCGGAACCGATCGTGTGCGCGGGCGCGTCTTGTGGGGCGTGCAGCGTCAAGGCTCCATCGGCGGGAGCGCCGGGATTCGCGTCCGTGTGACAGGGGGTGTCCTCCTTGTCGCACATCTCGCGTTCGTCGCCTGGTTGATGCTGCGGCCGCTGGACGTGCCCTGGGTGATGCCCGCCAACCTGCACCCGTTCGCCGGTATCCGCGCCGATCTGGCACTGGGCTGGCGCGAGGCCGCGCACCGGATCGGTGAGGGGCTGGCGCTGCTCGCCCCGCTGGGGGTGCTGCTGCCGATGGCGCACGGCAGACTCCGGGTCTCCCCGCTCGCCTCCCTGGTCCGTACGGCCACCGCGGGCGCCCTGATCTCGCTGGGCATCGCCCTGCTGCAGACCGGGGTGCCCGGCCGTGTGGTGGACGTCGACTCGGTTCTGCTCAACACCGTCGGCGTGGTCCTCGCGCATCTGGCGGTGGTTCCGGCGGCCCGCTCCCGGCTCCGCCGGCAGGGTGAGCGGCGGCGCCCCGCGGCCCTCCCGCAGGAGGAAGCGGCTCAGGGTCGTACCCCGACGATTCCCAGGGTCGGGATCGCACCGTAGAGCGACGCTTCGACCCGGTTCGTCTCCGTAGCGTAGAGGGCATACGAGGGGCCGCAGGGGCCGCCTCGGACCGGACGCTCACGAAGGAGCCGCGGATGTCCAGCCTCGCCCGCCCCACCCATGGCCGCATGATCGGCGGAGTGTGCGCCGCGCTGGCCCGGCGCTTCGGCACCTCCGCCACCACGATGCGGGTGATCTTCCTGCTGTCCTGTCTGCTGCCGGGGCCGCAGTTCGTTCTCTACATCGCGCTGTGGATCCTCTTCCCCTCGGAGGAGAAGGCCTCCACCGCCTGGTGATGCGCGCGCGGGTCGCCCGTGGTGCGACAAACGCCGTCGGGGCGCCCCGGGCACATGTCCGGGGCGCCCCGACGGCGTCGCGTCGGCCGGGCGGGTCAGCCGAGCGGGATCCCGTTCACCGGCAGGCCGTGGGTGGGCAGGCCCTGCAGCGGCAGCCCGCCGAGGAGGCCGGCGACCGGCTTGGTCGGGCCGTCGGCGAGAACCTGCTGGACGGCCGGCTGGACGGCGGTCAGCCCGCCGCCGAGGGCGCCCTGCGCCTGCTGGACGGCCTCACCGGCGCCCGGCAGGGCCTTGGAGACGTTCTCGGCGGGCAGCGTCCTGGTGACGGTGTCCAGGGCCTGCGGGGCGTCCGGGACGGCCGGGGCCGCGTTGGCCGCGCCCGCGCCGACGGCGGCGAAGGCGGCACCGAGGGCGGCGACACCGAGGGTCTTGGCAGCAGACTGCTTCATCTTCAATGCGTCCTTGGAATGCGGTGACGGGGATCGATAACGCGCTGAGCGGTCCACGACCGTAAACATGCCGGACCGCCCGCCGCAAACACCGAAATGCGGACGACTTGTGAAAGCCTGTCCGTATTCCGCTCCCCGTCCGAACGCCCGCTCAGTCCTCCGAGTCGACAGAACCGCTGGTGGAGGCGGTCTGCCGGAACAGCCATTCGGATTTGAGTTCCGCATATCCGGGCTTGACCACGTCATTGATCATGGCCAGGCGTTCATCGAAAGGAATGAACGCTGATTTCATCGCATTGACGGAGAACCACTGCAGGTCGTCGAGCGTGTAACCGAACGCCTCGACGAGATGCTCGAATTCCCGGCTCATGCTGGTCCCGGACATCAGCCGGTTGTCCGTGTTCACGGTGGCCCGGAAGTGCAGCCGGCGCAGCAGCCCGATCGGGTGCCCGGCGTAGGAGTCGGCGGCCCCGGTCTGGAGGTTGGAGCTGGGGCACAGCTCCAGCGGGATCCGCTTGTCGCGGACGTAGGAGGCGAGGCGGCCCAGCTTGACCGTGCCGTCCTCGTGGACCTGGATGTCGTCGATGATCCGCACCCCGTGCCCGAGCCGGTCGGCGCCGCACCACTGGAGCGCCTGCCAGATCGACGGCAGCCCGAAGGCCTCGCCGGCGTGGATGGTGAAGTGGTTGTTCTCGCGCTTGAGGTACTCGAAGGCGTCGAGGTGCCGGGTGGGCGGGTACCCGGCCTCGGCGCCGGCGATGTCGAAGCCGACGACACCCAGGTCCCGGTAGCGGTTGGCGAGTTCGGCGATCTCCAGGGAGCGGGCCGCGTGCCGCATCGCGGTGAGCAGGGCGCCGACCCGGATCCGCCGGCCGTTCTCCCGGGCGAGCGCCTCGCCCTGCCGGAAGCCCTCGTTGACCGCCTCGACGACCTCTTCGAGGGTAAGCCCCTGCTCCAGGTGCTGCTCGGGGGCGTAGCGCACCTCGGCGTAGACGACACCGTCCTCGGCGAGGTCCTCGGCGCACTCGCGCGCCACCCGGACGAGCGCGTCCCGGGTCTGCATGACTCCGACGGTGTGCGAGAACGTCTCCAGATACCGCTCCAGCGAGCCGGAGTCGGCGGCCTCGCGGAACCAGATGCCGAGCTTGTCCGGATCGGTCTCGGGGAGCCCGGCGTACCCGGTCTCCCGGGCGAGGTCGGCGACGGTGCCGGGGCGCAGGCCGCCGTCCAGGTGGTCGTGCAGCAGAACCTTCGGTGCCCGGCGGATCTGCTCCGGCGTCGGGGTGTTGGCGGTGCTCTGGCTCGTCATTTCCGCACTGTAACTCCTACGCGCGTAGATCGCCGGGTACTCGATGAATTCCCTTTGCCGTCGATACGCAACGGTGACCGCACGGACGGGTCGCGTACACCGCTTCTTCTGACACTGTTCTGTCATGGCACAGCAAGCGACGCCGGTCCGAACGGCCAGCCTGAGCAGGGCAGTCGGCCAGGAGCCGACGACGGTGAGCGGGGCGGTCCTGCTCCTCCCCGGCGGGGAGGAGGTCTCCGCGCGCCGCCCGTCCCTCGTATGGGCGACGGCCTTCGTCCGCGCGCTCGGCCGCCGGCTCGCCCGGGACGGCCGGGACGAGGGACTGGCCGCGCACGTCGTCCACTACCGCTACCGCGGCTGGAACGGCACCGAGGCGAACCTCGCGGAGGACGCGGGCTGGGCGACCGACGAGGTCGTACGGCGGTACGGCGATGTGCCGGTGTGCCTGCTCGGGGTGGGGATGGGCGGCCGGGCCGCGCTGCACGCGGGCGGGCACGAGGCGGTCAACTCCGTCGTCTCCATCGCCCCCTGGCTGCCGGAGGCGGATGTGGCGGCACCCGAGGAACCGGTTCGCCAGCTGGCGGGGCGGCGGGTGCTGTTCGTGCACGGCACGAACGACGAACGCACCGACCCCGAGCTGTCGTTCCAGCTGGCGGCGCGCGCGAAGAAGGCGAACCGGGAGGTGTGCCGGTTCGAGGTGCACTCGGACGGGCACGGGTTGCATCAGCACCGGGACGAGGTGCTGGCGCTGGCGTCGGACTTCGTGATGGGGGCGTTGTACGGGCACGCCGTGTCGCGGCCGGTGGAGGACGCGCTGGCGGCGCCGCCGCCGATCGGGTTGCGGATGCCACTTGCCGCGGGGTTCGGGCGGTCGCTTCGTAAGGGCTGAGGTTCGGGTTCGGGGTGCGAGTACGTGGGTGGTTTTGCGCAGTTCCCCGCGCCCCTAGGCAAGAAGACTCCCCCGCCTTGAAAGCAAGAACTTCTTGAAGGCGGCCACTGGGGGCGTGTCCGGATGGCCCTCCAGCCACGCCACGCCGATCTCTCTCGCCGCCCGTGGGGCCGTGACCGTCAGTTCGGCGACTCCCGGGCGGGGAAAGGCCGGTGGGGGCAGGAGCGCCACCCCCAGCCCGGCCGCCACCAGGCCCCGCAGTGTCTCCGCCTCCTCGCCCTCGAAGGCGATGCGGGGTTTGAAGCCGGCCTCCTTGCAGAGGTCGTCGGTGATGCGGCGAAGGCCGTAGCCCGGTTCCAGGGTCACGAAGGTCTCGTCGGCGACCTCGGCGAGGCGGATGCGGCGGCGGGTGGCGAGGGGGTGGTCGGCCGGTACCACCAGGCGGAGTTTCTGTTCGTCGAGGCGGCGGGCGACGAGGTCCGGGGCGTCCGGCACCGGCGAGGTGAGGCACAGGTCCAGTTCGCCCGCGCGGAGTTTCTCGATCATCGCCTCGCCGTAGTTCTGGACGAGGCTGAAGCGGATGCGGGGGTGGTCGGCGCGGAAGGCGTGGAGGAGGCCGGGGACGGTCTCGGCGCCCATGGTGTGCAGGAAGCCGAAGGCGACCTTGCCGGTGGTGGGGTCGGCGTCGGCGCGGACCTCGTCGGCGGCGCGCCGGATCTCGGCGAGGGCGCGTTCGACCGAGGTGAGGAAGGTGCGGCCGGCGGGGGTGAGGGAGACCGTGCGGCCGTGGCGGGCGAAGAGGTCGACGCCCAGGTCCTGCTCCAGGCGGGCCATCGCGCGGGAGAGGGTGGACTGGGGGACCTCGAGTTCCTGGGCGGCCCTGGTGACATGCTCCGTGCGGGCCACGCCGGCGAAGTACGCGAGGCGTGGAGCCAGCAACATCGTCATGTCTTCTGTGTCACTGGACGGTGACAGGCGCCCCGCCGACCTCTGCTGATGCTCCATGGGAACGATTATGGCGATTCCATGCATTGGACGGATCAGCGGGCGGGTCCGTACGTTCGAGGCATGTCTCCCGCCAGTACCGGGGCGTCCACCACCCTGGACGCCGTCTCGTCCCCCGCCGCCTCCGACTCCCGTCTGACGCCGGGCGGTCCCGGCTACCGCCGGATGAGCTTCGCGCTCTTCCTCGCCGGTGTCGCGACCTTCGCCCTCCTCTACTCCACGCAGGCCCTGCTCCCGCTGATCTCGGACGGCTACGGCGTCTCCGCGAGCGACGCGAGCTGGACGGTGGCGGCGGCGACCGGCGGTCTGGCGCTGTTCGTCATCCCGATGAGCGCGCTGTCGGAGCGCTTCGGACGCCGTACGGTCATGACGGCGTCGCTGGCGGTGGCGGTGACCGTGGGTCTGCTGGTCCCCTTCGCGCCCTCGCTCGGCGTGCTGGTGGTGCTGCGCGGTGTGCAGGGCGCGGCGCTGGCCGGGCTGCCGGCGTCGGCGACCGCCTACCTGGCGGAGGAGGTCCGGCCGCGGGCGCTGGTCACGGCGATCGGTCTGTTCGTCGCGGGCAACAGCGTCGGCGGGATGAGCGGCCGGGTCATCACCGGCTGGGTCGCGCAGGAGTGGGGCTGGCGGGTCGCCGTCGGCACCATCGGCCTGATCGCGGTGGGCTGCGCGGTGGCCTTCCGGCTGCTGCTGCCCGCGCCGAAGCACTTCAGGGCGGGCTCGCTGCACCCGCGCCGGCTGCTCGCCACGGTCCGCGACCACCTCGCGAACCCGCTGCTGCGCCGCCTGTACGCGATCGGCGCGCTCTTCATGACCGTCTTCGGCGGGGTGTACACGGTGATCGGCTACCGCCTGACCGAGGAGCCGTTCTCGCTTCCTCAAGGCGTCATCGGCTCGATCTTCCTGGTGTACCTGGTGGGTACGGTGTCGGCGTCCACGGCGGGCCGACTGGTCGGCCGCCTGGGCCGCCGTGGGGCCCTCTACCTGGGCGGCGGTACGACGGCCACCGGCCTCCTCCTCTCCCTGGCCGACTCGCTCCCGCTGGTCCTGCTGGGCCTGGTCCTGATCACCGCGGGCTTCTTCGCGGGCCACGCCGTGGCCTCCTCGGCGGTCAGCAAGACGGCGACCCACGGCAGGGCCCAGGCCTCGGCCCTCTACCAGTCGGCGTACTACATCGGCTCCAGCGCGGGCAGCACCATCGGCGCGCTGGCCTTCCACGCCAGCGGCTGGTCCGGCACGGTCGGCGTCGGCCTGCTGGCGATCCTGGGCGTCGTCACGATCACGGCCCTGGGCACACTGGCGGCCCGCCGCCAGATCCTGGCCGACGCCCACTGACGAACGCCCCGCCTTTGTCAGTCCCCTGCGCTAGCTTTCAAGTGCTGGAGCGCAATGGCGCGCGAACAGGAACGGCCACAGGGGTGGGTGGACGGCAATGAGTGACAGCACGGCGACGGCGGAGCTGGACGTCGCACTGGAGAAGCACCGGACGGAGCTGACCGGGTACTGCTACCGCATGCTCGGCTCGTCCTTCGAGGCCGAGGACGCGGTGCAGGACACCCTGGTGCGGGCCTGGCGGAGCTACGAGAAGTTCGAGGGCCGCTCCAGCCTGCGGTCGTGGCTGTACCGGATCGCGACGAACGTCTGCCTGGACATGCTGAACGCGGGCAACAAGCGGGCCCGCCCGATGGACCTCTCCGAGTCGACGCCGCTGGCCCAGGCGGCGCTCTCGCCCCGCCCCGACAACACCTGGCTGGAGCCGGTGCCCGACGCGCGCGTGCTGCCGTCCCTGCACGACCCGGCGGAGGCGGCCGTGGCCAAGGAATCCATCCGGCTCGCCTTCATGGCCGCCCTGCAGCAACTGCCGCCCAAGCAGCGGGCGGTGCTGATCCTGCGCGAGGTGCTGGCCTGGAAGGCGAGCGAGGTCGCCGAGCTGCTCGGCACCTCGGTCGCCTCGGTCAACAGCGCGCTGCAGCGGGCCCGCGCCACGCTGGCCGAGCAGCAGCAGTCGGGCGCCGATGCCGAGGTCTCCAACGCCCTCGACGAGGAACAGCAGAAGCTCCTGGAGCGCTATGTCGCGGCCTTCGAGGGCTACGACATGACCGCCCTGACCGCGCTCCTGCACGAGGACGCGATCATGACGATGCCGCCGTTCGACCTGTGGCTCACCGGCCACGAGGACATCGCCGGCTTCATGACCACCATCGGCTCCGCCTGCGAGGGCTCGCGGCTGTTCCCGGTCCAGGTCAACGGCCTGCCCGGGTTCGCCCAGTACAAGCCCGACCCGGACACCGGCGGCTGGAGCCCCTGGTCGATCCAGGTCCTGGAGATCTCAGACGGCCGGCTCACCGGGTTCCACTTCTTCCTCGACACCAAGCGCTGGTTCCCGCTCTTCGACCTCCCCCTCCAGCTGGAGGCGAAGGCCGACGAAACGGAGGAGGGAGCGTAGCGCCGGGTCGGGGTCCCGCAGCCGGATCCGTCCGCCGGCCCGGCGGGCCGTCAGCTCCAGCCGGGCCAGCAGATCCACCGCGGCGAGCCCCGGCGGCCCGAGACCGCCCACGTCGCAGACGACGGTCCGGGCCGCGCCGGCCCCGAGCAGCACTCGCACGTCGTCGCAGAGCCCCGGCACCTCGTCCCTGGCGACGGGGCCCGACAGCATGAGCACGGCGGGGGTCACGGCATCCACGGGCGGTAGACCGCCGAGGGTCTGACAACTCATCGGCAGGGGGCGGTTCTCCGTACCGTCGCGCAGATCACAAGGATCACAACGTTGACCTGCACCTGACCGCACCCGAGGGTTAGCTGTATGCCCCACGGATCAGTACCGCCCCCGATGTCCGACGGCCTTCCGGCTCCCGCCGAGGGGGTCCCGTGCAGGGGGTGCTGAGCGGTTTCGCGGTCATCGCGATCGTCATCGCCGTCGGCTATGTCCTGGGCCGCGGCGGCCACCTGGGCGTGAACGGCCGCGAGGTCCTCACCAAGCTCGCGTTCCACGTCGCCTCCCCCGCCCTGCTCTTCACCACCCTCGCCCGGGCCGACCTGGCGGTGATCTTCTCCAGCCGTCTCCTGGTGACGGCGCTGAGCACGGCGGCGGCGGCCGGCGCGTTCGTGGCGGTGGGGGTCGGGCGCCACTGGGGCGTGGGCCGCACCACGATCGGCGCGCTCTGCTCCAGCTACGTCAACTCCGGAAACCTCGGCATCCCGATCGCGGTGTACGTCCTGGGCGACGCGTCCCTGGTGGCACCGGTACTGCTCTTCCAGGTGGTGATCCTCACCCCGGTCGCCCTGACGATCCTGGACGTGTCCGGGATGGGCGAGAAGGGCCCGTGGTGGCGGCGCCTGCTCGCCCCGCTGCGCAACCCGATAGCCGTGGGCTCACTGTCCGGCGTCGCGGTGTCCGGCCTGGGCGTCCATGTCCCCGGCCCGGTGATGGACCCGCTCACCCTGATCGGCAACATGTCCGTCCCGGCGGTCCTGCTCGCCTTCGGCATCTCCCTGCACGGCAGCACGCTCCCCGGCCGGGGCCGCGACCGCCACCCCGTCCTCCTGTCCGTCGCCCTGAAGTCGGTCGGCCAGCCGCTCGCCGCCTGGGCGCTGGCCTCCACCGTCTTCGACCTCCACGGAGCCCCCCTGCTCGACGTGACGGTCACCTCCGCCCTCCCCGCCGCCCAGAACCTCTACACCTACGCCAGCACCTACCGCGTCGGCGAGGAACTGGCCCGCGACTCGATCCTGCTCTCGACGGTGCTCGCGGTACCGGTCCTGGTGGTCGTGGCGGCGCTGCTGGGGTGACACCCCGGCAGCGCCTTGCCGCACCCTCGTCAGGCGATACGTTCCAGCACCACGGGCGACGCGGTGAACTCGGTGCCCGCCGCCGCGATGTCGTACGAGCCCTCGACCGACTGGAGGGCGTACTCGAAGCGTTCCGGGGTGTCGGTGTGGAGGGTGAGGAGGGGCTGGCCGGCGGTGACCGTGTCGCCGGGCTTGGCGTGGAGTTCGATGCCGGCGCCGGCCTGCACCGGGTCCTCCTTGCGGGCGCGGCCGGCGCCCAGGCGCCAGGCGGCGACGCCGATGTCGTAGGCGTCGAGGCGGGTCAGGACGCCGGAGGACGGGGCCGTGATGACGTGCTGCTCGCGGGCGACCGGCAGGGCCGCGTCCGGGTCGCCGCCCTGGGCCGCGATCATCCGGCGCCAGACGTCCATCGCCGAGCCGTCGGCGAGGGCCTTCGCCGGGTCGGCGTCCTTGACCCCGGCCGCGTCGAGCATCTCGCGGGCCAGGGCGAGGGTGAGTTCCACGACGTCGGAGGGGCCGCCGCCGGCGAGGACCTCGACCGACTCGCGGACTTCGAGGGCGTTGCCGGCGGTGAGGCCGAGCGGGGTGGACATGTCGGTGAGGAGGGCGACCGTCTTCACGCCGTGGTCGGTGCCGAGGCCGACCATCGTCGAGGCCAGCTCGCGGGCGTCCTCGATGGTCTTCATGAAGGCGCCGGTACCGACCTTGACGTCCAGGACCAGGGAGCCGGTGCCCTCGGCGATCTTCTTCGACATGATCGAGGAGGCGATCAGCGGGATCGCCTCGACCGTGCCGGTGACGTCACGGAGCGCGTAGAGCTTCTTGTCGGCGGGGGCCAGGCCGTCGCCCGCCGCGCAGATGACCGCGCCGGTGGTGTCCAGCACGTTCAGCATCTCCTCGTTGGAGAGCAGGGCGCGCCAGCCGGGGATCGACTCCAGCTTGTCGAGGGTGCCGCCGGTGTGGCCGAGGCCGCGGCCGGAGAGCTGGGGGACGGCCGCGCCGCAGGCGGCGACGAGGGGCGCCAGCGGCAGCGTGATCTTGTCGCCGACGCCGCCCGTCGAGTGCTTGTCGGCCGTCGGGCGGGACAGCGAGGAGAAGTCCATGCGCTCGCCGGAGGCGATCATCGCGGCGGTCCAGCGGGCGATCTCGCGGCGGTTCATGCCGTTGAGGAGGATGGCCATCGCGAGCGACGACATCTGCTCGTCGGCGACCTCGCCGCGCGTGTAGGCGTCGATGACCCAGTCGATCTGCTGGTCGCTGAGCTCACCGCGGTCGCGCTTGGTGCGGATGACGGAGATGGCGTCCATGGCGGCCATGGCGTTCCCTTCGAAGATGTGCGAAGCGCACGGCCCCTCCGCGCGGACGGGCGGGGAGGGGCCGTACGGGATTACTTGGTGAGATGGGCCGGGCCGAAGGCCTGGGGCAGCATCTCGGAGAGGGGCAGGACGCCCTCCGGGGTGTCCAGGAGGAGGTCCGGGCCGCCGAACTCGTAGAGCAGCTGGCGGCAGCGGCCGCACGGGACGAGGAGCCCGCCCGTGCCGTCCACGCAGGTGAAGTGGGTGAGGCGGCCGCCGCCCGTGCGCTGGAGCTGGGAGACAAGGCCGCACTCGGCGCACAGGCCCAGGCCGTAGGACGCGTTCTCCACGTTGCAGCCGGTGACCGTGCGGCCGTCGTCGACCAGGGCCGCGACCCCGACGGGGAAGCCGGAGTACGGGGCGTAGGCGTGCGACATGGCCTCCCGTGCCTCGGCCCGCAGGGGCTCCCAGTCGAAGTCCGCGGCCGCGGTCGTCACTTGCCCTGTCCCTTCCGGTAGGGCAGACCGTCCGCCTTCGGCATCCGCAGGGACTGCGCGGACAGCGAGAGCACCAGCAGGGTCACGAGGTACGGGGTCGCGGTCACGAGCTGGCGCGGGACCTCGTTGGTGGAGGCGTACCAGATGAACATCAGGACCGAGATCACGATGGTGATCGCCGCCGGGATGTACTTCTTCTTCCAGGCCAGGTAGGCGGCGCCGAACACCAGCAGGATCGCGATCAGCAGGATCAGCGCGTGGACGTTCACCGTGCCGCCGCGCAGGTTGAGGCTGTCGGTGTAGCCGAACAGGCCGGCGCCGAGGGCCAGGCCGCCCGGCATCCAGTTGCCGAAGATCATCGCGGCGAGGCCGATGTAACCGCGGCCGGCCGTCTGGCCGTCGAGGTACACGTTGGAGGCGACGATGGAGAGGAAGGCGCCGCCGAGGCCCGCGAAGCCACCGCTGATGATCACCGCGATGTACTTGTACTTGTAGACGTTCACGCCGAGGGACTCGGCGGCGACCGGGTTCTCACCGCAGGAGCGCAGGCGGAGGCCGAAGGCCGTGCGCCACAGGACCCACCAGGTGATCGGTACGAGGGCGACCGCGACGACCGTCAGCGGGGACAGGTCGGTCAGCAGCCCGCCGACCAGGCCGGCGATGTCGGAGATCAGGAACCAGTGCTTCTCGTTGAGCGTGTTCAGCCAGTCGGACAGTCCTGGCACGCTGAACGTGCCGATCGAGTCGATCGGCGGGGACTGCTTGGAGGAGCCGCCCTCCGCGTTCTCGAAGGTGAACTTCGACAGGTAGCGGGTGGTGCCCAGGGCGAGGATGTTCAGGGCCACACCGGAGACGATGTGGTTGACGTTGAAGGTGACGGTGGCGACGGCGTGCAGCAGGGCGCCGAGCGCGCCGCCGAGGATGCCGAAGACCACGCCGACCCAGGGTCCCCACTGGTAGCCGGCCCAGGCGCCGAACCAGGTGCCGAGGATCATCATGCCTTCGAGGCCGATGTTGACGACGCCCGCGCGCTCGGCCCACAGGCCGCCGAGACCGGCGAGGCCGATCGGCACGGCGAGGCGCAGCGCGGTGGACATCTGGCCGGTCGAGGTGATGCCGTCGGCGCCGGTGATCAGGCGGACGGCCGAGGTGAGGATCAGGACGCCCGCGATGACCAGCAGGAGTACCGGGAGCGACATTCGGCGGCCGCCCTTGCCGGGCTGCTTCGCCTGCGGCTTGGCGATGGTCGCGGTGGACATCAGGCCGCCACCTCCTTCTTGGTGTTCTGGGCGGCGGCCGCGGCGAGCTCCGCGCCGACCTGGCGCTGCTGGCGGCGCAGGCCCCACTGGCGTACGGCTTCGTAGGAGATGACGACGGAGAAGACGATCAGGCCCTGCATGATCGTGGCGATCTCCTTCTCGTACGCGACCGGGGTCGCGTAGTCGAGGGCGGGCGAGGCCTTGTCGAGGAAGGCCCACAGGAGGGCGGCGAAGGCGATGCCGCCGGGGTTGTTGCGGCCGAGCAGGGCGATGCCGATGGCGGTGAAGCCGAGGCCGGCCGGGAAGCTCAGGCTGTAGGTGTGGGTGTCGCCGAGCAGCAGCGGCAGGCCCGCGAGGCCGGAGACGGCGCCGGAGATCAGCATGGAGATCAGGACCATGCGCTTGGCGTCGACGCCGGAGGCGGCCGCGGCGGACTCGGAGGCGCCGGTGGCGCGCAGGTCGAAGCCGAAGCGGGTGCGGTTGAGGACCACCCAGTAGGCGATGCCGAGGGCGATGGCGACGAACACCATGCCGTAGATCTCGCCGACGTCGGAGCCCAGGTTGATGCCCGGGAACCAGCCGGACTTCTTCATGTCGCCGGTCGTCATGTTGTTGCCGACCTGGACGCCCCACACGTTCGCGAGGGTGACGTAGCCGATGACGCTGGTGGCGATGGCGTTCAGCATGATCGTGGAGACGACCTCGCTGACCCCTCGGGTGACCTTGAGGACGCCCGCGATACCGGCCCAGAACGCGCCGGTGAACATGGCGACCAGGAGCAGCACCGGGATCTGCAGGAAGGCGGGCAGTCCAATGTTGGCGCCGACCACGGCCGTCATCACGGCGGCGAGCCGGTACTGGCCGTCGACGCCGATGTTGAACAGGTTCATCCGGAAGCCGAGGGCGACCGCGATGGCCGCGATGTAGTACATCGCCGCCTGGTTGATGATCAGGACCTGGATGTCCGAGTACGGCAGCTGCTGGAGCATCAGCACGTACGGCTCGAACGGGTTGCGGTTCGAGGCCAGCAGCACGATCGACGTCAGCGCGATCGCCAGCACGAGCGCGATGACCGGTCCGGCCACCGCGAGGAGCACGCGCTCCTTGTCGAACTTCTTCATCAGTCCTGGTCCTCCCCGGACACATCGTTCGCGTCGTGATGCTCCAGGTGGCCGCTGGCGGCACCTGTCATGGCCGAGCCCAGTTCCTCGGGCGTGATGGTGGCCGGGTCGGCGTCCGCGACCAGCTTTCCGTCGTAGATCACGCGCAGGGTGTCCGACAGGCCGATCAGCTCGTCGAGGTCGGCGGAGATCAGCAGCACGGCCAGGCCCTCGCGGCGGGCCTCGCGGATGCGGTCCCAGATCTGCGCCTGGGCGCCGACGTCCACACCGCGGGTGGGGTGGGCGGCGATCAGGAACTTCGGGCTGTGGCTCATCTCTCGGCCGACGATCAGCTTCTGCTGGTTGCCGCCGGAGAGGGAGGCGGCGGTGACGTCGATGCCGGGGGTGCGGACGTCGTACTCCTCGACGATCCGGCGGGTGTCGGCCTGGGCGCCCTTGATGTCCAGCCAGAAGCCCTTCGCGTTGGGCTTCTCGGTGACATGGCCGAGGATGCGGTTCTCCCAGAGCGGCGACTCCAGGAGCAGGCCCTGGCGGTGGCGGTCCTCGGGGATGTAGCCGACGCCGGACTCGCGGCGCTTGCGGGTGGCCCAGCCGGTGATGTCCTCGCCGAGGAACTCGATCGCGCCGGAGTCGGCGTTGCGGGTGCCGATGAGCGCGTCGATCAGCTCGGTCTGGCCGTTGCCCTCGACACCGGCGATGCCCATGACCTCACCGGCGTGGATGGTGAAGGAGACGTCGTCGAGGACGCGCTTGGCGGCGCCGGGGGTGGTGGCCTCGTCGAGCACGTCGCCGCGGGCCGTGGCGCCGGCCGAGCCGACCGTGGCGGTCTCGGGCTGGGCGCCGACCTCGCCGAGGGAGGCGATGCCGCCGCTGGCGTAGACGGTGAGGTTCTTCACCGTGACGACGGCCCGGTCGGTGACGGTGGACTCGGCGGTCTCCGGGGTGGGCAGCTCGCTGCCGACCATCAGCTCGGCGAGCTGGCGCGGGGTGGTCTTCGAGGGCACCGCGGTGCCCACCGTCGTACCGCGCCGGATGACGGTGATGTCGTCGGCGACGGACAGCACCTCGCCCAGCTTGTGGGAGATGAAGATGACCGAGAGGCCCTCCGACTTCAGCTCGCGCAGGTTGTCGAAGAGTGCGTCGACCTCCTGCGGGACCAGGACGGCGGTGGGCTCGTCGAGGATCAGGGTCTTGGCGCCGCGGTAGAGGACCTTGAGGATCTCCACGCGCTGCCGGTCGGCGACACCGAGGTCCTCGACCAGGGCGTCGGGGCGGATGCCGAGGCCGTACCGGTCGGAGATCTCCTTGATCTTCTTCCGGGCGCTGCCGCCGATGCCGTACAGCTTCTCGCTGCCGAGCGCGACGTTCTCCAGGACCGTCAGGTTGTCCGCGAGCATGAAGTGCTGGTGGACCATGCCGATGCCGCGCGCGATGGCGTCGGCGGGGGACGAGAAGGTGACCTGCTCGCCGTCGATCGCGATAGTGCCCTCGTCCGGCTTCTGCATGCCGTAGAGGATCTTCATCAGGGTCGACTTGCCGGCCCCGTTCTCACCGACCAGGGCATGGACGGTGCCCTTGCGGACGCTCAGGTGGATGTCGTGGTTGGCTACGACACCCGGGAATCGCTTGGTGATCCCCGCCAGCTCGACCGCGGCTGTCGTCTCTGCGGTGAGCGGAGGGCTGCTGGACGCGTCGATGGCGCACTCTCCTCGGGAAAGGGGCCGCTCTACGCGCGTAGCGCCCCTGCTTTAAATAGTGCCCGGACCTGACCGAGCTTTTTCGACTCTCGATCCGTTCCGAGCATTCTGCCGCGCGAAGGGGGATTGCCCCCGCCGCACCGGGATCACCGGACGATCCCCGGACCCGCACCCGAGCTTCCTGACCGAACGCTCGGACCCGCGTCCGGGACCCCACCCGGGTCACCGGATTCCCGGGGCACCGGATCCCCGGATCCCTGGATCTACGGCAGAGGCGCGGGAAGGTCATCCTTCCCGCACCCCGTTCCGTGGCCGTAACGCTGCCATTACGGCGCGCCTTTGACCATGCCTACGACAAGGTCATGACCCCTGGGTCAGGAGGTCTTGACCGTGATCGAGCCGTCCTTGATACCGGCCTCGGCCTTCTTGAGCGCGGCCTGGATGTCGGCGTTGTTCTTGAAGGTCGGGTTGGAGTCGGCGAGGCTCACACCGCCGGTGGCCAGGCTGGCGCGGATCTCACCGGTCTCCGGCTTGCCGTCGTGGACGGACTTGGCCAGGTTGTAGACCGCGCCGGCGACGTCCTTCATCGCCGAGGTGAGGATGTAGTCCTTGTACTTGGCCAGCGCGTCCTGCTTGTACTGGTCCGAGTCGACGCCGATCGCCCACACCTTGTGCTCGGCGGCGGACTGGATGACGCCCTGACCGGACAGGCCGGCGGCGGCGTAGACGACGTCGGCACCGGCGTCGATCTGGCCGTCGGCGGCGGTCTTGCCCTTGTCCGGGCTGGAGAAGCCACCCTCGGCGGCGGTCTCGGTCAGGTACTGCGACTTGACCTTGACGCCCTTCTTGGTGTCCGCGACGCCCTGCTCGAAGCCGGCCTCGAACTTGTGGATCAGCGGCACGTCCACACCGCCGATGAAGCCCACGGTGTTGGTCTTGGTGGCCTTGGCGGCGGCGACACCGGCGAGGTAGGACGCCTGCTCCTCGTGGAAGACGAGGTCGGCGACGTTGTCGGCCTTGATGGTGTTGTCGTCGATGATGCCGAAGGTGACCTTCGGGAACTTCGCCGCGACCTCCTTGACGGCGGGCGCGTAGGAGTAGCCGACACCGATCACCGGGTTGTAGCCCTGCTTGGCGAGCGTCTCCAGGCGCTGGACCTTGTCGGCGTCCGACTCGCCGTCCTGCGGCTCGACGGCGGTGGACTTGTAGCCGTACTCCTGGTCGGCCTTGTCCAGGCCGGCGGTCGCGGCGTCGTTGAAGGACTGGTCGCCCTTGCCACCGACGTCGTAGGCGAGAGCCAGACCGAGGTCCTTGCCCTTGCTGCTGGAGGACGAGGTGGATGAGCTGCCACAGGCGGATACGGTGGCAGCGAGGGCTGCGGTTGCAACGCCCGCAACCGCGATACGGGACACCCGGCGCATGGAACTTGACTCCTTCGTGCACGCGCCCAAACCAGGCGCTGGTTCCGCCGCAGCGTAACGCGCGTAGACCAGACGGAAAACCCCCAATGTCCGGTCCGTTATCTAGCTGTGGCCACAGTCACGGCCAAGGTTACGGACAGCGCTGCGCCCCTTGCGGGAGGCAAGGGGCGCATGAACTGCAACGGCGCGTGCGCGGACGTCAGCCGAGGGGCGACCGATCACCCGGCCGTATATGCAGGTCGCATTACTTGGTGTTGACGGTCACCTTGCCGTCGACGATGTCCTGCTTGGCCTTGTCGACGGCCGCGACGACCTTGGTCAGGGCCTTGTACTTCGGGTTGGTGTCCGCGAAGCCGACGCCGCCGGTCTTGAGGGTGCCGTTGACGACACCGCTCTCCGGCTTGCCCTCGTAGACCGACTTCACCAGGTCGTACACGGCGCCGCCGACGTTCTTCAGGGCCGAGCCGAGGATGTAGTCCTTGTACTTGGCGAGCGCGTCCTGCGCGTACTGGTCGGAGTCGACGCCGATCGCCCACACCTTGGCGGTGGCGGCGGCCTCGATCACGCCCTGGCCGGAGAGACCGGCCGCGTGGTAGATCACGTCGGCGCCGGAGTCGATCTGCCCCTGGGCGGCGGTCTTGCCCTTGTCCGGGCTGGAGAACCCGCCCTCGGCGGCCGTCTGCGTGAGGTACTGCGACTCGATCTTGATCTTCGGGTTGACGGACTTGGCGCCCTGGTCGAACCCGGCCTCGAAGGTGTGGATCAGCGGGATGTCCACGCCGCCGATGAACCCGATGTGGTCCTTCTTGGTGGCGGACGCGGCCGCGACACCGGCCAGGTACGAGGACTGCTCGGCGGCGAACACCATGTCGACGACGTTCTTCGCGTTGATCGTCGAGTCGTCGATCATGCCGAAGGTGATGTTCGGGTACTTCGCGGCGACCTCCTTGACGGCGGGCGCGTAGGAGTAGCCGACCCCGATGATCGGGTTGTAGCCGGCCTTGGCGAGCGTGTCGAGGCGCTGCACCTTGTCGGCGTCGGACTCGCCGTCCTGCGGCTCGATGTCCCGGCCGCCGATGCCGAACTCCTTCTCGGCCTTCTCGAAACCGGCGTAGGCGGCGTCGTTGAAGGACTGGTCGCCCTTGCCGCCGATGTCGTAGGCGAGGCCTATGCCCTTGCCGTTGTACTTTCCGGACGAGTTGGTGCTGGTGGCACCACTGTCCGAGCTGGACTTACCGCACCCGGCGGCGGCCAGGGCGAGGACCGCGACGGTCACCGCTGCCTGGGAGAACCGTGTCCTCCGACCCGAGATATGACGCACAGCAAGCACCCCTTCGTCCCCACGGCACCGTCACCGGCCCGCTTCCCCAACCGGCCACCCGCGGTGGCGATTTCGGCGCACAGTAACGCGCGTAGAAGCGGAGGGGAACGGGGTTTCTCCGGGCCGTTATCGAACCGTGCCGACTCCGGGTTACAACCGGAGATCGCCGGTTACGGCGGGGTGACACAAGGGGGCGAAAGGGTGCCGACCGGACACACCTTCGCCCCCTGCGGAGAACCGTGGGCAAGCTGACCGTTTCTCCCGCCGTCTGATCCGACGACCGTCGATACGACTACCTGGTCGCGTCGATCAGGGCGGCGGCCGTGAACAGCTCCACGCCCACGGTGATGGCCCGCTCGTCGGCGTCGAAGTCGCCCTGGTGCAGGTCCCGTACCGTCCGCTCCCCCGGGGTGCGCACCCCGAGCCGCGCCAGCGCGCCCGGCACGTGCTCCAGGTACCAGGAGAAGTCCTCCCCGCCGAGGCTCTGCTCGGTGCTCTCGATGGAGTCGCTCCCGCGCCGGGCGATCATCGCGTCCCGCAGCAGTTCGGTGATCACCGGGTCGTTGACGACCGGCGGCACCCCGCGCACGTAGGTGATCTCCGACTTGGCCCGGTGCAGGGTGGCGACCTCGTCGATCGCGGCGTGCACCACGTCCGGCGCCTGCCGCCAGGCCTCCAGGTCCAGGCAGCGCACGGTCCCGGACAGCTCGGCGTGCTGCGGGATCACGTTCGGGGCGTGCCCGGACTCGATCCGTCCCCAGGTCAGGGCGAGTCCGCTACGGCTGTCCACGCGCCGCCCGATGACCGCGGGCACGTCGACCGCGACCCGGGCGGCGGCGGTGACCAGGTCGGTGGTCAGATGCGGCCGGGCGGTGTGGCCGCCGGGGCCGTCCAGCGCCACCTCGATCCGGTCGCAGGCGCTGGTGATGGCGCCGGTCCGCAGCCCGATCCGCCCCACGTCCACCCGGGGGTCGCAGTGCACGGCGATGATCCGCCCCACCCCGTCCAGCACCCCGGCCTCGATGGCGTCGGCGGCACCGCCGGGCAGCACCTCCTCGGCGGGCTGGAAGAGCAGCCGCACGGGCCGCGGCAGCAGGCCCCGGCGGTGCAGGTCGGCGAGGACGAGGCCGGCGCCCAGCACCACCGCGGTGTGCACGTCGTGCCCGCAGGCGTGGGCCCGGTCCGGGACGGTGGACCGGTAGGCGCACTCGGTCTTCATGTCCGGGATGGGCAGGGCGTCGATGTCGGCCCGCAGGGCGAGCACGGGCAGCCCGTCCCCCACCGGCCCGATGTCACAGATGAGCCCGGTTCCCAGGGAGAGGACGCGGGGCCGGAGGCCGGCCTGCTCCAGCCGTTCCTTGATCGCGGCCGTCGTGCGGAACTCCTGGTTGCCGAGCTCGGGGTGCATGTGCAAGTCGCGCCGGAAGGCTACGAGTTCGGCGTGCAGCTCCTCGCTGAGCACGCCGGGGAGCACATCCCCGGGGAGGTCGGCCTCGGACTCTAGGGACATCAATTGGTTCACCCTCTGAAGGGTAGGACGCCCGGAGGGTCAACTGACCCGAGATCAACAAAAGTTCAGCCCGTTAGGGGAAGAAAATCTGACCGCGGAGGCATGACCCCGGACGTGACTGGGTAAAACCTGTGCTTCCTCTTCCACGGATACCACGCCCCGCTACGATCCCGCCCGTCCTGTCCACCCACCGAAACGGGACCGGAACGGAACGGCGACTTCGCCACACGGCCCCCGTCCGCCCGGTAGCGTGCGCGACCGTGACGGACTCGGACACCACCGATTTCATAGAGACCACCCGTACGTCCTACGACATGATCGCCAAGGACTACTCCGCCGCCTTCCCCGGCCTCCCCGAGCGCCCGGTGGACATGTCGATGATCGCCGCCTTCACCGCGCTGGTGAAGGCGAACGGCACCGCCCCCGTGGCCGACCTGGGCAGCGGCCCCGGCCACATCACCGCCCACCTCAACGACGACCTGGGCGTCCCGGCCTTCGGTATCGACCTCTCCCCCGCGATGGTCGCCCTGGCCCGCGAGGCCCACCCCGGCCTGCGCTTCCACCGCGGTTCGATGACGTCCCTGGACCTCCCGGACGAGACCCTCGGCGGCATCCTCGCCCTCTACTCCATCATCCACATCCCCGACGCCCACCTCCCGGCGACCTTCGCCGGTTTCCACCGCGCGCTGGTCCCCGGCGGCCATGTCCTCCTCGCCTTCCAGAAGGGCGAGGCCTCCGGCCTCCACCTCACCGAGCGCTTCGGCCACGAGATCGACCTCCACTACCACTGGCGCCCCGCGTACGCCGTCGGCGACATGCTCGCCAAGGCCGGCCTGGACGTGGCCGCCACCCTCATCCGCGAACCGGTCGAGTCCGAGAAGTGGCCCCGCGCCTTCGTCCTGGCCCGCAAGCCGGGCTGAAGGGGGCGGCGGCGCCGGACGGAGGGGGACGCTCTGAAAGGGCTCCCCTCGCCACTGGAACGGCTCGCCGAAGCGGACCGCCTCGTCGCCGCCCTGGCAGGATGGCCGCATGGAACGTGTGCTTGGAATCGGTGGCTACTTCATGAGGGCCGGCGACCCGGCGGCGCTGGGTGCCTGGTACCGCGACTGTCTCGGCATGGACGTCGACGGGCACGGGGTGTGGCAGCAGGAGACCGGGCCCACGGTGTTCGCGACGTTCGAGTCGGGGACCGACTACTTCGGCGCCCGCACCCAGCGGACCATGCTCAACTTCCGGGTCCGCGACCTGGACGCGATGCTCGCGCAGCTGCGCGCCCAGGGCGCGGACGTGGCCGAGGAGACCCAGGAGATGGACGGCGTCGGCCGCTTCGGCTGGGTCACCGACCCGGAGGGCAACCGCGTCGAACTGTGGCAGCCCGCCTGAGCGTGTCGTCCCGCCCGGGGTTCCTACCGGGTGCCGGGCCGGTTCAGTTCCACGGTGCGTTGAAGGAGCGGCCCGGGGCCGGCTTCGCGATCAGGGCGATCGGGATGAAGAAGTTGACCTGGCCGATGACGAACATGAGGGTCGCGAGGGCCTTCGGTTCGTAGTGCTCGGCGGCCTGGGCGTACAGGTCGTCGGAGACGCGCTCGCCGTGCGCCGAGGGCCGCAGCACCGCTTCCACGAGGGCCAGGGCGGCGCGCTCCGGGGCCGTGAAGTACGGCGAGTCCTGCCAGGAGGCGACGGAGGTGATCCGCTCCTCCGGTTCCCCGGCCTTGCGGAGGAAACCCGTGTGCAGGACGGTCAGGTAGGTGCTGCCGACGATCTGGCCGGCCCTCAGCTGGACCAGGCCGATCGTGGGGCGCGGTACGGAACCGTTGCCGGCGGCCCTGAAGAGCGCCGCCGACACCTCCGCCAGTTCGGGGACGAGCTGGGCGGGGTCCTCGGACATCCGCGGACCGGTCGGGACCTCTGCCGTGATCGAACGCGTTGCCATCGTCGTCTCCTTTGTCGTTCCCGTGTCGCTGTCACTGCGCTGACGGATCTCGGCGGGCGAATGTGACCGGCGTGTTCGACGACGCCTGTAGATTCGTCGGGCAGGCAGCGGCTGGCGAGAGGGGTTGGTCGAGATCGCGACGCAGGCCGGTGCCGTCGCCCGGGCTCGGGTGCCCCTGAACCGGACCCGGGTACTGAGCGCGGCCGTCGCCCTCGCCGACGAGGGCGGGGTCGACGCGCTCAGCATGCGCAGGATCGCGCAGGCGCTCGGTGTCGTACCCATGGCGCTGTACAAGCACGTGGCCAACAAGAACGAGCTGCTGGACGGCATGATCGACGTCCTGGTCGGCGAGATCGACCCGCCGGTCGAGGGGATCGGCTGGAAGGCGGCCGTACGGCGCCGGGTGCTGTCGGCCCGGCGGATGCTGCTGCGCCACCCGTGGGCGCCCGAGGTCATCGAGGCGCGGATGAAGACGCGCGCCGCCCCGACCCCGGCCCTCCTGGAGTACCTCGACTCGATGATCGGGGTCTTCCGGGCCGGGGGGTTCCCGGTCGACCTGGTCCATCACGCCCTGCATGTGATGGGCAGCCGGCTGCTGGGTTTCTCCCAGGAGCTGTTCGAGGACAGGCCCGGCCGTCCGGCGGACGGGGACGCGCTCGCGCCCGAGGAGATGGCGGCGCGCTTCCCCCACCTCGCCGAGCTGGCGATGGCGGTCGCGCACGACCCGGAGTCCGTCGTCGGGTCCGGCTGCGACGACCAGTTCGAGTTCGAGTTCGCCCTGGACCTGACGCTGGACGGCCTTGAGCGGCTGCTGAACGCTTCCTGATCGCTTCCTGATCGCTTGTCGAACCTCGACCCCGGCCCCTTGACGGGTGTACGGCGTACACCTACCTTGCCTTCAAGGGGGTGTACGCCGTACACCGCGCGCCAGGGGGTTTCTGATGACCATGAAGGCGATCGTGCAGGAGCGGTTCGGGCCGCCGGACGTGCTGCGGATGGCGGAGGTCGAGCGGCCGGAGGCCGGGGACGGGCAGGTGGTGGTGCGGGTGCGGGCCGCGGCCGTCAATCCGTACGACTGGCACATGCTGCGCGGGGATCCGTACGTGGCGCGGCTGATGGGCGGTGTGGGGCTGCGGCGGCCGAAGTCGCGGGTGGCCGGGATCGACGCGGCCGGGGAGGTGGTGGCGGTCGGTGCCGGTGTCGGCGGGCTGCGGGCCGGCGACGAGGTGCTGGGCTTCTGTCCCGGCGCCTTCGCCGAGTACGCGTGCACCGCCGCCGACCTGCTGGTGCCGAAGCCCGCCGGGCTCACCTTCGAGGAGGCCGCGGCCGTACCGATGGCGGCGGTGACCGCCCTGCGCGGCCTGCGGACCGTGGGCGGGCTGACGGCGGGTCAGCGGGTGCTGGTGAACGGGGCCGGGGGCGGCATCGGCACCTTCGCCGTGCAGATCGCCGTGGCCTCGGGGGCGGAGGTCACCGGGGTGTGCGGCACCGGGAACGTCGAGCTGGTGCGCTCGCTCGGCGCCGCGCACGTCGTCGACTACACCCGTGCGGACTTCACCGGCCGGGGCGAGCGCTACGACGTGATCCTCGACAACGTGGGCGGCCGACCGCTGCGGCACCTGCGCCGGGCGCTCACGCCGGCCGGGACGCTGGTGGCCAACGGCGGCGGTTCGCCCGGCCATGTCCTCGGCGTGCTGGGCTCGCTGCTGCGGGTCGTCGCCACCGACCCGTTCGTCCGGCAGCGGCTGCGGCCGCTCCTCCCGTCGGTCCCGGACGGGCCGGTCCACCAGGAGCTGCTCGACGTGACCACACTGGTCGAGGCCGGCCGGCTCACCCCGGTCGTCGACCGGACGTACCCGCTGGCCGACACGGCCGCGGGCGTCCGCCACGTCGAGCAGGGCCACGCCCGCGGCAAGACCGTGATCACCGTCGCCTGATCCGGGCGAGCCGGACTACGGGGAAGTCGCGGTCACAGCCCGCTGGTCACCGTGCGGGTGATGTGGGCCCGCAGGCGGGCGGCGTCCTGGGCGGGTGGGAGGCCGTAGGCGGTGCGGTACTCGCGGTTGAACTGGGTGGGGCTGACGTAGCCGACGGCCTGGGCGATCTGGGCCGCCGAGGCGTCACCGGCGACGAGGCGGCGGCGGGCCTCCTGGAGGCGCAGGTGCTTCTGGTAGCGGAGCGGGCTCATGCCGGTGGCCGCCTTGAAGTGCCGGTGCAGGCCGGCCGGGCTCATGTGCGCCACCGCCGCGATCTCGTCGATGCTGAGCGGCTCCGTGTAGCGGGCGCGGATCCAGCGGGCCGCCTCGCGCACCCGGGTCGCGGTGGAGTCGGCCAACGACCACTGGCGCAGGACGGAGCCGAGGGAGCTGCGCAGCAGCCGGTAGAGGATCTCGCTCTCGACGCGGGCGGCGAGCGGGCCGATGTCCTCGGGGGTGTCGAGGAGTTCGACCCAGCGGGTGACCGCGTCGGCGAGCTCGGGGGACATCGGGGCGGCGGCCTGCGCGGGGGCGGCCGACGGGGTGGCCGTCGGGGGCGTGTCGGCCAGCTCCAGCAGCAGTTCGGTGAGCGGCTCGCCGTCGAGGCGCAGGGACGCGGACCGGTACGGCACCTGCTCCAGGTCGGCGGTGACCGGCAGGTCGATGCTGGTGAGGAGCATCTCGCCGGGGCGGGCCACCCGGATCAGCTCGCCCGCGGTGGTGCGTTTCGTGCCGGCGGCGACGAAGCAGATCATCGGTTCGTACAGCAGATGGGCGGGCTCGACCGGCTCGTCGACGGAGGCCAGGGAGAGCCGGGGTACGGCGGTGTCCGTGCCCGGTGTCACGCAGTGCCGGTCGACGGCCGCGACGAGTCGGTCCAGCACGGTGCGCTCCGTCCCTGAAGGGTCCCTGAGAGGATCAGGCAATTCTATGCGAGCGGCGGCCCATGACCGCCGGGGTCCGCGTGCCTAGCGTTGACGGCATGGCAGAGCACACCACACACCTCCCGCGGCGCACCCTCGGCACCCAGGGCCTCACGGCCGGCGCGATCGGTCTCGGCACCATGGGCATGACGATGGCCTACGGCACCCCGGACGAGCGGGGCAGCCTCGACACCCTCCACCGGGCCCATGGGCTCGGGGTCACCCTCTTCGACACGGCCGAGCTGTACGGCCTGGGCACCGGCAGCAACGAGCAGCTCCTCGGGCGGGCCGTGAAGGGCTTCCGGGACGAGATCCTGATCGCGACGAAGTTCGGTTTCGACCTGTCCGACCCGACGCGGATCGGGCACTCCCTGGACAGCCGTCCCGAGCACATCCGCGAGGTCACCGAGAACAGCCTGCGGTACCTGGGCACGGACCGGATCGACGTGCTCTACCAGCACCGCGTGGACCCCGACGTCCCCATCGAGGAGGTCGCGGGGACGGTCGGCGAGCTGATCGCCGAAGGCAAGGTCCGGTTCCTCGGGCTGAGCGAGGCCGGGCCGGAGACGATCCGCCGGGCGCACGCCGTGCACCCGGTGTCGGTGCTCCAGACCGAGTACTCGGTGTTCGAGCGGGCCGTGGAGGCCGAGATCCTGCCGGTGCTCCGGGAGCTGGGCATCGGCTTCGTGCCGTACTCCCCGCTGGGGCGCGGCTTCCTCACCGGAGCGGTCAAGCCCGCCGCCGAGTACGAGGCGGGCGACATGCGGCACACCATGGACGAGCGCTGGAAGCCCGGCAACTACGAGCGGAACGTCGCCGCGGTGCGCGAGCTGACCGCCCTCGCCGAGGGCAAGGGCTGCACGGTCACCCAGCTCGCGCTGGCCTGGCTGCTCGCGCAGGGCGACGACATCGTGCCGATCCCGGGCACGCGGAGCCCGCGGCGGCTGGCCGAGAACGTGGCCGCGGCGCACGTCGCCCTCACGCCCGGGGATCTGGCGCGCGTCCAGGAGATCCTCCCGCACGGGGCGGCCGGCTCCCGCTACCCGGCGGGGGTCATGCCCACCTGGCAGTGATCCGGAGGGGCCGGCGCCCCCGGTGCCCTACGCCGGGCTGGTCACCGCCGCCAGTCGGTGCACGTCCTTCGCCGTGCCGGTGACGCCGGAGAGGAATCCCTGCGCCCGGGGGGACGCGTTCTCCGTCAGCCAGGCCGGGTCGATGTCGCAGACGGCGACGCGGACGCCCGTGCCGACCAGGGCGAGCGGCAGGGTGTGCACGACCGTCGACGGGAAGCTCAGGATGGTCCGGCCGATGGGGCCCCTGCGGGCGATCAGCTCCAGGGGAAGGTCCGGGCGGACTATCTCCAGGCCGGTCTCGGCCGCGAGCCGGTGCAGCTTCTCGGTGCTCTCGCGGCGGTGCGCGAAGTAGCGGGTCGCGCCGTGCGCCTTCGCCAGGGTCTGGACGGCCTCCAGGTAGCGGTCGCCGTCCACGACGCCGGTCTCCACCAGGGAGGTGCCGACCAGGTCGGCGCCCTTGGTGATGCGCGGCGGGCCGAAGCGGGCCCGGGTCCAGCCGAAGTCGTTCGCGGTGACCGTCACCCCGGCCGGCGTCTCCGTCATCGGCATGGAGGAGAAGACCTCCACCCGGCGGCGGTCGCTGGGGGTGAGGCGGCGGCGGGCCGAGGAGGACACCGGGGCGAACAGCAGGTCCCGGGCGCCGGGTCTGCCGCCCTTGCGGTGCCAGCGCACCAGGCGTTCGCCGCGCGCCAGTTGGGCGACGAACTCCATCGTGGCCGTGCCGTCGTCGACCACGACCAGGTCGCGGGCGCGGGTGATGGTCAGGAGCAGTTGTACATAGCGGGAGAACGGGTCTCCCATGACGATCCGGTCGGCCCGGCGGAGGGAGCCCGCCAGGCCGCCGATCGTCTGGAAGGGGGCGGTGGTGCCGCCCCGTGCTTCCTCCCAGCGGACCCGGTAGCCCTCGTCACGGGCCAGGTCCGCCATGCGGCGCAGCTGGCCCCGGGTCATCGGGTCCGTCGGGGCCAGGACGACGATCGTGAGTTCCGCGCCGGGTGCCGCCGCCGATATGGCGGCCGATGCGCGACGGGCCTGGGCAGGCACCGTCGGCACCGGCTCCGCCGCCCCGCGCAGGGCGTGGACATGCGCCCACTCCAGCACGTTCAGCAGCTGCACCGGACTCTCGACGAACGCGAGGGTGTGGGGGCCGGGGTTCCCGGCGCGGGGGCTCATCGACGTACGACCGTCCCGTCGTCGTAACAAGTGGGTCAGACCTGGACCGGCTCGCCGGCGGCCGCGGCGATCTCCGCCTCGGCGACGACGCCGGTGACGCGGCGCAGCTTCTTCATCGGGCCGAGCTCGGAGTCGTAGACCTTCTTGACGCCGTCGCCGAGGGACTCGGAGATGATGCGGATGTCGCGGACCAGGCGGGTCAGGCCCTGCGGCTCGACCGAGGCGGCCTGGTCGGAGCCCCACATGGCGCGGTCGAGGGTGATGTGACGCTCGACGAAGGTGGCGCCGAGCGCGACCGCGGCGAGGGTGGTCTGCAGACCCGTCTCGTGGCCGGAGTAGCCGATCGGCACGTTCGGGTACTCCTTCTCCAGCGTGTTGATCACGCGGAGGTTCAGCTCGTCGGCCTTCGCCGGGTAGGTGGAGGTGGCGTGGCACATGAGGATGTTGTCCGAGCCGAGGACCTCGACCGCGTGGCGGATCTGCTTCGGGGTCGACATGCCCGTGGAGAGGATGACCGCGCGGCCGGTGGCGCGCAGCGCCTTGAGCAGCTCGTCGTCCGTGAGGGAGGCGGAGGCGACCTTGTGGGCGGGGACGTCGAACTTCTCCAGGAAGGCGACGGCCTCGGTGTCCCACGGGGAGGCGAACCAGGCGATGTTCTTGCTCTTGCAGTACTCGTCGATCTGGCGGTACTCGTCCTCACCGAACTCCACGCGGTGGCGGTAGTCGATGTAGGTCATGCGGCCCCAGGGGGTGTCGCGCTCGATGTCCCACTGGTCGCGCGGGGTGCAGATCTCCGGGGTGCGCTTCTGGAACTTGACGGCGTCGCAGCCGGCCTCGGCGGCGACGTCGATCAGCTTGAAGGCGTTCTCCAGCTCACCGTTGTGGTTGATGCCGATCTCGCCGCAGATGTAGACGGGCTTGCCGGGGCCGACCTCACGGGAACCGAACTGGCGCAGACGGGAGTTGCTCATGACTGTGGGGTGTCCTTACTTCGGGAGGGAATCGAGAGAGGGGCCGAGGATCCAGCTGGCGATCTCTCGGATCGCGCCGTCACCACCGGGGAGGGTGGTGACCGCGCGTGCGGCGCCGCGTACGACGTCGTGGGCGCTCGCGACCGCCACGGGCCAGCCGGCTACGGCGAAGCACGGGAGGTCATTGACGTCGTTTCCGACGTAGAGCACGCGCTCGGGAGCGATGCCCTGCTCCTCGCACCACTGCTTGAGTGCGAGGTCCTTGCGGTCGATGCCGTGCAGGACCGGAATCTGTAGCTTCCGGGCCCGGGCGGCGACGACCGGGTTCTGCTCCGTGGAGAGGATCAGCATCTTCAGCCCGCTCTTGCGCAGGGCGGCGATGCCGAGTCCGTCGCCGCGGTGCACGGAGACGAACTCCTTTCCATCGGCATCGATCAGCACCCGGTCGTCGGTCTGGGTGCCGTCGAAGTCCAGTACGACCGCGTCGACGTCGTCGGCGGTCGGGAGGGCGCCGGGGCGGTCCGCGTCGAAGAGCGGGGCCAGGGCGCGGGCGCGCGCGAGCTCGTGGTGGTCGTCGATCTCCAGGACGCGCGCGGGGTCGGTCCGCACCAGTTCGGTGTGGCCGAAGAAGCGGTGCTGGTGCTCGCGGAAGCCGTCGGCGCGCATCGCGTAGGCGGCGCCGGTCTCCAGGAAGTCCTGGGGGCGGTCCTGCCGGCGCGGCCGGAACGACTTGTCGTGGTTGACGCCGAAGCCGCCGCTGGCGGACGCCTCGTCGGCGCCGGCCGGCACCGGGGCGTGCACCTCGTCGCGCCAGACGAAGCCGTGGAAGGGGGCGACGGTCAGGGCCGTGTCGGCGCCGTTCTCGACGATCGCGCCGACCACCCCGTCGACGTCCTCGCGGACGATGAACGGGCTGGTGCACTGCACGAGCAGGACGACGTCGACGGTGGCGCCGTGCAGCGCCTCGTGGGCGTCCATGGCGTGCAGGACGGCGGCCTCGGAGGTGGCGGTGTCACCGGCGATGGCGGCGGGGCGCAGCACGACCTCGGCGCCGGCCGAGCGGGCGGCGGCGGCGATCGCCTGGTCGTCGGTGGAGACGACCACGTCGGTGACCAGCCGGGAGGCGACGCACTCGCGGACCGCGCGGGCGACCAGCGGGACGCCGCCGACCGGGGCGAGGTTCTTCGCGGGGACGCCCTTGGAGCCGCCCCGGGCGGGGATCACGGCGAGGACGCGGGGCAGTACGGCCCCTTCGGGGTGGGACATCGGCTCTGTTCCTTCAGGTCCGTCAGGCGCCGAGGACGCCTGGTTCGGGATCCGGTCGCTCACAGCTCTCCCATTCGTCGGATCACGGGGGCCACCCGCTGGACGCCGTGGCGGTAGGCGCCGCGCGCGGCCCGGCGCACGATCTGGCGGACGGGTCCCGGGGCCTTGTCGGCGGCGGGCGCACCGGGGAGCGGGACGCCGTCGGGGCCGAGGTGGTGGCGGGCCAGGATGCCGGGCAGATAGCCGGACGCGGTCTCGGGTGTGTAGTACGGGTTCAGGGGCGGCAGCCCGCCGGGCCGGGCGAGCAGCTTCGCGATCCGCTCGCGGCCCGCGTCGAACGCGGTGGCGTACGTGCCGTCGGCGGCGACGCCCTGCCGTGAGACCCACTCGGCGTCGGGCACCGGGCGGTGTCCGGCGTCGAGCTGGTCCCAGGAGGCGAGGCAGCCGGAGCCGACGAAGTGGTGGTTGCCGAGTCCCTCGCGGATGCCGAGGTCGGTGAGGACCACGGTCGGGATCCGCCGGTGCAGCGACTCCAGGGCGGCCGTCGAGCTCATGGTGACCAGGAGGTCGGTGCGGTCGAGGACCTCGCCCATGTGCCCGTACACGAGCTGGAAGTTGGCGGGCACGTCCTTGCCCTGGACCAGCTTCTGGTACGGCAGTTCCTCGATGTGGGTGGTGTGCTCGCCGGGCTTGGAGCGCAGCTTGAGCAGCACCTCGCGCTCGGGGTGCTGCCGGGCGTGCCGGATCAGCCGGTCGAGCAGGTACGTACGGTCCTTGCGGCTCTCCGGCACCGAGGGCTGGGCCGCGAACACCACGGTGTACGGGTCGTGTTCACCTTCGTACGGCGCCCCGCCGAGGAAGGGCAGCGCGACCTCGGTGACCGCCGAGGAGTCGGCGCCGACCCCGTCGTACACCTCGCGGAATCGGTCCGCGTCCTGGCGGGAGTTGGCGAGGACCAGGTCCGCGCCGTGCCGCAGCAGCAGGCCGTCGGCGAGCTTCTCGTAGACGACGCCGACATAGCCGGTGACGACGACGGGCCGCTTCTCCCGGCCGGCGAAGGCGCTGCGCAGCCCGTGCAGCATGGCCTGGACCCCGCCGCCGACGAGGGAGAGCACGAGGATGTCGTACGACTCCGCGCCGTCGGGGGCGGCTTCCGTGCCCGAGGGCCCGGCTTCCATGGCACGCAGGAACTCGACGGCGGTCACCTCGCGGAGCGAGTCCGCGTGGACGCCGACCTCCTGGAGCTGACGGGCGGTGGGGGTGGCACGGCCCCGCAGGAGGAAACCGTCGAGCCGAATGTCCGATCTGTCGCTTTCGTTGGGAATCAGGCGCTTCGCGGTGAGCGCCCCCCACTTCCACCGAGTGTCGGAATCCGCCAGGACGGCCACCCGCAGAGACTTCGTTGCACTTGCTGGCACGTCTCAGACGCTAGGAAGCCATTCCGAGGATCTCCCCAACCCGAATCCAACAAAAGGTTAACAACACATCTCCGGACGGCGAATCAGCCCAGGATTACCAATCAAAAAGTCCTGGTTCATGACTTCGCCACATGTCGTTCACCTGGTATCAAGGCGCCGGTCAAGACTCGCGACGGAGGCTCCTCTAACGTCCCCCACGTGGTCAAGCTCTCCGTCATCGTGCCGTTCTACAACGTGCAGCAATACGCGCCCGACACCCTGAGGAGCCTGCGCGCGAACGCGCGTGAGGACTTCGAATTCATTCTCGTCGACGACTGCTCGACCGACGGGACACCAGAGATTCTCGCGCGAGCCGAGCGCGAGCTCCCTGGCGCCGTCCATGTCAGACACGAGAAGAACGGAGGGCTGGCCACCGCGCGCAACACCGGCATCGACAAAGCGCGCGGTGAGTACGTCACCTTCCTCGACGGCGACGACTGGCTCGCGCCGGGTTACTACCCCCAGCTGGTGGGTGCCATCGAGTCGCTGGGCTGCGACTTCGTGCGCACCGACCATGTGCAGTGCACCGCCCGGGCCCGCACCGTGCACCGGGTGCCGGTCGGCCGCCGGGGTGTCGTGCTCAACCCGCGGGACGCGATCCTGCCGACCGACCGGACCACCTCCGTCGACTACGCCTACGCGTGGGCGGGGGTCTATCACCGCCGTCTGGTGGACAAGGGCCTCGTGCATTTCACGGACGGCCTTCGGACGGCCGAGGACCGGCCGTGGATCTGGAAGCTGCACCGGGAGGCCGGTTCCTTCGCGGCGGTGAACCTGCTCGGCGTCTTCTATCGGCGTGGCGTAGCCTCGTCACTCACGCAGATCGGGGATGTCCGTCAGCTCGATTTCATTCGCGCGTTCGACCAGGTGATCGAGGAAACCGCACAGGACGCGGACGCGAAGGAGCTCCTGCCGAAGGCCGTCCGCACGTATTGCGCCATCATTTCCCATCACCTGGGATCCATCGAAAGGTTCGAGCCCGCGGTGGCGAAGAAGCTGAAATCAATGAGTGCCGCGGCACTGCGGCGCATGCCGCAGGACGTGCTGGACGACGCGCTGGACTCCATGGACCTCCAGCGCGCCACCAAGCTGCGCCGGCTGCGCCGCCGTCCCGCCCCCGCGGGAGCCGCCGCGTGACCACCCAGATCTTCCAGGCGTCCACGCTCTACGGCACGGCCACCCTCGCCGCCGCCCTGGACTCCGGCGCCTTCCGCCCGGCCGACCGGCGCATCCTGCTGGTCTGCAACAACGCGGCGACCCCCGAGACCACCCCGGGCCTGGACGAGGCGCCCGGCTTCGAGCGACTGCGCGACCGCTTCGACGACGTGATCTCGTACAACGAGACGATCTTCCCGTTCCACCCCGGCGGCTGGGCCCCCCGGCCGGAGGACTTCCCGCTGTGGGAACGCTTCCTGCGCCACGAGTGGCAGCTGGGCGACGACGACATCGAGTTCGCCGTCGAGTCGATCCAGGTCAACCCTTCGCAGAGCCTCACCCAGATGTTCACCGGCGCCCCGGTCACGGTCTACGCCGACGGCCTGATGAGCTACGGCCCGACCCGCAACAAGATCGACCCGCTGGTCGGCACCCGCGTCGACCGGGTCCTCCACCTCGACCTGGTGCCGGGCCTCAAGCCCATGCTGCTCACCGAGTTCGGCGTCGACGGCGAGGTCGTACCGACCGCCGCGTTCACCAAGGTGCTCGCGGAGCTCGCGCCCAGCGGCGACGAGCTGCCCGAGATCGACGAACCGGCCCTGCTGCTCGGCCAGTACCTCTCCGCGCTCGGCATCCTCTCCGCCGAGCAGGAGGAGCACCTGCACGTACGGATGCTCAAGGGCGCCGTCGAACTCGGCCACACCAAGGTCGTGTTCAAGCCGCACCCCTCCGCCCCGGCCCGGTTCGCCCGGACGCTGGAGCAGGAGGCCGAGAAGCTCAAGGTCGACCTCACCGTCCTGGACACCACCGTCCTGGCCGAGGTGCTCTACCAGCGGATGCGTCCCGCCCTGGTCGTCGGCTGCTTCTCCACCGCGCTGCTCACCGCGTCCGCGCTGTACGGGCTGCCGACCGCCTGTGTCGGCACCGACACTCTGCTGGACAAGCTGACGCCCTACGAGAACAGCAACCGGGTGCCGGTCACCGTCGTCGACGCGCTGATCCCCGAGCTCACGGACCGCAAGGCGGTCAAGGAGCAGCGGCCGCGGATGAGCGTCGAGGCGCTCGGTGAGCTGATCCGGGCGGTGGGGTTTGCGATGCAGCCGAGGATCCATCCGCAGTTGCGGGCGGAGACCGAGCGGTATCTGACGAAGCATCTGAACGACACGACCATCCGGTACTTCAAGCGGAAGCGGCTTACCTCGCTGGGGCTGCCGGGTGGGGTGCCGTCGCAGTTGTCGTTCCCGTTGCGGAACGCGACGGTGCGGCGGATGGCGCGTAAGGCGCGGAACCTGCGGCGGGTCGTGCGGCGGTAAGTTCCGCGGCTTGTCGTTGTTCGGCTGCGGCGCCGTGGGGGCTGGTCGCGCCCACGCGGCGGTAGCCGCATATCCAATACAGCCCCGCGCCCCTTCGGGGCGCGCTGTCGAACCGCTTCTCGAAAGGGGCGGGTCCGGATCTTCCGGGCCCGCCCCTTCGGCGTCAGCGGCCCAGGATCTTCCTGATCGTGGCGCGGTTGTCCTCGGTGACCTTCCAGAGCTGTTCCTGGCGGTCGTGGACGTCGGCGACCGTGCGGCTGTGGTTGTCGAGGATGCCGATGGCGCGCTCGGTGAGGATGTCGCCGAGGTTCTTCTCGTGGACCGAGACGCCCCACTCGGGCCGCTCGATGTCGTTGAGGAAGTACGCCATCTTGGGGTGCGAGATGAGCGAGATGATCGGCGTGCCGACACCGAACGGGATCATGCCGGCGTGTCCGCGCATGCCGATGACCAAGCGGGTCTTGGCGTACGTCTCGCGGATCTCGTCGTTGGAGAAGTCGTACATCGGGATGACCGGGAGCGAGATGCCGTGCTCGCGGCGCAGGTCGAAGGCGATCTTCTCGTCGTCGAGGGAGTGCGCCACGCACTTGACCTCGGTGTGCTCGCCGATCTTGCGGACGGCCTTGGCCATCTCGGCGAGGAAGTGGCCGTAGTCGTGGCCGAAGCGCAGCCCCGCGCGGTCGTAGGCCGCGTTGAGCATGACCGTGTCCTCGCGGTACAGCGGGTCGGTCCAGCCGGCCACCAGCTGGCGCATGACCGTGGTGGGGCAGGGCTGGAAGACGACCTTGTCCTGGAGCCCCGGCGGGAGCATGCCGCGGACCTTGGCGATGGAACCGTGGTTGCGCAGGCCGAAGAAGGAGGACTTCTCGACCAGCAGGCGCAGGCTCTGGTTGAACCGCTGGGCCCGGTAGGACTGGCCGTCGAAGGCGTTGAAGCCGACGGCGTAGATCATGATCGGGACGTCGATGGCGCGCAGGTGCTCGTCCGGGACGTTCCACTGCCAGGCGCTGTTGCCGTTGGGCATGGTGTCCGGGATGAACAGGCCGCCGCCGCCGATGACCAGACCCCGGCGGGCGTTGACGCGCTCCAGGGCGGCCTGGTCGAAGTAGCGGTGGGCGTGCACGGAGTGCCAGCGCCGGGAGGTGGTGTCCGGGCCGAAGCCGAGGCGGACGGTCTCCGGGAGCAGCTTGTCGCCCGCGTTGCCCTGCCGGTCCATGTAGAACGCGACGTGCGCCAGCTGGTCCTCGGCGCTGCCCTGCTCCTGGGAGGGGACGGCGGCCGCGCGCTGGGCCCACAGGCGGCTGGAGCGGTGCGTGGGGTCGACGGTGAGGCCGGCCGTGGCGTACTTCAGGGCCTCGGTGTTGTCGCCGTGCACCCAGGCGATCTGGGCGAGCCGGGAGAAGGCGGTGGCGGCCCGGTTGGGGGCGGCGCTGGCGAGCAGCAGCTGGGTCTTGGCCTCGTCGTAGCGGGAGACGCTCATCAGGGCGTGCCCGAGGACCTCGTGCGGCCAGGCCTCGTCCAGCGGGATGTGGACGCTGCTCATGACGTCCACGGCGTCCTGGTAGTCGCCGGCGGAGATGTGCGCGGCGGCCACCTTGCGGGCGATCTCGACGTCACCGGTGCGCTTGACGTGCGGGGTGCCGTAGTGGACGACCAGGTCGTGGTGGAGGCCGCCGGAGGAGGCGAAGTAGGCCGCGTGGAACTCGGCGTCGGTCATCTCGAACTCGCGCCAGCGGTCCTCGGCCTGCGCGTAGCCGGACTCGCCGCCCTGCCAGGGCTTGTGGCGACCGGTGAAGTGCAGGATCTTCGTCTCCTCGGGGACCGGGAGGTCGCCGGAGAGCCGCCGCTTGACGAAGTTGTACTTGGCGTCGAGGCGGACGAAGTCGCCGTCCAGGACGGCGTTCAGGATGCCCTGGTCGTGCTTGTCCAGCTCGTAGTCGCCGCTGCGGCCGGTCTTGTCGATCTTCGCGCAGAACTCGTCGGACAGGTACTCCTTCTGGATCACCAGAAGACCGGAGTTCAGCTTGTGCTGGCCGTAGAAGAACTGCGGGACGGCCGCGAGGCCCTCGCGCAGCTCCAGGAGCTCGCCGAGACCGCCGAGGACGACCATGTCGGTGTCCAGGGTGATGACCGTGTCGTAGTCCCGCAGCCGGAAGATGTCGAGGATGAAGTACGCCTTGCGGACCAGGTAGTTGTCCTGGTCGCCCTTGACGTACGAGTCGTAGTGCGTGTCGTTGACCCGCTGGAGCACGATGCGCGGGTGCAGGGCGCGGATCTTCGCGATGGAGGCCGGGCGCAGGTCGTCGTAGAGCACGACGAAGTCCTCGCAGACGCCCGGGTTGGACAGGGCGAGGCTGCGCAGCAGGACCAGGAAGCCGGGCAGGTAGTTCTCGTCCACGTAGGACGCGAAGGCGACCCGGCGCTTCTTGGTGAGGGCGGTCGCGTCGGTGTTCGGTACCGCCGAGGTGAAGGTGGTCGTCATCGCAGGGAGATCCTCATGTCCGTCACGCTCTGGGCCCGCTGCATGACCCAGTCCTTCTCGCTGGTGTATTCGTGCACGGAGG
Organism: Streptomyces sp. NPDC048288; assembly: GCF_043201555.1. Classification (NCBI taxonomy): domain Bacteria; kingdom Bacillati; phylum Actinomycetota; class Actinomycetes; order Kitasatosporales; family Streptomycetaceae; genus Streptomyces; species Streptomyces sp. NPDC048288. Next base: position 352,737 of record NZ_JBICZD010000003.1, read on the forward strand.
TGATGGCGAGCTTCATGGCCTCCTGCACGCGGTACGCGCCGCTCTCGTAGAAGTCGAAGCCGATCAGGTCCAGGGTCGGGCTGACGTCCAGGAAGTCCAGCAGCCAGAGCATGTTGAAGCCGGAGGTCGGGATGCCCGACCAGGCGTCGGCGCCGATCTGCCCGATGTTCCGCATCGGCCAGCGCAGCGACTCGTCACCGAGGTACTTCTGCGCGCCGGGGACCAGCTTGTTGCGCAGCGAGTGCTTCCAGTCGCCCGAGACACCACCGAAGATCAGCCGGGTGGTCACCGGCTTCTCCCAGTTGAACGCGTGCTTGTGGATGCTGACGTGGATGTCGGTGCGCTCACCGGTGTTCTTCGGGTCGATCTTGTACGAGTTGAAGCGCACGACCAGGTCGTAGTTGTCGATCTCCCTGCCCATGCCGCTCGCGCCGACCCGGCCCGAGTTGGCGATCAGGCAGACCGACTTGCCGGCGATCTGGTTGCGGAACTCGCCGAGGCTGATCCACTGCACGCCGTCGACGGTCGGGTTGCCGACCGGGCCGCGCATCCGGATGCGGCGCTGCTCGGCGTAGAGCGCGACGGCCTCGGTGATGCCGGCGTCGTTGCCCTCGGCGAGGCGCAGGTCGAGGTACTGGCTGAGCAGCTCCTGCCGGTCGTTCACCGGCGCCTCGTCCTCGGCGAGGGCGAGCAGCGCGCCGACCAGGCGGGGCTCGGCGGCCTGCCAGTCGCCGACGGCCTGCAGGGCGAGGCCCTCGGCCCAGGTGGCGGTGGAGGGCGCGCGGACGTGGTCCACGGCGGCCGGGACCTGGCGCTTGAGGAGGTCGAGGAGTTCGCTTTCGCGTTCGCCGGCGCGGCGCAGGCCGGATATCCGGTTGGCGACGCCGAAGCCGTCGTCCTTGGTGAGCTCCAGGTAGCGCTCGTAGGCCTCGATGGCCTCGCGCTCCTCGCCGAGCCCCTCCAGGATGCGGGCGCGCAGCCGCCAGCCGGCGCGGGAGTTCTTGCGCTGGGCGAGAACCGTGTCGCTGATCACCAGGGCGAGGTTCAGCTCGTCGTTGTAACCGCACTCCAGCGCCTTGTTGGCAACCGCGAGCAGAGCGTCCAGCAGGTCGTTGTTGATACCGCCGGAGGGGCTGGCCGCGCCCTTGACGGCGCGCTTCAGAAGCGCCGTCGCACCGCCGGCCGGGGCGGGCGCGGGAGTGGTGGTGCCTTCCGTGGCGACGACCACCAGCAGCTTGCGCAGCTGCTCCGCGAGTTCCGCGCGACGGCGGTCGAGGCTGCCGACCACTTTGCCGCTGTGCACAGCGCAGGCGTGCAGGCAGTCGTCCAGCTCCCCTCCGCGCGCAGGTGCCCGCCTGTTCTGGACCCTCGTCATAACTCTCCTGATTTTGCCAAGCAAAGCTTGTGCAACCGCTGTGTGTGGTGGGGTGACCCGCATCGGGGGGATGGATGGAGAAACTAGGAAGCCAAAACGACTATATGGTTAACGAACCCCTACGGGTAAGAGAATGGTTAGCAGGTTCACCGCACACTTTCTATGATTCCCCCAGGTGACGGTATGGGACTTCCCACGTCCCGGGGACTTCGGAAACAGATCGGATGATTAGCCGCCCGGCCCCGGGTAGGCATCCCGGACCATGTCTCTCGCGACCCCCACACTGGCGCCCCCGCCTGCGCAGATCCCGGTCGTCCCGGCCCCACCCGGACACCCCCGCACCCGACTTCTCGCCCTCGACGGACTGCGGCTCGTCGCCGCCCTGATGGTCTGCCTCTACCACTACGCGGGACGCGGCGGAGTGGTCTCCGCGTCCTGGCACCAGAACCCCGCCCACGTCTTCCCGACCCTGTCCGGGGCGGCCGTCTACGGCTGTCTCGGCGTCGAGTTCTTCTTCGTCATCAGCGGCTTCGTGATCTGCATGAGCAGCTGGGGCCGCCCCCTCGGCGACTTCTTCCGCTCCCGCGTCGCCCGCCTCTACCCCGCCTACTGGGTCGCCGTGGCGCTGGTCACCGGCGCGTCCCTGGTGCTGCCGGCCGTCGTGCACGCGGTCCGGACCGACGAGTTCCTGGTCAACCTCACCATGCTGCAACAGCCGTTGGGCGCGCCCCGCGTCCTCGGCGTCTGCTGGACCCTCTGGGTCGAGGTGCGCTTCTACGCCCTGTTCGCGCTGCTCGTCGTCCTGCCCGGGGTCACCTACCGCCGGGTGGTGCTGTTCTGCTCGGTGTGGACCCTGGCCGCCGTGCTGAGCACCTCGGCCGGCGGCCCCTGGACCGAGCTGGTCGTCATGCCCCATTACGCCCCATACTTCGTCGGCGGCCTGGCCCTCTACCTCGTCCACCGGTTCGGGAACCGGCTGCTGCCCTGGGGCATCGTGGCGCTCTCCTGGATCCTCGGGCTGCGCATGGCCACGGAGGGGCTGTGGCAGGCCGGATCGCCCCGCGACCCGCACGTCGTGATGCTGGTCGTCACGCTCGCGTTCGCCGCGGTGGCGGCGGTCGCGGCGGGCTGGACCAGGTGGGCGGCCTGGCCCTGGCTGACCACGGCCGGGGCGCTGACGTATCCCTTCTACCTGGTGCACGAACACCTCGGATGGTTCGTGATCCGGGTGCTGCACCGGGGCTGGGGAGTACCCCCCTGGCCCACCCTTCTGATCACGGTGTGCGGAATGCTCGGACTGGCCCGGCTGATCCACCGTTTCGTGGAGACACCGGTGGGGCCGCGATTGAAAAGGGCATTGCGAAATTCATGATTCAGCCTGAATTCACTTCTCGTTAACTTTTGGGGGACTTGGCCCGCCGTTCATCTCTCCGTCGATTTCGGAGCTGTGCGGCGGGCATGCGCCCCCTATGGCCACCCCCCAGGAAACGACCCGCCCGCCCCGCCGTCTCGACGACGTGCCCGGCTGGTTCCCCGTACTCGACCAGGTGCTCTTCGACTGGTTCCTCGGCCGGCAGGAGAGCGCCGGCCTGCGTGGCGACCTCCTGGAGGTCGGGGTCTACCTGGGCAAGAGCGCGATCTTCACCGGCCGGCACCTGCGGTCCGGCGAGTCCTTCACGGTCTGCGACCTCTTCGAGGGCGACGCGCCCGACGACGCGAACCGGGCGGAGTCCACGAAGTCGTACGGCCGGCTGACCCGGCGGCTCTTCGAGGAGAACTACCTCGCCTTCCACGACGAACTGCCCCGGGTGCTGCAGGGCCCCAGCACCGTGGTGCCGGCCGAAGTCCCGCCCCGCTCCTGCCGGTTCGTGCATGTCGACGCCTCGCACCTGTACGCGCATGTGCACGGTGACATAGGGGCGGCGCACGATCTGCTGCTGCCCGACGGGATCGTGGTCCTCGACGACTTCCGCTCCGAGCACACGCCCGGCGTCTCCATAGCGGCGTGGGAGGCGGTCCTCAACCGGGGGCTGAGCCCGGTCTGCCTCAGTACGCAGAAGCTGTACGGGACGTGGGGGGACCCCGGGCCGGTGCAGGAGGAGTTGATCGAGATGGTGCAGGGGCGGGACGACTGCCATCTGAGCATGCAGGAGGCGGCGGGGCACCGGATCATCCGGCTGAAGTCGAAGGGGATGCGGGAGGTGGGGTTTCCGGGGTCCCGGTACGCGGATCTGCCGGAACCTCCGGTGGAGGCGCCGGCTCCCGTGGTGACGCCGGGGGCGGTGGCGCGGGGGCGGGGGCGGAGCCGGGTGCGGCGGGTGGCGGTGGATCTGCTGCCGCCGGTGCTGACGCGGGCGCTGCGGAGGGTTGTGCGGTAGCGCCTGCGGGGGTGCCGCGAGGGGTGGTCGGGCGGGTGCGGGTGTGTGGGGGCCGGTCGCGCAGTTCCCCGCGCCCCTTACGGGGCGATTTCGTACCGTGCGCCGATTCCGGCGAGCACCAACTCCAGGCCCTCCTCGAAGTGGGTGTCGTAGTCGGTGAAGATCTCTCGGCCCGCGGCGGCCGAGAGGGGGAAGTCGGCGAGGAGGCGGGCGCGTTCGTCGGGGTCGTAGCCCTCTCGGCGTTCGCCCGGGAGGGGGTGGACGCCCTGTTCCTCGGTGACGAAGCCAATGGTGTAGGCGTTGGCCGTCATGCCGGCCCGGGCCGCCTGGGCGAGGGTGAAGCCGGCCTCGGTCATGGCATGCAGGTAGGCCTCCTGGGCGGGGGCGTGCGCGATGCCCGTGAAGCGTGAGCCGCTGTAGACCTTGGCGCCGTCGCGGTAGCCGAGGAGGGCCGTGCGCAGGGCGCGGCTCGTGGTGCGCAGCCGGTCCTGCCAGGTGTCGGCGGGGTCGTGGGCCGCGCTCGCGAGCATCCGGCGGTACATCTCGGTCGCCATCTCGTCGAGCAGCGCCTGCTTGTCCTTGAAGTGCCAGTACAGGGCCGGGGCCTTGACGTCGAGTTCCCGGGCGATGGCCCGGAGGGTCAGGCCGTCGAGGCCGGTCTCGTTCAGCAGGCGCAGGGCCGTGTCGGCGACCCGCCGGCGGTCGAGGGGCGCGCGTCGTTCCGTACTCACACTTGACAGCTTAACAGCGTTAAGGGCAGCCTTGTCGGCGACGGCACTTAACAGCGTTAAGGAGATATGCGATGGATGCGCTGGATGTTCTGGTGGTGGGCGCGGGTCCCACCGGGCTCACCCTCGGCATCGACCTCGCCCGGCGCGGGGTGGGCGCGCTGGTCGTGGAGGCGGGCGAGAGGCTGTTCCCGGGGTCGCGCGGCAAGGGGATCCAGCCCCGGACCCAGGAGGTCTTCGACGACCTCGGGGTGCGCGAGGCGATCCGCGCGGCCGGCGGGCCCTATCCGCCGCGGCTGGTCTGGAAGGACGGCGAACCGCAGAAGGCGGGGCCGATGTTCGACGCGGTGGCGGCGGACGAGGGCGCGCCGTACACCGAGCCGCTGATGGTCGCGCAGTGGCGGACGCAGGAGGTCCTGTACGCGCGGCTGCGGGAGCTGGGCGGCCGGGTCGCCTTCGGGCGCGCGGTGGTGGACCTGGAGCAGGACGCGGAGGGGGTGACGGTCCGCTTCGCCGACGGTACGACGGCTCGCGCGCGGTACGTCGTGGCGGCGGACGGCGGGCGGTCGGCCGTCCGGCGCGCGGTGGGCGTGGGGATGACCGGGGAGTCGGTGGACCCGAGCCCGTATCTGGTCGCCGATCTGCGGGTGCGGGGGCTCGACCGCGACCACTGGCATGTCTTCATGGGCGGCGACGGCTACGGCGTGGCGCTCTGCCCGCTGGCCGGCACGGAGGACTTCCAGCTGGCGGCGAAGCTGCCGGAGGGCACGGACGCCGACCTGTCCCTGGCGGGCGTACGGCGACTGGTGTCGGCGTACGCCCCACTGGCCGCGTCCGATGTCACCGAACTCCGCTGGGCCTCCGACTTCCGTCCGCGTGCCGCCCTGGCCGACCGCTTCCGGGCGGGCCGGGTCCTGCTGGCCGGTGACGCGGCCCATGTGCACTCCCCGGCCGGCGGCCAGGGGCTGAACACCAGCGTCCAGGACGCCTACAACCTGGGCTGGAAGCTCGGCGCGGTGCTCGGCGGAAGGGCCCCGGAGGGGCTCCTCGACACCTACGAGGAGGAGCGCCGGGCCAACGCCGCCGCCATGCTGGACCTCTCGACGGGCGTGCACCGGGGCGAGGTGCGGCGGGGCGAGGCGACGGTCCAGCTGGGGCTCGGCTACCGGGAGTCCTCGCTGACGGAGGAGACCCGGCGGGACCCCGGCCCGGTGCGGGCCGGGGACCGTGCGCCCGACGGGCGGAACGCGGCCGGGGTGCGGATGTTCGACGCGTTCCGGGGACCGCACTGGACCCTGCTGACCCCCGCGCCGGTCGACGGGGTGCCCGGCCTGCCGGCCCCGGAGTCGTACGGCCCGGGTCTGTTCCTGGTCCGCCCGGACGGCTATGTGGGCTGGGCGGGCGACACGGCCGAGGGGCTGCGGGCGTACGCGGCGCGCACCGGAGCCCTGGACGCGGGGTAGGGCGGGAGGGCGACCGCGGTGCGGGCTCAGGCAGCGGCGGCGGTCCGGGGCGTGCGCCGCAGGAGGCGGAGGCCGGCCCGTATCGCCGGGAGCAGCGCCCAGCACAGGGCCGCCCAGTGGGTGACCAGCGCGACCGGGATCGAGATCAGGAAGGCCACGATCATCGCGGTCAGCCAGCTCATGATGTCCGACACGGCCTCCGGTGACGCGGAGGTGCGCAAGCCCCCCGACCTGCGCAGGTCCGTGAAGGCCAGCCGGAAGAACAGGCCCGTGAGGACCTGGTTGGCCGCGTACACGATGAACTGGACCTGGAACGCGTCGGCCTCGCTGGTCAGCAGCTTCGTGGTGAACGGCGTGACGACGATCGCGAGCAGCCACAGCAGGTTCCACCGGATGGCACCGCCCGAGAGCCCGGTGACGTACCGGAACAGCCGCTGGTGGATCAGCCAGTGCACGGCGATGGCCCAGAAGCTGACCAGGAACGCGGCGTACTCCGCCAGATGCTCGCGCAGGAAGTGCAGCACCTCGCCGTTGCCGTGGACGTCCCCGGTGGGGACCGGCAGTTCCAGGGCGAGCAGGGTGATCGCGATCGCCACCACCGCGTCCGAGAAGTAGATCAGCCGCTCCGGACTCGCCGGCCGGTCCCCGGCCGCTTCCCCGGCCGCTTCCTCGGCCCTCTCCACCGCCTCGGCGGTCGCGGTCGTCGCGGTCTCCTGGGGTGTCCCGGCGGTGTTCTCTGCGCGGGTGTCGGCCATCGTCGGTTGCTTCCTTCTGCGCGGCGGAAAGGGCGGCGTAAGGCGAGAGTCCAATGTTGGACGGTCCAAGCATGGCCGGTCGATCTTGCTCTGTCCACTACTGACCGGTGAATTCCGGAACGGTAGGGTGAGGCCATGAGCCTGCCCCACGCCCTTCTCGGTCTCCTGGCCGAGCAGCCCGCCAGTGGATACGACCTGCTCAAGCGGTTCGAGACAGGCCTGGCCATGGTCTGGCCCGCGCAGAAGAGCCAGGTCTACGGCGAGTTGGCCAAGCTCAGCGAGAGCGGGCTGATCGAGGTCACCGGGACCGGCGCACGCCAGCGCCGCGAGTACGGCATCACCGAGGCGGGGCGCGCGGAACTGCGCCGCTGGCTCACCGAGCCCGGCCTCGACCTCGCGTTCCGCAGCGCGGCCCTGCTCCGCGTCCTCTTCCTGTGGACCCTCACCCGCGAGGAGGGCGTCGACTACCTGGAGAAGTTCGCGCAGACCAACCGCGAGCGGCTCGCCGCGCTGCAGTCCCTCCACGACGACGCCGAATGGGTCGGCGACCCCGTCCAGGTCTGCGGCTGGCTCATCCTCGAGTACGGGCTGCGCGGCTCCAAGACCTCGCAGGAGTGGGCCGACTGGGCCGCCGAGCAGCTCACCGAGCGCCTGTAGGCGCCGCGCTCAGGCGCTGGCCAGCGTCAGCTTGACCGCGAAGCCCAGGAACAGCACGCCCGCCGCCGAGGTGGCCGTCGCCGACATCCGCTTGCGGCGGCGGAACGCGTCGGCCAGCCGGGTGCCGCTGAATATCAGGGCGCTGAGGTAGAGGAAGCTGGCCAGCTGGGCGAAGGCGCCCAGGACGACGAAGGACAGGGCCGGGTAGGCGTACCCGGGGTCGACGAACTGCACGAAGAAGGCGACGAAGAACAGGATCGCCTTGGGGTTGAAGAGGCTGATCACCAGAGCCCGGCGGTACGGCCGCTCCGCCGCCGCGGCGGCGACCGGGGCCGCCTCCACCACCGCCCGCTCCTTCCGGGACCGCCACATGCGCCGGGCCGCCCGCAGCATCCCGATCGCCAGCCAGGTCAGATATCCGGCGCCCGCGTACTTCACGATCCCGAACAGCACGGCGTTGGCCTGCAGCAGCGAGGCCACCCCGGCCGCCGACAGTGTCATCAGCACGGTGTCGCCGCACCACACGCCCGCGGCGGCCGTGTAACCGGCCCGGACGCCCTGGCGGGCGGCGACGGACAGCACGTACAGCGAGTTGGGGCCGGGCAGCAGGACGATCAGGACGAGTCCTGCCAGATAGGTGGGGAGATCGATGACGCCGAACATGCGAAGAAGTCTCGCACGGGGGTACGACAACGCCCCCGGCCCGGGTCAGAAGGCGTCCCGGGTCAGAAGACGTCGGTGGGGACGTACACGCCCCACACCTCCCGGAGCGTGTCGCAGACCTCGCCGACCGTCGCCCGGGCCCGCAGCGCCTCCCGCATCGGGGGCAGCACGTTGTCGTCGCCGCCGGCCGCCTCCCGCAGGGCGGCCAGCGCCGAGTCGACGGCCGGCCGGTCCCGTCCGGCGCGCAGCCGGGCGAGGCGTTCCGCCTGCCGGGCCTCGATGGCCGGGTCGACGCGGAGCGGCTCGTAGGGCTCCTCCTCGTCCAGCCGGAACCGGTTGACGCCCACCACCACCCGCTCCCCCGCGTCGGTCTCCCGCGCGATGCGGTACGCGTTCCGTTCGATCTCGCCCTTCTGGAAGCCCCGCTCGATCGCCGCCACCGCGCCGCCCAGGTCCTCGACCCGGCGCATCAGGCCGACGGCCGCCTCCTCCACGTCGTCCGTCATCCGCTCGACCGCGTACGAGCCCGCGAACGGATCCACCGTCGCCGTCACGTCGGTCTCGTGCGCCAGCACCTGCTGGGTGCGCAGCGCCAGCCGCGCGCTCCTGTCCGTGGGCAGGGCGATGGCCTCGTCGAAGGAGTTCGTGTGCAGCGACTGGGTGCCGCCGAGGACCGCGGCCAGGCCCTGGACCGCCACCCGGACCAGGTTCACCTCCGGCTGCTGCGCCGTCAGCTGGACCCCCGCCGTCTGGGTGTGGAAGCGCAGCATCATCGACCGGGGATCCCGGGCCCCGAACTCCTCCCTCATCACCCGCGCCCAGATCCGGCGCGCGGCACGGAACTTGGCGACCTCCTCCAGGAGCGTCGTACGCGCCACGAAGAAGAAGGACAGCCGGGGGGCGAAGTCGTCCACGTCCATCCCGGACGCGACGGCCGTCCGCACGTACGCGATGCCGTCGGCGAGGGTGAAGGCGATCTCCTGCGCGGGCGAGGCCCCCGCCTCGGCCATGTGGTAGCCGGAGATGGAGATGGTGTTCCACCTCGGGATCCCGGTCCGGCAGTAGCGGAAGATGTCCGCGGTGAGCCGCAGCGACGGCTGGGGCGGGTAGATGTACGTCCCGCGCGCGATGTACTCCTTCAGCACGTCGTTCTGGATCGTGCCGGTCAGGGCGCCGGCCGGCACGCCCTGCTCCTCCGCCACCAGCTGGTACAGCAGCAGGAGCACGGCCGCCGGGGCGTTGATCGTCATCGACGTCGACACCCGGTCCAGCGGGATCCCGTCGAACAGCACCCGCATGTCCTCGACCGAGTCGATCGCCACGCCCACCTTGCCGACCTCGCCGTGCGCGATCGGCGCGTCCGAGTCGTAGCCCATCTGGGTGGGCAGGTCGAAGGCGACGGACAGGCCCGTGGTGCCGTGGGCGATCAGCTGCCGGTAGCGGGCGTTGGACTCCGCCGCCGTACCGAACCCCGCGTACTGGCGCATGGTCCAGGGGCGGCCGGTGTACATCGTCGGGTAGACGCCCCGGGTGAAGGGGTACGACCCCGGGTCGCCGAGTTTCTCCGCCGGGTCCCAGCCGGCCAGGGCCGACGGGCCGTAGACCGGGTCGACGGGCAGTCCGGACTCCGACTCACGGGCCATGGTGGGTGACCTCCGCGGTGCGCCTGTACGCCGGTGTGTCTCCTTCTTCCCACCATGCCCTCTTGTTCGACGGCGGTCACGCGGGGAAGCATCCTCGGCATGAAGGTCACCGGGTTCTCGGACGCCTCCCGGATCGTGGGGCGGCCCGCCGTCGCGGTCGCCGCCCTCGCCGTGCTCGTCGGCTGCACCGCGCAGCCGACGAACGGGGACGCCAAGGGGCACTCGCCCATCCACATCGAGCTCCCGCACAGCTCCCCGCCCGGCCGGACGGCCGGAGCGAAGCCCACCCCCGCCCCCACGCCGTCCGCCGTCGAGACCACCCCGCCGCACATCGTGTACACCCGCGGCGACACCGGTACCGGCGTCCGCGAGCTGCAGGCCCGGCTGCGCCAGGTCGCCTGGCTGTTCGACGGGCCGACGGGGACCTACGACGACCTCACGGCCCAGGCGGTCAAGGGGTTCCAGGGCAGGCGCGGGCTGCCGCGGACGGGTGAGACCGACGCCGTGACCTGGCGGCGGCTGGTCGCGATGACGCACCGGCCGGGGAAGTGGGAGCTGTACCTGATGGGCGGTCAGCCGGCCGCCGCGCCGGACCGGCGCTGCCTGACCGGGCGGGTGCTGTGCATCAGCAAGACCAGCCGGACGCTGCGCTGGATGGTCGACGGGCGGACGGTGTCGACGATGTCGGTGCGGTTCGGGACGCAGTTCACCCCGACCCGGGAGGGGGTGTTCCACGTCTACTGGAAGTCACGGCACCACTTCTCGACGCTGTACCACTCCTCGATGCCGTACGCGATGTTCTTCAGCGGCGGCCAGGCGGTGCACTACTCGTACGACTTCGCGGCGCGGGGCTACGCGGGCGGCTCGCACGGCTGTGTCAACGTGCGGGACGAGGCGGCGATCTCGGATCTGTACGCCCGGGTACGGAACGGCGACAAGGTCGTCGTGTACTGGTGAGCGGGGGGGGATGGAGACGTGTGGGGCGGGGGGGGGGGCCGGGGCGCCCCCCCCCCCCCCCCCCAAAGACCAGCCCCCCGGCACGGGGGCACCCCCCCCCGGTGCGCCCGGCCCAGACCCAAAGGCGCAAACA
>NZ_JBICZD010000003.1:363496-418146 GCF_043201555.1 Streptomyces sp. NPDC048288
GGCCCGCGCGGGGGGGCGGGGGGGGGGGGGGGGGGGGGGGGGGGGGGGGGGGGGGGGGGGGGGGGGGGGGGGGCGCCCGGGGCCCCCCCCGCGCCAATGCACGAGCCGCAGGTACGGGGGGAACCCCGGCTCTGTGCGACGGCCGATGACCAGTCGGCTCACTCTTAACTGCGCCGCCGCCGCTGAAAACGTCACACCCTGCGGGAAAAAAGTTCAGCGACTTTAAAAACAGCAGGTCACAGCGTTGCCTAAAGGTCAAAGCGCGCTGTACGTCGGGTCCGGGGTGGCGACGGGCTGGTTCGGCAGCAGGGGGGCGAAGCCGGTCGGGGCGGGTGAGGCGGCGCCGTCCTCGTGGTGGTCGTTGCCCCCGCCGTTGCCGTTGCCGTCTCCGCTGCCGTCTCCGCCGCCGGAGCCGCCGGTGCGGCCCGGCCGGCCGTCGCCGTCACCGCCCTGGCCGTTGTCACCGCCCTGGCCGTCACCGTTGCCCTGGCCACCCGAGCCGCCCTTGCCGTCGCCGTTCGTGCCGTCCTTGCCGGCGCTCGCGCCGGAGCCGAGGACGGTCTTGCAGAACCTGTTCACCCGGCCGGCGCCGCCCGCCAGTCCCTCCAGGGCGCGCTTGCGGTCGGCGCCCAGCGGCTTGCCGTTCAGGATGGTCCGGCAGGAGGTCAGCGCACCGCTCCACCGGCCGCCCGGGGTGCCGGCCGAGTCGGTGTCCCGCCCCCGCGGCTTGCCGGACGGGGCGGGCGAGGACGTCCCGGAGCCGCCGGACGTGGTGCCGGAGGAGGGGGTGCCGCTCTCGCCGCCGAGCAGGGACTCGGGCGAGGTCGAGCCCTGCGGCTGTGCGGGGGTGCCGGCGGCCGAGACGGAGGCCCCCGGCGCGGGGCGGTCGTCGCCGAACGGGGTCGGCAGCACACCGGTGCCCACCGCCGCGGCGACCCCGCCGAGCATGCCGACGGTCAGCGCGGCGGCGAGGGCGAACCGCGCGGGGCGGGCCCAGCCCGGGGCGCGGAGCGGTCCGGTACCGGCGCCGATCCGGAAGAGCCCCGCGTCGGCGCTCCGCCCGGTCCTTCCCGGCTGCCGCGCCAGGGCGGTCCGCTGGTCCTCGGCGGATTCGCGCGCTTTGCGGAAGGCAGCCAAAGCGGCTTCCTCACCAGGGAGTTCGGTGTCGGCGGGCACCGCCGGCACGGAGAGCGAGCCGAGCCTGCGCGCGAGGCGTTCTGCCTGGTCACGGGCGGATGCGTCGACGGCTTCCAGCGACTCACCGCGCAGCAGACGTTCCGCCGTCGCCCGGTTCAGCCACTTGTCCTGCTCGTCGGCCATCACATGTCCTTCTGCGTCCGCGAACGCGTATGCGTCACACTCGCGGATGTCACCGCACGATCATTCGGTTCCCGCGGGGGCGGCAGCGCGTCCAGGACGCCCGCCTTGTCCGGGTCGGCGCCGAGGAGTTCCGCGAGTTTCCGCAGACCCCGGTGGGCCGCCGTCCGCACGGCGCCGGCGCGCTTACCGAGGGTATCGGCAGCGGTCTTGGCGTCGAGACCCATGACCACCCTGAGGACCACCGCCTCGGCCTGGTCCTGCGGCAGCCGGGCGATGAGCGCGAGGGTGGAGTCGGTGGTCAGCGCCTCGATGGCCTCGCCGGCGGTGTCCGACTCGGCGGCCCGGCCGGCCAGTTCCGTCTCGTCGCCGCCGATCGCGGGGCGGCGGCCGCGCATCCGTATGTGGTCGAGGGCGCGGTTGCGGGCGATCCGGGCGGCCCAGCCGCGGAACCGGTCCGCGTCGCCGCTGAACCGGTCCAGGTCCCGGGCGATCTGCAGCCAGGCCTCGGAGGCGACGTCCTCGGCGTCCGGGTCACCGACCAGCGTGCGGACGTATCCGAGCAGGCGGGGCTGGACCGCACGGTAGACGACGCGGAACGCGGTCTCGTCCCCGTCCTGTGCCGCACGTACCGCGGCGGTCAGCTCCGCGTCGTCCCCCAGCACCCGATATACCTACTCTGCGCCTAAACCGGCGCCGCTCTCGCGGACGTGGTTTCTCGCCGTCGTGGTTCCTCAATTGATGTTCGGGGCCGTGGATGGTTGCGGTGGTCATGCGTCTTCCACGGCCCGGCGCGAACTGCACGTTACGCACTGAATCCGTTCCCCGTCCATGTCCGTACAAGATGCAACTGACTCGTGACGCCGTGGGGTGTGACAGAAAACGCAGTCATGGCGCTGAACGAAGTACGGGCCGCCGCGCGGTCCGTGCCGCGCGACGGCCGGGGCCTCTCCTGTGGGGGGTGGCGGCCCCGGCCGTTGCCTCGGTGCCGCTCGGCGCGTCAACGCGGAGGCACCCGGGGCCTGTTGATCATCCGGCCGCCGGCCCGCGCAGTCAGTCGCCCTTGCCGCTCGCGGACTTGCCCTTGCCCGAGTTGCCCGTGTCGCCGGGCTTCTTCGTGTTGCCGGGCTTGGCAGCCTTCTTCCCGTTTGCCGCCGTCTGTGACAGCAGCTCGGCACAGTACGCGGTTACGTTCGTCTCACCGCCGGCGGCCTGGATCAGCCGCTGCCAGGCCGTCGAATCCATCGCCCGGCCGTTGTCCTTGACCTTCTCGTAGGCCCGGCAGTGGGCCTCGGTGTCCTGCGCGGTGACGGGGCGCCCGGACGGGCCGGTGAGTCCGGGGGTGCCGGGGTCGTCCGTGGCCGGCCGGCCGGTGGAGCCGCCCGGTGCGCTCGGCGCGGAGCCGGGCCGCCGGCCGTCGTCGTGGCCGTGGTCCGAGGAGTGCACGGACCCGATCGCGGCGACCGCGACGCCGCCCAGGGTGAGGCTCGCCAGGGCCATGGTCAGGGCCGCCTTCACCGAGCGGCGGACGCGGCGCTGCTCGCGCGGGCGCCAGTCGTCCCGGCGCCGGGTCCGCGCCCGGTGCGCCCCGGCGTCCCGGGCGGTCCGGAACGCGGCCACCGCCTGCCGTTCACCCTCGGCGCCGGGGGCGTCCCCGCGGATGGCGGCGGCGAGCAGCGCCTCCAGCGCCGGACCGGCGGCCCCGGCCTCGGGCACCGTGCCGTCGGGGTGCGCGTGCCGACGGCCGCGCTCGGCATCGTCGCTTCGCGGTTCACCCATGTCCCTGTCCGTCCCTGTCCGACGGCCGCCCGTCGTGGCCACTCCTGCCGCCCCTGACGTTCCTGCCGCCGGGGGCGTTCGTCGCGTTCTCGCCGTGCGCGCCGTCCTCGGCGTTCATGTCGACTCCCCCAGCGTCCGGGGATCCTCCTGCGTCACACCCGTCGCACCCAGCCGCCGGGCCAGGCCCTTCAGCCCCCGGTGGGCGGCCGTGCGGACCGCGCCCGGGCGCTTGCCGAGCACCCGGGCGGCGGCCGGGCCGTCCAGGCCGACCACCACCCGCAGCAGCACCGCCTCCGCCTGGTCGCGGGGCAGCGAGCGGACCAGTTCCAGCGCCCGCTCGGTGGAGAGCGACTCCAGGGCCTGGTCATGGGTGCTGTACGTGCCCGGCAGGTCCAGCACGTCCTGCTCCAGCGCCGTCGACCGGGGCCGTACCTTCAGCCGGCGCAGATGGTCCAGCGCCCGGTGCCGGCCGATGGTCGCCGTCCAGCCCCGGAAGCCGGCCCCGTCGCCCTTGAACCGGCCCAGGTCCCGGGCGATTTCCAGCCAGGCGTCCGCGGCCACGTCCTCGGCGTCGTCGCCGACGATCCCGCGGAGGTAGCCGAGCAGACCGGGCTGCACCAGCCGGTACGCGACCGCGAACGCGGCCTCGTCGCCTTCCTGGGCGCGCGCCACGGCGTCACCGAGCTCAGCGTCGTGGGCCTGCGCGCGGCGGGTCCGCCCTCCCTGGCTCAACACGTTCCTCGTTCGTACCGAGTGCGAATCGGGTTCCGCGAACCCGACCTCGTGCCGTGCGCCCCGTCCGGCGGTGCGCGCGGCCCCCACGATCACCAGCGTCCGCCCTCACAGAAGTGTCACAGTCGGCCGGATCCGGCCGCCGTGAGTGACGTTTGGTCAGCTGCGGACGCTGTGTCCAAGCGTTGCCTGTGCGACAGGCGTGACAGCGCCTGGCAGGTGTGACAGCGATGGTCTTCTTCTAGGGGTGGGGACGAGTGAGTCCACGCGGGACGCGTGCGTACAGACCGCTGAGCGTGAAGCGGCGGGTGTGGCTGACGCTGGGTGCGGTGGTCCTGGGCGGCGGGGGCGTGGTGTCGTACGCCGTCGCCAGCCCGTCCGCCGGTCACGGGGCCGGCGGACAGGCCAAGCGGCCGGTGCGGGTGTACGACCTGGCGCTGACGGGCGGCGCGAGCGGCGAGCGGAAGCTGCCGCGCACGGACACCAGACAGTTCTCGCTGCTCGGCGTCTCGTGGACCGGGGCGGCCAAGCGGCTGCACGGTACGGCCCAGGTGCGCACCCGGTCCGTCGGCACGGGTGAGTGGACCGCCTGGCACGACCTGGAGGCCGCCGACCCGCTGGAGGACCCGGAGGCCGGCGCCGGCGCGCGCGGTGCCTCCGAGCCGCTGTGGGTCGGCCCCTCCGACGGTGTCCAGGTCCAGGTCGTCCACCAGGACGGCTCCACCAGCTCCGGGCTGCCCAAGGGGCTCCAGGTGAACCTGGTCGACCCCGGGGTGGTGACCGACGCGGAGGCGAAGGCCGAGCCCGCGGCGTTCGTGGTGGAGGGGAGCCCGAGCGACAGCGCGTCACCCGCCGACTCGCAGTCGCCGGCCGGCTCCGAGTCGCCCGCCGGGTCCCCCTCGGCCACCGAGTCCGCGACGGCCTCCGGCTCCGCCGCCCCGAGCGGCTCGGCCTCCGCGTCCGAGTCGCCCTCGGCGACGGCCTCCGACTCGGCATCGGCCTCGGCATCCTCGTCGGCTTCGGCTTCGGCTTCGGCTTCGGCGAGCACGTCCGCCGGTACCCCCACCGCTCCGCCGTCCACCGTCCCCGAGCCGCCGATCGTCTCGCGGGCCGGGTGGGGCGCCGACGAGTCGCTGAGCCCGGACCCGTCGGACTACAACGCGGACGTGAAGGCCGTGTTCGTGCACCACACGGACGGCACCAACGACTACACGTGCGCGCAGTCCCCGGCGATCGTCCGGGGCATCTACGCGTACCACACGCAGACCGAGCACTGGAACGACATCGGCTACAACTTCCTGGTCGACAAGTGCGGCACGATCTTCGAGGGCCGCAAGGGCGGCGTCGGCCTGCCGGTGCTCGGTGCCCACACCTACGGCTGGAACCGGGAGTCGGCCGGTATCGCCGTGCTCGGTGACTACACCACCGCCGGTGCCACGGACGCGGCCCTGGAGTCGATCGCCCGGCTCGCGGCCTGGAAGCTCGGCCAGTACGGCGCCGACCCGGCCGGGACCGTGAAGCTCACGGCGGGCGCGACCCAGACCAACTACTTCGGCACCGCCTACACCTCGGGCACCGCGTACACCTTCAACCGGATCTCCGGTCACCGCGACGGCTACAACACCCAGTGCCCCGGCAACTCGCTCTACCCGCAGCTGCCGACCGTCCGCGCCTGGGCGGCCGGCCCGGTGCAGGGCCTGAAGCTCACCTCGCTGTCCGGCGCGGGCCTGTCCGGCTCGACGTACTACACCAAGGGCACGGTCACGGCGAAGTGGTCGACGACCACGCCCGGTTCGCTGATCTCGAAGTTCCAGGTGCTGGTGGACGGCAAGCCGGCCGCCACCGCCGCCGGTACGGCGACCTCGGCGAGCGCCACGCTCACCGCGGGCAGCCACACCGTCGCCGTACGGGCCGTGCACCAGTCGGGCAGGACCGCGACGACCGCCGCGCTGACCGTCGTCACCGACACCACCGCGCCCACCTTCACCACGGCGCCCAAGCTCTCCCTGCGCACCGGCACCGTCAGCGCCACCGCCGTCCCGGTCACCCTCGGCTGGAAGGCCGCCGACAACGCGGCGCTGAAGTCGGTGAGCCTGCTCTCCCCGGCGACGGCCGCCTTCGGCCCGACCACGACCGGCTCCAGCCGCACCGCCAAGCCGGGCTCGGCGTCGACCTGGTCGATGAAGGCGGCCGACTACGCGGGCAACACCCGCACCTCGTCGCCGTCCTTCACCCCGGTGATCCTCCAGGAGACCTCGGCCGTCAGGTCCGGTACCTGGACGGCCCGGTCGTCCACCAGCTACCTGGGCGGCAAGTCGTACTCCAGCGCCTCCAAGAACGCGAGCCTGAGCTGGACCTTCACCGGCCGGTCCGCGTCCTGGGTGGTCAGCCGGGCGGCCACCTCGGGCCAGGCGTACGTGTACGTCGACGGCGCCAAGGTCGCGACCGTCGACCTGAAGTCCGCGACGACCTCCTACCGCCAGGCGATCTGGACCAAGACCTGGTCGTCCAGTGCCAAGCACACCGTGAAGATCGTGGTGGTCGGCACCAGCGGCCGCCCGACGGTCACGACGGACGGCCTGGTGTACCTCAAGTAGCCGGAGAAACGGCTCAGGTGGCCGAGTCCACCGGTTCGGGCGTCCGCTCCCGCGCTTCCAGCGGGACGGGCGCCCGGTCCGCGTTCACCACCACTCCGGCGACGAGCGCGCCCAGCAGCAGCGCGGCCATCGCCCACCAGGTCGCCACGTTGAAGCCGTGCACCGCGGCCTTCGCCTCAAGGAGCGCCCGGTCGGGGATGCTCGCGGCGTGCGCGCCGGCGTAGCGGGTGGTGACGCTCGCGGCGATGGTGTTGAGCAGCGCGGTGCCGATCGAACCGCCCACCTGCTGGGCGGTGTTGAAGGTGGCCGAGGCCGCGCCCGAGTCGCGCGGGGCGACCCCGCCGGTGGCCAGCGAGACCGAGGTCATCATCGCCGTACCCATGCCGAGGCCGAGCATCAGCATGCCGGGCAGGATGTGCGAGGCGTACGCGGGCTCGACCCCGACCTGGGCTATCAGCGCGAGCGCCCCGGCCGCCAGCAGCAGCCCGGGGACCATCAGCACGCGCGGCGGGACCCGGTGCAGCAGCCGGGCGGCGACCTGGGTGGAGCCGGTGACCATGCCGACGGTGATGGGCAGGTAGGCGACGCCGGTCTTCACGGGCGAGTACCCGAGGACGCGCTGCATGTAGTAGGTGAGGAAGAGGAAGACGCCGAACATGCCGATGGTGGTGAGCAGCACGGTGAGGAAGGCGCCGACGCGCTGCCGGTCGCGGACCACGGTCATGGGGAGCAGCGGGACCGGGGCGCGGGTCTGCCAGAGCCCGAAGAGGCCGAGCAGGGCGACCCCGCCGATCAGCAGGGTCAGGACCAGGGAGTCGGTCCAGCTCCGGGACTCCGCCTCGGAGAAGCCGTAGACCAGGGCGAGCATGCCGGCCGAGCCGAGCAGGGCGCCGGGTACGTCGAGGCGGGCGTCCGGGTGGCGGCCGCCGCCGGGCAGCAGGACCCAGGCACCGGCGAACGCGACCAGCGCGATCGGCACGTTGACGTACAAGCACCAGCGCCAGTCCAGGTACTGGGTGAGGAAGCCGCCCGCGAGCAGCCCGACCGCAGCACCCGCGCCGATGATCGCGCCGAAGATGCCGAACGCCTTCCCGCGGTCCTTCGGATCGGTGAAGGTGGTCGCGAGCAGCGACAGCGCGGCCGGGGCGAGCAGCGCGGCGAACACGCCCTGCAGCGCCCGCGCCCCGAAGAGCATCCCCTCGTTGACCGCGGCCCCGCCGAGCGCGGAGGCGGCGGCGAAGCCGACGAGTCCGGTCAGGAACGCCATCTTCCGTCCCGCCAGGTCGGCGATCCGGCCGCCGAGCAGCAGCAGTCCGCCGAAGGCGAGCGTGTAGGCGGTGATGACCCACTGCCGGTTCCCGTCCGACATGTGCAGGGCGGTCTGGGCGGAGGGGAGCGCGATATTGACGATGGTCATGTCGAGTACGACCATCAGCTGGGCCAGTGCGATGACGACCAGGACCCACCAGCGTCGGTTTTCGGCCATGGGTCAATCGTGCCCCCGCCAGGGCCAGTTGGGAACGGCCGCGTCTCCAATTACGGGGTTTTTGCCGAACCCCGGGCGCCGGGGCGGCTATGCCACCGCGTCCCGGCACAGCAGCCGCAGCGAGCCGTGGCCGCCGTAGCAGCGCCGGGCCTCGTCGATGGGGTCCCACAGCCGTCCGTCGTGGGTGCGGATCCAGTGGTCGCCGCCCGACGCCCACCACTCGGCGCCGCCCTGCCGGACGATCACCTCGCCTGCGTAGGCCCCGAGGCCGCGGAGCATCTCCCGCACGGCGTCGTACGGCGCGCCCTCCCGGCGTATGTCCTCGATCGTCCGGTCGACCCGCCACAGGCTCTGCGCCGAGTAGTCGAGCCGGACCCGCGCACCCTCGCGCATCATGGCCACCGCGTCCGCCGCCCAGCGGGCCGGTTTCACGGCGGCGTGCGGCCTGGGCTGCTGCTGTGCTGTCACGTAGTGGGCTGTCACATAGAGAAGAGCGAGGTCAGCGGCGTTTTCGTCACCCGGATCCGGGCCGTTTCCGCAACCGGCGCAGGACCCCCTCAAGTCCACCGCAGCTCCACCGCACGACACGCACAGGAACCTCTCAGGTCCGGCGGCTCAGGCCCTGCGGCTCAGACCCGGCGCCTCAGACCGGACCGCGGGCCCGACATTTCAAGCCCGGCGGTTCAGGCCCGGCGGTTCAGGTCCCTCGGTTCAGGTCCCTCGGTTCCGGCCCGGCCGCGAGCCCGACGGCTCAAACCCGGCGGTTCAGACCCGGCGGTTCAGACCCGGCGGTTCAGACCCGGCGGTTCAGACCCGGCCGCGGGCCCGGCAGTTCAGGCCCGGCGACTCAGACCCGGCCGCGGGCCCGGCGGCTCAGGCCCGGCGACTCAGGCCCGGCGGTTCAAAACCCGACGGTTCAGGCCCGGCCGCGGGCCCGGCGGGAGACCACTGCGCGCAGCACGCGGCGGCCCTCGGTGGAGATGTCCAGGGCGCGGCGCAGTCCGGACGGGCCGTGGCCGGCGATCAGTTCGAGGACGGTGACCTGCCGGCGGAGTTCGGCGGCGACCAGCGGGGACATGCCCTCGGCACCGCCCTCGCGGCGGGTGTCGGCCGGGGCCGCCGCGCCCTCGGCGGGGTCCAGGAGCCGGTGGATCTGCAGCGAGGCGACGGAGCAGGCGTCGGCCCAGACCCGGATGCCGGCCGCCTCGTGCGACTCGGGCGCGGCGGCGAGCATCCGGCGGGCGAGCATCTCGGCCTCGTCGGCGCCCCCGGCGGCCGTCCCACCGGTGCCGAGCGAGCCGCGCGCCTTCTCCAGCCCCTCGCCCCAGTCGGAGCCGTCGGCGAGGCTCGTCCACAGCGGCCGCAGCACCAGGTCGTCCCCGCCGAGCAGTGGCACGCACCGATCCAAACAGGCCAATCCGCTGGCGGCCAGTCCGCGTTCATCGGCCTGCGCGATCAGCTCCACCAGGCTCATGCCACGCCTCCCACACCGGTCCATACCAAGGCGCCGACCTTTACGGAGCCCGCACTTCCCCTAACTGCGTGCGATCCGCCGGGAGTGTCACAGCGGTACGACGCCCAGCAGGTCGAGCAGCCGGAAGAAAGGGTTTTCGGCCAACGGCGCCGACGGGTCCGGGTCGGCACCGAGGACGGCGAGCAGCGCGTCGGCGCCGACGGTGTGCCCGGCCTCGGCCGCCCAGGCGACGGCGCGGCCGGCGGCGTCCCGGGGTTCGAGGAAGTAGTCCTCCAGCGACAGGCCCTGTTCGCCGACCCCCAGATACCGGCCCGCCGCGGCCCGGCCCAGACAGGTGGTCCAGCCGCCGCTCTCCAGCCCCGCCGCCTCGACGACCACACAGGCGCCGTCCATCACATAGCCGAACAGCGCGGGCGAACCGGTGCGCGCGGCGAGGGCGTTCATGCTGCCGACGTCGGCGTCCGGGCTGTCGTACTGCCACACCTGCCAGCCCTCGGGAGCCGAGGTCCGCAGCACACCCCCGTCGGGCGGCAGCCCGCCGCGTCCGACGACGAAATACCCCCAGTGCCCCATACCGGTCCCCCCTCGTCCCGGGCCGAATACACCACAGAGGCAAGGGAGTCCGCCAGACGCGTGCGACCGCGGATCAGGGCACGCATCACGCCGCAGATCCGTGCGCAGATCCGTGCGCGGATCCGTGCGCGGATCAGAGCGCGGCCGGGGCGGCGCCCGCCATCGCCTTCTCGTGCTGCATGCGGGTCAGCCGCACCACGACGAGGATCGCGAGGACGGCGGCGGCGATGTCGAGGGAGTCCGAGATCACCATCCGCAGGGCGCCGTCGCGGACCTGGGCCGCGCCCTCGGCGTCGCCGTCGCCGGTCGTGGCGAGGCGGTCGGCGAACAGCGAGCCCAGCCAGAGCGTCCACCAGGCGTTGACCAGCGCGTGCGAACGGGTCGTGCCCCAGGGGCTGCTGGCGTCCCAGATGTCGAGGGTGATCCGGCGCGGGAACCAGAGGTTCACGACGGGCACGAACCAGCCGCCGATCGCCCAGCCCGGCGACTTGCGGTGCCCGAGCGGGTTGAAGACCTGGGAGTTGGCCCGCACCCGCTGGAACCAGCACAGGTACACGATCACGCAGGCGACCAGCGCGACGGCCTGGGCCCCGGCGGCCGCGGCAAGCAGCGAGTCGGCGCGCCCGGCCCGGCGGAAGGCGGCGGCGCTCGGCTCGCCGTCGGCCAGCGCGCCCGCGGCGTCGTACTGGAGGAGGTCCGCGCAGACGGCGAACAGATCGGCGGCGATGACGACCCCGAGCAGCACCACGGCGGCCCAGCCGAGCCCGACCGGCGAGCGCAGCCACAGCCCCGGCGAACTCCCGAACGCCGGGACGGGCTCGGACGAGTCGCCCAGGCAGCGGTGGCACAGGGTGGTGCCGGGCGCGGCGGCGAAGTGGTGACAGCGGGCGCAGATCAAGGCGGAGTCCCCCCGGGGTAGGGCACGGAACCCTCCCCCGGTCCGCGCGCGGAAGCGGAACATACGGCCCGCCACCGCCGTACGTCCACCTCTGACCCCGTATCAGCCCAGCTTGTCCGCGAGTCCCTCGAACGCCGTCCAGGACAGCGCCGGGGTGCGCGGGTCCCAGAGTTTCTGCGCGGTGGCCCGCAGCGGCATCCGGATTCCGGCGGCCACCTGGTCCTGCGTCTGGGAGTCCGCGAGGTCGCACCAGACCGCGAACGAGCCGCCGAGGATTTGCGCGTCGTAGGCGGCGGGGACGGCCGTGGTGCCGCGCAGCACGCGCGGGGTCCACTGCTGGTAGATCCGCTGCCCGGTCGGATAGACGAAGGTGTTGGGCTCGCCGAGGACGTAGTAGAGGAACTCGTCGTTGTAGTTGAGGACCTTCCGCCCGGCGCTCAGGTACTCCGCCGGCTGCCGGGCGCCGATCTCCTTGCCGGTCCAGTAGGCGACCTGGAGGTCCTCGGCGGGCTGCACGGAGGTGCCCCGGAAGAAGCCGTCGTTCCAGGCCCGCAGGGTGCGGTCGTGGGAGCGGACGGTGTCGGCGCGGTCGCCCAGCCAGCCGGTGGTGAGGTCGGCGACGGTGCCCGAGTCGCCGTACGCCTGCCGCGCGGCGTCGGCGAGCTGCGGGTAGGAGGCCTCCGGGTCGGCGACGGTCAGGGCCTGGTACTCGTCTCCGCCGAGGTTCCAGTAGGAGCCGGGGAATACGTCGGCGTACTCGTCGAGCAGGTCGTCGACGAGCTTCGCGGAGGCGTCCAGGGAGATGTCGACGGCGCCCTTGGTGGCGACGCCCTGCGCGTTGCGCAGTTGCAGTTCGGGGTGGGCGGCGAGGACGGCGCCGAGGTGACCGGGCGAGTCGATCTCGGGGACGACCTGGATGTGCCGGCTCGCGGCGAGCGCGACGATCCGCTTGACCTGAGCCTTGGTCAGGTGGTCCTTGGAGACGATCTCGGGGTGGGTGGCGGACTCGATCCGGAAGCCCTGGTCGTCGGAGAAGTGCAGCCCGAACTGGTTGTACTTGAGATCGCCGAGCTCCTTCGTCCGGGCCTCGATCCACCCGGCGGTGAACGGCTTGCGCGCGATGTCCAGCATGAACCCGCGCTGCGGCTTGGCCGGCTGGTCCTTCACGACCCCCTCGGGGGCGGTGCCGCCGCCGCGCACCTCCTGCTTCAGCGTCCGGGTGCCGTAGAAGACACCCGCGTCCCCGGGCCCGACGATCCGCACCGACCCGCCGCGCACGGTCATGGTGTACGACTCCGGGTCCCCGGTGCCGCCGAGGTCGAGCCGCAGATCACCGGCGCGTACGTCCTCGTTCGCGCCCTTCTGTCCGGCGTACGCCAGCCCCAGTTCGCCCGCCGTCAGCCGCCCCTCGTCGGCCAGCGCCGGGTCGCTCACCACGACCCGCCCGTTCTTCGCGGGGCGCCAGCCGGGTCCCCGGGCGGCGGTGTGGGAGCGCACGGCGGGGATGGTGCGCGGGGCCTGGGAGAGGGGGTAGCTGCGGGTGGGCGCGGGAGTGGGGGTGGCGGCCCCGGCCCGGTCGGCGGACGAGGCGGCCTGGCTGCTCCCGGAGGGCCGCCGGGCCGATCCGGCCGCCGTCTCGCCGTCGCCGTCGTCGGAGGCGGCCCACACCCCGATGCCCGTACCGAGCGCAACGGTCCCCACGAAGGCGGCGGCGACCACCGCCCGCCGCCGCGCGACCTGCCGTCCCGAAGGCCTGCGCCTGTGCTGGCTCACGGCCCCAACCTACGACGCGACCACCGCACCGACGTCATCCACCCGCTCCGAAACTCTCCCGTTCGGGTGAAATTCAGGCAACCAACGGACACACCGTGAACGTCCTCGATAACGTCGACGACACATCTCTCCCAGCATCCCCTGCCACACCGCATGTGACGCGAGGACCCACGCTGCCCGCCCACCGTCTGCCCCATCTCCCCACCCCGCTGGACGCCTTCAACGCCGCCCCCGACGCCGAGGCCGGCGCGCTGCTCCTGCACTGCCTCCACAGCCTGCGCTGGTCCCGCCGCATCGCCGACCACCGCCCCTACCCCGACGTGGAGTCCCTCCTGGCCGCGGCGGACGAGGCGGCGTACGACCTCTCCCCGGCGGACCTGTCGGAGGCACTGGCGGGCGAGTGCCTGCCGGAGCTGCCGGAGGACACGTACTCGGCGGCCCACACGGCCCTGACGGCGGCCCACGCCGCCTACGAGGCCAAGTTCGGGCACGTGTTCGTCATCTACCTGGGAGACACGCCGCCCACCGAATCCCTGGACCGCGTCCTGGAAGGCATCCGGTCACGTTTGACAAACGATCCGGAAGAGGAACGGATCATCGCGGCAGAGGAACTCCGGCGCCTTGCCGGGCAACGGCTCGCCGAGAAACTCAGGGGCGCGGGGAACTGCGCGACCAGCCCAAACGCACCCGCATCCGGCAAATGACCGAACCCGGCACCCCGGACACCGCCCGGCTAACCCATCCGCGTGCCACTTTGATCACACCGGTAGGCCCGGCGTAAGCCCAGCGGCAGCGCATCGCTACGATGCTGGGGGCCGGTGGACCGTACCCGGCCGGGCCCGACCGACACCCACAAGCCGGCGCGGCCCCGATACCCCGCTCCCGGAGGGACTTCCGTGCCGGCTGGAACGCTGTACCGCGGCCGGGAAGGAATGTGGTCCTGGGTGGCTCACCGAGTCACCGGCGTCCTCATTTTCTTCTTCCTGTTCGTTCACGTGCTGGACACCGCTCTCGTCCGCGTCTCCCCCGAGGACTACGACAAGGTCGTAGCCACGTACAAGACGCCGATCGTCGCACTGCTGGAGTACGGCCTCGTGGCCGCCATTCTCTTCCACGCGCTCAACGGCCTGCGTGTCATCGCCGTCGACTTCTGGTCGAAGGGCCCGCGCTACCAGAAGCAGATGCTCTGGACGGTCGTCGGTGTCTGGGTCGTCCTCATGGTCGGGGCCATCTACCCCGTTCTCGGCCACGCCGCTCGTGTCCTGTTCGGGAGCTGACGCAGATGTCGACCACTGAAACCACCGCCGGCGTCGGCCCCGTCGAGGGCGCGCCCCTCTTCAACGTCGACAACCCGGCCCCCCTCATCGAGGCCCCGCGCAAGCGCACAAAGAAGACCCCGCGCTCCACCCGCGGCAACTTCGAGATGGCCGCCTGGCTGTTCATGCGCCTGTCCGGCGTCGTGCTGGTCGTCCTCGTCCTCGGCCACCTGCTGATCCAGCTGGTGCTCGACGGCGGCGTGTCGAAGATCGGCTTCGCCTTCGTGGCCGGCCGCTGGGCGAGCCCGTTCTGGCAGGTCTGGGACCTGCTGATGCTGTGGCTCGCGATGCTGCACGGCGCGAACGGCCTGCGCACGATCATCAACGACTACGCGGAGCGCGCGAACACCCGGCTGTGGCTCAAGGGCCTGCTCTACACGGCCACGGTGTTCACCATCCTGCTGGGCTCGCTGGTGATCTTCACCTTCGACCCGAACATCCGCTAGGCACGGGGCTGAGGTACTAACGACATGAAGATCCACAAGTACGACACCGTCATCGTCGGCGCCGGCGGCGCGGGCATGCGCGCGGCCATCGAGTCGACGAAGCGCAGCCGCACCGCGGTCCTGACGAAGCTCTACCCCACCCGCTCCCACACGGGCGCCGCGCAGGGCGGTATGGCCGCCGCGCTCGCCAACGTGGAGGAGGACAACTGGGAGTGGCACACCTTCGACACGGTCAAGGGCGGTGACTACCTGGTCGACCAGGACGCCGCCGAGATCCTGGCGAAGGAGGCCATCGACGCCGTCCTCGACCTGGAGAAGATGGGCCTGCCGTTCAACCGGACGCCCAACGGCACCATCGACCAGCGCCGGTTCGGCGGTCACAGCCGCAACCACGGCGAGGCCCCGGTCCGCCGGTCCTGCTACGCCGCGGACCGCACCGGCCACATGATCCTCCAGACGCTGTACCAGAACTGCGTCAAGGAGGGCGTGGAGTTCTTCAACGAGTTCTACGTCCTGGACCAGCTGATCACCGAGGTCGACGGCGTCAAGAAGTCGTCCGGTGTGGTGGCGTACGAGCTGGCCACCGGCGAGATCCACATCTTCCAGGCGAAGGCGGTCATCTACGCCTCCGGCGGCACCGGCAAGTTCTTCAAGGTGACGTCGAACGCCCACACGCTGACCGGTGACGGCCAGGCCGCGGTCTACCGCCGTGGTCTGCCGCTGGAGGACATGGAGTTCTTCCAGTTCCACCCGACCGGCATCTGGCGCATGGGCATCCTGCTGACGGAGGGCGCCCGCGGTGAGGGCGGCATCCTCCGCAACAAGGACGGCGAGCGCTTCATGGAGAAGTACGCGCCGGTCATGAAGGACCTCGCGTCCCGTGACGTCGTCTCCCGCTCCATCTACACGGAGATCCGTGAGGGCCGCGGCTGCGGTCCCGAGGGCGACCACGTCTACCTCGACCTCACCCACCTCCCGCCGGAGCAGCTGGACGCGAAGCTGCCCGACATCACGGAGTTCGCGCGCACCTACCTCGGTATCGAGCCGTACACGGACCCGATCCCGATCCAGCCCACCGCGCACTACGCGATGGGCGGCATCCCGACGAACGTCGAGGGTGAGGTCCTCATCGACAACACCACCGTCGTCCCGGGCCTGTACGCGGCCGGCGAGGTCGCCTGCGTCTCGGTCCACGGCGCCAACCGCCTGGGCACCAACTCGCTGCTCGACATCAACGTGTTCGGCCGCCGGGCGGGCATCGCGGCCGCCGAGTACGCGCACACCGTGGACTACGTCGACGTCCCGGAGAACCCGGCCGAGTTCGTCGTCTCCCAGATCGAGCAGCTGCGCACCTCCACGGGCAACGAGCGGGTCGCCACGATCCGCAAGGAGCTGCAGGAGACCATGGACGCCAACGTCATGGTGTTCCGCACCGAGCAGACGATCAAGACGGCGGTCGAGAAGATCGCGGAGCTGCGCGAGCGCTACAAGAACGTCTCGATCCAGGACAAGGGGCGTCGCTTCAACACGGACCTCCTCGAGGCGATCGAGCTGGGCAACCTGCTCGACCTCGCCGAGGTCATGGCGGTCTCCGCGCTCGCCCGCAAGGAGTCCCGCGGCGGTCACTACCGCGAGGACTACCCCAACCGCGACGACGTCAACTTCATGCGCCACACCATGGCGTACCGCGAGGTGGGCGACGACGGCACCGAGTCCATCCGTCTCGATTACAAGCCGGTCGTCCAGACCCGCTACCAGCCGATGGAGCGTAAGTACTGATGGCAACCCCCGTTCTGGACAAGGTGGAGGCGGAGGCCGCGGCCTCGGACCACCTGATCACCGTCACCTTCCGGGTCCGCCGGTTCAACCCGGAGGTCTCGGCGGACGCGGTCTGGGAAGACTTCCTGCTGGAGATCGACCCGAAGGAGCGCGTCCTCGACGGCCTCCACAAGATCAAGTGGGACGTCGACGGCACGCTGACCTTCCGCCGGTCCTGCGCGCACGGCATCTGCGGCTCGGACGCGATGCGCATCAACGGCAAGAACCGCCTCGCGTGCAAGACGCTGATCAAGGACATCAACCCCGAGAAGCCGATCACGGTCGAGCCCATCAAGGGCCTGACGGTCCTCAAGGACCTGGTCGTCGACATGGAGCCGTTCTTCCAGGCGTACCGGGACGTCATGCCCTTCCTCATCACGAAGGACACGAACGAGCCCACGCGCGAGCGTCTCCAGACCGCCGAGGACCGCGAGCGCTTCGACGACACCACGAAGTGCATCCTCTGCGCCGCCTGCACCTCCTCGTGCCCGGTCTTCTGGAACGACGGCCAGTACTTCGGCCCGGCCGCCATCGTCAACGCACACCGCTTCATCTTCGACAGCCGTGACGAGGCGGGCGAGCAGCGCCTCGAAATCCTCAACGACCGCGACGGCGTCTGGCGCTGCCGCACCACCTTCAACTGCACCGACGCCTGCCCCCGCGGCATCGAGGTCACCAAGGCCATCCAGGAAGTCAAGCGCGCCCTGATCACCCGCCGCTTCTGATCCCCTTCCCTCACCCCAGAGCCCCGTCTCCGCCACTTCGGAAACGGGGCTCTCTGGTGTTTCTGGCCAGTTATCGCCATCTACTGAACGAGTCGTTCCGTCTGTCACACTCCGGGGACATTGCCCAAAAGGTGGGGGGCGGTTCATGATCAGAAGGGCGAAGCCGGATCCGGGGCCTAGAGTTCCCTATCCGCTCGGTTACGCGGAGGCCACGACCTCAAGCCTCACGGTGGCGGCTCCTCTGCTCGCAGGAGCGGCGCTTTCCCTGGTCGGTGTGATCATCGTGGAGGGCAAGCACTTCCGGTACGCCGACCTGACGCTGTTGCTCGTCGTCGCAGCCGCCGTCGCGTTGATCGCGAGCATTCAGATCGGGGCGGACGCCCGCAGGTACCTCTACAACAAGGCGACGATCGAAGACTGGTACGGGAAGGACCGCGTCGACGGCAGCAAGGCCGCGAAGAGCCATGCGAAGCACTTCATCAAGTGGAGGTCACGGATCCGGAAGGCCGTCATCGCCTTCAACACCGGCACCATGCTGTTGATCCTCGCCGTGACCACCTCGCTGATTCCTCGCGACAACCACGCGATCGCGCGTTGGGGCGCTGTCGGCCTAGCGTTCACGGGCGCTGCCATCGAACTGTGGTGGATCCGCCGCCTGTTCCACGAGGAAATCGACCAGGCCGCCGAAGAACCCAAGTCACTGGACGGAGGCGCAAACTGATGCTCTACGACGTGACGCTCCCGGGCAACGCACCCCCGACAAACCTGTGCCCCCAATACGGCTGCGAGGCTCCGTTTCCGGGCGGCTACGCCCAGCCGGACATCGCCGCCTGGAACACTGTCGTCGAGCGCGACAACGTCGCCGAAGTGAAGGCATTCCTCCAGGCGTCGGGTGCCCTGGCGGTGAGGCACACCGAGGACTGCCCCTACAGGTTTCTGCCGCCGGCCGTTCTCGAGCTCTGCGAAGGCAAGGACCTCACGGCCCAGCACGACAAGGTCTGGGCGGTCCTCGACGGCGCCTAGTCCTCCGGCGGTACGTTCGGGTCGCCGGTCGGCGCATGGCCGTACGGCTGCCGGCGCCGCCGCCCCGTGAATTCGTCCGACACCTCGCCGAACAGTGCTTCGGCGCTCGCCGGATCCGCGGGCAGCGGATAGTGCAGGGCGTCCAGCAGATCGAAGCGGTGGAGGTCGTATACGACGTGCATCAGGCCGGAGTAGGCCTGCGCCGTGGTCACCGCGCCCTTGTACGCCACGGCCGCCAGTACCAGGCCGGCGGCGCACAGCCACCAGGCGGACGATTCGTCGTACAGGGCCACCGCACTCGCGGCCGTGAGGGCCGAGAACGCCCAGCAGAGGTTCACGGCGCTGTCGAGCGCGTCGCGGGCGGAGTGGAGCGCCTCGGCGAGGGGGTCGGACACCTGGGGGTAGATGCGCGGCCAGGAGGTCAGCGTCGTCAGACCGTAGCGTTCGCCGGCGCTCACCTCCCCCGCGCGCAGCGCGTTGCCCAGGGCCGTGGGCAAAAGGATGTCGACCGTCGGCAGGGCGGCGAGGCGTCGGCGCGCGTCGGCCCGTGTTCTCCGGTCCGCGTCCCCGTCCGCGGACGCCACCGCCCGCCGCCGCAGCGCCTGCCACCGTCTACGCTGCAGCGCGGCCAGCACCCCCGCGAGCCGGGCCGTGAGCGGCCACCGGTCCCAGTACCCCTCCAGCACCCGCACCGCCCGCACCTGGAACGGCTGCAGCAGCAGGCCGAGGAGTGCGGCGGTGACGGTGATGGTCGTGAGGAGGGCCAGCGCTGCCGTGGGATCGGCCGGGCACACGGCACCCCAGTCGCTGTGCCCCGAGAAGCTGCCCGCGCGTATCAGGGCGAGCACCCCGGCGACGAACAGGGCGGACGGCGCGAAGTGCACCGACAGCACTCGTCGCACGGCGCCCCGTCCTCCCCGTACCCCACCACAGTTCTGAGCGGTGTTCAGTATGAGGGCGGCGCCGAGGTCAGCTCACGGCAGGTCTCTGCCACTCGCGGGCGCCTGCCGCGCGCATGAGGGCGAAGGCGGTGTCGGGGTCGCCGGAGACGACGGGGTGGACGAGTTCGAGGTAGCGGACCTGGCCGGTGAGGGACCTGCGGAGCTGGCGGAGGGTGCGGGCGCCGAAGGAGACCCGGCCGGGGCGGTCGACAACGCCCGCCGCCAGAGCCAGGCCCTCGACGCCGACCTTGCATTCGGTGAGGGCGGTGCGGCGGCAGGCGTGGATCTCGACGTCCCCCTGCCACAGGCCGAGGACCACCTTGTACGTCACGGCCGAGCCGATGTAGGTCGCGACGGCGAGATGCCGGTCCGTCTCCGCCTCGCCCGGCCCGTCCAGCCCCAGCCGCTCGGCGACCCCGGCGAACGCCGCCCGTACCTCGCCGCAGAAGGCCTCTGCTCCCGGAGCCATCCCCGCCCCCTCGCTCGCGCGGCACCGACGAGGGCACAGCGTACCGACGGGGCGGACCGTGTCTCGGCCCATTGAGTGACCCGACGGTCAGCCCGCCCGGCAACTGTCATCTTCGCTCCTAATCTGATCGCATGTCAGATGACGAGTCGTACGAACTGCTCGGTTTCGACAATGTGCTGATCCCCGTCGGGGATCTCACGGCCGCCGTCGCCTTCTACGAGCGGGCCGGGTTCGCGGTCGGGTTCCGGTTCGACGAGGGCGGGATCGCGTTGCTGAGGGTCGGGGGCGAGACGCCCGGGATCCTGCTGCGGGTCGAGGAGGGGCTGGGGCACCGGCCGGCGGTGTGGGCCGCGCCGCGGGTGTGGCTGGAGGTGCCGGACGCGCGGGTCGCGGCGCGCAGGCTCAAGGACGCCGGGATCGCGGTGCTGGACGAGCCGTTCTCGGTGGCCACGGGGTGGACCGTCGAGGTCGCCGACCCCTGGGGGAACGTCCTCGGGTTCACCGACTACATCAAGCGGCCGGAGCTCGCCCGGCGGGCGTGAACGGGGTCACTCCACAACCGAGTTGAACACGTTCAAAAGCAGGTCTACAGTCATCCCCGTCAGCGTTTTGAACGCGTTCAAGAAGGGGTGGGGCATGGACCGTACCGTCATCGCCTACGTCATCTACCTGCTCGTCAGCATCGGGCTCACCGTCTGGGTGGCCCGCACCCTCAGCCACAACGGGCGGATCTTCCTCTCCGACGTCCTGCAGGGGAACGAGAAGCTCGCCGACGCCGTGAACCACCTCCTGGTGGTCGGCTTCTACCTCGTCAACCTCGGCTTCGTCGCGCTCTACCTGCACACCAGCGACACGATCGAGGACACCCGCGGGATCTTCGAGGCGCTGTCCTCGAAGATCGGGGTCGTGCTGCTCGTGCTCGGTGTGATGCACCTCGGCAACGTGTACGTGCTGAACCGGATCCGGCGCCGCGGGATCATGGAGAAGGAACAGCTCCCGCCGGTCCCGCCGCAGGGCTGGACCGCGCCGGCGGCCGGGGCGTGAGCACCGTGACCACCACCGACGACCGGGGCGCCGCGCGCGTCCCGGTCCGCGGGCTCACCGTGCTCTACGACGCCGAGTGCTCCCTCTGCACCCACCTGCGCGACTGGCTGGCGCGCCAGCCGCAGCTGGTGCCGCTCACCCTCGTCCCCGCCGGGTCGGACGAGGCCCGGGCCCGGTTCCCCGGGCTCGACCACTCGGCCACCCTCGACGAGGTCACGGTCGTCGGGGACGGCGGGCAGGTCTACCGGGACACCGCCGCCTGGATCGTCGTCCTGTGGGCGCTGCGGGAACAGCGGCCGCTCGCCCACCGGCTGAGCACGCCGGCGGGGGCGCGGCTGGCCCGGGGCGCGGTGCTGGCCGCCGCCTGGTGGCGGGGCGGGCTGGGGAACGGGAAGGCCTTCCGGCGGGAGGACGGGTGGGTCTACGAACCCGGCATCGGGTGGATCTACGAGCCTCCGGGCTGTGCCGGCGGCGTCTGCGCCACTCGTTAGGCTCTGTCCGTGTCCGCGAAGAACGACGGTCCCGCCGAGGCCGCTGCCCAGAGCAAGTCCGAGCAGACCCGCGCGCTGATCCTGGAGACCGCGATGCGGCTGTTCCGGGAGCGCGGCTACGAGAAGACCACGATGCGGGCCATCGCCACGGAGGCCGGGGTCTCCGTGGGCAACGCGTACTACTACTTCGCCGGCAAGGAACACCTGATCCAGGGCTTCTACGACCAGCTCGCCGCCGAGCACCGGGTGGCGGTCCGCGAGGTCCTGGACCGGGAGACCGACCTGGAGGCGCGGCTCTCGGGCGTGCTGAAGGTGTGGCTGGACCTCGCGCGGCCGTACCACGAGTTCGCGGTCCACTTCTTCAAGAACGCCGCCGACCCGGACAGCCCGCTCAGCCCGTTCTCCCCGGAGAGCGAGCACGCGCGCGAGGAGGCGATCAGCGTGCACCGGGAGGTGCTGGCGGGGGCGAAGACCAAGGTGGCTCCCGAACTGCGGGATGTGCTGCCGGAGTTGATGTGGCTGTCGCAGATGGGCCTGGTGCTGTACTGGATCTTCGACCGGACCGAGGGGCGGGAGCGCAGCTACCGGCTGGCCGAGCGGGGGGCCCGGCTGACCGCGCGAGGCGTCTCCCTCGCGCGGTTCCGGGTGCTACGACCGCTCGTCCTCGAGGTGCACGAGCTGTTCACGGACTTCCTGCCGGGGATGACCCGGGTGCTGCCGGATCCGGTGGGCAGGGAGCGCCGGTGACCCCCCTCAGGGCCGGTTGACCGCGTCCACCTCCCCCTCCGCCAGCTCGACGTCGTACACCATCGGCCCCTCCGTCACCGTCACCTGCCGGGCCTTCGAGCCGTACGACTCCGAGGTCACCGCGAGCAGATAGGCGCCCGGGGACGGGACCGACACGATGTACGAGCCGTCCGCGAGGGAGGTGACCCGGTCCAGCTGACGGCCGCCCTTGGACATCAGGGTGACCGAGGCGTCCTCCACCGGGTCGCCGTCCGGAGTGCGGACGAAGCCGTGGATCGCGGTGGCCGGGCCGGTCGGCCCGGCCGGCTCCGGGGCCGTCTCCTGGGGCTCCACGGCCAGGTGCGGGAGCCGCTTGTCCAGCCAGGCCGGCAGCCACCAGTTCGAGTTGCCCAGCAGGTGCATCGCCGCCGGGACCAGGGCCGTACGGAGGATGAAGGCGTCCAGCGCGACCGCCGCCGCCAGGCCCACGCCCGCCGTCGCCGCGCCCGAGTCGCCGCTGAGGACGAAGGCCAGGAAGACGCAGACCATGATCAGGGCGGCGGAGTTGATGACCCGGCTGGTCTCCGCGAGGCCGACCCGGACCGCCCGCGCGTTGTCCCTGGTGTGCACCCACTCCTCGTGCATCCGGCTCACCAGGAACACCTGGTAGTCCATCGAGAGGCCGAAGAGCAGGGAGAGCATGATGACCGGGAGGAACGCGTTGATCGGGCCCTCCTTGCCGAGACCCAGCAGGTCCAGGCCCCAGCCCCACTGGAAGACCGCGACGAGGACGCCGAACGAGGCCGCCGCCGCGATCAGGTTCATCAGGGCCGCCGTCAGCGGGACCACCAGGGAGCGGAAGGCGATCAGGAGGAGCAGGAAGCCCAGGGTGATGATCGTCGCGATGAAGAGCGGGAGCCGGTCGCCGGTGACCGAGGCGAAGTCCTTCGACACCGCCGTCACCCCGCCCACATGGGCCTCGGCGCCCGCCTTCGGGATCACCTGGTCGCGCAGGGTGTCGATGAGGTCGTCGGTCTCCTTCGACTGGGGCGAGGTGGTGGGGACCACCTGGATGACCGTGACGCCCTGGGACGGCGGCAGTTCGGCGACCTGGGCGATCCCCGGGGTCGACTTCAGGCCCTGGACCAGCTTCGCCGTGTCGCCGCCGACGCTGACCACCTGGAGGGGGCCGTTGAAGCCGGGGCCGAAGCCATCGGCGAGCAGGTCGTAGGCCTTCCTGGTGGTGGTGGACGCGTCGTCGTTGCCCTGGTCGGTGGCGCCCAGGCGGAGCGAGAGGACCGGGATGGCGAGGACGGCCATGACGACCACGGCGAGCGCGGCGATGCGGCGCGGGCGCTTCTGCACGTTCGCCGACCAGCGGGCCGCGAGCCCGCTCGCCTTCTCCGGCTCCGGGCCCTCGGCGGCCAGCCGGCGGCGCTGGCGGCGGCTGAGGACGCGCGGGCCGAGGAAGCCGAGCAGGGCGGGCAGGAGGGTGGTGGCCGCTAGGACGCTCAGCACGACCGTCAGGGACGTGCCGATGACCACGCCCTGCAGGAAGGCCAGCCGCGTGACCAGCATGCCGGCCAGGGCGATGCAGACCGTGCCGCCCGCGAACAGCACCGCCCGGCCGGAGGTGTTGAGGGCGGTGACCGCCGACTCCTCCGGGTCCATGCCGCGCAGGATGCCGCGCCGGTGCCGGGTGACGATGAACAGGGCGTAGTCGATGCCGACACCGAGGCCGATCAGGGACGCGAGCAGCGGCGCGATGTCGGGGATGTCGGTGACGTGGCTGAGCAGCTGGGTGGAGAACAGGCCCATGCCGACGCCGAAGACGGCGATCGCGATGGGCAGGGTCATCGCGAAGAACGAGCCGAAGGCGAGGAACAGCACGACGGCCGCGGCGATGATGCCGACCATCTCGGACAGGCCCTGCGGCGGCTCCTGGACGCGCTGGATGGCCTGGCCGCCCAGCTCCACCTGGAGGCCGTCGCGTTCGGCGGCCTGCGCGGTGTCGAGGACCTTCTGGACCTGTTCCTTCGGGATCTCGTTGGCCCGCTTGGTGAAGGTCAGCTGGGCGTAGGCGATCCTGCCGTCCTTGCTGATCTGCGCCGCGCCCCGGTCGCCGGCGTAGGGGCTGGTGACCGCGCCCACGCCGGGCAGCTTCGCGATCTTGTCGAGGGCCGGCTGGACGCGGTCCTTGACCGCCTGGTCCGTCACCGAGCCGCTGTCGGCCTTCCACACCACGGTGTCCGTGTCACCGGAGGTGTTCGGGAAGGCCTTCTCCATCAGGTCGTACGCCGTCTTGGAGTCCGTGTCGGGGAGGGAGAACACGTTCGCGTAGTTCGTGCCCGCCGAGGAGGCCGAGAAGCCCACGCCGACGAGTGCCCCCACCCACAGCAACAGGACCACCAGCCGGTGCCGATAGCACCACCGTGCCAATGCCGTCACGCTCAACAGCTCCTTGTCGTAGATCACTTCGGTCGGTCGGTCCCCCAGGTCCTGGGCAACAGGATCGGCAGCGGGCCGCGTGCCGGGACACGGGGCGCGCATGACTCTCAAGGAACTCCAAAGCTGCGCGCCCCCGGCTGTCGGTGGCGGCGCCGATACTGGGGGCATGACGGCTCCAGGCAGCACCGTGCTGATCGTGGAGGACGAGCCGAGCATCGCGGACGTCCTCGCCATCGCCCTGCGCTACCACCGGTTCGAGGTGATGACGGCCGGCACGGTCCGGGACGCCCTCGCGCTGGCCGAGCGCACCCGGCCGGACGCGGCCCTGCTCGACGTGATGCTGCCGGACGGCGACGGCCGCGCCCTCGCCCGTGAACTGCGCGCCCGGCAGCCGGACCTGGCGCTGGTGTTCCTCACCGCGCGGGACGCGCCCGCCGAGATAGTCGGGGCGCTCGGCTACGGCGACGACTACATCACCAAGCCCTTCAACATCGACGAGGTCGTCGCCCGGATCGGCGCGGTGCTGCGCCGCACCCGCCCGGCCGACGTCATCCAGCAGCGGCCGCCGCTGTGCTACGGCGACCTGGAGCTGGACGAGACGACGTACTGCGTGCACCGCGCGGGCCGCACGGTCGAGCTGACCCCGACCGAGTACGCGCTGCTGCGCTTCCTGGTGCGCAACGGCGGCCGGATCGTGCCGAAGGAGCAGCTGCTCAGGCATGTCTGGCAGTACGAGCACGCGCCGTCCGAGTCGACCGTCGTGGAGACCTACATCAGCTATCTGCGGCGCAAGCTGGACACCCTGGGGGCACCGGTGATCACCACCCGGCGGGGCGTCGGATACGGGCTGACATGAGCCTCGCCAAGCGCCGGCAGCGGCACGGGATCCACTCGCTGCGCGGCGGGCTGACCCTGGCCAACGTCGGTCTCCTCGCCATCGGCATCATCGTGGCGACCACCGCGAGCATCATGGGCATGCGGCTGTACCTGCTCGACCAGGTGGACTCCGAGCTGGTCAAGATGCGGACCTCGCTGGGGAGTTCGGGCCTGACGCTACGGCAGGTCGACTCGCTGAGCGCGCTCGGCGTGATCCGCGAACGGATCACCCCCGCCGAGTCCGATCCGGCCCCGGACTCGATCTTCGCCGTCATCGACGCCAAGGGCGACCCGGTCACCGTCTTCGACATAAGGCCGACGCAGGCCCAGCGGGCCCTCGCCCACGCCGTGCACGACCCGCGCGCCCTCGCCGCCGGGCCCGACCCGCACGACGTCGAGGTGCACGGCGCGTCCTACCGGGTGACCGCCACCCGGCTCGCCGACGGCCCCTACATCCTGCTGGCCACCTCGACCGAGCTGCTCCACAAGGGCATAGCCAAGGCGCTCAAGCTCGACTTCGCCGTGGGCACCCTGCTGCTCGCGCTGCTGTGCTGCCTGACCATGTACAGCGTGCGGCGCCGGCTGCTGCCGCTGGAGGACATGGTCGAGACGTCGTCGGCGATAGCCGAGGGCGACCTCACCCGGCGGGTGCCCTCCAGCCAGCATCCGACCCAGGAGGTCGAGCAGCTGCGGCTGGCCCTCAACTCCATGCTGCACCAGGTGGAGACGGCGTACCGGACGCGCGAGCGCAGCGCGGCCCAGCTGCGCCGGTTCGTCGCCGACGCCTCGCACGAGCTGCGCACGCCGCTCGCCGCCATCCGCGGCTATCTCCAGCTGTACGAGAAGGGGATGCTGCGCGAGCCCGGGGAGCGGCGGCGGGCCTGGGACCGGATGCACGGGGAGGTGGACCGGATGGGGCGGCTGGTGGACGAGCTGCTGCTGCTGGCGCGGCTCGACCAGCGGCCCGAGATCCGGTTCCAGAACGTGGACGTGAGCCGGCTGGTGCGGGACGCGGCGGAGGATCTGCGGGCGCAGCAGCCGGGGCGGCCGGTGGTCGTGGCGGCCGAGGGTGCGGTGCTGGTGCGGGCCGACGAGTCCGGGCTGCGGCAGGTGCTG
The DNA here is from genome assembly GCF_043201555.1 of Streptomyces sp. NPDC048288. Lineage (NCBI taxonomy): Bacteria > Bacillati > Actinomycetota > Actinomycetes > Kitasatosporales > Streptomycetaceae > Streptomyces > Streptomyces sp. NPDC048288. The sequence goes on from NZ_JBICZD010000003.1 coordinate 389,565, forward strand.
GGGAACCTGCTGGCCAACGTGCGGACGCATACCCCGGCCGAGGCGGGGGTGACCCTCGGGGTGGAGCGGTCGGACGGGGTGGTGCGGGTCTGTGTGGCCGACGAGGGGCCGGGGCTGGCGGAGGAGGACGCGGCGCGGATCTTCGACCGGTTCTTCCGGGTGGGGAGTGCGGAGGGGAGCGGCCTGGGGATGGCGATCGTGCAGGGGGTGGTGGAGGCGCACGGGGGTGAGGTGGGGGTGCGGACGGCGCCCGGGGAGGGGTTGGCTGTGACGGTTACGTTGCGATCGGTCTGAATGCCGCTGCGGGCCGGTGGGGGCTTGTCGCGCAGTTCCCCGCGCCCCTGACGGGGCGCTCCACTACGGGTCGGCCAGGACCAGAACCCAGACTGTCTTGCCGTGAGATCCCCTGCTCCATACTCCCCAGGCGGCCGCGATCGTCTCCACCAGGTGCAGGCCCCGGCCCGTCTCGTCGTCCTCTCGGACGAGCCTCAGGCGGGGCTCGACGCGGCCCTCGTCCGAGACCTCTATCAGGCACGACCCGTCCGCCAGCGCCGTCACCGCCACCTCGAACTCGCGCTCCAGGAGCGGGCCGTGGCGTACGACGTTGGTGGCCAGCTCCGACACCAGGAGTACGGCGTCCTCGACCGCCGGGGCGTCGGGGCCGTGGCCCCAGGCGGCCAGATGGTCCCGGACCCGGTGCCGGGCCAGGCCGACGGAGGCCGGGTGCCGGGGGAGCCGGAAGGAGTTGCGTCTCAGCACGTCTGCTCCGAGGACCACCGCCGGGGGCGTCAGATCCAGTTCAGACTCCACAGGCGGAACACGCCCGTGCTGTCGTTGAGGTACTGGCTGCCGCCGATGTCCTCACTGCTGAGGACGTAGTCCGTGCGCTGCCAGAGCGGGATCAGCGGCACGTCGTCGGCCACGTCCGTCTGGATGGTGCTGAAGTCCTGGTCGACGCGGCTGCGGTCGGCGTACTGCCGGCTGTTCTGGATGAGGTGGTCGACGGCCTTGTTGCTGTAGCCGGTGCTCATCACGGAGTCGGTGCCGACCAGGGAGGCGCCGAAGGTGTCCGGGTCGGGGTAGTCGGCGACCCAGCCGACGGCCCAGGCGTCCATCTTGCCCTCGGCCCAGGACTTCTGGAAGTCGGTCCACTCGTACCCCTTGACGTCGACCTTGAACAGGCCGCCCGCCTCCAGCTGCTTCTTCAGCGCGGCGGCCTCCTCGGCACCGGAGCCGTGGCCGATGCCGTAGCCGAAGGAGAACTCGACCGGCGTGCTGACGCCGGCCTGCTCCAGCAGCGCCCTCGCCTTGGCGACGCTCTGCGTCGGGTACTCGTCGAAGAAGGACGTGGTGTGGCCGGTGAGACCGGTCGGGATCAGCGAGTACAGCGGCTCGACCGTCCCGTCGTACACGGTGTGGGCCAGCTGCTCGCGGTTGACCAGCCAGGCCAGCGCCCGGCGGACGAGGGGGTCGTGCAGGGGGGAGTTCTTGCGGGTGTTGAGGTACAGGTTGCGGGTCTCGGAGCTGTCGGACTCGGTGACGCGCTGGGTGGGGTCGCTGGGATTGAGCTTGGCCAGCATGGCCGGCGGCAGCGTCCGGGTGGCGACGTCGATGTCCTTGGCCTTGTACGCGGCCGCCAGCTTGGCCGAGTCGGTGAAGTAGTCCAGCTTGATGGGGCGGCCGGTACCGCTGAGCTCGCCCTTGTAGTGCCCGTTGGGCCGCAGGGTCGCCTGCTTGTTCCTCGTGTACGACGTCAGGGTGTACGGGCCGGTGCCGTCCACCCCGTTGTCGGTGCGCAGGCCGTTCGCCGGGTACTTGTCCTTGTCGACGATCGAACCGGCGCCGGTGGCCACCTTGAACGGGAACGTCGCGTCCGGCGAGGACAGGTGGAAGGTGACGGTCCGGCCGGCGGCGGTCACCGAGGAGAGCGTCGAGAACAGCGACGCCGGGCCGACATCTGAGTTGATCTTCTTGACCCGGTCGAAGGAGTACTTGACGTCCTCCGCGGTCATCTCCCGGCCGCTCGGGAAGGTGATCCCCTCGCGCAGCTCGCAGCGGTACGTCTGCAGGCCGGAGTCCGTGAACTTGCAGCTCTCGGCCGCGTCCGGGACCGGCTGCACCCCGTCGGGCTCGAAGGCGAGCAGCGACTGGAAGACGTTGTTGAACAGCGCCCAGGAGCCGGCGTCGTAGGCGCCTGCCGGATCGAGCGAGGTGACGGCGTCGGTCGTACCGACGGTGATCGTCTTGTTCTTGTTCTCCTGCGACGGCAGCAGCTGCCAGCCGCCGATCCCCACGATCGCCAGAACGAGAAGCGTCACGAGAATCCGCATGCGAACAGATCGCATGGTTGGTGCCCTCCCCACAAGTGCCACTCCCCTAAGTGACGCGGCTCACCTAACCACAGGTGTTTGATGTGGGGGAAGAGTGATCTGGCGAGATGTGGAAGAACTTACCGAGGGCTTGTTTCGACCGGATTTCACAGGCTTTCCACAGGCGCCCGGTGGTCAGGCCTGCTTCGACGCGAGCTCGATGACGGTGATGTCCGAGGGTGCCCCGACCCGCGTGGGCGGGCCCCAGGCGCCCGCGCCCCGGGAGACGTACAGCTGGGTGTCGCCGTAGCGGTCCAGTCCCGCGACCGTCGGGTTGGCCGCGGCCGCGATGAGGTTGCCGGGCCAGAGCTGGCCGCCGTGGGTGTGACCGGAGAGCTGGAGGTCGACGTGGTGGCGGACGGCCTCGTGGATCTGGACGGGCTGGTGGGCGAGGAGCACGCAGGCGCGGGCCGGGTCGCGGTCGGCCAGCGCCCGCTCGAAGTCGGGGCCCTGGCCGGTGCTCTCCCCGGCCAGGTCGTTGACCCCGGCGAGGTCGAAGTGGGCGAGTTCGGCGCGGGCGTTCTCCAGCGGGTGCAGGCCCAGACGGCGCACCTCCTCGACCCACTGGGCGGCGCCGGAGAAGTACTCGTGGTTGCCGGTGACGAAGTACGCGCCGTGCCGTGCCGACAGCTGGGCGAGGGGGGCGGCGGCCGGGCCGAGGTTCTTCACGCTGCCGTCGACGAGGTCGCCGACGACCGCGATCAGGTCGGGCCGGGTGGCGTTGATGGTGTCGACGACGTGCTGCGCGAAGCCCTTTCCGAGGATGGGGCCGAGGTGGATGTCGCTGACGACGGCGATCCGGTAACCGTGGGCGGCCCTGGGGAGTTTGGCGAGGGGGACGGTGACGCGTTTCACGCGGGGTCCGCGGAGGACGCCGTAGGTTCCCAGGCCGACGGTGGCCGTGGCGGCGGTGGCGGCTGCGCCGCCTACCACTCGGGAGACGAAGAGGCGGCGGGAGGGGGCGGGGTTCTGCGCGCGGGTGAGTTCTTTTGGGGGTGCTTCGGTCTGTAGTGACAGTTGCGCGCCGTCGTGGCTGGTCGCGCAGTTCCCCGCGCCCCTGGCGGGGCGCTCCGGTGCGGGGCGCTGGAGAGCGAAGCGTTTCGAGAGACGAGTGACCAGCGGTCGTAGCGCCTCCCCCGCCACCACCGCCAGCAGCAGGTACAGGGAGAGGGCCATCCACAGGAAGCCCGGCCAGGCGAGGGTGCGCTGGAGGAGGAAGGGGGCGTGGCCGACCTCTGCGAAGAGGGCTGCGAACATCAGGATCGGGCCGACGACGAAGAGGACGGTGCCCAAGCGGCGGGTCCGGCCGGGGCCTGTCGTCGTGTCGCGGACCAGGCGGCGCCACAGGTACCAGTACAGGCCCGTCACCACGGTCAGGGCGAGGAGCCCGAGGACGATGATCACCCTGACGTGCCTCTTTCTATGACGTACGGCGCAGTGCGCGAACTCCGCGCAACCCGATGACCCCGATGACCGTCCCCAATACGAAGGAAACGACGGCCAGCGTCAGGTGGATCCAGAAGTACGCCGTGGGATGGCCGTCGTCGAAGGCGAGTCCGCTGCCGTCCTTGACGAGATTCTTGACGAAAGTGATCCAGATGAACCAGCTCCACACCCCGAACGCGAGCAGGAACCAGGAGACCGGACGGCTGAGCTTCATGGGTTCAGTATCGCCGTCCGCTGTCCGGTTCCGTCCCCGGGGTGGGGTCGGTGGTGGGACTTCGCGGTCCGTGCCAGGTACGTTCTCGTCCGTGTCCGCTCCGAAGCCCCACGCCGGCCGGTCCCTGCTGGTCGCCTCCGCCGCCCTGTTGTCCCTGTCGCTCACCGCTCCGGCCGCGCTCGCCGCGCCGTCGCCCTCGACGAGTCCGTCGGCCACGCCGCCCGCGACCATGTCGACGGTCGGCGGCACCCGGCTGGGGCAGCCCGGTACCCAGGTCGACCTGGGTACCGGGGCGCCGGTGCTGCCGAAGGACATCACCGCGCGGTCCTGGATCGTCTCCGACCCCGAGTCCGGCCAGGTGCTCGCCGCGCACAACGCGCACTGGCGGCTGCCCCCGGCGAGCACCCTGAAGATGCTGTTCGCGGACACCGTGCTGCCCCGGTTCCCGAAGTCGACCCCGCACAAGGTGGTGCCGGCGGACCTGGCGGGCATGGGCGCCGGTTCCAGCCTGGTCGGGATAAAGGAAGGCCAGACGTATACGGTCCGCGATCTGTGGCTCGGGGTCTTCCTCCGCTCGGGCAACGACGCCGTGCACGTGCTGTCCGCGATGAACGGCGGGGTCGAGCAGACCGTCAAGGACATGCAGGACCACGCCGACGAGCTGCAGGCGCTGGACACGCATGTGGTGAGTCCGGACGGGTACGACGCGGCCGGGCAGGTGTCGTCGGCGTACGACCTGTCGCTGTTCGCGCGGTCCGGGCTGCAGAAGAAGGACTTCCGGGAGTACTGCTCGACGGTGCGGGCCTCGTTCCCGGGCGACACGACGAAGAACGCCAAGGGCAAGTCGGTGCGGGGCTCCTTCGAGATCCAGAACACCAACCGGCTGCTGAGCGGGGACACCGACGTGTCGGTCTACCCGGGCATCGCGGGGGTGAAGAACGGCAACACCACCAACGCGGGTGCCACCTTCACCGGGGTCGCCGAGCGCGGCGGCAAGGTGCTGCTGGTCACCGTGATGAACCCGGAGAAGAAGGAGCACAACGAGGTCTACAAGGAGACCGCCAAGCTGTTCGACTGGGGGTTCCAGGCGCTGGGCAAGGTGACCCCGGTGGGTGAACTGGTCCCGCCCAAGGGGGCCGTGGGCTCCAGCGCCCAGCCGAGGGTGACGCCGTCGGCGACCCCGGTGGGCAAGGACGGCGGCGCGAGCTCGCGGCCGGTGGCCGCCGCCTCGGCCGACGGCTCCGGCGGGGTCGGGGTCGCGCTGGCGATCACGGGCGGGGCGCTGGTGCTGCTGGTGGGCGCCGCGTTCCTGGTCAACCGCCGGTGGCCGCTGCCGGATCTGGTGCGCCGTCGGACTCGTCCCTGAACTGGCCGGTGCTCTCCGTCGCCGTCCAGGCCGCGCAGAACAGGACGAGTTTCGCGGTGAAGTTGATCCACAGCAGCAGGGCCACCGGGACGCCGAACGCGCCGTACATGCTCTTCCCGGCGATGCCCTGGATGTAGCCGCTGAGCAGCAGCTTGAGGAGTTCGAAGCCGACCGCGCCGATCAGGGCCGCGACCAGCAGCCGGCGGCGCGGCGGTTCGACTCCGGGCAGCAGGGTGAGGACGTAGAGCAGGAGCAGGAAGTCGGCGGTCACGGCGACGACGAAGGCGGCGACGCGGAGCAGCAGGCTGCCCCAGCTGTGCTGGTGGATGCCGAGCTGTCCGGCCGCCCAGCCGACCGCCGCCGAGGCGATCGTGGAGACGGCGAGGGTGACCAGCACCGCGCCGCCGAAGCCGACCAGGATGACGGTGTCCTTGACCTTGGCGAGGATCGGGTTCTGGTCCCGGTCGGGCAGTTCCCACACCGTGCGCAGGCAGTCCCGCATCTGGCCGACCCAGTTGATGCCGGTGAACAGCAGGACGGTGCCGGCGATGAGACCGACGGTGCCGGCGTTCTGGACCAGGGAGTTGATGTCCAGCTGGTCGGAGATGCCGGGGACCTGGTCGGCGATCTTGTTCTGCAGGTCCTCCTGCTGCGACGTGCTCAGCGTGGCGGCGGCGATCGCGGCGCCCACCGTGAGCAGCGGGAAGAGCGAGACGAAGCTGATGAAGGTCATGGCGGCGGCCAGCCGTGACCACTTCACCTCGTCGAGCCGCTCGTATGACCGCCACACGTGCGTGACCGTCAGCCGGCCGACGAGCGGGCCTACGACGGGGAGTTTTCTCAGCCAGTCCATGACCCGACTCTGCCCTCCGCGCGGAACACCAATGTACGGGTGCCCCAGAAGCGCAGAACTGTGGCGAGCGCCATGCCGACGACCGCGCCGGAGACGGTGTCGGCACGCTGCGAGGTGAGGCCGAGTCCGTAGTGGCTGACGGCGAGGCAGAGCAGCTGGACGAGGGCGCCGGCGAGGTTCACGGCGACGAAGACGGCGTAGGGGCGCACCCCGGTCGCGCGGGTGTGGCGGTAGGTGGTGCGCGCGTTGCCGAGGTAGGCGACCGTGCAGCCGGCCACGAAGGACAGCGACTTGGCGGTGAGCGGGCCGAGGGCGGCCGGGCCGCGCAGGCAGCTGAAAAGGGCGAGGTCGACGGCGTAGGCGAGCAGGCCGACGGCGGCGAAGCCGGCCAGCTCACGCCGGTCGGTGCTCACCAGTGGGCCACCGCGAGGCCGTACATCGCGAGCCAGGCCAGTCCGATCAGGGCGAGGGCGCGGTCGCGCAGCACGACGTCCTCGGGTTCGCCGGCGGTGCCCCGGTCGGCGAAGACGGCGTAGCGCAGGACGGCCAGGATGAACGCGACCATGGAGAGCTGGCGCCAGGGCAGCAGGCCCGCGGCGGGGGTGCGGTGGCCCTCCAGGGCCCACAGGCAGTAGGCGAGGACGGCGACACCGGCGGCGAGCTGCCAGACGAAGCGCAGGTAGCCGGTGGTGTACTCGGTGAGCAGCGCGCGGGTGGCACCGGCTGTCCCGGCCATCTGCACGGCCTCGGAGTAGCGCTTGGCCGCGACCATGAAGAGCGCGCCGAAGCCGGTGGTGATCAGGAACCAGCGGGACAGCGGGATGCCGAGGGCGACCCCGCCGATCACCGCCCGCATCACGAAGCCGGTGGTGACGACGACGAGGTCGACGACGAGGACGTGCTTCAGCGTGACGCAGTAGGCCAGTTGCATGGCCAGGTAGGCGATCAGGAGGGCCGGGACGAGGGGCGGGATCAGCCGGGCGGCGAGCAGCGGGCCGAGGACGGCCAGGACGGCTCCGGCGGTGTAGGCGACGGGGACCGGGACCTGGCCGGCGGCGACCGGGCGGCGGCATTTGACGGGGTGGGCGCGGTCGGCCTCGGCGTCCCGGGCGTCATTGATCAGGTAGACGGCGGCGGCGCAGGCCGTGAAGAGGACGAAGGTGAGGGTGAGGCGGACCAGGGCGTGCACGGAGAAGAGCTGGCCGGCGGCGGCCGGGGCGGCGATGACGAGGGTGTTCTTGACCCACTGCTTGGGGCGGGTGGTCCGCAGCAGGCCCTTGACGAGACCGGCGGGGGTGACCGGTACGCGGACCGGTCCGTGCGGCGGGCGGCCCGGGCGGCTGCGCTGCCCGTGCAGATTCGTTTCAGCAGACCCGTCGGCCCTGGCTTCCGCACCCGCGTGCGCGGTCTCGGTCACACCCACCTCCCCACGTACGGGACACCCGGCAGCGCGGCGCGCGAGGCACCCGCCACTCCGGCGCGCATCCATCGCGCCCCGGCACGGGCCGTGAGCATCCCCAGGGCCACGCCCGCCGCCACGTCCGTCGGGTAGTGCACGCCGACGACGAGCCGGGAGAGGCACATCGCGGTCGCGACGGGGGCGAGGGCGGGCATGCCGAGGGCCCCGAAGGCGACGGCGGCGGCCGTGGCGGAGGTGGCGTGCGAGCTGGGGAAGGAGTGCCGGCCGGCGGTACGCACCCGGGGCCGGACATGCGCGGGGCGCGCACGGCGCACGATCCGCTTGACGCCCATGCTGGCGAGGTGCGCGCCCGCGACCAGCGCCGTGCCGCGCAGCCAGGCGCCGCGCCGCGCGCCGTCCACGGCGGCCCCGGCGAGGCCCGCCGCGAGCCAGAGCGCGCCGTGCTCACCCGCGAGGGAGAGACCGCGCGCGGCCGACGCGACGCGTGGATCGGCACCGCAGGCGTGCAGTGCGGAGAGGATCCGGTGGTCCATGTCGTCCATTGGACTCACTGTTCACCCTCACCCCGCCAAAGCTACGACCATATTGAGCGACATTCCGATAATCACCCGTTTCGGGGAGTCAGGTGATCTTCCGTAACCAATCACCCATAGCACTCATCACACCCATACGGCAGCGATACGGTCGCTCCCATGCCTGGAACGCCCGGAGGGCCCACCGTCCCCGTCACCGGCTGGGGCCGCACCGCCCCCACCGCCGCCCGCCTGATCCGCCCCCGGACCTACCAGGAGGCGGCGGACGCGATCCGCACCTGCGGGGCGCGCGGCGGGATCGCGCGGGGCCTGGGGCGGGCGTACGGGGACGCGGCGCAGAACGCCGGCGGTGTCGTGCTCGACATGACGGGCCTGGACCGCGTCCACGCCATCGACGCCGACGGCGGCACCGTGCTCTGCGACGCGGGCGTCTCGCTGCACCGCCTCATGGAGGTGCTGCTGCCGCTCGGCTGGTTCGTCCCGGTGACCCCGGGGACCCGCCAGGTGACGGTGGGCGGCGCGATCGGCGCCGACATCCACGGCAAGAACCACCATGTCTCGGGATCGTTCTCCCGTCACGTGCTGTCCTTCGAACTCCTCACCGCCGACGGCCAGGTCCGTACGGTGAGCCGCGGCACCCCGCTGTTCGACGCGACGGCCGGCGGCATGGGTCTGACCGGAGTGATCCTCACGGCGACCGTCCGCCTCCTCCCCGTCGAGACGTCGTACCTGTCCGTCGACACCGAACGGGCCGCCGACCTCGACGACCTGATGGCCCGTCTCACCGCCACCGACCACCGCTACCGCTACTCGGTCGCCTGGATCGACCTGCTCGCCCGCGGGGCGTCCACCGGGCGCGCGGTGCTCACCCGGGGCGACCACGCGCCCCGGGAGGCGCTCGGCAAGCACACGCGCGCCGGGCGTGCACCACTCGCCTTCCGCCCCCGACAGCTTCCGGCCGCCCCCGCGTTCGTCCCCGAGGGCCTCCTGGGCCGCACCACCGTCGGCCTCTTCAACGAACTCTGGTACCGCAAGGCACCCCGCGCCCGCACCGGCCAGCTCCAGCACGCCGCCACGTTCTTCCACCCCCTGGACGGCGTCCCGCACTGGAACCGCGTCTACGGCCGGTCCGGCTTCGTCCAGTACCAGTTCGTCGTCGGATACGGCCAGGAGGACGCCCTGCGCCGGATCGTGGCCCGGATCGCCGAGCGCCGCTGCCCGTCCTTCCTGGCCGTCCTCAAACGCTTCGGCGACGCCGACCCCGGCTGGCTCTCCTTCCCCGTGCCCGGCTGGACCCTCGCCCTGGACATCCCGGCCGCGCTGCCCGGCCTCGCCGGCTTCCTCGACGAACTGGACGAGGAGGTCGCGGCCGCCGGCGGCCGCGTCTACCTCGCCAAGGACTCCCGGCTGCGCCCCGAGCTGCTCGCCGCGATGTACCCGCGGCTCGCCGAATTCCGCGCCCTGCGCGCGGAGTCGGACCCCCGGGGCATCTTCGTCTCCGACCTCTCCCGCCGTCTCGGTCTCTAGCCCCCGGTCCTCCCCCAGTCCTCCCCCAGCCCTCAGGAGTCGCCGTGAAGGACGCCTTCGGATTGCCCCAGTCGCTGCTCGTCCTCGGCGGTACGTCCGAGATCGCGCTGGCCACCACGCGCCGGCTGATCGCCCGCCGCACCCGCACGGTCTGGCTGGCCGGCCGCCCCTCCCCCGCGCTCGACCGGACCGCCGAGCGGCTGCGCGCCCTCGGCCCCGACGTCCACACCGTCGCCTTCGACGCCCTCGACCCCGAGTCCCACGAGACGGCCCTCGGCAAGGTCTTCGCCAACGGCGACATCGACATGGTCCTGCTCGCCTTCGGCGTCCTCGGCAACCAGGCGACGGACGAACGCGAACCCGTGAACGCGGTGCGCGTCGCGCAGACCAACTACACCGGCGCGGTCTCGGCGGGCCTGGTCGCCGCACGTGCCCTGCAGGCGCAGGGCCACGGCTCGCTGGTGGTGCTGTCCTCGGTGGCCGGGGAGCGGGCGAGGCGCTCCAACTTCATCTACGGCTCCAGCAAGGCCGGCCTCGACGCCTTCGCCCAGGGCCTCGGCGACGCGCTGCACGGGACGGGCGTGCACGTGATGGTCGTACGGCCGGGGTTCGTGCGGTCGAAGATGACACAGGGCCTGGAGGAAGCTCCGCTCGCGACGACCCCGGAGGCGGTGGCGACGGCGATCGAGCTGGGCCTGCGCCGACGCTCGGAGGTGGTGTGGGTGCCGGGCACGCTGCGGGTGGTGATGTCGGCGCTGCGGCACGTGCCGCGGGGGTTGTTCCGCAGGATGCCGATCTAGGACGTCCTGCTTTCAGGGGCGCTTTCAGGGGCTCGGGGCTGTATTCGATATGCGGCTACCGCCGCGTGGGCGCGACCAGCCCCCACCGGCCCGCACGCTACCGACTGGCGATGCTCCCCCGCTCCGCATGCCCCACCTGAGGCGGCACGACAGAGCTCCCGAAGGCGTAGTCCCGCAGCTTCCGCCACACCCCGTCCGCCCCCTGCTCGTACAGCGCGAACCCCGTACACGGCCACTCGGCCTCGAAGTCCGCGAGCTCGGCGAACGCCCGGTCCATCGCCGCCTCGTCGATCCCGTGCGCGACGGTCACATGCGGGTGGTACGGGAACTGCAGCTCCCGGTCGAGCGGCCCCGACGCGTCCCGGATCCGCTGCTGGAGCCAGGCGCAGCCGTCCGCGCCCTGGACGACCCGGACGTAGACCACCGGGGACAGCGGCCGGAACGTACCCGTGCCGGACAGCCGCATCGGGAACGGCCTGCCGACCGCGGCGACCTCGCTCAGGTGGGCCTCGACGGCGGCCAGCGACCCGTCGGCGATCTCCGTGGGCGGCAGCAGCGTGACGTGGGTGGGGATGCCGTGGGCCGCGGCGTCGCCGAAGCCCGCGCGCCGCTCCTGGAGCAGGCTGCCGTGAGGCTCCGGGACCGCGATCGACACGCCGATCGTTACGGTCCCCACGTCATCTCCCGTCGGTCGTGATGGCCGGTCGTGATGGCCGGACGGGTGTCGGGTTCGTACCCCGCCGTCCGGCTATCGACTGTACGGCCACGGCCGCCTTCCGGGCAGCCGTGGCCGAAGTGATGTGCAGCGCTCCCGTGCGCTCCCCGGAGCGCCCCGGGCGCCCCCGGCGCTCCGCCCGGCGCCGTCGGCGCCCGCGGCGGTCCGCTCAGTGCTTGGCGGGCAGGAAGCCCACCCGGTCATAGGCCTGGGCGAGGGTCTCCGCCGCCACCGCACGGGCCTTCTCCGCGCCCTTGGCCAGGATCGAGTCCAGCGTCTCCGGGTCGTCCAGGTACTGCTGGGTGCGCTCCCGGAACGGGGTCACGAACTCGACCATGACGTCGGCGAGGTCCGTCTTGAGCGCGCCGTACATCTTGCCCTCGTACTCCTGCTCCAGCTCGGCGATCGACCTGCCGGTGAGCGTGGAGTAGATGGTGAGGAGGTTGCTGACGCCCGGCTTGTGCTCGGCGTCGTAGCGGATCACCGTGTCGGTGTCGGTGACGGCGCTCTTGACCTTCTTCGCCGTGGCCTTCGGGTCGTCGAGGAGGTTGATGAGGCCCTTCGGCGTGGACGCCGACTTGCTCATCTTGATCGACGGGTCCTGGAGGTCGTAGATCTTCGCCGTCTCCTTGAGGATGTACGGCTTGGGGATGGTGAAGGTGGCGCCGAACCGGCCGTTGAAGCGCTCGGCGAGGTCACGGGTGAGCTCGATGTGCTGGCGCTGGTCCTCGCCGACGGGGACCTCGTGGGCCTGGTAGAGCAGGATGTCGGCGACCTGGAGGATCGGGTACGTGAACAGGCCGACGGAGGCGCGGTCCGCGCCCTGCTTGGCCGACTTGTCCTTGAACTGGGTCATCCGGCTGGCCTCGCCGAAGCCGGTGAGGCAGTTCATGACCCAGGCGAGCTGGGCGTGCTCGGGGACGTGGCTCTGCACGAAGAGGGTGCAGCGGTCCGGGTCCAGGCCGGCGGCGAGCAGCTGGGCCGCGGCGAGCCGGGTGTTGGCGCGCAGGTCGGCGGGGTCCTGCGGGATCGTGATCGCGTGCAGGTCGACGACCATGTAGAAGGCGTCGTGGGACTCCTGGAGGGCTACCCACTGGCGGACGGCGCCGAGGTAGTTGCCCAGGTGGAACGAGCCGGCGGTGGGCTGGATGCCGGAGAGCACGCGGGGTCGATCAGAGGCCATGTTCACCATTCTCTCAGAGGGTGAGGGTGGGAATGGCCCGTCGGGTGGGGGGTGGTTTCGGAGCGCGGGGGACTGCGGGCCGGTGGGGGCCGTTCGCGCAGTTCCCCGCGCCCCTTTCAGGGGCGCTGCCCCTGAGGGCGTCGATCAGCCGAGGTCGATCTCCGGGTACAGCGGGAAGCCCGCGACCAGGTCGGTCGCGCGCTGGGCGATCTCCGTGGAGACCTTCTCGTCGAGGATGTGGGAGGCCTTGGAGGGGGCGCCGGACTTCGTCGTGCCCGGCTCGGTGGCGGTGAGGACGCGGTCGATGAGGCCCGCGACCTCGTCCATCTCCGCCGTGCCCAGGCCGCGGGTGGTGAGCGCCGGGGTGCCGATGCGGATGCCGGAGGTGTACCAGGCGCCGTTCGGGTCGGCGGGGATCGCGTTGCGGTTGGTGACGATGCCGGAGTCGAGGAGGGCGGTCTCGGCCTGGCGGCCGGTGAGGCCGTAGGAGGTCTCGACGTCGATGAGGTTGAGGTGGTTGTCGGTGCCGCCGGTGACGAGGGTGGCGCCCCGGCGCATCAGGCCCTCGGCCAGCGCGCGCGAGTTGTCGACGATGCGCTGGGCGTAGTCCTGGAAGGCGGGCTGCCGGGCCTCGGCCAGGGCGACGGCCTTGGCGGCCATGACGTGCGGGAGCGGGCCGCCGAGGACCATCGGGCAGCCGCGGTCGACCTGGTCCTTGAGGGAGTCGTCGCACAGGACCATGCCGCCGCGCGGGCCGCGCAGCGACTTGTGGGTGGTCGTGGTCACGATCTGGGCGTGCGGGACCGGGTCGAAGTCACCGGTCAGGACCTTGCCGGCGACCAGACCGGCGAAGTGCGCCATGTCGACCATCAGCGTGGCGCCGACCTCGTCGGCGATCTCGCGCATGATCCGGAAGTTCACCAGCCGGGGGTACGCGGAGTAGCCGGCGACGAGGATCAGCGGCTTGAAGTCACGGGCCTGGACGCGCAGCGCGTCGTAGTCGATGAGCCCGGTGGCCGGGTCGGTGCCGTACGACCGCTGGTCGAACATCTTGCCGGAGATGTTGGGGCGGAAGCCGTGGGTGAGGTGGCCGCCCGCGTCCAGGGACATGCCGAGCATCCGCTGGTTGCCGAAGGCCTGGCGCAGCTCGGCCCAGTCGGCCTCGGAGAGGTCGTTGATCTGGCGGGCGCCGGTCTTCGCCAGGAAGGGGACCTCGACGCGGTCGGCGAGGACGGCCCAGAAGGCGACCAGGTTGGCGTCGATGCCGGAGTGCGGCTGGACGTAGGCGTGCTGCGCGCCGAACAGCTCGCGGGCGTGCTCGGCGGCGAGGCCCTCGACGGTGTCGACGTTGCGGCAGCCGGCGTAGAAGCGGCGGCCGATGGTGCCCTCGGCGTACTTGTCGCTGAACCAGTTGCCCATCGCGAGCAGGGTCGCCGGGGAGGCGTAGTTCTCGGAGGCGATCAGCTTGAGCATCTCGCGCTGGTCGGCGACCTCCTGGCCGATGGCGTCGGCGACCCGCGGCTCGACCGCGCGGATCACGTCGAGGGCGGCGCGGTACGCGGTGGACTCGGTGGACAGGGGTGCGGGCTGGTCGGACATTCGGGACCTCCGGACATGGCGTTCGGCATTCACGGTTCGGCCCAGGCGCACGGCACTCGATCACGACGCGGGCCGCTCCCCGATGGTCGGTCCCATCCCAGCGCGCCAGTCACGGCCCGCCGATCACATTACCGGGCACGCCGGGCCCGGGGGCCGTGGCGTCCACCAGTCGGGCACGGACAGACGGTATTAAAGGGATCATCTCGCCGCGTTCACTGGAGTCGCCGTGACCACTACGGAAGCCCTCATCGCCGCCGCCGACGCGCACAGCGCGCACAACTACCACCCGCTGCCGGTGGTGATCGCGACCGCCGACGGCGCCTGGATGACGGACGTCGAGGGCCGCCGGTACCTGGACTTCCTGGCCGGCTACTCGGCGCTGAACTTCGGGCACGGCCACCCGCGCCTGGTGGCGGCGGCGAAGGCGCAGCTGGAACGGGTGACGCTGACGTCCCGGGCCTTCCACCACGACCGGTTCGCCGCGTTCTGCACGGAGCTGGCCGAGCTGTGCGGGATGGAGATGGTGCTGCCGATGAACACGGGGGTGGAGGCGGTCGAGACCGCCGTGAAGACCGCCCGGAAGTGGGGGTACCGGGTCAAGGGGGTGCTCGCGGAGATGGCGAAGGTGGTGGTGGCGAGCGGGAACTTCCACGGCCGTACGACGACCGTGATCAGCTTCTCGACCGATCCGGAGGCCCGGGCGGACTTCGGTCCGTACACGCCCGGCTTCGAGATCGTGCCGTACGGCGACCTCACGGCGATGCGGGCCGCGCTGACCGACAACACGGTCGCGGTGCTGCTCGAACCGATCCAGGGCGAGTCGGGGGTGATCGTGCCGCCGGCCGGATATCTGCGGGCGGTGCGGGAGCTGGCCCGGGAGCGGGACGTGCTGTTCATCGCCGACGAGATCCAGTCGGGGCTGGGGCGGACCGGGCGGACGTTCGCGTGCGAGCACGAGGGGGTCGTACCGGACATGTACGTGCTCGGGAAGGCGCTGGGGGGCGGGGTGCTGCCGGTGTCGGCGGTGGTGTCGAGCGCCGAGGTGCTCGGGGTGTTCCGGCCCGGTGAGCACGGGTCCACGTTCGGCGGGAATCCGCTGGCCTGTGCGGTGGGCCTGGAGGTGATCGCGATGCTGCGGACCGGGGAGTTCCAGGAACGGGCGGCCGAGCTGGGGGATCTGCTGCACCGGCGGCTCGCGGAGATCGCGGGGAGCGGACGGGTGACGGCCGTGCGGGGGCGGGGGCTGTGGGCGGGGGTGGAC
The DNA here is from genome assembly GCF_043201555.1 of Streptomyces sp. NPDC048288. Taxonomy (NCBI): domain Bacteria; kingdom Bacillati; phylum Actinomycetota; class Actinomycetes; order Kitasatosporales; family Streptomycetaceae; genus Streptomyces; species Streptomyces sp. NPDC048288. The sequence goes on from NZ_JBICZD010000003.1 coordinate 404,851, forward strand.
GTCGATCCGGGGGTGGGGTCGGGGCGGGTGGTGTCGGAGCGACTGCTGGAGCGGGGGGTGCTGGTGAAGGACACCCATGGGGCGACGGTGCGGGTGGCTCCGCCGTTGACCATCGAGGAGGAGGATCTGGAGTGGGGGGTTGAGCAGTTGTGGGGGGTGCTGAGCGCCTAATGGGGTGCCGCTGAGGTTTGATCGCGAGTGCCGGTCCGTCGTGGCTGGTCGCGCAGTTCCCCGCGCCCCTGACGGGGCGCTAAAGGATCACGTGGGGCAGGAAGCGGGCGTAGTCGTCCGTCACCAGGCCCTGTGACTCGCGGATTCCCAGGCCTGCGGCCTCCTCGCCCACCACCCACGCGCCCAGGACGACGCGGTTGCCGTCGAAGTCGGGTAGGGGGGCCAACTGCTGGTAGCAGCAGGGCTCTTCGCGTATGACGGGAGGGTGGCCGGGTTCGTGTACGAGGATGCCGGCGCCCTCCCGGCCCAGCAGGGGCTTGCTGACGTAACCCGTCGTGGTGGCCAGTTCCCTGGGCCCGTCCAGGTATGCCGGGAGCAGGTTCGGGTGTCCTGGGTACAGCTCCCAGAGGATCGCGAGGAGGGCCTTGTTGCTGAGGAGCATCTTCCAGGCCGGTTCGATCCACATCGTCGTGCCGGTGCCGCCGCCGTTGTCCAGGGTGGCGAGGGCGTGGTCCGCGAAGGTGTCGGTCGTGAGCCATTCCCACGGGTAGAGCTTGAAGCAGGCGCGGATGAACCGGAGCCGGTTGTCGACGAAGCGGCCGGAGAGGGTGTCCCAGCCGATCTCCTCCATGGAGATCCAGTCGGTGTCGAGGCCGGCCTGTTCGGCGGTCTCCTTGAGGTAGGCGACCGTCATCAGGTCCTCGCCGAGTTCGTCGGCGGCGGAGTGGGCGAAGTGGAGGGGGGCGCCGGGCGGGAGGAGGTGGGACTGTCTCCGCCAGGTGGCGACCAGGCGTTCGTGGAGGCTGTTCCACTGGTCGGCGCCGGGGAAGCGGTCCTCCATCCAGAACCACTGGGCCGAGGCCGCCTCCACCAGGGAGGTGGGGGTGTCGGCGTTGTACTCCAGGAGTTTCGCGGGGCCCGTGCCGTCGTGACGGAGGTCGAAGCGGCCGTAGAGGGAGGGGAGTTCGGTGCGGCGGTGCCAGGCCTCGGTGACGGCGGCCACGACGCGCGGGTCGGTGATGCCGAGGTCGGTGAAACGGTTCTTCGCCACGATGTGATCGGCCGCGGTCAGGCACATCGCGTGCAGTTCCTCGACGACCTCCTCCAGCGCCTCCACTTCCGGCAGGGTGAAGACGTAGTAGGCGCTCTCGTCCCAGTAGGGGCGCAGGACGCCGTCGGGGTGGCGGGTGAGCGGGTAGATCAGGCCCTGTTCCTCGACGGTCCGCTGCCAGTCGGGGCGGGGTTCGGTGGTGCGGCGCTCCATGGCGGCGGTCAGCCGCCGGAGCTGCCGTGGCCGCTGCCGAAGCCGCCGCGGTGGACGCTGTGACCGCCGCCGGACGAACCGCCGGACCCGCTGCGGGGCTTGGTGAAGGAGCCACCGCTGACCCAGCCGCTCTTCTTCTTGCCGCCGTAGTAGTAGCCGGCGTTGACGGCGGACTTGGTGGAGCCGCAGTTCTTGTCGGAGACGACCTGGTAGCCCTTGGCGGCGGTGTAGCTGTCGCGGTCGACGCAGCGCTTGTCGGGGTCGGAGGAGCAGGCGGTCAGGGCGGCGGCCAGCAGGCCCATCCCGCCGAGGACGACCGTGCCCGAGCGCAGTTGCCGGCGTGCGTCCGCCATCTTCGTGTTCCCCCGTGTGATCGTCGGCCAGCTGTTCGGCGACAGCTTAGACGAGCGGATCAAGCCACCCCTGGGTTGTCATGTACAGGTAAGAAAATCATGTGAAGTGGCGGGAGATCCTGTCGGCGTTCCGGGCCTCGCGGGTACCGTCCAGCTGTCCCTGGGTGAACGATCAACTTCCACTCTACGCGCGAAGACCACCCCGTGGACGCGTACCACCGACGCCGTACCCGCACCGCCATCCCTCTCGCACCCCCCACCGATGGAGGAATGACAGATGCCCCGCTTCGTTGCCTCGCGCAGCAGACTCACCACGGCCGCCGCGGTGTTCGGCCTGCTCGCGGCCGGTGCCGCCGTCCAGGCCACCAGCGCCGCCACCCCCGCCCACGCGGCCTCCACCTACCGGGTCCTGTTCGACGACGGCCACGCCGAGGAGGCGGGCAACGCGGACTGGATCATCTCGACCAGCAAGCCCGACCCGCTCTCCCAGGACTCCTCCCCGTCCGACGAGACGGACTGGACCGGCGCGCTGTCGTCGTGGGGCGTGGCCCTGCAGCAGACCGGCGACTACAGCCTGAAGACGGCCACCAGCGCGCTGACGTACGGCGGTTCGTCGACGACCGACCTGTCCAAGTTCGACGCGCTGGTGCTGCCCGAGCCCAACACCAAGTTCACGACCGCCGAGAAGACGGCGATCATGAACTTCGTGAAGGCCGGCGGCGGTCTGTTCATGATCTCCGACCACACCGGGGCCGACCGCAACAACGACGGCTACGACGCGGTCGAGATCCTCAACGACCTGATGACCAACAACAGCGTGGACAGCGACGACCCGTTCGGCCTCTCCATCGACTCGCTGAACATCAGCTCCGGCTACCCGAAGGCCATCAGCGACAGCGGCAACGCCGTCCTGCACGGCTCCTTCGGCACCGTCACCAAGAGCCTGATCGCCAACGGGACCACCGCCACCCTCAAGCCCGCCGACAACTCGGCCGTCAAGGGCCTGGTGTACCGCAGCGGTTATTCCGGCAACACCGGCGCCTTCTTCGCCACGTCCACCTACGGCAGCGGGCGCGTCGCCTTCTGGGGCGACAGCTCCCCGATCGACGACGGCACCGGCCAGTCCGGCAACACGCTGTACGACGGCTGGAACGACTCCGGCGCCACCAACGCCGCCCTCGCCCTCAACGCCACCGCCTGGCTGGCCGGCGCCAGCTGACCCGCCGGGGAAGGTGACGAGCGGGTCCGGGGTTCGGCTCCGGGCCCGCTCTTGCTTTCGCTCCGATCTCCGTTTACTCCCCTCCCCTACAGTCCTTTTGTGCTCTTCGGAATGGTGTGCGCCCTCGCGGCGGCGATCTGCTTCGGTACGGCGACGGTCCTGCAGGCGATGGCCGCGCGGGCGGCCGGCGACGGCGCGGGCGGGGAGGCCGCGCTGCTGCTGCGGGCCGTGCGGCAGTGGCGGTACGTCGTCGGGCTGGGGCTCGACGGGCTCGGCTTCGTGTTCCAGGTGCTGGCCCTCAGATCGATCCCGATCTACGCGGTGAGCGCGGCGCTCGCGTCGAGCCTCGCGGTGACGGCGGTGGTCGCGGCGCGGCTGCTGCGGGTGCGGCTGACCGGGGCGGAGTGGGCCGCGGTGGGTGTGGTGTGCGCGGGGCTCGCGATGCTGGCACTGGCCTCGGGGCCGGAGGGGGACCGGGCGGGGTCCATGACGTTGAAGTGGGCGATGCTCGGCGCCGCCGTGGGCGTGCTGCTGCTCGGGCTCGCCGGCGGGCGGCTGTCCGGGCGGTGGCGGGCGCTGCTGCTCGGCCTCGGGTCGGGGTTCGGGTTCGGGGTGGTGGAGGTGTCGGTGCGGCTGATCGACACCCTGCGGCCGGCCGAGCTGCTGGCCAATCCCGCGGCCTACGCCCTGCTGATCGGCGGTGGCGGCGCCTTCATGCTGCTGACCTCGGCGCTGCAGCGCGGTTCGGTGACCACGGCGACGGCCGGGATGGTCATCGGCGAGACGATCGGCCCGGCCGCGGTGGGGGTCGTCTGGCTCGGCGACCGCACCCGGGAGGGGCTCACCTGGCTGGCGGTGCTCGGCTTCACGGTGGCCGTGGCGGGGGCGCTGGCGCTGGCCCGGTTCGGGGAGGCGCCGGGTGCCGAGGACGCCGGCGCCGGGGCGGCGGAGCCGGTCAGCCCATCGCGTCGGTGATCCCGTCCCAGAGCCGGGACCGGGCCTCCAGGGCGACCAGGACGGTCTCCACGGCCTCGCTCCAGCGCTGTTCGTCGGTGCCGCACAGGTCGGCGACCATCTGCAGGGCCATGGGGGTGTGCTCCTCGCCGTCGACCTCGATATGGCGGGCCAGGTAGTCGCGGAAGAGCGGGAAGCTCTCGGTTCCTTCCTCCTTGACGACCTGGTCGAACATGTCCGGGATCAGGTCCTCGCGGGAGAAGGCGAAGGCGGCGGCCCGGCAGTGCAGCGGGCGGTCGGCGATGATCTCGAAGGTGGTGCGCACGAACTCGGCGGCGGGGGCGGGCACCTGGGCCACCCGGAGGGCGGCGGGGACGTCGTGGCCCTCGGCGACCAGCGCGAGGAAGGTGTCGACGGGGACGGCGTCGGCCGACGCCTCGGCCATGGCCGCGCGGTAGAGCTCGAAGTGGCTGGTGAAGCCGCCGTTCAGGGCGTCGCTCTCCTCGACCAGCACGATGTCGTTGATGAGCCGGCGGGCGACGGCGGAGCCGTGCGGCACCCAGGGCACGTCGACGCAGGTCAGCTCGCGCTGGAGCGACTTGAGCAGGGACATGAAGTCCCAGACGGCGAAGACGTGGTGGCTCATGAACGTGGCCAGCCGGTCCCGGTCGGATATCCGCCGGTAAAGCGGGTGGGCGGTCACTTCTTTTCGCGCGGATTCGATCACCGAACGCGCCTGGTCAATTGCCTCGCTGCCTTCTCGGGTCAGATTCCAGTCGTACCTCGACATGACGGCTCTCCTTTGTTCCGGGACGGCGATCGTGCAACTTTCACGACCCCCGGGCAAGCACTTTCTGGAATTCCGCGAGAGTTACCCGAAGTAGCGGACGACAGAAGGCGCCAACACCATAGAAAGCGCTATAAAAAGTTACGTTCCGGACACGTTCCCGGCGCCAAAAAATCTCGTTGAACCTTTGAACGCCATGTGTGTCCATTCCGTAAAGGACACCGTGACCAGTAATCCCGTCACCGTCACCGTGGCCTATCACGTGATGCCGGGCCGTGAGGGCGACTTCCACTCGTGGGGGTGGGCCATGCTGGGCGCGAGCGCCCGACAGCCGGGGTTCCTCGGCGGCGGCGTCCTAGTCGACCAGGAGGCGGAATGGCATGTCGTGTATCGCTTCGCCACCGAGGACTCCGCACTGGCCTGGGAGAACTCCCTGGACCGCGGGGCGTGGGAGACCCGGACGGACGGCATCGCCCGGCCCACCGGTCGCCGTAGCGTACGCGGCTCGAAGGTGTGGTTCGACTCGCTGGCCGGGCCGACTCCCCCGCCTCCGCCGCCCAGCCCTCCGGCGAAATGGAAACTGTGGTTCATCAACATGAGCGCGGTTTTCCCACCGGTGCTGCTCTTCAACATCATCGTAATTCCCCATCTCGGCGGCCTCAATCCGCTCATTCGCACTCTGCTGCTCTGCCTCTGTGTGACCGCGCTTGTCACCTGGATTCTCATGCCGCGACTCCAGCGTTTCTTCAAGAAATGGCTGTATCCGCCGCTGCAAGCACTGCGCGGGCGGCACAAACGACGGGCTGCGTAGGCCCGGGAACGACCCAAGGGAGGTGGGCGGGTGAAGACCCTGCTCATCGACAATTACGACTCGTACACGTACAACCTGTTCCAGCTGATCGCCGGGGTCAACGGCGAGGAACCGGTGGTGATCCGCAATGACGAAGGGGGAGAGACACTCGCTGGTCTCCCCTTACTCGCGGAGTTCGACAACGTGGTGGTGTCGCCGGGACCCGGCCATCCGGGGAACGGCCGTGACTTCGGCATCAGCGCCCGGGTGATCGCCGAGTCCACGGTCCCCGTGCTCGGGGTGTGCCTGGGCCACCAGGGCATCGCGCTCGGCGAGCAGGCCCGGGTGGCGCCCGCACCGCAGCCGAGACACGGGCATCTGACCCGGGTCCGGCACGACGGGCGGGACCTGTTCGAGGGACTGACCCAGGACTTCACCGCGGTGCGCTACCACTCCCTCGCCGTGCACGAGCCGCTGCCCGCCGCCCTGGAGGCCACCGCCTGGGCCGAGGACGGCGTCCTGATGGGCCTGCGCCACCGCGAACGGCCGTTGTGGGGCGTGCAGTTCCACCCCGAGTCGGTGCTCACCGAGTACGGCCACCGCATGCTGGTCAACTTCCGCAACCTCACCGCCCGCCGAGCCCGCCGCGCCCGCACCAAGAACACCGCCGTCCCCCCGACCTCAGCGGTGATACCGAGGCCCAGGCCGGCAACGGACAGGCCCGAGCCCGGAACAGGCACGCTCGGCTCAGGGACAGGTCCGGTCGACGCAGGGAACGGCGCGCTCGGCTCAGGGACAGGTGCGCTCGGCTCCGCGCCCGACACACCCGGGTCCGCGCCCTCCAGGCCCGGCTCCGCACCCGATGCGCTCGGCTCCTCGGCGGCCACGCCGGGGGCGGGATCCGCACCCGCCACATCCGCCGCACCGGCCGCACCGGCCGTGCCCACCGAGCCCGCGGCCACGCCCACCGCAGCCTCACCCGCAACCGCACCCGCCGCCGCCGAGGCCACACCCGCCACACCCCCCGCAGTCCCCACCGCGGCCATCCCGCGCCCCCGCCAGGGCGACCGCCCCCGAGGGGACCTCCCCCAGGGGAACCGCTCCCGGCAGGACGACCGCCCTCGGCAGGGAACCCATCCTCGCCAAGGCGACCGCCCCCGGCAGGGAACCCACCCCCGCCCCGCTCACCGCCTCCACACCCGGCAGATCGCCGGTGCCGTGGACACGGAGGCGGCCTTCGGGCGGCTGTTCGCCGGCTCGGCCCGCTCCTTCTGGCTGGACAGTTCGCTGGTCGAGCGGAGCCGGTCGCGGTTCTCGTTCCTCGGGGACGACAGCGGTCCGCTGGCCGAGTTCGTGCGGTACGACGTGACGGCCGGGCGGTGCGAGGTGGAGCGGGCGGGTAGGCCGGCGCGCAAGGTGTCGGCGAGCGTCTTCGACTACCTGAAGCGGCAGCTGACCAGCCGCCGGGTGGACGCCGACGGGCTGCCCTTCGACTTCACCGGCGGCTATGTGGGCTACTTCGGGTACGAGACCAAGGCCGACTGCGGCTCCCCGAACCGGCACCGCGCCGAGACCCCGGACGCCTGCTGGCTGTTCGCGGACCGGCTGCTCGCCGTGGACCACGAGGAGGACGTCACCTACGCGGTCTGCCTGGCGGAGGACACCCCGCAGGCCGCCCGGGAGGCCGAGGAGTGGCTGGAGGCCACCCTGGCCCAGCTGACCTTCCTGGCCCCGGGCGGCCGCCCGGCCCCGCCCGCCGCCTCCGCCGCCGGGGGATCGGACCTGGAGGCCGCCGAGCCCTGGCTGGTGCGGGACCGGGAGACGTACCTCGCGGACATCGAGGCCTGCCAGCGGGAGCTGCGGGCCGGCACCAGCTACGAGGTCTGTCTGACCGACGCGGCCCACCTGCCCGCCCCGGCCGACCCCTACGCCTTCTACCGGGAGCTGCGCCGCGTCAACCCGGCGCCGTACGCGGCCTTCCTGCGCTTCGGCGACCTGGACGTGGCCGGTTCCTCGCCGGAGCGGTTCCTGCGGATCACCCGGGACGGGGTGGCCGAGGCCAGGCCCATCAAGGGGACGGCACCGCGCGGGGCGACCCCGTACGAGGACGACCGGCTGCGGGACGCGCTGGCGGCGGACGCCAAGACCCGCGCCGAGAACCTGATGATCGTCGACCTGCTCCGCAACGACCTGGGCCGGGTCTGCCGTACCGGATCCGTCCGGGTGCCCCGGCTGATGGCCACCGAGACGTACGCGACCGTGCACCAGCTGGTGTCGACGGTGACCGGGCGGCTGCGGGCCGGGACGGACGCCGTGGACTGTGTGCGGGCCTGCTTCCCGGGCGGCTCGATGACGGGCGCGCCGAAGCTGCGCACGATGGAGATCATCGACTCGCTGGAGACCGAGGCCCGGGGCGTGTACTCCGGGGCGCTCGGCTACCTCGGGTGCAGCGGCGGCGCGGACCTGAACATCGTGATCCGTACGGCCGTGATCGCGGACGGCCGGCTGCGGCTGGGCGCGGGCGGGGCGATCGTCCTCGACTCCGATCCGGCCGCCGAGTACGACGAGATGCTGCTGAAGACGGCCGCGCAGATGCGGGCGCTGCGGGAGCACACCGCGACGGCCGCGGCAGACGCCGTGCAGGAGGCCGCCCGATGACGCTGCCCCTGTACCGCACGGACACCGTCAACCTGGCCGGCCGGCTGGCGGACCTCGCCGAGCGCAGCGGCTGGACCGGCCGGCCCGCCTTCCACCAGGGCCATCGCGCCTGGAGCCACGGCGAGGTGCACGACCTCGGGGCGCGGGCCGCGACCGTCCTCGCCGCGCAGGGGGTCCGCCCCGGCGACCGGGTGGTGCTGGCGCTGCCGGACGGGATCGCCTGGGTGGTGGCCTTTCTCGCGGTCGCCCGGCTCGGGGCCGTCGCCGTCCTGGTCAACCCCGAACTGCCCGCCGGTGACCACGCGTTCATGGCCGCCGACACCGGGGCCGCGCTGTGTCTGACGGGACCGGGCCTGGAGGATCGTTTCATCGGCCACCCCGTCCTCGGCGCCGACCAGCTGCTCGCGCTCGCGCCCGCCGCCGAACCGGCGCCCGTCCACCCGGTCGACGCGGACGGCCCGCTGTATGTGCAGTACACCTCGGGGACGACGGGCAGGCCCAAGGGTGTCGTGCACACCCACGCCCACCCGGCCGCGTACCACGACCTCATCGGCTGGCCACTGCTCGGCATCGGCCCGAACGACGTCACCCTGTCGGTGTCCAAGCTGTACTTCGCCTACGGCTTCGGCAACGCCTTCGTCTTCCCGCTCTTCTCGGGGTCGAGCGCGGTCCTGGTGGACCGGCGCCCGACGCCCGCCGCCGTGGACGAGCTGATCGCCCGGCACCGGGTGACGCTGCTGTACTCGGTGCCGTCGGCGTACGCGGCGCTGGTCGCGGACCGGGGCACCGGGCAGCACCAGGCCTGCTTCGCCTCCGTACGGGCCGCCGTGTCGGCCGGTGAGGGGCTGCCGGCCGGGCTCGGGGCGCGGGTCACGGAGCTGCTGGGCGCGCCGGTGCTGGAGCAGATCGGCTCCACCGAGGCCGGGCACGCCTTCTGCGCCAACAGCCTGGACCACAACCACCCGGGCACCGTGGGCCGTCCGGTGCCCGGCTTCGAGGTGGAACTGCGCGACCGCGACGGACGGCCGGTGCCCGACGGCCACGAGGGCGAGCTGTGGGTGCGCGGGCCCACGGTGACACCGGGCTATCTCCACCGGCCCGAGGAGACCGCGCGGACCCTGGTCGGCGGCTGGCTGGCCACCCACGACCGGGCGGTCCGCGAACCCGACGGCAGCTACCGGCACCTGGGCCGCACCGACGACATGGAGATGGTCGGCGGGATCACCGTCTCCCCGCTGGAGGTGGAGGCCGTGCTGCGCACCCATCCGGCGGTGCGGGAGGTCGCGGTGGCGGCGGTGCCGGACGGGACCGGCTCCACCCGGCTGCGCGCCTTCGTGGTACCCGCCGTCACCCCGGCGCCGGCCGGGCTCCAGGAGGAGCTGCTGCGGCTGGCCCGGGAGCGCCTGGCCGCCTTCAAGGTGCCGCGCAGTGTCAGCCTCCTGTCCTCCCTGCCCCGCACCCCGACCGGAAAGCTGCGCCGCCATCTGGTCCGCCAGGGCGCCTGGTGACCATGACCGCCTCGGAAAGGAACGTCTCCATGCAGGAGTCGCAGGTGTCCCTGATCGGCGACCGCGGTTTCTACCTCGGCCCGCTCTTCCGGCGGGCGGCCCAGCGGCACGGCGGGGTGTTCGTCACCCTCGACCGGCCGCTGGACACCCACCCCGACCTCGGCGTGCGGCTGAGCTACGCGGAACTCGCCGACGCCGTCGACGAGTTGTCGGGGCGGCTGTGGGCGGCCGGGGTACGGCCCGCCGAGCAGGTCGTCGTCCACAAGACCGACAACGTCGACATCGTGCTGCTGACCTGCGCGATCTCCCGGATCGGCGCGGTGCCCGTGCTGCTCTCCCCCATGCTGGCCGGCGAGGTGGTCGGCAAGCTGCTCGGCAGGCTCCGGGAGCCGTGGCTGGTCACGGACGCGGCGAAACTCCGAGGGCTGGACGTCAAGGGCCTGGTACGGCAGACGCTGACCGTCGACACGGCCCCCGGCACGGTCTCCCTCGCGGAGCACTCCGGGGCCGAGGTCCCGGCGCCGATCCGGCTGCACCCGCGCGAACCCGCCCTGATCACCCACAGCTCCGGCACCACCGGCGTCCCCAAGCTCGCCGTGCACTGCCCGCAGACCATGTGGAACCGGCTGGTCCCGCAGCAGGCGATGGGCTGGCCCACCCGCGGCGAGGTCGCCGCGCTGCACATGTCCTTCGTGCACTCGCGCTTCTACCATCTGCTGGGCGTCCTGCTGCACTTCGGCAGCCCCCTGCTGCTCATCACCGACCCGGACCCGGCGAAGGTCGGCCCGATGCTGGCCCGGCACCGCCCCGGCATCGTCGAGACCCACCCCAACACCTTCGTCCTGTGGGAGGAGCTGGCGGACGCGCCCGGCGCCCCGCTGTCGCGCGTGAAGTCGTACGGCTCGACGTTCGACGCGATCCATCCGCGCACGGTACGGCGGCTGCTCGGCGCCTCGAAGCGCCGTGCGCCCTGGCTGATCCAGCTGTACGGGCAGAGCGAGACCGGTCCGGTCGCCTTCCAGTGGTTCACGCGCCGGAGCGTGGCCCGGGCGGACGGGCGGCGGGTCGGCATCGGGATTCCGGGGTTCACCCGCGTCCGCGTCACCGGCCCGGACGGGCTGCCCGCCGCGCCCGGGAGGCCCGGCCGGATCGAGGCCCGCACCCGGGGCCGGATCCTCACCTACCTCGGCGCCCGCGACCAGTACGAGCGCCAGCTGGACGGCGAGTGGTGGCAGATGGGCGACATGGGGTACCGGAGCCGGCTGGGCGCCCTGTACCTGATCGACCGCGAGATCGACCAGATCGACTCGGTGCACAGCAATCTGGAGGTCGAGGACACCCTGATGGACCGGCTGGAGGAGCTGCGCGAGGTGGTCATCGTGCCGGGCGCGGACCGCGAGCCGGTGCCGGTGGTGTGCGTCCGCGGCGAACGGCCGCTGGATCCGCGGCGGTGGCAGGAGGCGACCGCCGACCTGCCCGCGATGGCGGAGCCCCGGCAGTGGCGGTTCGAGGAGCTGCCGATGACGGCGACCTGGAAGGTGAAGCGGGTGGAGATCACCCGGATGCTCGCGGAGGGGGTCCGCGCATGACCCCGACCCCGGTCGTGGTGGTCGGCGCCGGTCCGGTGGGCCTGTCGGCGGCGCTGGCGCTGCGCGCGCGGGAGCTGCCGGTGCTGCTCCTCGAAGCGGACCCGGAGAACCGCGAACGGCCGGGCAGCCGGGCCCTGTTCGTGCACCGCGAGACCCTCGCGCTGCTCGACGCCATGCGGCCGGGGCTGGCCGGGGAGATCACCTCGTACGGCCGGACCTGGCACACCCGGCGCACCCTGTACCGGGGGCGGGAGGTGTACTCCCGCACCTTCCCGCCCCCTTCCGGCCGGCCGCCCTTCACCAGCCTGCGCCAGGTGGACACCGAACGCTTCCTGCGGGACGCGTGCGAGCGGGCGGGGGTGGAGTTCGCCTGGAACGCGCGGGTGATCGGCGTCCGTACCACCGCCTCGGGTGCCTCGCTGAGCTGCGCGGACGGGCGGGAGGTGGCGTGCGGGTACGTGATCGCCGCGGACGGCGCCCGCTCGGCCGTGCGGGCCGGGCTCGGCATCCCCATGGAGGGCACGCACGGCGAGGGCTTCCATGTCGTCGTCGACGTCGCCGACCGGCCGGGCGCGGAGCTGCCCCTGGAGCGGGTCTTCCACTACGAGCATCCGGGCGTCGGCGGCCGCAGTGTCATGCGGGTGCCGTTCACCGGGGGCTTCCAGGTGGACCTCCAGTGCCATGCCGGGGACCGGGCGGAGGAGTACGGCACCCAGGAGGCGGTCCGCGGCTGGCTGCCCGGGGTGGTCGGCGAGGGCTACGCGGACCGGGTCCTGTGGGTGTCGACGTACCGCTTCCTGCGCAAGGTCGCGGCCTCCTTCACCGACCCGCACGAGCGGGTGCTGCTCGTCGGGGAGGCCGCGCATCTGTTCCCGCCGTTCGGGGCGCGGGGCATGAACAGCGGGATCGCCGACTCGGCGGCGGCAGCGGAGGCGGTGGCGACCGGGACCGTGGCCGAGTTCGCGGCGGTACGGCGGGCCGCGGGCCTGTTCAACAGCGAGGCGGCCGGGGTCGCCCTGGACCATCTGCGGCCCCGGCGCCGGATCGTCCGGCTGCGGCAGCGCGCGGCGGCGGCGCTGGCGCCGGTCCTGCCGTCCTGCGGGTCCTGGCTGGAGCACGCGCCCTACGGTCCCCGGCACGGGGCGCCGGCGCTGGCGGGCCGGAAGTACTGAGAATCGAGGAGGCGGGCGTGGGCTCACAACTGACGTTCGGGGAAGGGCTGCTGGCCTGGTCGCCGGCGGGAGGGCTGCGGCCCGCCGAGGACCCGGGGCCCGGCGGGCGGCTGCTCGTGGCGGACTCCTGGCTGGTCCGGGACGGCAGGGTGCGCGACCTCGGCCGGCACCGGGAACGCTTCCTGCGGTCCTGCGGCGCGTGCGACGGGCCGCCGCTGCGCCGGCTGCTGGAGTTCTGGCAGGACATGACGGCCGCGCTGCCCCGCACCGGCGCGTGGTTCCCCCGGGTCGAACTCGCCCCCGGATCCAAGGAGTTGCGGCTACGGCTGCGCCATGCGCCGCCGCTGGGGTCCGGGGTGCGGGTGTGGGCGGCCGGCCAGTCGGACCCGCGGACCGTCCCCCGCCGCAAGGGGCCGGACCTGGACGTCCTGGCCCGGGTGCGCGGCCGGGCCACCGGGGCCGGTGCGGACGAGGCGGTGCTGGTCGCGCCCACCGGGATCGTGCTGGAGGCGGCCACCGCCAGCGTGCTGTGGTGGGAGGACGGCACCCTGTGCCTGCCCTCGCCGCAGCTGCCCGTCCTGCCGGGGGTGACCGTCGCCCTGATCCAGGAGCGGGCCCAGCGGGCCGGGATCCGGCTGGCCCACCGGGAGCGGACCCTGGCCGAGCTGGACGGCCGTGAGGTGTGGCTGGTCAACGCGCTGCACGGGATCCGGCCGGTCACGGAGTGGATCGCCATTCCCCGGCGTGCGCCCCGCGGCGCGGACCCCGCGGAGACGAGGGCCAGCCAGGCGGGGGCGGTGGCCGCGCCCCCGGCAACCACGCCGACGAAAA
>NZ_JBICZD010000003.1:418156-896247 GCF_043201555.1 Streptomyces sp. NPDC048288
GCGTGCGCCGCGCGCGGCGCACGCCGGGGAATGGCGGACCTGGCTGGACGAGGAGGTGCCGGAGCAGCTGGAAACAAGCGGCTGAACAGCGCCCCTTCAGGGGCGCGGGGCTGTATCGATATGCGGCTCCGCCGCGTGGGCGCGACCAGCCCCCACTCACCCTCAGCCGAAACACACGAAAAACCGGCCCGGCGATAATTCACCGGGCCGGATAAAGGGCTGTTTTTTATTCGGCTCGCTTGGGCTGATAAGCCCCCGGCACCATCCGGGTGGCGATCGCGATCCGGTTGTAGGCGTTGATGACGGTGGCCGCCCAGACGAGGGCCGCGACCTGCGCCTCGTCGAAGACCCCGGCGGCCTCGGCATACACCGCGTCCGGGACCCGGCCGTCGGCGACGAAGGTCACGGCCTCGGTCAACGCCAGCGCGGCGCGCTCCCGTTCGGTGAAGAAGGGGGTCTCCCGCCAGGCGTTCAGCGCGTAGATCCGCTGCTCGGTCTCGCCCTGCGCACGGGCGTCCTTGGTATGCATGTCGAGGCAGAACGCGCAGCCGTTCAGCTGGGAGGCGCGAATTCTGACCAGTTCCAGGATTTCCGGTTCGACCTTCGCGTCCTGGGCCGCGGTGACGGCGGCGGCATGCAGCGAACCCATCGCCGAGGAGACGTCCGGGGTGATTTTCTTGAGGGCCACGCGGGATATCTGATCGCCATTGCTCATGAGGGAGACTCTAGCCTCCGGAATTCCATTCGGGGGACCATTGCCGGGGAATTCATCGGGCGCCGGTCACGGCCGGGTCCGAGAGGACCGTGCACAGGATGTCCAGCGCTCCCGACCAGGCGTGGTCGGCGGGGGTGCCGTAGCCGAGGACGAGGGCGTCCGGCGCCTGGCCGGTGGCGTCGGGGTGGCGGTGGCGGGGGGTGAGGCCCTCGATGGCGAGGCCGCGTTCGGCGGCGGCCCGGACCACCCGCTCCTGGCTGCCGGGCGGCAACCGCAGGACGACGTGCAGGCCGGCCGCGATGCCGGTGACCCGGATCGCCGGGGCGCGCGCGGCGAGGGCCGCGACCAGCCCGTCCCGGCGCCGCCGGTAACGGGAGCGGGAGGCGCGGACATGACGGTCGTAGGCGCCGGAGGCGATGAACTCGGCGAGCGTCAGCTGGTCCGGCGCCCCGCAGGTGTCCACCCCGCCCTTGACCGCCGTCACCTCCTCGGCGACGGCCGGCGGCAGCACCATCCAGCCCAGCCGCAGCCCGGGGGCGAGGGACTTGCTGGCCGTGCCGAGGTAGACCACCTCGTCGGGGGCGAGGCCCTGGAGGGCGCCGACGGGCCGGCGGTCGTAGCGGAACTCGCCGTCGTAGTCGTCCTCCAGGACCAGGCCGCCGGTGCGCCGCGCCCAGTCCACGACGGCCGCCCGCCGGTCGTGGTGCAGCGCCACCCCCATCGGGAACTGGTGGGAGGGAGTGAGCAGCACCGCGGCCGGTCCCGGGGTCAACTTGCCGGTGTCCGTGCCGAGTTCGTCCAGGGGCAGGGCGCGCATGCGGAATCCGGCCGCCGCCAGCAGCTGCCAGTGCTCGTCGAGGCCGTACGACTCCACGGCGACCGTGTCCGCCCCGCGCGCCCGCAGCATCCGGCCGAGCAGGCTCAGGCCGTGCGAGAACCCGGCGCAGATCACGATGCGTTCGGGGTCGGCGCGCACCCCCCGGGCGCGGGCGAGGTAGGCGGCGAGCGCGGTGCGCAGTTCGACGCGGCCGCGGGGGTCGCCGTAGCCGAAGGCGTCGTGAGGGGCGGCGGTGAGGGCGCGGCGGGCCGCCTTGAGCCACTCGGTGCGCGGGAAGGAGGAGACGTCGGGGAACCCGGCCCGCAGGTCGTAGGCGGGGTGATGGTCGGTCGTACCGGCGGCGGGGGCCGTGGGGCGCGGTCCCGGCGGCAGGGCCGGTACCCCGGTCGCCACCCTGGTGCCGGAGCCCTGCCGGGCGGTGAGCCAGCCCTCGGCGACCAGGTCGGCGAAGGCGTCGGCGACGGTGTTGCGGGCGATGCCCAGGTCGGCGGCGAGGGAACGGGACGAGGGCAGCCGGGTGCCGGGGACCAGCCGGCCGCTGCGGACGGCCTCGCGCAGGGCGTCGGTCAGACCCCTGCGCAGCCCTGGACCGGCCGGTTCAAGATGGAGGTCGACACCCAAAGTGGCCCATGATTCTGCCATGGAAATGGACCATACTCCTGGGCTGCCCGACGCCTAGAGTCGACATCATGAGCAATCAGGAAAACGCCGAGTACGTCCCGGAGCACACCCCCCGCCTCGCCTGGGCGCAGCACGCCCCCGAGGTGTACAAGGCGATGGTCCGGCTGGACGGAGCCGCCCGTAAGGGCCTGGACGCCAAGCTGTTCGAACTGGTGAAGATCCGTGCCTCGCAGCTCAACCACTGCGCGTACTGCCTCGACATGCACACCAAGGACGCGCTCGCGGCGGGCGAGAGCGTCGAGCGGATCGTCCAGCTCAGCGCGTGGGAGGAGTCGAAGCACTTCTACACCGCGCAGGAGCTCGCCGCGATCGAGCTGACCGAGGCCATCACCGTGCTGACCGACGGCTTCGTGCCGGACGAGGTCTACGAGCGGGCCGCCAAGCACTTCGACGAGGCGCAGCTGACCCAGCTGATCGCCTCGATCATCGTGATCAACTCCTGGAACCGGTTCGCCGTGACCACCCGGATGGTCCCCGGGCACTACACCCCGGGGCAGCACGGGTGAGCAAGGCCGAGGCCTTCCGGGCGCTGCACCACGGGCGCCCGCCGGGTGACCCGCTGATCCTGCCGGGCCCCTGGGACGCGGCGAGCGCCCGGGCCCTGGCGGCGGCCGGGTTCCCGGCGCTGGCGACACCCAGCGCGGGGGTCGCGGCCTCGCTCGGGTACGCGGACGGGCACACCCCGGCCGAGGAGATGTTCGCGGCGGTCACGCGGATCGCCCGCGCGGTGGACGTGCCGGTGTCGGCGGACGTGGAGGACGGCTACGGCCTCGCGCCGAAGGAGCTGGCCGAGCGCCTGCTGGAGGCGGGCGCGGTCGGCTGCAATCTGGAGGACTCCAGCGGGGGCGCCCTCAAGGACCCGCGCCGGCACGCCGACTGGCTGGCCGAGTTCCGCTCGGCGGCCGGCGGCGAACTCTTCCTCAACGCCCGCGTGGACACCTTCGTCCTCGGGGGCACCGACCCCGACCGGGTCATCGAGCGGGCCGCGCTGTACGTCGCGGCCGGCGCCGACTGCGTGTACCCGATCGAGGCGCCGGCCGCCCTGCTGCCCCTCCTGCGCTCCGGTATCCAGGGCCCGCTGAACATGTACGCCCGTCTGGACGGCGTCGGCCCCTCGCCCGCCGAACTGGGCGAACTCGGGGCCACGCGCGTCACGTTCGGACCGGGGCTGCTGCGGCGGGCGCTGCGGGCGGTCCACGAGGTACCGGCCTAGGACAGCCACTCCTTCCACACGGAGGGATGGCTGTCCACCCACTTCTTCGCGGCCTCCTCGGGGCTCAGCTTCTGGTCGGCGATCATCAGGGAGACCTGGTCCTGGTCCTCGGTCGTCCACCTGAACTTCTTCAGGAAGGCCGCCGCCTTGCCGCCGGTCCGCGCGAAGTCCGCGTTGAGGTACTTCCGCAGCGGGGTGTGCGGATAGGCGCAGGCGACCTTCGCCGCGTCGGCGTCGCACCCGTCCTTGTACGCCGGCAGTCGCACCTCGGTCATCGGCACCTTCCTGAACAGCCACTGGGGTGCGTACCAGTAGGTCAGGAAGGGCTTCTTCTCCTTGGCGAACTGCTTGATCTGGGTGATCTGGGCGGCCTCGGACCCGGCGAAGACGACCTGGTAGTCCAGCTTCAGATTGCTCACCAGCGCCTTGTCGTTGGTGACGTACGACGGCGAGCCGTCAAGGAGCTGCCCCTTGCCGCCGCTCTCCGCGGTGCGGAACAGCGAGGCGTACTTGTTCAGGTTCCTCCAGTCGGTGATGTCGGGATGCTGCTTGACCAGATAGGTCGGCACGAACCACCCGATGTGCCCGGTGACCCCGAGCTCCCCGGCACCGCTGATGGTCTTCTTGTCCCGGACGTACCGCTTCTCCTGGTCCGGGTGCCCCCAGTCCTCCAGGATCGCGTCGACCCGCCCCTGGCTGAGCGCGTCCCAGGCCGGGACCTCGTCGACCTGCACGGTGTCGACGCGATAGCCGAGCTTGTGCTCAAGGAGGTACTGGGCGACGGCCACATTGGACTGCGCGCCCACCCAGGACTGCACGGACAGCGTCAGGGTCTTCGCGCCCTGCGCGTTGGCGAACGGCGAGGCCTGCCTGGTCATGTCGGCGGCACCGCACCCGGTGGCGAGCACCAGCACGGAGGCGGCCGCGACAAGTGTCGTACGACGCATGGTCACGCTCCCTTCTCCGTACGGCGCTCCGTGGGCTGGGTGACCCGGTCGAGCATCAGCCCCAGGCAGACGATGGCGGCACCGGCCACCAGCCCGGTCGCCAGGTCGCCCTGCGCGAGCCCGAAGGCGACGTCGTAGCCGAGCGCCCCGCCGCCGACCAGACCGCCGATGATGACGACGGCGAGGACGAGCACCACACCCTGGTTCACGGCGAGCAGCAACGCGGGCCGGGCGAGCGGGAGTTGCACCTGCCACAGCTGCTGCCGGCCGGTCGCGCCGAGCGACCGCGCGGACTCCAGGGCGGCCGGGTCCACCTGGCGCAGCCCCTGCGCGGTGATCCGTACGACGGCGGGCAGCGCGTAGACCACGGCGGCGGCCACGGCGGGCGCGCGGCCGACACCGAACAGCGCGACGACCGGGATCAGGTACACGAACTGCGGCATGGTCTGGAAGACGTCCAGCACAGGACGGAGCGCGCGCTCCACCCGATCGCTGCGGGCGGCCGCGACCCCGATGCCGAAGCCGAGGACGAGCGTCACGGCGACGGCCGCGAGCACCTGCGAGAGCGTGTCCAGCGACGGCTCCCACACCCCCAGCACCCCGATCGCGGCCATCGCGAGGACGGCGGTGAGCGCGGTGCGCCAGGTGCCGATCGGCCAGGCCAGGGCGGCGACGATCAGCAGCACCGCCCACCAGGGCAGCCACTGCAGCCCGTCGCGGACGGGGTCGAGGACCCAGGTGGTGAAGTGCCCCGCCCAGTCGGCGGTGCCGCCGACGACCGGGACGCCCGAGTACAGATGGGCGGTCATCCAGTCGACGGCACGGTTGACCGGTTCGGTGAAGTTCAGGGTCCAGGCGGTGGGCCAGTCCAGGCGGCCGAGAAGACGGGCGGCGAGGGCTACGGCCACGGTGGCACCGAGGGCGTACGCCCAGGCGCGGGGCCGGGGCCGGGCGTCGGTGCGCTCGCCCGCGGCCGCCGTGATCCGGTCCAGTACGACCGCGAGGAGCACGATCGGGATACCGGCGGCGAGGGCCGCGCCGACGTCGACCGACGCGAGGGCCTGGTAGACGCGGTCACCGAGGCCGCCGGCGCCGATGACGGAGGCGATGACCGCCATCGACAACGCCATCATGATCGTCTGGTTGAGGCCGAGGAGCAGCTCCTTGCGGGCCAGCGGGACCCGGGCGGTCAGCAGCCGCTGCCTGCCGGTGGCGCCCAGCGACTCCACGGCCTCCAGGACCTCGGGGTCGGCTCCGCGCAGGCCGAGGGCGGTGAGCCGGGCCATCGGCGGAGCGGCGTAGACGACGGTGGCGAGCACGGCCGCGGGCACCCCGATGCCGAAGACCAGGACGACGGGCAGGAGGTACGCGAAGGCGGGCAGCACCTGCATCGTGTCCAGCACCGGGCGCAGCGCGCGGTGCAGCCGGTCCGAGAGCCCGGCCCCCAGCCCGAGCCCGAACCCGACCACGACGGACGCGGCGACGGCCACCACCATCAGCGCGAGCGTCTGCATCGTCGGCACCCACATGCCGAGCACCCCACACGCCAGAAACGCGACACCCGTACCGGCGGCCAGCCTCACCCCGGCCACCCGGTGCGCGACCGCGGCGGCGAGCACCGTGACCCCGGGCCAGCCGGCCGCGAGGAGCGCGAGGTAGACACCGCGCACGGTCAGCACCACGGCGTTGCTGATGTACCCGAAGAAGTAGAGGAACAGGGGGTGCGTGTCACGGTTGTCGATGACCCAGTCACTGGCCGAGGTCAGCGGCTTGGACAGATCGACGGTGAGACTGTGCGGCCACGCGGCGGACGCCCAGCGGGAGTCGGCGAGCGGGACGAGCAGGGCCGCGACCACGGCGAGGACGAGCAGCTTGCGTACGGCGGGATGCACCGTACGCACGGCTCGCGGCACGGGAAGAGTGATCGTCGCCATCAGACGCCCTCCGGATCCGTACCGGGGGCAGGGGGTGTCACTCGCCCGCGCTGGCGGGGTACCGCCTTACTGCCGACGGCTGTGGAGCGCCCCGTCAGGGGCGCGGGGAACTGCGCGACCGGCCCACGACTGCCCGCGGCCGAACGACCACCCGCATCTGTCTTCGCCACGACGCCGAGCAACGCGTCGGCGTCCACGACACCGACGCACCGGTCCCCCTCCACGACCCGTGCCGGGGCACCGGCCACCGCGACCGCGTCGATCGCCTCGGCGACCGTCGCGGATGGGCTGACCACCGGGCCCGCCTCGGCCTCGCCCGGCTCCGCCGCCCGCATGGCACGGCGGACCGTCATCACCTGCTCGCGCGGCACGTCCCGCACGAACTCGCGGACGTAGTCGTCGGCGGGCGAGCCCACGATCTCCTCCGGGGTGCCCAGCTGGACCACCCGGCCGTCGCGCATGAGCGCGATGCGGTCGCCGAGCCTGAGCGCCTCCGACAGGTCGTGGGTGATGAAGACCATCGTGCGGCCCTCCTCCCGGTGCAGGCGGACGACCTCCTCCTGCATGTCCCGCCGGATCAGCGGATCGAGCGCGCTGAACGGCTCGTCGAACAGCAGGACCTCGGGGTCGACGGCCAACGCCCGTGCCAGGCCCACGCGTTGGCGCTGACCGCCGGACAGCTGCGCGGGGCGGCGCTGCTCCATGCCGTCCAGGCCGACCTTGGCGACGACCTGGGCGGCCCGCTCGCGCCGCTCGGACTTCCGGACGCCCTGGATCTCCAGGCCGTAGGCCACGTTGTCGAGCACGGACCGGTGCGGAAGGAGCCCGAAGTGCTGGAAGACCATCGCGGCCCGGTGCCGGCGCAGCTCACGCAGCCGGCCCTTGTCCATCGCCCGGACGTCCTCGCCGTCGATGGCGATCGTGCCGGCCGTCGGTTCGATGAGCCGGGTGAGGCAGCGCACCAGCGTCGACTTCCCGGACCCCGACAGGCCCATCACCACGAAGACCTCGCCCTTGCGCACGTCGAAGGAGACGTCGCGGACGGCGGCCGTGCAGCCGGTGCGGGCGCGCAGGTCGGCGGGCGGGAGCGCGGTCAGCTCGGGGTCCGCGGGGACGCGGTCGGCCTTGGGGCCGAACACCTTCCACAGGCCGTCGACGGAGAACACCGGGGCAGGGGTCGTACTCATCACGCACCGCCCTTCATCAGGTCCACGGCCCGCTCACCGACCATCAGCACCCCGATCATCGGGTTCACGGCCGGCATGGTCGGGAAGACGGACGCGTCGGCGATCCGGATGCCGTCCAGGCCCCGGATCCGCAACTCGGGGTCGACGACGGCCAGTCGGTCGTCGGACGGCCCCATCCGGCAGGTGCCGGCCGGGTGGTACACGGTGTGCGCGACCTTGCGGGCGTACTCGCTCAGCTCGGCGTCGCCCTGGACCTCGGGGCCGGGGCACACCTCGCGCTTCAGCCAGCCGGCCAGCGGCTCGGTCCTCGCGACCTCGCGGGCGATCCGGATGCCGTCGACGAGGGTGCGGCCGTCGTAGTCGTCCTCGTCGGTGAAGTAGCGGAAGTCCAGCGCGGGCTTGACGGCCGGGTCGGCGCTGGTGAGGTGGAGGCGGCCGCGGCTGCGGGGCTTGGGGATGTTCGGGGTCATCGAGACGCCGTGCGCGGGGCGTTCGTAGCCCAGCCGCTCGGGGTTGTCGGTGAACGGCACCTGGTAGAAGTGGAACATCAGGTCCGGGCCCGCGTGTTCGGGGTCGCGGCGGACGAACAGTCCGGCGTCGGAGTCCATCGCGGAGTTCTCGGGGATCGGGCCGTGGGTCTCCCAGACGATCACCGACTCGGGGTGGTCGAGGAGGTTCTCGCCGACGCCCGGGAGGTCGTGGACGACCGGGATGCCGAGCGCTTCGAGGTCCTCCCGGCGGCCGATGCCGGAGTGCAGCAGCAGGCGCGGGGAGTCGACGGCGCCGGCGCACAGGACGACCTCGTTCCGGGCCCGTATCAGCAGGTCCTCGCCGTCCTTGGTGCGCACGCGCACGCCCTCGGCGCGGGTGCCGTCCAGCTCCAGCCGGTACGCCCAGGTCTCCAGCAGGATCGTCAGGTTCGGGCGTTCGTCCATCACGGGGTGGAGGTAGGCCACCGAGGCGCTGGAGCGCTTGTTGTTCTCGGGGTGGTAGGCGAGGTCGAAGAAGCCGGTGCCCTCGGTGAACGGCTTGCGGTTGAAGCCCTCCACGCGCGGGACGCCCAGCGCCTGCTGCGCCGCGTCGACGAAGTCACGGGCGATGGCGTTCCGGTCCTGCTCGTCGACCGGGACGATGTGGTTGAGGAGACGGGCGTAGTACGCCTCCATCGGGACCGCGCCCCAGCCCTTGGCCCCCGCCTCCTCCCACTCGTCCCAGTCGGACGGGAGCGGCTTGAAGGAGATGAGGGTGTTGTGCGAGGAGCAGCCGCCCAGCACCCGGGCGCGGCTGTGCCGGATGTGGGAGTTGCCGCGGGGCTGCTCGGTGGTCGGGTAGTCGTAGTCCAGCTCGCCGCCGAGCAGGCCCATCCAGCGGCGCAGGGTGAGGACGTCGTCGCGGTCGACGTCGCTGGGGCCGCCCTCGATGACGGCGACCGTGACATCGGGGTTCTCGGTGAGCCGGGAGGCGATGACGGAACCGGCGGTTCCGCCGCCTATGACGACGTAGTCGTAGGTGTGGTGGGACATGGGGGGTGCTCCAAAAGGCGTAAGGCTTGCCGGGTACGGCGATCGGTGTGGGCTCGGTCGGTCAGCCGGCGAACCAGCGCACCGGACTCGGCGCGAGGTTCTGGTAGACGTGCTTGGTCTCGCGGTACTCGGCGAGCCCGGCGGGACCCAGCTCGCGGCCGGTCCCGCTCTTCCCGAAGCCGCCCCACTCCGCCTGCGGGAGGTAGGGGTGGAAGTCGTTGATCCAGACCGTGCCGTGCCGCAGCCGGCCGGCCACCCGGCGGGCGCGTCCCGCGTCGGCGCTCCAGACCGCGCCCGCGAGGCCGTACTCGGTGTCGTTGGCGAGGGCGACCGCCTCGTCCTCGGTGCGGAAGGTCTCGACGGTGAGGACCGGCCCGAAGACCTCCTCGCGGACGACCCTCATCTCCCGGTGGCACTGGTCGAGGACGGTCGGCTCGTAGAAGTAGCCGGTGGCGGGCCGGTCGGCGGAGGGGTCCGGGCGCCTGCCGCCGGAGCGCAGCACCGCGCCCTCGGCCAGCGCCGACGCGACGTACGCCTCGACCTTCGCGCGCTGCTGCTCGGAGACCAGCGGGCCGCACTCTACGCCGTCCGCCGTGCCCCGGCCGAGGCGGATCCGCGCCGCCCGGCGGGCCAGTTCGGCCACGAACCGCTCCCGCAGCGGCTCCTCGACGATCAGCCGGGCACCGGCCGAGCAGACCTGGCCGCTGTGGATGAACGCGGCGTTGAGGGCCTGGTCGACGGCGGTGTCGAAGCCCTCGGGGGTGGCGCAGGCGTCGGCGAAGACGACGTTGGGGTTCTTGCCGCCGAGTTCGAGGGCGACCTTCTTGACGGTGGGCGCGGCGGCCTGGGCGACCTTGACACCGCTGACCAGGCCGCCGGTGAAGGAGACCAGGTCGACGTCGGGGTGTTCGGCGAGCCGGGCGCCCACGGTGTGCCCGGGGCCGGTGACGAGGTTCGCCACCCCGGCGGGCAGTCCGGCCTCCGCCAGCAGCTCGATCAGCGCGATCGTCGTCAGCGGGGTGATCTCGCTCGGCTTGACCACGAAGGTGTTGCCGGCCGCGAGCGCCGGAGCGATCTTCCAGCTCGCCTGGAGCAGCGGGTAGTTCCAGGGCGTGATGAGCGCGCACACACCGACCGGCTCCTGTACGACGACGCTGTGGACGTCGGCCGAGCCCGCGTCCACCACGCGGCCCGCGCCCTCCGCCGCCACCAGGTCGGCGAAGTAGCGGAAGGCGTCGGCGACGCAGTCGATGTCGACGCGGCCCTCCTCGGCGGTCTTGCCCGCGTCCCGGCTCTCCAGGAGCCCCAGCGCTTCGCGGTCGCGTACGAGCAGGTCGGCCAGCCGGCGGAGCAGGGCGGCGCGCTCGGCGACGGGGGTGCGGGGCCAGTCACCGGTGTCGAAGGCGCGCCGGGCGGCGGCCACCGCCGTCTCGGCGTCCTTCTCGTCGCCCTCGGCGACCACGGCGAAGGGCAGGCCGTCCGCGGGGTCGATGATCTCGCGCGTCGCGCCGGAGGCGGCTGCCAGCCACTCTCCTCCGGCATGGATGGTCGCTCGTTCCGCTCTGTCCGCCATGATCGGTATTGCCTTCCGTTCCTGTTCGGTGCCCCTGTGTGACCTTGAGGTCACACTCGGGGACCGTCACCGCCTGCCCTCGGTCGCGGATTGCATGCGCAATCGATGGCCGAAAGTGCGCTGCATCACTGAACAGTCGGTCAAAGCAGGACAAAAGTAGTCAGGAAGGTCGTCACGGCGTCGGGGCGCTCGAGGGCTCGGTCTGCGTGGCGTGCCGGGGGCGGCTCTTGGCCGAGATCTGGCCGACGAGCTCCCAGAAGCACACCAGGGCGGTGACCGGCGGAATCCCGAAGATCACTAACGAGATCAGCGCATGCGCGGAGTGGCTGACGCACAGCACCACCGCCATCACGGAGGCGGCCAGCACCACACACCAGGACCGCCGCGCGCTCCGGCGCTGGGCGGTGGCCCGCACGACGGAGAGCGCCGCCACGAACCACGGCCCGTACACCGTCAGCGGCCAGTACTGCGCCAGCCCCGGGGGCAGGATCGAGGAGGCGATCCCGCGCAGCTGACCGTACGAGTAGCAGACGGACCAGCCGAGCATGGACACCGCGCACAGCGAGACCGCGGCGATCAGCAGCGTGATGTGCGTGACGCGCCGGCCGCCGTCGAGCAGATGGGAGTCGTGGCGGACCCGGCGGCGGTTGCTCCTGCGCCGGGCCGGCACGTCCAGCAGGGTGGTGGCCGCGGTCACTCCGGTCGGTGCGGACAGTATCTGGGCCAGTTCCTCGACCGGATCCCAGTCACTCGGCGTGACATCCGGCTCGGGGGCTCCCCAGGCGTGGTCGTAGAGACCCGGGTGCTCGTAGAGGCCGCCGTGGTCGTACCGACCGGTGTGGTCGTAGAGACCAGTGGGGTCGTAGAGACCGGTGTCATGCTGAATCCCGTCCATCGGTAAAACCTCCGCAGCCCGCCTCAGAACGCCCTGTACAGATCCGCCAGCGTCCGCCGATATTCATTTTCCATCACGTTGATTCTCTTCAGGAAATCATCGAGCAGGTCCGAGCATGAGGTGATATCCATACTTCCGGACCAGCGGAGCACGGTCGTCGGGTGATCTTCCGTCGGGTGCCAGTCCAATCGCGTCACGGTCACCTAACGACGGCCACACGGGTCAGGATTTGGGGCGTTCGGGGGAATTCGGGTCACCCACACGAGAAGCTATTGAATACCCGGCGGGGCACAATTGAGGAAATTGTGAATATGCGGGCGGTTACATTCCGTGAATACTGAAACTAAAGGAATGACGATGTGACCGCACTCAGTCGACGGCGGGGTCGTCGTCACACTGCGTGTCCGGCGGGCAGAACCAGTCCACCGCGGTCGTGACCTGGGCCAGCTCGTCGCGCTTGAACTCGACGGCGAGCACCCGGGTGCTGTACGCGGCCCCGGCCCCGCAGAAAGGATCCGCCTCGTTGTACATGATCAGCGGGGCGTGCTGTTCGATCCGGATACGCTGCTTGAGCCGCTGGAAGCGCGGGTTGTCGACCTTCTCGGCGGGTCGTTCGCCGCGTCCGGGAAGCGCTGCGGGGAGAGTTCGGCGGCCAGCGCCTGTCTGAACTGGGTGCGCTGGGCGTGCGCGCACAGGGCGATGCCGGCCAGCACGGCGAGCGCGAACCAGGCCTGCCCGGGCTTCGCCAGGCCGCCGACGTCGCCGAGGTCCGGGGCCAGCAGACCGCCGACACCGGTCGAGCCGGAGTAGCCGGAGCCGTAGGAGGAGCTGTACGGGTCGTAGGACGAGGTGTCGTCCGAGCCGCCGCCGAACGCGAGGACCAGGGCGGCCGTGAAGAACACCCGGCCCCACCAGCAGACCAGGACGGCGTCGATCATCCGGTACATCGACGGAAGGACGGTGAACCGTTCCTAGAGACTGAGTGGGAGTGAGTCCTGTTGCCAGGACTCGTGCTCAGCCGAACGCCCCGGACGGTGTTGGGCGTTCTGGTCGACCGCGTTCGCTGCGCGTCCGGGCGGCACGGATCGTGTCCGTGGTCCGGGGATGCGGGGGCGGTGTCCCTCACGCCCTGGGGTGCCTGGTCGGGCCTGGACGGTCCGATGCCCCGCACGATCGCTCTGGTCGTGTGGGGGCGGTGCCGTCCTCCCCCAGTGCCTGAAGGGCCTGGGAGGTACCCCCAGCCGGATCGGGTGTCCCAGGGCGCGTCTTCCGATCGCCACGGCGGCCGCGTCGTGGCGGGTGGTCTTCCTGGTGCTGGTCGTGAGAGGTTTTTGCCAGTGCTGGGCGCCCCAGCGGCTGGTGTAGGCGGGGTCGACGGCGATGACGGGGATGCCGAGTTCGGCCGCCATGGACACGAGCCGGGCCCGCAGCCGGGCTACCGGCATGCCGGAGATCAGTTTCCCGATGCGTGTGAAGTGCGTTGTTGGACGTCGAGTTGACAAACCATCAGCATAGGGGGACGGCCGTGACCGGCGATACGGAATTCACCGAAGCCGCCGCTGGTCAGAAGTCGGCCGGCGGGTCCTCCCCCACGCGCCCGTCGATCGACTCCCGGATCAGGTCGGCCTGCCCGACGTGCCGGGCGTACTCCTCGATCATGTCGGTCAGCAGCCGGCGCAGGCTGGGCCGCGCACCGCTGCGGGACGTGTAGGCGATCAGGAGTCCGGCGTCCCCCTCGGCGGCCGCGGCGCGTATGTGCGCGCGGGACCGGGCCACCGCCGCCTCCCACAGCCCGTACAGCTCCTCGGCTCCGTCGGCGGCGGCCGACTTCCACTCCCAGTCCGGCTCGGCGTCCCAGTCCACCGCGTCCCACGGCGCGGGGAGTCGCTCTCCGGTCAGCCGCACGGTGAAGTACTGGTCCTCCACCAGGGCGAGGTGCTTCAGCAGCCCGCCGAGGGTGAGGGCGGAGGGGGCCAGCCGCCGGCCGAGCGCCGCCGCGTCCAGGCCCCCGCTCTTCCAGGCGAAGGTGCGCCGCTGCCGCTCCAGGGAGCCGATCAGGGTGTCGAGTTCGCTCCCGGCGACGGGCGGTTCCCACCACACGGCGGATCGGGTGTCGTCTGTCATGCCCCGAAGGCTACGGCCCGCCACTGACAACGCCCTCGCCCAGCAGCAGCTCCCGGACGCGGCGCCGCAGCCAGGCGTGCGCCGGGTCGGCGTCGTGGCGCGGGTGCCAGGCCAGGCCGAGGGGGAGCGGCGGGAGGTCGAGCGGCACCTCGAAGGTGACCAGGCCGAGCGCGGTGGCCAGCGGCACGCTCCAGGAGCTGATCAGGCCGATCAGGTCGGAGTCGCGGAGCACGAAGAGGGAGGCGGGGAAGGTGCCGACGCTGCCCACCACCCGGCGTTCCAGGCCGAGTCCGGCCAGGGCGTCGTCCACCGGGCCGCGCAGCTTGCCGCGCCGCGAGACGGTCAGGTGACCGCCCGCGGTCGCGAACCGCTCGGGCGTCAACGCACCGTCCAGGAGCGGGTGTCCGGCCCGTACGACCCCGCGCATGAGGTCCTCCTTGAGGTGCTCCACCCGTACCTCGGGCAAGGAGGTGTCGATCACCCCGATCTCCAGGTCGGCGGTGCCCTGCCGCAGGAACGGCGCGTCGACGTGGCTCTCGGCGAGGAAGCGGACGCGGATGCCGGGCGCCTCCTCGGCGGCCCGCGCGAACAGCGGGGCGCCCAGCGGGGCGGCGATCGCGTCGTGGCCGATGATCGTGAACGTCCGGGAGACGGTCCGCAGATCGGTGTCCCGGCCGGGTGCGAACAACGCCCGCGCCCGCTCCACGACCGCGCTCACCTCGGCGCGCACGGCGAGCGCGTGCGGGGTCGGCACCATCGCGCGTCCGGCCCGCACCAGCACCGGATCGCCGAGCGCCCGGCGGATCCGGCCGAGGGTGCGGCTCATGGCCGGTTCGGACAGATGCAGCCGCCGGGCGGCCCGCTGCACGCTCTGCTCCTCCAGCAGCACGTCCAGCGCGACCAGCAGGTTCAGGTCGAGGCTGCCGGCGGGCCCGGTGGATTGCGTCATGCGCAGGTATCCCTTGCAAAGGTTGCACTGGAAAGCAGGTCGGGGCCGAGCCTACGGTGACAGGGCATCCCCGACCACCCACCAGCTCCCGGGAGGAGCCGTGCCCTCGCACGCCCTGAACCGCCTGACCCTGCTCGTCCTGTGCGCCTGTGTGCTGGTCGCGCAGAGCATGGTCGCCGCCATCAACCTCCTGATACCCCAACTGGCTTCGTCCGCCCTGCACCCCTCGCACAGCGAGATCCTGTGGACCGTCGACGCCTACGTCATCGCCTTCGCCGGTCTGCTCATCCCGTCCGGCGCGCTCGGCGACCGGTACGGCCGCAAGGGCGCGCTGCTCGCGGGCCTCGCCCTGTTCGCGGCGGGCGCGGCCACCAGCGCGCTCGCGCGGGACCCGGCCGTCCTGATCGCGGGCCGGGGCGTGTCCGGCGCCGGGGCCGCGCTGATCACCCCGGCCACCATGTCGATCCTGATCCACCTCTCCGCCCCCGAGCGGCGCGCCCGGGCCCTGGCCTCCTGGACCCTGGCGCTCGGCCTGGGCGGCGCGGCGGGCAACATCGGCGGCGGCCTGGTCGGCCAGTTCCTGTCCTGGCGGGCCCTGTTCGCGGCGATGGTCCCGCTCGCGGCGCTGCTCGCGCTGGCGGTCGCCGTCGTCACCCCGCGCACCGAACGCTCCGCGCACAGCGCGCTCGACCCGCTCGGCACCCTGCTCCTGACGGCGGGTCTGGTGGCGGTGCTCTTCGGCATCATCGAGGGCCCGACGCACGGCTGGACGTCGGCCGCCATCCTGGGCTCCTTCGCGGCGGGCAGCGCGCTGATCGCCCTCTTCACCGGCCACGCCCTGCGCTCGCCGCGCCCCCTGTTCGACCCGCGGGTCTTCGGTTCCGCCCGGCTGCGCTCGGCGTCCCTCGGCACGGCGGCCGGCTTCTTCGGCCTGTTCTCCCTCTTCTTCGTCAACTCGCAGTACCTGCAAGGCGTCAAGGGCTACGACGCGGCCGTCACCGGGGTCGCGATCATGCCGCTGACCATCGGGATGGCCCTGGTGCCGAGGCTCGCCGCCCGCTGGTCGGGGCACCCGCGCCGGGTCGTCGGCGGCGGGCTCGCGTTGATCGGTCTCGGTCTGCTCGGGGCGTCCACCGTCGACGCGGCCACGCCGTACTGGGCGTACGCCTGCTGGCTGCTGGTCATCTCGGCCGGCACCGGCCTGTCCATGCCGGCCCTGACCCTGGGCGTGGTCACCTCGCTGCCGCCGCACCGGGCGGGCCTCGGCTCCGGTCTCGGCACCACCGCCCGGGAGACCGGCGCGGCCCTCGGGGTCGCGGTCACCGGCACGATCCTGTCCGCCCACACCGGCCTCGCCTCCGGCATGGGCCCGGCGCTGCGCACGGTCGCGCTGCTGGTGCTCGCGGCGACGGCGCTCGTGGTGGCCGGATACGGCCGTGACACCCGAACGCGCACTATCGCGTCCGGCAAGAAACGCGTACTATCGCGTTCTACCGGCGACTGAGCAACTCCCTCCACCGTACGGCCCGTCGAGGAGCCCCCATGCCCGCACTGCTGACCCCCGTCCTCGATCTGCTGACCCTGCGCGGCACGGTCACCGAGGCCGAACAGATCACCGCCCGGATGCGCCGCCTGCGCGTCGACGGCGACCAGCTCGCCGGCCTCGACGTCCGGCCGGGCCAGCAGGTCCGGGTCCTGGTGACCGGGCTGACCCTCCGCACCTACTCCGTCTGGCACTACGACCCGTCCGGTGTCGTCGAGTTGTGCGTGCTGGACCACTCCGAGGACGGGCCGGGCGCCCGGTGGGGCCGTACCGTCGGGCCGGGCGAGCAGGTCCGGCTGCGCAGGCCGGAGGGCGGCTTCACGCTCCGCCCCGAGGCCGCCCACCATGTCTTCGTCGGCGACGAGACGGCCTCGGCCGCCTTCGGCGCGATGCTGGCGGCCCTGCCCGAGGAGGCCGCGGTCTCCGGCTGCGTGGAGACGGCGACGGCCGCGGACCGCCTCCCCCTCGCCCACGCGGAGCGCCTCGACTGGGTGCTCCGCGGCGAGACCTCACTGCCGGAGGCGGTACGACGGCTCGCCCCCGAACCCGGCGGGATCGCGTATGTCGCCGGGGAGGCCCGGGATGTGCAGGCGGTACGGAAGGTACTGGTCCAGGAGGCGGGGTGGGACCGCCGGGCGGTGCTCACCAAGCCGTTCTGGACACCGGGGAAGAAGGGGATGGAATGACGCTCAGGAGCAAGCCGCGTCCGTCGGGCAGAAGGACTCGACCGCGATGGTCGACGGCCCCCGCACCAGACCGGCCGCGAGGCTCTCGGGGCCGCTGGACCGGATCGCGTACAGCGTGCCGTCGGCGGCCCTGAAGCGATGATCGATGACCTGGCGGGCGCCCCGGTCCGTGTCGTCGTAGCGATACGACAGCTCGGCCCAGGTGTCGCCCGAGGCGCGGTCCTCGGCTCGGTAGCCGGGCTGCTTCGCGTACCCGTACCCCGGGTCGTTCTCGGCGAGGTCGAGGGACTCGGCGGGGGTGGCCTCCGAGAGCGCGAAGATCTGCAACTGCCGCCCGTCTGACGGGGAGTCGTAGTACACCACCGGCGCCTTCTCGCCCTGCTTCTGCCGCCGGGTCCAGCCCTGGGGGACGTCGAGGGTGTAGCCGACGGGGTCGTGCGCGACGCGGTACCCGGAGGGGACGGAGGCAGCGGAGGAGGTGGGCGTCGGCGTCGCCTCGGGAGACGAGGGGGACGAACTCGCCGTCGAGGCGGTCGAGGCGGAGGAGTTCGCACTGACACTCACGGACGGGACGGCCCCGGCGCCGCTGCCCTTGCTGCCGTGGTCCCCGCCCAGATACCAGACCCCCGCCCCGGCGCCCACGGCGACCACCACGAAGGCGAGTACGGCGGCGGCCGTACGACCACTGGTCCGGCGGCGGCCCGGGACGGTCCCGGCCGGCGGAGGCGTCGGCGCAAGCCGGTGGCCCGGCGAGGTGGGGGCCGACGACCAGGGCGGCGGGGTGTAACCGCGCGGCTGCTCCGCGAACCCGGCCGGCAGCGGCGGCAGCGCGGCGGGCTCGGTCGGCGTCGGCGACCACACCGGCCGCCCACTCTCCACACCAGGCTCCCGCCCGGCACCGTACCCCTCCTGACCGCCACCGGAAATCTCCGACCGCTCCGGCGGTCCCGGCCACTCAGGGACACCCGGCCACCCCTCCGACACCTCCGCCCCACTCCCGAACTCCCGGCGCCCCGCCCCCTCCAGCCCACGCGGGACCTCCCGACGCCAGTCCGCCCCGGGCCCGTCCGCCACCTCCGGCACCTCCGCCCCGCCCCCGAACCCCCGACGCTCCACCCCCTCCAGCCCGCGCGGGACCTCCCGACGCCGGGCCGTGTCGGGTCGGTCCGCCACCTCCGACGCCTCCGCCCCACTCTCGAACTCCCGGCGCTTCACCCCCTCCAACCCACGCGGAGCCTCACGACGCCAGTCCGCCCCGGGCCGATCCGCCACCTCCGGCACCTCGGCCCCGCCCCCCAACTCCCGGCGCTCCACCCCCTCCAGCCCGCGCGGGACCTCCCGACGCCAGTCCGCCCCGGGCCGATCCGCCACCTCCGGCACCTCCGCCCCACTCCCGAACCCCCGACGCTCCGCCCCCTCCGGCCCACGCGGGACTTCAAGACGCCGGTCCGTCGTCTTCGGCCGCTTCGAGAAGTCCACCTGGCCGCGGTCCCGCGAGCCCGGGGCTTCTCGGCGCCCCGCCGCCTCCGGTTCTCTCGGGGCCGCCGTGGCCTCCGGGTGCCCTTGGTCCGCCGGTTCTGCCGCGGCCCCCGGGCGCCTTTGGTCCGCCGGGATTTCCCCGCCGGTCCGGTCGCTCCGGCTGTTCTCCCCCGGTCGGCTGTTCTCGTCGGTGCCGTCGCCGTGTCCGCTCATCGCGAATCCCCCGATCCACCGCGCTGTATGGCTCTTTCGACGGTAGCGGCGGAAACGGGAACGGGCCCCGTTCCGGATGAAACCGGATCGGGGCCCGTGGGGTGCGGGGTGGCTCAGATGAGGCCGAGGGCGCGGACCGCGTCGCGCTCCTCCGCCAGCTCCTGCACCGAGGCGTCGATGCGGGCGCGGGAGAACTCGCTGATCTCCAGGCCCTGGACGATCTCGTACTGGCCGCCCTTGGTGGTGACCGGGAAGGAGGAGATCAGGCCCTCCGGGACGCCGTAGGAGCCGTCCGAGGGGATGCCCATGGAGGTCCAGTCGCCGTCGGCGGTGCCGTTGACCCAGGTGTGGACGTGGTCGATGGCGGCGTTGGCGGCGGAGGCCGCGGAGGAGGCGCCGCGGGCCTCGATGATCGCGGCACCGCGCTTGGCGACGGTCGGGATGAAGTCGTCCGCCAGCCACTTCTCGTCGTTGACGACCTCGGCCGCGTTCTTGCCGGCGACGGTCGCGTGGAAGATGTCGGGGTACTGGGTGGCGGAGTGGTTGCCCCAGATGGTCAGGCGCTTGATGTCGGCGACCGTGGTGCCCGTCTTCTTCGCGAGCTGGGTCAGCGCGCGGTTGTGGTCGAGGCGGGTCATCGCGGTGAAGCGCTCGGCCGGTACGTCCGGGGCGGCGGCCTGGGCGATCAGCGCGTTGGTGTTGGCCGGGTTGCCGACGACCAGGACCTTGATGTCGTCCGCGGCGTTGTCGTTGATGGCCTTGCCCTGCGGCTTGAAGATGCCGCCGTTGGCCTCCAGGAGGTCACCGCGCTCCATGCCCTTGGTGCGCGGGCGGGCGCCGACCAGGAGGGCCACGTTGGCACCGTCGAAGGCGACGTTCGGGTCGTCGGAGATGTCGATGCCCTGAAGGAGCGGGAAGGCGCAGTCGTCGAGCTCCATGGCGGTGCCCTCGGCGGCCTTGAGCGCGGGGGTGATCTCCAGGAGGCGGAGCCGGACCGGCACGTCCGCGCCGAGCAGCTGGCCGGAGGCGATGCGGAAGAGCAGGGCGTAACCGATCTGGCCGGCCGCGCCGGTGACGGTGACGTTCACGGGAGTGCGGGTCATGGCGTTCTCCGTATGACAGCTGGCGGTGGGCGTCCTTGCCCTGGGTGCCCTGGGGTGCGGACGTACAAATGATCGATCTCTTGGCATCAAGAGATCCACCGGTCAGGCTATCGCGCATTCCGGATGCCGGACGTGGAGGGGTGGGTGTGGCTCACCCCACAAACGCGGCCCCGGACAAGGGGCGGCCGCCTGTCCGGGAGAGGTGAGACGAGGCGGCCGCCGCTCGGGGGTGCCGGTATCCGGACTCCCGTGGGGGGATACGTTTCGCGTGCCCAGGAAACGGGACGGCATTCCCCGGGCACCGCGACTTTCTCGTCCCTACGTCGTGCAGCCCGTCTGTCCCGAGGCCAGCGTCGCGCAGGCCTTCGCCTCCGCCGCGTCCTTGACCGCGACCATCGGCGTGTAGGCGATCGTGTCGCCGACGGCCGTGATGTCGCCGCGTTCCGTGGTGGTGCCGGCGGTGACCCGGACCGCGTCGCCCCGGGCGGCGCCGGTGATCCGGCCCCAGGCGGCACCGCAGGTCCTGCTGTAGCGGACCTCCAGGGTGGTCGCGCCGACCGTGACGGTCTTCGCGGTGGTCACGAGGTCGCCGCTGCACCCCATGGCCTCCGCGTCCTTGCCGGTGCAGCCGGCGCCCGCGCACTTCACCCCGGCCGGGAGGTCGCTGCTGACGCTGGTGGAGGGGGTGGCCGAGGCGCCGTTGCCCTGGTTCTTCTTCCCGCCGCCGTGGTTGCCGGTGAGGAAGAAGACCGCGGCGACCACCACGGCCACGCCGACGACCCCCGCGAGGAACATGGTGAGCCGTCGCCTGCCGCCGCCGGGTGCGGCGGGCGGCGGGGGCGCGGCCGGTCCCCGGGAGCCCGTCCCCTCCCGGCGGTTCGCGTCGGGCGCCGTCGGCTGCGGCGGGATGGTGGGCGAGACGCCCGCGGGCCCGGCGATCCCCGGTGTCGCCACGGCGCCGGCCGCCCGGCGCGGCGCCTTGCCGCCCGCGGGGGCCGCGGTGGTGGCCGGCGGCGCCCCGAACTCGCCCAGCGCGGCCCGCGCCTGGGAGATCCGGATCGCCTCCATGGTCATGTCGTGGCGCTGTTCCGAACGGCTCCAGGCCCGTTCGGCCAGCTCCCACATGGTCGTCAGATGGACGGGATCGGTGCCGGTGACCTCGGCGAGCGCCACGATCGCGCCCTTGGGTGCCAGCAGGCGGCCGCCCAGGTACCGCTCCCACGATGTCCTGCTGTAGCCCGTGCGGTCGGACAGTGCCGCGACGCTCAGCCCGCCGCGGTCCACGAGCCGCCGCAGCTGGGTCGTGAACTCCTTGACCTGCGGATCGAGTTCGTCCGGCAGGGCTTTCCAACGAGGCATTGCTTCCCCCCTCATTCCCCCGGTTCGGTGCCGTGTGTTCCCGCGCGTTTCCCCCTGCGCGTGGTGCCCCCGCGCGGGTCCCCGTCTGGCTACCCACCGGGATGCGGCGACCCCGGAACCCAGTCCCCGTACAGGGGGCGCACTGGAGCATCGACCCGCCCGCGTGCACCGTCGCACGCCGACCGCCGTGCGGTCCAACGGGCCCTCAGCTCGTCCCGATTGGACACGTTAGCCCGCTTGTGGGTCGGCTTCGTGACATATCCGCGAACTTGTCAACACATCGACACACCGGTCATCGAGCCGTGACCTCGCAGGTCACAGGGGGCACAGCTCACCCCAGAAGCACGGCCCCGACGACCGCCACCAGGAGCAGCACGAGCAGCAGCAGGACCGCGGAGAGCAGCAGGCGCCCGTGCGGGCGGGCGGCCGGTTCCTGCTCCGGGCGGTCCCACCAGGGCAGGGTCGGATCGTCCTCGTACTCCTCCGTGCCCGGCGGCCGCTCCGGCGCGCTCACCGGGCGCGGCCAGGCCTGGACGGCCAGTTCCCAGCGCACCGCGTGCCGTTCGGCGTCCGCGCCGGCCAGGCCCGCGACCCGGCACAGCGCGACGACGGCCTGGCGCGGCGGCGGCTGTACGGCGTTGAGGTAGCGCTGCCAGGAGGACTTGCTGTACGCGGTCCGGGCGCCCAGCGAGACCAGGCTGAGTCCGGTGTCGTCCTTGAGGAGCCGCAGCTGCTCCACGAAGTGCCGCACCTCCGCCGGGAGTTCCTCCGGCAGCGGCTGCCAGCCGCCCATCGCGCACCTCCACGGCGTTGCCCGTTGCCAGTTCGTTGCCAGTTCAGAGCGGGTGACGACGGGCGGCGGGTGGACGGTTCCCGCAGGTTGTGGCAGTGCGGGCGGTCCGTAGCGGAACTGTCACCTCTGTGCCACAGCCGTCGGACAGCCGTTGAACAGGTACCGCCCGGTGGGAAGGCTGCATCCCGACGGCGGTCCGTCCTGCTCGGGGGAGGGGATGGGCCGCCGTACGGTTCAGCCCGCCGGGCCGCCCGGGGTCACCAGCCCCGTCTCGTAGGCCACCACCACCGCCTGGGCCCGGCTGCCCAGGTCGAGCTTGGTCATGGTGCGGTTGAGGTGGGTCTTCACGGTCGCCTCGCTGATGTAGAGGCGGTCGGCGATCTCCAGGTTGGACAGTCCGCGCGCGGTGAGCTTCAGGACCTCGACCTCTCGGGAGGTCAGCACCTCCAGGTCGGGCGGCGGGCCGGTGCCGGAGTGGGAGCCGCGCTGCCGGGCGAAGGCCTCCACCAGGCGCCGGGTGACACTGGGCGCGAACAGGGCGTCACCGCCGTCCACCGCGGTGACGGCGGCCAGCAGCCGCTCCGGCCCGGAGTCCTTGAGCAGGAACCCCGAGGCGCCGGCGCGCAGCGCCCCGTACACGTACTCGTCGAGGTCGAAGGTGGTGAGCACCAGGATGCGGGGCGCGGGGGCGACGGCCTGCGCGAGGATGCGCTCGGTGGCCTCGATGCCGTTCAGGCCGGGCATCCGGATGTCCATGAGGACGACGTCGGGCCGGGTCTCGGCGGCCAGCCGCACCGCCTGCGCCCCGTCCCCGGCCTCCCCGGCCACCTCGAACCCGGGCGCGGCCTCCAGCAGCCCCACCAGGCCCGCGCGGATGAGGAACTGGTCGTCGACCACGAGCACTCTGGTCATCCGGTACGGTCGTCCCCCCGCCGTGCGAGTGTGGCCGAGGTCGGCAGGGCCATCTCGACCGCGAAGCCGCCCTCGGGGCGTGGGCCGACGCTGATCGTCCCGCCGTAGAGCTTGGCCCGCTCCCGCATGCCAATCAAGCCGTGTCCGGCGCCCGTTCGCACTCTGTCCGGATTCACCCCCTCTCCGTCGTCGAGGACGGACACGGTCAGCTCGCCGGCCCCGTACCGCAGCAGCACGCGCGCGTGCGCGTGACCGGCGTGCTTGAGGACGTTGGTGAGCGCCTCCTGGACGACGCGGTACGCGCACAGCTCGACACCGGGCGGCAGCGGCCGCGGCTCCCCCTCCACCGCGAGGTCCACGGACAGTCCGCCGGACCGCACCCGCTCGACGAGTTCGGCCAGCCGCTCCAGGGTCGGCATCGGGGCCCGCTCGGCGGCCTGCGGATCCTCGTCCCTGAGCACCTGGAGCATGCGCCGCAGCTCCTCCAGCGCCTCGCCGCTGGTGCCGGCGATGGTGCCGAGCGCCCCGCGCGCCTTGCCCGGATCCGACTCGAAGACGAACCGGGCGAGCCCCGCCTGCACGGAGATCACCGACATGTGGTGGGCGACGACATCGTGCAGCTCCCGCGCTATCCGCCCGCGTTCCTCGGCGACCGCCCGCCGGGCCCGCTCGGCCTGCTCGGCCCGCAGATGCCGGGTGAGCGCGGCGGACCGCTGCGCGAGATGCCCGAACCAGAGCAGCACCGAGGAGTACAGCAGCGCCTGCGTGACGACGGACGCCATCGAGGAGTGGTCGGTGACGATCCCGGCGTACACCCACACCCCGGTCATGCACACCGCACAGCCGACGGCGACCCGCACCGGCCGCACCGAGGCGACCGTGTACAGCGCCAGCATGGAGCCGAAGGTGCTCACCACGGGCCAGTAGCCGAGTCCGACATAGACGATCGCGGCCCCCTGCACGACGGCGAACACCCCGAGCGGCCACCGCCCGCGCAGGGCCACCGGCAGCTGCGCCACCCCGACCAGCGCGTACCCGCGGGCATCGAGCGGCGGCCAGCCCTGCGCGGCCGACTCCCGCCCCAGCAGCACGGCCGTCACGAGCGTCGCGCACGCGATCAACGTGTCGACGACGAGCGGGGGCGGGGTGCGCGGTCGCATCGCCGCAGCGTAACGCCGGGCTCCGGAACACCGAGTCAACCGCCGGGAGTACCACCAAAGTTGTACGGGTTTCCACCCCGGGTGGGATTCGCCCCCACGCCCGACCCCCTACCTTCGATCCGGGGGAAGCAGGCCCGCACCCACCGGGGGAGGTGCGGGCC
The DNA here is from genome assembly GCF_043201555.1 of Streptomyces sp. NPDC048288. Lineage (NCBI taxonomy): Bacteria > Bacillati > Actinomycetota > Actinomycetes > Kitasatosporales > Streptomycetaceae > Streptomyces > Streptomyces sp. NPDC048288. The sequence continues at coordinate 442,145 of NZ_JBICZD010000003.1, forward strand.
ACGCGCCCCCACCGGCCCGCAGCCGCACACGAACCCCTAGCTCTTCATCGTGAAGTGCAGCGTGTCCTTCAGGTAAGGGATCACCAGCCACGGCTTCGGCTGCGCCATCAACGCCAGCAGCACGATCGCCAGCCCCAGCACCCCGTACGTCGCGATGTCCGTGAACCGCGACCGGACCGCCAGCATGCCCACGCTCGGCAGTATCCACCGCATCACCGCCCCGGCGAGCAGCGCCGCCCCGATCAGCAGCGCCCCCACCCGGAACTGGTCGAGGGAGGTCAGCAGCAACCCCACCGCGACGGTCCCCAGCACCACCAGGATGGGCCACTGCCGCGCCGGCGCCGGGAGGTCCCCGGACGCGGCCCGGCCGCCGCCCTCGGGCCGTGCCGTGTCCCGGGTGAACAGCGGGAACCGCCGCGTCGTACGACGCCCGTCAGCCGACACTGCGCTCCGCCGCCTCGACCACGTTGACGAGCAGCTGGGCCCGGGTCATCGGCCCGACACCGCCGGGGTTCGGGGAGATCCACCCGGCGACCTCGGCGACCCCGGGGTGCACGTCGCCGACGATCTTGCCGTCGGCGTTGCGGGAGACACCGACGTCGAGGACGGCGGCGCCCGGCTTGACGTCCTCGGGGCGGATCAGGTGCGGGGAGCCGGCGGCGGCGACGATGATGTCGGCGCGCTTGAGGTGCGAGGCGAGGTCGCGGGTGCCGGTGTGGCACTGCGTGACCGTCGCGTTCTCGCTGCGCCGGGTGAGCAGCAGCGGCATCGGACGGCCGATGGTCACACCGCGGCCGACGACCACGACCTCGGCGCCCTTGATCTCCACGCCGTGGCGGCGCAGCAGGGTGAGCACGCCGTTGGGGGTGCAGGGCAGCGGCGCGGGCTCGCCGAGGACCAGCCGGCCGAGGTTCGTCGGGTGCAGGCCGTCCGCGTCCTTGTGCGGGTCCATCAGCTCCAGGATGCGGTTCTCGTCGATGCCCTTGGGCAGCGGGAGCTGGACGATGTAGCCGGTGCAGGAGGGGTCGTCGTTGAGTTCGCGGACGACGGCCTCGATCTCCTCCTGGGTCGCGGTGGCCGGGAGTTCGCGCTGGATGGAGGCGATGCCGACCTGTGCGCAGTCGCGGTGCTTGCCGGCGACGTACTTCTGGCTGCCGGGGTCGTCCCCGACCAGGATCGTGCCGAGGCCGGGCGTGACGCCCTTCTCCTTCAGCGCCGCCACGCGGACGGTCAGATCGGACTTGATCGCGGCTGCGGTGGCCTTGCCATCGAGAATCTGGGCGGTCATGGCTCCATCCTCGCGGATGCCGGTCTCCCGGTTCCAGTCGGGTGTGTGGTCATGATCAATGATGTTGCACTTGCACAACACATCGCTAATCGGACTGGACAACAACTCGCGTGTACTTGACGATGAACGGCGCAGTATCGCGGTCCGGTGGGGGGCAAACCGCTCAGATCATGACGTACCTCCGTGCTTGTCCGCGTCGTCCCCGCAGGTCCAACGGAGGAAGACCGCCATGAGTTTCGGCTCGCCCAACAACCCCTACGGTCAGCAGCCGCAGAACCCCCAGCAGGGCCAGCCCGGCTACGGCTACCCGCAGCAGGGCCAGCCCGGCTACCAGCAGGCCCCGCAGGGCGTGCCCCCGCAGCAGGGCTACGGCTACCCGCAGCAGCAGGGCTACCCTCAGCAGCCGGGTTACCCGCAGCAGGGCGGCTACGGCTACCCGCAGCAGGGCTACGGCGCGACGCCGCCGTACGCGAACTGGGGCTGGCGTGTCCTGAGCAGGCTGATCGACTCGCTGCTGTACGGCGTTCCGTACATCCTCGTGGGCGTGGGCAGCGGCAACAAGACCCCCGCGCTGACGATCATCGGCTTCCTCGGCCTGATCGGCCTGTTCGTCTACCAGGTCATCCTGGAGGGGCGCACCGGCCAGACCCTGGGCAAGAAGGCGGTCGGCACCCGCACGCTCAAGGAGACGACGGGCCAGCCGATCGGTGCGGGCATGGCGTTCGTACGCCAGCTGGCCCACATCCTGGACGGCCTGCCCTGCTACCTCGGCTACCTGTGGCCGGCCTGGGACTCCAAGCGCCAGACGTTCGCCGACAAGGTGTGCGGCACGATCGTGATCCGCAGCAACTGAGCGAGCGCGCCACCCGCACGCCAAGGGCCGTGTCCCCCGCACTGGGGGACACGGCCCTGGTAGTTCTCACCCGGACGCCCAAGCGCCCGCGGCTCAGTGGAAGAAGTGCCGCGTCCCGGTGAAGTACATGGTCACGCCGGCCTTCTTCGCGGCCTCGACGACGAGCTCGTCACGGACCGACCCGCCCGGCTGCACGACCGCCTTCACACCGGCCGCGGTGAGGATCTCCAGGCCGTCGGGGAAGGGGAAGAACGCGTCGGAGGCGGCGTACGAGCCGCGCGCCCGCTCCTCCCCCGCCCGCTCGACGGCGAGCTTCGCGGAGTCGACGCGGTTGACCTGGCCCATGCCGACGCCGACCGAGGCGCCGTCCTTGGCGAGCAGGATGGCGTTGGACTTCACGGCCCGGCAGGCCTTCCAGGCGAACGCGAGGTCCGCCAGCTCCGCCGCGTCCAGCGCCTCGCCCGTCGCGAGGGTCCAGTTCGCCGGGTCGTCGCCGTCGGCCTGCAGCCGGTCGGTGACCTGGAGCAGCACACCGCCGTCGACGGGCTTGACCTCGACCGGGTTGGCCGGGGCGCCCGGCGCCTTCAGCACACGGATGTTCTTCTTCTTGGCGAGGGCTTCGAGCGCCCCCTCCTCGTAGTCGGGCGCGACGATGACCTCGGTGAAGATCTCCGCGACCTGCTCCGCCAGCTCCTTGCTCACCGGCCGGTTGACGGCGATGACCCCGCCGAACGCGGACAGCGGGTCACAGGCGTGCGCCTTGCGGTGCGCCTCGGCGACGTCCGCGCCGACCGCGATGCCGCACGGGTTGGCGTGCTTGATGATCGCGACGCACGGCTCGTCGTGGTCGTACGCGGCACGGCGCGCGGCGTCCGTGTCCGTGTAGTTGTTGTACGACATCTCCTTGCCGTGCAGCTGCTCGGCCTTGGCGAGGCCGGCGCCGCTGGCGTCGACGTAGAGCGCGGCCGGCTGGTGCGGGTTCTCGCCGTAGCGCAGGGTGTTCTCGCGCTCCCAGGTGGCGCCGAGGAAGTCGGGGAACCGCGACTCGTCGACCGGGGCGTACTCCGAGGCGAACCAGGAGGCCACCGCCACGTCGTACGACGCGGTGTGCTGGAAGGCCTCGGCGGCGAGCCGCTTGCGGGTGGCGAGGTCGAAACCGCCGTCGGTGACCGCGGCGAGGACGTCGGCGTACCGCGCGGGGCTGGTGACGACGGCGACCGAGGGGTGGTTCTTCGCGGCGGCGCGGACCATCGAGGGGCCGCCGATGTCGATCTGCTCGACGCACTCGTCGGGCGAGGCACCCGAGGCGACGGTCTCGCGGAACGGGTAGAGGTTGACGACGACGAGGTCGAAGGGGGCCACGCCCAGCTCGTCGAGCTGCTTGCGGTGGCTGTCCAGGCGCAGGTCGGCGAGGATGCCGGCGTGGACCTTGGGGTGCAGGGTCTTGACCCGGCCGTCCAGGCACTCCGGGAAGCCGGTGAGTTCCTCGACCTTGGTGACGGGGACGCCGGCGGCGGCGATCCGGGCGGCGGTGGAGCCGGTGGAGACGAGTTCGACACCGGCTCCGTGCAGCCCGCGCGCGAGCTCCTCGAGCCCGGTCTTGTCGTAGACGCTGACGAGCGCGCGCCGGATGGGCCGCTTGTTGCTCTCGGCGGTGGCGGTCACTGGATAACTACCTTTCGTCCCTCAATGCGATAGCCGTTGCGGGCGATCCGCCCCACGACCTCGACGAGCAGCCTTCGCTCGACGTCCTTGATGCGCTCGTGCAGAGCGCTCTCGTCGTCCTCGTCCCGGACCTCCACCACGCCCTGAGCGATGATCGGCCCGGTGTCGACGCCGTCGTCGACGAAGTGGACGGTGCAACCGGTGACCCTGGCGCCGTACGCGAGCGCGTCCCGGACGCCGTGCGCCCCGGGGAAACTGGGCAGCAGGGCGGGGTGCGTGTTGACGGTCCGCCCCCCGAACCGCGCCAGGAACTCCTTGCCCACGATCTTCATGAACCCGGCGGAGACGACGAGGTCCGGCTCGTGGGCCGACACCGCGTCGGCCAGCGCGCGGTCCCACTCCTCCCGGCTCCCGAAGTCCTTCACCCGGGTCACGAAGGTCGGGATCCCGGCGCGCTCGGCACGCGCGAGCCCCTCGATGCCCTCGCGGTCGGCGCCGACCGCGACGACCTCGGCGCCGTAGGCCTCGACGCCGTGCTCGGCGATCGCGTCGAGGAGCGCCTGGAGGTTGGTGCCGGATCCGGAGACCAGCACGACGAGGCGCTTGGCCACGGGCTTGGCGGCCACGGCGGGGCCCTTTCTCGGGGGAGCGTCGGTACGGCGGCCGGCCCCGCACGGTGCTTGTACATTCGTACGAGTGCTTCGCGCCCCGGGATACGGGGAAGTCTACGAAGCGGCCGACCGTCAGCAACGATACCGGCACACCGGGCGGCCCCCACGGGACGGGGGCGTGGCCGGAAGGTAGCGTCTGGGAGGTACCGGGGCGGGAACGCGTCCGGGACACGACGCGTTCACGAGGTAACCAGCCGCTTCGCCGGCCGTAGTCGTAACCCAGCAGCCCTACGTATCAGCCGTACACACCAGCCACACGTATCAGTCGTACACATCAGCCGTACACATCTAGTCGTACACATCTAGGGGAAGACGCTCACTTGATGCCGGACCGCAGCCTGGGACTTCGCATGCTCCCCCCGCAGTCGGTACAGGGAGGGCCGCGTTCTGCCGTGCTGTTGCGGGAGCGGCCGGCCTCGCCGCCGGAGGCGCCCTCGGACCGGCCGAAGGGCGACCAGCAGGACGACAACCCCTTCGCCCCGCCGCCGGAGGGCGCGCCGGACAGCCCGTGGCGGCCGCGCCGCCCCTCCGGGGACGGTGACCAGGGATCCTCGCCCTGGGGCAACCAGTGGAGCGACCGCCAGCCCGGCCGGGAGGGCGGCGGCTTCGGCCAGCGTCCCGACGGCGGCCCGGGCGGCGGGCAGGGTGGCCCCGGCGGTCCCGGGATGCGCTGGGACCCGACCGACCCGGCCCAGCGCCGGGCGCGGTACGCCCTGCTGTGCGGCATGTGGGCCTTCTTCTTCGCCCTGTTCAGCTGGCCGTACGTGGCGCTGCTGCTGGGTGTGCTGGCCGTCTACTGGGGTGTCAGCGCGCTCCGCATGAAGCCGCGCGGCCCCGAGGAGGCCACCACCGGCCGCCCCCAGACGACGGCGGCGATCAGCGGTCTGGTCACGGCCTCCCTGGCGCTGGCCCTGGTCGCGGCGACCTTCACGGCCCAGCTGGTCTACCGCGACTACTACACCTGCGTCACGGACGCCCTCACCAACGAGGCGAAGCAGTCCTGCGACCACCTGCTGCCGCAGGAACTGCGCACCGTCCTGGGCACCTCGAACAGCTAGCGGCCGGGGCGGTCAGGGGCCGTCCGGACCCTCCGGTGGCGGCTCGGACATCTTCCGCAGCGCGGCCCAGCGGGCCTTGCGCGCCGCCGTGTCCTTCCAGGGACTGGACGGCGGATCGGGGAGCAGCGGCTCGTAGGGGTCGGGGAGCTCGGGCGGCAGCGCCTCGTACGGTTCGAAGGTGTAGCCGTCGCCCTGGTCGGGCAGCACCACGACCGGGCCCCGGGCCGGTGCGGGTGCCGAAGCGGGGGCCTTGGCCCGGGCTCGGGCCGACGGCGCCGCGCCCGGCCTGCCCGGGGCCTGCCACTCCCCTGCGGCCGGGGACTTCCCGAAGCCCAGCCAGGCCGCGAACGAGGCGGCGCCCTCCGTCCGCCACGCCCTGAACGCCAGGGCCGCCGGTACGCCCACGCCGAGCAGCCAGGCGGCCGCCGCCGCGCCCGTCTGCCACCAGACCGGGCCGAAGCGGTGGAGCGCCGAGACGCCCAGGGGGCCGCCGGCCAGCTCGGCGAGCGCCGCGAGCAGCAGCGCGCAGAGCAGCGCCGCCAGCGTCACCACCCCGGCCGTGCGCCCCGCCGGCCAGCCCCGCCCCACCGCCCGGCCCACCACGAACCAGGCCAGCGTCACCCCGGCCGCCACCGGCACCAGCCCGGCCAGCCAGGTCACCGGCGTGCCCGGCCCGTGCGCCGGCACGGCCGCCAGCAGCGGGAAGGGCGGCAGCAGTGGCGCGGGGTCCGAGGCCAGGGGGCTGACGACATGTCCGGCGCCGAGCGCGAAGCCGGGGCCGACGGCGTACGACGCCGACCACACCGCCGCGTTGGGGATGAGGGAGACACAGAGCAGCAGCACCGCGAACCGGCCCGTCCAGCTCTCCGTCAGCTGCAGGAACGACGCGCGCGTGGCGTCGCCGTGCCCGACCAGCGACACCGCGAGCAGCAGCGTGCCGCCCCCGAAGAAGACGGTCACCCCGGCCAGGGCCGCGCGCAGGGCCGTACCCCACCGCACCCGGGTGTCCCGTCCGAGGAGCAGCCGCCGTACCGCACGGGGCAGCGTCACCACCAGATTCAGCGCCGGTTCGCGCGGACGGCCGTACGCCGTCCAGACCCCGGCGCCCGCCGCGAGCCCGGCGAGCAGCGGCAGACACACCGCCACCCATCCCCATGCGGGCCGCAGTTGGCCGCCGGACGCGTAGAGCGCGGCACAGCCGCCGACGCCCAGGTAGCCGGCGACGACCCCGGTCCAGGCGGTGCCGGCCCGGACCGGCGGCGGTGGGTCGGCGGCGTGGCCGTCCCGGGCGTCCACCGCTTCCCGCGTGCCCCGGTACAGCAGCAGCGCCGGCACCACGAGCAGCAGCAACGGCGTCACCCCGACCGGCGCCGGCGCCCCGGACAGCGTGTCGGTGCGGACCAGTTCGACCCCGTGGGCGAGCAGCCACAGCGCGACCGCGATGTGCAGCGCGCCGCCAGGCCCGCTGTCGGGATACGGCGAACTGACCCACAGCACGATCGCCAGCACGGTGAACGCGGCCAGTCCGAGCCCGGCCGCGAGCGCACCGGCCACCAGACTCCCGGCCAGTCCTGGGGAACGGTCGCGCACCCGGTCGAACAGCGGCGACAGGGACGGCCGACGGGACGACAACGACCGTCGGCGGGACGACAACGGCAGCCGTCGGGACGACAACGGCAGTCGTCGGGACGGTGACGAGGGTCGGCGGCGGGACAGCGACGGTCGGCGGGCGGGCATCCGGATCACGACCGCCATGCTCCCAACGACACGCGCTTTCCCGTCGTAACAGGCCAACCGCCGAAGTGTCGCCCAATATATGTTTATGTGCTTTTTCGTAGGGAGGTACGCCCGGTGACGCAGAGCCCTGCCCGCACCGACGAGGCACTGACGCCCACTCAGGCCTTCGACGCGCTCTACGCCTTCTGCGCCCCGGCCCTGGTACGGCAGACCTATCTGCTGACCGGGCGCCGGGAACTGGCGCGGGAAGCCGTGGAGCAGGCCTTTCAACTCGCCTGGCAGAACTGGCCGCAGGTGGCCCGCGACCGGGACCCGGCCGGCTGGGTGCGGGCGGTGGCGCACGAATGCGCGCTCTCCCCCTGGCACCGGTTCCGACTGCGCTACCGCCACCCCGAACCCCCGCCGGCCGACGCGGCCGACCGCGCCCTCCTGGACGCGCTCCTCGCCCTCCCGCCGACCTACCGCCGCACGCTCCTCCTCTACGACGGAGTCGGCCTCGACCTGCCGGAGACGGCCGCGGAGACGGAGGCCAGCACCCCCGCCGCGGCCGGCCGGCTCACCCAGGCGCGGCGGGCGGTCGCGGCCGGCGTGCCCGAGCTGGCCGACCCCGCCGCGCTGCACCGGCGGCTCACCGAACTGGCCTCGGCGGAGCGGCTGCACGCCGCCCAGCCGCCGGCGGTCCGCACGTACGCCGAACACCGGACCCGTTTCTGGACCCGGTCCGCGCTCGCCTTCACGGCGGCGATCATCGCCGCCACGACCCTCACCCTGCGGACGGCGCCGACGCACTACGAAGCGCCCATCGGCCCGGCACAGGCGATCAGCGGGGTGCCGGCGAAGGTGGGGATGGGGCCGCTGTCGGCGGGTGAACGGGCGCTGCGGACGAAGCTGCGGACGCAGCCCGCGAGCGGCCCGGAACGGTTGGTACCGGTGTCGAGATAGCCCGCGGGGTACGGACCGAAGGGGTCCTGCAACGACGGCAGGCCCGCCCCCACCTCGGGGAACGGGCCTGCCGTCGTATTGCTGTACCGCTACGGCGTTGTTCAGCCGGCCGGGCTGTACTTAATTGCCGAGAATGGCGCGGGCCAGCTTCGCCGTCTCGGTCGGGGTCTTGCCGACCTTGACGCCCGCGGCCTCCAGGGCCTCCTTCTTCGCGGCGGCCGTGCCGGAGGAGCCGGAGACGATGGCGCCGGCGTGGCCCATGGTCTTGCCCTCGGGCGCGGTGAAGCCCGCGACGTAGCCGACGACCGGCTTCGTCACGTTCTCCTTGATGAAGGCCGCGGCGCGCTCCTCGGCGTCGCCACCGATCTCACCGATCATCACGATCAGGTCGGTGTCGGGGTCCGCCTCGAACGCGGCGAGCGCGTCGATGTGGGTGGTGCCGATGACCGGGTCGCCACCGATGCCGACGGCGGAGGAGAAGCCGATGTCACGCAGCTCGTACATCATCTGGTACGTCAGCGTGCCGGACTTCGAGACCAGGCCGATACGGCCCGGCTTGGTGATGTCGCCCGGGATGATGCCGGCGTTCGACTGACCCGGGGTGATGAGACCGGGGCAGTTCGGGCCGATGATCCGGGTCTTGTTGCCCTTGGACACGGCGTACGCGTAGAACGCGGCCGAGTCGTGGACGGCGATGCCCTCGGTGATGACCACGGCGAGCGGGATCTCGGCGTCGATCGCCTCGACCACGGCGGCCTTGGCGAAGGCCGGCGGCACGAAGAGGACGGACACGTTCGCGCCCGTCTTCTCGATCGCCTCGGCGACCGTGCCGAACACCGGGATCTCGGTCCCGTCGATGTCGACCGTCGTGCCCGCCTTGCGCGGGTTGACGCCACCGACGATGTTGGTGCCGTCGGCGAGCATGAGCTTGGTGTGCTTCATGCCCGTGGAGCCGGTCATGCCCTGGACGATGACCTTGGAGTCCTTGTTGAGGAAGATAGCCATGGCTGTGTGTCCCTCGTCCCTTACTTCGCAGCCGCGAGCTCGGCGGCCTTGTCGGCCGCGCCGTCCATGGTGTCGACGCGCTGGACCAGCGGGTGGTTCGCGTCGGTGAGGATCTGCCGGCCCAGCTCGGCGTTGTTGCCGTCGAGACGGACGACGAGCGGCTTGGTGACGTCCTCGCCGCGGTCCTCCAGGAGCTTCAGCGCCTGCACGATGCCGTTGGCGACCTCGTCGCACGCGGTGATGCCGCCGAAGACGTTGACGAAGACGGACTTGACGTCCGGGTCGCCCAGGATGATCTCCAGGCCGTTCGCCATGACCTGCGCGGAGGCGCCGCCACCGATGTCGAGGAAGTTGGCGGGCTTGACGCCGCCGTGCGCCTCGCCGGCGTACGCGACGACGTCCAGGGTGCTCATCACGAGACCGGCGCCGTTGCCGATGATGCCGACCTCGCCGTCGAGCTTGACGTAGTTGAGGTTCTTCGCCTTCGCCGCGGCCTCGAGCGGGTTCGCCGAGTCCTTGTCGTGGAGTTCCTCGAAGTCGGGGTGACGGAACTCGGCGTTCTCGTCCAGGGTCACCTTGCCGTCGAGGGCGATGACCTCACCGGAGGCGACCTTCGCGAGCGGGTTGACCTCGACGAGAAGGGCGTCCTCCGCGACGAACGTCTTCCACAGGGTGACGAGGACGTTCACGACCTTGTCCGCGACCTCGGCCGGGAACTTCGCGGCCGCGACGATCTCGCGGGCCTTCTCCTCGGTGACACCCTCGTTGGCGTCGATCGGCGTCTTGGCGACGGCCTCGGGGCGGGTGGCCGCCACCTCCTCGATCTCCATGCCGCCCTCGACGGAGGCGATGGAGAGGAAGGTGCGGTTGGCACGGTCGAGGAGGAAGGAGACGTAGTACTCCTCGACGATCTCCGGGGCGGTCTCGGCGATCATCACCTTGTGGACCGTGTGGCCCTTGATGTCCATGCCGAGGATGTCCGTCGCACGGGCGACGGCCTCGTCCGCGGAGGCGGCCAGCTTGACGCCACCGGCCTTGCCACGACCACCGACCTTCACCTGCGCCTTGACGACGGACTTGCCGCCGAGCCGCTCGGTGATCTCGCGCGCCGCCTCAGGCGTGTCGATGACTTCACCGGCCAGCACCGGTACATCGTGCTTGGCGAAGAGGTCCCTCGCCTGGTACTCGAACAGGTCCACGCGCTTCCGTCCCTATCAGTGATCTCGCGGTTCGTTGGATGCGTGGGCGTGCCGCGAAGGGCAACGTGACGTCCGCATGGGTCACAGGGGAAGCGCACACGGTGTCCGAGCGCGCGGCATGTCCGTCTCGCAGGTTATCGCCGGTTGCGGGGGCACCCTAAATCGAGGGTCACACCTGAGCGGTGATACCTGTCACATGATGCCGGGTATCCCTGGTTTTGCTGGCACGGCGTGCCGTCTTGGCGGTGATGTGCGAGGCCTCACCGGGCTGGGGTTGGCCCGGTGAGGCCTCTCGGACTCCTGAGCCGGCCTTAAGGAACGGCCCTGGAATCCCGGCCGGCGATCACCGCCCCAGTGGCGATCCGCCGGCCGCTTCCGCGGGGCGCCGGCCGGACCGACCGACGGTGTTCGGTCGGTCCGGGCGCGGCCACCCCTCGGAGTCTTGGGGATATTCGGAATATCGGGATATGTGGAGTCAGACGGAGTAGGCCGCCGCCTGCGGGCCGTGCGGGTGGCCCGGGGTGACCGCCTCCGCGAGCTGCTGGACTCCGGTGACCGCGTGTGCGGCCAGCGGGGTGCCGGTCACGTCCTGGGCGAGCGGGCCGGTGGCCGCCACGACCGGCCGGACGTCGCCGGCCACCCCGTACCCGAGCGCCTCGGCGCCGTCGACGACCGGTCCGACCAGGTCCTCCGCATAGGTGGCGACCTCCCCGGTCACCCCGTACGCGAGCGGCGGCACGGCACCGACGACGGGCCGGACGTCGCCGGCCACGCCGTACGCCAGCGCCCGCGCGTCCACCACGGCCTGCCCGGCGACCGGCACCACTCCGTGCACGGCGGTCGCCGCGACGGGCGGCAGCACGGCGCCGACGGCGTCCCGGGTGACCTCCCCGACCAGCCCGGTGGCGTACGGCGGCACGTCCGCGACGGCCGGGTACACCTCGCCGACGGCACCCGCGGCGACACCCCGGACACCGCCCACGGCCCCCGTGGCGGCACCGTGCACACCGGCCACCGCGTCCCCGGCGGCCGGCACCACCGCGGCGACGGCACCGGTGGCGGTACCGCCGACACCGTCCACCGCCCCCCGGGCGACCGGCACCACCCCCGCGACCGCTCCGGCCGCAGCACCGTCCACACCCCCGACCACACCCACGACCACCGGTCCGACCCCGCCCACCGCGTCACCGGCAACCGGCGGGACCACGGCAACGACCGTCCCGGCGACGACCGGCGTCACGGCCCCTGGAACGGCAGTCACAGTGCCGACAACTCCCTGCCCGACCCCGCCGACCGTGCCGGTGACGTGCGCGGGAACGTCGGCGACGGTGGTGACGGCCGCGTCCGTCGCCCGGTCGGCCGTGTCGGTCACCGGGCCCGCGGTACGGCCCGCGCCGGCCACCGTGTGCCGCACCTGTGTACGCACGGCCGCCTGGGCGGCCTGGGTCGCCTGGACCTTGGTCTGGGCGGCGGCCAGCGCCTGCTCGACCTCCGGGGCGAAGGAGGCGAGCGGACCGAAGAGGTAGTCGATGTCGTCCCGGGGCACGGCCGGGGAGCCGGTGTGCGCGGCGGTGGCGACGGCCGTGTGGTGGGCGGTGTGCGCGGCCTGCGCGGTGTGGGCGGCCGCCGCCCGGGACACGGTCCCGGCCTCGGCCTCGGCCTCGGTCTCGCTCTTGGCCTTCGCCTTCGCCGCGCGGGCCGCCCGGGCGCCGTTGATGGCCTCGCCGCCCCTGATCTTGGTCGCGGCGGTCGCGGACTTGGCCTTGTTGGCCTTGGCGTCGGCCTTGGCCTTGGCCGACTGCTCGGCGTCCTGCACGGTACTCGTCGCCTTCGTCGTCGTGTCGGTCGTCGTGTTCGCGGCCGTCGTGTTCGCGGCCGTCGAGGCGACGGTGCCGGTGGCATCGGACACGACTCCGTCGACCGTGTCGGTGAGGGTGCCGGTGAGGGAGGGCGTGGTGGCGTCCGGCGCGGAGACGGACGTGGCGGACAGTTCGTCGGCGCTGGCCGCGGCGGAGCCGAGCGCCCACGCGCCGGAGACGCCGGCGGCTATGACGATGGAGCGGCGGATGTTCTTGTTCATGCGTGCGTCAGATCCTTCGGGGCCCCGGTGCGTTCAGGACGCGGACACGGAGCCGGGAGGGCTTCCGGTGGGTGCCGGAAGCGCGGCTGGGGACATCGCCGTCCGGAAGGTTCGGAGGGGGATCCGGGGGAGGGATCCGCAGGGGTCCGGACGGACGGGGCAGACCTGTTCCGCCCCCGCGCGACAGGTCTGTGGCGGGGAAGGTGGTCGCCGGTCCTAGCCGGGGAAGACGGGGATGTCCCGGTACCTGTCCCGGGTCCCGGCCGCGTCGACACGCGCGGCGGCACCGGACACCAGCCGCAGCGGCGCCCGGTCGACGAAGGTCACGGCGTGCGCGTCACCGTGCCGGGAGGCGGCGCCGTCGACCGCCGACTTGCCCACCGCACCGTCCGGATCACCAGCGGGCGCGGGACGGGTGGGAGCGCCGACGGGCCGGGCGGCACCGTGGCCACCGGCCTGCGCCGCCCTGTCCGACGTAGACGTAAGGGTGACGACGGTGAACCGCGGCCCGTACGACACGGCCGCCGTCACCGACGCCCGCGTACCGGACTTCTCGTGCCCGGTGCCGGGCGTCACCGGCGACTGCGGCTGCGGCTGCGCTGGGCTCGGCACCGTGACGACCGGCGCCGGGAGCAACTCGCCCGGCAGCTCGGAGACGACCGGCAGCTCCGGCAGCTGGACCACCGGCACGGCGGGCAGCACGGACACCTTCGCCGGAAGCTCCGCCACCTGCCGCACGGTCTCGTCGAGCGACTCGGTCACGGCGGTCACGGAATCGGTCACCGACCGGACGACCTTGTGGACCTGCTCCGCCTTGAGCGCCTCGTCGACCACCGGAACCACGGGCGGAACCACCTTGGGCGGCGCCGACGTCTGCGGCTCTGGCGTCTTGTGTGCCGTGTGCACCTTGTGCGCCTTGTGCGGTGTCAGCACGTCCCGCAGCGGCAGCTTCTGGGCCACGACCGACGTCAGTGACGGCGTCGAGGACACCCCTTCGGCCGCCTGCGCCCGCGCCCCGCAGAGGAGGCCGAGCGCCAGCAGTCCGCCGACCAGCAGCGCCAGTTGCAGCGCACGTCGGCCCGTCGCCGTGCGCGGGGCGCGCACGGCGGTACCGGGCAGAACTGCTGGCGAGGTCAAGACGGGGAGGACCCTCCCGTGCGGCGGAACGGAGCAGAGGCAACGCGACGGCGTGAAGGCCGGTGAAAGACCGGTGGAGGCCTCGATCCTTGCACGGGCCTCCCGAGGTCGCGCAAGCCCTCCGTTACCGATGGGTAGTCATGTCCGTTTTGACGGCCGAAGTCGGATCACCGAGTCGACAAGTCACCCTCCGGTTCCGGCCTCACACGGTGTCCGGAACCGGTATCGGCCGCTTCTCGATCGCCGCCGCCATCACCTCCGGGAAGAGATCGGGCGTGCACGCGAACGCCGGTGCCCCCAGTGCCGCGAGCGCCGCCGCGTGCTCCCGGTCGTAGGCCGGCGCCCCCTCGTCCGACAGTGCCAGCAGCGCCACGAACTGCACCCCCGACGCCTTCATCGCCGCGACCCGCTTGAGCATCTCGTTCCGGATCCCGCCCTCGTAGAGGTCGCTGATGAGGACGACGACGGTCTCGGCCGGCCGGGTGATCTGCGACTGGCAGTACGCCAGCGCCCGGTTGATGTCCGTACCGCCGCCGAGCTGGGTGCCGAACAGCACGTCCACCGGGTCGTCGAGCTGGTCGGTGAGGTCCACCACCGCCGTGTCGAAGACGACGAGCCGGGTGTCGATCGACCGCATGGACGCCAGCACCGCCCCGAACACCGAGGCGTACACCACCGACGCGGCCATCGACCCCGACTGGTCGATGCAGAGCACCACTTCCTTCTTCACCGACTGCGACGCCCGCCCGTACCCGATGAGCCGCTCGGGCACGATCGTCCGGTACTCCGGGAGGTAGTGCTTGAGGTTGGCCGCGATGGTGCGGTTCCAGTCGATGTCGTGGTGGCGGGGCCGGTTGATCCGGGCGCTGCGGTCGAGGGCGCCGGTGAGGGTGGCGCGGGTGCGGGTGGCCAGCCGCTTCTCCAGGTCCTCGACGACCTTGCGGACCACCGCCCGCGCCGTCTCCTTCGTCGTCTCCGGCATCGCCTTGTTGAGCGAGAGCAGGGTGCCGACCAGATGCACATCGGCCTCCACCGCCTCCAGCATCTCCGGTTCGAGCAGCAGCGCGGCCAGGCCGAGCCGGTCGATGGCGTCCCGCTGCATGACCTGGACGACGGAGGACGGGAAGTACGTCCGGATGTCCCCGAGCCAGCGCGCCACCGACGGCGCCGACGCTCCCAGCCCCGCCGAACGCTCCCGCCCCGGCTGCGCCGCCCGGTCCCCCTTTCCGTAGAGCGCGGCCAGCGTCCCGTCCATCGCCGCGTCCCGCCCCGACAGCGCGCACCCGGTGCCGTCGGCGGCCTCGCCCCCGAGCACCAGCCGCCACCGCCGCAGGCGCTCCCACGCGGGGTCGCCGGGGCCGACTCCCGTGCCTGTTTCCGTCACGTCCGTGGTCATCTCCCCGCCCCCACAAGGTCGTTGTCCGGTTCCGTCTCGTCGAGTCCGAGCAGCAGCCGCAGCACCGGCAGTACGGCGTCCGCCCGCTCCTCGTCCGCCTCCGCGCCGAAGCCCGGTGTCCCGGCGGTCCGCCCGGGTCCCCGCGTCCGCTCCCCCGGACCGCGCCGCACCAGCTCGCCGAGCGTTCTGCGCACCCCCGGCTCGTACGCCGAGAACGTCCGCCGCAGCAGCGGCAGTACGTCCGTGAACGCCTCCGCCGGCACCCCGGTCAGCCAGGCGTCGACCAGGCCGAGCAGCCGCTCGTCGTGCACCAGCAGCATCCCGCCGCCACCGCTCCCCCCGACGAACCCCTCGATCCAGGCCGCCGCGTCCGCCGGCGGGGTGCCCGGCGAGAGCACCAGCCCCATCAGCCGTGCCGCCTCCTCCGCCCCCAGCTCCCCCTCGTCCAGCAGGATCCGCACGGCCCGCCCACGCAACACCCCGGCCACGGTGTCCCGCCCGGCCAGCCTCCGCAGCACGGCCCGCCAGCGCCCACGGAGGCCACGGTGGCCGAGGTGACCGGAGTCAGCCACCTGCGGCGCCCGCGCCATCTCCGTCTCTGCGTCCTCGGTCCCCGCCCCACTGGCATCGGCCGCCGTCCAGCTGGACTCGGCCGCCGTCCCGCTGGTGTCGGCCGCCGCCCCGCTGACGTCGGCCACCGCCCCGCCGGACTCGGCCGCCGCCCCGCTGACGTCAGCCACCGCCCCGCCGGACTCGGCCCCCGCCCCACTGACGTCGGCCACCGCCCCGCTGACGTCAGTCCCCGCCCCGCCAGCGTCAGTCCCCGGCCCGCTGACGTCGGCCGCCGTCCCGCTCCCGGTCTCCCCGAGCAACGCCACCGCCGTGTGCACCGCGTCCACATGGCCGCGCATCTCCTCGGCCGCGTCCGCGTCGAGTGCGGCGCAGGCCGGGGGGAGTCCGACGAAGACGCGCTCGGCGAGGCCGCCGGCGACCTCCGCGAGCGCCCGGGTGTCGGTGCCCCGTACGTCGCCGTAGCGCAGCGAACGGACCAGGGCCGGAAGGGCCTGGGCGAGCCGGCCGACGTCCGTGTCCAGCGCGGCCCGGTCGGCGAGCGCCCGCATCACCACCGGCAGCGCGTCCGGCAGCCCGGCGAGCAGGCAGTGCTCGGCGAGCGCGGTGACATCGGCGAGGGCGTCGGCGTCGGCCGCGTCGGCGGCGGCCCTGGCCGTCGCCGCGCCCTCCACGGTCGTCCCCCACACCCCGGCCTCGGCCACCCGCACCGACAGCTCCGGTTCCCATCGCAGCCGCCAGGTCTCCCGGAACGTGCCGGTGCTCCCCCGGGACTGCACCGGCTCGCCCCAGCCGATGCCGAGCAGCCGCAGCCGGTGCAGCAGCCGGCTGCGCCCGGTGTCCGTGTCCTTGCGCAGATCGAGCTCCAGCTCGCGCTCCAGCGCCTCCGGCTTGAGCCGGAGCCGGCGCTGCTCCCGGGCCAGGTCCCGCTGCAGGGGCACCGCGGGCGCCGCCTCCGGCACCTCCCCCAGCACGTCCCCGACCACCAGCCGGTCGTGCACCAGCGCCAGCGGGACGTCCGAGCCCTCGCAGAGCACCGCGCGCACCGCGTCGGTCGTCTCGCCCAGGCCGGGCAGCGGGCGGCCGCGCATCACCGCGAGGGTCTCCGCCAGCCGTACCGCCTCGATGACATGGGCCGAGGACACGATCCGGTCCTCCTCGCGGAGCAGCCCGGCCACCTTGACGAGCCACCGCTCGACCGGCCGGTCCGGGGCGCGGAACAGATGCCCGTACCAGCCCGGCGAGTCGATGCCCGCGCCGTACCCGCTCGCCCGGGCCAGCCGGCGGTTCGTCCACGGCACCCAGGTCATGTCCGTCCTGACCTTGGGCAGCCCCTTGAGCAACTCCTTGTCGGCCGCGACGGTGCTCCTCGCGCTCAGCGCCGGCACATGCCACGCCCCGCACACCACCGCGACCCGCTCGCCGAACTCCCGCCGCGCGGCGCGGAGCTGGAGCCGCATGTACGCCTCCCGCACGGGGTCACGGTCGCGTCCGCCGCTCCCGTACGTCTCCCGCAGCGCCCCCATCGCCTCCTCGACCGCGGCGAAGGGCGCGAACACGTCCCGCTCGCCGGCCGCGCCCCGGTGTTCGACGACGTCCTCCCACCACCGCTCGGGGTCGTCGTATCCGGCGGCCTCGGCGAGGGCGGCGAGAGGATCGACGCGCAGCTGCCGCGCGGTGCCGGGTCCCTCGGCTCCGGCGTCCGCACCCGCCTCCGCACCTGCCCCCGCGCCCTCTTTCACCTCCTCCGCCGCTTCCTCTTCCGCCGCCTTCCCCCACGCCAGGGTGTGCGTGGCCGGCAGGTCGATGAAGCGGGCCGGGACCTGGTGCTCCAGGGCCCAGCGGACGGCCACCCACTCGGGGCTGAAGTCGGCCAGCGGCCAGAAGGCCGAGCGGCCGGGTTCGTCCACGGCGTGTGCGAGGAGGGCGACCGGCGGCCGCATCTCCGGGTCGGCGGCGAGCGGGATCAGCGCGTCCGCCTCGGGCGGCCCCTCGATCAGCACCACCCGCGGCCGGGCGGCCTCCAGGGCGGCCCGCACCGCCCGCGCGGAGCCGGGCCCGTGGTGCCGTACCCCCAGCAGCAGCGGCCCGCTCCACCGCCACTCGGTGTCGCTCACGCGCTCGCCTCCCGGCAGGCGCGGTAGAAGTCCTTCCAGCCGTCCCGCTCGCGGACGACGGTCTCCAGGTACTCCTGCCAGATGACCCGGTCGGCGGCCGGGTCGCGGACGACGGCCCCGAGGATGCCGGCCGCGACATCGCCCGCCCGCAGCACGCCGTCCCCGAAGTGGGCGGCCAGGGCGAGGCCGTTGGTGACGACGGAGATCGCCTCGGCCGTGGAGAGCGTGCCGCTCGGCGACTTCAGCTTGGTACGGCCGTCGGCCGTGACACCGTCGCGCAGCTCGCGGAAGACGGTGACCACCCGGCGGATCTCCTCGATGCCGTCGGGCGCGGCGGGCAGGTCCAGGGAGCGGCCGATCTGGTCGACGCGGCGGGCCACGATGTCGACCTCGGCGTCCGGGCTCTCCGGCAGGGGCAGCACCACGGTGTTGAAGCGGCGGCGCAGGGCGCTGGAGAGGTCGTTGACGCCCCGGTCGCGGTCGTTGGCGGTGGCGATCAGGTTGAAGCCGCGGACCGCCTGCACCTCCTGGCCCAGCTCCGGGATCGGCAGGGTCTTCTCGGACAGGATCGTGATCAGGGTGTCCTGGACGTCGGCCGGGATCCGGGTCAGCTCCTCGACCCGTGCCGTCATGCCCTCCGCCATGGCCCGCATGACCGGGCTGGGCACGAGGGCGTCCCGGCTCGGGCCGTTGGCCAGCAGCTGCGCGTAGTTCCAGCCGTAGCGGATCGCCTCCTCCGGGGTGCCGGCCGTGCCCTGCACCAGCAGGGTCGAGTCGCCGCTGACGGCGGCGGCCAGGTGCTCGGAGACCCAGGTCTTGGCGGTGCCGGGCACGCCGAGCAGGAGCAGGGCGCGGTCGGTGGCGAGGGTGGTGACGGCGACCTCGACGATGCGGCGCGGGCCGACGTACTTCGGGGTGATCACCGTGCCGTCCGGCAGGGTGCCGCCGAGCAGATAGGTGGCCACCGCCCACGGCGACATCCGCCAGCGGGCCGGGCGCGGCCGGTCGTCCTGCGCGGCCAGCGCCGCCAGTTCGGCGGCGAAGGCGTGCTCGGCGTGCGGTCGCAACGCGCCGTCGACGGTCGTCGGGTCGGTCGGTTCCACGGACACAGTCATGGCTGAGGCCCCCTCCAGCTCGGCCGGTTCGGATCTGGTGTCCACCGTGCACCACGCCACTGACAATCGCCCTGACCTGTGCAAATGCGCTCGCAGGGCCGATTGTCAGTGGGGGGATCTACCTTCGATGACATGACTCAGCAGGGGGTGCGCTGGAGTGCGGACCAGGTGCTGGCACTGGCGCCTGACGCCGCGTCACGCAAAGCGGGAAGCAAGCTCGGAGCGGCGGGGCCGTGGTCCGGGGCGGGGAGCAGCGAGGAGGGGACGGTATGGGGACTGTGCAAGGGCAGCGGAAGCAAGCCGTACCAGACGGTCGTGGACATCGCGGACCCGGCGGGGCCCGCGTACAAGTGCAGCTGTCCTAGCCGGAAGTTCCCCTGCAAGCATGCCCTCGGGCTGCTCCTGCTCTGGGCGGGCGAGGACGACACGGTGCCGGCGGCGGACCGGCCACCGGACTGGGCCGCGCAGTGGATCGCGGGCCGGCGCGGGCGTGCGGAGGACAAACGGGCGGCGAGCGGCGGGAGTTCCCCGGCGGCCGCCGATCCCGAGGCGGCCCGGCGCCGGGCGGAGAAGCGGGCCGAGCGGGTCACCGCGGGGGCCACGGAGCTGGAGCAGCGGCTGACCGACCTGCTGCGCGGCGGCCTGGCCGCGGCCGAGCAGACGGGGTACGGGCTGTGGGAGGAGACGGCGGCCCGGATGGTCGACGCCCAGGCGCCCGGACTGGCCGCCAGGGTCCGTGAGTTGGGGGCGATACCGGCCTCCGGACCGGGCTGGCCGGTGCGGCTGCTGGAGGAGTGCGCGCTGCTGCACCTCCTCGACCAGGGCTGGCTGCGCCGCGACCGGCTGCCGGAGGCGCTCGCCGCCACGGTCCGCTCCCGAATCGGCCTGCCCGCCTCGGCGGACGGCCCGTCGGTGCGCGACCGCTGGCTGGTCCTCGCCCAGTACGACACGGTGGACGCGAAACTGACGACCCGCCGGATCTGGCTGCACGGCGCCGACTCGGGCCGTACGGCGCTGCTCCTCTCCTTCGGCGCGGCCGGCCGCGCACCCGAACTGGCGCTGCCGGTCGGCCTCGCCCTGGAGGCGGAGCTGTCCTACTACCCCGGCGCGGTCGGCCACCGGGCGGCGCTGGGCGAGCGGTTCGCCGCGCCCGCTCCCCTCCCGATACGGCCGCCGGGTCTGACGACGGAGCAGGCGGCCGCCCGCTACGGGGAGGCACTGCGCGAGGACCCGTGGCTGGAGTCGGTGCCGGTGACCCTGGACCGGGTCGTGCCCGTCCCGGACGGCGACTCCTGGCAACTGGCCGACGCGGCGGCCGAGCGCGCGCTGCCACTGTCTCCCGTCGCCCGTTCCCGGCCGGGTCTGTGGCGGCTGGTCGCGCTGTCCGGCGGCGCCCCGGTCACGGTCTTCGGCGAGTGCGGCCACCTCGGCTTCACCCCGCTGGCGGCCTGGCCGCAGGCAGCGGGGCAGGCGGTGCCGCTGTGCTGACCATCGGCGACCGAACCGACTCACAGAAGGGGAACCCCGTGACCGCTTGGGAGGAGCTCGTCACCACGGCGCTGCTGGGCACCGACCGGCGGCCGCCCGCGACCGGCGGGTCCGGCCGGGAGGCGCCGTCGGCCCTGCTGGACGAGGCGGCCGTGGCGACCGTACGGCGACGGGCCGGGCTGCGGCCGGCGACGGCACCGGCGGCCCGCCGCCCGGAACCGGCCCCCGCGGACCCGCGCCCCGCGCTGCCCGCCGCCGCGGCGCGCAGGCTGACGATGCTGCTGTCCGACCGCCCCGGCACCGGGACCGGCGGCCGTCGGGGCACCTCGCCCGACCTGATGGAACTGCTGCCGCAGTGGCTCGCGGCGGCCAACGCGCACGGGTTCGCCGCGCCCCCGCAGACACTGCCCGCGCTGCTGGACGCGGCCCGGGGGCGTACCGATCTGCGGCCCGCCGCGCTGGCCTTCGCCGGACCGCGCGCGCTGTGGCTGGCCCGGCTCAACCAGGACTGGCGGTTCGCCCTGCGCGCGGCCCCCGGCGGCGGCACGACCCTGCCCGATCCCGAGGACGCCGAGGCGACGGGGAGGCTGTGGCAGGAGGGGCTGTTCGCCGAACGGGTCGCGCTGCTGGCCGCGCTGCGCGCCCGTACGCCCGGGGCGGCGCGCGAGTTGCTGGCCGGGACCTGGGCCACGGAGCGGGCCGAGGACCGGCTGATGTTCCTCGACTCGCTGCGCACGGGCCTGGCCGCCGGGGACGAGCCGTTCCTGGAGCAGGCGTTGTCGGACCGCAGCCGCAACGTGCGGACGACGGCGGCCGAGTTGCTGTCCGCGCTGCCGGGTTCGGCGCTGGCGGGACGGATGGCGGTGCGGGCCGCGGCGTGTGTGGCGGTCGACCACACCGGGGGCGGGCCGGTGATCGCGGTGGAGGCGCCGCCCGAGTGCGACGCGGGCATGGAGCGCGACGGGGTGGTGGCCAAGCCGCCGACCGGTCGTGGCGAACGGTCCTGGTGGCTGGGGCAGTTGGTGGAGGCGGCCCCGCTCACCACCTGGCCGGCGCGGCTCGGCGGCCGTACGCCCCGGGAGATCGTGGCGCTGCCGGTGGCGGACGGCTGGCAGGGCGAGTTGCACGCGGCCTGGTGCCGGGCCGCCGTGCGGCGGCGGGACGCCGAGTGGGCGAGGGCGCTGCTCGGGGTCCCGGCGGCGCCGGAGGCGGGCGGTCCGGGGGCGGTGTCGCTGGCCGAGCGGGCCAAGCTGCTGGGCACGCTGGAGGGCGTGGCGCGGGCCGAGTGGGTGGCCGGGTTCATCGCGGCACACGGCCTGTCGGAGGCGTTCCAGCTGCTCGGCGTGTGCGCCGTCCCGTGGTCCGCGCCCCTCGGCCGGGCCGTGGTGGACGCCCTCGACATCGCGCGGGACGCGGGGAGTTACCCCTGGAGCTTCAGCGGGGTGATGGGCCTGGCCGAGCGCTGCCTGGACCCGGCGGAGGCGTCCCGGCTCGACGCCCTGCTGGCGGTACCGGACGAACGGGAGGACGCGTCACCGGGAGCCGGCGGCTACTGGGCGGAAGCGTTCCAGCGCCTGATGACGACACTGAGACTCCGGGCGGCGATGCTGACGGAACTGGAACACGCACCGTAATACGCGCCCCGTCAGGGGCGCTGGGGGTACCCCCGGCCGAAGGCTGGGGGAGGAACTGCGCGACAAGCCACAACGGCGCCGCAGTCCACACACGACCCGCAGCCCCGTGGACGGCACCTCGAACGCCCCGCACCACCACTGTCGGCCCACCGCACCGCGGCCTACGCCTCCGTCGGCTGCCGGACGTTCTCCCGTACCCACTCCACGATCGCCCCCGTCGTCGCCCCCGGAGTGAAGATCGCGGCGACGCCCTTCTCCTTGAGGGAGGCGATGTCGTCCTCGGGGATGATGCCGCCGCCGAAGACGAGGATGTCCTCGGCGTCCCGCTCCTTGAGGAGGTCGATGACCGCGGCGAACAGGGTGTTGTGGGCGCCGGAGAGGATGGAGAGACCGATCGCGTCGGCGTCCTCCTGGATGGCGGTGTCGACGATCTGCTCGGGCGTCTGGTGGAGCCCGGTGTAGATGACCTCCATGCCGGCGTCGCGCAGCGCCCGCGCGATGACCTTGGCCCCGCGGTCATGGCCGTCGAGCCCCGGTTTGGCCACCACCACACGGATCGGACCGGCTGCCACACCCATCGCTGCCTCCATGACCATGTAACGAACGTGCCGACATCCATCCGTACCGACAAGTACCGCACATTCGGCGCGTTCTACCACCCGCCGCGAGTGAACGAACGTTATCTCCAGCATCCCGCAACCGGCAGTTTCACGGAGGTTACCGAGGGGGAAATCACAGACAGTGGGACACGTCAGGGAGCCGCAGCGTGGTCCGCGGGGGCGATACGGGCATGCGATGCGGCCCGTCGTCGTACCCTCGCCACCTCCGCCCGGCCCCCCATGAGGGCACACGGGGGACGGAGCCGCTCTCCGCGTGCCGACAGGAGGTCGGCCGATGAAGGTCACCGGGGCACTGGAGCCCTTTCTCCCGCTCTGCCGCCGCCTCCTGCCCGGCAGGCTCGCCGACCTGTCACTGGCCCTCCTGAAGGCGACCGCCCTGGAGGCCGCGATCCTCGCCGGGCACCTGCTGCTCTACCCGACCGGCCTCACCCCGGAGCGCCGCCCGCCCGCGCCGCCCGCGCGGCCCACCGAGCGTGACGGCGCGGCCCGGCTGCCGGTCCGGGCGGCCCCGCCGGTCGTGCTGCTGCACGGTTTCATCGACAACCGCTCGGTCTTCGTCCTGCTGCGCCGCGCCCTCGCCCAGCACGGCGGCCAGCGCGTCGAGTCCCTCAACTACTCGCCGCTGACCTGCGACATCCGCACCGCCGCCGAACTGCTCGGCCGGCACATAGAGGAGATCTGCGAGCGCACGGGCAGCGACCGGGTCGACATCGTCGGGCACAGCCTCGGCGGACTGATCGCGCGTTACTACGTGCAGCGGCTCGGCGGCGACCTGCGCGTCGGCACCCTGGTGACGCTCGGCACCCCGCACGCCGGCACACGGGTCGCGCCACTCGCGGACGCGCATCCGATCGTGCGCCAGATGCGCCCCGGCTCGGAGGTGATCGAGGAGCTGACCCGGCCCGCGCCCGGCTGCCGTACCCGGTTCGTCAGCTTCTGGAGCGACCTCGACGCGCTGATGGAACCGGTGGAGACGGCCCGTATCGACCATCCGGACCTCGACGCGACCAATGTCCAGGTGACCGGCATCGGCCATCTCGCCCTGCCCGTCCACCCGGCGGTCGCCACCGGTATACGACAGGCCCTGGACGAAACACGCGCGGAGGAGCGGACAGCGGGCGGTCTGACGGTGGCCTGACGGCCGGTCCGGGCGGACCGGGGCGGGCAAGGACCGGCCGCCGGAGCGGGCTTGGGACCGCCCAGCCATCGAACACTCCTCGAACACAAGGCCAAACCCGCGCCCGCCGTCCCCCGAAACACGGCCGAATGCCCGTTTCCCGAAACCACGAAACCTGCCGAAGATTGTCGCGCCCGCATACCGCCGGGTACAGTCGCCGCACTGCTCTGGCAGCCCCTGTTGTCGAGGCGAAAGAGAAGTTGGTGAACGACCGTCACCCGTCGGGGACCATGACCACCCCGGCCCCGGCTTCCGACGCCGGCCAGGCGCACTACGCGCCGTACGGCACCCAGGAAGCCCAGTACGGCGACTTCACCACGTACGGCGACCAGGCCGCTACCGGCGCCTCGTTCCACAGCGACCCGCTCTTCGGCAGCCTGCCGGGCCAGACCCAGACCACCGGCGCGTACGACGCCACGCAGTGGCAGACGGTCGGCGACCAGACGCTGAACTACGACCCGTACGCGGCCCAGCACCACGCCGCCTACGACTCCGGCGCCTACGACAGCACCGCCTGGACCGTCCCGGCGCAGGCCGCGCACCCGGCCCACCCGACGGTCGCCGACACCAGTGGCCACTGGGACGCCAACGCCTGGCTCCAGCCCGACCAGCCGGTCGCGGCCGGCGCCACCCAGCAGTGGGAGTGGGGCACCCAGGCCTTCGACACCGGCGCGTACGACGCCACGCAGTGGAACTCCGACGGCACCCCGGCACAGCCCGCCGACCACGAGCCGCAGGAGCAGCACGCGCAGTACGAGGGCCACGAGCAGTACGAGGCGCACGACCAGTACGAACAGCACGACCAGCACGAAGCGCACGAGCTGTACGAGGGGCACCCGGAGCACGAGGAGTTCGCGGAGGATCTCCCGGCCGAGGGCGAGTTGTCCGCGACCGGTGAGCTACCTGCAGTAACGCCACTGCTGGAGGATCAGGAAGAGGTCGCCCCGGACGTTTCGGCCTCGACGACACGCGCCGGCTCCCGTGCGGGGGCGCGTTCCCGCCGTCGTACGCCTCCCAAGCGCTCCGCGCTGCTGACCGTCGCCGTGCCCTCCGCGTGTGTGATGGGCGTGGCCGGGATCGCGGCCGCTTCCGTGGGCAGCCTGACCGGCGAGGGCAAGGACACCACGGCCTCCGCCTCGGACGCGCAGTCGGTGAAACCGTCCGCCGCCAACAGCAAGCTGGACGCCCAGCTGAAGACGCTCTCCGCGGGTGCCGACGACTTCGCCGACCGGGCCAGCCGGACCCAGGAGCGCATCGACCTCAAGGCCCAGCAGGACGCCGAGAAGAAGAAGGCGGCGGCGGAGGCGGCCCGCAAGGAGCGGCTGCGCCCCAAGTACGCCCTCCCGGTCACGCAGCGGGGGCTCAGCGCCTACTTCGGCCAGGCCGGCGTGAACTGGATGTCCGTCCACACGGGCATCGACTTCCCCGTCTCCTACGGCACGACGGTGATGGCCGCGACCGACGGCGTCGTCTCCACCAAGTGGAACAGCGCCTACGGCAACATGATGATCGTGACGGCGAAGGACGGCACGGAGACCTGGTACTGCCACCTCTCGTCGTACCGCGTCGCCTCCGGTACGACCGTGAAGGCCGGCGATGCGATCGCGTACTCCGGCAACTCCGGCAACTCGACCGGCCCGCACCTGCACTTCGAGGTCCGGCCTGCGGGCGGCTCCGCCATAGACCCGCTGCCGTGGCTGCGGAGCCACGGGCTCGACCCGACCTGATGCCGATCCGATCGATGAGCCCCGCTTCCGGGAAGCGGGGCTCATTCGTCTGCGGCTACAGCTTCTCCACCGGCGCGTACCGCAGCAGCAGCCGCTTCGGCTTGTCGTCCCCGAAGTCGATCGTCGCCTCCGCGTTCCCGCCGGTGCCCTTCACGCCGACGACCGTGCCGAGGCCGAACTGGTCGTGGGTGACCCGGTCGCCGACGGCCAGCGAGACCACCGGCTTCTCCGAGGTCCGCCGGGTGGCGAAACCGGACGCCCCCGACGCCGAGGAGCGCGAGCGGGACGAGGAGAGCGAGGCGGCCACACTCGACGCGGGCCCCGAGGACACCGGCGCCATCGCCCCGGTCCGCTTCCACTCCAGATACGCGCCCGGGATCTCCTCCAGGAAGCGGGAGGGCGGGTTGTACGACGGCTGGCCCCAGGCGCTGCGCATCGACGACCGGGTGAGGTACAGCCGCTCCCGCGCGCGTGTGATGCCGACGTACGCGAGGCGCCGCTCCTCCTCCAGTTCCTTGGTCTGGCCGAGGGCGCGCATGTGCGGGAAGACGCCGTCCTCCATGCCGGTCAGGAAGACCACCGGGAACTCGAGGCCCTTGGCGGTGTGCAGGGTCATCAGGGTGATGACGCCGTCGCCGTTCTCGTCGTCGTCGGGGATCTGGTCGGAGTCGGCGACCAGGGCCACCCGCTCCAGGAAGGCGGCGAGCCCGGCGGGCTGCTCGCCCTCGCCGGACTCCTGCTCGAACTCCAGGGCCACGGCGGCGAGTTCCTGGAGGTTCTCGATCCGGGTCTCGTCCTGCGGGTCGGTGGAGGCCTGCAACTCGGCGAGGTAGCCGGTGCGTTCGAGGACGGCTTCGAGGACGGTGGCCGGTCCCGCGCCGGACTCCACGATCGTACGGAGGTCCTCCATCAGCGTGTTGAACCGCTTGACCGCGTTGGTCGACCGCGCGGCCATGCCGTACGCCTCGTCGACGCGCCTGAGCGCCTGCGGGAAGCTGATCTTCTCGCGCTGGGAGAGGGCGTCGATCATCGCCTCCGCGCGGTCGCCGATGCCGCGCTTGGGGACGTTGAGGATGCGGCGCAGCGGGACGGAGTCCTCCGGGTTGGCCAGCACCCGCAGATAGGCGAGGACGTCCCGGACCTCCTTGCGCTCGTAGAAGCGGACACCGCCGACGACCTTGTACGGCAGGCCGACGCGGATGAAGATCTCCTCGAAGACACGGGACTGGGCGTTGGTGCGGTAGAAGACGGCGACATCGCCGGCCTTCGCCTCGCCCGCGTCCGTCAGACGGTCTATCTCGTCGGCGACGAACTGCGCCTCGTCGTGCTCGGTGTCGGCGACGTAGCCGGTGATCTGCGCGCCCGCGCCCGCGTTGGTCCACAGGTTCTTGGGGCGGCGGGACTCGTTGCGCTCGATGACCGCGTTGGCGGCGGAGAGGATCGTCTGCGTGGAGCGGTAGTTCTGCTCCAGGAGGATCGTCGTCGCGTTCGGGTAGTCCTCCTCGAACTGGAGGATGTTGCGGATCGTCGCGCCCCGGAAGGCGTAGATCGACTGGTCGGCGTCGCCGACGACGCAGAGCTCCGCCGGGGGCAGGTCGTGCTCGGCGGGCGGGGTGGTCTCCTCGGGCGCACCGGTGCCGACCAGCTCGCGCACAAGGGCGTACTGGGCGTGGTTGGTGTCCTGGTACTCGTCGACCAGGACGTGCCGGAAGCGGCGGCGGTAGTGCTCGGCGACGTCCGGGAAGGCGCGCAGCAGGTTGACCGTGGTCATGATCAGGTCGTCGAAGTCGAGGGCGTTCGCCTCGCGCAGCCGCGACTGGTAGAGGGCGTAGGCCTGGGCGAGGGTCTTCTCGAAGCCGTCGCTCGCGCGGGCGGCGAAGTCCTCCTCGTCGACCAGCTCGTTCTTCAGGTTGCTGACCTGGGCGCTGAACGACTTCGGCGGGTAGCGCTTGGGGTCGAGGTCCAGGTCGCGGCAGACCAGGGCCATCAGCCGCTTGGAGTCGGCCGCGTCGTAGATCGAGAAGGAGGAGGTGAAGCCGAGCTTCTTGCTCTCCCTGCGCAGGATCCGCACGCAGGCGCTGTGGAAGGTCATCACCCACATCGCGTTCGCGCGCGGGCCGACGAGCTGCTCGACGCGCTCCTTCATCTCGCCCGCGGCCTTGTTGGTGAAGGTGATCGCGAGGATCTGGCCCGGGTGGACATGGCGCTCGCCGAGGAGGTGGGCGATGCGGTGGGTGAGCACGCGCGTCTTGCCGGAGCCGGCGCCGGCCACGATGAGCAGCGGGGAGCCGGCGTGCACGACCGCCGCCCGCTGGTTGTCGTTCAGTCCGTCCAGGAGCGCCGCCGCGTCCAGGGCGGGGCGGGGGGCGCCGTCGCGGTAGTGGGCGTCCCGGTCCGGGGGCGCGTCGAACTTCCCGCCGAACAGGTCGTCCGGAATCGGCTCCGGTACGTGCTCGTCCTCGGGCGGCGGCGGGGGTTCCTCCTCGTGGCCGCGCGGGGGCTGGAGGCTCGCCAGGAAGCTGTCGTCAAAGAGGCTGCTCATCGCTCTCCGAGTCTAGGCCGCCCCACTGACAACCGGCCGCCACCCCGAAAACTCGCCCGGGTGACCGCACGGATTCCCTCCGTCACGGCCGGTCGGCGCACGTCACGCGCGGCTGCGAGCGGCCGAGGGCGACCACGCGGGTCCGGAAGCCGCCGCATCGAACACCCGGCAAATCGCCCACAACACCCTGAATCACCCGGCCCGAACTCGCCCGAACGCCAAGGTCACGAAAATGTATCGGGCATATCGCACATCAACCTTCACACGGGCCACACGAGTTGGCTAGCGTGCCGGTCAGGCCGTACGACACCCACCGGCGAACGTCGCCGGGCCGTACGGCCTCCGCCGAGTCCGGGACGCCCTCGCGCGTCCGGAGCCGGGGACCCACACCGACCTTGGGGTGAATCGGTCCCAACTCCCCTCCCGGGGAGGGACCGTAGGGCAACCCTTCCGAACCACCCGCCCGAACCCGACAGCTAACTCGGTAGGCGGAACATGGAAGGAGTCGCCTCCGTTGGCGTCGCACCGCAAGTCCCGCCCCTCGGGAACGCGCGTAGCAGGCATACGCACCCCCGCCCTGGCCACCGCCGCCCTCACCTCCGTCGCCCTGCTCTCGCAGACGGCCAACGCCGCGCCCTCCGCGGACGGCAAGCCGAGCATGGAGGAGGTGGAGAAGAAGGTCGACGACCTCTACCGGCAGGCCGAGTCGGCGACCGAGAAGTACAACGCGGCCAAGGAGAAGACCGGTACGCAGCGCAAGCAGGTCGACACCCTGCTCGACGACGTGGCCAAGCGCACGGACCGGCTGAACAAGGCGCGTGAGGAGCTGGGGTCGTTCGCCGCGGCCCAGTACCGGACCGGCGCCAGCGCCCCCGACACGGCGACCTTCCTGCTCGCGGACAGTCCGCAGGACTACTTCGACCAGACGCAGCTGATGAGCCGGCTGACCTCGCGCCAGAAGGACGCGGTCGACGACTACGCCACCCAGCAGTCCGCGACCATGAAGAAGCGGCAGGAGGCCGCCAAGAGCCTCGAGACGCTCACCGAGACGCAGGACGACCTCAAGACCGCCAAGACCACCGTCCAGACGAAACTGGCCTCCGCGCGGGAGCTGCTCTCCAAGCTGACGGCGCAGGAGAAGGCGCGGCTGGCCCAGATCGAGAAGCAGAAGCAGGAGGCGGCGGCGCGCAAGGCCGCGGAGCTCGCGAAGCAGCAGGCGGCCGCCGCTGCCGCGGCCGAGCAGGACACCTCGTCGTCCTCCTCGTCGACGTCGTCCTCCAGCGGCTCCTCGTCCTCCGACTCCTCCTACGCCACGAAGGCCGCCAAGGCCATCGCCTTCGCCCGCGCGCAGATCGGCAAGCCGTACGTCTGGGGAGCGACCGGCCCCGGCTCCTACGACTGCTCCGGGCTCTCGCAGGCCGCCTGGAAGGCCGCGGGCGTCTCCCTGCCGCGCACCACCTACGACCAGGTGAACGCCGGCACCACCGTCTCCCTCGCCGACGCCCAGCCCGGCGACCTGGTCTTCTTCTACGACGACGTCAGCCACGTCGGCATCTACATCGGCAACGGCATGATGATCCACGCCCCGAAGCCCGGCGCGTACGTCCGGGAGGAGTCGATCTACTACGGCGGCGAGTCGATCATCCACAGCGTGGTGCGACCGGCTTGAGCTGACGGGGACAGGGGGCGGGACCGGGGCCGGGGCGGGCCGGGCCGGGGGCGCACGTCGCCGAGCCTCGGGCGCCCCGCGCCCACTCCCCTGTCCCGCGCCCGCGCGGTTTTCGCACTCCTCGCGCGCGTGCCCCGGCCACACCGCGGGTGATGCTCCTTAGCATCGGCGACATGTCGGGCAATTCCCCCTTCCGCGCCTGGTGGGCGCAGCGTCCGCCGGCGGCCGGGGCCGCCGTGATGGCCACCGGCATCGTGTCGGTCGGTCTGCATCTCACGGGGGCCGAGACCCTGTCCCGGATCGCGCTGGTGCTGGCGTGTGTGGCGTGGGCGGGGCTGGCCGTGGACTTCGTCGCGCGCCTGCTGCTGGACCGCGGGCGGTGGCTGACGGACGCGCGGACGCCGGGCGCGCTCACCGCGGTGGCGGCCACGACGGTGCTGGGGACGCGGTTCTCGGCGCTCGGCCGGCAGACCCTCGCCGAGGCCCTGCTGGCGCTGTCGGCGGTGCTGTGGCCGCCGCTGCTGATCCTCGTCGTACGGCACTGGACGCGGCGCATGCCCGGTGCGGTGTTCCTGGACTGTGTGGCCACGCAGGGGCTGGCCGTCCTGGCCGCGACGCTGGCGGCGGCCCTGACGGCGGCCTGGCTCGCGCACGCCGCGCTGGTGCTGTTCTGGCTGGGGCTGGTGCTGTACGGGTTCGCCCTGGCCCGCTTCGACCGGCGGCAGGTCCTGGAGGGGCCCGGCGACCAGTGGATCGCGGGCGGGGCGCTCGCGATCTCCGCGCTGGCCGGGGCGAAGCTGCTGGCCGCCGACAGCGCCCGGCTGTACCTGTGGAACGACGACGACCGGGGCGTGCTGCGCACGGTGACGGTGGCGCTGCTGGTCCTGGACCTCGCCTGGTACGCCGTCCTGCTGGTCGCGGAGGCGGTACGGCCCCGGCCGCGTTACGACGTGCGCCGCTGGGCGACGGTGTTCCCGATGGGGATGACGGCAGTGGCGACGCTGTCCACCGAGGCCGCTCTCGACATCCCGTGGCTGAAGGGGCCGGGGCAGGTGCTGGTCTGGGTCGCGGTGGCGGCCTGGCTGACGGTGGCGGCCGGGGCGGCGGCGGCCGGGCGCGCCGCCCTCGGGAAGGTCTCCTGACCGTCAGGACCCCAGCGCGGCGATCAGGTCCACAGCACGGCGATGAAGATGTTCGCCATGGTCAGCAGGCCGACCAGGCCGAACGCGCCCTTCTCCACCTTCTCGTCGTCCCGCTTCACGTAGACGAGGCCGAGGATCACGATCAGCAGCGCGAGCTTGACGCCGATCTTGACGGTGTTGACGTGGTGGTCGTCGGCCTCGTTGAGGCCGACCAGGATCACCCCGGTCGCGAGCATGGTGAACGCGCCGTGCAGCATCCCGGGGACGAACCGGGCCGTGCCCTGGCCCATCGCCTTCATCTGGGTGAGGAAACCGCCGAGCAGCGCGGCGATGCCGATGATGTGCAGGCCGACGAAGAGATGGATGAGTACGCCCATGGCCCCGGAGCCTAATCAGGGTCCCCTGGCGCCCCGGTCACCGGCCCCCTCTCCCGGGTCCGCATATATGCACCCCATAGCACCCCACCGCCCCCGCCAGCCCTGGAACCGCCGCTTCGGTCATCCCGCCCCGCGAAGCCGACGGCTCCGGGCCGGAATCACCGCCACATACCGGTCGGTAACGATCCGGTCACGCCAATTCCGCGCATCGCGTTACCAAGCCGACACATCCGGGCCTAGCGTCCTCCCCCAGGTGACCGACTCCCCACCGCCGCCCGGGCCAGGGGCGGCAGTCGGACACCACCGCCGAGAAGGTCCGGCGGCGGTCCGCTCCCCCTGTGCGGGCCGCCGCCGGACGCGTCCTCCGCTCCCCCGCGGCCCCCGCACGCTCCCCCTGGCGTGCTCACGGACGAGACGGCGGTCGTACGAAAGGACGTGACTGTCCAGGTGGCAGTGCACCGCAAGCCCCGACAGCGCTCGCTCAGCGGCCATACGGCCCGCACGGCCGCCACCCTCGCCCTGGCGGGCGCGGCCACCGCGACGGGCTTCGAAGGGACCGGACACGCCGAGCCGCAACTGACACCGGCGCAGGTGAAGGCCAAGGTGGACCAGCTGTACCAGGAGGCCGAGGTGGCCACCGAGAAGTACGACGGGGCCAAGGAGAAGGCCGACGCCACCCAGCGGCGGCTGAAGTCGTTGCAGGACGAGACCGCCCGCAAACAGGAGAAGCTCAACTCCGCGCGGGACGCCCTCGGCTCGATAGCGGCCGCGCAGTACCGCGACGGCGGTATCGATCCGGCGTGGCAGCTGGCGCTGTCCAGCGATCCCGACCAGTACCTGGAGGACGCCGCCCTCGCCGAGCGGGCCGGGGACCGGCAGGCCGGTGCGGTGACCCGGGTGCGCGGGCAGCTGCGGGAGATCGAGCAGCTGCGCGGCGCGGCCCATGTCGAACTGGCCTCGCTGCGGTCCCGGCAGGCCGAGCTGAAGCGGCAGAAGACCGCCATCAACGGCAAGCTCGGCGAGGCCCGGCAGCTGCTGGACCGGCTTTCGCCACAGCAGCGGGCGGCCGTCACCGCCTCGGACGGCAGCGCACGCGCCTCCCGCTCGGCCCCGGACGCCCGCGCCCCCCTGAGCCAGGGCAGCGTCGCCGCCCCCGACTCCCGTGCCGCGGCCGCCGTCTCCTACGCCTACGCCAAGCTCGGCAGCCCCTACGTCTGGGGGGCGACCGGCCCCGACTCCTTCGACTGCTCGGGCCTCGCCCAGGCCGCCTACCGCTCCGCCGGCGTCTCCATCCCCCGCACCACCTACGCCCAGATCAACGCCGGCCGCCGGGTCTCCCGCTCCGAACTCCAGCCGGGCGACCTGGTCTTCTTCTACTCGGGCATCAGCCACGTCGGCATCTACATCGGCAACGGCCAGATGATCCACGCGCCCAATCCCTCGGCGCCGGTGCGGATCGCCCCCATCGACGAGATGCCGTTCGCGGGGGCGACCCGGGTCGTCTGAGCGACCGCGTCCGGACAGCCGGACGCCTTTCTGCCTCAGACCAGGCGGCGCGCCGTCGCCCAGCGGGTCAGCTCGTGCCGGTTGGACAGCTGCAGCTTCCGCAGCACCGCCGACACATGGGACTCGACCGTCTTGACGGAGATGAACAGCTGCTTGGCGATCTCCTTGTAGGCATAGCCGCGCGCGATCAGGCGCAGGACCTCGCGCTCGCGCTGGGTGAGGCGGTCGAGGTCCTCGTCGACCGGCGGGGCGTCGGTGGAGGCGAAGGCGTCCAGGACGAACCCGGCCAGCCGCGGCGAGAAGACGGCGTCGCCCTCCTGGACCCGGAAGACCGAGTCGACCAGGTCGGTGCCGGTGATCGTCTTGGTGACGTAGCCGCGGGCGCCGCCGCGGATCACGCCGATCACGTCCTCGGCCGCGTCCGACACGGACAGCGCGAGGAAGCGCACCGGCTGCTCGGCGTCCGCCATCAACGGGGCGCACCGGCGCAGCACTTCGACCCCGCCGCCGCCCGGCAGGTGCACATCGAGGAGGACCACCTCGGGCCGGGTCGCGGTGATCACGGTGACCGCCTGGTCGACGTCGGCGGCCTCGCCGACCACCTCGACGCCGGTCTGCTCGGTCCGCCCGATCTCGGCCTGGACGCCCGTACGGAACATCCGGTGGTCGTCGACGAGGACCACGCGCACCCGGCGCCCGGGGTTCTCCGTGCCTTCCGCCGGGCCGTTCGCCTCGGTCGCGTCGCTCATGACGTCTTCTCCGCCCTCTCCATCTCCAGCTCGACCTCTGTGCCGCCGCCCGGTACGGACCGCAGCCGTGCCGTGCCGCCGTGCCGCTCCATGCGGCCGATGATCGATTCTCTGACGCCCATGCGGTCGGCGGGTATCGAGTCGAGGTCGAAGCCGGGACCGCGGTCGCGGACGGACACGAAGACCGTCTTCCCCTCGACCTCGGCGTAGACCTGGACGGCGCCGCCCTCGCCACCGTACTTGGCGGCGTTGACCATCGCCTCGCGCGCGGCCTGCATCTGCGCGGCCGTCCGCTCGTCGAGCGGGCAGTCCCCGACCACCACGACCTCGATGGGGACGCCGTGCTTGTCCTCCACCTCCGCCGCGCTGCGCCGGACCGCGTCGGCGAGGGTGGCGGGCTCGTCGGCCTCGTCCTTGCCGGTGCCCTCGGGTTTGTAGAGCCAGGTGCGCAGATCGCGCTCCTGGGCACGGGCCAGGCGGCGCACCTCGTTCGCGTTCTCCGCGTTGCGCTGGATCAGGGTGAGGGTGTGCAGCACGGAGTCGTGGACATGGGCGGCGACCTCGGCGCGCTCCTGGGCGCGGATGCGCATCAGCCGCTCCTCGGAGAGGTCCTGGGTCATCCGCACCAGGTACGGACCGGCGAGCAGCGTGATGCCGACGACCACGGCGAGGGCGGCCTGCAGGACCGCTCCGATGTGGGCGGCGGAGCCCTGCATGACGAAGACGCCGGAGACGCCCGCGGTGACCAGCAGCACGCCGAAGCCCGCGCGCAGCAGCGAGAGCGTGCGGCGCCTGCTGCCGACCTCGACCCAGCGGGCCCGGCGGGCGTTGTCCGCCTGGCGCCAGACGAGGGCGACACCGGCGGCGACCAGCACCAGGGGCAGGAGATAGGCCTTGGCACCGCTGGTCAGGTTGACGCTGCCCACGAACACCATGGACACGACGACCATGAGGAGCAGCGCGACGATCTGTCCCTTGTCCGGTTTGCGCGCGACCAGTCGGCGCCGGCCGTCCGCCGAGGTCTCGGTGGCGACCAGGGAGGGCGGCTTCTGGCCGCCGACCCCGCCGACGCCGAGCGGCACGAAGAACCAGAACGCGGCGTACAGCAGCGCGCCGAGGCCGTTGGCCATGAACAGGCCGACGAAGGCGAGCCGGACCCAGACCACGGGCAGGCCGAGATGCCCGGCGAGGCCCCGCGCCACTCCGCCGAGCCAGCGGCCGTCGCTGCTGCGGTAGAGCTTGCGCGGCGGCCGCGGGTCGTCGAGAGGCACTGCTGCGGCTTCCGGCATGCCATCGATGTTCACACGCACGAGGTCCCGAGGCATCAGGGTCGGCCCCGGAGACTCCCCTGATCTTCGGATTTCCCCGCGCCAAGCTCCTCGGTTTCCCTCGGGAGACCCCCGCGACCGGCCCCCGGGGCGCCGTTCGAACGCTTCCCGGCGGGGCCTCGGGGCCGATTTCAGGGTTGGGCCAGGGTCATCCCGACTGCCGCCGGGGCGGCCCGGCCGTCACCATGGACTCATGACTGATCACGAGCACGCCGCGACGGGTCCGGGACCCGGCCTCGGCCCGCGGCCCGCACCGGGCACCGGGCCGTCGGATGCCGCGCCCGCCGCGGCGGGGGCCGACGCCACCGGCGTGGACGCGGCCGCGGTCGACGAGGCGTCCCCGCGCTTCCGGCGCGATCGCCGGCACAAGATGATCGCGGGCGTGTGCGCGGGACTCGGACGCCACACCGACCTGGACCCCGTGATCTTCCGCATCACCCTGGCCGTGCTGGCCGCGACCGGCGGCATCGGCCTCCTCTTCTACGGCTTCGCCTGGCTCTTCGTGCCGTACGAGGACGAGGAGGAGAACGAGGTCCGCAAGCTGCTGACCGGCCGGGTCGACGGCCAGGCCCTGGCGGCCGTGCTGTTCGCGCTGGTCGGCTGCGGAGTGCTGCTGACGATGATCAGGAACGGCCAGGTGCTGGCGTTCGCGGTCGTCCTCTCCCTGCTGCTGGCGGGCGCCGGGTACTGGTCGCGGCGGCGCGGTGCCCCCGGCCCCGACCCGCTGGCCGCCCAGGCCGTCGCCGACGCCCCGCCCGAGGCGCAGGCACCGCCGGTCGCGGTCTCGTTCCCCTCCTGGTGGCGGGACCCGATCGTCAAGGACGGCACGCATGTCGGGGGCACCGGTTATCTCTGGGGCCCCGCCGAGGCCCGCGGCCGGACCGCCCCCGGATTCGACTTCCGGCTGAGCACTCCCTGGGTCCACGGCCAGGACGTCCGCGCCCGGAGCAGCGCGCCGCCCAAGCCGCGCGGACCACGCTGGATCGGCGGCTGGATCTTCCTGTTCGCGCTGCTGGCGGGCGGCCTGGGCACCGGCCTGACCTGGGACACGCACCCGCTGGGCACCAGTCTCCAGACGGGTCTGGCCTGCGCGCTGATCGTGTTCGGGCTGGGGACGGCGGTCAGCTCGTTCCTGGGACGCACCGGCGCCGGCTCGCTGTTCCTGGCGCTCGTCACGGCGGCGCTGCTGGCGGGAGCGACGGCGATGCCGTCCGACATCAGCACCCACTGGACGCGCGCGGACTGGACCCCGGCCACGGCGGCGGAGGTGGCTCCGGCGTACGACCTCGGGACGGGCGTGGCAACACTGGACCTGACGCACATACGCCTCGCCCACGGGCAGACGGTGTCGACGTCGGCCGAGGTGGGCGCCGGCCAGCTGAAGATCGTGGTGCCGGCGGACGTGACCGTGCGGATGAGCATCGACGTGGGGGTGGGCGACATCCAGTTGCCCGGTGACGACAAGAAGGACGTGGACGTGCAGCCGGGCAGGCACAAGGACGTGACGCTGTCGCCGACGAGCGGCACGAAGAACGCGGGGACGCTCGACCTGGACCTCCAGGTCGGCGCGGGACAGGTGGAGGTGACCCGTGCTGCGGCATGAGTTCCAGCCCGGACGGCTGATCGTCGGCGTCTTCCTGACGGCGGCGGGCATCGCCTACGCCGGCGACGCGGGCGGCTGGTGGGACACCGAGTGGTTCGCGGTCATCCCGCTGATGGTGGCCGGTCTCTTCCTGGCAGGGATGACCGCGGCCCTGACCCGGGCGATACGCAGGCGCCGCCGCGTACCGGAGAACCAGGGCCGGGGCCAGGAGGGCTAGGGCGGGCTCAGAGGCCCAGCGCGGCCCGTGCGGAGCGGTGTCGGCGCCTGGCGCGGAGCATCGCGTCCAGGGAGAGATAGGGGGCACCCGCGAGGACCAGGGGCAGCCAGGCCATCAGGTAGGCGAGGTCGTTGCCGTAGTAGTAGGGGGAGTTGGCCCAGCTGATGGTCAGCCAGAGGCTGAGCGAGATCAGCGCGCCGCCGAGCGCGGCCAGGCGGGCCAGCAGGCCGAAGAGGGTGCCGAGGCCGACGGCGAGTTCACCGATGGCGATCGCGGTGCCGAAGCCGACGGGGTTCTTCAGGGCCAGGTCGATCATGGCCGGGATCGCGGCGGAGTCACGGACGGCGCGCATGGTGTCGCCGATGGACCCGGAGCCGCCGGACTTCAGGAAGGTGCTGCTGGTCAGTTTGTCCAGACCGGCGTAGATGAAGGTGACGCCCAGGAAGATCCGCAAAGGAAGGAGGGCGTATCGGGTGGCGGTGTCCCGCAGGCCGCGGTCGCCGTCGAGATACGGGGTGTGCGTGTCCGAACGAATGCCGTGAGTCATCGCCAGTAGCCGCCTCTCGCCGCTGTGCCCAGGGCCCCTCAACAGACCATACGTACGACAACGGCGACCCGCTCAACCCTCCTCCGGAAGTTTTTCCGATTTTCTGCCGGTCTTCGTCCCCCGGAACGGCGGAGGCGGGAGGGGGAGCAGCGGCAGGAGGGGCGCCGGCCGACAGCGGTCCGGGAGACCCGAAGAGGTGAGGCCGGACAGGGGCGGTCCTTCACCCTCCCGAGGGTGACCTCACTCCGTGACCTCGACCACGCACCGGTTGGTCGCCACCCCGGCCGCCGTCACCACCTGGACCTCGACCCAGCCGGGTTCCACGTCGGCCGGGACGGGGACCTTGAGGACGGTTTCGGTGGGGTTGCTGAAGCCGCCGCTGACGGGGACCAGGGGGACGTGGACGTTGACGGCGCCGATGCGGACGACCATGCGGGAGAGGCGGTCGGCGGCCTGGGCGCCGGGCGGGACGAAGCCGGTGCCGCGGATCTCGATGTCGTCGCCGGTCCGGATGGGGGCGTCCAGGTCGCCGGCCTCCCGGGCGCGGACGACGGAGAGGATCACCGGGCGGCCGCCGTCGGCGTACTTGCCGGCGAGATAGGTCG
Source organism: Streptomyces sp. NPDC048288 (assembly GCF_043201555.1). Lineage (NCBI taxonomy): Bacteria > Bacillati > Actinomycetota > Actinomycetes > Kitasatosporales > Streptomycetaceae > Streptomyces > Streptomyces sp. NPDC048288. Next base: position 479,909 of record NZ_JBICZD010000003.1, read on the forward strand.
CGGCGGAGATCAGGACCACCGTCGCGAGGCCCCAGGGCAGGTCGGGGAGCTGGTCGGGGCGGCGAGCGAGCCGTACCGCGGCGAAGACGAGGGCGACGGCGCCGATGACGACGTACTGGATGTCGGCGAAGGTGCCGCGGCCGGCGTCGTCGGTGAGCAGGTCGGCGGCGCGGGGGCGGTGGGCGCGCACCTTCTGCAGGCGCTGGCCGAGGATGCGCAGGCCGACCACCCGGCGGACCAGGACGGCGATACCGCTGACCACGGCGAGGACGGTCACCACCCCGGCGCCGCGGGCGAGGTCGAGGCCGGAGATGAGGGCGTCGCGTTCGGCGGGAGAGGAGGCGGCGGCCAGACGGCCGGCCAGGACGAGGACGGCGTAGGCGACGAGGAGAACCCAGGAGGCGGCCACGGTGCGGGAGGTGGACATGCGGTTGTCCTCGCCGATGACGGGAGCGAGTACCCCGCCGCGCGAGCGGTGGAACCAGGAGGCGGCGGTGAGCGCGAGGGCCATGATCAGGGCGGCGATCAGGCCGGCGGTGCGGGCGCTGGTCCAGCCGGTGCCGATCGCGGTGAGGGCCTGGGTGAGAAGCATGATCACGACGGCTGCCCACACGGTGCACACGGTGCGCAGCCAGAGGCGGGCGAGCCAGGCGTCACCCTCGGCGCGGCCGCGTTCGGCGACGACCTCTGCGGACTGGGTCAGTTCCTCGGAGACCCACTGGCGGGAGGCGGAGACGGAGTGGGCCACCGCCGCGGGCAGCCCTTGTCCGGCCGCGAACTCGTCCCGTTTGAGGAGGAATTCGGCGACCGCCCGCCGGTGTCCCTCGCGTGCCCCGTGCGGGCAGTCCCCGCACGCGCAGCCGCCGCCGTGGACACCCGAACCGGCGCCCTGCCTCGCCTCCTGCACCGCCACGCCCGACGCCTGCCTTCCCCACGCCCGGGGCACGACGCGCGGGGCCCTCCCCGGGGCCGGACGACGTCATGCAACTCCCTTGTGTCGACAGCGAATTGTGCCCTACGCCACGCCCTTCGCGTTCAGTGGGTTGGTCACGACGGGTGAAGGTACGGCCGACATGTTGACCCGGCTGCGAGAATTTCCCCATGGCCGAGATCATCCAGCGGGACGGGACCTGGGCCTTCGACGGCAGCACGGTCCGGATCACGCCGGGACGCCACCGCTCCGTTCCGCTGTTCCGGCAGACCTACGGGGAGATCGCCGTACCGCTGGAGGCGGTGGCGGGGGTGGTGTACGAGCCGGAGCGCAGGCGGGGGCGGCTGAGGATGCGGCTGCGCGAGGGGGCGGACCCGTTGCTGCAGGCGACGGGCGGGCGGTTGCCGGAGGCGGCGGATCCGTACCGGCTGGCGGTGGACGAGGACCGGTCCGGGGTGGCCGAGTACGTCGCGGAGGAGATCCGGCACGCGCTGCTGCTGGACCAGATCCCCGCCGAGCCGACGAAGGCGTATCTGCTGCCGGGGCCGCCGGTGCCGGTGTCGGTGCGGTCCTCGGACGGCACGGTGTCCTTCGACGGTACGCGGGTGCGGATCGACTGGGCGGACACCTCGGACCGGGTGAAGCGGGCGACCGGGCCGCGGATCATCGGCGTCGGCGAGCTGGTGCAGGTGGAGTGGCTGCCCAACTCCGGCTACGAGGACGGTTTCCTGAGGTTCGCGACCCGGGAGACGGTGTTCTCGAAGCTGCCGGCCGAGCGCGACCCGTACGCCCTCGACCTGTGGGGCAGTGTCCGCCGCGACCTGCTGACGGCGCTGGTCGCGGCGGCGGTCACGGCCCGGCTGCCGCATCCGTCGTCCCGGGCGGAGCCGGAGTACGCCGACCGGGAGCGGCCGCCGGCGTCCGTGCCGCGCCAGCCGGCCGACCACCACGACGTGCTGCTGCGCAGGCTGCGGGAGTTGGGCGAGCTGCACCGGGACGGGGTGCTCACGGACGAGGAGTTCGCACAGACAAAGGCAGCCGTACTGCGCACCTTCTGAACCGGGGCCGGCAGCAGCGCCCCCAAGGGGCGCTGGGGGTACCCCCAGCCGAAGGCTGGAGGAGGAACCGCGCGACCAGCCACGACGGCGCGGCAGACGCCGGACAGCAGATCGCGGCACTTCCAGCGGAGCGCCTAGCTCAGCAGGTCCGGTTCGCTGCGGCTGATGTCCTGCCACAGGGGCTGGTAGTTGATCCAGGCCACCAGGTCGCCGCCGAGCTGCTCTCGGGTGGCGACGGCCAGTTTGTGGTCGATCAGCAGCGGGCGGCCGGCGGCCCTGGCGGTGAGCTGGACCTGCGCGGACTTCTCCATCGACAGGAACCACCAGGCGGCCGCGTCCACCGAGTCGCCGACGGTCAGCAGCCCGTGGTTGCGCAGTACCAGCGCCTTGCGGGAGCCGAGGGCGTTCGCGATGCGGCGGCCCTCCTCGGCGTCGACGGCGACGCCGGTGTAGGCGTCGTAGAGGGCGTGGTCCTCGTAGAAGGCGCAGCTCTCCTGGCTGATCGGGTCGAGCAGGTCACCGAGGGCGGAGAGGGCGCGGCCGTGCACGGAGTGGCAGTGGGCCACGGCGACGACGTCCGGGCGGGCCGCGTGCACCTGGGCGTGCACGGTGAAGGCGGCCTGGTTGACGTGGTAGCGGCCCTCGATCACCTGGCCGTCCTGGTTGGCCAGGACGAGGTCGCTGACGGTGACGTGCTTGAAGGGCATGCCGAAGGGGTTGACCCAGAAGCAGTTCGAGTACTCGGGGTCGCGGGCGGTGATGTGGCCGGACACCCCGTCCTCGAGTCCGGACCGGCCGAAGATCCGCAGCGCGCCCGCGAGCCGCTCCTTGCGATGCCGGCGCTCGTCGTCGAGCGAGTCGTACATCGGCGGCATCGCGAACTGGAGCTGATCGGTGGGCAGCGGCAGGGGCGGAGTCGGCCCGTGCATAGGTCCTCCAGCACTGGGTGTGTGTTACGGGCGGAAGTTACCGCCGGTCAGTGCAGGAAAACAGAGCTGCTCTGTAAAGATGACGCGCGCGAGCAAATCACGACAGAAGATGTCGGGTATCGGCACCAGACTGGCCTGTATGACACGCACAACCCGTACGACCGGAACAGCCGGCGCCGGCTGGGCGGCCTTCGCCGCCGCCGCGCCCGACCTCGCGAAAACCGTGGAGGAGCGCTTCGCCGCCCACCGCCACCATGTCCTGGCCACCCTCCGCAAGGACGGCTCCCCCCGCACCTCCGGCCTGGAGGTGCGCATCGTGCACGGCGAACTCTGGCTCGGCATGATGCCGGACTCGCTGAAGGCGCGGGACCTGCTGCGCGACGCGCGGTTCGCGCTCCAGGCGAATCCCGGGGACGGCACCGGGATGGGCGGCAGCGGGGACGTACGGATCGCCGGACGGGCGCATGAGGTGACGGACCCGGCGGTGCACGGGGCGTACCGGGAAGAGGTGGAGGCACCCGAGGGGCCGTTCCACCTCTTCCGGACCGAGCTGACGGAGGTCGTGAGGACCTACGTCGAGGACGACACGTACCTGGTCGTCGAGGCCTGGCGGCCGGGCGAGCCGGTGCGCTCGGTCAAGCGCACCTGAGCCCGAGAACCCCGGGAAGGGGGCCTACTCCCACTCGATGGTGCCCGGCGGCTTCGAGGTGACGTCGAGGACGACGCGGTTGACGTCGCGGACCTCGTTGGTGATCCGGGTGGAGATCTTCGCGAGGACCTCGTACGGCAGCCGGGACCAGTCGGCCGTCATGGCGTCCTCGGAGGAGACCGGGCGCAGCACGATCGGGTGGCCGTAGGTGCGGCCGTCGCCCTGGACGCCGACGCTGCGGACGTCCGCGAGCAGGACCACCGGGCACTGCCAGATGTCGCGGTCGAGACCGGCCGCGGTCAGCTCCTCGCGGGCGATGGCGTCGGCGTCGCGGAGCAGGTCGAGGCGCTCCTTCGTGACCTCGCCGACGATGCGGATACCGAGGCCGGGACCCGGGAACGGCTGGCGCTGGACGATCTCCTCCGGCAGGCCGAGCTCCTGGCCGACCATCCGGACCTCGTCCTTGAAGAGCTTGCGGAGCGGCTCGATGAGCTTGAACTCCAGGTCCTCGGGGAGGCCGCCGACGTTGTGGTGCGACTTGATGTTCGCGGTGCCGGTGCCGCCGCCGGACTCGACGACGTCCGGGTAGAGGGTGCCCTGGACCAGGAACTCCACGGCCGGGCCCGCGTCCGCGATGATCTCGGCCTGGGCCTGCTCGAAGACCCGGATGAACTCGCGGCCGATGATCTTCCGCTTCTGCTCGGGGTCCGAGACACCGGCCAGCGCGTCGAGGAAGCGGGCCTCCGCGTCGACGACGACCAGCTTGACGCCGGTCGCGGCCACGAAGTCCTTCTCGACCTGCTCGGTCTCGCCCTTGCGCATCAGACCGTGGTCGACGTAGACGCAGGTCAGCTGGGAGCCGATGGCCCGAGCGACGAGGGCCGCGGCCACCGCGGAGTCGACGCCGCCGGACAGGCCGCAGATGGCGCGCCGGTCGCCGACCTGCTCGCGGATCGCGGCGACCTGCTCGTCGATGACGTTGCCGGTGGTCCAGGTCGGCTTGAGGCCCGCGCCCCGGTACAGGAAGTGCTCCAGGACCTGCTGGCCGTGCGTGGAGTGCATGACCTCGGGGTGGTACTGGACGCCGTAGAGCTTCTTCTCGTCGTTCTCGAAGGCGGCGACCGGGACGACGTCCGTGGACGCGCTGACGGTGAAGCCCTCGGGGGCGGCGGAGCAGGCGTCGCCGTGCGACATCCACACGTGCTGCTCGGCGGGGGTGCCCTCGAAGAGGGTGGAGGACGCCTTGGAGACGTGCAGGTCGGTACGGCCGTACTCGCGGGCGCCGGTGTTGTCGACGGTGCCGCCGAGGACCTGCGCCATCAGCTGGAAGCCGTAGCACATGCCGAAGACGGGGACGCCGGCCTCGAAGAGCGCGCGGTCCAGGCGGGGGGCGCCCGCCTCGTACACGGACGAGGGGCCGCCGGAGAGGATGATCGCCGCCGGGTTCTTGGCGAGCATCTCGGCGACCGGCATGGTGCTGGGCACGATCTCGCTGTAGACCCTGGCCTCGCGGACGCGGCGGGCGATGAGCTGGGCGTACTGCGCGCCGAAGTCGACGACCAGGACGGTGTCGGGAGCGGCGGCAGCGGGAGTCGCTGATGACACGGGGTGCCTTCCGGCGGTCTGGGCGGGGGTCTGTGCCACCGATTCTAACGGGGTGGGCGCGGGGCACCTCCGTGACGGGGTGTGGCATACTCGCCCCCATGCTCACGCAGACGACCTTCCTGTTTACCTATGGCGACCGGCCCACCGGCTGCCATGGTCGTGCTGCTTGAGCTACTGACAAGCGACTTCCCCAGGCGCCCCGGGCCGACAAGGTCCGGGGCGCCTGGTGTTTCTCCGGATCCTGCCGCTCCGGGGCACCTCCCTTCAGCTGAGGAGCCCCGACATGACCGCCCTCGATGTGACCGGTGCCCGTACCGCAGAGGCCGCCGATGTGATCTCCGGTGCGCGGGAGCGCATCGACGCGCTCGACGACCGGATCATCGGTCTGATCCAGGAACGGATGGCCGTCTCCGCCGTCGTCCAGGAGGCCCGGATCGCCTCCGGCGGCCGGCGCGTGAACCTCTCCCGGGAGATGGAGATCCTCGGCCACTACAGCGACGCCCTCGGCAAGCCCGGCACCGCCCTCGCCATGACGCTCCTGGAGCTGTGCCGGGGTCGCATCTGAGTCGGGCGGACCTGAGTTCGGTACGGCTCTCACCCGTACGGCGCGTGACCGGCACGCGAACCGCTTCGTTGGTGGGGTGTCCGTGCCAGCCAGGGGCGGGCCCGAAGAACCACGCGTGGCTCGCTGGGGCGATGAGGCGTACGGAACGTGCCGTGCGTCGTGGGACCTCGCTCCAGTCAAGTGACCGGACGGCAGGGGACAGCAGCCCGGTCACCCAAGAGACGGCCGGCTCCGGGGACGCCCGGGGCCGACCGGCGGAAAATTGCAAAAATGCACAAGGGCTGGGTCAAACGGTTGCGGAGGCCGCGGACATCCAGCACGATGCGTAGAAGGCCCGCAAAGCCTTCAGAGCTCCCAAGTCCCAGTTCAGGCAACGGTATTGCCGTGTACCGACCGTCCGCCAAAGGTCGAGACCAGCGGTACGCCCCGAGCGCGCCGGGGCGCCGACCCGGGGTACGGACGGCGGTACAGGGCACAGAGACCAGCGGCGCAACCCCCCGGCGCCGCTTCCAGGCACCGGCGCTGCCCTGACGTCGGTGCTGACGGAAGAAGGGCCCCGCGGCTCCGTCCCGCGGGGCCCTTCGCCTGTCCCGGCGCGGCCCCCACCATCCCCCTGCTGCTAGGTGCGGCTCACCGTGCCGCAGCCCTGCGGCCCCTTGCGGAGGTCGCGGCTGCGGTCGTACGGGTCGATCGCGGGGCCGGTCGGGGAGGCGCTGCTCGTCGCGGCCTCGGACGCGGCTTCGGACGCGAACTCGGGGTGGAAGTAGCCGTCGTTGATGTCGCAGGCGGAGTTGCCGGCGTCCTCGTCGTAGCTCACGAGGGTCAGCCTGCCGGGGGTGACCTGGTAGTGGGCGGGGTCGGGGAGTTCGGTGTCGATGACCCGGCGCACGATGGTGCGGGCGACCTCGGTGGAGCCGTCGTTGCGGACGAGCGGGTAGACGAAGGTGTAGTCCGCGTGCACGGCCACGCCCTCGAACTTGCCCTTCGCGAAGGTGATCCGGCCGCGGAGCTTGATGACCTTGCCCGCCAGCTTCACGTCCTCGGGGTCGAACCGGCTGAAGAGGGACAGCGGATCGTGGGTCTTGCTCGGCTTGCGCAGCCCGGTGTTGAGCTCGTCGAGCAGGCCGGGCTGCTTCGGGTCGAGCACCGCGAGCGCGGCGTCCGGGTGGGCGCCGACCACGACCTCGGGGTCCAGGTTGGCCTCGACCAGCAGCTTCTTGGTCTGCTGGAGGGCCAGCTCCACCCGGTCCTTCGGGATGGCGCCGAGCGCGGTGGCCTTGGGCAGCACGATGCCGGCCGCACCGCCGGCCCAGCGCAGCGCCGGGGAGCCGGCGAACGGGTGGGCCAGGGTGGGGATGTCGGCGGCGACCGCGGAGGGCGGTGCGGTCGGGGCGGCGGTCTCGTCGGGCAGCGGCGAGGTGGCGGCGTCCGTCCGGGAGGACGAGCCGAACGGATCGCCGGGGATCAGCGAGGGCCGCATCGCCACGACGGCCACGGCGACCGCCAGCGGCAGCCCGACCACCGCCCACACCTTGCGGCGCCGGGCCGCCCGCCCCTCCTGCTCCCCCAGGGAGGGCCCGGCCCGCCACCCCGCGGGCTCCCCCTGCTGCCGCTTGAGCCGTTCGGTCACCTCACGGGCCCGGGCGGAGGGCTCCTTGGGGGCGGACTTGCGGATGTCGCGCTCGCTGTCGCGGAGAAACTGCTCCCATACCTCGTCGGATATGGAGGACGACGGGTCGTCCCCCGACGACTGCTCGGACCCTCTGTCAGACATGACACTCTCTCGTTCGGCCGTTCGACGGGCCGAGAATAGCCATGACCATGCCTACTCAGGCAATCCACATAAGCGCCACAGCGCCCTCGAATTCGAGTGACCCACGTCACATGGGAATTCTGTGAATGCGGAGGCAACCATTCACCGGATTCACCGGTCACATCAGCGGAACCAGCGGTTACATCCATTCACCGCGCCTGAGTCACGGGGGTCCTGATGAAGCTTCGTCGCGCCATGGCCGCGGCAGCCGCCACGGCTGTCATCGCGCCACTCGCCCTGCTGTCCGCGCCGGCCGCGTTCGCGGAGGACACGGCGTCGCCGTCCGCGTCCGACAGCGCGCAGAGCGAGATCCCGAGCGACACGGCCTCGGCCTCCCCGTCGGACTCCGCGTCGGCCTCCGACTCCGCCTCGCCCAGCGACAGCAGCTCGGCGTCCGCGTCGGCCTCCGACTCCGCCTCCCCCAGCGACAGCGCGAGCGCGTCCGCCTCGGCGGAGCCGTCCGACTCGGCCGAGCCCAGCGAGGACCCGTCCGACCCGGACGTGCCGTACTGCGAGGACCTCGACGAGGACTTCGGCAACGCCAGGGTGTCCGCCGACATCAAGGGCCTGCCCGGCAAGATCGTCGCGGGCGACGGCTTCCACCGGTTCGAGCTGGTCGTGACGAACGACTCGAAGACCACCGTCGACGGCGTCGCCTTCTACGCCGAGATCGAGAACTACGAACTCGACGAGTCGAAGTACCTCAGCCCGTACGTCGACCTGGAGTTCAAGAACCCCGACACCGGCTCCTGGGACCGGATCGGCAGCGACGACTGGGCCGGCGACTACTTCTTCTACGTGGAGAAGCTGAAGTCCGGCGCGAGCCGCTCCGTCGACCTGCGGGTCTCCCTCGACGCCAAGGCACCCGCCGGGGACGCCTACTCCTTCGGCTCCGGCGCCTACCTCGACAAGGTCGACGGCCAGGACTGCATCGCCGAGGGCTGGGCCCAGTACGACTTCACGGTTCTCAAGGCCGGTTCGTCCAACCCCGACCCGGGCGAGGCCACGCCCAGCGACGACGGCGGCAAGGACTCCGTGAAGAAGCCGCAGGGCGATGTCTCCGACCTGCCGACCGGCAACCTCGCCGACACCGGCTCCAGCTCGGCGCTCCCGGTCATCGGGCTCGTCGGCGGGGTCGCGGTCGTGGCGGGCGCCGGCGCGGTGTTCGTCGTACGCCGCCGGAAGGCGGGCGCGGACTCCTAGACAAGGTCGCGCGGACCGCCGGGACACGGCGGCCGCGCACCGGATGAAGAGGGACCTGGGCTCGGAGGGGGGCTCAGGTCCCTCTTCGATGTGCGGCTACTTCTTGGGCGGTACGGCCGGGATGCCCAGGAACGGCAGCCGCAGCGCGCCGAAGGCGTCCGCCGGGACCGCCGGGCTGTGCGGCTCGACCGGCTCGATCCGCGCGTACGCCTCGCCCTGCCGCGGGCGCGGGTCCGCCTCGCCCTTGTTCGGCCAGTACGACATCGCGCGCTCGGCCTGTGCCGTGATGGTGAGGGACGGGTTCACGCCGAGGTTCGCGGAGACGGCGGCGCCGTCGACCACCGAGATGCCCGGGTGGCCGTAGACCCGGTGGTACGGGTCGATGACCCCGGTCTCGCGGGAGTCGCCGATCGGGCAGCCGCCGAGGAAGTGGGCGGTGAGCGGGGTGCCCATCAGCTCGCCGACGTTGCTGCCGGCGAAGCCGTTGATCTCGGCGGCGAGCACGGTGGCGGCCTCCGAGGCGGCCTTGATCTGCTTGGGGTTGGGGGCGCCGTGCCCCTGCCGGGCGGTGAGCAGGCCCTTGCCGACGCCGTCCGGTTTCAGGTACGTCGTCAGGGAGTTGTCCAGCGACTGCATCACCAGGCCGATGATGGTCCGCTCCGACCAGCGCCGGTTGGAGAGCGAGCGCAGGACCAGGAGGGGGTGGCGGGCGGCGTTCGCCAGCCAGCCGAGGACCCGGGAGGAGCCCTCCGTGTACGGCACCTGGAGGATCGACAGGCCGCCCATCGCGTTGGAGCCCTTGCCGTAGCGGACCGGCTCGATGTGCGTGTTCGCGTCCGGGTGGATGGACGAGGTGATCGCGACGCCCTGGGTGAAGTCGGCCTTCGGGGTGCCGTGCGCCTTGCGGTAGCGCCGGTCGTCGGTCTGGGCGCCGACCAGGGCCTCGGAGTTGGTACGGGTGAGGTCGCCGAGCCGGTCGGAGAGGTACGGCAGCTGGCCGCCCGCCTTCATCCGGTGCAGCAGGGTCTGGGTGCCGTACGTGCCGGCCGCGACGACGACCCGGCGGGCCGTGAAGATCCGGCCCTCCGCCTTCCTCTTGTCGTCCGTGGGGAGGGTCGCGATCGCGTAGCCGCCCCGGGAGTCGTCGGTGACGGAGACGACGGTGGTCATGGGGTGCACCTCCGCGCCCGCCTTCTCGGCGAGGTGGAGGTAGTTCTCGTTGAGGGTGTTCTTCGCGCCGTGCCGGCAGCCGGTCATGCACTCGCCGCACTCGGTGCAGGCGTTGCGGGCGGGGCCCGCGCCGCCGAAGTAGGGGTCCGCCACCGGGTCCCCGGGCGCCGCCTTCGACTCGCCGTCGGCGTCCTTGCCGTCGCCGAAGAAGACGCCGACCGGGGCGAGGTGGAAGGTGTCGCCGACGCCGAGCTTCTCCGCCGCCGCCTTCAGGTGGACGTCGGAGGGGGTCATGGTCGGGTTGAGCCGTACGCCGAGCATGCGCTGCGCCTGGTCGTAGTACGGCTTCAGCTCCTCCTGCCAGTCCGTGATGTCACGCCACTGGGGGTCGTCGAAGAAGGGCTTCGGCGGGATGTAGAGGGTGTTGGCGTAGTTGAGCGAGCCGCCGCCGACGCCCGCGCCGGCCAGGACCATGACGTTGCCGAGGAGGTGGATGCGCTGGATGCCGTAGCAGCCGAGCTGCGGGGCCCAGAGGTAGTTCTTGATGTCCCAGGAGTTCTTGGGGAGGGATGCGCGGGTGAAGCGGCGGCCCGCCTCCAGGACGCCTACGCGGTAGCCCTTCTCCGTGAGGCGAAGGGCGGTGACGGAACCGCCGAAGCCTGAGCCGACGACTATGACGTCGTAGTCGTAGGTGTCCTGGGGCACGGGTGCTCCTCGTTGAGTTTCGCGTGCGGGTGGATCGTGGTTGCTCGCGCAGTTCCCCGCGCCCCTACGGGGCGCTGCTCAGCGCAGCCTCAGTGCCTTCATCACCTTCAGGCTGGTGCTCATGAACTGGGCGTACTTCTCGTCGTCCATGCCCAGGGCGGGGGCCATGGGCAGGAGGCGCTGCTGGGCGACGGTCTGGGCCTCGGTGTACTTGAGGATGCCCTCCGAGCCGTGGCGGCGGCCGAGGCCGGAGTCCTTCATGCCGCCCATCGGGGACTGGACGCTGCCGTAGGCGGGGGCGTAGCCCTCGTTGACGTTCACGGTGCCGGTGCGCAGGCGGGCGGCGACCTCCCGCCCCTTGGCGCCGTTCTTCGTCCAGACCGACGAGTTGAGGCCGTACGGCGTGCCGTTGGCGTGCTCGACTGCCTCGTCCTCGGTCTTGAAGCGGTAGATCGAGACGACCGGGCCGAAGGTCTCCTCGGTGCAGACGGACATCGCGTCCTCGACGCCGTCGAGGATGGTCGGCTCGTAGAAGTAGGGGCCGATGTCGGGGCGGGCGGTGCCGCCGGCGACGACGGTGGCGCCCTTCTCGACGGCCTCGTCGACGTGGCGGGTGACCGTCTCCAGCTGCCGTTCGCCGACCAGGGAGCCCATGTCGGCGCCGTAGGCGAGGGAACGGCCCAGGCGCATGGCCTTGGTGCGGGCGGCGAAGCGCTCGACGAAGGCGTCGGCGATGGACTCGTGGACGTAGAGCCGCTCGATGGAGATGCAGAGCTGGCCGGCCGAGGAGAAGCAGGCGCGGACCGCGCCCGCGGCCGCCTTATCGATGTCGGCGTCCGCCAGGACCAGCATGGCGTTCTTGCCGCCGAGTTCGAGGGAGACGCCGACCAGGCGGGCGGCGGCGCCCTGGGCGACCTCGCGCCCCGTGCGGGTGGAGCCGGTGAAGGAGACGTAGTCGGCGTGCCGGACCACCTCGGGGCCGACCACCGGGCCGTCGCCGATGACGACCTGGAAGACCTCGGCGGGGAGCCCGGCCTCGATGAGGAGGTCGCGGGCCCACAGGGCGGTCAGGCAGGTCTCGGTGTCCGGCTTCATGACGACCGCGTTGCCCGCGACGAAGGCGGGGAGCGCGTCGCCGACGGAGAGTTCGAGGGGATAGTTCCAGGGGGCGATCTGGCCGACGACACCGCGCGGGTGGCGCAGTTCGGTGACCTTGGTGAGGGTGGGCATGGCGCCCGCGTGCCGCTTGGGGCGGAGGTAGGCGGGGGCCTTGCGGCCGTAGTGGCGGGCGGCGACGGCGACGGCCTGCACCTCTTCATGGGCGTGCAGGCGGGCCTTGCCGGTCTCCAGCTGGATGAGGTCGAGGACCTCGGCCTGGCGGGCCAGGATCAGGTCGTGGAAGCGGAGCAGGACGGCGGCGCGCTGCCGTACCGGCACCTTCGCCCACACGGCCTGGGCGGCGCGGGCCGCGTCGAAGGCCTTGGCCACGTCCTCGGGGGTGGACTCGGGCAGGTCGGCCAGCTTCTCGCCGGTGAACGGCGTGTGGTTGGCCGTACGGCCGGAGCCGGCGACGCCCTTGGTGAGCTGGGCGACCAGCTCGGGCGTGACCACGTCGGCGGCGGTTCGGGCCCCTGCGGGTGCGGGGGCGAGGGGGTTCGTGCCGGTCGTGTCCGTACCGGTCTTCTCCGTGGCCTGCGAGTCCGTCATGTGCCGCAGGGTATTCGGGAGCGGAGCCTTTGGGTACCCGTGGGTAACCCGGTTTCACCGAGTGCACACACGGCGCCAGTGATCACTGGCAGGGAATGCGCTGATCAGGGGGTTGGACGGGGACGATCAGCGCCGGTCAGCCGCGTTCCGGTTTTTTGGCGAGAAGCAGGCCGAGGGCGGCGAAGGGGGTCAGGCGGCGGGGTTCGGGGTCCGGTGCGGCCGGGGGGTGGACCGAGTCCGGGTCCGAGTCCGGGGCAGGTACCGGAGCCGGGGCCGGGACCGCCGGGGGTTCGGTCACCCATGCCGGCAGGCTCACCCCGGCGGCCTCGGCGAGCGCCTCGGCGGCTTCCGGGGCCGTCGGCCGGGCCTCCGGTTCGGGGGCGAGGAGTTCATCGAGGAGCGGGCCGAGGGGGCCCTCCGCGCCGCCGGCCGCGGCCCGCAGCAGCGCGCCCAGCGACCACAGGTCGGAGGCGGGCCCGGCACCGTGCCCCGCACCGCACTCGGGCGCCGCGAAGTCACCGTCGCCCTGTCCCTGCGGCCCGGCCCCGATACCGAAGTCGGTGACGACGACCCGCTCGCCGCCGGCCGCCAGGAGGACGTTGGAGGGCTTCAGGTCACGGTGCACGATGCCGACGCCGTGGGCGGCGTGCAGCGCGCCGAGGACGGCGAGCCCGATGCGGGCGGCCTCCGGGGCGGGCAGCGGCCCACGGGCGGCGAGGGCCGCGTCCAGCGCCTCCCCCTCCACCAACTCCATGACGACCCACGGGAGTTCGTCCTCGACACAGACGTCGTGAATGGCGACGGCGGCCGGGTGGTCGACGCGGGCGGCGGCGCGGGCCTCGTGCAGCAGGCGATGTGCGGCGCGCCGGCGTTCCTCGTCGTCCGGCTCGCCGGCCGGGCGCGGCTCCTTGACGGCGACCTGCCGCCCGTCCTGTTCGTCGCGGGCGCGCCACACGGTCCCGGTCGGCCCGGAGCCGATGCGCTCGGTGAGCCGGTAGCGCCCGCCGATCAGACGTCCCTCGACCGGCTGTTCGCCGTCTTCACTCATGCCCCATGAGTACCTTGCGCACCACGGACTTGTCGAAGCGGCGCGGTCAGCGGTGTGCGGGGCGCGCGCCCCTCCCGGGGGAAGGGGCGCGCGCACCTCAGATGTCGACGCCTCCGAGGGAGAGTTGGGCGAGCTGGGTCGGGGTCAGGACGCCCGCGTAGGTGTGCACCTCGTCGATCGCGCCGGCCAGGTGGTCCGTCCCGCCGTCCGGGTGAGGGTGCGGCCGGCCTGGAGGGCGCCGGTGGGCGTCCAGGAGTTCGCACCGGCGACGCCGGCCGTGGCGGCGGGGTAGCTCGACCCCACGTACAGCCGGAGTTCGTCGGCCTGCCCGTCGTAGACCAGCGCGAGGTACTCGTCGCTGGACGCGGCCCAGTCGGCGGGCGCGCCGACCGGCCAACATCGGATCATGAGGAGGATGACCGCAACTCGTCCGCCGGGCAACGCATTTGATCCACGCGAGGCCGGGCAGGACCTCAGCCCGCCGTGAACGTGTCGATGGCGACGTCGAAGTACTCGCGTGCCTCCCGCACCTTCCCGACCGGCGCCGACACCCACACGTCGTACATCCGCCCGCCCTCCTCCCAGCACAGGTCGTAGGTGTGCCGGGGGCCCTCCGTCGCGCTGAAGCCCTTCCAGGTGAACTCCCAGAAGGCGGCCGGGTGTCCGGCGTGCGTGGTGTCGCTGACCAGGCCGTCGTGGTAGCCGGGGTTGGTGCTCGGCCCCTCGGCCGCCGCCCGCCGCATCACCGCGCCCGGTCCGCCGGTCTGCGGGTCGGAGACCTTGACGCCGAGCCGGAAGGTCTGCCCCGGCGACAGGTAGAAGACGCGTTCCCCTTGCGGGTCGCGGGTGAAGTCCTCCGGTACGGCGAGGGAGAAGCCGGCCGGGTCCTGCGCATGCCGGTACCCGGAGGGGACCGTGGGAGAGCGGGTGGGCGAGGCCGACGGCGCGGTGGAGGACACGGTGGGGGAAGGGGCCGCGGAGGATGCCGTGTGCGACGCGGAGACGGCCGTCGTGCTCCCGGGGCCCGGGGCGCCGCCCCCTCCCCCGCCCCCGTTGAACAGGAGCGTCGCCGCCGACACGCCGGCCCCGGCCATCGCCGCGACCAGCAGCGCGGCGACCAGCACACCGCGCGGGGAGTACCGGGCCGGTCCGGCCGGGTCCGGTACCGGTACCGGCGGGCGCGGCACGTCCCGCTGGGTCGGCGTGTACGGCGCGGCGCCGACGCTCTCCGTCGTCGTCACGACCGCCACCGCCCCGGTCTCCAGGAACCCGCGGAGCATCCGCTCGGCCTCCGCCGCGTCCAGCCGCCGCTCGGGATCCCGCTCCAGCAGCCCGCGCACCACGGGCAGCAGCGGCTCCGCCTGGGCGGGTGGCCGGATCTCGTCGGAGACCACGGCGTGCAGGATCCCGCCGAGCGAGTCGCGCCGGAACGGCGACTCGCCGCTGAGCGCCGCGCACAGCAGCGCGCCCAGCGACCACAGGTCGGACGCGGGACCGGCCCGGGTGCCGGACATCCGCTCGGGCGCGGTGTACTCGGGCGAGCCGACGAAGGAACCGGTCTCGGTGAGCGTGGTGGCGCCCGCGACCTGGGCGATACCGAAGTCGGTGAGCACGACACGCCCGGTCGCCGCCTCGACGAGCACGTTCGCCGGCTTGATGTCCCGGTGCAGCACCCCGGCCCGGTGCGCGGTCGCCAACGCGCTCAGCAGGGCGATCCCGATCCGCGCGGCCTCACCGACGTCCACCGGCCCGTTCCGGGAGATCCGGTCGGCGAGCGAACCGCCGTCGATCAACTCCATCACGATGTACGGGCGTTCACCGTCCTCCACCACGTCGTGCACGACGATGATGTGCGGGTGGTGGAGTTGCGCGACGGCCTGTGCCTCACGCAGGGTGCGGTCGCGGCGCAGCCGGGCGTCGTCCTCCGGCAGCGAGTCGTCGACGGTGAGTTCCTTGACGGCGACCTGCCGTCCCAGCAACTGGTCGGTCGCCCGCCATACGACACCCATCCCGCCCCGCCCGAGCCGCGCGTCCAGGCGATAACGCCCCGCGACCAGACGTACGGCTTCCCCGTCGGTCCCCATGGCCCCATGATGCCGCACCGGACGGACCCCTTCCGGCGCGGCGACCGGCCAAGTACGCCGCCCCGCGCCGCCGCCCGCCACCGCCCCGCTTCGGGTGCGGTCGTCCTCGGCGGTGCGGTCGTCCTCGGCGTGCGGGTCAGCCCTCCTGGAAGCCCCGCAGGATCACGTCGAACTGCTTGCTGGTGGTGTCCCAGTCGTCGGCCGGCGAGGCCTCGTAGAGGGCGTACTCGGTGCCGGCGCTGTTCATCCAGCCGACGTCGATCGCGTGGTAGGGCCCCGGGTAGTAGTGGGGCGCGTCCTGGGCCCGCGCGTCCCAGGTGTACTCCCAGCGGACGCCCGGCTGGTCGCGGAAGAGCTCCTCCTTGAGGCTCAGCTCGTTGTAGTCGATCAGCCGCTTCGAGACCTGCCCCTGCAGGTTCTTCATGTGCGCGTACGAGGTGCTGTAGTCCGGCGCGGTGTCGACGGCGACCCGCACGAGGTGCTTGCCCTTGTCGGGCGAGTAGTCGACCTGCTGGAGGCCGTCCTGGTCGATGGAGACGGACCGCTTCCACCCCTTGGGCAGGGAGATGCTGAAGCCCACCGGGTCCTTGCGCCGCTCCCAGCCGGCGGGCACCGTCGCCGTCCCCTGGCCGCCCCCGTCGCTCGGCGAGGCACTGGCGCCGTCGCCGGAACCGGCGGCCGGAGTCGACGAGGAGTCGACGGAGCCGCCGGGGCTGTCCGTGCCGAACTGCTGCAGCGCCACCGCGACGCCCCCGCCGACGACCGCCGCCAGGGCGACGACCAGGGCGAACGTCCGCAGCCTGAACCGCTTCGCCGGTGCGGGCGCGGGCACCGGCGCGGGCCCGATCGTCACCGGCGGATACGGCGTACCGGTGGCCGACTGCACGCGGGTACCGGCGCCGGACCCGATCCCCGTGATGTCGTACCCCGACCGCCCCGTCGGCACGTACGCCTGCGCCGAGCTCGGCCGGCGGCCCTCCGCCGCCTCGGCGAGCATGTGCTCCAGTTCCTCGGGGCCGGGCCGCTCGGCCGGCTCCTTGCGGAGCAGTCCGGTGATGACCGGTGCCAGCGGGCCCGCGTTGAGCGGCTCGCCGACCTCGTCCTCGACGACCGCCTGCATGGTGGTCAGCGGTGAGGTGCGGCGGAACGGCGAGCGCCCCTCCACCGCGGTGTACAGCGTGGCGCCCAGCGCCCACAGGTCGGAGGAGGGGCCCGGATCGTGCCCGCGCACGCGCTCCGGCGCGAGGTAGTCGACGGATCCCACGACCTCCCCGGTACGGGTGATGGTCGTGTCGCCCTCGATCTGCGCGATGCCGAAGTCGGTGAGCAGGACCCGGCCGTCCCGGCCGAGCAGCACGTTGCCCGGCTTGACGTCCCGGTGCAGCACCCCGGCGCTGTGCGCGGCACGCAGCGCGCGCAGCACCCACAGCCCGATCCGCGCGGCCTCCCGCGGGTCGATGCGCCCCTGCTCCTTGACCGCGTCGGCCAGCGAGTGGCCCTCGACCAGCTCCATGACGATCCACGGGCGGCCGTCGTGTTCGAGGACGTCGTGGACCGTGACGACGGCGGAGTGGTTGATGCGCGCGGCGGCGCGCGCCTCGGCCCGGGTACGGGCCAGCAGGACGGACTGCTCGCTCTCGGAGACGTAGAGCGCGGCCGTCAACTCCTTGATGGCGACGGCCCGGTGCAGCACCTCGTCGTGGGCTCGCCACACCCGGCCCATGCCGCCGCTGCCGATGGTGTCGGCGATCCGGTAGCGGCCCGCGATGAGCAGGCCCTGCATCTGATTCACGTTGCCCCGCAATGCTCTTGTCAGGGCCAGACTAAGGACCGGCCCCGGGTCATGGAACGGGTGGGGTCCCACGGAGACAGCACTGTGACGGTTCTCGCGGAACGCGTTACCGCCGCTTACCGCCGCTCAGCCCGTGTACTTGTACGTCGTCGACGCCTGCTCGTACAGCGCGGTGACCTCGTCCCGTTGCGACTCCGGGCCGCGGACCTGCACGATGTGGTACCGCCCGTCGATCAGGAAGACCATGTTCCGTACGAACAGGTCGCCCTCCTGGCCGTCCGTCCAGGTGAACTGGCCCTCGGCGGACACCTGCTGGCCCACCGTGATGGTGCGCAGCCCGCCGGCCGTGGCCCAGCTGGAGTCCCGGTACGGCTGCAGCTCCGGCTCCTTGTCCCGCTGGTACGTCATCGGGTCGTCGCCGTAGGTCGCCGCGCTGTCCCGCCCGGCGACCACGATCAGCTCGAACTTCCCGTGCGAGTAGATCACCTGGCCGCTGCCGTTCTTCGGCGTACGGGTCCAGCCGTCGGCGACGGCGATCCGGAAGCCGTTGGGATCGTCGCGCAGGGTGAACCCGTCGGCGGCCGTGCCACCGGTCGAACCGGCGGTGGTCTGGGTCTCGGTGGACGGGGTCGACGTCGGGGACGGGGTCGGGGTCGGAGTGGGCGTCGGGCTCGGCGCGGTGCTGACCTCGCCCGCCGCGCCCGTCCGGTCGCCGGTCCCCGCGCCGCCGTCGTCCGCGCTGCCCTTCTTCGGCAGGAACAGCATGGCGTACGCGACCGCCCCGGCCAGCAGGAGCAGCACCAGCAACAGCAGCGTACGGCCCAGTTTCCGCGGCGACCTGGTCTGCTCCCGGGCCCGCTTGTGCCGCCCGTGCGGGCTGGTCGCCGGGAGCCCGGCCCGCCGCCAGCGCACCAGCTGCCCGCGCCGCCGGACGATCGGCAGCCGCTTGGGATCGGTGGGCGGGGCGGCGACGACATGCGTGCCGGCGTCCGGCTCGGGCGCGGACCGCACCAGCGAGCGCAGCCAGCCGCGCAGTTCCTCGAAGTCCAGCCGCTCGGTGGGGTCCTGACGCAGCAGCGACTCCACGACCGGCCGCAGCGAGCCGCACTCCTCCGCGAAGGCGGGCGGCTCCGAGCACACCAGCTGCACCAGCTCGGCCGTCGACTCCTCCGGATACGGCGCGTGCCCCTGCACCGACCGGAACAGCAGGGCGCCGAGCGCCCACAGGTCGGTGGCCGGTCCGATGGGCGCCGCCAACTGCCAGTTCTCGTGCACCGGAACGGCCTGCTCCGGCGCCCAGCGCTCGGTCACCGGCCCCACCACGGTCATCCGCACCTGCCGCGCCCGCTCGGCGGCCAGCGCGGTGGCGGGCCCCCGCCGCCCGGGTACGACGGCGGGCTCGCCCCAGCGGGCGGGGGAACCGGCCGCCTGCGCGGGCACGACGGCCTGCGGAGCGTCGGTGCCGGGCCCGGCGGCCGGCAGCGCGGTGCGCTCCTGGCCATCGGCCGGTACGGGCGGCACCCCGGGCTGGGTCCTGGGCACGGCCCCGTGCCAGGGCGAGGGCGCGCCGCGCACCCCGTACGGGTCGGCGATCTGACCGGGCGGCCCGCCGGGGGCGGTGCGCTGATCCCCGCCCGGATCCTGCGCCTGCGTCTGCGCCTGCCCGTTGGCGTACGGCGGCTGTGCCCCTCCGTTGGGGTACGGCGGCTGTGCCCCTCCGTTGGGGTACGGCGGTTGCGCCGCGCCGTTGGCGTGTCCCGGTCCGTACGGCTGCTGCGGGGCGGTCGGCCCGGTGCTGTCCGGCTCGGCCGGACGCCGGGCGCCGGGCAGCGCGGCCCGGCCGTTCTGGGCCTCCTGGACCCGCGCGGCCGCTCTGGCCCCCGCCCGGTACGCGGCGATCGCCCCGGCCCGCGCGGCCCGGATGTCCCCACCGGTTTCCAGCGCCCGCCGCTCCACGGCGCCCGTACCGGCACCGCCCGGACCCTCCTCGGCACCGGCCGCCGGCAGCCCGCCGGCCGCCCGCGCCTGGATGGCGGCACGCCGGGCGGCCTCGGGATCCGCCTCCATGGCTCCGGGCGCCCCCGGCGCGCCGGGTGTACCACCCTGCGCACCACCAACGCTCCCGATGCCCCCGGCGGGAACACGTCCCGGACCCCCCGGACCGCCTTGCCCGCCGGGAACGGCCGAAGGGGCCGAGGTGCCCGCGGCGGCGGAGGAACCTTCCGCCTGCCCGCCCGGCCGCCCTCCGCCGGTCTGCCCGCCGCCCTCGCCCTCCGGCGCAGGCACCGGGTCGTAGCCGCAGAGCGCCTCCTCCGCCGCGCCGACCGCGAGGCCGGTCAGCAGCACCCGGCCGTCGTCGCAGACGAGGACCGTGCGGGCGGTGATGTTGCGGTGCACCCAGCCATGGGCGTGCAGCACCCGGAGCGCCATCAGCACGTCGGAGGCGACCTCGGCGGCGCGGTAGGGGCTCAGCGGCTGTTCGAGGAGGAGCGCGGACAGCGGCCGTGCGGCGACCGACTCGCTGACGATCCACAGCGAACCGCCCTCGGCGAACACGTCGAAGACCTGGTCGAGGCGGGGATGGTCGGGGATCCGCGCGGCGGCCTGCGCGGCCTCGACGGCGCGCCGCACCACGGGATCGCTGGGCCGGCGTGTCGCGGTCCTGGCCGACGGCGGCCGGCGCGCGCCTCCGTCACGGGCTGTGAACCCCTCGGGCAGCCCCTCCGCGTCGAGCACCTCCGCCTCGACGACCTCCGGCAGCGGCACCTGCCGGACGAACACCTCCTGCCCGCTGTAGGTGTCGAAGGCCCGGGTCTCCCGGAGTTCGTACTCGTCGGAGGGGGGCAGCGGCAGGCGGTAGCGGTCGGCGAGTACCCGACCCGCATAGTCGTCCACGTAACCTCCCCCGGCCGCCGGTTGGTCAAATCCGTTCGCTGAGCGGCCCGTTCTGTATGCATACCTGGATGCGTACGGTCCGCAACCACTCACGATACGTGCCGGAGGCAATTCGCATTGTGGGGATGCGAATTTGTCACTTCGGCTCGAAGGACCCCGTCAGCGTCTTCCAGGTGTCCTTGCGCAGCTCACTGCTCCAGTCGGCGGCCTTCGCGGTGTACATCAGCGCGTACCCCTGGGTCGAGCTGACGACGAACCCCCGGTCGATCGTCCGGTACTCGGTGCCGCTCTCCGCGTAGGTGAACTCCCAGTCGGCCGTGTTCCAACCGCGGTAGCTCACCTTGGCTATACGGATCTTCTGGTACTGGGAGCGCGTCATGTACTGCTCCTGGTTCTCCCAGTCCGCCACCGGATCGCCCTTGGGCGAGCTCGTCCACGCCACCAGCAGCTTCTGCCCGTCGGGGCCGACGAAACGGTCACCGGCGGAGCTGCTGGTCTGGAACTTCCAGCCCTTGGGCAGCCCGATCGAGTACCCCTGGTTCCCGCTGTACGTCTTCACCACCGGGGCGCTGCCACCGTCACTGCCGCTGCCACTGGAGTTCGACGTGGAGGCGGCGTCGTCGCCCGAGGCGTCCGAGTCGTCGCCGCTCCCGGAGGCCGCGCTCGCCGAGGAGCCGCCGTCCGCTTTCGTGTCGCCGCTCGTGTCCTCCTTGGTGGTGGCATCGGAGCCGGACCCCGAACCGGCACTGGCGCTCGCGCTCGCCCCCGAGGTCGCCACCGCCTTGGAACCGCCGCTCTTGCCGCTTCCCTTGCTGTCGTCATCGCCGCCGCCGAGCGTGAGGGCGAGCACCGTGCCGAGCACCGCGAGCACCACCACCACAGCGATGATCACCAGGGTCCGCTTCGGCACCACGTCGGTGATCGGCGCCCGGGGCACCGGGCGCGGCGCCAGGTCCAGATCCGGCGGCGGCACCACGGGCCACCCCGAACTCGCCTTCCCGGCCGCGGGCTTGGCCCCCGCCGAGGCGGCGGCAGCGGATCCACCGGCGGCCGGACGCGCACCCGCGACCGACCCCGGGGCCGACGCCGAACCGGCCGGACCGCCCGAACCGGAGGCGACCGGACCCGCGGCACCCTTCGACGGCACGTTCTGCGGCGGCACGTTCTGCGGCGCCGCGCTCTTCGCCTCGGCGCTCTTCGCCTCGGTGCTCTTCAGCTCCGCGCTCTTCGCTTGGGCGTTCTTCGCCTCGGTGCTCTTCGCCTCGGCGTTCTTCGTCCGGGCCACGGCCGCGACACCCGCCGCCGCCGCGGCCTTGCGCACGGACCGCAGCGCGCCCCGCCGCTTCTCCCCGGCCGCCTCGCCCCGCTTGGCCCCCGCGCCCTGCTCCTGCGGCGGAGCGTCCGGCTGCGGCGGCAGCGGTACGACGCGGGTGGCGTCCAGCGGCGCCTCCGCCGGCAGGTCGATGACCGCGTTGAGCATCGCCCGGGCGCCCGCGTCGTCCAGCCGCTGGGCCGGGTCCTTGGTGAGCAGCCCGTAGATGACGTCCTTGAGCGGTCCCGCGTTCTTGGGCTCCTCCAGCTGCTCGGTCATCACCGCGGTGAGCGTGGCGATCGCCGACCCCTTGTCGTACGGCGGGGCACCCTCGACCGCCGCGTACAGCAGGCCGCCGAGCGACCACAGGTCGGCCGCCGGGCCGGGCTTGTGACCGCGGGCCCGCTCCGGGGAGATGTAGGAGGGGGCGCCGACGAGCATGCCGGTGGAGGTGATGGACGGGTCGCCCTCGACCTGGGCGATACCGAAGTCGGTGAGCACGACCCGGCCGTCGCCCTCGGAGATCAGCACGTTGGACGGCTTCACGTCCCGGTGCAGGATGCCCTCGCGGTGGGCCGACCGCAGCACGTCCAGGATCGCGAGCCCGACCTCGGCCGCGCGCTTCGGCTTCAGCAGGCCGTCCTCGCGGATGACCTCGGCCAGCGACTTGCCCTCGACCAGCTCCATCACGATCCAGGGCCGGTCGTCCTCCTCGACCACGTCGAAGACCGTCACCGCGCTGTTGTTGCGGATCCGGGCGATCGCCTTGGCCTCGCGCAGGGTGCGCGTGATCAGGCGCCGCTTCTCCTCCTCGTCGATGTTCGACGGGAACCGCAACTCCTTGACCGCCACCGTCCGGCCGAGGGTCTCGTCCTCGGCCCGCCACACCGTGCCCATGCCGCCGCGGCCGAGTACACCTCCCAGCCGGTACCGCCCGGCGAGAAGACGCTCACTGTTGTCCTGACGAGTCTCCTGACGAGAAGTCCCCGCCCGCTCCGCCTCCGACATGCGTCCCCTCATGCAACCCGCCCTGACAGAGCCTTCATTGTCCCTCACCCGACAAGTGCCCGACGCCCAGGGGGCCCCTGACCGCGCATCGGGGCCGGCCGACCGGAACCCCCGGTGACGAGGGCGTCACGCGAGCCGGGAAGATGGGCGGCGACAAGGGAGGATCCCGGATGCCGTCGCTTCGGACACTGGTGGCCATACCGGTATCTCTCGCGCTGCTGTTCGCCCCGCTGATGGCCGGTTCCGCGTCCTCGGCGGAGTCCACGGACCCGCTTCTGTCACAGTTCGTCGCCAAAGGCGGAGCACCGGCCGCCGCCCTCCTGGACCACGACGGCGACGACATCCGCTACGCGGCCGCCGGCCCGGACATCACCCGCGCCGACCGCTTCCGCGCCGGCAGCGTCACCAAGACCTTCATCGCCACCGTCGTCCTGCAACTGGCCGCGGAGCACCGGCTGTCCCTCTCCGACTCCGTGGAGCGGTATCTGCCGGGACTGCTGCGCGGACACGGCACCGACGGACGCCGGATCACCCTGCGCGCCCTGCTCGACCACACCAGCGGACTGGCCGACTTCACCAGGGTCACCCGGGGCGCCGTCCCCCTGACCCCGCTGCAGGCCGTGCGCGTCTCACTCGCCCTCCCTTCCACCGGCCTGGGCCGGTACGCATACTCCAGCACCGACTACACCGTGCTCGGCATGGTCGTCCGGCGGGTCACCGGCCACTCGTACGCCGCCGAGGCCCGGCGCCGCATCATCACTCCGCTCCGGCTCACCGGCACGTCCTTCCCGGGCGCCCGCACCACGCTGCCCGCCCCGCACGGCCACGCCTACACGGCCGACGGCGCCGACGTCACCGACCTCGACCCGCGCGTGGCCGGCGCCGCGGGCGAGCTGGTGACCACGCTCGACGACCTGGACCGCTTCTACGCGGCGCTGCTGGGCGGCGAGCTGCTGTCCCCGCACCTGCTCCGCGCGATGCTCAACACCCGGGTCACGCACGGCGCGTACGGTCTGGGGATCTTTCCGGCGAAGCTGCCGTGCGGGATCACGGTGTGGGGGCACAACGGCCGGATCGCGGGCAGCTACGTACGCAGCGCCGCCACGCTCGGCGGCCGGCATGTCCTCACGTTCCGCGTGAACACGACGACGATCGCCGACCCGCACCTCGAACCCGCGTTGCTCGCGGCCGAGTTCTGCCCCGGCGACGGGTAGGGCCCGGCCGAGGCGCCCGGCACCCGGCCCGGCCGTCTACAGCGGCACGATGTCCGGCGCCCCCAGCCGTGCCGCGTCCGCCGTCAGGTCGTCCGGCTGGAGCTGGGACTCGCGTTCCGCCTCCACCCGCTTCTCGTAGTGCTCGACCTCCCGCTCGATCTGGTCCTTGTCCCAGCCCAGCACCGGTGCCATCAGTTCGGCGGCCTCGCGGGCGCTGCGGGTGCCGCGGTCGAAGGTCTCGATGGAGATGCGGGTACGGCGGGTGAGGACGTCGTCGAGGTGGCGGGCGCCCTCGTGGGAGGCGGCGTAGACGACCTCGGCGCGCAGGTAGTCGTCGGCGGCCGAGAGCGGCTCGCCCAGGGCCGGGTCGGCGGCGATGAGGTCGAGCACCTCCTCCGCCAGCGAGCCGTACCGGTTGAGCAGGTGCTCGACGCGCACCACGTGCAGGCCGGTGCGGGCGGCGATCCGGGCCCGGGCGTTCCACATCGCCCGGTAGCCCTCCGCGCCGAGCAGCGGGACGTCCTCGGTGACGCACTCCGCCACCCGCATGTCGAGTCCGTGCACCGCCTCGTCGACGGCGTCCTTGGCCATCACCCGGTACGTCGTGTACTTGCCGCCCGCGACGACCACGAGCCCCGGCACCGGATGGGCGACCGTGTGCTCGCGCGACAGCTTGCTGGTGGCGTCGGACTCGCCGGCCAGCAGCGGGCGCAGTCCCGCGTACACACCCTGGACGTCGTCGCGCGAGAGCGGCACCGCGAGCACCGAGTTGACGTGGTTGAGCAGGTAGTCGATGTCGGCACTGGAGGCGGCCGGGTGGGCCTTGTCCAGGTCCCAGTCGGTGTCGGTGGTGCCGATGATCCAGTGCCGGCCCCAGGGGATGACGAACAGGACCGACTTCTCGGTGCGCAGGATCAGCCCGGTCGTGGAGTGGATCCGGTCCCGGGGGACGACCAGGTGGATGCCCTTGGAGGCGCGGACGTGGAACTGGCCGCGCTCGCCGACCAGCGCCTGGGTGTCGTCGGTCCACACCCCGGTCGCGTTGACGACCTGCTGGGCGCGGATCTCGTACTCCCCGCCGCCCTCCACGTCCTGCACCCGGGCCCCGACGACCCGCTCCCCCTCGCGCAGGAACCCGGTCACGCGCGCCCGGTTGGCGGCCTTCGCGCCGTAGGACACCGCGGTGCGCACCAGGGTCGCGACATAGCGGGCGTCGTCCATCTGGGCGTCGTAGTACTGGATGGCGCCGACCAGGGCGTCCTTGCGCAGCGCGGGCGCCACCCGCAGGGCGTGGCCGCGGGTCAGGTGGCGGTGCCGGGGCAGGCCCCGCCCGTGCCCGCGGGCCATGGACATCGCGTCGTAGAGGGCGACGCCCGAACCGGCGTACAGCCGCTCCCAGCCCTGGTGCTGGAGCGGGTAGAGGAACGGGACGGGCTTGACCAGGTGCGGGGCGAGCCGCTCCAGCAGCAGGCCGCGTTCCTTGAGGGCCTCGCGGACCAGGGCGAAGTCGAGCATCTCCAGATAGCGCAGGCCGCCGTGGATCAGTTTGCTGGACCTGCTGGAGGTGCCCGAGGCCCAGTCGCGGGCCTCGACGATGCCGGTGTTCAGGCCCCGGGTGGCCGCGTCCAGCGCGGTGCCCGCGCCGACCACCCCACCGCCCACGACCAGCACGTCCAGCTCACGCTCGGCCATCGCCGCCAGGGACTGGGCACGCTGTTCCGGCCCCAGTGTCGCTGTCCTCACCGCTGCCTCCCGCTCTGCCGCCATCGGTCATCGCTCGTCGTCGGTCGCAGGGGCCGCGCCCGGCAGGCGAGGTCCCTGCCCAAATTCTGACCGGCTTGCCCGAGTTCAGCCACCACTCGCCCCCAGCCTGTGGACAACGGTCACCGAACCCACGGAAGACACATGAACACAATCCCGCATAACGGTCATATTTACTCCTAGTGTGACAGTGCGCTTCACCTGTCCTGTCCACAGGGCTTGCGCACCTGTCCCGCTTCGGTTACTGGGAAGGACGGCCCACTCCATGCCCGCAGACCTCGCCGTCATCGGACTCGGTCCCTACGGCCTGCCCCTCGCCCAGGCCGCGGTGGCCGCCGGCATCTCCACGATCGGCTACGCGACCGGCCCCGAGGCCGGTTCGCTCAGCCCCGCCGAGCGGCGCCGGATGCTCTCGGGGGGCTTCCGGGCGACCGAGGACCCGGCACAGCTGGGACGGGTCCGCACGGCCGTCATCTGCGCCCCCACCCCGCGCGACGCGGACGGCGGACTCGACCTGAGCCAGGTGGAGACGGCCGCCCGCACGCTGGCCGCGCGGCTGCGCCCGCACACGACGGTGATCCTGGAGTCGCCGGTCCACCCGGGCACGACCGAGAACTTCCTGCGCGCGCTGCTGGAGAAGGGCTCCGGCCTCCGCGCGGGCCGCGACTTCCACCTCGCCTACTCCCCCAGCCGGGTGGATCCGGGCAACCGCGCCTTCACCCCGGCCAACACCCCGAAGGTCATCGGCGGTCTCACGCCCGCGTGCACCGAGTCGGCCGCCGCGTTCTACGGCCGGCTCACCGACAAGGTGGTCCGCGCGCGCGGACCGCGCGAGGCCGAGACCGTGCAGCTTCTGGAGACCAACTTCCGGCACGTCAACATCGCCCTGGTCAACGAGATGGCCGCCGTCTGCCACGACCTGGGCGTCGACCTGTGGGACGTGATCCGCTGCGCGGAGACCAAGCCGTTCGGCTTCCAGGCCTTCCGCCCGGGCCCCGGTGTCGGCGGCCACGGCGTCCCTCAGGACCTGTCCGGCCTCGCGGGCCGCGGTCTGCGCATGGTGGAGCTGGCCCAGCAGGTCAACGACCGGATGCCCGGTTACGTCGTCCAGCGTGCCGCCGCCCTCCTCAACGAGCACGGCAAGTCGGCGCGCGGCGCGCGCGTGCTGCTGCTCGGCGTCACCTACAAGCCCGACCTCGCCGACCAGCAGAGCACCCCCGCGCGGGAGATCGCGGTCCGGCTGATGGAGCTGGGCGCCTCGGTCAGCTACCACGACCCGCACATCTCGTCCTGGAACGTCCTGGACCGCCCGGTGCCGCGCGCGGACTCCCTCTACGAGGCGGCCGCCGACGCCGACCTGACGATCCTGGTCCAGCAGCACCGGACGTACGACCTCCAGGGCCTGTCGGTGAAGGCGCAGCTGCTGCTGGACACGCGCGGCGCGACGCCCACGGGGGCGGCGCACCGGCTCTGAGCGGGCGGAGCGGGCCCCGGCCGCGCGAAATCCCCGGGGGCGTTGTCACAGGCGGCTGTTAGTCTCCCCTCACCTGCCGCACAGATGTGCGCGCGTCTCTTCACTTCACTGATCTTTCAGTGCTTTTCCCAGGGGGGATTTCTGTCATGAGCCAGTCAGCTCCGCCACCACCGCCGCAGCCCCAGCCGCTGCCGGCCGACGGCAACCCGTTCGCCCAGCAGCAGGCGCCCGGCACCGTGCCCCCGCCGCCGGCGCCGCCCGCGCCGCCGCCGCAGGGCAACATAGCCCTCGGTCTGGGCGCCGCGTTCGTCGCGGCCGTGGCCGCCGCCGCGCTCTACGGCGTGGTCATCGGCCTCACCAAGCACGAGATCGGCTGGGCGGCCGTCGGCGTCGGCTTCGTCATCGGTCTCGCGGCCGGAAAGCTCGGCGGCCGCAACCCGGCGCTCGCGATCACCGCGGCCGTCCTCGCGCTCGGCTCGGTCTACCTGGGCCAGCTCGTCGGCGAGGCGATGATCGGCGCCGACCAGCTCGACGTGGCGTTCTCCGAGGTCTTCTTCCAGCACTTCGGCGTCGTCCAGGACGCCTGGAAGGAGGAGGCCGACCCGCTGACCTTCGTCTTCTTCGCGATCGCGGCGTGGGCGGCGTTCTCGGGGGCCCAGAAGGCGGCTCGCTGACGGACCTGCGAGAGGGCCGGTGACCCCGCCCGGGGTGACCGGCCCTCCATGCGTCCCAGGACGCGGGTTACCGCTTGTGCTGCGAGTCCGCCACCGTCACCTCGACGCGCTGGAACTCCTTCAGCTCGCTGTAGCCGGTGGTGGCC
The DNA here is from genome assembly GCF_043201555.1 of Streptomyces sp. NPDC048288. NCBI lineage: Bacteria > Bacillati > Actinomycetota > Actinomycetes > Kitasatosporales > Streptomycetaceae > Streptomyces > Streptomyces sp. NPDC048288. The sequence goes on from NZ_JBICZD010000003.1 coordinate 507,652, forward strand.
ATCGCGCGGCGCAGGGCGCCGAAGAGGTTCATCGAGCCGTCCGGGGTGTGGGACGGGCCGGTGAGGATCTCCTCGATGGTGCCGACCGTGCCCAGGTCGACCTTCTTGCCGCGCGGAAGCTCCTCGTTGACCGCCTCCATGCCCCAGTGGTGGCCCTTGCCCGGGCCGTCGGTCGCACGGGCCAGCGGGGAGCCCATCATCACCGAGTCGGCGCCGCAGGCGATCGCCTTGGGCAGGTCGCCGGACCAGCCGACACCGCCGTCGGCGATCACATGCACGTAGCGGCCGCCGGACTCGTCCATGTAGTCGCGGCGGGCGGCGGCCACGTCGGCGACGGCCGTGGCCATCGGGACCTGGATGCCGAGCACGTTGCGCGTGGTGTGCGCGGCGCCGCCGCCGAAGCCGACGAGCACGCCCGCCGCGCCGGTGCGCATCAGGTGCAGGGCCGCCGTGTAGGTGGCGCAGCCGCCGACGATCACCGGGACGTCGAGCTCGTAGATGAACTGCTTCAGGTTCAGCGGCTCGTGCGAGGACGAGACGTGCTCCGCGGAGACCGTCGTACCGCGGATGACGAAGATGTCGACGCCCGCGTCCACGACCGCCTTGGAGAACTGCGCGGTGCGCTGCGGGGAGAGCGCGGCCGCCGTGACCACGCCGGAGTCGCGCACCTCCTTGATGCGCGCGCCGATCAGCTCCTCCTTGATGGGGGCGGAGTAGATCTCCTGGAGGCGGCGGGTGGCGGTCTCGGCGTCCAGCCCGGTGATCTCGTCGAGCAGCGGCTGCGGGTCCTCGTACCGCGTCCAGAGGCCTTCGAGGTTGAGCACGCCGAGGCCGCCGAGCTCGCCGATGCGGATCGCGGTGGCCGGCGAGACGACCGAGTCCATGGGTGCGGCCAGGAACGGCAGCTCGAAGCGGTAGGCGTCGATCTGCCAGGCGATCGAGACCTCCTTCGGGTCCCGCGTACGGCGGCTGGGGACGACGGCGATGTCGTCGAAGGCGTACGCCCGGCGGCCGCGCTTGCCGCGCCCGATCTCGATCTCAGTCACGTCTGTGGCCTTTCCCTCTGCGTTTCAGCGTCTACCAGTATCGCCGACGGGTACGGCGAGGGCGGCCCCGGTGGGTCCGGGACCGCCCTCGGGAAAGACGGGTGACTACTTGCGGCTGTAGTTCGGCGCCTCGACCGTCATCTGGATGTCGTGCGGGTGGCTCTCCTTGAGGCCCGCCGCGGTGATCCGCACGAAGCGGCCCTTGGACTCCATCTCGTCCACGGTGGCCGCGCCCACATAGCCCATGGTCTGGCGCAGACCGCCGACCAGCTGGTGCAGCACGTTGGCCAGCGGGCCCCGGTAGGGCACCTGGCCCTCGATGCCCTCGGGGACGAGCTTGTCGTCGGAGGAGACCTCGGCCTGGAAGTAGCGGTCCTTCGAGTACGACCGGCCCTGGCCGCGCGACTGCATGGCGCCCAGCGAGCCCATGCCGCGGTACGACTTGAACTGCTTGCCGTTGATGAAGAGCAGCTCGCCCGGGGACTCCTCGCAGCCCGCGAGGAGGGAGCCCAGCATCACCGTGTCGGCGCCGGCCGCGAGGGCCTTGCCGATGTCGCCGGAGTACTGCAGGCCGCCGTCGCCGATCAGCGGGATACCGGCCGGGCCGGCGGCGAGGGACGCCTCGTAGATGGCGGTGACCTGCGGGACGCCGATACCGGCGACCACGCGGGTGGTACAGATCGAGCCGGGGCCCACGCCGACCTTGATGCCGTCGACACCGGCGTCGATCAGGGCCTGCGCGCCGTCGCGGGTGGCGACGTTGCCGCCGATCACGTCGACGTTCACGCTCGACTTGATCTTCGCCATCCAGCTGAGGGCGTTGCTGTTGTGCCCGTGCGAGGTGTCGACGACCAGGAAGTCCACCCCGGCGTCGGCGAGCGCCTGGGCCCGCTCCAGCGCCTCGGGGCTGGCGCCCACGGCGGCGCCGACCAGCAGCCGGCCCTCGGAGTCCTTCGCGGCGTTCGGGTACTTCTCGGCCTTGACGAAGTCCTTGACGGTGATCAGGCCCTTGAGGACGCCCGCGTCGTCGACCAGCGGAAGCTTCTCGATCTTGTGCTTGCGCAGCAGCTCCATGGCCTCGACACCGGTGGTGCCGACCTTGCCGGTGATCAGCGGCATCGGGGTCATGACCTCGCGCACCTGGCGGCCGCGGTCGGACTCGAAGGCCATGTCGCGGTTGGTGACGATGCCGAGCAGCTTGCCGGCCGGGTCGGTGACCGGCACACCGCTGATGCGGAACTTGGCGCACAGCGCGTCGGCCTCGGCGAGGGTCGCCTCCGGGTGCACCGTGATGGGGTCGGTGACCATGCCGGACTCGGACCGCTTGACCAGGTCGACCTGGTTGACCTGGTCCTCGACGGACAGGTTGCGGTGCAGCACGCCGACGCCGCCGAGCCGGGCCATCGCGATCGCCATGCGGGACTCGGTCACCTTGTCCATCGCCGCGGAGAGCAGCGGGATGTTGACCCGCACGTTGCGGGAGATGCGGGACGAGGTGTCGACCGCGTTGGGGAGCACCTCGGATGCGCCCGGCAGCAGCAGCACGTCGTCGTAGGTCAGCCCGAGTGTCGCGAATTTTCCGGGCACTCCGTCGACGTTGGCAGTCATGACACCTTCCCCAAATGGCCTTGAACGGTGCGGATGCCCATGCTAACGGGAAGCACGGGTCCCAAATTCCACGGTACGACTCAGCTCCGGGCTTCGTATGTTCGTACGGAATTGGGCGTGCGCCTGTTCATCGGGGGTGATGCAACCCGTTCGGCCACTGCCGTCCGCTGCTCCGCCACTGCCCTCTACTGCTCGGCCAGCGCCCGCAGCCGGCTCAGCGCCCGGTGCTGGGCCACCCGCACCGCGCCCGGTGACATTCCCAACATCTGGCCGGTCTCCTCGGCCGTGAGGCCCACGGCGATCCTCAGGAGCAGCAGCTCGCGCTGGTTCTCCGGGAGGTTGGCCAGCAGTTTCTTGGCCCATTCGGCGTCGCTGCTGAGCAGCGCCCGCTCCTCGGGGCCGAGGGAGTCGTCGGGGCGTTCCGGCATCTCGTCCGAGGGGACGACCGTGGAGCCCGGGTGGCGCATCGCGGCCCGCTGCAGGTCGGCGACCTTGTGGGAGGCGATGGCGAAGACGAAGGCCTCGAAGGGGCGGCCCGTGTCGCGATAGCGGGGCAACGCGAGGAGAACCGCCACGCAGACCTCCTGCGCGAGGTCCTCGACGAAGTGCCGGGCGTCGCCCGGCAGCCGGGACAGACGCGTGCGGCAGTAGCGCAGCGCGAGTGGGTGGACATGGGCGAGCAGGTCGTGCGTGGCCTGCTCGTCCCCGTCTACGGCGCGATGGACAAGGGAACCGATCGTCCCTATGGCAGTGACCGCCTCGTCCTCGCGCATCGGTCCATGGTGCCCTGCCGCCGTCGGCTGCGTGGCACCGCGTCCGTCGTTGTGCACCGAAGCGTTATGAGCAGGTGCGCCGGAACTCATCTCCTGCGCCCTCCCCTTCCGCTCGAACGACTCGTCCCCGAGAGACTCCACACCTCAAGGATGCGGCATCGGCGCCGAAACGAGCAGCGGGCCTGCGCCGGCCGGCCTTGCGGACCCCGCCCACCGTGGGGTAGGCGGGGGCGTCCGGTCGGTCCGCTTCCCCGCTGCGGCGCAGCTCACCGCCGTATCAGCGAACCAGTCCCCAGCGGAAGCCGAGGGCCACCGCGTGCGCGCGGTCGGAGGCGCCGAGCTTCTTGAACAGGCGCCGGGCGTGCGTCTTGACGGTGTCCTCGGAGAGGAACAGCTCGCGGCCGATCTCGGCGTTGGAGCGGCCGTGGCTCATGCCTTCGAGCACCTGGATCTCACGCGCGGTGAGGGTGGGCGCGGCGCCCATCTCGGCCGAGCGCAGGCGGCGGGGCGCCAGTCGCCAGGTCGGGTCGGCGAGCGCCTGGGTGACGGTCGCGCGCAGCTCCGCGCGCGAGGCGTCCTTGTGCAGGTAGCCGCGGGCACCGGCGGCGACGGCCAGGGCCACCCCGTCCAGGTCCTCGGCGACCGTGAGCATGATGATGCGCGCGCCGGGGTCGGCGGACAGCAGCCGGCGCACGGTCTCGACGCCGCCCAGTCCGGGCATGCGCACGTCCATCAGGATCAGGTCGGAGCGGTCGGCACCCCAGCGGCGGAGGACTTCCTCGCCGTTGGCAGCCGTCGTCACGCGCTCGACGCCGGGCACGGTCGCGACCGCGCGGCGCAGCGCCTCTCGGGCAAGCGGGGAGTCGTCGCAGACGAGGACGGATGTCATGACCGCCCTCCGCAGCTGATGCGCGTCACCTTGAGCCTCCAGGCTGGTACGGAATCGTCACCTGTGCGGTCGACCGTCTCGGACGCCTGCCCGAGCGCTTGTTGTTTCAACCGCCTCCGCACTCTCAACGACGGTCACTCGAAAGAGTTACGGGGCTGCGTGCCGTCTTCGGCACTCTACGTGAGGGCGCGGACACGGTGCAGACATGGACGTCAGACCCTCAACTTTTCATCACATCCAATGCCCCATTTAGACCTTTTTCTTCCCGTTTCACGGTGTCTGGGGCTAGATTGCCAATGAGTCATATTTTCATCTCTCTAGACCGGAGATGTACGGTCGTTGGCACCGTATCCGCCCAGAACGGCTACAAGGGGTCACGTAATGGCAGATTTCTCCCGCCTTCCCGGACCGAACGCGGACCTGTGGGACTGGCAGCTCCTCGCCGCCTGCCGCGGGGTCGACAGCTCGCTCTTCTTCCATCCCGAGGGCGAGCGCGGGGCGGCTCGGAGTGCCCGTGAGAACTCGGCCAAGGAGGTCTGCATGAGGTGCCCGGTCCGCGCGGAGTGCGCGGCGCACGCGCTGGCGGTCCGTGAGCCGTACGGCGTGTGGGGCGGCCTGACCGAGGACGAGCGCGAAGAGCTCATGGGGCGGGCGCGCAACAGGCTGGTGTCGGCATCGACGACCAGCGGCGGCTCCGCCTCCGACACCTGAAAGAACGTTTCTGCATATCGTTGACAATCCCCCGACGATCGGGCACGCGCGCGTGCCCGGCCACTCTCCTACGCCCGCCGGGCGGCCCGGCCCAGCTGCTCCAGCGTCGCCGCCACGGCCGGCACCTGTGCCAGGTCGGGCAGCGTGAGGGCGACGATCTCCCGGCGCACCGCGGGTTCCAGAACCACCGCGCGGGCCCCCCTCGGGCGTACCGACTCGATCGCGAGCCGGGGCAGCACGGCCACCCCCAGACCGGCGCCGACCAGGCCGACCACCGCCGGATAGTCGTCGGTGGCGAAGTCGATACGGGGCGTGAAGCCGGCGCTCTCGCACGCCTGGACGAGCTGTCCCCGGCAGCGCGGACAGCCCGCGATCCAGGGCTCGTCGGCGAGTTCGCCGAGGGCGACGGACTCCGCGCGGGCGAGCCGGTGCCGTTCCGGTACCAGGCCGACCAGACGGTCCGTCAGCAGCGGCCGTACCACCAGGTCGTCCCACTCCCCCGCGTCCGCCGCGCCCTCGTACCGGAAGGCCAGGGCGATGTCGCAGTCGCCCGCGCGCAGCAGGTCCACGGAGTTCGGCGGCTCGGCCTCCTCCAGGGAGACCCGGGTGCCGGGGTGGGCCGCGCGCAGGGCGGCGAGGGCGGTCGGGACCAGGGTGGAGCTGCCGCTCGGGAAGGAGACCAGCCGGACCCGGCCCGCGCGCAGCCCGGCGATCGCGGCGACCTCCTCCTCGGCGGCGGTGAGTCCGGCGAGGATCCCGGAGGCGTGCCGGACCAGGGCCTCGCCGGCCTGGGTCAGGCGCATCTCGCGGCCGTTGCGGACCAGCAGCGGGGTGCCCACGGAGCCCTCCAGGGCCTTCATCTGCTGGCTGACGGCGGGCTGGGTGCAGCCCAGTTCGCGCCCCGCCGCCGAGAAGGAACCGGTGGTGGCGACGGCACGCAGGACGCGGAGATGACGGGCCTCGATCATGTTTCGAGCATAAGGCGGACTTGGACAGGGTGCCCAATATCGCGTCGACGCTTTGAGCGCGCTCCCGTACCGTCGGAGCATGGAGCTTCTCTCGCTGAACCTCGGCCGTCCGACACCGTCACCGCACACGGACCAGGCCGACGGCGTGACCGGTATCGACAAGCGCCCGGTGGACGGGCCGGTGCGGGTGGCGGCGCCCGGGCCGAAGGGGACCGCGGGCAGCGGGCTGGCCGGGGACACGGTGTGCGAGCTGCGCCACCACGGCGGCCACGACCAGGCGGTGTACGCCTACGCGCGCGAGGACCTCGACGACTGGGAGAAGGAGCTCGGCCGGCCGCTGCCGAACGGCTGTTTCGGTGAGAACCTCACGACAAACGGGCTGAACGTGTCGGATGCGCTGATCGGCGAGCGCTGGCGGATCGGTTCCGAGGTCGTACTGGAGGTCACCTCCGGGCGCATCCCGTGCCGCACTTTCCAGGGCCATCTGGGCGAACGGGGATGGGTGAAGAGGTTCACGCGGAAGGGTGCGACCGGTGCCTACCTCCGGGTGATCGAACCGGGTGAGATCCGGGCCGGCGACCCGATCGAGATCGTGCGCCGTCCGGAGCACGGGGTGACCGCGGCGATGCAGTTCCGCGCCGTCACCACCGAGCGGGAGCTGCTGCCGCGGGTGCTCGCGGCGGGCGAGGCGCTGCACCCGGAGACGCTGGCGCAGGCCCGGAAGTACGTGGCGGCGCAGTCGGCAACCGCAGAGGACTGAACGGCCGTCACGCGCACGCCGTTCACCCGTGCTTCACCCATCGGGAGAGCCGGTGCGCACAGCGGACGCCGTCAGTCCGGGTAACTACCCTTGGGCCATGACAACGGCTCTGATTACGGGATCGACCGCGGGGATCGGTGCCGCGTTCGCGCGGCGGCTGGCGGCCGACGGGCACAACCTCGTCCTGGTCGCACGGGACACCAAGCGGCTGCGCGAACAGGCGACCGAACTGCACGACCGGCACGGCATCGAGGCGGAGGTGCTCACCGCCGACCTCGCCGAGGACACCGGCATCGAGGCGGTCGCCACCCGCCTCGGCGACCGCAGGAACCCGGTCGACCTGCTGATCAACAACGCGGGCTTCGGCAACAAGGGCCGGTTCCTCGACGTGCCGATGGCCGACGAGCTGCGCATGCTCAAGGTGCACTGCGAGGCGGTGCTGCGGCTGACGGCCGCGGCGACGGAGGCGATGCGGGAGCGCGGGCGCGGCGGGGTCGTCAACGTGGCCTCGGTGGCGGCCTTCGTGCCGCGCGGTACGTACGGCGCCTCCAAGGCGTGGGTCGTGCAGTTCACCCAGGGCGCGGCGCGCGATCTCGCGGACAGCGGGGTCCGGCTGATGGCGCTGGCGCCGGGGTTCGTCCGTACGGAGTTCCACGAGCGGGCCGGGATGGGCACCGACAACATCCCGGGCTGGATGTGGCTGGACGCCGACAAGCTGGTGGCGGCGGCGCTGGCCGACCTCGCGCGCGGCAAGACGCTGTCGATCCCGGATCCGCGTTACAAGGTGCTGACGGGCCTGGCGAAGATGGCGCCGCACGGGCTGGTGGGCGGCATCAGCTCGAAGACGGGGCGCAAGTACGGGCCGCAGTAGGCCCGACAGCAGGAGCCGCGGCCGGTCCGGTGGGAAAATGGGCGGGCGGGACCGGACCCAGGGGGGCCGGAGGCGGTGTCATGACGTTCGTGCAGCTCATCGAGTGCAGGACCAGCCGGCTGACCGAGATGGAGCGGCTGCTGGACAGCTGGGTCGAGCAGACCAAGGGGAAGCGGACGGCGACGCACGCGGTGGTCGGCCGGGACCGCTCCGACGCGTCGCACGTCGTGGAGATCGTGGAGTTCCCGTCGTACGAGGAGGCGATGCGGAACTCGACCCTCCCGGAGACCGACAAGGTCTTCCACGACCTGCTCGCGCTCTGCGACGGAACGCCGACGTTCACCGACCTGGACGTGGTGCGGGACGAGCGGCTGTACACCGGTGCCGCGCGGCGGTTCTTCGAGACGATCGCCGCGGCCGGCCCGCTGGCTCCGCTGGACGGTCTGCTCGCGGAGGACTACCACGGCCACGACCCGGGCAACGGGCAGGACACCATCGGCATGGACGCGGTACGGCGCGAGATCGAGATGTGGCGGGGCGCCTTCGACTTCACGTTCCATGTCGAGGACCAGTTCACCCAGGACGACCGGGTCTGCACCCGGTGGATCTGGAAGGGGCGGCAGAAGGCGGAGTTCCTGGGGCTGCCGAACACCCGGGGACTGGTCAGGATGACCGGGACGACGATCCACCGCTTCGACTCCGGCGGGAGGATCGCCGAGGGCTGGTGGGAGTACGACCGGCTCGGCCTGATGGGTCAGCTCGGCGCACTGGACGAGCTGGAGAACTGAGACCACAGTGAAAGCCCGCGAGGGGCGAAGCCCCCGTACCCGGCGGACGACCGGGGACGGGGGCTTCCTCGATTCACCGGAGTGTCGGCTCCAGCGCGCCACGTTCATGATTCATGGAATCCGATGAAACCAGCCCATCCCTCGGAGCTGATGTCGAGGAGTCTGCCCGGTCGGCCGCTGACATCAGTTGGCCACCCTTGGCACACCACCCTTGCGGCCCACATTGAAAGCGATGCGGTACACGTCGGGCAGGTCGATGCGGCCATCACGGCGGCGGCGCATCACTCCCAGCGAGATGAGCTCTTCGATCAGCAGGGCCGGGTCTCCGGGATGCCGCGGGCCCGTGCGCACCAGCGTGTCTTCCTGGGAGTCGCTGGGCACGTATCTCTCGGCTTCCTTACGAAGGGCGTCCACGAGCCGGGACTCCTCCCACAGCCCCTCGACCTTCTCCTGCTCTATGGGCACCTGGCGACCTGCGAGCGCCTCGATCGCCAGCCTCACCCACGGCATGTCTTCGCCGACCTCTGCAACCCGGGTCTCCGACGCCGTCTGCACGCCACGTCGAATCCCTTCGTGATGGAGGGCGAACTCGTGACCCGCGTACTGGTCCCGCGTCTCTGCCAGTGCCTTCTGCAGCGCACTCAGGAAACTGCGCGGGCTGACCTGCTCCACTCCGTCCATCAGATGGTTCGGCAGCCAGGTGAAGGTGTGGCCCTTACGGAAGTTGGATCCCATGTAAGGGCCGGCGATCAGAGTGAACTGCTCGGTCTGAAACTGCTCGTCGCCGCTGAGGAGCGCGGGCGGAACATGGCGCTGGCCGTCAGCCTCAGGCTGCCAGCCTCCCGTGAGATGCCGGAACCGAGCGGCAACGTCGCCGTCGTGGTTGCCCAACGTATGAAAGAGCAGCCCATAGAGGTTGGCTCGGGACCACGTCAGAGCAGCTGCGTTCGACGACAGCTTGGAGGCGTCGGGGAAATGCAGCAACGCGCCGTCGTACATGTCGGGACGGATGAACACCTTGAACCGAATGTTGCGGGTGCCCAGGCGCATAGCAAGCGCCAGCTCCAAGATTCCGCTGACGAGTCGGTCTGCCTGCGAGCGGACCCGGTGCAGGTGCTCCAGAGCGTCGAAGAGAATCAGGTGCGTGACGCGCTTGTCCTGCGCCTCCTTGTCGACGCGCTGCACTGTTCGCTCGGCTGCACCGGGATTACTGCGCACCCAGGCCGCCTTGTCCCGCCACTCGGAAAGCTCCCGCAACTCCGGCTGGTCGAACGCAGTGAGGAGCACGGCGTACCAAAGGTCATAGGGAGGTACGCCCTCCTCGACCAGTTGCCGCAGGTTGCCCGGCCCGGGGTACAGGTTGGGCTTCCAAGCCGCACCATAGCCGGTCGACACCGTGACCCGGCGCAAGCGGTCGATACCGTATTCCTGAGCAGCGATTTCGCGCAGAGTCCTGTCTTGCAGCGAGCGATACCAGAAGGTCTTGCCGACGCCTCGGCCTCCTCGGACCACGGTTGTGTCCACGTACAGTGCCGCGCGGTGAGTGTCCGGAGTGAAGAGACTCTGAACGCTCGGCTCGGCAGTATCGGCGTCATGAGCCTCGGGTAGACCGGCAGCCAGAAGCTCACGGTACTCCTGGACGCCCAGCGCGGCGCTGTTCATCGCGGTCCTTCACTGCTCTGCGGATCTGCTGTGATCAGGAGCGTAGCGGTGGGCAGGAAATCCCGGTATGCCGCCTGGACGAAGGCCCGATCCTGCCAACCCGGTGCCGCGATGGCATCCAGACCGACCAGCCCCGGCTCGAAGAGGATGGGAATGGGGTAGTGCGGAGCCGACTCGTCCTCCAGGAACGGCGAGAATGTGCCGAGATCCAGTTCGTTGGTCTCCGGATCGACGTCGTCGTCATCGTAAAGCAGGGAGAAGCAGTCCCAAGCGTGCTCGCGGAACGACTGAAGATACGAGGACTGAGGCCGCAGCGGGGAATCCGGCACCATCGACGCCACCATACGGAGCTTCTCCCGGATCGCCGGTGCCTGCCCCGAGGAGAGCCAGGCCTCGAAGAGGTCGGTGTAGCCCTCCCAGGTCTGAGCGTTGTCCGTGCCGAACAACAGGGCCAGGTCACAAAGACGGGAAATCGTCACAGCGGCGATGTCGTGGATACCGGCCCGGCTGTCGAGCAGGACGACGTCAGGCCGTCGACCGCTGTCGCTCTCTTGGGCCACCGCTTCCTCACAAGCACGCACTGCCTGTTCCAACCGGTCAGCGAAACCTGCACCGGGGACGTCCGCGTACGCGCGATTCAACTTGTCGACATAAGCGTAAGGAACGCCCGGCACGCCCTTGCCACGAGCGGGCGCCACCCAGAGCTCCCCCCGGCCGCCGCGGGGGGTGTAGCCCGTACGGATAACGTGGTCGAGCCCTTCCGCATTGCCCACGGCAGATTCGACGAGTTGGTCGATGATGCCGTGGGTGGGCAGGTCCGCGCCTTCGGCAACCAACGGGCCGACACCTGGTGACTCCAGGTCCAGGTCGACTACGAGCACGATATGCCCCTGGTCGGCCAAGTGGCGGGCGAGAACGGCGGTCGCGGTGGTCCGTCCTACACCACCTTTGAAGCCGTAGAGCGCAGTGCGATGAGTACGACTGCCATCCGGTTCACGGGCGGGTGTGGACACCTGCGCCCAGTCCTCGCCGACGACTGTGTTGTCCAGGATCCAAACCCGTCTTCCAGGGCGTTCAGGATCCCTGACAGTCCGCTCGGAGTCGAGCAGGCCGTTGGCCGAGAAAAGACTGGACGCCAACATGAGCGGGCGGTCTGCGGCGTACGGACCAAGGTCCTGGCGGAGACGCGGACCATAAGAGGCCTCGAGGTTCTCCAGCGCAGGCGAGACCGGCCGTGTGCGGTCATCGACGATCAGGGTGAAGCGCCCCAGAACATCCCGTACAGCCAGGACGTCCAGCTCCGCAGCCGCGATCTCGTGTGCGAGGGCCAGCGCACGAAGACGCGCCTCTGCGAAGCGGACCGGCCGGTCAACCGGTTCGGGGGCGAGAGTCACGGCAGCCTTCCAGTGATCAGTGCCTGCTCATGCAGGCTGAGTATGTTCTGGGCCACGCTACGCCGCTGTTGCACGTCGGCCTCGACAACGTTGCTGCCGTCGAGGTAGCGATCGTCGACCGACCAGGCATCGAAAGCGTTCAGCCCGCCGAGCGCAGCGGCCAGCCGAGTCGCCGATCTGCCATGCGTCAGAAGAGCCACGTCGGTGGCTACCCAAGGCAGGTGGCTATAGCTGTGGGCTGCCTTACCAGTCACCGGATCCTTGATCCAGGGAGATTTGGACGGCGGCCCTCCAAGCTTCTTGGGGTCAACCGTCGCGACGGTGAAGCGGAGCAGCAGACTCTTGAGGGCGCACTCGACCGCAAAGCCGTAGTGATGGTCGGCGTTGGACAACCGCGCTCCGTCTTGGAGGAAAATGCCGTCCTCGTAGTGCCGCACGGCGGCGTGAGCGTAGTGGTGCTCTGCTGAATTCCCCGACACTCGACGGATCATAGAGGGTTGATGACTCAAATGGCGTAGCCCGTAACGGGCGTAAGCGGCATGCGCACTTCACGCCCAGTCCCTCTCTGCGTTCGCAGACGCACCACATGACGAGTGACAGTGCGATGGGTGACAAGGAGGCCTCGGCCTCCAGGCTCAGCGGGCATCACAGCCGCCCTCACGAACGTGCGGTGCACTGAGGCCCGCCACCACTCGGGTGACGGGCCTCAGTTCAGCCGTCTGCCGTACTGCCGTACGTCAGTGGGCGTGGCCGTGGGAGTGGCCGGCCGCGGCGGGCTCTTCCTCTTCCTTCTTCTCGACGACCAGGGTCTCGGTCGTCAGGAGGAGGGAGGCGATGGAGGCGGCGTTCTCCAGGGCGGAGCGGGTGACCTTGACCGGGTCGATGACGCCGGCCTTGACCAGGTCGCCGTACTCGCCGGTGGCGGCGTTGAAGCCCTGGCCCTTGTCGAGCTCGGCGACCTTGGAGGTGATGACGTAGCCCTCCAGGCCGGCGTTCTCGGCGATCCAGCGCAGCGGCTCGACGACGGCGCGGCGGACGACGGCGACACCGGTCGCCTCGTCGCCGGTCTTGCCGAGGCCGTCCTCCAGCACCTTCGCGGCGTGGACCAGCGCGGAGCCACCACCGGAGACGATGCCCTCCTCGACCGCGGCGCGGGTCGCGGAGATGGCGTCCTCCAGACGGTGCTTCTTCTCCTTCAGCTCCACCTCGGTGGCGGCGCCGACCTTGATCACGCACACGCCGCCGGCCAGCTTCGCGAGGCGCTCCTGGAGCTTCTCGCGGTCCCAGTCGGAGTCGGTGTTCTCGATCTCGGCCTTGATCTGGGCGACGCGGCCGGTGACCGCGCCGGAGTCACCGGCACCGTCGACGACCGTGGTGTCGTCCTTGGTGACCGTGACACGGCGGGCGGAGCCCAGCACGTCCAGGCCGACCTGGTCGAGCTTGAGGCCGACCTCCTCGGAGATGACCGTGGCGCCGGTGAGGATCGCCAGGTCCTCCAGCATCGCCTTGCGGCGGTCGCCGAAGCCGGGGGCCTTGACCGCGACCGCGTTGAAGGTGCCGCGGATCTTGTTGACCACGAGGGTGGAGAGCGCCTCGCCGTCCACGTCCTCGGCGATGATCAGCAGCGGCTTCGAGGCGTTGCCCTGGATGATCTTCTCCAGCAGCGGCAGCAGGTCCGCGATGGAGGAGATCTTGCCCTGGTTGATGAGGATGTAGGGGTCCTCCAGGACCGCCTCCATGCGCTCCTGGTCCGTCACGAAGTACGGCGACAGGTAGCCCTTGTCGAAGGCCATGCCCTCGGTGAAGTCCAGCTCCAGACCGAAGGTGTTGGACTCCTCGACGGTGATGACACCGTCCTTGCCGACCTTGTCCATCGCCTCGGCGATGAGCTCGCCGACCTGCGTGTCCTGGGCGGACAGCGCGGCGACGGCGGCGATGTCGGACTTCTCCTCGATCGGGCGGGCCGTGGCGAGCAGGTCCTCGGAGATGGCGGCGACGGCGGCGTCGATGCCCTTCTTCAGGGCGGCCGGGGAGGCACCCGCGGCGACGTTCTTCAGGCCCTCGCGGACCAGCGCCTGGGCCAGCACGGTGGCGGTGGTCGTACCGTCACCCGCGATGTCGTTGGTCTTGGTCGCCACCTCCTTCACCAGCTGCGCGCCGAGGTTCTCGTACGGGTCCTCGATCTCGACCTCGCGGGCGATCGTGACACCGTCGTTGGTGATGGTGGGGGCGCCGAACTTCTTGTCGATGACGACGTTGCGGCCCTTGGGGCCGATCGTCACCTTCACCGTGTCGGCAAGCTTGTTGACGCCGCGCTCAAGGGCGCGACGGGCGTCCTCGTCGAACTTCAGGATCTTCGCCATGGGAGCGGTTCAGCCCTCTCGGAAAACGTGAGTGAAACGAGCCGCGCCCCCGACGCCCGGCTTCATGAGATCGCGGGGGCCAGGGGCGCAGTTCACAGCAGGATGTGCTTCGAGTGAACTACTTCTCGATGATCGCGAGCACGTCGCGGGCCGAGAGGACGAGGTACTCGTCGCCGTTGTACTTCACCTCGGTGCCGCCGTACTTGCTGTAGAGCACGATGTCGCCGACCTTGACGTCGAGCGGCAGGCGCTCGCCGTTCTCGAAACGGCCCGGGCCCACGGCGAGGACGGCGCCCTCCTGGGGCTTCTCCTTCGCGGTGTCCGGGATGACCAGGCCGGAGGCCGTGGTCTGCTCGGCGTCGAGCGGCTGGACCACGATGCGGTCCTCAAGCGGCTTGATGGCAACCTTGGAGCTGGTGGTCGTCACGATCCGACCTCCCCCTTCGGAGATCTCACGGGGTTAACTGTCTGAGGTGGCGACCAGGTGGATCCGTCGTCGCGGGTGCCGGACCTGCCCGTCGCGTTGTTGGCACTCTCATCTGCCGAGTGCCAGAGCCGAGACTATGACCGCGATTAGCACTCGGTCAAGCGGAGTGCCAGTTGCCCGTGGCGCGGCGCCGAAAAAACCGGGTCGCCGGACCGGAGAACCCGCCGGTGACCTGCCTACAGGTAGTCCTCGAGGCGCCCCACCGTCAGCCCGCTCGCCTGTACCCGGCGCAGCAGCCGGGCCGTGCGTTCGCGCAGGGCCGGGCCCATGGCCTCGTCGGGGCCGACCAGGACGATGTCGCCGGGGCGGAGCTGCTTCTCGCCGTTCCTGAAGGCGAGCGTGTCGGCCGTCATCGCCGCCCGCCAGAGCACCACCGCCGTCACCCCGCAGTCGGCCGCCGCGCGGAGTGTGGTCGTGTCGTAGGTGCCGTAGGGCGGGCGGAAGAGGTACGGGCGGATGCCGAAGCGGGACTTCAGCTTCTCCTGCTGTCCGCAGATCTCGGCACGCTGGCCCGCGTAGGGCAGCCCGGGCATGGCCGGGTGGTCGAGGGTGTGGTTCTGGACGCTCGCGCCGACCGCCTGGAGCCGGGCGAAGTGGCCGTAGCCGGGGCCGACCACGCTGTCCGTGAGGAACATCGTCACGGGCAGGCGCAGCTCGCGGACCATGTCCACGAAGCGGGGGTCCTTCTCGGCGCCGTCGTCGTAGGTCAGGAAGACCACCCGGTCGGCGGTGGGGACGTGGTCGACGACCGGGGGGAGGGCCGAGCGGAAGGAGAGCGGGTGGGACGGCGGGCGCGGGGCGGCCGGCAGGGGCGCGCTCAGGCCCCAGTGCCGGTAGGCCTGTTCGCCGGCCGGGCCGTGCGGCCGTACCCCGTCGGCCGCCTTCCTGCCGAGCCGTTCGATGGGGTCCACGGACTGGGCGCAGCCCGCGAGCAGGAGGGCGACGGCGGCCAGGAACGCCACCGTCGCCCTCGCGCGGCTCACAGGTAGTCCTCCAGGCGCGCCACCGCGTAGCCCTCGCGCGTGACCTTGTTCAGAAAGCGGCGCATGTCGTCGACCATCGTGCCGTCCCAGTCGCTGCGGCCCCGGAAGTGCGTGAGCACGATGTCACCGGGGTGCAGACCGCGGTCCCACTCGCGGTACTCCCAGTGGTCGACGAACACCTCCTCGTCCCAGATCGGCGCGTACTTGATGCCGCAGGTCCTGGCGGCGCGCAGGGTGTCGCCGTTGTAGTTGCCGTAGGGCGGGCGGAAGACGGTCGGGGCCTTGCCGAACTCCCGCTTCATGATCTCCTGCATGCCGCAGATCTCGTGCTTCTGCTCCTCGTAGGTCAGGCCCGGCAGGTAGGGGTGGGTCAGGGTGTGGTTGTTGAGGGTGTGGCCCTCGGCCTGCATCTTCCGGAAGTAGCCGTAGTCGTCCTTGACCAGGTAGTTGCTGAGGAACGCGGTGTAGGGGATCCGCAGGTCGCTCATCATGCGGAGGAACGCCGGGTCCTTCTCCGAGCCGTCGTCGATGGTCAGGAAGACGACCTTCTGCTTCGTCGGGACCGTGGTGAAGACCGGCGGCAGCTCGTCCTCCACCTGCCCGTCCACCTCGAACCCGTCGCGAGCGGTGATCCTCGGCTTCTGCGTCGGCGGGGCCGGGGGCCGCAGCGGGACCGCGTTCAGCCCCCAGCGCTTGGCGGCGGC
The DNA here is from genome assembly GCF_043201555.1 of Streptomyces sp. NPDC048288. NCBI lineage: Bacteria > Bacillati > Actinomycetota > Actinomycetes > Kitasatosporales > Streptomycetaceae > Streptomyces > Streptomyces sp. NPDC048288. The sequence continues at coordinate 523,659 of NZ_JBICZD010000003.1, forward strand.
CACCAGGGCGGCGTGGGCTTCGGCGGCGGCGTTCCGGTGCGGCTGCTGACCGGCGGCGGGGCGGGCGGCGGAACCGTCGGGCCCCGCGCAGCCGGACACCAGGGCGGCGACGGCCAGCAGGCCCGCCACACCCACTCTGAACCCATTTTTGTCATTTTGTACGACTGCTCGCATGGCGTCGGATCCTTCCAGGCCCCTCCCCGGAACCGGGGCAGACACCTCGGCCGGAGGCGAACCATCCACCGACTGGCCGACAATGACCCGGTGAACGACCACCTCGCCCCCCTGCTCACCCCCGAAGGCCACGCCCTCCTCGCCGAGGTGCGCGGCACCGCGCCCGCCGACGAACTCGCCGTGGCCACCCGGCTGCGCCGCACCCACCCCGCCGAGCTGGTGTCGGCGGCGCTCGCCCAGGCCCGGCTGCGGCAGCGGGCGGCGGCGAAGTTCGGCGAGGCGGACGCGGACCGCATGTTCTTCACGCCGAACGGGGTCGAGCAGTCGACGCGGGCGAGTGTCGCCACGTACCGGGCCGAGCGGCTGAAGACGCTGGGGGTCTCCTCCGTCGCCGACCTGTGCTGCGGGATCGGGGGCGACGCGATCGCCCTCGCGCGGGCCGGGATCCGGGTGCTGGCCGTGGACCGGGACCCGGTGACGGCGCGGACCGCGCGGGCGAACGCCGACGCGCTGGGCCTGGCCGACCTGATCGAGGTCCGGGAGGCGGACGTCACGGAGGTGGACACGGCGGGCTGGGACGCCGTCTTCGTCGACCCGGCCCGGCGCGGCGGCCGTGGCCGCGTCTTCGATCCGGAGGCCTACTCACCGCCGCTGTCCTGGGCGGTCGGAGCCGCGTCGACGGCCAGGGTCGCCGCACTGAAGATCGCCCCCGGCATCCCGCACGAAACGGTCCCGGCGGACGCCGAGGCGGAGTGGATCTCGGACGCGGGGGACGTGAAGGAGGCGGTCCTCTGGTTCGGGACGGAACCGGGGGCGGTCCGCGCCACCCTCCTGCCCGGCCCGCGCACCCTGCTCGGCCGGGGCCTGCCCGACCCCGAGGTCCGGCCCGTGGGGCGGTACCTGTACGAACCCGACGGCGCCGTCATCCGCGCCCACCTGGTCGCCGAGGTGGCCGAGGAACTGGACGGAGGCCTGATCGACCCGACGATCGCCTACATCACGGCCGACGCGCTCCACGCCACCGCCTACGCGACGCCGTACGAGATCACCGACCAGCTCCCGTTCAACGTCAAGAAGCTGAAGGCGCTGCTGCGGGAGCGCGAGGTCGGGATCCTGACCGTGAAGAAGCGGGGCTCGGCCGTCGAGCCGGAGGAGCTGCGCCGCAAGGTCAAGCCGCAGGGTCCGAACTCGGCGACCGTGTTCCTGACCCGGGTGGCGGGGGCACCGACGATGCTGGTGGGCCACCCGGCCCGGCCCTAGCCACCGGTCAGCGGGCTCGGCGGGCGAACTTCTCGACGGCCGCCGGGGTGACGGGGGTGAAGAAGTTGACGAGGTTGCCGTCGGGGTCGCGGAAGAGCAGTGAACGGTTGCCCCAGGGCATCGTGGTGGGCCCGGCGACGAAGTCGGTGACGAAGTCGGCGAGGTTGCGGTGGACGCGGTCCACGTCGTCGACGAGGAACTCCGTGATCACGCTCTGGTTGGCCGCCGGGCGGGCCGAGTCCGGGGCGAAGAGCGGGACCGTGCGGGTGCCGGCGATCGCGAGGGTGGCGCCGGCGGTCCTGAGCTCGGCGAAGTCCTCGGTGGCCCACGCCGCCCGCACCCCCGTGGCGCGCTCGTAGAACCCGACGAGGCGTGCCACGTCGCCGGTGATGATGCGGATCGAGACGAAGTCCATGCGATCTCCCTGGCTGTGCCGTGCTGATGCGGTGCGGTGCGGAAAGGCGTGCACCGCGCAGGCTAGGAGAAATAGGGGACAGAATCGGTCCTCTATTCGCGTTAGGCTGCGGACATGCCCCGACCCACCGGCCGCGTGCTGACCCTCCTGGAGCTGCTGCAGTCGGGCGGCACCCGGACGGTGGCCGAACTCGCCGACCGGCTCGGCGTCGAAGGCCGCACCGTGCGGCGGTACGTGGACCAGCTGATCGAGCTGGACGTGCCCGTGGAGTCGGTGCGCGGCCGCTACGGCGGCTACCGGCTCGCCCCCGGGCACCGCCTGCCGCCGCTCATGCTCAGCGACGAAGAGGCGCTGGCCGTGCTCCTCGGCCTGGTCGCCGGCCGCCGGACCGGACTGACGACGGCGCAGCGCACGGCGGGCGAGACGGCGGCGGCGAAGATCCGGCGGGTGCTGCCCCGGCACCTCGCGGGCCGCCTCGACACGCTCCTGGACGCCCTCGACTTCACGGACCGGCCCGGCGAGTTCGACACCCCGGACGCCGAGGTGCTGCTCACCGTCGCCGACGCGGTCCGCCACCGCCGGCCGCTCTCGGTCCACTACACCGACCGCGACGGCCGGCGCGGCGAACGCACCCTGCACGCCTACGGGATCGTCGCCCACGCGGGCCGCTGGTACGTCACGGGCGAGGACGCCCGGCTCGGCGAGGACCGAACCCTCCGGCTCGACCGCATCGCGGCCGCGCGGATCCTGCCCGGCTCGTTCGAGGTGCCCGAGGGCCCCGGTCCGGCGGAACGGGTGCTGGCGGGGTTCGCCACCGCCGAGTACCGGCACCGGGTGACCCTGCGGATCCACGGGACGGTCGGGCAGATCCGCGCCCGCCTGCCCGCGAGCGTCGCGAGCATCGCCGAGGAACCGACCGGGCCGGGCGGGCCGACCGGGCCGGACGGGGACCCGGCGGCCGAGTGCTGGCGGCGCGTCGAACTGCGGGCGGAACGGCTCGACTGGCTGCCCCCGGTCCTCGCCTCGCTCGACCGGCCGTTCGCCGTCGAGGGCCCCGCCGAACTGCGCGACCTCGTCACCGCGTTCGCCGACCGCCTCACGTCGTACGCCCGCCGGAGCTGACCGCACGAGAAGCCGACCGCAGGAGAGGCTGACCGCACGAGAAGCCGACCGCAGGAGAGACTGACCGCGCGAGAAGCCGACCGCAGGAGAGACTGACCGCGCGAGAAGCCGACACCACGAGAAGCTCACGGCACGCGGTACCGACGGCGGGGCCTAGGCCTCCTCCGCCCGCCGCCGCAGCAGTTCCCGCTCCCGTTCGTTGCGCGCCAGCGCCGCCGCCCGCTCGAACTCCGCGCGGGCCTCGGCGCCGCGCCCGAGGCGGGCCAGCAGGTCGCCGCGGACGCTGGGCAGCAGGTGGTAGTCGCGCAGGGCGGGTTCGGCGGTCAGCGCGTCCACGATCGGCAGGGCCGCCGCCGGCCCCCGGTCCATCGACACCGCCACCGCCCGGTTCAGCTCGACGACGGGGGACGGGGCCCGGACCGCCAGCAGGCCGTACAGCGTGGCGATGGCCGTCCAGTCGGTCTCCTCGTAGGTGTAGGCGTGCGCGTGGCAGGCGGCGATGGCCGCCTGGAGGGCGTACGGGCCCGGGGCGCCCGTCGCGGTGGCGTCCGCGCGGGCGAGGGCCCTGATGCCGCGGGCGACGAGCATGCGGTTCCAGCGGCGCCGGTTCTGGTCCTTGAGCAGGACCGGTTCGCCGCCGGGGCCGGTGCGGGCCGCGGTCCGGGAGGACTGGAACTCCAGCAGCGAGGTGAGGGCGTGCACCTCCGGCTCCTTCGGCATCAGCCCGGAGAGCACCCGGGCCAGCCGCAGGGCGTCCTCGCACAGCGCCGGGCGCAGCCAGTCGTCGCCCGTCGTGGCCGCGTACCCCTCGTTGTGGATCAGGTAGATGACGTCGAGCACGGAGCCGAGCCGGGCCTCGCGGTCCGGGCCGTACGGCACCTCGAAGGCGATGTTCCTGGCGGCGAGGGTGCGCTTGGCGCGGACGATGCGCTGGGCGATCGTCGGTTCCGGGACCAGGAAGGCGCGGGCGATCTCGGCGGTGCTCAGGCCGCCGAGGAGGCGCAGGGTGAGGGCGATGCGGGCCTCGGGCGACAGCACCGGATGGCAGGCGGTGAAGACGAGCCGGAGCAGGTCGTCGTCGATGTCGTCCGGGTCGGCGGGCTCCTCGGGCGGGGCGGTGGTCTCCGTGTCGCGGCCGATCTCCGCGAGCTTGCGGGCGTAGTTCTCCCGGCGCCTGATCAGGTCGACGGCGCGATGGCGGGCGGTGGCCATGAGCCAGGCGCCCGGGTTGTCGGGCACCCCGTCGCGGGGCCACTGCTCCAGGGCGGCGACCAGGGCGTCCTGCGCCAGCTCCTCCGCGATGCCGACGTCCCGGACGATCCGGGCGACGCCGGCGATCACGCGGGGCGACTCCAGACGGAAGACGGTCTCGATGGCGTGGCGGGCGCCTGCCTCGGCGGGGGGCTGTGTGCTCACAGCCCCCCATGCAACACCCACCGTCGGACGTGCGCCAGGAAGACAGGAAGGCAGGAAGGCAGGAAGGTCAGCCCTCCGCGATCTCCCGCAGCTCGCAGGTCACCGTCCAGAACTCCTCGTGCACCTTGAGGAACCGCTTGGTCCACTCCAGGGCCTCGGCCTTGTCCTTGCACTGCATGATCGCGTAGCCGCCGATGACCTCCTTGGACTCGGTGAACGGCCCGTCGGTGACGGAGATCTTGCCGCCCTCCCAGTGCACCCGGGTGCCGTCGGCGGACGGCGTCAGCCCGGCGGTGTCCAGCATCACGCCGGCCTTGGTGACCTCCTCGATCAGCTCGCCCATCCGCTGCATCAGCGCCTCGCTGGGGCCCTCGGCGGGAGCGGAGGCCTCTTCGATGCGCACGAGCGACAGGTAACGCGGCATGGTGACTCCTTCGGTAGGACGGCGGGCTCTTCTCCCGCCTCTCACCCTTGCGTCGAACGGGGTCCGCCGGGATCGACACGCCTGCCGGAATTCCCCGAAGTTTTTTTCCGGCCCGCTCCCAGCCCGCTCCCGGCGCCCGCCCGTGCGCTACCGCAGCGACTTCCACAGCTTGCTCGCCGCCGGTTCCTCGGCGACCACCCGGTTGGGGTCGGAGGGCGCGGTGACCACGGGCATCATCACGGTCTTGAGGTGGTCGGAGGTGAGGCCCTTCAGGCTCTGGCCGAGGCGCATCAGCTCGCTGAGGGAGTCCAGGCCGGTGTCGGTGGTGAGGCTGGAGGTGACCGCGTCGGCGACCTCGTAGAGCTTGGCCGGGTTGCTGAGCAGGCTGATGGAGGCCATCTGGTCGAGGAGGGCCTTGACCAGTTTCTGCTGGAGGCCTATCCGGCCGAGGTCGCTGCCGTCGCCTATGCCGTGCCGGGTGCGGGCGAGCGCCAGGGCCGTCTTGCCGTCGAGCCGGTGGGTGCCCTTCTTCAGGTGCAGATGGCTGTCGTCGTCGTCGATGTCCTGGTCGGTCGTCACGGTCACCCCGCCGAGCGCGTTCACCAGCTTCGCGAAGCCCGAGAAGTCGATCTCCAGGTAGTGGTCCATCCGTACGCCGGTGATCGACTCGACCGTCTTCACCGCGCACACCGCCCCGCCCACCGAGTAGGCGCTGTTGAACATGGAGTTGTAGGCCACCGCCGTCGAGCCGCCCGAGGACAGCGGGCAGGAGGGGCGGGTGACCAGGGTGTCGCGCGGGATGCTGACGACGGTGGCCGAGGTGCGGCCCGCGTCGATGTGCACGACCATCGCCGTGTCGGAGCGGGCGCCCCCGCTGTGCCCGCCGCCGAGCGCCTGGTTCGCCTTGCCGCTGCGCGAGTCCGAGCCCAGCACCAGGATGTTCACCGAGCCGGTGGGCAGCGGGGACGCGGAGGCGGACGCGGACGCCGTCGGCGTCGTCACCGCCTTCGCCGGCCGGTCGTCCCCGAGCGCGCTGTTGATGTCGACGCTCTTGATGTTGTCGTTGAGGTGCACATAGGCCCACCCCGCTGCCGCGATGCCGAGCGTCATGACCCCCGCCAGGGTGAGGCCGACGATCTTCAGCGCCCGCGACCGCCGGCCCACCCGTCTGCCCGCTTCGCCTTGCTCCTCGTGTCCCGTCACGGGCAGGAACGTAAATCCGAATTATTAGGAGACTGTTAGTGGAAGCCGCGTGAAGAAGTTTTCTTCGAAAACTCTCACGCTTCTCAGCCCCCGCTTACCCGAGAGTGACGGTCGGCACCGGATTGCTGCCGGTCCAGGAGGCGTTGAAGCCGAAGGACACCGAACCCCCGTCCGGGACCGTCCCGTTGTAGGAGGCGTTCGCGCAGGAGACGGCGGCGGCGGACTGGGTGCAGGTGGCGTTCCAGGCCTGGGTGATCTGCTGTCCGGCGCCGTAGGTCCAGGTCGCCTTCCAGGAGGAGAGGGAGGCGCCGGAGCAGGAGATGGTCACCTGGCCGGTGAAGCCGGTGTTCCACTGGCTGCTCACGCTGTAGGCGGCGGTGCAGGCGCCGGTGGGCGGCGTGGTGGTGGTCCCGCCGAGCGCCTCGGAGATGCCGTAGTACGCCGGTTTCGGGGCGTAGTTCGCGTCGTACGGGGTCGCCGCCCCGTAGCCCGGGAAGGTGCTGTCCACCCAGGAGTCGGAGTCGGTGAAGCCCCACACGGTGACGTTGACGCAGCGGCTCACGGCCACGCAGGCGGCCACCACCGACTTGAAGTCGGCCTTCTGCTGGGCGAGTTCGGTGCTGTCGGCGGGCAGCGCCATCCGGACGTCCAGCTCGGTGATCGCCACGTCGACGCCGAGGTCGGCGAAGCGCTGGATGTTCTGCTGGAGGGTGGCGGGGACCTGGCCGAGGACGAGGTGGGCCTGGAGGCCGACGCCGTCGATCGGGACGCCCGCCGCCTTCAGGGACTTGACCAGGTTGTACAGGGCGGTGCTCTTGGCGTTGACGCCCTCGACGTTGTAGTCGTTGATGTACAGCTTGGCGGCCGGGTCGGCCGCGTGCGCCCAGGTCAGGGCGTTGGCGATGTAGTCGGAGCCGAGGCCGTCGTACCAGAGCGTCGAGCGGTAGCTGCCGTCCTCGTTGAAGGGCTCGTTGACGACGTCCCAGGCGGCGATCTCGCCCTTGTAGCGGCCGACCTCGGTGCTGATGTGGTTCTGCAGCAGGCTGCTGAGCTGGGCGGAGGTCCAGGTGCCGTTCGTCAGCCAGCTGGGGTTCTGGCTGTGCCAGACCAGGGTGTGGCCGCGCACCTGCTGGTTGTGGGCCTGGGCGAAGGCGACGATCTGGTCGGCCTCGGTCCAGTTGAACGTGGACCGGGTGGGCTCGACGGTCCCCCACTTCATGGCGTTGCCCGGGGTGAGCGAGCTGAACTGGCTTCCGGCGAGGTCGCCGTAGGTCCCGGTGAGCTTGGAGCCGGTGACCGCGGTGCCGATGACCTTGCCCTGGGCGGCGGCGAGGTCGCGCAGCGGGATGTCGGCGGCGTGCGCGGCGGGTGCCGTGAAGAGCAGGGCGGCGCCGGTGACCAGGGCCGCCAGTGACAAGCCGGTTCTCAGAGATCTCATTGCGGGTGCCTCCGAAAGTTTCGGTTGTGCAACCGATTGGCTTCGGAGGAGTGTGGGGACGCCCGCACCACCCGTCAATACGTCAACATCCGGCCACTCCCGCCCGGGGCCTCACGGCGCCGGGGGCGCCGCCGTGCTCGACCGCACCACCAGGCTGGTCGCCAGCTCCACCCGGGTGGCGGTCGTCGCCTCCTGCGCCCGCCCCATCTCCAGCACCAGCCGCGCCGCCGCCTCGGCCATCTCGGTGAGCGGCTGCCGTACGGTCGTCAGCGGCGGCCCCACCCACCGGGCCACCGGCAGATCGTCGAACCCGACGATGCTCACGTCCTCCGGGATCCGCAGCCCCAGCTCGCGCGCGGCCTCGTACAGCCCGAGCGCCTGGAGGTCGTTGCCGGTGAAGATCGCGGTGGGCCGGTCGGGCATCCGCAGCAGCTCCAGGCCGAGCCGGTAGCCGGCGTCGTGGTGGAAGTCGCCGGCCTTGACCAGGCCCGGGTCGACGGGGAGCCCGGCGGTCTCCAGCGCGGCCCGGTAGCCGTCCACCCGGGCCCGGCTGCACATCATCCGGGACGGCCCGCTGATCGCCCCGATCCGCCGGTGCCCCAGCTCGACCAGGTGCCGGGTGGCGGCGAGCCCGCCCTGCCAGTTGGTCGCCCCGATCGACGGCACGTCCGGCCCCGGATCGCCCGCCGGGTCCATCACCACGAACGGGATCGACCGGCTCAGCAGCAGCGCCCGCTGCGACTCGTCGAGCCCCGAGAGCACCAGCACCACCCCGTGCGGCCGGCGCGCCGCCACCTGGTCGGCCCAGGTCCGCCCCGGGGTCAGCCGCCCCGCGGACTCGCTCAGCACCACGCTCAGCCCGGCGTCCCGGGCCACGTTCTCGACTCCCCTGATGACCTCCATCGCCCAGGCGCTCTCCAGCTCGTGGAAGACCAGGTCGATCAGCGGCGACCGGGAGGCCTCGGCGCGGCGCCGCCGGTAGCCGTAGGCGCGCAGCAGCTCCTCGACCCGGGTGCGGGTGGCCGGGGCGACGTCCGCACGCCCGTTCAGGACCTTCGAAACAGTCGGAGCGGACACACCGGCCTCACGGGCGATTTCGGCGAGCGTCGCCGTCTGCGTTTCTGTGGGCTTCGGAGGCGTCATGCCCGCGATCGTATCCCCGCGCTCCCCCTTGACGAAGACCTTCGCGCGCCATAGGTTCCCGGAACATTCGGTGTGTGGTACGAAACATTCGCAGCATGCAGAGAGCAGAGACGGGAGTTTCATGACCACCGCTCCTTGGCGCGACCCCGCGCTGCCCGCCACCGCCCGCGTCGACGATCTGCTCTCCCGGATGACCCTGGAGGAGAAGACCGCCCAGCTGTACGGCGTGTGGGTGGGCGCCGCCACCGACGGCGACGGAGTAGCCCCGCTGCAACGCGAGATGACCGCCGACTACGCATGGGAGGAGCTGATCACGCTCGGCCTCGGCCAGCTGACCCGTTCCTTCGGCACCGCCCCCGTGGACCCGGCGCTGGGCGCGCGGGCACTGGCCCGTGCCCAGCGCCGGATCACCGCCGCCGGCCGCTTCGGCATCCCGGCGATCGCCCACGAGGAGTGCCTGGCCGGCTTCACCGCCTGGCAGGCCACCGCCTACCCGGTCCCGCTCGCCTGGGGCGCCGCCTTCGACCCGCCGCTCGTCGAGGAACTGGGCCGCAGGATCGGCGAGGACCTGCGCTCGGTCGGCGTCCACCAGGGCCTGGCCCCCGTCCTGGACGTGGTCCGCGACCCGCGCTGGGGGCGGGTCGAGGAGACGATCGGCGAGGACCCGTACCTGGTGGGCACGGTCGGCACGGCCTACGTCCGGGGCCTGGAGTCGGCCGGGATCATCGCCACGCTGAAACACTTCGCCGGGTACGCCGCCTCCGTCGGCGCCCGCAACCTCGCCCCGGTCCGGGCGGGCGTCCGGGAGTTCGCGGACGTCACCCTGCCCCCCTTCGAGATGGCGCTCCGGGAGGGCGGCGCCCGTTCGGTGATGGCGGCCTACAACGAGACCGACGGCGTCCCCGCTTCCGCCGACCCCCGCCTGCTGACCGAACTCCTCCGCGAGGACTGGAAGTTCGACGGCACGGTGGTCGCCGACTACTTCGGCATCGGCTTCCTCCAGACCCTCCACCGGGTGGCCGGTACGGAGGCGGAGGCGGCCCATCTCGCCCTGGCGGCGGGCATCGACGTCGAACTCCCGACCCTGAAGTGCTACGGCCGCCCGCTCGTGGCAGCGGTCCGCGCGGGCACGGTCCCGGAGTCCCTGGTGGACCGCGCGGCCCGCCGGGTCCTGCTCCAGAAGTGCGAACTGGGCCTGCTGGACGCGGACTGGGACCCCGCGCCAGAAGGCCCCATCGACCTCGACTCGACGGCCAACCGCGCCCTCGCCCGCCGCCTCGCCGAGGAGTCCGTGGTCCTGCTGGACAACCCCGACGGCCTCCTCCCGCTCGCCCCCGACACCCGCGTGGCGGTGGTGGGCCCCCGGGCCGCCGACGCCCTCGCCATGCTCGGCTGCTACTCCTTCCCCTCCCACGTCCTCACCCATCACCCCGAGGCGGACCTGGGCATCTCCATCCCCACCGTCCTCGACTCCCTGCGCGCCGAACTCCCGGACGCGAAGGTGACGTTCGCCGAGGGCTGCGACGTGACGGACCCGGACCCGTCCGGCTTCGCGGAGGCGGTGGCACGCGCGTCCGAGGCCGACGTGTGCGTGGCGGTCCTCGGCGACCGCGCGGGCCTGTTCGGCCGGGGCACCTCGGGCGAGGGCTGCGACGTCACGGACCTCGGGTTGCCGGGCATCCAGGCGGACCTGCTGGACGCACTTCTCTCGACCGGCGTCCCGGTGGTCCTCGTCCTGCTCACCGGCCGCCCGTACGCACTGGGCCGCTGGCACGGCCGGCTCGGCGCGGTCGTCCAGGCGTTCTTCCCCGGCGAGGAGGGCGGCCCGGCGGTGGCGGGAGTACTGGCGGGCCGCGTCAACCCCTCGGGCCGCCTGCCGGTGAGCGTGCCCCGCGAGCCCGGCGGCCAGCCCTGGACCTACCTCCAGCCCCCGCTCGGCCTCGCGGGCGAGGTCAGCAACCTGGACCCGACCCCGCTGTACGCCTTCGGCCACGGCCGCTCCTACACCGCGTTCGCCTGGACCCTCGGCTCACCGGCCACCGCCGAGATCCCCACGGACGGCTCCCACGACGTGACCCTGACCGTCCGCAACACGGGCGACCGCCCGGGCACCGAGGTCGTCCAGCTCTACCTCCACGACCCGGTGGCCTCGGTGACCCGCCCGGACGTCCGCCTGATCGGCTACCAGCGCGTGGACCTGGCCCCGGGCGCATCGCGAAGGGTGACCTTCCACTTCCACGCGGACCTGTCGGCGTTCACGGACCGGGAGGGGGCGCGAGTGGTGGAGCCGGGGGCACTGGAGCTGCGCGTGGGGGCGTCGAGCGCGGACACCCAGAGCACGGTGACCCTACAACTGACCGGTCCGGTACGACGTTTGGGGCCGGACCGGGTGCTGCGCTGCGAGACGGAGCTGGACTGACCGTCAGGCCGCAGCCGTGTGCGCGACGAAGGGGGCCCAAGCGCCACCGCTCATGCACTCAGGGTGACGGTGGCGCGGCTGCGCTGTCTACGGATTCCGGGAATGCGGCAGCGGCAGCGGGAACAGGCCCTTCAGCCTGCGCAACGCCTCCTGGTCGCCGTCGGCGGACGCCACGCCCGTCTCGACGGCTTCCGCGAAGGTGAGGCCCTGGCCGGTCAGGCGGACGAAGGACTCCTCGCTCATCGTGACGGTCGCGTCGGGGTACTGGGCCGGACCGTGCACGGCCTCGACCGTCCCGTCGTCGATCCGGGCGTGGAACACCTCGTCGTCGATCCGGAACTCGTACACCGTACGGAGCCCTGCCGCGGCCTCGGGGTCGAAGCAGGCGCGCAGGCCGAGCACGGCCCAGCCCGGATGGAACGCCTCGGTGTCACGGCGCTCGCCCATCGCCCATTTGAGGCCCCAGCGGGCCAGCTCCAGGATCGCGGGGCCGAGTTCCTCGCCCGCCGGGGTGAGCGCGTAGGCGGGGGTCCGGGCGGGCGGCGGGAGCGTGACCTTGTGGGCGAGGCCCTCGCGCTCGAGGTGTTTGAGGCGCGCGGCCAGCAGTCCCGTACCCAGACCGCGCAGGCTCGCCTGGAGATCGCCGTACCGCTTGGGCCCGGTCAGCAGTTCGCGGATCAGCAGCAGGGTCCAGCGTTCGCCGACGAGGTCGAGGGTGCGCGCGGTGGCGCAGTACTGGTTGTAGGTTCGCTGTTCCACTTCTGAATCATAAGTCATTGACTTCCTGATTTTGAAGTGGGAGGTTCGAACTACGGTAACAACACAGGGGGTTGGGATGAGCAACGCGTTGTACACGGCCCAGGCGCACGTCACCGGCGGCCGCAACGGCCATGGGCGGACGAGCGACGGGCGGCTGGACCTGGAGCTGCGCCTGCCCAAGGAAATGGGCGGCGACGGCGAGGGCGTGAACCCCGAGCAGCTCTTCGCGATCGGTTACGCCGCCTGCTTCGGCACCACGCTCGCCCTCCTCGGGCAGCGCGACGGGCTCCAGGCGGACGACGCGGAGGTCGACGCGTCCGTCTCCCTGGTCCCGGCCGGAGGCGGTCGCCTCCGGCTCGGCACCGAACTGCGGATCTCCCTGCCGTCACTCACGGACGAACAGGCGACCGCGCTGGCCAGGGCGGCCCACCAGGCCTGCCCCTACTCCAACGCCACGCGCGGCAACATCGACGTGGCCCTGACGGTCAACGGCACACGGATCTGAGCCGGAAGGAGGCGAGCCGGGTGTTCCAGTTCCCGGTGCCGTCGGCCGGCTGGTACTGGTTGGTGTACCAGAACGTGCAGTCGTCCACCGGGTCGATCGCCATGGAGGTGTAGTCGCCCCAGCGGTTGCTGCCGGTCTGGGAGCCCGCGCCGGTCCACACGGTGGTCTCGCGGAACGTCATCCGGTTCGGCGGGTCGCCCGCCAGGCGTCCGGTGACCCGGATCGAGGGACGGGTCCGGGCGGACGACTGCGAGTAGCCGAGGGCGATGTCGCCGCTCCTGTTCATGGCCGCGGAACCCATCCACCGGTAGGTGGAGTCCGGGGCGTAGGTGTTCTGCTGGCGGACGACCGGCCGGCCGGCGCGCAGCCCCAGTTCGTACCAGCGCACGCCGACACCGCCACGGGCGTCGACCGCGTGGTTGACGACCAGGGACTCGTGGTCGCCGAAGTTGCGGTAGGCGAACCGGTACATGGGCGAGTAGGAGAGCGAGTCCAGTTTCTGGGCGGTGCCGGCCTGCGGGACGCACTGGGTGGGATCGGTGCTCGCGCAGGCCGGGGTGTAGGGGGCCACCGGCAGCCGGAACGGTCCCGCGAGGGTGGTGCGGCGGTGGTTCTTCCAGTCCGCGTGGAAGCGCCAGTACTGCAGGCTGTTGTCGCCGGTGGGGCCGAGGTTGATCAGCAGGTTGGGCGCGCCGCGCGGGGGCGGATTCGTGCCGTCGAGGTCCGAGCCGATCGGGATGGTCGCCGCCGGGACGTCGAAGCACTGCTGGTCGGCGTCGGCTCCGCGCAGCATCCTCGCCCGGTCCCAGGCGCACGACTCGAAGAGCGGACCGGCCGCGGTGGCGTTCATGTAGTAGGCGTCCGGCCACACCGCGAACTTCGGGTGGTCGGGGAGGTTCCGGTACCCGAAGGCGTAGCGGTAGTACTGGCCGGTCGCGTCCTCGGTCCGGGACACGGCCACGCACACCCGGTTCGTGGTGGTTCCGTCGTCGCTGGCGAACTGGCTGATGACCCAGCGGCGGGCCAGGGAGTCCCAGCGGACCTCGGGGTCCCCGAGGAAGTCGGCCCCGGCGGTCTCGCACGGTCCGCCGAACCCCTTGAACAGGGTCTGGGTCGTGAGCGGTCCCAGCAGCGTGGCACCGGACTTGGAGAACACCGCGAGGTCGAAGTTGGTGATCTCCACGACCTGGCGGGAGCCCACCGAGGCGTTGGGGTCGGGCGGGGTGCCGCCGCCTTCCCGGATGCCCTCGAAACTGACGCCCAGCCGGATCCGGTCCCGGCCGCCGGCCCTGGTGAGGGGCGGGCGCGGCACCGTTCCACGGGGCACGACCCTGGCTCTCCGCCCCAGCTCGCGCAGCGGTGGCGAGGTGTCATGGTGTACTGCGGGGCCGGAGTCGGGGGACCGGGTGGCCCCCGCGTGGACGGCCGGTCCGGGTCCGGTGCCGGCGGCGGGCGGGGCGGACCACGCGGGGGAGGCCGTCAGGGCCGCTCCCACCGAGGCGACGGCGACGATCGAACGCAAGGCGCGGGGTAGGTGCATCTGCCCTCCGAGGCGGGCGGCTCGCTGATGGTGTGGAAATCCAGTTATCCACCTCGCCCGCCCGGCGCTCGGCCGACCGACGCCGTGTCGGGTGCGGCTCAGCCTTTTGGCGCTGCCTTCCAGGGGCTCCAGGGGCCTCGGACAGGGGCCCTAGGGGGTGTCACTCACCGACTCGAACCGCCAGCGGTGGACCGGCCGGGTCACCAAGTCGCCCGGCGGGTCGGGGAGTTCCGGGATGCCCGGGTCGTCGTACGACGCCTCCCACCACGTGATGACCAGCACCCGGTCCTGCGGCGCCCGGAAGGTCTCCCGGCGCGACGGGGCCTCGGGGAGCTTCTGCTCGCGCGCCCAGGCGACCAGCTCCTCGCCCCGGCCCTCCGTCGCCCGCGCCTCCCACATCAGGGCGACCGTCACGAGTAGAGGTTCTCCTTGCTGACCTCGTGCACGTGGTCGTGGTGGTGGGTGCCGGGGACGTGCGGGTCGGTCACGGGCAGGGAGCTGTCCGCCGAGAGGTCCCAGCCGGAGGGGGTCCGGTTGCGGGCGACCATCTCCGCGCCGAGGGCGGCCACCATCGCGCCGTTGTCGGTGCACAGCTTCATGCGCGGCACCCGGAGCTGGACACCGGCCGCCTCGCAGCGCTCCGCCGCGAGGGCGCGCAGCCGGGAGTTGGCGGCGACACCGCCGCCGATCATCAGGTGGTCGACGCCCTCGTCCCGGCAGGCGCGGACGGCCTTGCGGGTCAGGACGTCGACGACCGCCTCCTGGAAGGAGGCCGACACATCGCGGACCGGGACCTCCTCGCCGGCCGCGCGCTTGGCCTCGATCCAGCGGGCCACGGCGGTCTTCAGGCCGGAGAAGGAGAAGTCGTAGGCGGGGTCGCGGGGGCCGGTGAGACCGCGCGGGAAGGCGATCGCCCGCGGGTCGCCCTCCTTCGCGTAGCGGTCGATGACCGGGCCGCCCGGGAAGCCCAGGTTCAGCACCCGCGCGATCTTGTCGAAGGCCTCGCCGGCCGCGTCGTCGATGGTCGCGCCGAGCGGCCGTACGTCGGAGGTGATGTCCGAGGAGAGGAGGAGGGAGGAGTGGCCGCCGGAGACCAGCAGGGCCATCGTCGGCTCGGGCAGCGGGCCGTGCTCCAGCTGGTCGACGCAGATGTGGGAGGCGAGGTGGTTCACGCCGTAGAGGGGCTTGCCGAGGGCGTACGCGTACGCCTTCGCCGCCGAGACGCCGACGAGCAGCGCGCCCGCGAGCCCCGGTCCTGCCGTGACCGCGATGCCGTCCAGGTCCTTCGCGCTCACGCCCGCGTCCTTCAGCGCGCGCTCGATGGTCGGGACCATCGCCTCCAGGTGCGCCCGGGACGCCACCTCCGGCACCACCCCGCCGAAGCGGGCGTGCTCGTCGACGGAGGAGGCGACGGCGTCGGCGAGGAGCGTGGTGCCCCGGACGATGCCGACGCCGGTCTCGTCGCAGGAGGTCTCGATCCCCAGGACCAGGGGTTCGTCAGCCATTGATCTCGGTTCCTTGCACTGAGGAGGAAGGGTCGGTCAGCCGCATCACCAGGGCGTCCACGTTGCCCGGCTGGTAGTAGCCGCGCCGGAACCCGATGGGCTCGAAGCCGAACCGCTCGTAGAGCTTCTGGGCTCGGATGTTGTCGACCCGGCACTCCAGCATGACCTCGGCGCACTCGAAGGCGGTCGCGGCCCGCAGCAGCTCCGTGAGGAGCTCGCCGCCGAGCCCGGTGCCCCACTGGTCACGGCGTACGGCGATGGTCTGGATGTCGCCCACCGGGGCGGCCTCGCCCTCGGGCGCCGCGCCCTGGGCCGCGAGTCCCGCGTAGCCGACGATCCGGTCGCCCTCCAGGGCGACGACGTACCGCCGGGTCGCCTCCGGTCCCCTGGCGTGCGCCAGTTCGGACCAGAACATCCCCCGGGACCAGGCGTCCTCGGGGAACAGGTCCTTCTCCAGCTCCAGGACCGGGTCGATGTCCCACCAGCGCATCTCGCGCAGCTGTGCGGTCACTTGGGCGTGACCACCTTGTAGTTCTTGGGCACCTGGGCGTCCGGGCGGCGCAGGTACAGCGGCCGGGGCTCGGGCAGCTCCGCGCCCGCGGCCAGCCGCTCCACGGCGAGGGACGCGAGGGCCGCGGCGGAGACGTGCTCGGGTTCGTGCACGACCGGGAAGGTGTCGGGGTAGAGCAGCGCCCCGGCCCCGACGGCGGGCATCCCGGCGACCTGCCCGGCGATGTCGGCGGGCCGGTCGACGGCCGGTTCGGTGAGCCGGGTGCGCGAGTCGGCGTACGTCGCCCAGTAGACCTCTTTTCGACGGGCGTCGGTCGCCACGACGAACGGCCCCTTCTCGATGTCGGCCGCGTAGGCGAGGGCGTCGAGCGTGCACAGACCGTGGACGGGCACCCCGAGCGCGAGCCCGAAGGTGTCGGCGGTCATCAGACCGACCCGCAGGCCGGTGTAGGGGCCGGGGCCGACGCCCACGACGATCCCGGTGACGGCGTCCAGCCTGACCCCGGCCTCGGCGAGGACGCGGTCGACGGCCGGCAGCAGCAGCTCGCCGTGCCGGCGTGCGTCCACCTGGCTCGACGAGGCGATGACGGCCGTACCGTCGTGCAGCGCGACGGTGACGGCGGGGGTGGCGGTATCCAGAGCGAGCAAGAGCACGCGAACAGCCTACGGCTCCGACGCCGTGCGCACGCCCGGCCGGGTCGGACGGTCACTGACTGCTACGGTCTGTACGAAGTACGACATATACGGCGTGGCTCTACGGCGAGGCAGGGGTGGCACACGTGGCAGGGACCAGCTCGGGAGTCGTGGCCGGCCTCACCGCGGCGGCCGTCGGGGCGGTCGGCCTGCTCGCCTACCAGGCCTCGGCCACCGTCCCGCCCGGTCTCGGCGGCCGACCGGCGGTGAGCCCGGCGCCCGGCGCACCGGCCTCCAAGGCACCCCGCGACCACCGGCACCCCGCCGCCCTTCCGAACGGATCCGGAACGGGTGAACGCGTGGTGTACTCGGTGGACGACGACCGGGTCTGGCTCGTCGACGAGCGGGGCCGCGTCACCCGCACCTTCAAGGTCACCCCCGGCACCATCGACCCCGCCCCGGGCGCCTACTGGGTCACCTCCCGCTCGAAGGCCGTCACCGGCACCGACGGCCTCCCCATCGAACACGTCGTCCGCTTCACCACCACCAAGGACGGCTCCGCCATCGGCTTCAGCGCCCTCACCCCCATGAGCACCGGCGCAACCCCCGACCCCACCGTCAAAACCGGCGGCATCCGCGAAACCCGCCCCGACGGCAACGCCATGTGGAACTTCGCAACGATCGGCGTAAAGGTCCTCGTGATCCGCTAGCTCTTGAGAGAGGGCGCGAGGAGCGCGCCCCTCAGGGGCGCGGGGAACTGCGCGATCAACCCCCACGCACCCGCACCGGACCACCGACCGGCGGACCCCCGCCTAGGCGGCCTTGCGGTCCTGCTCCACCGGCGGCGCCACCGGCTCCGGCGCTCTCGGCGGCCGGGACACCGCGTCAGCGGCCGCGCACGACGCCAGCAGCTCGCGCATGGAGACTCCGGCGACCGCGACCGGTCGCCGCTCCTCGGACTGGGACACGGACACGGGCGCCTCCTGAGGTGCGGGGGCGGGCGTAGTTAGGTAGACCTAACTACGGACTGGGTACCATGTGACCACGCCCGATACGTCCGGCGCAATATCTTGCCGACGCCTTGTCGGAACGTTCACACGGTCCTCAGGCCGACAGCACCCCCAGCTCCACCCCGGCCCACCGCTCCCCCAGCCCCGCCAGGGTGACGTGCCGTACCTCGTCGGTGGTGTCGCCGACCGCCCGGTGGATCCGGACCATGAGCCGGTCGTCGGTCAGCTCCTCGACCTTGCCCTCGCCCCACTCCACGACGATCACGGACTCGGGCAGCGAGACGTCGAGGTCCAGGTCCTCCATCTCGTCGAGCCCGCCGCCCAGGCGGTACGCGTCGACGTGGACGAGCGGCGGCCCGCCCCCGAGGGAGGGGTGGACGCGGGCGATGACGAACGTGGGCGAGGTGACGGCGCCCCGCACCCCGAGCCCCTCGCCCAGTCCGCGGGTCAGCGTGGTCTTCCCGGCGCCGAGCTCGCCGCTGAGCATCACGAGGTCACCGGCGCGCAGCAACTTGGCCAGTCTGCGGCCCAGTTCCCCCATCTGCCCGGGGGAACCGACGGTCAACTCGGTCTCAGCCCGGCTGTGCCGTGCTGCTGGTGCTTCCATAGCCACTTACCGTAGCCCCTGCCGGCACGGCACCCGCGCGGGTGAGCAGGTCGGCGAGGCGGTCGGTGACCACTTCCGGGTGCTCCAGCATGACCAGGTGCCCGGCGTCCGGGACCAGCACCAGCTCCGCGTCGGGCAGCAGGTCGGCGATGACCTCGCTGTGCTCGCTGGGCGTGACCAGGTCCTGCACCCCGGCCAGCACCAGCACCGGCAGATCCTGGAAGTAGGCGAGCGCGGCGGTCTTGTCGTGGTCGACGAAGGCCGGGTAGAACTCGGCGACCACGTCGATCGGGGTGGACTCGATCATCCGCTCGGCGAACCGCTCGACGGCCGGGTCGACGTCCTTGGAGGCGAACGAGTACCGCTTGATGATCCCGGCGAAGAGATCGGCGGTCACCCGGCGCCCCTTCTCCACCAGCGCGGCCTGCGTGCCGAGCGCCTTCAGCACTCCGGGCAGCACCCGGCGCACCGCGTTGACACCGGCGATCGGCAGCCCGAAGTTCACCTCGCCGAGCCGCCCCGACGAGGTCCCGACGAACGCGGTCGCCACCACCCGTTCCCGCACCAGCTCGGGGTACTGCGCGGCCAGCGCCATCACGGTCATGCCGCCCATCGAGTGCCCGACCAGGACGATCGGCCCCTCGGGGACGGCCGCGTCGAGGACGGCCTTCAGGTCCCGGCCCAGCTGGTCGATGGTGACCGGCACCCCGTCCTCGTGCTGGGCGACGCCCCGCGCGGAGCGGCCGTGGCTGCGCTGGTCCCAGTGCACGGTGCGGACGACCCCGCGCAGGGCCGCGCGCTGGAAGTGCCAGGAGTCCTGGTTGAGGCAGTAGCCGTGGCTGAAGACGACGGTGACGGGCGCGGGCGCCTTGCGGCCGAAGAGCCGGCGGCGGCGCGGCGAGACGGCCGGGCCGAGGTCGGGTTCCACCTCGTCGACCTCGTAGTACAGCTCGGTGCCGTCGTCGGCCCGCGCCTTGCCGGGGTTGCCGCGCAGGGTGCCGTAGGGGCCCGCCGAGTCCAGGGCCAGCCGGGCCTTGCGGCGCATCCCGCGGCCGACGGTCATCCGCTCCACGGCGACCCCCGCGGCCGCCCCGGCCGCGAGCACCCCTATGGCGGCGCCGGCGATACCGGTCACCTTGCGCCAGCTCCCGTCCACCCCCGTGGCGGAGGCGACGGCCGCCGCGGCGTCGGCTACGGCCTCCGCACTGCTCTCGCTCACGTACCGCTCCTCTTCGCCGTACTGCAGTTCGCCGGTTCGGTGACACGGGTGATGCCGACGAGGTGACTGATGCTGCTGCTACAGGTGTAACCGGGTTGTGCCGCTGCCGAACCCCGGAGGTCAGTCGCCGTCCCCTGGTTCCTGCCCACTCGGTTCGTCATTCACATAGACGCGGGGCACCCGGGTTCCGATGCGCGTGACGATTTCGTACGCGATCGTGCCCGCGGCCTGGGCCCAGTCCTCGGCGGTGGGCTCGCCCCGGTCGCCCGGGCCGAACAGCACGGCCTCGGAGCCGACTTCGGGCTCGTCGCCGCCGAGGTCGACGACGAACTGGTCCATGGCGATGCGTCCGGCGGCCGTCCGCCATTTGCCGCCGACCAGCACCGGCCCGGTGCCGGAGGCGTGGCGCGGGATGCCGTCCGCGTAGCCGACGGGGACGAGTCCGAGGGTGGTCTCGCCGGGCGTGACGTAGTGGTGTCCGTAGCTGACGCCGTGCCCGCCCGGTACGTGCTTCACCAGGGCGAGGGAGGCGGACAGGGTCATCACCGGGCGCAGGCCGAAGTCGGCCGCGCTGCCCAGCTCGGGGCTGGGCGAGACGCCGTACAGCGCGATGCCGGTGCGGACCAGGTCGAAGTGGGACTCGGGGAGGGTGAGGGTGGCCGGCGAGTTGGCGATGTGCCGCACCTCGGGGCGCACACCCTGCCCCTCGGCGTGCGCGAGCATCTCCCGGAAGAGGGTGAGCTGGGCGGCGACGGAGGGGTGCCCGGGTTCGTCGGCGCAGGCGAAGTGGGACCACAGACCGGTGATCCGGACCAGCCCCTCGGCCTGCGCGCGCAGCGCCTCGGCGACCAGTTCGGGCCAGTCGGCGGGCTGGCAGCCGTTGCGCCCGAGCCCGGTGTCGGCCTTGAGCTGCACGCGCGCGGGACGACCGGCTTCCCGGGCCGCCGCGACCACCTCACGCAGGGCCCACATCCCGCTCAGCGACACGTCCAGGCCGGCCTCGATCGCCTCCCGCCAGGGCCCGCCCGGGGTCCACAGCCAGCACATGATCCGCACGTCCGCGGGCAGCCCGGGGTCCGCGCGCAGCGCCAGGGCCTCCTCGGGGGTGGCCGTACCGAGCCAGCTCGCGCCCGCCTCGACGGCCGCGCGGGCACACCGGAGTGCCCCGTGGCCGTACGCGTCGGACTTCACCACGGCCATCAGGGCCGCGCCCGGCGCGAGGGCACGCAGGGTCCGCACGTTGGCCCGCAGGGCGGCCAGATCGATCTCGGCGCGGGCGCGCCGGGGGGCGGTCGGTGCAGTCGCTGTCTCAGTCATCGCGCCCCCAGTGTCTCAGAGGCCTCGGAGAGCCCTCGGGCACAGGCCCCGCTACCGGCACCGGACAGGGCTCAGGTACCCGTCCGGTGCCCCCACACGTACACCCTGTCGCCCTTCTTCAGCACGCTCCACAGCTTCTTGGCGTCGCCGAGCTTGAGGTTCACGCAGCCCCAGGAGCCGACGGTGGTGTAGATCGAGCCGTAGACGGCGTGGAAGGCCTGCCCGCCGTCGAAGAACTGGGCGTACGGCATGGGCGAGTTGTACAGCGTCGACCAGTGGTTCTTGTGCCGCCAGTAGACGGAGTGCCACCCGGCCCGGGTCGCGTACCCCTTGCGCCCGCTCCGCATCTGCACCGGCCCGTAGATCACCTTGCCGCCCTTCTGCACCCACGTGACCTGCCGGTTGAGGTCGACACAGGCGACCCGGTACGACTTCACCGGGCAGTTCTTCTTGGCGTTCGGATCCTTCTTCGCCGACAGCAGCATCATCTGGTACCAGGTCACCGGCCCGGCGAACCCGATGGCGGGCTTGATCTTGTACTGCTTCTGGAACGTCTGGATGGCCTTGCAGTCGGCGGTGGACTGCTTCCCGTCCGCCTTCAGCTTCAGCCACTGCTCGATCTGCTTCTGGTACGGCCCGGTCAGCTTGGAGCAGCTCACCTTGGACACGGCGTCGCTGAGCGGCACGTACTCGATCAGGTCGTACGTCCCCGGCGCCGCCGCCTTCGGCTCGACCGCGTCCTCCTCGGCGGTCGGCGTGTACACCTTCGGCGCCAGCCTCTGGTCCGGCGTGTCGACCTGCCACGGCTGCCCGGGCCCCGGCGCGACCCCCGGCACCAGGTCCGACTCCGGAACGGCGGCGGTGGGTTCGGGAACACCGCTGTCGGCGACCACACTCCCGGCCCCGACCGACACAACCGTCACAGCGGCAAGAAGGCTCCCCGCCACCCCACGCACGATTCGTCCTCTGATCATGCGATCAGACAACCCCGCCCACCCCCCAATCCCGAGGAGCCGCGCGGCGAGGTCACCCAGGTGGAGCGCCCCGAGCGGAGCGCCCCGTCAGGGGCGCGGGGAACTGCGCGCCCAGCCCCCACCCACCCGCACACGCACCACGACCGAACCACCCCTGGACGGCGCCTTCTCGGCCTACCGAGTCGGGTGGGCGGGTGGGAAAACACCCCGCCAGGCGGACCTCAGCTGCTCGGCGACCTCGTGGGCCACCGTCGGCGCCCCCTCCGCCGCGAACCGCCCCGCGAGCCCGTGGAGATACGCGGCCACACTCCCCGCGTCCCGCCCGTCCAACCCGGACGCCAGCAGCGACCCCGCCAGCCCCGACAGCACGTCGCCGCTCCCGGCGGTGGCCAGCCACGGCGTCCCCGTCGCGTTCACCCGGACGGCCGCCGCCCCACCCCCCGGCGCCGCCACCAGCGTCGTCGACCCCTTCAGCAACACCGTCGCCCGATAGGCCGCCGCCAGCTCCCGCACCGCCGCGAGCCGGCCGGCCTCGACCTCCTCCCGTCGTACCCCGAGCAGGGCCGCCGCCTCCCCGGCGTGCGGCGTCATCAGGGTCGGCGCCGTACGGCCGCGCACCACGTCCCGGTCGGCCAGCCGCAGCCCGTCCGCGTCGACCAGTACCGGCACGTCCTGCTCCAGCACCCCGGCGACGGCCTCCGCGTCGTCCCCGGCCCCGGGCCCGACCACCCACGCCTGCACCCGCCCCGCCTTGCGCGGCCCGCCGTCCGACACCAGCGTCTCGGGGAAGCGGGCCAGCACCTCGTCCCCGGCGGGCCCGACGTACCGTACGGCCCCGGCCCCGCCCCGCAGCGCGCCCGCGACGGCGAGCACGGCGGCACCCGGATAGCGCGCCGAACCGGCCGCGATCCCGACCACTCCCCGCCGGTACTTGTCGCTCTCCGCCGACGGCGACGGCAGCAGCCGGGCCACGTCCACGTCCTGCAAGGCCTCCAGCTCGGCCGCCGCGGGCAGTTCGAGCCCGATGTCGACCAGCCGCACCGAACCGGCGTACTCCCGCGCCGGATCGATCAGCAGTCCCGGCTTGTGCGTCCCGAAGGTGACGGTCAGGTCCGCCCGTACGGCCGCCCCGCGCACCTCACCGCTGTCCGCCTCCACCCCGCTCGGCAGGTCCACCGCGACGACGGCCGCCCGGGACCGCGCCACGACCGCCGCCAGCGCGGCCGCCTCGGGCCGCAGCCCGCCCTTCCCGCCGATCCCCACGATGCCGTCGACGACGAGATCGGCCCGCAGGATCAACTCCTCGGCGGCGCCCGGCAGTACGGCTCTCCCACCGGCCCGGCGCAGCGCCGCGAGCCCGCCCTCGTGCGTGCGCTCCGGCGCGAGCAGCACCCCCGTGACCCCGGCGCCCCGGCGCGCCAGCCGCGCCCCGGCGTACAACGCGTCGCCGCCGTTGTCCCCGCTGCCGACCAGCAGCACCACCCGGCTGCCGTACACCCGTCCGAGCAGATCGGCGCAGGCGGCGGCCAGCCCGGCGACGGCCCGCTGCATCAGCGCCCCTTCCGGCAGCCGTGCCATCAGCTCCCGCTCGGCCGCCCGTACCGTCTCCACGCTGTAAGCAGTCCGCATGCCCCGAGTCTCCCCCGGAACCGGCGGCCCGCGCATCCGCCGACGGCCCCTCGGGTCACCCCTCCGCGATCACCACCGCCGACGCCACCCCCGCGTCATGACTGAGCGACACATGCCACGACCGGACCCCGAGTTGCGCCGCGCACGCGGCCACGCTGCCCCGCACCCGCAGCCGTGGCCGCCCGTTGTCCTCGACGACGACCTCCGCGTCCGTCCAGAGCAGCCCGGGCGGCGCGCCCAGCGCCTTGGCCAGGGCCTCCTTGGCCGCGAACCGCGCGGCGAGCGAGGCGTGGCCGCGCCGCTCCCCGCTCGGCAGGAACAACTCCCGTTCGACGAAGAGCCGCCCGGCCAGCCCGGGAGTCCGCTCCAGCGACTCCCGGAACCGGTCGATCTCGGCGACGTCGATACCGACCCCGATGATGCTCATGGTCAGCACCCTAAGGTCACCGCACAGGTCACTCCACGGTGACCGACTTCGCCAGGTTGCGCGGCTGGTCCACCTCGTTGCCCCGGGCGGTGGCCAGTTCGCAGGCGAAGACCTGCAGCGGGACGGTCGCGACCAGCGGCTGCAGCAGGGTCGGGGTGGCCGGGATGCGGATCAGGTGGTCGGCGTAGGGGACGACCGCCTCGTCGCCCTCCTCCGCGATCACGATGGTGCGGGCGCCCCGGGCCCGGATCTCCTGGATGTTGGAGACGATCTTGTCGTGCAGGACGGACCGGCCGCGCGGGGACGGGACGACGACCACCACCGGCAGGTCCTCCTCGATCAGCGCGATCGGCCCGTGCTTCAGCTCGCCCGCCGCGAAGCCCTCGGCGTGCATGTACGCCAGTTCCTTGAGCTTCAGGGCGCCTTCGAGGGCGACCGGGTAGCCGACGTGCCGGCCGAGGAACAGCACCGTCTTCTTGTCGGCCAGGGTGCGCGCCAGCGCCCGTACCGGCTCCATGGTCTCCAGGACCCGCTCGACCTCGCCGGAGATCTGCGAGAGGTCCCGGATGACGGCGCCGATCTCGTCGCCCCACTTGGTGCCCCGCACCTGGCCGAGGTAGAGGGCCACCAGGTAGCAGGCGACCAACTGGGTGAGGAACGCCTTGGTCGAGGCGACCGCGACCTCCGGTCCGGCGTGGGTGTAGAGCACCGCGTCCGACTCACGGGGGATCGTCGAGCCGTTGGTGTTGCAGATGGCGAGCACCTTCGAGCCCTGTTCCCGCGCGTGCCGCAGCGCCATCAGCGTGTCCATGGTCTCGCCGGACTGCGAGATGGCGATGACGAGCGAGCGCGAGTCCAGGATCGGGTCCCGGTAGCGGAACTCGCTGGCCAGCTCCACCTCGCACGGGATGCGCGTCCAGTGCTCGATGGCGTACTTGGCGATCAGGCCCGCGTGGAAGGCCGTACCGCAGGCGACGATGACGACCTTGTCGATCTCGCGCAGCTCGGCGGCGCCGATCCGGACCTCGTCCAGGGTCAGCGAGCCGCCCGCGTCGATACGGCCCAGGAGGGTGTCGGCGACCGCCTTGGGCTGCTCGGCGATCTCCTTGAGCATGAAGTAGTCGTAGCCCCCCTTCTCCGCCGCCGACGCGTCCCAGTCCACGTGGTACGAGCGGACCTCGGCCGGGGTGCCGTCGAAGCCGGTCACCGTCACGCCGTCCCGGCGCAGCTCCACCACCTGGTCCTGGCCCAGCTCGATCGCGGAGCGCGTGTGGGCGATGAACGCGGCGACGTCCGAGGCGAGGAAGGCCTCGCCCTCGCCGACGCCCACCACCAGCGGGGAGTTGCGGCGCGCGCCCACGACCACGCCCGGCGCGTCGGCGTGCACCGCGACCAGCGTGAACGCGCCCTGGAGGCGGCGGCACACCAGCCGCATCGCCTCCGCGAGATCGGCGGCGGCGGAGAACTCCTCGGCGAGCAGGTGCGCGACCACCTCGGTGTCCGTCTCCGAGGCCAGGTCATGGCCCCGCTCGGCCAGTTCGGCCCGCAGCGCGGCGAAGTTCTCGATGATCCCGTTGTGGACGACGGCGACCCGGCCCGCGTTGTCGAGGTGCGGATGCGCGTTGGCGTCCGTCGGCCCGCCGTGGGTGGCCCAGCGGGTGTGCCCGAGACCGGTGGACCCGGTCGGCAGCGGCCGCTCCAGCAGCTCCTTCTCCAGGTTGACCAGCTTCCCGGCCTTCTTCGCCGAGGCCAGCCCGCCGTCCGCGAGCACGGCGACACCGGCCGAGTCGTACCCCCGGTACTCCAGCCGCTTCAGCCCGGAGACGACCACATCGAGCGCCGACTGCGCCCCCACGTATCCCACGATTCCACACATGAGCGGCAGCCTAAGTGCGGGACCGCCGCGGAAAGAGGCACCGCGTGCCCGAAATCGGAAATTCCCGCCGCCGTACGCGCCTTCCGGCCGCCCGCCGCCCGCCCTCCCGCGCGGGCGACCGTGACCGACCCCACCCGCCGTTCTGTTCAAACTCCGTTAACAATGGAATGTGATCTCTCCGGTCTCCCCGATCTCCCGGAGCGCCCACCGGCACAGGCCGGAGGCGACTCCCTACGTCGACCTCACCCGTGACGAGTGGAGCGCGCTGCGCGACAAGACGCCGCTGCCGCTCACGGCCGAGGAGGTCGAGAAGCTGCGCGGTCTCGGCGACGTCATCGACCTCGACGAGGTGCGGGACGTCTACCTCCCGCTCTCCCGGCTGCTGAATCTCTACGTCGGCGCCACCGACGGCCTCCGAGGCGCCCTGAACACCTTCCTGGGCGAGCAGGGCTCCCAGGCCGGCACCCCGTTCGTGATAGGCGTGGCGGGCTCGGTGGCCTGCGGCAAGTCCACGGTCTCCCGGCTCCTGCAGGCCCTGCTCTCCCGCTGGCCCGAGCACCCCCGGGTCGAGCTGGTCACCACCGACGGCTTCCTGCTCCCCACCAAGGAACTCCAGGCCCGCGGGCTGATGTCCCGCAAAGGATTCCCCGAGTCGTACGACCGCCGGGCCCTGACCCGTTTCGTCGCCGACATCAAGGCCGGCAAGGACGAGGTCACCGCCCCCGTCTACTCGCACCTCATCTACGACATCGTCCCGGACCGCAAGCTCACGGTCCGCCGCCCGGACATCCTGATCGTCGAGGGCCTCAACGTCCTGCAGCCCGCCCTGCCCGGCAGCGACGGCCGCACCCGGGTCGGCCTCGCGGACTACTTCGACTTCAGCGTGTACGTCGACGCGAGCGCCGAGGACATCGAGAACTGGTACCTCAACCGCTTCAAGAAGCTGCGCCAGACCGCCTTCCAGAACCCCGACTCGTACTTCAGGAAGTACACCCAGGTGTCCGAGGAGGAGGCCGTCGACTACGCCCGCACCCTCTGGCGCACCATCAACAAGCCCAACCTCGTCGAGAACATCGCCCCCACCCGGGGCCGCGCCACCCTGGTCCTGCGCAAGGGCCCGGACCACAAGGTCCAGCGCCTGAGGCTGCGCAAGCTCTGACATCCGGGCCTGTTAGAAAGGCCCCATGCTGCATCTGCGCCTGATCACCCCGCCGGACGACACGGACGACGTGGTCCGGCTGATCGAGAAGACGGTCGGCACGGCTCACCTCGTCGTGCTGCCCGGCGCCGCCCGCAATCCCGCCGGGGACGTCGTCCTGTGCGACGTGGCCCGCGAGGCGGGCGACGAACTCATCGCCGCGCTGCGGGCGTTGGACCTCGACCGCACCGGTTCGATCGCCGTCGAGAACATCGACCTGTCCCTCTCCCACCGGGCCGACAAGGCCGAGGCGGAGGCACCGGGCGAGGGCGCCGACGCGGTGCTGTGGGAGGGGCTGACGGAGGCGACCCACGAGGAGTCGACGCTGTCCGTCACCTACGTCGCCTTCCTCGTGCTGGCCACGATGATCGCGGCCTGCGGTGTCGTCCTGGACAACGCGATCCTGATCGTGGGCGCCATGGCCGTGGGCCCCGAGTTCGGCCCGCTGGCCGGCATCTGCACGGCGCTGGTCCAGCGTCACCCCCGCCTGGCGCTCCGCTCCGTGATCGCGCTGCTGGTGGGGTTCGCGGTGGCGATGCTGGTGACGGTCGGCTTCACGTACTTCATGGACGGCCTCGGCCTGTTCACCAAGGTGCAGCTGGAGGCCACGCGGCCGAACACCAACTTCATCTACCGCCCCGACGCGTTCTCCTTCGTCGTCGCGGTGCTGGCGGGAATCGCCGGGATACTCTCCCTCACCTCCGCCAAGTCGGGCGCCCTGGTGGGCGTGGCCATCTCGGTCACCACGGTCCCGGCCGCGGCGAACGCGGCGGTGGCCTTCGCGTACAACGAGTACCGCCAGGCATGGGGATCGACCGAGCAACTGCTGCTGAACCTGCTGGGCATCGTCCTGGCGGGCACGGCGACACTCATCGCCCAGAAGTACTTCTGGAGACAGCGGCGTCAAGAAACCTAGGGGCGCGGGGAACTGCGCGACCAGCCACGACGAACCGTCAGCCCGAGACGCACCTTCCCCGCCACCCCCGCAACGGCCTTACCCCAGCGCGGACTTCACCGCATCAGCCAGCCGCCCGGCCACCGACCGCGCCTGCTCGATGTCCGCCGCCTCCACCATCACCCGCACCAACGGCTCGGTCCCCGAGGGACGGAGCAGTACGCGCCCGGTCTCCCCCAGCTCCCGCTCCGCCTCGGCGACGGCGGCCGCGAGGTCCGCCGAGGTCCGCACCCGCGACCTGTCGACGTCCGGCACATTGATCAGCACCTGCGGCAGCCGCTCCATCACGCCCGCCAGCTCCCGCAGCGCCGTCCCGGTCTGCGCGACCCGCGCCGCCAGCAGCAGCCCGGTCAGCGTGCCGTCACCGGTCGTCGCGTGGTCGAGGATGATGACGTGCCCGGACTGCTCGCCGCCGAGGGCGTAGCCGTGCTCCTTCATCTCCTCCAGGACGTACCGGTCGCCGACCGCGGTCTGGACCAGGTGCAGCCCCGCCCGCTCCAGCGCCAGCTTGAAGCCGAGGTTGGACATGACGGTGGCGACGACGGTGTCCGCGCGCAGCGCACCACGCTCCCGCATGGCGAGGGCGAGGACGGCCATGATCTGGTCGCCGTCGACCTCCTCGCCGGCGTGGTCCACGGCGAGGCACCGGTCCGCGTCCCCGTCGTGCGCGATGCCGAAGTCGGCCCCGTGCTCGACGACCGCGGCCTTCAGCGGGCCGAGGTGGGTCGAACCGCAGCCGGCGTTGATGTTGAGCCCGTCCGGCTCCGCGCCGATGGTGATGATCTCCGCGCCCGCCCGGCGGAACGCCTCCGGCGAGACCCCCGCGGCCGCGCCGTGCGCCTCGTCCAGGACGATCTTCAGGCCGTCGAGCCGGTTGGGCAGGACGGCGAGCAGGTGGGCGATGTACCGCTCGGCCCCCTCGTCGTACGACCGCACCCGGCCGACGCCCGCGCCGGTGGGCCGCTCCCAGGGCTCACCGTGCCGGTGGGACTCGTAGACGCCCTCGATCCTGTCCTCCAGCTCGTCGTCGAGCTTGTGCCCGCCGCGGGCGAGGAACTTGATGCCGTTGTCCGGCATGGCGTTGTGGCTGGCGGAGAGCATGACGCCGAGGTCGGCGCCGAGCGCGCCGGTGAGGAAGGCCACGGCGGGGGTCGGCAGCACGCCGACGGTGAGGACGTCCACGCCCGCGCTCGCCAGCCCGGCGACCACGGCCGCCTCCAGGAACTCCCCGGACGCACGCGGATCCCGTCCGACGACCGCCGTCGGCCGGTGGCCCTCGAACGTGCCCGTCTCGGCCAGCACGTGCGCCGCCGCGACGGACAGGCCGAGCGCCATTTCGGCGGTCAGGTCCGCGTTGGCGACACCGCGCACGCCGTCCGTGCCGAAGAGTCGTCCCACTTGTCCTCCTGAGGAAGCGTCCTTGCTGCCTGGAAATGATGACAGGCGCCCGGTCATGCGATCACACCAGCCTTTGAGCGTCTTGTGTCGTTATACGCCCTTGGCTGGGATAAACGAACGCCCCGACGGCACATGTGGCGTGCCGCCGGGGCGTTCGGAGTACGTGCAGGCAGCTGGTGATTAGCGCTTGCTGTACTGCGGGGCCTTGCGGGCCTTCTTCAGACCGGCCTTCTTGCGCTCGACCGCACGGTCGTCGCGCTTGAGGAAGCCGGCCTTCTTCAGCGGGCCGCGGTTGTTGTCGACGTCGGCCTCGTTCAGCGCGCGGGCGACACCGAGACGGAGCGCGCCGGCCTGGCCGGAGACACCGCCACCAGCGATACGGGCGATGACGTCGTAACGGCCTTCGAGCTCGAGCACCTTGAAGGGCTCGTTGACTTCCTGCTGGTGCACCTTGTTGGGGAAGTAGTCCTCAAGGGTGCGACCGTTGATCTTCCACTTGCCGGTGCCCGGGACGATCCGGACGCGGGCGATGGCGTTCTTGCGACGGCCCAGGCCGGCGGCCGGCTGCGGGTCGCCGAAGCGGGACGCCAGCGACTCCGAGGTGTACTCGCCCTCGACGGGGACCTCGGACTCGGTGGTGTAGCTGTCGATGTCGACGAGCTCGGTCTCGGTCTCTTCGACCGGCTGCTCAACAGTGGTCTCGGCCACGATGCTCCTCAGATTCTTTTCTGTCTTAGGGGGTGGCCGGAACTACTGCGCGACCTGGGTGATCTCGAACGGCACCGGCTGCTGCGCAGCGTGCGGGTGCACGTCACCCTTGTAGACCTTCAGCTTCGAGAGCATCTGACGGCCCAGCGTGTTCTTGGGGAGCATGCCCTTGACGGCCTTCTCGATGGCCTTCTCGGGGTTCTTGTCGAGCAGCTCGTCGTAGCGGACGGAGCGCAGACCACCCGGGTAGCCGGAGTGGCGGTACGCCATCTTCTGGGTCCGCTTGTTGCCGGAGAGGTGCACCTTGTCGGCGTTGATGATGATGACGAAGTCACCGGTGTCGACGTGGGGCGCGTAGATCGGCTTGTGCTTGCCGCGGAGAAGGGACGCGGCGGTGGTGGCGAGACGGCCCAGGACGACGTCCTGAGCGTCAATGACATGCCACTGGCGAGTCACATCGCCGGGCTTGGGGCTGTACGTACGCACTTCGCAGCCTTCTTCTTCAGTGGATGGGTGCTGACACATGGCATCACTGAAGCGATCGTGCAGCTGGGGACGACAAATATGCCGGGACCACTGCCCGTATGCCGCCCACTGGTAACTGCTCCAGGGAACCTAGGTAGAGGCCTCTCTCGTGAGAAACGAGCGAGCCAATACACAACGAAGAGCAAGCCTACAAGGGCGCCCCCGGACGGGTCAAAACGAGCTCGGGGCGGCCGGCGCGGCCGGGATGCGCCGTCTCGCCCCCAAAGGTCCACTATCACCGTTCGTACTGTCGCACCGGTACCCCTCGCCGCCCGTCTAAGATGCGCCCCATGAGTTATGGGCAGGGGGGACCCCAGTCCCAGTGGGATCCCTGGAAACCGCAGTCTCAGCAGCCCTGGCGCGACAGTTCCGGGCCGACCCCGGACTGGGCCGCGCTCGCCGACGCGTCGGAAACGCGGAACAAACGGCGCCGCGTGCTGTTCATCGGCGGCGGCGTGGTCGCCACGCTGGCGATCGGCACCGCCGTCGCCATGGCCGTGGTGTCCGCGAACGGCGACAACAACGCCTCCGGCACGCCCTCGAACCTGCCCGCGAGCGCCTCGCTCCCGAGCGACTCGGCCGACTCGGCGCCGTCTTTCGCGCCGACCAGCGCGCCGCCGCCGCTGGACCCGGAGGAGTTCATAGGCAGCGTGCAGAAGGACACGGCGCCACTGAGCGCCGAGACCCTCTTCCCCGGCACCCAGCTGACCATGGGCGAGACGGTCTACAAGAAGGGCCCCACGGCCGACACCAAGAAGTGCGCGTCGGTCGCCAAGGGCACGCTCCCGAGCGTCCTCACCAAGAACAACTGCACCCGTGTGCTGCGCGTCACCTACTTCAAGGACGGCGTCGCGGTCACGGTCGGGGTGGCCGTCTTCAACACCGAGGCCCAGGCGAGCAAGGCCAAGACCGAGGCCGACAAGAAGGGCTTCGTCGCGGCCCTGTCCGGCTCCGGCGTGAAGCCGTTCTGCGACTCGGGCGTCTGCCGTACGACGACCAATTCCTACGGCCGCTACGCCTACTTCACCACCACCGGCTTCCTCAACGGCAAGGACGTCACCACCAAGGACACCAAGGTCTTCCAGACCGGTGACGACCTGGCGGAGTTCACCTTCCGCCAGATCCGCCGGCGCGGCGAGGCCCAGGCGTCCGCGGCGGCCCAGGGCTAGCCGGGCCGCCACCCGCCCTCCGCCGCGGCGGAGGGCGGCCGCTCAGGAGGCGGAGAGCGTGTCGAAGTAGCCCAGGCCGCCGTCCCGGAAGCCCTGGGCGGCCCGCTCGGCCTCCTTCACCGTGAGCGACTCGCCGTTCTGGTAGTAGAACCAGTCGACCTTCATGTCCCAGGCGCGCTCACCGGTGAACGGCAGATCGACGAACCAGGTGTTGAAGTTGATCGCCATGTCGGCGCGCGGCGTGTAGTCGGCGCCGCTGCGGTAGAGGGTCTCGCCGTCGACGCTGTAGGTGACGGA
Organism: Streptomyces sp. NPDC048288; assembly: GCF_043201555.1. Lineage (NCBI taxonomy): Bacteria > Bacillati > Actinomycetota > Actinomycetes > Kitasatosporales > Streptomycetaceae > Streptomyces > Streptomyces sp. NPDC048288. The sequence goes on from NZ_JBICZD010000003.1 coordinate 555,434, forward strand.
GTCCTTGCGGACCGTGATCAGCACGGTGTGCCAGCCGGCCAGGCTCCGCATCGTCTTGTGCGTGACACGGTCACCCTCGTCGGCGTTGCGCCAGGTGGTGGTGTCCAGCTTCGGTCCGGGCGCGCCCCAGCCGCCGTTCGGCATGTACTCGTTGTCGAGTTCGCTGTACTTGTCGCCCGACCCGCCGATGGTGAAGAACGCCTGGTTGACGTGGTCGCCGTTGTCGCCGGTCGTCGGCTTGTCGGTGAAGTGGATGCGCGCGGCGTAGGTGCCGGTGCGGAACTTGGCCTCCTTGGTCCCGAGAGCGGCCTGCCGGGTGCCGGCCTTGGTGCCGTCGGTGGCGGCGCGCAGGTCGAGCACCTGCCCGCCGGCCGTCTTGTCGCCGGCCGGGAAGGAGATGCCGTCCGCCTTCCAGGTGCCGTCGATCCCGGGGCCTCCCTCACTGGTCCGCACCAGCCAGCCGTGCTTGAACAGGGCGGTGTCCTTCGGGCCGCGGTAGTCGAAGTCGTCGAAGAACCCCCCTTCCGGAGCCTGCGCCGCCGCCCTGGCCGAGGGCGTGGCCGAGGCCTCGGCCGCCTTGCCGCCGGGCTCCTCGCCCCACACCAGGGCGCCGCTGTCGTACGCGGGGATCCGGTCGGACTTCTGGTAGGTCCGCTTGGCGGCGTCGAAGGACCAGTCGCCGTCCTGGCTGACCGGTTTCTGGTCGGTCCGGTAGAGCTGGATCTCCAGGCCCCGGCTGTTCGCGCCGGGCTCCAGCGCCCCGGCCGCGCCGGTGAAGCCGAGCTCCAGGTAGTGGTCGGCCCCGTCATGGGGCGTGTCCATGGCGACCACGGTCCCGGTGAGGTTCGAGCACCCCACGGCGGCCTCCACGCAGTTGAAGGCGTACGCCGCGTCGTCGTCGGCCGTGAAGTAGTACCGCAGCGCCACCCGGCTCAGCGGCACGGACTTCTCGGAGGTGTTGAAGACCTCCAGCCACGGCCGGACCGCATCGGCCTTCGCCCCGGTCGCCGTGCGGTAGCGGACGGTGAGTTCCGGCGGGTCCGGATGGAGGTGACGCCACACCGGCTTGGCGGCCAGCCCGCCGCCCACCAGGACGGCCACCAGCAGCAGGGCCTTCAGCACTCGGCCGGCCCGGCTGGGGCGGCGGGGCTGACGGCGAGAGGACGCCACGACGAGGACTCCTTCAGGTCGGCGGAGAGGGGGGTTGGTCGAGGGCGCGGCCGACGACAGACGGAGCGACCGACGATGGCGGCCAAAGGTTGTACGAGATTCAACGTGAGAATCACGACCATGATGGATATATGCAGGACCCATGGAGACGTTGTTACGATCCTCGCTCCTGTATTCGATTGATGACTGTGCGCTTGCCATCGGAGCTCAGCGGGGGGTCGGCGCCGAGGGTGGGATTCATCAGGTGAACCGAAGATTCTCCGTCGATCTCGTGATCATCGGGCTCGGCTACGTAGGGCTGCCCCTCGCGCGGGCGGCCAGTGCCGCCGGTCTGAAGGTCGTGGGACTCGACCGCAGCGCGCCCGTCGTACAGGGGCTGAACGCGGGCTCCTCACACGTCGACGACATCAGTGACACGGACGTGCGCGGCATGCTCGACCGGGGGTTCCGCGCGGTCGCGTCGCCCGAGGTCATCGCGGACGCCGCGGCGGTCGTGATCTGCGTGCCCACGCCGCTGACCGAACACGGCGCGCCCAACCTCGCGGCGGTGGACGCCGCCGTCGCGGACATCGCGGCCCATCTGACCCCGGGCACGCTGGTCGTCCTGGAGTCCACCACGTACCCGGGCACCACCGACGAGGTGGTGCGCCCCCGCCTGGAGGCCGGCGGGCTGCGGGCGGGCACCGACTTCCACCTCGCCTTCTCTCCCGAGCGCATCGACCCGGGCAACCCGCGGTACGGCCTGGAGAACACCCCGAAGGTCGTCGGCGGCGCCACCCCGGACTGCACCAAGGCGGCCCGCGCCCTGTACGAGCGCTTCGTGGGCAGCGTGGTGGAGGCCAAGGGCACCCGCGAGGCCGAGATGGCCAAGCTCCTGGAGAACACCTACCGGCACGTGAACATCGCCCTCGTCAACGAGATGGCGATGTTCTGCCGCGAGATCGACGTCGACCTGTGGGACGCCATCCGCTGCGCCTCCAGCAAGCCGTTCGGTTTCGCGCCGTTCTACCCGGGCCCGGGCGTCGGCGGCCACTGCATCCCGATCGACCCCAACTACCTGTCGTACAAGGTGCGTTCGCTCGGCATCCCGTTCCGCTTCGTGGAGCTGGCCCAGGAGATCAACCAGCGGATGCCCGCCCATGTCGTCTCGCGCGCCGCCGACCTGCTCAACCAGCAGGGCAAGCCGATCCGCGGCTCGCGCGTCCTGCTGCTCGGCGTCACCTACAAGCCGGACATCTCCGACCAGCGGGAGTCCCCCGCCATGGACGTGGCGGAGTTGCTGCTCGAACGCGGCGCCGACCTCTCCTACTGCGATCCCCGCGTGCCCGAGTGGACCGTCGAGGGCGTCGCCGTGCCCCGCGTCGAGGACCACCTCGCGGGAGCCGAGCAGGCGGACCTGACCATCCTTCTCCAGCAGCACAGCGAGTTCGACCTCGGCCCGCTGGCCGACCACGCCCGGCTGCTGTTCGACACCCGTGGCAGGACGGCCGACCACCCCCAGGTGGTCCGGCTGTGAGCGACGGCTACGCACCCGGCGCCCTCGACAGCGACGACCGCCGTCGCCACCGGCGCAAACGGCATCTGAAGGTGTCGTACTTCGTCTTCCTCGCGATCGCCGCCGTCATCGTCACCAAGCTGGACCCGCACTCGCTGCACGCCTACTCGTTCGGCGCGCTCGGGCTGCTCACCCTGAAGATGTTCGGGGCGCTGTTCTACCGGCCCGCCAAGGCGGACCGCGAGGAGCTGCTGCTCCTGGACAACTCCTGGGTCACCGCGGTCATCCCGATCTACAACGAGGACCCGGTGATGTTCGAGCAGGGCATGCGCAGCCTCCTCGCGCAGAGCCGGCTGCCCAACGAGGTCCACATCATCGACGACTGCAGCGCGAACCCGTCCGGTATCAAGGCAGCCAAGAAGCTGCGCCGCGAGTTCGAGGCGCGCGGCGTGAAGTACACGGTCAGCGTGCAGCCCGAGAACAAGGGCAAGCGCGAGGCACTCGCCCTCGGCTTCGAGTCGGCGCCCTACTCCGACCTGTTCCTGTGCGTGGACTCCGACACCATCCTCTCCCGTGACACGGTCCGTGAGCTGCTGCTGCCCATGGCCGAGGAGAAGGTCATGGCCTCCACCGGCATGGTGCTCGCGCTCAACCACGACACCAACATCTTCACCCGGCTCCAGGACCTGCGGTACGGCAACTCGTTCCTCTTCGAACGGGCCGCCTACTCCCGGCTGAAGTCGGTCCTGTGCTGCTGCGGCGCGCTCTCGGTGTACCGCGGCACGCTGGTCCGCAAGTACCTGCCGGACTTCCTCAACCAGCAGTTCCTCGGCAAGCCCGCCGTCTTCGGCGACGACCGCCGGATGACGAACTACGCCCTGATGGAAGGGCAGGTGGTCTTCCAGGAGACGGCCGTCGGCTACACGGCCGTCCCGGAGAAGCTCCCGCACTTCCTGCGTCAGCAGGTGCGCTGGAACAAGTCCTTCTTCCGGGAGTCCCTGTGGGCCTTCAGGAACCAGAAGAAGTACCGGCCCGCCTTCTGGCTGACCTGCATGGAACTCGCGCTGTGGCTGATCTTCGGCACCGCGATGTTCTACTCGATGGTCGTCCTGCCGGCCATGCACCCCGAGCGGTTCGTCGACCACATCGGCGACTACCTGGTCTTCATGGTCCTCATGGGGTACCTGCGCAACGTCCGGTACCTCGACTTCCCGCGCCGGGGGATGGGCTTCATCAAGCGGTTCGGCATGTTCCTGCTGGCCCCGCTGTACGGCGTCATCCAGCTGCTGCTGCTCACCCCGCTGCGCTTCTACGCCCTGCTCACCCTCGGCAAGGGCACCTGGGGCACCCGCCAGGGCGGTGTCGAGGTCTCGGTCGCCGGCGGCCACGAGCAGGACGTCTCGGCGGTCTGGGAGGAAGAGGACGAGTACTCCTCCTCGCAGGTCTCCTCCACGATCGAGATGATGCGGCTGGAGGGCATCGCCCTGGCCCGCACGGCTCCGCACGCCTCCGGGCGGCACCCGGAGGCCGTCCCGGCCCAGGCCTACACCCAGCACAGCGAGGACGAGCTGCGGGAGCTGGGCCGGAGCCCCCAGCCGCCCGTCGCCTGGAACGGCGTGACACAGCAGCCGCAGCCCGTCGCCCACGATCCGTACGCCGGCCAGTACCAGCAGCAGCCCGCACAGCCGTACGGCCAGTGGCAGCAGGGCCAGGTACCGGAGCAGGGCCATGGTCAGGGGTATGTCCAGGGGCAGGGTCACGGCCAGGGTCACGGCCAGGGGCACGGCCCGGGCTACGGCGGCCAGCCGTACATCCCGCACATCCCTCAGCAGCCGCAGGCCCCCGACCACTCCCAGGGCGGGCAGTGGACCCCGGAGAACGAGACCTACGCGTCCGGACAGCAGGACGACGGCTGGTTCGGCGGCCGCCGCTGACCGAGGTCAGCTGTAGTACGCCATCGCCTCCTCGACGGTGAGCACCGTGATCCCGCGTTTCTGGATCTCCGTCATCAGCTGACGCAGACCCGCCTGGCTGATCTCGGTGCTCGCCGCCGGTGTACCCGCGACGACCTTGTGCAGGCAGAGGATGAGCCAGCCGCCGCGGGCACACCGGTCGAGCGGCCCGCCGGCACCGATCACGTTGGCCAGCGTGGTGCCGCCGACACCCGGCCCGTCGGTGACACCGGTCAGCGACTTGAGCCGGTAGGGCATGGCCGGCGCGAAACTCTCGACGGTGTCGAAGGCGATGGAGCGGGCCGTACTGAAATGGCGGCCCGCGAGCAGATCCACGGGGACGCCGTCCGTGGTCTTCTGGAACGCGCCGTGCGGATAGGCGAAGTGCTCGCTGGTGAATCCGTTTCCGACCAGCCATTCCCGGAGCCTGCGGAAATCGTCGTCCACCTGTTGTGCCGACAGTTGGGCATAGCCCGTCGCGTGCGCCGCGGTGGCATACGCGTGTCCGGCCATTTCCCAGCCGGAAGAGTCCTGGAGAGAGCGCATCTTCCCGAGGTCCAGGCAGGAGGCGGTGCCCACCGCGTCCGCGATGTTGTAGACCGTGCCCGGCATTCCGTAGGGGTCCATGACGGGCCGGGCGAGGTCGTGAACGGACACGTGCGAGTCGTCGAACGTGACGGACACCGCGCCTCGGGGGAACACGGTGGTGGTGGCGGGCACCAGCTCGATCGCCTGCAGGTGGTACGTCACGGGCGCCGCCGCGTCGTCGTACACGGCGAAGGACATGTCGGTGAAGCCCGACCGTACCGACGGTTCGCCCTGCGCGGAGAGCGAGTACGAGCCGGAGGCGGTGGTGACGTCGGACCACTGCAGGTTGACGGTCACCCACTCCCCGGACTGGACGTAGTTGGCCGCGGTCACCGAATGGGTGTGCAACCGCCAGCCGAAGGCGTTCTTCAGCCCGTCGGTGCCCAGGTAGAAGGCCACTCTGCTGAGATGGGTGACGTCCGCGACCCGGAAGACGAGCCTGATCATCCTGGCGCCGAGGTCCAGGGCGTCCATCCCGGTCCTGCGGACGTACGACTGGACGCCGCTGCCCGCGGTCGTCACGCGGATCGACTGGCTGCCGCGGGTGAAGACCGCGGTGTCACCCGGGTTCGCCGAGGCGGTGCCCGCGCCCCCCGCCGACCAGCCGTGCCCCGGCTGGAACTGCTGGCTCCAGCTCGCCCGGCGAAAGCGCGGCCGCCTTCCGCTCGGGGCGTACGGCGGTGCCGCCAGAGCGTCGAGAGGGGCCGCGCTCGCGGTGACCGGCAGGCCCGCCGCACCCGCCCCGCCGGCCGCGGCCAGACCGCCGAGACCCGCGAAACGCAGCGCGGAACGCCGGTCCACAGAAACGGAATTCCATATTCTCGTACGCAATGCGACCCCCACTCGACACGACGTTCACCTCGGACACAGTTATGCCCCAACGCCCCGCCCTTGCGCAGCCGTTCGTAATCCATGTGTTCAAAGTGGCTGTAGTGACAGTTAAATCGCGTTGATCGGCGGGGATGATTCGCGCGGCCCGCGCCAGGGAATCCCGTCTCCCCGCCGAGTCCTCGTAAGCCCCCGGGGGGCTGTGGCCACCTCGGGGAACGTCTCGACGACGTTCCCCGCCCACGTGGGCGAGACGGCCCACACCATCGAGATCACCGGCGGCGACGGACAGCGGGCCCGGCCCGGCGCGTCCTTCGCCGAGCCGCTGAGCGACGCGGACGGCGCCCCGGTGTTCAAGGGCAAGGAGCGGACGGTGAACGTGACCACGGACACCGACGGCGAGGCGTCGGCCCCCGAACTGGTCGCCGGTTCACGCTCAAGGTCACCGCGGCCGACGAGGCCTCCCCGGCGCCGGGGGCATCGGCACCCTCGCCGCGGCGGCCCTGGCCGAAGGAGGCTCCACGGCCCGTGGAGCCTCCTTCAGTGCACCTGCCCCCGCACCCGGCGGGCCTGCCGCTGCCGCTCCGCGAGCTGGTCGTCGGCCGGGTACGCGACCTCCTCCAACGTCAGCCCGTGCGGTCGTACGACATGCACGGCGCTGTCCCGCACCCCCGCGTCCAGCACCTTCCGCGGCCACTCCACGCCCCGGTGCCCGTCCCCCACGAACAGCAGCGCGCCGACCATCGACCGCACCTGGTTGTGGCAGAACGCGTCGGCCCGGACCTCGATCTCGACGACCCCGTCCGCGGTACGGCGCACCCCGAAGTCGAAGATCTCCCGGACGGTCGAGGCACCCTCCCGCTTCTTCGCGTACGCCGCGAAGTCGTGCTCCCCGACGAGTGACTTCGCGGCCGCGTCCATGACGTCGACGTCCAGCTCCCAGTCGTGCCACAGCACATGGTTGCGCAGCAGCGGGTCCACACCGCCCGGCCGGTCCCCGACCCGGTACACGTACCGCCGCCACAGCGCCGCGAACCGCGCGTTGAACCCCGCCGGCGCCTCACCCAGCGACCACACCCGCACATCCTTGGGCAGCCGCCCGGCCAGCCGCTTCAGCAGCTTCTCCCGCTGCTCCTCCCACACCCCGGCCGGCAGATCGACATGCGCCACCTGCCCCCGCGCGTGCACCCCGGCATCCGTGCGCCCGGCCACCGTCAGCTCGTACACCGTGTCCTGCGACCGCGTGACGACCCGCAGCGCGTCCTCGATCTCCCCCTGCACGGTCCGCTTCCCACCGGCCTGCTTGGCCCAGCCGTGGAAGTGGGACCCGTCGTACGACAGGTCGAGACGGACACGAACATGACCGGGCTGCGCTTCGTCACTCACGGAAGAATCCTCTCAGGCACGAAAAAAGTGGGCCCGCCCCTCGAAAGGAACGGACCCACTCACGCGCCCCGTCAGGAGCGCGGGACTGCATCCGATATGCGGCTCCGCCGCGCGGGCGCGACCAGCCACGACGGACCGGCAGCCAAGGACGGCTTACGCCTCCTTGGTCTCCTCGGCAGCCTCGGTCTCCTCGACCTCGTCGACCTTGGTCTCCTCGACCTTGGTCTCCTCGGCCTCCTTGACCGCACGCTTGGTGGCGGCCTCGGCCTCGCCGGTGGCCTGCTGCGCGACCGTCAGCGCCTCGACCAGCTCGATGACAGCCATGGGCGCGTTGTCGCCACGGCGGTTACCGATCTTGGTGATACGGGTGTAGCCACCCGGACGGTTCTCGTAGCGCGGGCCGATCTCGGTGAAGAGCGTGTGCACGATGCTCTTGTCCGTGATGACCTGGAGCACCTGACGGCGGTTGTGAAGGTCGCCCTTCTTCGCCTTGGTGACCAGACGCTCGGCGTACGGGCGCAGGCGGCGGGCCTTCGCCTCGGTGGTGGTGATCCGGCCGTGCTCGAACAGCGACTTCGCGAGGTTCGCGAGGAGCAGCTTCTCGTGCGCGGCGCTGCCGCCCAGACGGGCACCCTTGGTGGGCTTCGGCATTGTTCTTCTCCTGTGTGTCTGCCCCGGCCGTGTCAGGTACCGGGGTCAGGAACCCGATGAGCGGCTGCCCATCGGCATACGACCGATCAGTACTGCTCGGTCTCCACGAAACCCGCGTCCGCGTCGTCGTCGGCGCCGAAGGCGTCGGCGGCGGCCGTGGGGTCGAATCCGGGCGGGCTGTCCTTGAGGGCCAGGCCCATGCCGGCCAGCTTCGCCTTGACCTCGTCGATGGACTTCGCACCGAAGTTGCGGATGTCCAGCAGGTCCGCCTCGGAACGCGCCACGAGCTCACCCACGGAGTGGATGCCCTCGCGCTTGAGGCAGTTGTAGGAACGGACGGTCAGCTCGAGCTCCTCGATCGGGAGCGCGAGGTCGGCCGCCAGCGCCGCGTCCGTGGGGGACGGGCCCATGTCGATGCCCTCGGCGTCGATGTTCAGCTCGCGGGCGAGACCGAACAGCTCCACCAGGGTCTTGCCGGCCGACGCCATGGCATCACGCGGCCGCATGGCCTGCTTCGTCTCGACGTCGACGATCAGCTTGTCGAAGTCGGTCCGCTGCTCGACACGCGTGGCCTCGACCTTGTACGTCACCTTCAGCACGGGGCTGTAGATGGAGTCGACCGGAATCCGGCCGATCTCCTGGCCCACCTGCTTGTTCTGCACGGCGGAGACGTAGCCGCGGCCGCGCTCGACCGTCAGCTCCATCTCCAGCTTGCCCTTGCCGTTGAGCGTGGCCAGGACCAGATCGGGGTTGTGCACCTCGACACCGGCCGGGGGCGCGATGTCGGCGGCGGTGACCAGACCCGGACCCTGCTTGCGCAGGTACATCACGACCGGCTCGTCGTGCTCCGAGGAGACGACCAGCTGCTTGATGTTGAGGATCAGGTCGGTGACATCCTCCTTGACGCCCGGCACGGTGGTGAACTCGTGCAGCACGCCGTCGATCCGGATGCTGGTGACAGCAGCACCGGGAATCGAGGACAGGAGGGTACGGCGAAGGGAGTTGCCGAGGGTGTAGCCGAAGCCCGGCTCCAGCGGCTCGATCACGAACCGGGAGCGGAATTCGTCGACGACCTCTTCGGCCAACGAGGGACGCTGAGCGATCAGCATGTGTGGATCAGATCCTTCTTTCGTGGACGCCCGCTATTTGACGTCCTACGGGTCCGCGCCGCATACACACAGCACGGGGTACTGCAAGGGTACGGGCGGTACGCCCCTTACGGAGCCGTACCGCCCGGGCAGCCCTGCGAAGCGACGTCAGACGCGACGGCGCTTCGGCGGACGGCAGCCGTTGTGCGGGGTCGGGGTGACGTCCTGGATGGAGCCGACCTCGAGGCCCGTGGCCTGCAGGGAGCGGATCGCGGTCTCACGACCGGAACCCGGGCCCTTCACGAACACGTCGACCTTGCGCATGCCGTGCTCCTGGGCGCGGCGGGCAGCCGACTCGGCGGCCATCTGCGCGGCGAACGGCGTGGACTTCCGGGAGCCCTTGAAGCCGACGTGGCCGGCGGAGGCCCAGGAGATCACGTTGCCGGACGGGTCCGTGATCGAGACGATCGTGTTGTTGAACGTGCTCTTGATGTGCGCGTGGCCGTGAGCGACGTTCTTCTTTTCCTTGCGGCGCACCTTCTTGGCAGCGCCCTGACGACCCTTGGGGGGCATCTACTAACTCCTACGGGAGGTGGTCGGTCCTACAGCGAAGACCGTGGACAGAGGTCCGCTGCGGACTACTTCTTGCCCGGCTTCTTCTTGCCGGCGATGGCGCGACGCGGGCCCTTGCGGGTGCGGGCGTTCGTGCTGGTGCGCTGACCGCGGACGGGCAGACCGCGACGGTGACGCAGACCCTGGTAGCAGCCGATCTCGACCTTGCGGCGGATGTCGGCCTGGATCTCGCGACGGAGGTCACCCTCGGTCTTGATGTTGTTGTCGACGTACTCGCGGATGGCGACCAGCTGCTCTTCGGTCAGGTCGCGAACACGGGTGTTCGGGTCGATACCGGTCTCGGCCAGCGTCTGCTGGGAGAGCGTCCGGCCGATGCCGAACACGTAGGTGAGGGCGACCTCCACGCGCTTTTCGCGCGGGATGTCAACACCGGAAACGCGTGCCACTTCAATGGCTCCTGGTGATCTTCGGAGGTCTTCCGCAGAACCGGTTCCCAGCCGCCGTACCAGGTACGAACTGGGTCCCCGGCCTCCGAACCGGGGGTGTCAGGCGCCTTCGGCACCTGGGTCCTGCGTATGAACAAATTCAGCTCGCGTCGCGCGAATCTCTGCGATGTCGATGCAGAGGGATCGGTCGTGCGTCAGCCCTGGCGCTGCTTGTGGCGCGGGTTCTCGCAAATGACCATGACCCGACCGTGACGGCGGATCACCCTGCACTTGTCGCAGATCTTCTTGACGCTCGGCTTGACCTTCATGGGATTGAGGTTCTCCGAGTCAGAGGGATCTACTTGTAGCGGTAGACGATCCGGCCACGCGTCAGGTCGTACGGAGACAGCTCCACCACGACCCGGTCGTCAGGGAGGATGCGGATGTAGTGCATACGCATCTTGCCGCTGATGTGTGCCAGGACCTGGTGGCCGTTCTGGAGCTCGACCTTGAACATGGCGTTCGGAAGAGACTCGACGACAGTGCCCTCGATCTCGATGGCACCTTGCTTCTTGGCCACGCTTCGCCCTTCGAATCGACTACCTTGATCGACTCCCGCACTTCCCCTCTCGGGGGCATGCGGACATGCGGGTGCACGAGAGCCGACGAGTCAGTCTACGTCAGCACACCCGGAAAGACGAATCGAGAAAGCCTGCCCCATACGGCAGATCATTAAGCGCGCCCCGCTGAAGCGCCCCGTCAGGGGCGCTGGGGGTACCCCCGGCCGAAGGCTGGGGGAGGAACTGCGCGACGAGCCCCCACCGGCCCGCGGCATCAAAAGTTGCTCAGCCCAGCGGATCCGGCGCAGCCGTGATCCCCAGCTCGGCCAGCTTGGCCCTGCCTCCGTCGGGCGCCGTCAGCACAAGCGGCCCGGCCTCGGTCAGTGCAACGCTGTGCTCCCAGTGCGACGACCACGTCCCGTCCGTCGTGATGACGGTCCAGTCGTCCTCCAGGACCTCCGTCCGCGGCGTCCCCAGCGACACCATCGGCTCGATGGCCAGGCAGAACCCGGGCACCAGCTTCGGCCCCTTGCCGCGCCGCCGGTCGACGTAGTTCAGCAGGTGCGGGTCCATGTGCATCTCGGTGCCGATGCCGTGGCCGCCGTAGTCCTCGATGATCCCGTACTTGCCGCCGCCCGGCTTCGGCTGCCGGCGGATGTACGTCTCGATCGCCCGGGACACGTCCACCAGGCGGCTGCCCTGCTTCATCGCCGCGATGCCGGCCCACATCGACTCCTCGGTCACCCGGGAGAGCTCGATCAGCTCCGGAGCGTGGCCGGAGCCCACGAACGCGGTGTACGCCGCGTCGCCGTGCCAGCCGTCGACGATCGCTCCGCAGTCGATGGAGATGATGTCGCCGTCCTTGAGAACGACGTCCTCCGAGGGGATGCCGTGGACGACCACGTCGTTGACGGACGTGCAGATGGTGGCCGGGAAGCCGCCGTAGCCGAGGAAGTTCGACTTGGCACCGTGCTCGGCGAGGACCTTGCGGGCCACCTCGTCCAGGTCCTTGGTGCTGGCCCCGGGGACCGCGGCGGTACGCGTCGCCGCGTGGATGGCGGCGACGACCAGGCCCGCCGCCCGCATTCTGGCGATCTGCTCGGAGGTCTTGATCTGCACCATGGGGGGCCTGCGCTCTCCGTCACTCACGTCAACGTCAACCGGATACCTGGACAACAGTACGGCCGCGGCGCCCTGGGGTCCCCCCGGACCTGATCCGGGGGAGGGCACCGCGGCCGGAACCGCCGTGGAACTACTTCTCGTCGTCCTCGTCGTCACGCCCCAGCGCGTCCAGTGCGCGCTGGGTGACCTCGTCGACCGGGCCCAGGGCGGAGATCGTGGCGACCAGGCCCTGCGCCTTGTAGTAGTCGATGATGGGCTCGGTCTGCGTGTGGTAGACCTCGAGCCGCGTGCGGACGGTGTCCTCGGAGTCGTCGTCACGCTGGTAGAGCTCGCCGCCGCAGATGTCGCAGACACCCTCGGTCTTCGGCGGGCTGTACGTCACGTGGAAGACGTGGTCCGCCTTGTTGCGGCACAGCCGGCGGCCGGCGATCCGCTTGACGACCTCGTCCTCCGGAACCTCGAGGTCGAGCACCGCGTCCAGCTTGATCGTCTCGGCCTTCAGCAGCTCGTCGAGCGCCTCGGCCTGCGAGACGTTGCGCGGGAAGCCGTCGAGCAGGAAGCCGCCGGCGGCATCCTCCTGCTCCATGCGGTCCTTGGCCATCGCGATGGTCACCTCGTCGGGGACGAGGTTGCCGGCGTCCATGTAGGACTTCGCGAGTTTCCCGAGCTCCGTCTGCTGGCTGATGTTGGCGCGGAACAGGTCGCCCGTGGAGATGTGCGGGATCTTCAGCTCCTTGGCAAGGCGAACGGCTTGCGTTCCCTTACCGGCGCCAGGCGGCCCGACGAGGACGATTCGCATCAGCGGAGGAACCCTTCGTAATTGCGCTGCTGAAGCTGGCTCTCGATCTGCTTCACCGTTTCGAGGCCCACACCCACGATGATCAGGATGCTGGTGCCACCGAACGGGAAGTTCTGGCTTGCCCCAAAGCCAACCAACGCCATCGTCGGCACGAGAGCGATCAGGCCCAGATACAGCGAACCCGGCCAGGTGATCCGGTTGAGCACGTACGAGAGGTACTCAGCGGTCGGTCGGCCAGCCCGGATGCCCGGGATGAAGCCACCATACTTCTTCATGTTGTCGGCTACTTCTTCGGGGTTGAAGGAGATGGCGACGTAGAAGAACGCGAAGAAAACGATCAGCAAGAAGTACAGGGTGATGTAGATCGGGTGGTCACCCTTGGTGAGGTTCGTGCTGATCCACTGCTTCCAGCCCGAGTTGCCGCCGGCGAACTGTGCCACGAGCGCCGGGATGTACAGCAGCGACGAGGCGAAGATGACCGGGATCACACCGGCCTGGTTCACCTTGAGCGGGATGTAGGTGGACGTACCGCCGTAGGAACGGCGGCCGATCATGCGCTTCGCGTACTGGACCGGGATCCGGCGCTGGGCCTGCTCGACGAAGACCACCAGGGCGACCATGATCAGGCCGACCGCGATGACCGTGCCGAACTCGATCCAGCCGTCGGCCAGGGTGCCCGACTTCTTGATGGCCCACAGCGCGGACGGGAAGGTCGCGGCGATCGAGATGAACATCAGGATCGACATGCCGTTGCCGATGCCGCGGTCGGTGATGAGCTCACCGAGCCACATGACGACGGCCGTACCGGCGGTCATGCAGATGACCATCGTGATGGTGGTGAAGATCGCCTGGTCCGGGACGATGCTGGAGGCGACCGTGCAGCCGGAGAAGAGGGCGCCGCTGCGCGCGGTGGCGACCAGTCCGGTGCCCTGCAGGATGGCGAGCGCCACCGTCAGGTAACGGGTGTACTGCGTGATCTTCGCCGTTCCCGCCTGGCCCTCCTTCTTCAGGGCCTCCAGGCGCGGGATGACCACGGTCAGCAGCTGAAGGATGATGCTGGCCGTGATGTACGGCATGATGCCGAGCGCGAAGATCGTGATCTGGAGCAGCGCGCCGCCGCTGAACATGTTGACGAGACCGAACAGGCCCTGGTTGCCGGAGGCCTCGTTCACACACGTCTGGACGGCCTTGTAGTTGACGCCGGGGATCGGGATATGGGTGCCGACCCGGTACACCACGATGATCCCGAGCGTGAAGAGCAGTTTCTTGCGCAGGTCGGGCGTCCTGAACGCCCGGGCGAACGCGGTGAGCACGGTGCCTCCTGCGACCCCCGCGCAACTGCGTCAAGGGTGACGGTCTGAGGTTCGACGAATAGAAAAAGAGAACAGCGCTGGCCACCTTACCGGCGACCACGCCCCCCTAGGAACGACCAACCGGGGATACCCCATTGTGAGGTATCCCCGGTCGGGAGTTGCTTACGTCATCGAGACGTCCGAGAGACTCAGACGAGCTCGGTGACGGTGCCGCCGGCAGCGGTGATCTTCTCCTTGGCGGAGCCGGAGACGGCGTCGACCGTCACCTGCAGCGCCACGGAGACCTCACCCTGGCCGAGGACCTTGACGAGGCTGTTCTTGCGAACGGCACCCTTGGCGACGAGACCCTCGACGGTGACCTCGCCACCCTCCGGGTACAGCGCGGCCAGCTTGTCGAGGTTCACGACCTGGTACTCGGTCTTGAACGGGTTCTTGAAGCCCTTCAGCTTCGGGAGACGCATGTGGAGGGGCATCTGGCCACCCTCGAAGCGCTCCGGAACCTGGTAACGGGCCTTCGTACCCTTGGTACCACGACCGGCCGTCTTACCCTTCGACGCCTCACCACGACCGACACGGGTCTTCGCGGTCTTGGCGCCGGGGGCCGGACGGAGGTTGTGGATCTTGAGCGGGTTCTGCTCCGCCATGATCAGTCGACCTCCTCGACCGACACGAGGTGGCGGACGGTGTGCACCATGCCGCGGAACTCGGGGCGGTCCTCCTTGACGACCTGCGTGTTGATGCCCTTGAGACCAAGGGAACGCAGGGTGTCACGGTGGTTCTGCTTGCTGCCGATGTAGGACTTGACCTGCGTGATCTTCAGCTGCGCCATCACGCACCCACTCCGGCGCGGGCACGCAGCAGAGCCGCGGGCGCGACGTCCTCGAGCGGCAGGCCACGGCGGGCCGCGACCTCCTCGGGACGCTGCAGGCCCTTCAGGGCCGCCACGGTCGCGTGCACGATGTTGATCGCGTTGTCGGAGCCGAGCGACTTCGACAGGATGTCGTGGATACCGGCGCACTCGAGCACGGCACGCACCGGACCACCGGCGATAACACCGGTACCCGGGGACGCGGGCTTGAGCAGCACGACGCCGGCAGCCTTCTCACCCTGGATCGGGTGCGGGATGGTGCCCTGGATACGGGGGACCTTGAAGAAGTGCTTCTTGGCCTCCTCAACGCCCTTGGCGATGGCGGCCGGCACCTCCTTGGCCTTGCCGTAACCGACACCCACGGTGCCGTCACCGTCGCCCACCACGACCAGCGCGGTGAAGCTGAAGCGACGACCACCCTTCACAACCTTGGCGACGCGGTTGATCGCGACGACGCGCTCAACGTACGCGGTCTTCTCGGCGGCAGCAGCGCCGCCGTCACGGCCCTTCCGGTCCCGCCGCTCGCCGCCACCGGCACCGCTTCCGCGGCGCTGGGGTCCAGCCATTGGATTACCTCTCTCTTTCCGCTAGCTACAAGCGGCTCAGAACTTGAGCCCGGCCTCGCGGGCGGCGTCCGCCAGGGCGGCGATGCGCCCGGCGTACTGGTTGCCACCACGGTCGAACACCACGGCCTCGACACCGGCGGCCTTGGCACGCTCGGCGACCAGGGCGCCGACCTGCTTGGCCTGCGAGGACTTGTCGCCCTCGCCACCACGGACCGACACGTCCAGAGTGGACGCGGAAGCCAGGGTGTGGCCCTTCAGGTCGTCGATCACCTGCGCCACGATGTGGCGGTTGGAGCGGGTAACGACCAGACGGGGACGCTCCGCCGTACCGGAAATGTTCTTGCGGATCCGGATGTGGCGGCGCTTGATCGCGGCGCGCTTGTAGGCGTCGCCCTTGAGGATCTTCTGTCCGTATGCCATGGCTTACTTACCCGCCTTTCCGACCTTGCGGCGGATGACTTCGCCCTCGTACTTGACGCCCTTGGCCTTGTACGGGTCGGGCTTGCGCAGCTTGCGGATGTTGGCCGCGACCTCGCCGACCTTCTGCTTGTCGATGCCCTCGACCGAGAAACGGGTCGGAGCCTCGACCTTGAAGGTGATGCCCTCGGGGGCCTCGACCAGGATCGGGTGGCTGTAACCGAGCGCGAACTCGAGGTTCGAACCCTTGGCGGTCACGCGGTAACCGACACCGCTGATTTCGAGCTTCTTCACGTAACCCTGGGTCACGCCGGTGATCATGTTCGCCACCAGCGTGCGGGACAGGCCGTGCAGGGCCTTGCTCTGACGCTCGTCGTTGGGGCGGGTCACCGCGAGAGTGCCGTCCTCGCCCTTGGCGATGTCGATCGGAGCCACGATGGTGTGGGTCAGCTCGCCCTTGGGGCCCTTGACCTGCACCGTGCGGCCGTCGATGGTGACGTCCACGCCGGCGGGAACCGCGATGGGGAGCTTGCCGATACGCGACATAGCTGTTTCCTCCGTTCCCTTCTGCTACCAGACGTAGGCGAGGACTTCCCCACCCACGCCCTTCTTGCCGGCCTGCTTGTCGGTGAGGAGCCCGTGCGACGTGGAGATGATCGCCACGCCGAGGCCGCCCAGCACCTTCGGCAGGGAGGTGGACTTCGCGTACACCCGGAGACCGGGCTTGGAGATCCGCTTGATGCCCGCGATGGAGCGCTCACGGTTGGGACCGAACTTCAGGTCCAGGACGAGGTTCTTGCCGACCTCGGCGTCCTCGACCTTCCAGCCCGTGATGAAGCCCTCCTGCTGGAGGATCTCCGCGATGTGAGACTTGATCTTGGACGCCGGCATCGTCACGGAGTCGTGGTATGCCGAGTTCGCGTTCCGCAGACGCGTAAGCATGTCTGCGATCGGATCAGTCATGGTCATGAATTGGCCTTCGGCCTCTCTCGCCGGGGTTTCCTGGTGCGCCATCCCTCTCCCCGATCCGAGACGGGACGGGTGCGGCGCGGTGGACCTACGGCGTAGTAAGCAAACATTTGTGGGCCCTGCCCACGGGCGTACGGGCGACCGTCAGGCGCCCAACCCTCCAAGCCTAAGCCATGGAGAGCGGGGCACCTGACACGCCCATTGCTTACCGAGAGCTTCCGGAATCCCTAAAAGCGGGGATTACCAGGAGCTCTTGGTCACGCCCGGCAGCTCGCCACGGTGAGCCATCTCACGAAGGCACACGCGGCACAGGCCGAACTTGCGGTACACGGAGTGCGGACGGCCGCAGCGCTGGCAGCGCGTGTAGCCACGCACACCGAACTTGGGCTTGCGGGCGGCCTTGGCAATCAGAGCCTTCTTCGCCATCTCGCTCACGCCTCCTTGAACGGGAAGCCGAGGTGACGAAGGAGCGCGCGGCCCTCAGCGTCGTTGGTCGCCGTGGTGACCACGGTGATGTCCATGCCCCGGGTACGGTCGATCTTGTCCTGGTCGATCTCGTGGAACATGACCTGCTCCGTGAGACCGAAGGTGTAGTTGCCACGGCCGTCGAACTGCTTGGGGGACAGACCACGGAAGTCGCGGATGCGCGGGAGCGCGAGCGACAGGGTGCGGTCCAGGAACTCCCACATGCGGTCGCCACGGAGCGTGACGTGGGCACCGATCGGCTGGCCCTCACGCAGCTTGAACTGCGCGATGGACTTGCGGGCCTTGGTGACCTGCGGCTTCTGACCGGTGATGGTGGTCAGGTCGCGGATCGCGCCCTCGATCAGCTTCGAGTCACGGGCGGCGTCGCCGACACCCATGTTGACCACGATCTTGACGAGGCCGGGGATCTGCATGACGTTCTCGTACTTGAACTCGTCACGCATCTTGCCCGCGATCTCCTCGCGGTACTTCAGCTTCAGACGCGGAGCAGTGGTGGTAGCCATCAGATGTCCTCACCCGTCCGCTTGGCAACGCGGATCTTGTTGCCTTCGTCGTCGAAGCGGTAACCGACACGCGTGACGACCTTGTTGCCGTCCTTCTCAACGACCAGCTGGACGTTGGAGACGTGGACGGGCGCCTCGGTCGTGACGATGCCGCCGGCCTGGGAACCGCGAGCGGTCGGGCCGGCCTTGGTGTGCTTCTTGACCCGGTTGACACCCTCGACCAGGACACGGTCCTCGCGGGGGTAGGCCGCGATGACCTTGCCCTGCTTGCCCTTGTCCTTGCCGGTGATGACCTGGACCAGGTCGCCCTTCTTGATCTTCATGCTTACAGCACCTCCGGAGCCAGCGAGATGATCTTCATGAACTTCTTCTCGCGCAGCTCACGCCCGACCGGGCCGAAGATGCGGGTGCCGCGAGGGTCGCCGTCGTTCTTCAGAATGACGGCGGCGTTCTCGTCGAAGCGGATGTACGAGCCGTCCGGACGGCGGCGCTCCTTGACGGTGCGAACGATGACCGCCTTGATGACGTCACCCTTCTTCACGTTGCCGCCGGGGATCGCGTCCTTGACGGTGGCGACGATGACGTCACCGATGCCCGCGTAGCGGCGACCGGAGCCACCGAGCACACGGATGCAAAGGATCTCCTTCGCACCAGTGTTGTCGGCGACGCGCAGTCGCGACTCCTGCTGGATCACGTCTATCTCCTGTGTGTCTGCCGGTTCCCGGCAGGGGTCCTGTTACGGAACCCCTGCCGAGCCTGGCGGAACTGTCCTGCGGGTTTGCCCGCAGGAAATTACTTGGCCTTCTCGAGGATCTCGACGACGCGCCAGCGCTTGGTCGCCGACAGCGGACGGGTCTCCATCAGGAGAACCCGGTCGCCGACGCCGGCAGCGTTCTGCTCGTCGTGCGCCTTGAGCTTGTTCGTACGGCGGATGACCTTGCCGTACAGCGCGTGCTTGACGCGGTCCTCGACGGCGACGACGACGGTCTTGTCCATCTTGTCGCTGACGACGAGACCCTCACGGGTCTTGCGGAAGCTGTCGCGCGCCGCAGTGTTCTCAGTCACGTTGCTCTCGCTCATCAGGCGCTCTCCACCGTCTCGATGCCCAGCTCGCGCTCACGCATCAGGGTGTAGATCCGCGCGATGTCCTTACGGACGGCCTTGAGCCGACCGTGGTTCTCGAGCTGACCCGTCGCCGCCTGGAAGCGGAGGTTGAACAGCTCTTCCTTGGCCTCGCGGAGCTTGCCCAGAAGCTCCTCGTTGCCCAGCTCGCGCAGCTCGGACGCCTTGGTACCGGCCGACATCACGCTTCACCTGCCTCGCGCTTGACGATCCGGCACTTCATCGGCAGCTTGTGGGCTGCGCGGGTGAGGGCCTCACGGGCGATCTTCTCGTTGGGGTACGACAGCTCGAACATCACGCGTCCGGGCTTGACGTTGGCGATCCACCACTCCGGGGAACCCTTACCGGAACCCATGCGGGTCTCGGCGGGCTTCTTGGTGAGGGGACGGTCCGGGTAGATGTTGATCCAGACCTTGCCACCACGCTTGATGTGACGCGTCATGGCGATACGAGCGGCCTCGATCTGACGGTTCGTCACGTAGGCCGGGGTGAGCGCCTGGATGCCGTACTCGCCGAACGCAACCGTCGTGCCACCCTTGGCAGCGCCGCTGCGTCCCGGGTGGTGCTGCTTGCGGTGCTTGACCCTACGGGGGATCAGCATGTCGGTCAGGCCTCCGTTCCGGTGCTCTCAGCCGGAGCGGCGGCGGGGGCCTCGGCCTTGGGGGCCTCGGCGCCGGCAGCCTGCTGCGGCTTGCGACCGCGCCGCTCGCCACCGCGGCCACCACGGGCCGGGCGGTCGGCAGCGCCGCCACCACGGGCCGGGCGGTTGCCGGCACGGGCTGCGGCGTTCTCGGCGCGGACCTCGGCGATGTTCTTGACGTCGCCCTTGTAGATCCAGACCTTCACACCGATACGGCCGAAGGTCGTCTTGGCCTCGAAGAAGCCGTAGTCCACGTTCGCGCGGAGCGTGTGCAGGGGCACACGGCCCTCGCGGTAGAACTCCGAGCGGGACATCTCGGCGCCGCCGAGGCGGCCACCGCACTGGATCTTGATGCCCTTGGCGCCGGCCTTCATCGCCGACTGCATGCTCTTACGCATGGCGCGGCGGAAGGAGACGCGGGAGGAGAGCTGCTCGGCAACGGCCTGGGCAACCAGCTGAGCGTCCGTCTCGGGGTTCTTGACCTCGAGGATGTTCAGCTGGACCTGCTTGCCCGTGAGCTTCTCGAGGTCGCCGCGGATGCGGTCGGCCTCGGCGCCACGGCGGCCGATGACGATGCCCGGACGCGCGGTGTGGATGTCCACACGCACACGGTCACGGGTGCGCTCGATCTCCACCTTCGAGATACCGGCGCGCTCCATGCCGGACGTCATCATCCGACGGATGGCGACGTCTTCCTTGACGTAGTCCTTGTACAGCTTGTCGGCGTACCACCGGGACTTGAAGTCCGTGGTGACACCGAGCCGGAACCCATGCGGGTTAACCTTCTGGCCCATTACCGGGTTCCTTCCTTGCTGCTGACGACCACGGTGATGTGGCTGGTCCGCTTGCGGATCCGGTAGGCACGGCCCTGGGCACGCGGACGGAACCGCTTCAGGGTCGGGCCCTCGTCGACGTACGCCTCGGAGATGAAGAGGCTGTCGGCGTCGGTGTGGTCGTAGTTGTGCGCGGCGTTGGCGATGGCGCTGTCGAGCACCTTGCCGACCGGCACGGAGGCTGCCTGCGGAGCGAATCGCAGAACAGCCTGAGCCTCCGTGGCATCCATGCCACGGATAAGGTCCACCACGCGGCGGGCCTTCATGGGCGTAACGCGGATGTACCGCGCCTGGGCCCTGGCTTCCATGGTTGTCCCTCTCAGTTACTTACGTGTCTGAATGCGATCCGCTACTAGCGGCGCTTCGACTTCCGGTCGTCCTTGACGTGGCCCCGGAAGGTGCGGGTCGGCGAGAACTCGCCGAGCTTGTGGCCGACCATCGACTCGGTGACGAACACCGGGATGTGGGTCTTGCCGTTGTGCACCGCCAGGGTGTGACCCAGCATGGCCGGGACGATCATCGAGCGGCGGGACCAGGTCTTGATGACGTTCTTGGTGCCGGCTTCGTTCTGGGCGTCCACCTTCTTGATCAGGTGGTCGTCGACGAAGGGCCCCTTCTTCAAGCTACGCGGCATCTCAACCCGTCCTTAGCGCTTCTTGTTCGTCTTGCGGCGGCGGACGATGTACTTGTTCGACGCCTTCTTGGGCGAACGAGTACGGCCTTCCTTCTTGCCCCACGGGGACACAGGGTGGCGACCACCGGAGGTCCGGCCCTCACCACCACCGTGCGGGTGGTCGACCGGGTTCATCACGACACCACGGACGGTCGGGCGGACGCCCAGCCACCGCTTGCGGCCGGCCTTGCCCCAGTTGATGTTCGACTGCTCGGCGTTGCCGACCTCACCGACGGTGGCGCGGCAGCGCGCGTCCACCATGCGGATCTCGCCGGACGGCATACGGAGGGTCGCCATGGCGCCCTCACGGGCGAGCAGCTGCACCGAGGCACCCGCGGAGCGGGCGAACTTGGCGCCACCACCGGGACGGAGCTCGATCGCGTGGATCGTGGTACCGACCGGGATGTTGCGGAGGGCCAGGTTGTTGCCCGGCTTGATGTCGGCCCCGGGACCGTTCTCCACGGTGTCGCCCTGCTGCAGGTTGCGCGGGGCGAGGATGTAGCGCTTCTCGCCGTCCGCGTAGTGCAGCAGCGCGATGCGCGCGGTGCGGTTGGGGTCGTACTCGATGTGCGCGACCTTCGCCGGCACGCCGTCCTTGTCGTGACGACGGAAGTCGATCACTCGGTAGGCGCGCTTGTGTCCGCCACCCTGGTGGCGAACGGTCACACGACCGGCGTTGTTACGGCCGCCCTTGCTGTGCAGCGGGCGGACCAGCGACTTCTCCGGCGTGGACCGCGTGACCTCGACGAAGTCGGCGACGCTGGCGCCACGACGGCCCGGCGTAGTCGGCTTGTACTTGCGGATTCCCATTTCTCAGTCCTCGTCCGATATCGGACGATCCGACCCGCTTACGCGGTCGGACCGCCGAAGATGTCGATACGGTCGCCCTCGGCGAGGGTCACGATCGCGCGCTTGGAGCCCGCGCGCTGACCGAACCCGGTCTTGGTGCGCTTGCGCTTGCCCTGGCGGTTGAGGGTGTTGACCCCGGTGACCTTGACCGAGAAGACCGCCTGGACGGCCTGCTTGATCTGGGTCTTGTTGGCGCCCGGGGCGACGACGAACGTGTACTTGTTCTCGTCCAGGAGCGCGTAGCTCTTCTCCGAGACGACCGGCTTCAGCAGCACGTCACGGGGGTCCGTGTACGACTTGCTGATCGGCGTCTCGACGGTGTTCTTGCCCTCGGCCTCGTGGCGGCGCGCCTTGGCGACGCGCGCGGCCTTGGCGGCCTTGGCGGCCTTCGAGGCGATGCTCGGGTGACGGGTGGCCATCAGACCTCGGTCCCTTCGGTGTCGTTGGCCTTCGGGCCGGCGACGAAGGACTCGAGAGCGGCCTGGGTGAAGACCACGTCGTCCGAGACGATCACGTCGTACGTGTTCAGCTGGCCCGGCTCCAGGATGTGGACCTGGGGCAGGTTGCGGGCGGAGAGCCACGCGGCCTCGTCGGCGCGGTCGACGACCAGGAGCAGGTTCTTGCGCTCCGAGATCTTGCCGAACAGCGTGCGAGCGGCCTTGGTGCTGGGGGTCTCGCCCTCGATCACGCCGGTGACGACGTGGATGCGGTTGTGGCGCGCCCGGTCGGTGAGGGCGTGACGCAGAGCGGCAGCCTTCATCTTCTTGGGGGTGCGCTGCGAGTAGTCACGCGGCTGCGGGCCGTGGACGACGCCACCGCCGGCGAACTGCGGGGCGCGGGTCGAGCCCTGACGGGCGCGGCCGGTGCCCTTCTGGCGGTAAGGCTTCTTGCCACCACCACGGACCTCGCCACGGGTCTTCGTCTTGTGCGTGCCCTGACGGGCAGCCGCGTTCTGCGCGACGACGACCTGGTGGATCAGCGGGATGCTGACCTTCTCCACGCCGAAGATCTCCGCGGGGAGCTCGACGCTACCGGTCTTCTCGCCGGCAGGCGAAAGGATGTCAACAGTGCTCATCGGTTACCTCAGGCCCCCTTGGCCGCGGTGCGGACCAGGACGAGGCCGCCGTTCGGACCGGGAACCGCGCCCTTGATGAGCAGCAGACCCTTCTCCGCGTCAACGGCGTGGACGGTCAGGTTCTGGGTGGTGACACGCTCGTTGCCCATGCGACCCGCCATGCGGAGGCCCTTGAACACGCGGCCCGGGGTGGCGCAGCCACCGATGGAACCGGGCGAGCGGTGCTTGCGCTGGGTGCCGTGACCGGCGCCGAGGCCCTTGAAGTTGTGACGCTTCATGACACCGGCGAAGCCCTTGCCCTTGCTCTTGCCGGTGACGTCGACCTTCACGCCGGCCTCGAAGACCTCGGCGGTGACTTCCTGGCCGAGCGTGTACTCGGAGGCGTCCGCCGTGCGGATCTCGACAAGGTGGCGACGGGGGGTGACGTCGGCCTTCGCGAAGTGGCCCTTGAGGGGCTTGTTCACCTTGCGCGGATCGATCTCGCCGAAGGCGATCTGGACCGACTCGTAGCCGTCGACGTCGTTGGTACGGACCTGGGTGACGACGTTGGGGCCGGCCTTGACGACGGTGACCGGAACAACACGGTTGTTCTCGTCCCACACCTGCGTCATGCCGAGCTTCTCGCCCAGGATGCCCTTGATCTGCTTAGCCATTCTCAGATCACCGGCCTCAGAGCTTGATCTCGATGTCGACACCGGCCGGGAGGTCGAGTCGCATCAGGGAGTCAACGGTCTTCGGCGTCGGGTCGAGGATGTCGATCAGGCGCTTGTGCGTGCGCATCTCGAAGTGCTCGCGCGAGTCCTTGTACTTGTGCGGCGACTTGATGACGCAGTACACGTTCTTCTCAGTGGGCAGCGGCACCGGGCCCGCGACCGACGCACCAGTGCGGGTCACCGTCTCGACGATCTTCTTCGCCGAGGAGTCGATGACCTCGTGGTCGTAGGCCTTGAGCCGGATGCGGATCTTCTGTCCCGCCATGGCTACTCAGTAGTCCTGTCTTTGCACGCTCTGGAACCCGGTGACTGCTTCACTTCTCCGACCCACGCGGTCGGGTGTGTCGCGCTCTCACCGACATAGATGCCCCTTGTTCGAACATCCCTGCTGGGAAAGCACGGCCCTTCCGGAACCGCAAGCCGGGGGCGGAAGGCCCACCGGGTGCCTGGCCGGTGCTGCACCACACTTCCCGAAAGATTCCCGTACGTCCGTCCCAGCGCTGCCGTGAGGCAGTTAGGACGACGAGTACTGTGGGACTCGCTTTCGGTCCTCCCGGCGGGAGGCGCGCAGCATCAACACTCGACCGAGCAACTCCGACAGTCTGCCACAGAGGGCGGGGGCCTGGCCAATCGGGGGCCCGAGAGCATACCCCGGGGGTGACCCACGTCAAACAGGGGTCCGGTTCGGCGTCCTTACGGCATTCTTCCGGCGGCACCTGGACAGCCTCACGGCATGCCGGACACCGCACTGCTCATCATCGACATGCAGCGCGCCATGCTCAGGGACGCCCATGACGGCGAGGCCTGCCTGAGCACGGTCGCCGATCTGGCGGCACGGGCCCGCGCCGCCGACGTACCGGTCGTCTATCTGCGCCAGCGCTTCGACCAGGTGCCCGCCGAGTGGCTGGAGATCCACCCCGCGCTGACACCCGGGCCCGGGGACCTGGTCCTCGACAAGGACAGCGCGGACTCCTTCCTCGGTACGACGCTCGGCGAGGTCCTGGCCGAGCGGGCGGTCCGCCGTCTCGTCGTCACCGGCTACGCCTCCGACTACTGCGTCGACTCCACGAGCCGCAGCGCCCTCTCCCACGGCTACGACCTCGTCCTCGTCGCCGACGGCCACACCACGATCGAACGCCCGCCCGACACCGTCCCGACGGCCGCCCAGATCGTCGCCCACCACAACGGGATCTTCTCGGTCATCCAGTACGCGGGCCGCTCGGCCACGGTGACCCCGGCGGCGGAGATCCGCTTCGAGACCTCACCGGCCGTCTGAACGGCCGGCGCCGGAACACCACCTCGTGGGTGAGGGCGGCCGGGCGGCGCTCGGTCCCCGTCACTCCGGCGGACCGGAGGAGGAGCGGCGCGGACAGGTCGTAGTCGCGGAAGCAGCCCGTCTCGTCGGCGGCCGCCCGGTCCTCGTCGCGGTCGAAGGCGCAGAGTGAGCAGAGCGCGGCGAAGAGCCGGTCCCACTGCTGCCGCCGGGCGGCCAGGAACGCCCGACCGGGACGTCGGCGAACGACCAGGCGCCGGTGGAGTTCAGCGCGCCCACGGCCACGACCGCTCCCAGCGGTGCGAACAGCTCGCGGGCGTACCTCACTCGCCGTCGGCGGTCGCGTGGGAGAGGAAGGCCGTCCAGGTGGCGGGCGGGAAGGCGAGGTGGGGGCCGCGGGAGGGGGCCGCGGTGTTCTTGGAGTCACGGACGTGGACGGTGGCGGGGCTGAGGGCGACTTCGACGCAGGAGTCGCCTTCACTGCCACTGCTGTAGCTGCTCTTGAACCACGTCAGACCGGAGGCGTCCTCGGCCGTGGTCTTGCGGATCATGTCTCCCCCAGCAGTTGTTCGATGAAGGCCGTCGACTCACGCGGTGTGAGCGCCTGCGCCCGGATGATGCCGTACCGCAGTTCAAGGATACGGAGCTGCTTCGGATCGGACACCGGTCGGCCATTGGCCACTGCCGGCGAACGCCCCACCGCCGAGCCGTCCTCGGACTTCAGCACCTCGATTCCGCCGTCGACTCCGGCGTGCTCCTCACGATTCATCGGCATCACCTGAAGCTCGACGTTCCGCAACTGCGCCGCTTCCAGCAGGTGTTCGAGCTGTTGACGGAGCACCGCCCGCCCGCCGAGCGGACGCCGAAGCGTCCATTCCTCCAGGACGAAGCTGAGTTCGGGCGCCGGGTCCCGCTCGAAGACGGTCTTACGGGCCACGCGCGCGGCGATGAACCGCTCCACCTCGTCCCCGGCGTACGCCGGGCGACGCATCAGGAGCAGCCCGCGCGCGTATTCGGGTGTCTGCAGCAACCCGTGGATGTGGAGCGGGTCGTAGTGCTGGAGCTCCACCGCCCTCGCCTCCAGCTGCGCCAGGTCACGCACCTTCTTGGGATACCGGACCCGCCCCACGTCCTCCTTCATCGCCGAGAGCAGCCCACCCGCCGCCAGCACCTGGTCCGCCCTGTCCAGATACTCCGGCCGGGGAATCCGCTTCCCACCTTCGATCTTGTACACCATGTCCTCCCCGTACCCGACCGCCACCCCGAACTCGGCGGCCCGCATCCCCACCGCCTCCCGCCGCAGCTTCAGTTGGCGGCCGACGGTCGCGATGACGGCGACGCCCCACTCGTCATCGGGATCCACCTCCCAACCCGGCTCGTCCGCCTCGTGCTTGAGCCGCGCCACCGCGCCGTCCACACTCATCCCGCACCCCTCCGTCGTACGACCGTGCCTCGACGACGCCCTACCCGTACGGCCGCGTACGACAGCCCGGACAGCACCGGACAAGCAGCGGACAGTGACCGTACGCAACGGCTCCGTCACTGTTCACGGTAGGCGCCTCGACTGCCCCATGCGCTGCAGCCCAAGCGAAAGGAAAGGTTAATTCCAGGTTGTTCTCAATGAACAACCTCCGAAAATGCACGAAAATCCAGCCCGCAAAAACCTGTGAGTTTCCCTTTCTGATCATTTCCAAACCCTGTGACATACCCTGACCCTGGCTTTACCATCGCCCAATGCGTATTTCCGAGGTCGAAGCCGCCAACGCCCGCATGCTGGCCCACGCACCATCGGTCAGGCCGGTCGCCACCGGGGACATCATCCGCGTGCACCGCAAGAAGTTCCCGTACCGGGGCTACGTGGAGATCGAGTCGCCGTACTGTCCGCCGTTTGTGATGTTCTGCGTGAACGACGATGCGGTGGCCATGGACACCCTGTGGAACGGCACCTTCGGCTACGAGCCCGGTACGCTCGCCACCTGGTCGCGGCTGGCCGCGCAGAGCCAGACCATCGCCGATGTCGGCGCGCACGTCGGCTACTTCTCGATGATCGCCGCGCACGCCAACCCGAAGGCGAAGGTGCACTCCTTCGAGCCGGTCGACCAGATCCACGCCCGGCTCTCGGTGAACGTCCGCTCCAACGGCGTCCAGAACGTCAAGCTCCACCAGGCGGGTGTCTCCAGCGAGCCCGGCTGGGCCGACATCAGCGTCCGTTTCTCCGGGAACCTGCTCTCCACCGGCTCCACCCTGGAGGGCAGCACCGCCCCGGACGCCCAGCACAAGCGCATCCAGTTGCTCACCCTCGACGAGGTGTTCGCCGAGACCAAGCTCGACCTCGTCAAGATCGACGTGGAGGGGCACGAGATGTCGGTGCTGCGCGGCGCCCGCCAGGTGCTGAAGCGCGACCGGCCGACCCTGGTGATGGAGGCCCTGGTCGACGCCTCCCTCGACGACCTCATCGCCGAGTTCGAGCCCCTCGGCTACGACGTCCACTGGATCGCCGAGCACGACGGCGCACTGGTGCCCTGGCGCGAACCCCGGCCACCGCACACCCGCAACCTGCTCTTCGCACCGCAGGACTGAACCCCGCTCCACTGAGGCTGTCCCCACCTCCGGCCCACCCGTCTGCCGGATGGCCGGAGCACCTCGGCGTCCGGCACCGTGAAGGACGGAAACGTCACTCGCGTGCAGGGGGAAGGACGCCATCGTGCGCTACGCCGTCGGGACCACAGCTCTTCTCCTCGCCCTCGCCGTGCCGGCCGTGGGGGCGGCACCGGTCACCAGCTCCCCCACCGCCACCGGGCTGTGGCGCATGGACGGGTACGGGACCGTGCTCGCCATCGACGGGCGGGGGGCGCAGGAGTACCAGACGACCGCCGTCAGCTGTCTGAAGGGGTACTTCGCGCAGTCCGCCGTGACACCTGGGACGTACGACGTCGAGGGCGTGGTGCTCACCGTACGGGTCGCCCCGGACGGGACACACGCCCGCTTCGGGGCCGACGTCGCCGTGGGGCATCGGCAGCTGCGCCGGATCGGTTCGTTGCCCGCCGCCTGCACCCGCCCGCCCGCGGCCGACGACCCCCGCGCCGCCTTCGACGTCTTCTGGCAGTCGTTCGAGGAGAACTACCCCTTCTTCGCCGCCAAGGGCATCGACTGGCACGCCGTACGCGACCGCTACCGGCCCCTCGTCCACCAGGACACCACCCGGGCCCGGCTCTTCGACATCTTCAGCCGCATGATCACCCCGCTGCACGACGCGCACGTCCTCGTCCTGGACGGCGACCGCCACTACGGCGTGGCCAGGCCCGGCACCGTCGTCCCCACCGAGGAACTCAACGACAAGGTCGAGAAGTTCGTCGTCGAACGCGACCTCGCCCAGGCCTCCCACCGCCAGGACTTCGCGCACGGCCTCATCACGTACGCCGACCTGAAAGAGCGGGGCCTCGGCTACCTCCGGATCGCCGGCTTCGACGGATACGACCGCGACGACGCGTCCTACACCGCCCAACTCGCCGAACTCGACCGGGCCCTCGACGCCGTCCTCACCCCCGCCCGCACCCGCGCCCTCCGCGGCCTGGTCATCGACCTCCGCATCAACGGCGGCGGCTCCGACGCCCTCGGCATCCGCATCGCCGAACGCCTCACGGACACGCCGTACGTCGCCTACGCCAAGCGCGCCCGCAACGACCCGGCCGACCCGACCAGGCACACCCGCCCCGAGCCCATCCCGGTCACCCCCGCGCACGCTCCCCGCTACACGGGCCCGATCGCCCTCCTCACCGCCGGCTCCACCGTCAGCGCCGGCGAGACCTTCACCCAGGCCCTGATCGACCGCCCCGGCCGCACGGTCCGCATCGGCCAGGCCACCCAGGGCGTCTTCTCGGACGTCATGACCCGCACCCTCCCCAACGGCATGGCGGTCTGGCTCCCGAACGAGGAGTACCTGACCCGCACCGGCCACACCTTCGACGGCACCGGAATCCCCCCGCAGATCACCGAACCGGTCTTCACGGAAGAGGAGTTCACGAAGGGACGGGACTCGGCGTTCGACCGGGCGGTGGAGTTGCTGCGGGGGCCTGCACAGGGTGCCGAGGCGACCAGTACCTCAGTCGCGTAGGAACACTTCGAGGACCGACGACGTCTCGCGGCCATATACGTCGCAGAGAGCCAACCGATCGCGGCTGGTCTCGGATGCCGGCAGGTCAGCGCCCGGGGGCTACAGCCTCCGGCTCTCCAGCGGCCCCAGATACGTCGGTGTCAGCCCGCCCGTGTCGATCAGGAGCCGCTGCACCACCACCGTCGGGTCGACCGCCCAGAACGTGAGGCGGTGGACGCCCGGGGAGGCGAGGGTGTGGCGGGTTGCCGAGCGGTTGATGTTGTCGGAGGTATTGCGGGCCCAGACCGTGTTGAGGAGGCCGTCGTCCGCGCCCGCGGTGATGTCGACCGGCCGGGGTTCGTCGTGGTCGAAGGAGACGGCGTAGCGCAGCCCGGCCGTGGGCAGCGTCGGGTTGCGCGGGGAGAGGTACGTCCATACCGTCACCTCGCCCGCCGACAGCAGGGTCACCTCGTACTCCAGCCGGGGCCAGGAGGCCGCGGAGTCGGCCCAGCCGCCCGTCACCGGCCAGGCCGTCATCCCCGCACCGGTGCGGCCGATCCCGGCCAGCCGGCGCCACTGCCCGGCCGCGCGGTCGTAGTGGTCGGCGTCGATCGCCACATAGCCGCCCGCCTCGACGAAGCCCCGCAGCGCCCGGCGCGAAGGGGGCCGCTCCGCCACGCACCCCACCGTCACCGACTCCCCCGCCCCGCTCACCGTCAGCTCCCCGGAGGACCGCCCGGCCGGCGCCCGTGACCAGTCCACCCGCACCTCCAGCCTGACCTGCCGCGTCACCCGGCCCCGCGGCCGGTCCACCACCAGCCACGGCACCGAGGCCGTCACCCGGTAGTCGAAGGGGGTACGGCCCCGGTTGAACACCTCGACGAACTGCTGCGGCCGGGTCTGGTACGGACTGAACGGCGGCAGTGTCATGGTGGGCGCGTTCGTGGCGGGTTCGTCGCCGTCCACCGACACCCCCAGCCCGGCCGCCTCCGGCACCTCGATCCGCCGTACCGCCGGGAACAGCACGTCCGGCAGCGCCACGTTGTCCTTCTCCGGCTGCTGCCAGGGCGCGTTGGGGCCGTAGCGGTCCACGTCGCCGTAGTCGATGTGGGGCTGGGTCTGGAAGCCGCGCCATTTGCCGCCCGCCACCCGGGAGTTGAAGCGGTCGGCCAGGGCCAGGTCCGCCGCCAGGCCCGCCTCGGCCGCCGTCGCGAGGTCGTTCGTGGCGGCCCGGCCCTCCCGGGCGTAGCGGAGGTTGGTGAACTCGGCCTCGCGCAGCGCGTACAGGTTCGCGGTGGCCGCCACCTCGTAGCCGACCAGCTCGAACCACGCGTCCTGGGCCGCCTCGGGCAGCCCGCGGCCGATCCGCGCCGCCCGTCGTCCCAGCTCCCGCCACTCCCCCGTGACCCGCTCCAGTTCCCGGTGGCCGAAGGAGAAGGGCGTCTGCTGGTCGTCGTAGACCACCTGGCCGTCGGCGGCGAGCGTGATCCGGCGGTTCAGCAGCTCCGGCTTGCGGCGGGCCTGCAACCGGCCGTACTCGGCGAGCAGTTCGGCCACCTCGCCGGCCGCCGCAGCGCCGAAGTTCTGCCGTGCGTAGCGCCGTTCCCACTCGCCCAGCCGGTCGAAGCTCCACCGCCGCGGATTCCAGGCGTAGTCGAGGAAGAACTCGGTCGGGAGTTCGTTGCCCTTCAGGTCGCCGACGTTCGCCACCCACAGGCCGTGGTTGCCGTACGCGTGCGCCTGGTGGAGCTGGTCCCAGACGTTGCGGAGGTTCGCGGTGTCGACCCACTTGTAGTTGCGGCCGGCGCCGACGTAGTCGAAGTGGTAGTAGAGGCCGTATCCGCCGCCGCGCGGCTCGGCCGGGGAGGGGTGCTTGCGGATGTTGCCCCAGTTGTCGTCCGTGAGGACCACGGTCACGTCGTCCGGGGCGCGCAGGCCGCGGTCCCAGTAGCGCTGGACCTCCTTGTAGAGGGTCCACACCTGCGGGGTCTCGGCGGCCGGGCGCCCCGTCACCTCCTCGATGATCTGCCGCTGGGCCGCGATGATCTCCTGCATCAGCTCGATGCCGTCGCCGTCGGGGAGGCTCGTGTCCCCGTTGCCGCGCATGCCGAGGGTGACCACGCCCTCGAAACCCTGGTCGGCCATGCGCTGGATGCCGGCCCGCCAGTAGGCGCGGATCGCCTCCGCGTTGCGGCGGTAGGACCACTCGCCGGTTCCCCCGTAGGGGTCGGTGCCGGCGCCCGCGTACCGGTTCCACTCCTCGATCCCGCGCATCATCGGCGCCTCATGGGACGTGCCCATGACAACACCGTAGGCGGCGGCCCGCCGGTGGTTCTCCGGGTCGTCCTCCGCGAACGCGCGCCCCCACACCGCCGGCCAGAGGTAGTTGCCCTTCAGCCGCAGGAGCACCTCGAAGACCCGGGCGTAGAAGTCCGCGTTGAAGCCGCCCGGGTAGCCCGGCGCCTTCCCCGGGCCGAAGTACGCCGGTGCCCAGGTCCCCAGCGCCGGGTTCTCGTCGTTGATGAAGAAGCCCCGGTACTTCACGGCCGGGGTGCCCTGGGTGTGGCGGCCCGGCAGCACCCACACCCGGTCGCGGCGGACCGGCGGCACGTCGTCCCACCAGTACCAGGGGGAGACCCCGATGCCGTACGAGACGTCGTAGGCCCCGAAGATCGTGCCGCGCGGGTCGCTGCCCGCGATGACGAAGGCCTTCTCCACGCCGGGCATCGGGTGGTCGACCACCGTCTGGAGCGAGGTCTCCCAGCGGCCCCGCACCCCGGTCACGTCCAGCTTGCCGGCGGCCACCAGGGTGTCGATCAGCGGGCTGCGGCCGATCGTGCCGACCAGCACCACCTGCCGGGCGACCGTCGAGCCCGGCCGCACACCCGTCACCCGTTCGAGGTCGTCGCGGAGGTCCCCCGCGACCCGTACGACCCCGGGGTGATCGTCCGAGCTCACCACGACCGGCGCGCCGACCAGGGAGAATGCCCCGCCCGTGAAGGAGATGTACGCGCCCGGGTCCGTCGGGAGCGGTCCGTCCTCCGCCGCCCCGGCGCTCCCCGACGACAGCGACAGCACCGGTACGGCCGCGACGCCCGCGCCCAGCACAGCTCTGCGGCTCACAGACATGCCTCACCCCTCCACCCGAATTTGGTCAGCGGCATGACAAATGGTGGGGTGAGTGGCCCGCGCGAACCAGGGGTCGTACGTGCCGAATAGTTTCGAAGCGGTGATGTCGGACCGGGCCGGTAGCCTCCGGCCATGACGACCCGTACGACGCCGCCTCGCCCCCTGGACATCACCGCGGTCTTCCCCGAACTGGCCCCGCTCGCCCGCACCGCCGTACGCCTGCATCCCCGTGCCGGTGCACCCACCGCGGACGGCAGTTCCGTCGGCGGACCCCTGCTGTGGCCGGCCGAGGAGCCCTGGCCGACCTGCCCGGAGCACGCGGGTCCCTGGCAGCACGGGGTGGCGCCGGACGATGTACACGTCGGCCGACGGGTCCTGCGCGAGGCCTGGGCCCGGCCGCGCGCCGAGGGCACCGACCTGTTGACCGAGAAGGAGCGCGCGCTGGTCGACCGGGGGACCGAGCCGTACCGGACCGCCCTGGACGGGCCGGTGCCGCTGGTGCCGGTCGCCCAGATACGTGCCGCCGACGTGCCGACGCTGCCCCGGCCCGAAGGCACCGATCTGCTCCAGGTGCTGTGGTGCGCCTTCGACCACCCCGAGGACGACTACTCACCGAGGGTCGAGCTGCGCTGGCGCAGGGCCGCCGATGTGGTGACCCCGCTCGCCGCTCCCCCGCGGCCCGCCGTCATCGGCAGCGACGACTACCTGCCCGAGCCGTGCGTGCTGCACCCCGAGACCGTCACCGAGTACCCGGCCCCGCACGAGCTGCCCGAGGAGCTGGCGGACCGGATCCACGCGTGGGAGGAGGGCGAGGAGGGCATCGAGGGGGAGGGCGAGGAGCCGGAGGTCTGCTACCAGTACGACCTGGCCGTCGCCCCGGGATGGAAGCTCGGCGGACACGCGCCCTGGAGTTTCTCCGACCCGTTCCCCATGGCCTGCGCCGAGTGCGGCGCCGGGGTGCGGCCCCTGCTCACCGTCGACGGCACCGAGTGGGACGGCGGCAGCGGCAGCTGGGCACCGGTCGAGGACGCGGGGTACACCGGCTACCACTTCCTCGGACCGGCGCTGGAAACGCAGATCACCATCGGGCGCAGCTACCGCCTCCAGGTGTACGTGTGCGAGGCGTCGTACGACCATCCACCCGTGCAGAACATGCAGTGAGTTCCCGCCGGAGCAGCGAAAAGGCCCGTACGACCGGAGTCGTACGGGCCCCTTCGGACCTGCCTGGTCAGCCCTTGCGGGCCGAGATCACTTGTTGATCTTGGTGACCTGGCCGGCGCCGACCGTGCGGCCACCCTCACGGATGGCGAACTTCAGGCCCTCTTCCATGGCGATGGGCTGGATGAGCTCGACCTTCATCTCAGTGTTGTCGCCCGGCATGACCATCTCGGTGCCCTCGGGGAGGGTCACGACGCCGGTCACGTCCGTGGTACGGAAGTAGAACTGCGGACGGTAGTTGTTGAAGAACGGCGTGTGGCGGCCACCCTCGTCCTTGGACAGGATGTAGGCCTGCGCCTCGAACTCGGTGTGCGGGGTGACCGAGCCCGGCTTGATGATGACCTGGCCGCGCTCGACGTCCTCGCGCTTGATGCCACGGAGGAGCAGACCGACGTTCTCACCGGCCTGGCCCTCGTCGAGCAGCTTGCGGAACATCTCGATGCCGGTGACCGTGGTGGTGGTCTTCTCGGTCTTGATGCCGATGATGTCGACGGTCTCGTTGACCTTGAGGACACCACGCTCGATACGACCGGTGACGACGGTGCCACGACCGGTGATCGTGAAGACGTCCTCGATCGGCATCAGGAACGGCTTGTCGACGTCACGCTCGGGCTGCGGGATGGCCTCGTCGACAGCGGTCATGAGGTCCAGGACCGACTGGGTCCACTCGGGGTCGCCCTCGAGCGCCTTCAGCGCGGAGACCTTGACGACCGGCAGGTCGTCGCCCGGGAACTCGTACTCGGAGAGGAGCTCACGGACCTCGAGCTCGACGAGCTCCATGATCTCCTCGTCGTCCACCATGTCGGCCTTGTTCAGGGCGACGACGATGTACGGAACGCCGACCTGGCGGGCCAGGAGGACGTGCTCCTTGGTCTGCGGCATCGGGCCGTCGGTGGCGGCCACGACCAGGATCGCGCCGTCCATCTGCGCGGCACCCGTGATCATGTTCTTGATGTAGTCCGCGTGACCGGGGCAGTCGACGTGCGCGTAGTGACGGGTCTCCGTCTGGTACTCGACGTGCGCGATGGAGATCGTGATACCGCGCTGACGCTCCTCGGGCGCCTTGTCGATGTTGTCGAACGCGGTCGCCTCGTTCAGGTCCGGGTACGCGTCGTGCAGCACCTTGGTAATGGCGGCCGTGAGGGTCGTCTTACCGTGGTCGATGTGACCGATGGTGCCGATGTTGACGTGCGGCTTAGTCCGCTCGAACTTCGCCTTCGCCACTGGGGTCCTCCTGTGGAGTGGTTCTGTACGCCTTGATTCGATCGGTTTGATGCGATCGGCGCCAGGTGATCTTTGCTGTTGGGTCCCGGGCCCCGGGCCATTCCACCGCGAATGCGGAGGAACGACCCGTGAGGCTCCGGGGTCAAGCCTAAGGCGTGTGTGCGCGCCGCGTGGAACGCGGTACTTACTCGCCCTTGGCCTTCGCGATGATCTCCTCGGCGACGTTCCGCGGAACCTCGGCGTAGGAGTCGAACTGCATGGAGTAGCTGGCCCGGCCGGACGTCTTGCTGCGCAGGTCGCCGACGTAACCGAACATCTCCGAGAGGGGCACGAGGCCCTTCACGACGCGGGCACCGGCCCGCTCCTCCATGGCCTGGATCTGGCCACGGCGGGAGTTGATGTCGCCGATGACCTCACCCATGTAGTCCTCGGGCGTGGTGACCTCGACGGCCATCATCGGCTCAAGGAGAACGGGCTTGGCCTTGCGCGCGGCCTCCTTGAAGGCCTGCGAACCGGCGATCTTGAAGGCCAGCTCGGAGGAGTCGACCTCGTGGTAGCCACCGTCGAGGAGCGTGACGCGGACACCGGTCATCTCGTAACCGGCGAGGATGCCGAACTGCATGGCCTCCTGCGCACCGGCGTCGACCGAAGGGATGTACTCCTTCGGGATACGACCACCGGTCACCTTGTTCACGAACTCGTACGAGGCGTCGCCGCTCTCGATCGGCTCGATCGCGATCTGCACCTTGGCGAACTGACCGGTACCACCGGTCTGCTTCTTGTGGGTGTAGTCGACGCGGTCGACGGCCTGACGGATCGTCTCGCGGTACGCGACCTGCGGCTTGCCGACGTTGGCCTCGACCCGGAACTCACGGCGCATACGGTCGACCAGCACCTCGAGGTGCAGCTCGCCCATACCACCGATGATGGTCTGGCCGGTCTCCTCGTCCGAGTGAACCTGGAAGGAGGGGTCCTCCTCCGCGAGACGCTGGATGGCGACACCCAGCTTCTCCTGGTCACCCTTGGACTTGGGCTCGATGGCGACCTGGATGACCGGCGCCGGGAAGTCCATGGACTCCAGGATCACCGGCTGCTTGTCGTCGCAGAGCGTCTCACCGGTCGTGGTCTGCTTCAGACCCATGACGGCGATGATGTCGCCGGCGCCCACCGACTCGATCTCCTCACGCTTGTTCGCGTGCATGCGGTAGATCTTGCCGATGCGCTCCTTCTTGCCCTTGACGGAGTTCAGCACAGCGCTGCCGGACTCCAGGCGGCCCGAGTAGACCCGGACGAAGGTGAGCTTGCCGAGGTGCGGGTCGCTCATGATCTTGAACGCCAGCGCGGACAGCGGCTCCTCGTCGGACGGCTTGCGCTTGACCACGACCTCCGGGTCCTTCACGTCGTGGCCTTCGATGGCCTCGACGTCCAGGGGGGAGGGCAGGTAGCGCACGACCGCGTCGAGCAGGGGCTGGACGCCCTTGTTCTTGAACGCGGTACCGCAGAACACCGGGGTGACGGTGACGCCGTCGGACTTGCCGGACGCGATGGTGATACGACGGATCGCGGCGTACAGCTGCTCCACGGAAGGCTCCTGGCCCTCCAGGAACAGCTCCATGATCTCGTCGTCGTTCTCGGCGACGGTCTCGACGAGCTTGCCGCGGTACTCCTCGGCAGCCTCGGTGTGGGTGGCCGGGATGTCGACGACGTCGTACATCTCGCCCTTCTCCGCCTCGGCGGACCACACGAGCGCCTTCATCGTGACCAGGTCGACGACGCCCTTGAAGTCGGCCTCGGCACCGATGGGGAGCTGCATGACGATCGGCGTGGCGCCCAGGCGGCTGCTGATCATGTCGACGCAGCGATGGAACTCGGCACCGGTCCGGTCGAGCTTGTTGACGAAGCAGATACGCGGCACGCCGTAGCGGTCCGCCTGACGCCACACGGTCTCGGACTGCGGCTCGACACCCGCGACGCCGTCGAACACCGTCACCGCACCGTCGAGCACGCGGAGCGAACGCTCCACCTCGACGGTGAAGTCGACGTGACCCGGGGTGTCGATGATGTTGATGGTGTGGTCGACGTCTTCCAGCGGCCAGTGACAGGTGGTGGCAGCAGAGGTGATCGTGATGCCACGCTCCTGCTCCTGCTCCATCCAGTCCATGGTGGCAGCGCCGTCGTGGACCTCACCGATCTTGTACGACACACCGGTGTAGAACAGGATCCGCTCGGTCGTGGTCGTCTTGCCCGCGTCGATGTGGGCCATGATCCCGATGTTGCGGACCTTGGCCAGGTCAAGTGAAGTGGTAGCCATAAGGCTTCGGTCTTCTCTCGGTCTCGATGGGGGTAGCGACTACCAGCGGTAGTGCGCGAAGGCCTTGTTGGACTCGGCCATCTTGTGCGTGTCCTCGCGCTTCTTGACGGCCGCACCGAGGCCGTTCGAAGCGTCGAGAAGCTCGTTGAGCAGACGCTCGGTCATGGTCTTCTCGCGACGGGCGCGGGAGTAGCCGACGAGCCAGCGCAGCGCGAGGGTGTTGGCGCGACCGGGCTTGACCTCGATCGGAACCTGGTACGTCGCACCACCGACACGGCGGGACTTGACCTCAAGGGTCGGCTTGATGTTCTCCAGCGCGCGCTTCAGCGTGATGACCGGGTCGTTGCTGGTCTTCTCGCGCAGGCCCTCCATGGCGCCGTACACGATGCGCTCGGCGGTGGAGCGCTTGCCGTTCAGCAGCACCTTGTTGATCAGGGAGGTGACAAGAGGAGAACCGTAGACCGGGTCGATGATGACCGGGCGCTTCGGGGCGGGGCCCTTACGAGGCATTCTTACTTCTCCTTCTTGGCGCCGTAGCGGCTGCGGGCCTGCTTGCGGTTCTTGACACCCTGGGTGTCGAGCGAACCGCGGATGATCTTGTAGCGAACACCGGGCAGGTCCTTCACACGGCCGCCGCGCACGAGCACGATGGAGTGCTCCTGCAGGTTGTGTCCCTCACCCGGAATGTAAGCGGTGACCTCGATCCCGCTGGTCAGACGCACACGCGCGACCTTACGCAGGGCCGAGTTCGGCTTCTTCGGGGTGGTCGTGAACACACGCGTGCAGACGCCCCGGCGCTGAGGGGAGCCCTCGAGTGCGGGGGTCTTGTTCTTCTCGACCTTGTCCTGCCGGCCCTTGCGGACCAGCTGCTGGATCGTAGGCACTACTTCTCCGGTTTCTGTGTGCCGATGGTGAAGCTAACCTGGAACGTCGCCGACCCACGCGGTCGGGTGTGTCGGATTCCGCGGACTCCTGCCGGATGGCAGAAGGGGGCGCGGATCACGGTGGCCACTTCGTCACTCAGGTGCGGTTTGAAGGCACGCACGAGGGTCAGGGCACACCCCAGGCACAAGGTCTGAGCGTACCCAGCGCATTCACTCCGGTCAAAACAAAAGGAGGGGGACCGGTTGCGGAGGACCTGAGCTGCGGTTTCAGGAGGCCTTCCGATATACCACGAAGGCGAACGACACGCGAACGCAAGAGGGCGCGGGCTACCGGGATTCGGCCGGGCAGCCATGCGACGCTGATCGGATCTTCTGATCGCCGGTTCCCTGGAGCGCCCCCTTGGGGGCGCGGGGCTGTATACATTTGCGGCTCCGCCGCGTGGGCGCGACCAGCCACAACGAACCCGCAGCCGCCCGACGACCACGCGCGGCAGCCGCTACGGCGTTCTCCAGGGGGCCACACCGCCATGAGCACAGCTCAGAGCAACACCGCGCCGACCACCGAAACCCCGCCCCGCCCCCTCCGCCTCCCCCCGGCCCTCCGCCCCTACCTCCCGCCCCTCGCCCTCTACGCCGTCGCCAAGCTCACCGGCCTCCTGGTCTTCGCCTGGCTGCTGACGTCCGCCGGTGACTACCGCACCAAAGACGCCCGCTTCGGCGGCGGCGCCCACTGGTGGGACGTCCTGTCCACCTGGGACGGCTGGTGGTACCTCCAGGTAGCCCGGAAGGGCTACCACCCCGAGCCCCTCCAGCACCTCGCCCCCGGCGGCCAGTTCACGGCGGAACAGAACTCGGTCGCCTTCTTCCCCCTCTACCCCGGCCTGGTCCGGGCCGTCTCGGAAGTCACCGGCCTCGGCCTCTACGGCGCCGCGCTCCTCGTCTCGGTCCTGTCCTCGTTCGTCGCGGCGGCCGGCATCTACGCCGTGATCTCGACGCTCGCCGGCACCCGCGCCGGCACCATCGCCGCCGGCCTGTGGGCGGTGGCCCCCGCCGCCGGTGTCGAGTGGGCGGTCTACACGGAGTCCCTCTTCGTCGCCATCGCCGCCTGGACCTGCCACGCCGTGATGAAGCGCCGCTGGGTGACCGCGGGCCTGCTCGCCTTCCTGTCCGGCCTGAGCCGTCCGACGGCGGCCGTGCTGATCGGCGCGGTGGGCCTGGCGGCGCTGGTGACGCTGCTACGACCGGACAGCCGGCGCGAGCAGGGGGTCGCCGCCCCGCTGTACGCGGCGATCGCGGCCCCGCTCGGCCTGCTCACCTACATCGCCTGGGTCGGCTGGTCGATGGGCGGGCCCGGCGCGTACTTCTCGCTGCAGCGCGAGGCCTGGGCCCACTACTTCGACTTCGGCGCGTACACCCTGGACGTGCTGCGGAACGTGGCGGTGGGGCGCGGCGACTATCTCTTCGCCTTCTCCGTCCCCGACCTGATCGCCGTCCAGCTGGTGGTGGCGCTGCCGTTCCTGGTCGCGCTGCTGCTGCGGAAACGGCCGCCGCTGGTGCTGACGGCGTACACCCTCGCCTCGATCGTGACGGTCCTCGGCACCCAGCAGATGTTCGGGAACACCCCGCGCTATCTGCTCCCCGTCTTCCCCCTGCTCCTGGCCCCGGCGGCGGCGATGAGCCGGCTGAGGTGGCCGAGCCTGGCGGTGTTCTTCTCGACGGCGGCGATCGCGTCCGGGTGGTACGCGCACTACGTGATCTTCGAGCTGGGGATCCCCTAGGGGCGGGACCGGAGCGGGACCGGAGCGGCCGCGTTCCATGGCGCCGCCCCGGCCCCGTCGTCCCTGGTCCGCTACGGCCGCCGGGCGGCCGCGCGTTCCGCCGCGAAGACGTCCTCCAGGCGGAAGAGGGCGGCCCGGCCGGCCTTCCCGGCGGCCTCCAGGTGGCCCAGCTGGACCCACTTCCTGATGGTCGCCGGGGCGACGCCGGCCTCCTGGGCGGCCAGCGGCCCGGGGATGAGGGTGGGCGAACCCGGGCTCGTCATCGGTGGCTCCACTCCCCCTCGTCCCAGGTGTGCCGGTAGGCCGGGTCGTCGTGGCAGCCGCAGTCGGGGGCGGTGCAGCGGCACGCCGGGTTGACGCAGAGGACGGCGGCACGGTCCGGGAAGGCGCGCAGGGAGACGGAGTCGCACCAGGGGCAGCGCCCGGAGACGCGGACGACGGTCTCGGTGTCGCCCAGGGCGCGGGCGCAGCGCCGGGCCATCCGCCGGGTCTCGTCCCGGACGTGGGCGGCGAGGACGGGGTCGGCGGCGATGCCGTCGAGGAGCCCGACGATCCGGCGCAGCCGCTCGGGCACGGAGGCGCGGCGGACGCGCGGCAGCCCGAGCCGGTCCCGTACCGCCTCCTCCAGCTCCACCACCCCGTCGGTGATGTCACGGATGGTGTCGGAGATGTGCAGCCGCAGCGGCGCGGCACTGTGACCGGGGGCGACCAGGCCCTGGGCCTGCCGGAGCAGCAGCGCCTCGGCGCGCTCCTCGCGGAGCCGGTCGGCGAGGTCAGCGGGCGGCGGGGCGGGCGTGGCCCGCCGGCCCGGGGCGGCGCCGCGGCCGGGGGCGAGCTCGACGGCCAGTTCGGGGAACTGCTGGAGGAGCAGGCCGATCCAGAGGGCGGCGTTGTCGGCGGCGCGGTCTTCGGCGCGGTCTTCGGCGCGGTCTTCGGTGGGTGGGTGTGCGGGCGGCGTACGACGGTCAGGCAACGGAGCCTCCGCGGCGCAGGGCGCCCTGGACGACCGGGCCCCGCATGACCGGGAGGAGGTGCGCGGGGATCTCGACCGGGCGGCCCCGGCGCCAGAGGCGGCCTCCGCAGACGCCGTCGAACCAGTTGGCGGCGGGGGCGACGGCCTCCTCGCAGTCGCGCCGTACCGGGCAGCGGGCGCAGGCCCGCAGGGCGGGGGCGGCCTCCTTCACCTTCTTCGAGAAGACGACCCGGGGCGGGAGCCCGGCGCAGGCGGCCGTGGCCTGCCAGGCGGGCGGTGGGCATGAGCTGCCGGTGACGGACATGGGGCCTCCCAATGTGGCTCCAGTGGGGCTGGTGTGAGGCGAGCGCCGTCAAGACTTACAGATTGCGCGCGCGCTCGCAACAAATATGCCAGTGACCCTTTCGGGAGATCATGGAAGGATCGGGATCACTCGGGCGCGCACAGGCACCGAATCTCCCCGTATCGCACGGACTTTCCTCAGTGCTTGCACGAGAGCACGTAATTCCGTGCGCGCAAGCAAGCTAAACTTGCTGCCCTCCAAAGGAAGCGAGCCCTCAGATGACCAGCCAGGATCTGGACGCGTTCGCCGCGTGGGTCGAAGACCTGATGCGCGACCGCGGCTACGACATCGACAGTCCACGCGGCGGCGGAAAGTCGCGGATAGCGGACGAGGCGGGGGTGCACCGGGCCGCCGTCACCCGCCTGCTCCAGCGCCAGAGCATGCCGGACCTGGAGACCACGCGCCGGCTCGCCCGCGTCCTGGGCGTCCAGGTCCGCGAGATGCTCATCCGCTCCGGCCGCCTGACCGCGGAGGAACTGGCCGACCCGCACGACTACCTGGCCTCCCCGGCCCCGAACGCGGAGTTCGGCCGCCGTCCGACGCTGGAGGAGGTCGCCGACCTGCTCGGGGTGCCGGCCGACCGACGCGAGATGTTCGTGCGGGTGGTGGAACAGTTCCTGCCCAACGACGCACAGGCCGAGCCGATCGACGCGGCAACGACGACCGCGGACTGAACGCCCTTTCGCTGGACGCGCCATCGAGGAGACCCGTGGGCCGACGGGCGCTCTTCACGGGGGTGGCGCACCCGCAGCGAACCCCCCGCCTCAGACCCGCCCCCCCTCGCTCTCTTCGATCACCTCGCAGATTTAGTTGCGTGCGCGCACGCTCCCTGTCACAGTTGGTGCAGCGGCGGAGCTGTGCCCGGCGCCCCGCCCCCTCCGCACGCATCCCACCCGCTGCCCCGAGGTGATCCGGCATGACCACACCCACCCCACCCGCCTCGTTCCCCGACGTCGAGGCGATGATCGTCGACGTCCTGGACGACGACGCGCGGCTCTCCGGCGCCACCGTCGCCGTACAGGCACCGACCGGCTTCGACGGCACCACCGCCGCCGTCTTCGTGAACCGCCGCGGCGGTGCCTGGGTCGGCGAACGCCACGTCGACCAGCCGCTGATCGAGCTGGAGGTGTACGGCCCGACCAAGCAGGCCGCCCACGTCCTGGCCAACGACGCCCGCCAGATCCTGCTGTCGATGGCCAACAACCGGTACGGCACGAACCTCGTCACGGAGGTCGAGGAACAGGACGGCCCGCGCTGGCTGCCCGACTACCTCTACTCGGCGGCCAACCGCTACGTCACCGTGATGAAGGTGTACGTCGACGT
This sequence comes from Streptomyces sp. NPDC048288, assembly GCF_043201555.1. Lineage (NCBI taxonomy): Bacteria > Bacillati > Actinomycetota > Actinomycetes > Kitasatosporales > Streptomycetaceae > Streptomyces > Streptomyces sp. NPDC048288. The sequence continues at coordinate 597,647 of NZ_JBICZD010000003.1, forward strand.
CTACTGACCGTCGGCCCCACAGACCGAAGGCCCCGCCACCCCGGCGGGGCCTTCGTCGTACCCGGACACCCCCGGGTACGGCACCCCACCCGAACAACCCACCTCATAACAAGGAGCAACCACCATGGCAGGAACCAACTCCTCCGAGATCCGCATCGCCGGCGTAGGCCGCCTCTACGTCGCCACCGCCGACACCAAGGTGCCGACGACCTTCTCCTCCGACACCTCCACCGACTGGGCGAGCTGGAAGAACCTCGGCTTCACCTCCGGCGACGGCGTCACCTTCTCCAAGAAGGACAAGCTGGAGCCGGTCGACGTGTGGCAGGCCGTCAGCCCGGTGCACTTCGTGTACTCGGACCGCGACCTCACCCTGAAGTTCTCGCTGATGCAGTTCAACGAGGACACGCTGCCCTTCTTCATGGGCGGCGGCACGGTGGACGCGGTGACCGGTTCGACCGGCGTCTACAAGTACGACATCGCCGACCGGCCGTTCGCCGACGTGCGCGCCCTCGGCCTGGAGTTCACGGACGTCCGGGCGAGCGACGGCACCACCGTCACCTACCGCTTCGGCATCCCGCGCGGCCAGGTCACCGCGGCGGACGACATCAAGCTGGCCCGCAAGTCGGCGGCCCAGCTCGGCATCACCTACACGGCGATGGCCGCCGCCGACGGCTCGGCGCTGGCCAGCTTCGTGATGAAGGACGCCGCGTACGCCGCGTCCTGACCCCCCGGGGTGGGGCGTACCCCCGGTCCGCCCCACCCCGGACCCGTACCACCCACACCCTGTTTCCGCCTGAGGAGCACACATGACCCGTTTCGACGTCAACGCCGCGCGCGCCCAGCGCCTCGAAGCCCTCGGACGTACCTGGTCGTTCGAACTCGACGACGAGAGCTACACCCTGCCCACCGAGCTGACCCGCGCGACCGCGAAGGCCCTGCGCAAGCTCGACGACAACGACGTGGACGGGCTGCTGCGCCTGCTGCTCGGCGAGAAGCAGTTCACCCGCTTCGAACAGCACGAGGTCACCATGCAGGACATCGCCGCCATCCTGGAGGCCTACGGCAAGGAGACCGGGCTCGGCCTGGGGGAAGGCTGAGCCTCGTCGGGTTCGTCGAAGAACACGCCGAGGCCCTCGAAGCGGACCTGCTCCGCTACTACGGCACCGACCTGCTCGACTGGCACCGCGAGACGCTGACCGCACGGCGTCTCGCGCTGCTCATCAAGCACCTGCCGCGCGACAGCGCGCTGAACAGGGAGCTGCACGGCGAGGCCGCGGAGTGGTCGGTCTCCGACCATCTCCTCGCCGCCGCCGTGGACCATCTGGCGGCCGCGAACTGGATGTTCGCGAGCGTCAACTCCGAGGAGGGCGACCAGCCGGAGCCTCCGGCGCCGGTGCCGAGACCGTCGTACGACGACACGGAAGAACCGGCGGACGAAAGGGAACCGGACCAGGGCGCGGCCCCGCCCACCCCCGATTCCGCCCCCTCGGCCGTACAACTGGCCCGCTTCTTCGGCTGATCCAGCTGTACGGCACCGCCCCGGTCGGCCCGCTCACTCGTCCCGGCGCCGACCGGGGGCCCGGCCCTCCAGTTCGTCCGCGAGGGCCCGGGCCTTGTCGGAGAGCCGGCGGGCGGGAGCGTCGACGGACTCCTGCTGCTCCCGCTCCCCACCGCCACCGTCCCCCCGGCGCCCCTTGTCCCGGCCACCGCCCGCACCGTCCCGGTTCAGCGGCGGCACACTGGGCCGCCCGTTGCGCCGTACCACCGAACGCCGTTCGGCGGCGGCCGGCACCGCCCGCTTCCCCCGCACCTCACGCGCGGACAACAGGGTGTCGGCCCCGGGCCCGGCGTCCACACCCTCGTCGCCGTCATCGAAGTCGTCGACGCCCTCGACGTCCTCCACGGCCTCGATCTCGTCGACGATGCCGTCCCACGGTGTCCCGTCCGCGACGGACCGCTCCCGCTCGCCGCGCCGCTCTACCCGCGTCAATTCGGACGGCGGCCGCAGGAGCTGGACATAGGGCAGCGGAATGACCTCTCCGCCCCGCTCGCCGTCCCCCTCGGCCCGGCGTGCCCGCCGAGGCCGCCGCCCGGTCCGGGCGTCCTCCTGCCCCTGCAGATAGGCAGCCGTGATCCGCTGCTCGTACGCCCCGCGCACGGCGGGGAGTTGCTCATCGACCACGTCGGCCCAGCCGGCGCTGTAGGCGGCCATCTCCCGCCGGTCGAGTTCACCGCGCGGAAGGATCACCAGGTCCTCGGGCTCGTACCCGAAACTCAGGACCAGTTCGGAGAGACGAGCGATGAGATGTGGCAGATCGGAGGCCTGTTCCAGCCAGTCGATCACGTGTCGTTGCCGCGCGCTGCTCGCGTCCCCGTCCACCCCGTAGGCCTTGCTCTCGTCCCTGCCCCATCGCGCCCCCGCGCGAGGACGGCCGCCCGTTGGCCGTCCACCGTCGTATGACAGGCCCTCAGGTCCGTTGTCAGGCCACACCGTTCACTTTCGATTCACCGACGGGAGAACGGCCGGATCCTACTCCACGACTCTGACACAACATCCACTGCACCCCGCCATCACCGCAGGTCCGGACCGGGAGGCAACGGAGAGTGAAAGAAAGAGGCTTCGGCAAACACGGAGCGACACCGTAGGATTACTCGTACACTAGTTCGAACAGACGCTTCGAACGCGTCAGGAGCGCCCACCTGTACCACCAGCCCAGCGGACAGACCGGAAAGCAGGACGACGACATGGCGACTGGCACGAGCAACTTCCCGCAGCAGCCGATCGACACCTACTCCCGCCTCGCCCACCTCCTGCACTCCCCCGCGCCCGACCGCGAGGCACTGCTCGACCGGCTCTACGAGGAACTGCTTACCCGCGAGTCCCGCGCCTACGCCGCCGGCTGGACGGACGCCCTGACGGAAGCCCGCCGAAACCGCCGGTAGCCCCGGAGGGCCCGTACGGCACACGCCCACCACACCGACTCCTCGCCGCAGCCCCCTCCCGCTCTCACTCAACGGGTCGCTGCCGACGGCGAGTCGAGGCCCCCGCCCCCGGCCTCCAGCACCAGCTCCAGCCCGGCGAGCCCACCCCCGTGCCGTACGGCGTTCGCACACAACTCCTCGAGGGCGAAGCCGCCCCAGCAGACGCGGTTGGGGTGGTGTCGAAGCAACGGGAGTCCATCGTTCACCTCGCGGGAGCCGAGGAGTGATCCAAAACGCCCGGTCTCGGGCCCGGGGGTGCCGTACGCCGGCCTCCTCGCCCTCCCGTTCACCACCGAGGGCTTCCCCATGGGCGCCGTCTTCTTCGACCCACCGGGACACCTCTTGCCCCCGGAGTGACCGGTGGCCCAAGATCCCTGTCATGTACAAGCGAAGACGGGTACTGGGCACTTACCTCGGTATGGCGCTGGCCACCCTCCTCCCCGGTGCGAGCGTGGTGGACTACGACGCACGGTGGCTGGGGTTCGTACTGCCCGGCCTCGTCTTCGTCATCCTGAACCAGCTGATCCACACCTACCCGAGCGACATCCGGAACGCTCCCGCGATCCCGCTCCTGGTCCTCGCGGCGATCGGCATCGTCCAGGACACCCTGATCTGGCTCCTCGTCTCATGGATCGCCTCCAAGACGGGCTCCGGCATCCACGTGGACGGCTTCCTCACGGCCCTCGCGGCCGGCGCGACGGTCCGCGTCACGGTCCTGGTGCTCTTCGTTCTGGGCCCGCAGCCGGTCACGGAGGATTCCTGACCGGCGCACACCGCACTCGCCGCCGGCACGAACTACGCCGTTCCGTTCCTCATCGTCTCCATCCCCTTCGGCGTCGTATCGCTGCTGTTCGTACCCCGGCAGTTGCGTTATCGCCGACTGCGAAAGCACGGGGTGAAGACCCTCGCCGTCCGCGCGGAACGCATCCGCCGCGGGGGCACCGCGGTCGAGCGACTGAACTGCACCTTCCGTTCGGCGGACGGCGAGGAATTCCGGATCCTGATCACAGCCCCGAAGCCGCCACCGCGGGAAGGAGAGGAAGTCCCCGTCGTGCACGAGGAAAGAAAGCCGCCGTCCGCGGAGAGCGTGCACCATCTCGCGTCCTTCGGCTCCCGCGCGGGCATCGTGGTCCAGCCGACCGCAGGCTGAGCGGGGCCGCCGGCGCGAGGGGCACGCAGGCGACGGAGCGGATGACCAAGTATCCCTCCTGGGTCCTCCATATCGCCTTGTTCAGGACCTTTTCAGTTGTCGCCCGGCCCGGCGTGCGTGGATTGTCAACGACGCTGACGACGGACCCGCCTTCCGCGAGCCCAAGGTCCTCGGCCGGCATCGAAACGTAGCGCCTTTCATTGCCTTCGTCCCGATAAATGACGTCGATCGATGGAATGTTCGCGTTCCGACTTGCGGCGCCGCCCGGCGCTCAGAGCGTGAGCAGGAATAGAGAGAGCCCCAAGAACGCCACGCCCAACCCGGCCGACACAGCAACACGCAGCGGCCTCGACGGGATTTCCGGGACCCTTCGGGCACTTTCCCACGTCGCGAAGGAAACAAAGAATGAAATCGCCGAAATCGCGAAAAGCCCGACAGAGATAAAGAAGTACCAGAGCCTCATTCCCCGCCCCCACGTATCCCAATGATCCTTTCAGAGAATAGCGGAGGGGAAGAACGGGAGCAAGGCGGATTCCTTCGGTGATACCACCAGCCAGGGGAGGATCTTTGGGGCATTAGCCGTTTTTCAGGCCCGCGCGACCATCGAGAGGAAGTCAACGCATGGGACAGCACAGCACGGATGAGGTGTACGACAAGCTGGCCGACGTCGAGCTGAAGCTCGACAGCAATTCAAAGAACACCGTATCGACCAGTCATTTCGACGGCAAGATCAGGGACCTGAAGGAGGCGATCCAGAACGGCAAGAAGAAGGATGAAGACGAGCAGAAGAGCTTCAAGGACATCATCAAGGACATGTCTCCGATCAAGGAGTTCCTCGCTGTCGCCAACGGCACTGATTTCCTCGGCAAATTGGCGCTCCTGGTGACCGCCTTTGGCGCTTCAGTCGCGCTCGTCGTCGGCATCGTGTCGAAGGTCAAGGAATTGACTCTCGCGATCACAGGACGCACGCGAAGTTACGGCCTCTTCGGAGACGTGATTCCGGAGAACCGACGAGTTCGAAGGTCATTCGGCCGTGCCGAGAACGGCAGTTGGGGACTTCAGCCGGAGGAGCAGACCGATGTCCGGCAGCCACGACTCCCCTCCGTGGAGGAGGTCGGCCGGGTCAAGGACGCGATAGGCCTCCTCAACACCGAGATCGGTACCTACCGCGAGAAGGTGCGCGGTCTCGCCACCCCCCGTGCCATGCGGCAGATGGCCTCCGCTGCCAAGAGGTTGGAGAGCGCGGCGAAGAACCACCAGTCCGTCGACACACTCGCCGGCTCGATCCGGGACCTCAACGCCGAAATGCGCGTGCTGGCCGGCACGGCCGGTAGCTGACACCCACGCCGAGGAGACCACACATGAGCCTCGTCAGTTCACTGAAGAAGGCGTCCGGCTCCCTCCAGGACTTCAAGGAGAAGGCCTCTGGAGCGGGTACGGCGGCGAAGAACGTCGGCAGCGCCGGGCAGAAGGGGGCCGGACAGCTCAAGAGCCTCAAGTCCGCCGCCCAGGACTCCGGAAAGGAGCTGAAGGACCTCAAGTCCGCCTCCGACAAGGCGGAGAAGTCCGTCGCGAAGGCCGGCAAGACCGGTTCCAGCGCCGGGAAGAACCTGGGGAAGTACGAGTCCGGGGCGAGCAAGGCGGCCAAGGGCCAGGACAAGATGAACAAGTCGATGAAGGGCAACTTCTTCGGCCTGCTCATGCAGTTGCTGCAGCCGCTCATCGACAAGGTCATCGACATGGTGACCAACTCGAAGACCATGCAGAAGGTCCTGAAGCAGGCCTTCGAGGTCATCAAGACCGTGATCAGCAACGTCATGAAGGCCATCGGGCCGATCATGAAGAACGCCGGCAAGCTGATCAAGTCGGTCTGGAGCGGCATCAAGACGGCGGTCACGAACATCGTGAAGGCCGTCGCCGCCGTCATCCGCACCTACGTCACCATGTGGAAGACGATCATCACCGGCGTGCTCAACGCGATCCGCTCGGTCGTCTCCGGGGTGTGGAAGGGCATCAAGGCCGTCATCTCGCCGGTCGTCAGCTGGATCAAGTCGGCGATCCCGAACGCCTTCCAGGCCGTCAAGAACCGGCTCTCCAGTATCTGGGGCGGGCTGAAGGGCATCGCGAGCCGCGCCTTCGACGGCATCAAGGGCGCGGTCCGCGGCCCCATCAACGCGGTCATCGGCATCATCAACTCCGCGATCGGCGCCCTCAACGGCATCCACGTCTCCATCCCGGGCTGGGTCCCGATGGTCGGCGGCAAGACGTTCGGCGTCAGCCTGCCGAGGATCCCCGCGCTGGCCACCGGCGGTGTCGTCATGCCCCGCTCCGGCGGTGTCCCGGCGCTGCTCGCCGAGGCCGGTGAGGCGGAGGCCGTACTGCCGCTGAGCAAGCTCGACCGGCTGCTGAAGCGGGCGGCCGCGCGCGGCCGGGTATCGGGCGCGAGCGACTCCGCCGGCGCGCTGCACATCGAGCACTACTACGCGGCCGAGACCAGCAGCCCGCAGCGCACCGCCGACGCGCTGATGTTCCTGGCGAAGGCGCGCGGATGAGTGCCGCGCTCGGGACCGTACCGGCCAACCCGGTCGGTAGCTTCATCCCCACCGTGCGGTCCTTGCGCACGCGGGCCGAACAGAGTGTCACCGCCTTGCGCTCGGTCACGGGCCGCTTCAAGGACACCGTCACCGGCATCGACCGCCTCACCTCGGCCGCCGACCAGGCCGTGGGCGCCGTACGGAAGACGAAGGAGAGCGCCGAGAGCACCGCCCGTTCCGTCACCCGGACGGGACGGACCGCCTCCACAGCGGCGGGCGAGGTGAAATCCCTGAAGGCCGGCACCAAGGGCGCCGGCTCGAAGCTGGGCATCCTGCTGACCGGGCTCGGGGGCATCATGTCCCTGATCCTCGGCATGGTCGATCTCGCCGGTCCGCTCGGCAACCTCCTCGACACCTTCGGCACCGCCATGACCATCGCCTCCGGCGTGATGATCCTGATCAACGTCCTGACCCGCGCCAACCCCATCGGCTTCGTCACCGGCCTGCTGCTCCCCGTCGCCGGCTGGCTGATCGACATCGCCGTCAACTCCGAGACCGGGCAGCGCCTGATGGACCAGCTCGCCAAGCTGATCCTGCAGTACGTCCAGAGCTACCTGACCATCCTCACCCCGATCCTCAAGGCGATCGCCGGCGCCGTGAACACGTACGTCACCGGCTACCTCACCGTGATCACCGGTGTCCTGAAGGCCGTCGGCACCCTCGTCGGCACCGGCTTCGCCCTCCTCAAGGCCCTCACCACCGGCGACACCCGGGCGCTGAGCGGCAAGGTGTCGGCGGTCTGGAGCGGGTTGAAGAACGCCGTGCGGCCGGTCCTCGACTGGATCACGAGAGACATCCCCCGCGGCTTCACCCGGATCAAGGACGCCACGTCCAGCACCCTGCACGCCATGGGCCAGTTCGTCACCACCGGCGCGCAGACCGTCGCCGGGGTGATCAAGGGTCCGATCCAGGGGCTGATCGCGTTCGCGAACTGGGTGATCGACGGGCTGAACAAGCTCAGCTTCAGCATCCTCGGCAAGAAGTTCGGCGTGCACCTGGGCAAGATCCCGATGCTGGCGGAGGGCGGGGTCGCCGTCCCGGGTGCGGCCCGGCCGGGCAAGGTGCTCCCGCTCACCGCCCTCGCCCGCAGACACTCCACCTCGGCGGGCCCAAGCCCCCACCGCATCAGGGAGTTCCACGAGAGCCACGGCGCCGGCGCCCACGCCACCGCGACCGACCTGCTCTTCCTGGCCGCCGCGCACGCCTGCTGAGCAGTGCACCAGCCAACGACAACCGCATACCAGTGAGGTGAAGGCCGATGGCCGACCTGACCACCACCACATACACGGACGACGTTCCCCCCGGCTCACTCATCACCCGCGACGGGCAGATGCAGTGGGCCGGACTGCTGCTCGGCCCCGGTACGTCGTACGAGATCGGCAGCGACGGGCTCAGCGGGTGGGAGGACCTGCCGGACTACGACACGACGGACGCCGACCACCCGACCGCGCACGGCGCCTGGCCGGGCGCGCGGTACGCCAAGCCCCGCAAGGTCGGCGGCACGGTGTGGACCGTACCGCCGTCCGACGACACCGACTCCTCGCTCGCCGCGACGCGCGTCCTGCGCCAGGCCCTGCTGCTCGGCGACTCGGAGCGCTGGCTCGCGGTGCGGCTGCACGGTGAGACGCTCGCCGTGCGGGCCCGGGTCGCGCAGCGCGTGCTGGCCGCCGACCGGACGTACACCACGCAGGGCGTCTCCAAGGCGTCCGTGCAGTGGTACGCCACCGACCCGCGCCGCTACGCCGTCGACGAGCAGACGGCCGTGACCGGCGCCCCGCAGCCGGAGAGCGGGCTGACCTGGCCGCTGACCTGGCCGTTGTACTGGGGGCAGGCCGCCTCCACGGGCGATGTCGGCGCCGACAACAACGGCTCGGCGCCCACCCATCCGATCCTCACCTTCACCGGTCCCTGCACCAACCCGACCGTCACCGACCGGACTTCGGGACGCAGGCTGCGCTACGAGATCGCCCTCGCGGCGGGCGACGAACTCGTCGTGGACACGGCGGAGGGCACCGTCACCCTGAACGCCACCGCCTCCCGCCGCCACACGGCCGCCGCCGACAGCGGCCCCGAGGAGCTGTTCGCCTTCGAACCGGGCCGCGCCCAGCTCGCGTTCCGCCCCGACACCTACGGCACCGGCGCCCAGCTGTCCGTCCGCTGGCGCTCGGCGGAGTGGTGACGAACTCCCCCGCCGAAGTCGCCGAAGACGCCGAAGACGCCTGAGCCCCGAGAACACAGGAGACCAGTACATGAACCTGCGCAGCTCATGGGTGGCCGAGACCGGTCAGACCCGCGAGGACACCCGGCTGACCCAGCTGGGCGCGACCACCCCCGCCAACCCGCTCGAAGTGCGCTCCGGCATCCTGCCGGGGTCCTACGACGGCCTGTACCGGATGTCCGGCTTCTGGACGGAGGGCACCGGCGGCAGCATGAAGGCCACCGTCCACGAGGGCCGGGCCGTCGTCGCGGCCGGCGCCACCCAGGGCGCCTACCCGGTCACCCTGCCGGAGCCGACGAGCCTGACCTTCGCCGACGGCGACGCCTCCAACCCGCGCATCGACCTGATCGTGCTGCGGATCTACGACTCGCTGTACGACAACTCCGGGCAGACCAAGGCGGCCCTGGAGATCGTCCGGGGCACCCCGGCCGCAACCCCGGTCGCGCCCGCCGCCCCGGCCATCGCGCTGCCGATCTACCAGGTCAAGGTCCCCGCCGGGGCCAGCGCGGGCAAGGGCGGCCTGGACTGGAGCAGTGCCCTCACCGACCTGCGCACGCCGACCGTCGCGGTCGGCGGCATCCTGCCGGTGTACGGCGAGACGGGCAACGGAGCCTACCCGGGCCAGTACCGCGACTCCGGCAGCACCCTGCAGCGCTGGGACGGCTCGGCCTGGGTGGCGTACCCGAGTGCGCTGGGCGGCATCGCCCCGGCCGGCGCGGTCACCACCGCGAGCTACACCGGCCAGTACCGGGACAGTTCCGCCGGGATCCTCCAGCGCTGGAACGGCTCGGCCTGGGTGTCGTACCAGCCCGTGCCGTCCTGGACCGACTACACGCCGGTGTGGGGCACCGAATCCGGTACGGCGCCGGCGATCGGGAACGGCACGCTGGCGGGGTCGTACGTGAAGACGGGCACGGTCGTGCACGTACGGATCTATCTGAAGATGGGCTCGACGACGAACCTGTCCGCCCTGTCCTCCGGGACGAGCGGCGGCAACTGGTACTTCTCGCTGCCCGTCCCGCCGACCACCACGGCCTGGAAGCTCGACGGGCGGGTGCTGAACGTCCTCGGCTTCGACAGCTCCGGAAGCCTCTTCTACCAGGGCAGCGGCCTGCTCGCGACGACCGGCACCGGCGTCGTCCGCTCACTGCGGGACTCCTCGCCGAACGCCGCGGACATCTGGGACTCGGCGTACCCGATCACCTGGGCGAGCGGGGACGTGCTCTCCCTCTACGGCACCTACGAGTCGGCTTCCTGAGAGGGCTGCCATGACACTGCACTCCGTCTGGCTCCCGCCCGCCGGCCAGAGCAGACAGGCCACCCGTCTCGCCTCGCTCGGCGCCACCACCCCGAGCGGGCCTCTCCAGTCGCGCTCCGGCATCCTGCCCGGACACGACGACCCCCGGTACCGGGTCGGCGGCTTCGTGGTGAGCGGTGTGACGGGCGGGATGACGGCCGGCGTCTCGCACGGCCGGGCCGTGATCCAGGGCACCGTCACCCAGGGCGCCTACCCGGTCGCCCTGGACGAGGACATCACGGTCACCTTCCCGGACGGCGACGCCCAGTACAACCGGATCGACCTGCTCGTCCTGCGGGTGTACGACGACGCCTACGACGGCTCCGGGCGCAGCGAGGCCGCCGTCGAGATCATCAGGGGCACCCCCGCCGCCACCCCGGCCGTGCCCGCCCTCCCCACTCTGGCGCTGGCACTCGCCCAGGTCACCGTCAGGGCCGGGACCGGCGCGGGTTCCGGCGGCATCGACTGGGCCAACGACAGGACCGATCTGCGCACCACCCTGGTCTCGGTCGGCGGCATCCTCCCCGTCTACAACAACGCGACGGTCGCGGGCGGCTATCCCGGCCACTACCAGGACAACGACGTCCTGGGATACCTCCAGCGCTGGAACGGCACCGCGTGGGTCGCTTACCCGAAGGCGCTCGGCGGCATCGCCCCGGCCGGCATCGTCAGCACCGGCGGTTACACCGGCCAGTACCGGGACTCCTCCCTCGGCGTCCTGCAGCGCTGGAACGGCTCGGCCTGGCAGCCGGCGATCACGCCACCGCCGTTCGTGGCGTCCCAGGACGCCGGCTACACCACGTCCACGACCTACACGGCCGCCCTCACCGACACCGCCGTCACCGCGCTCACCCTCGCCTTCACCGCTCCGGCCACCGGGGCCGTCCTGCTCCACTTCGGCGCGCGCATGCTGACGCAGAGCAGCACCACCGCCTCGGCGTTCATGACCCCGCAGGTGACCCAGGGCAGCACCGTCGTCCTGAGCGCGAACGACGAGGTGGGCGCCTCGCACTCCGGCACCGCCTACTCCTCCGTCTCCACGGTGTACCGGCTGGCCGCCCTCACCCCCGGCACGAGCTACACGGTGACCGCCATGCACCGCTCCAGCGACGCCGGGGTCATCTGCTGGTTCGACAACATGTTCATGCGCGTCGACCCCGCCAACTGATCTATCTTCAAAGGGAGTTCACCATGCCTGTCCGCTCCGGCTGGCTGTCCGCCGACGGCCAGTCCCGCGAGGACACCCGGCTCGTCTCGCTCGGCGCCCTCACCCCGACCTCGCCCGTCGGCACCCGCTCCGGCATCCTGCCGGGCTCGTACACCGGCCTGTACCGCCTGGCCGCCTTCACCGTGACCGGCATCGCCAACACCATGACGGCCACGGTCAGCCCGGGCCGGGCCGTCATCCAGGCGCCCGACGCCCAGGGCGTGGTCAGCTCCCGGGGCGCCTACCCGATCGCGCTCACCGAGTACGTGACGATCGCCTTCGCCGCCGGCGACGCCCAGTACGGCCGGATCGACCTGGTCGTGCTCCGGGTCTACGACGACGCCTACGACGGCTCCGGCCGCACGGAGGCCGTCGTCGAGATCATCAAGGGCACCCCGGCCGCCACCCCGGCCGCGCCCACCGCCCCGGATCTGACCCTGCCGTTGTACGAGGTCGCCGTCCAGGCCAACGCGAGCGCGGGGACCAACGCCATCGCCTGGCCCAGCGCCCTGACCAGCCGGCGTAACGCCACCGTCGGGGTCGGCGGCATCCTTCCGGTCAGCGCCGAGTCCGCCATCGGCTCCTACCCGGGCCAGTACCGGGACTCCGACGGCCAGCTGCAGCGCTGGAGCGGCACCGCCTGGACCAACTACCCGGTCCTGCCCACCTGGCAGGACTGGACGCCGGCCTGGACGACGAGCAGCGGCAGCGCCCTGCCCGCCCTCGGCAACGCCACGGTCAGCGGCCGCTACGTGAAGTTCGGCACCACCGTGCACCTGAACTTCTCGATCGCGTTCGGCAGCACCACCACCTACGGCACCGGCGCGACCACCAGCGACAACTGGCGGTTCTCGCTGCCCGTCACAGCCGCCTCCGTGCAACCGCACATCGGCTACGCCGAACTCGGCGTCTCCAACAGCGCCCGCGCCACCGCCCGCCTGTACTGCGCCACCACCGGCACCTTCGAGCTGCTGATCGTCTCCGGCCAGCCGAGCGCCACCGCGCTCACCAACTCCGGTGCCGTCGACGCCCTGACGCCCTGGACCTGGGCCAGCGGCAACGTCATCAAGGGCGGCGCGACCTACGAGGCGGCCTCGTGAGCACGACCCTCAACACCCCGTACCGGGCGATCTTCTGCGACCTGCTCACCGACAACACCATCGACATCCTGCCGCTGCGCGACGTCACCGTCGACGACTACATCGGCAAGGCGGGCTCGCTCTCCGGCACCGTCCCCGTCCCGAACGCGGAGATGGCCGCCCGGGTCCGCCGCATCGAGGAGGGCCGCACCTCGGTCTACCTCCAGCGCGGCACCGACCTGTGGTGGGGCGGGATCATCTGGACCAGCACCCTGCAGAGCGACGACCAGGGCGTCCTCACCCTCGGCATCCAGGCGGCGACCTTCGAGTCGTACGCGGGGCGGCGGATGATCCGGGCGACGACGGCCAAGTACGACTCCTCCTACACGCTCCCCTTCGCGGACGTCGACCAGCTGGACATCGCCCGGGGCCTGTGGACCGACATGCAGACCGCTCTGGACGGCGGGAACATCCTCGTCACGTACGGCACCGAGACCTCCGGTGTGACCCGTACGGTCACCTACCGGGACGGCGACGAGACCACCTACCAGGACGCCCTGGACTCGCTGGCCGCGCTGAAGAACGGCTTCGAGTACCACATCACCGTCTACACCGACCCGGTCACGGGAAGCCGCGTACGCCGGCTGGTGCTGCCCCAGTCAGCGGACGGGGACGAGTACGACGGCAGGATCAGGACCGGCTCCACCGACCTGGTACTGGACCGGCCCGGCACGATCCTGTCGTACTCCTTCCCGCGCGACGCCACCCGCGGCGGCACCACCGCCCGGGCCCGCGGCGCCTCCACCAACACCGACCAGGCCACCGAGTCCCGGCCGCTGGCCTCCGACGTGGCGGCCGCCGACCAGCTGATCGGCACCGGGAAGAATCACGCCGGCCATCCGCGCATCGACCTGACCTCCGACCACAACAACATCACCGACCAGGACACCCTGGACGCCCTCGCCAAGACCGAACTGGGCGCGGCGACCGGCGCGGTGGTGATCCCCGAGATCAGCATCCGCCTCGACGACCTGGTACCGACCGCACTGCTCGGCCGGACCGCGCGCATCCGGATCACCGACGAGTGGTTCGCCGAGGGCCTGGACGCCCGCTACCGGATCATCGGCGTCAAGGTCAGCCCGGCCCAGCGCGGCCGCCCGGACACCGCCGAGCTCTACCTGGAGGAGGCCGCCTGATGCCCCAGCTGCCCGAAGACATCATCGACCGGCTCACCCAGATGGAACGCCGGATCCAGCAGCTGTCCACCGCCGTCAACACCCGGCCCGCCCAGAACACCGTCACGGGCGGCAGCGTGGAGATCACCGGCGGCGGCTCGCTGGCCGTCCGGCCGCCGGCCGGCGGCCCCGCCATCTTCGCGGTCGGCAAGTGGACCGGCAAGGAGTACGGCCTGGCGATGCGCCGCCAGACCGGCCAGCTGGCCCTGAGCCTGTTCAACGGCGACGGCACCGCGACCGGGCTGCAGCCGCTGCGGTTCTACGACGCCGGCGCCAGGGAGATCGTCTCGGACGACGTCGGCGTCGGCGGTCTCGCCCGGCCCTGGCTGGCCATGCTGCCGCCGCAGGACACCACGTACACCCGCTGGCCGCAGACCACGGCGACCAGCATGACGACGATCGCGATGTCCTACAACATCGCCTGGCAGCCGAAGATGCGGCTCATGATGAACACCCGCGTCACCTCCGGCTACACCGGCTCCGTCCAGGTGCTCATCAACGGCGTCCAGTGGGGCAGCACCGTCGACGCCTCCGCCGGCTTCGACTACACGGACCTGATCGCCTCCGACTTCGACGCGATTTTCGGCACCCGGTTCAAGGTCGAGATCCAGGCGTCGGTCACCAGCGGCGGCACCGTCTACGCCAACCCCGTGCTGATGCACGGCCGCCAGACCTGAGAGAGGAACACGAGGAACACATGGACATCGACACCACCCAGCCCTGGGGCCTCGCCATCGACTTCGCCGGCCGGGCCACCATCACCGAGGCCGGCCACACCATCCACGTCAACGTGACCGACACCAGCCTGAGCGACATCATCGGCCCGGACTCGATCACCGGCACCTACTCGGCGGTCAACATCACCGCCCAGTTCACCGAGACCGGCACCAACAACACGGTGCTCCGGGGCATCGGCCGGGTCACCGTCCCGCCCGTCGGCACGGACCCGGTCGTCCCCGACCAGACCGCGATCCAGCGCGCGGTGGCCACCGCCCTCACCAACTTCGCCGACAACACCGCGGCCTACACGGCCCTCTGCACGAAGTGGACCGCCCCCGACGACAGTTCGGGCGGCACCGACACCGGCGGCACCGACTCGACCGACGCCACCTCCAGCGCCCCTTAGGGGCGCGGGGCTGCATCCGATATGCGGCTCCGCCGCGTGGGCGCGATCAACCCCCACCGCCCCGCACACCGCACACCACCCGAGCCACCCACCCCCGGCCCGGGTTTTTTCATGCCCACACCCCGCATCAGAAGGACCCGCCCATGGCCACACCCCTCTCCGCAGACGCCCTCCTGTCGGCCCTCAGAGCCGAAGGCGTCACCGTCGTGGAACACGACGGCTGGCGCACCCACAACCGCGCCGGCCACGGCGCCTGGGGCCCGGTGAACGGCGTGATCATCCACCACACCGTCACCTCCGGCACCACCGCCTCCGTCAGCATGTGCTTCAACGGCCGCTCCGACCTGCCCGGCCCGCTCTGCCACGGCGTCATCGCCAAGGACGGCACGGTCCACCTCGTCGGCAACGGCCGGGCCAACCACGCCGGCAGCGGCGACGGCGACGTGCTGGCCGCCGTCGCCGCCGAGAGCGCCACCCTCCCGGCACCGGACCGGAACGACACCGACGGCAACGTCCACTTCTACGGCTTCGAGTGCGTCAACCTCGGCGACGGCAAGGACCCCTGGCCCGACGTCCAGCTGGACGCCATGGTCCGGGCGTCGGCCGCGCTGTGCCGGGCGCACGGCTGGAGCGCGCGGTCGGTCATCGGCCACAAGGAGTGGACGAACACCAAGATCGACCCCAAGGGCTTCGCGATGGCGGACTTCCGCGGCCGGGTCGCGGACCGCCTCGGGACGAAGGTCACCGGCGGCTCCACCAGCACCACCCCCGCCCACCAGCCCTTCCCGGGCGCCGCGTGGTTCCGGAAGAACCCGAGGTCGGCGATCGTCACCGCGATGGGCAAGCGGCTGGTCGCGAACGGCTGCTCGGCATACACCTCCGGCCCCGGACCGCAGTGGACCGAGGCCGACCGGGCGTCGTACGCCAGGTGGCAGCGCAGGCTCGGCTACACCGGCTCCTCCGCCGACGGCTGGCCGGGCGCGAAGTCCTGGGCGGCCCTCAAGGTCCCCTTCGTCAAGGAGGTCTGACCCGTGACGGAACCGACCAGGCGCACGCTGCGCACCGTCGTACAGACAGCCGTCGGCCTGTGTGTCCTGCTGCCGACGGTCGTCGACGCCGCCGGCATCCCGGCCACCCTGCCCTGGGCCGCCGGCGCGCTGGCCGTCGCCGCCGCCGTCACCCGGGTGATGGCCGTGCCCGCCGTACAGGCGCTGCTGCCTCCGTGGCTGCGGGCGGGAGGTGCCGATGATCGACGCTGATCCCAACGACCCGCTCGCCGTCGCCCTGGAGCTGGAGCGGCTGCGCGGCACGCTGGAGGCCGGGTTCGCCCGGGTCGACGGCTCGCTCGCGCTGCTCGTCCAGCGCAGCGATCAGACCGACAAGCAGCTCGCCGACCACGAGCACCGGCTCGACGCGCTGGAACGGACGCGGTGGCCGCTGGCGAGCATCGGCGCGCTGGCCGCCGTGGCGGCCGTCGTCGTCACGGCGCTGGAGCTGACCGCACGGTGAGACGCCGAAGGGCGGCCACCCCGTACGCAACGGGGTGACCGCCCTTCAGAACCCACTCCTACTGGTTGTACGGACCGTAGTCGTAGTCCTCCAGCGGAACGGCCTGGCCGGAGCCCGTGCCGAACGGCGAGTAGTCGATGTCGTCGTAGCCGACGGCCGAGTACATCGCGGCCTTCGCCTCCTCGGTCGGCTCGACCCGGATGTTGCGGTAGCGGGACAGACCCGTACCGGCCGGGATGAGCTTACCGATGATGACGTTCTCCTTGAGGCCGATGAGCGAGTCGGACTTGGCGTTGATCGCCGCGTCGGTGAGGACTCGCGTCGTCTCCTGGAAGGACGCCGCCGACAGCCAGGACTCCGTGGCCAGCGAGGCCTTGGTGATACCCATGAGCTGCGGACGACCGGAGGCCGGGTGACCGCCCTCCTGCACCACACGACGGTTCTCGTGCTCGAACTTCGAGCGCTCGACCAGCTCGCCGGGCAGCAGCTCGGCGTCGCCGGACTCGATAATCGTCACACGGCGCAGCATCTGCCGGATGATGATCTCGATGTGCTTGTCGTGGATCGACACACCCTGCGAGTTGTAGACCTTCTGGACCTCGCCGACCAGGTGGACCTGGACGGCACGCTGGCCCAGGATGCGCAGCACGTCGTGCGGGTTGGTGGCACCCACGGTGAGCTTCTGGCCCACCTCGACGTGCTCGCCCTCGCTGACCAGGAGTCGGGCGCGCTTCGAGATCGGGAACGCCGTCTCGTCGCTGCCGTCGTCCGGCGTGATGACGATCTTCTTGGTCTTCTCGGTCTCCTCGATCCGCACGCGGCCCTGGGCCTCGGAGATCGGGGCGACACCCTTCGGGGTACGGGCCTCGAAGAGCTCGACGACACGCGGCAGACCCTGGGTGATGTCGTCACCGGCCACACCACCGGTGTGGAAGGTACGCATCGTCAGCTGGGTACCGGGCTCACCGATGGACTGGGCGGCGATGATGCCGACCGCCTCACCGATGTCGACCAGCTTGCCGGTGGCCAGCGAGCGGCCGTAGCACATGGCACAGGTGCCGACGGCGGACTCGCAGGTCAGGACCGAGCGGGTCTTGACCTCGGAGACGCCACGGGCGACCAGCTCGTCGATGAGGACGTCACCGAGGTCGGTGTTGGCCGGGGCCAGCACCACGCCGTCGACGACGATGTCCTCGGCCAGCGCACGGGCGTACACGCTGGTCTCGACGTTGTCGGCCTTGCGCAGCACGCCGTCCGCGCCGACCTCCGCGATGTGCAGCTTGAGGCCGCGCTCGGTGCCGCAGTCCTCCTCGCGGATGATGACGTCCTGCGAGACGTCCACCAGACGACGGGTCAGGTAACCCGAGTCGGCGGTACGCAGGGCGGTGTCGGCGAGACCCTTACGGGCACCGTGCGTGGAGATGAAGTACTCGAGGACGGAGAGGCCTTCACGGAAGCTCGCCTTGATCGGACGCGGGATGGTCTCGTTCTTCGCGTTCGACACCAGACCACGCATACCGGCGATCTGCCGCATCTGCATCATGTTTCCTCGGGCACCCGAGTCAACCATCATGAAGATGGGGTTCGTCTTGGGGAAGTTCGCGTTCATCGCCTCGGCGACCTCGTTGGTCGCCTTGGTCCAGATCGCGATGAGCTCCTGCGTGCGCTCTTCCTTGGTGATCAGACCGCGCTCGTACTGCTTCTGGACCTTCTCGTCCTGCGCCTCGTAGCCCTTGACGATCTCCTTCTTCGCCTCGGGAACGACGACGTCGGAGATGGCCACGGTGACACCGGAACGGGTCGCCCAGAAGAAGCCGGCCGCCTTCAGGTTGTCGAGCGTCGCCGCCACGATGACCTTGGGGTAGCGCTCGGCCAGGTCGTTGACGATCTCGGAGAGCTGCTTCTTGCCCACCGAGTAGTCGACGAACGGGTAGTCCTCGGGCAGCAGCTCGTTGAAGAGCGCGCGGCCCAGGGTGGTGCGCAGCCGGAAGGTGTCGCCGATCTGGTACTCGGGCTCGCCCTCCTCGACGGCCGGCGGGGTCCAGCCGCGCGGCGGGATGGTGCCCACCGGGAAGCGGATGTCGATCGCCGACTGCAGCGCCAGCTCACCGGCGTCGAACGCCATGATCGCCTCGGCCGTGGAGCCGAAGGACCGGCCCTCGCCCTTGGTGTCACGCAGTTCGCCGTCGGTGGTGAGGAAGAACAGACCGAGGACCATGTCCTGGGTCGGCATCGTCACCGGACGGCCGTCGGCGGGCTTGAGGATGTTGTTCGAGGACAGCATCAGGATGCGCGCCTCGGCCTGCGCCTCCGCGGACAGCGGCAGGTGCACGGCCATCTGGTCACCGTCGAAGTCCGCGTTGAACGCGGTGCAGACGAGCGGGTGGATCTGGATGGCCTTGCCCTCGACCAGCTGCGGCTCGAAGGCCTGGATGCCGAGGCGGTGCAGGGTGGGCGCACGGTTCAGCAGCACCGGGTGCTCGGCGATGACCTCTTCGAGGACGTCGTACACGACGGTGCGGCCGCGCTCCACCATGCGCTTGGCGCTCTTGATGTTCTGCGCGTGGTTGAGGTCCACGAGCCGCTTCATGACGAACGGCTTGAAGAGCTCAAGCGCCATCGCCTTCGGCAGACCGCACTGGTGCAGCTTCAGCTGCGGACCGACGACGATCACGGAACGCGCGGAGTAGTCCACACGCTTGCCGAGCAGGTTCTGACGGAAACGACCCTGCTTGCCCTTCAGCATGTCGCTGAGGGACTTCAGCGGGCGGTTGCCGGGACCGGTGACCGGGCGACCACGACGACCGTTGTCGAAGAGGGCGTCCACGGCCTCCTGGAGCATGCGCTTCTCGTTGTTCACGATGATCTCGGGCGCACCGAGGTCGAGAAGGCGCTTCAGGCGGTTGTTCCGGTTGATCACACGGCGGTACAGGTCGTTCAGGTCGGAGGTCGCGAAGCGGCCACCGTCCAGCTGCACCATCGGGCGGAGGTCCGGCGGGATGACCGGCACGCAGTCGAGCACCATGCCCTTGGGGCTGTTGCTGGTCTGCAGGAACGCGGAGACGACCTTGAGGCGCTTGAGCGCACGGGTCTTCTTCTGGCCCTTGCCGGTGCGGATGATCTCGCGGAGCTTCTCGGCCTCCTCGTCGAGGTCGAAGGACTCCAGGCGCTTCTGCAGCGCCGCGGCACCCATCGAACCGTCGAAGTACGTGCCGAAGCGGTCACGCAGCTCGCGGTAGAGGAGCTCGTCGCCCTCCAGGTCCTGGACCTTGAGGTTCTTGAAGCGGGTCCAGACCTCGTCGAGGCGGTCGATCTCGCGCTGCGAACGGTCGCGCAGCTGCTTCATCTCACGCTCGGCGCCCTCGCGCACCTTGCGGCGCACGTCGGCCTTGGCGCCCTCGGCCTCCAGCTCGGCCAGGTCGGTCTCGAGCTTCTTGGCGCGGGCCTCCAGGTCGGCGTCCCGGCGGTTCTCGACCTGCTGGCGCTCCACGGAGACATGCGCCTCCAGGGAGGGCAGGTCACGGGTGCGGCGCTCCTCGTCGACGAACGTGATCATGTACGCCGCGAAGTAGATGACCTTCTCGAGGTCCTTGGGAGCCAGGTCGAGCAGGTAGCCCAGCCGGCTCGGGACACCCTTGAAGTACCAGATGTGCGTGACGGGCGCGGCCAGCTCGATGTGGCCCATCCGCTCACGGCGCACCTTGGCGCGGGTCACCTCGACGCCGCAGCGCTCACAGATGATGCCCTTGAAGCGGACGCGCTTGTACTTGCCGCAGTAGCACTCCCAGTCCCGGGTGGGGCCGAAGATCTTCTCGCAGAAGAGCCCGTCCTTTTCCGGCTTGAGGGTGCGGTAGTTGATCGTCTCGGGCTTCTTGACCTCGCCGTGGCTCCACTGACGGATGTCGTCCGCGGTGGCCAGGCCGATCCGGAGCTCGTCGAAGAAGTTGACGTCGAGCACTATGCGTCAATCCCTCTCAGGGTTGTAAGTCTGTGGTCTGAAACGGGGGCCTGGGGGTCGGCGGGGCCCTGATGGCTCAGGGCCCGCCGGACTCCCGTCAGACCTCTTCGACGCTGCTCGGCTCGCGCCGGGACAGGTCGATGCCGAGCTCCTCCGCAGCGCGGAAGACGTCCTCGTCGGTGTCACGCATCTCGATGGACATACCGTCGCTGGACAGCACCTCCACGTTCAGGCAGAGCGACTGCATCTCCTTGATGAGCACCTTGAAGGACTCGGGGATGCCGGGCTCGGGGATGTTCTCGCCCTTGACGATGGCCTCGTAGACCTTCACGCGGCCGGTGACGTCGTCGGACTTGATGGTGAGCAGCTCCTGGAGCGCGTAGGCGGCGCCGTAGGCCTCGAGGGCCCACACCTCCATCTCGCCGAAGCGCTGGCCACCGAACTGCGCCTTACCACCCAGCGGCTGCTGGGTGATCATCGAGTACGGGCCGGTCGACCGGGCGTGCAGCTTGTCGTCGACCAGGTGGTGCAGCTTGAGGATGTACATGTAGCCGATGGAGATCGGGTCCGGGAACGGCTCACCCGAGCGGCCGTCGAACAGCCGCGCCTTGCCGGTCGGCTGCACCAGGCGGTCGCCGTCGCGGTTCGGGATGGTGTGCTGCAGCAGACCCGCCAGCTCGTCCTCGCGGGCACCGTCGAAGACCGGGGTGGCGACGTTGGTGCGCGGGGCGACCTGGTCGGCGCCGATGACCTGGAGCCGCTGGGCCCAGTCCTCGGCGAGGCCGGAGACGTCCCAGCCGCGGCTGGCGAGCCAGCCGAGATGGATCTCCAGGACCTGTCCCGGGTTCATTCGGGACGGGACACCGAGCGGGTTGAGGATGATGTCGACCGGGGTTCCGTCCTCGAGGAACGGCATGTCCTCGATGGGCAGGATCTTGGAGATGACACCCTTGTTGCCGTGCCGGCCGGCGAGCTTGTCACCGTCGGTGATCTTGCGCTTCTGCGCGACGTAGACGCGCACCAGCTGGTTCACACCGGGGGGAAGCTCGTCGCCCTCCTCGCGGTCGAAGACGCGCACACCGATGATCTTGCCGATCTCGCCGTGCGGCACCTTCAGCGAGGTGTCACGGACCTCACGGGCCTTCTCACCGAAGATCGCGCGCAGCAGCCGCTCCTCGGGGGTCAGCTCGGTCTCACCCTTGGGCGTGACCTTGCCGACGAGGATGTCGCCGGCGACGACCTCGGCACCGATCCGGATGATGCCGCGCTCGTCGAGGTCGGCGAGGACCTCCTCGGAGACGTTCGGGATGTCCCGGGTGATCTCCTCGGGGCCGAGCTTGGTGTCACGGGCGTCGACCTCGTGCTCCTCGATGTGGATCGAGGAGAGGACGTCGTCCTGCACGAGGCGCTGCGACAGGATGATCGCGTCCTCGTAGTTGTGACCCTCCCACGGCATGAACGCCACGAGCAGGTTCTTGCCCAGGGCCATCTCGCCGTTCTCGGTGGCCGGACCGTCGGCCAGGACCTGGCCCTCGATGATCCGGTCGCCCTCGTCGACGATGACCTTCTGGTTGACCGAGGTGCCCTGGTTGGACCGGGAGAACTTGGCCAGGCGGTAGGTGATGTACGTGCCGTCGTCGTTGGCGGTGGTGACGTAGTCCGCGGAGACCTCCTGGACCACACCCGCCTTCTCGGCCTTGACCACGTCACCGGCGTCGACGGCGGAGCGGTACTCCATGCCGGTGCCGACGAGCGGGGCCTCGCTCTTGATCAGCGGCACGGCCTGACGCATCATGTTCGCGCCCATGAGGGCACGGTTGGCGTCGTCGTGCTCCAGGAACGGGATCATGGCGGTCGCGACCGACACCATCTGGCGCGGCGAGACGTCCATGTAGTCCACGTCGTCACCGGCGACGTAGTCGACCTCGCCGCCACGGCGGCGGACCAGGACGCGGGCCTCGGAGAAGCGCATGTCGTCGTTGAGGCCGGCGTTGGCCTGCGCGATGACGAAGCGGTCCTCCTCGTCGGCGGTCAGGTAGTCCACCTCGTCGGTGACCTGGCCGTCGACCACCTTGCGGTACGGGGTCTCGACGAAACCGAACGCGTTGACGCGACCGTAGGAGGCGAGCGAGCCGATCAGACCGATGTTCGGGCCTTCGGGGGTCTCGATCGGGCACATGCGGCCGTAGTGCGAGGGGTGCACGTCACGGACCTCGAAGCCGGCCCGCTCACGGGAGAGACCACCCGGGCCAAGGGCCGACAGACGGCGCTTGTGGGTGAGACCCGACAGCGGGTTGTTCTGGTCCATGAACTGCGACAGCTGGCTGGTGCCGAAGAACTCCTTGATGGAGGCGACGACCGGCCGGATGTTGATCAGGGTCTGCGGCGTGATCGCCTCGACGTCCTGGGTGGTCATCCGCTCGCGGACGACGCGCTCCATACGGGCCAGGCCGGTACGGACCTGGTTCTGGATGAGCTCGCCGACGCTGCGCAGACGACGGTTGCCGAAGTGGTCGATGTCGTCGGTCTCGACGACGATGCTCACACCGCTGTCACCGACCGTCTCGGTCTCGCCGGCGTGCAGCTTCACCAGGTACTTGATCGTCGAGATGACGTCCTCGACGGTCAGGACGCCCGCGTCCAGCGGAGCCTCCGCACCCAGCTTCTTGTTGACCTTGTAGCGGCCGACCTTGGCGAGGTCGTAGCGCTTCGGGTTGAAGTACAGGTTCTCGAGCAGCGTCTGCGCGGCCTCACGCGTGGGGGGCTCGCCCGGACGCAGCTTGCGGTAGATGTCGAGCAGCGCGTCGTCCTGGCCCTGGGTGTGGTCCTTCTCCAGGGTGGCGCGCATGGACTCGTACTCGCCGAACTCCTCGAGGATCTGCTCGGTGGTCCAGCCGAGCGCCTTCAGGAGGACGGTCACGGACTGCTTGCGCTTGCGGTCGATACGGACACCGACCATGTCGCGCTTGTCGATCTCCATCTCCAGCCAGGCACCCCGGGACGGGATGATCTTGGCCGAGAAGATGTCCTTGTCGGACGTCTTGTCGATGGAGGAGTCGAAGTAGACACCGGGCGAACGGACCAGCTGCGACACCACGACACGCTCGGTGCCGTTGATGACGAAGGTGCCCTTGTGCGTCATGAGCGGGAAGTCGCCCATGAAGACCGTCTGGGACTTGATCTCGCCGGTCTCGTTGTTGGTGAACTCGGCCGTGACGAAGAGCGGGGCGGCGTACGTGAAGTCGCGCTCCTTGCACTCGTCGATGCTGTTCTTCGGCGGCTCGAAGCGGTGGTCGCGGAAGGTCAGCGACATCGACCCGGAGAAGTCCTCGATCGGGGAGATCTCCTCGAAGATCTCCTCCAGACCGGACTTGGTGGGGACGTCCTGACCGGACTCCAGAGCCTCCTCGACCCGACTCTGCCAGGCGGTGTTGCCGAGCAGCCAGTCAAAGCTCTCGGTCTGCAGCGCGAGCAGGTTGGGAACCTCGAGAGGCTCCTTGATCTTTGCAAAGGAGATGCGCAGCGGGGCGGTGCTGGCGCCGTTGTTCATATTCGCGTTCGAGGCAGTGCGCGAGGCGGCCAAGAGGGGGTCCTTCCGAGGGCTCGGACTCACTACGCGCTCCCCGGTCCCTTCCCGGACACAGAGACAGAAACCCCAGTTCAGAGGAGGTTCGGTCGTCGGCGTTCGGGTGAGGGCAGACCCCTGGTGACGGGCAGGGGAAGGCTAACAGGCAGCGCAAAGGGTCAGTGTAGCCACTTGGCACACTGATGTCCAGTCCCCATTTTCTGAGACCCTCTTCATCGTCAACGCCTGCGTCATGCCTGCCCTCAACGCACGTTGATACTGCCCTCTTCGTCGCCGATCCATGCCTCGGATTCGGACCGTTCTGGCGACGCGTCCTGAGAATTGCGCGCTGCGTGCGGTTCGTCAAGGCCCCCCTGCGCAAACCCGGAGCGCCAGGGACACGACGAAGATCACCATACCCCCCGCCGTCACGGGTGCAAGGCAACCGTGGTCGGCCTCCCGGGAACGCCGAAGAGCGACCACCCGGATGGATGATCGCTCTTCGCGGTCTGCGCGTTACAGCCCCCGAGGGGGTGTTTCAGCACACAGGGGTCTGGAGGACCCCGGAGGTGTTACTTGACCTCGACGGAGGCGCCGGCGCCCTTGAGGGACTCGGCGGCCTTCTCGGCGGCATCCTTGGCGACCTTCTCGAGGACGGCCTTCGGGGCGCCGTCCACGAGGTCCTTGGCCTCCTTCAGGCCGAGCGAGGTCAGCTCACGCACGACCTTGATGACCTGGATCTTCTTGTCGCCGGCGCCGGTGAGGATGACGTCGAACTCGTCCTTCTCCTCCTCGACCGGGGCGGCGGCGGCCGGACCGGCCGGGCCCGCGACGGCGACCGCGGCGGCGGCGGTGACGTCGAACTTCTCCTCGAACGCCTTCACGAACTCGGAGAGCTGGATCAGGGTCATCGTCTCGAACTCGGCGAGCAGTTCGTCCTGGGTGAGAGCCACGATGGCTTTCCTTCCACTAATTTCGGCTGGTGCCGGATGTACATGTCTGGCGGGCGTACGTTCGGCCCGCTACGACCGCTCCCCCGGGGCGCGAGGCCTCAGGCGGCGGTCATTTCGCGAGCCGAGTTACTCGGCACCGCCCTGCTCTTCTTGCTTGGCGCGAAGGGCGTCCACGGTGCGGACGAGCTTCGAGGGAAGCGCCTGGAAGAGCTGAGCAGCCTGGGACTGCTTGCCCTTGAAGGCACCCGCCAGCTTGGAGAGCAGAACCTCGCGGGACTCGAGGTCCGCAAGCTTCTTGATCTCGTCGGCGGACAGCGCCTTGCCGTCAAGGACACCGCCCTTGATGACGAGGTTCGGGTTGTCCTTGGCGAAGTCACGAAGACCCTTCGCCGACGTCACCGGGTCACCGGTGATGAAGGCAACCGCCGTCGGACCGTTGAACAGGTCGTCGAGCGTCGAGATCCCGGCCTCGTTGGCCGCGATCTTGGTCAGCGTGTTCTTCACCACGGCGTACTGGGCGTCTTCACCGAGCGAACGACGCAGCGTCTTGAGCTGCGCCACGGTGAGACCCCGGTACTCGGTCAGCACGGCGGCGTTCGAGCTGCGGAACTGCTCCGTCAGCTCGGCTACCGCGGCAGCCTTGTCGGGCCTTGCCATAGAGCGTCGGCCTCCTTCCGGGTGATGAGGACCGCTCGGAAGGGGCTGGGAAAACGAAACGCCCCGGCGCAGGCGCACGGGGCGTAGCTCGACCGGGCACACACACGCTGAGCATGTGTTCCGGGAGCACTTCCACAGTCACCTGCGCGGGTCGTCCGCGGTTCAGCGGATCCTTCGGCCACCGCACACTCTGACGAGCACACGGCAACGACCAGCGGTCTTTGGCTTCATCAGGAGAGTACGGGACCGGTGCACTGTCAAGCAAATCGGCCCCTAGGGCCGCTCTTACGGTTGCTCTCACGAGGCCGGTCCGCCGCCCTGCTTCTTCAGCAGTGTCCTGAAGTCCTCGGTGTCGGCGGCCGGCGGCCGGTCCGCGCTGACCTTGACGCCGTAGTCGCTGTAGTAGGCGGTCTGGGTCAGCGCGCCGTTCGCCGTGTCGGCCTTCTCCGCCTTCTTGACCAGCAGGTCCTTGCCGTCGACCCAGATGTCGACGGTCTCGGTGGTGACACCGGCCTGGGTGAGCTGCTTGCGCAGGGCGCTGCCGCCGGCCAGGTCGGCGACGTCCACCGTGCCCGAGTAGTGGGTGGCGGTCACGCCGGCGACCTTCTCCGCGCCGACCTTCCTGACGTCCTCGGAGGCGAGCAGCAGCCGTACCGACTGGTTGGGCGTGGTGTTGCGCATGAGGTCCGTCATCATCGCGCCCGAGCCGCCGCCGAGGGTGGCGAGGTAGTCGTAGGTGTACTTGATCCAGTGTCTGCCGCCCAGCTGCCGGGCGAATCTCTCGCCGACCTTGGCGTAGTAGGCGTCCTGGAGGTAGCGGGTCTCCAGGGACGTCGAGTCGAGCGTGCGCATCAGCTCGGCGGTGCTGCCGCCGGTGTAGGTGATGGTGAGCGTGCCGGTGAGGCCGTCCTTCCAGCCGAGGGCGCCCTCGGCCTTCGTGGACATCACGGAGCCCAGGGCGGTGCTGGAGCGGACCCGGGCGGACCGGGCCCGGTGGGTGGCGTGCTCGGCGGAGCGCAGGGCGGCCAGGGGGCGGTTCCGGTGGGCCGTGGTGCCCTTCGGGTCCGGATCCTCCGCTCCTCCTCCCGAGGAGGTGCAGGCGGCCGCCCCGGCCAGCGCGGTCGCCGCCGCGAGCGCCAGGGCCACCCGGCGCACCCTCGACCTCGTCATCCAGACCCACCCCCCATACGAGTCCCGCACCCCCGACGCTAACCCAGGCCACCGACATCGTGCGGGCGGTCGGGGGTGACGGGCGGGCGGGCCGGACAACGCGACGGGCCCCGCAACCCGAGAGGGTTGCGGGGCCCGTCCTGCTGGTGACGCGTCCCTGACGCGGCTACCGGACCGAGCGCGGGGCTCAGACGGCGGCCGGGTCCTCCTCGACGAGGAGGTTGCGGGTGCGGTTCGAGTCGACCGGAATGCCGGGGCCCATCGTGGTGCTGATGGCGGCCTTCTTGATGTAGCGACCCTTGGCGGCGGACGGCTTCAGACGGAGGATCTCCTCCAGCGCGGCGCCGTAGTTCTCCACCAGCTTGTCGTCCTCGAAGGACGTCTTGCCGATGATGAAGTGCAGGTTCGAGTGCTTGTCGACGCGGAACTCGATCTTGCCGCCCTTGATCTCGGTCACGGCCTTGGCGGTGTCCGGGGTCACGGTGCCGGTCTTCGGGTTCGGCATCAGACCACGCGGGCCGAGGACGCGGCCGAGGCGGCCGACCTTGCCCATGAGGTCCGGGGTGGCGACGACGGCGTCGAAGTCCAGACGGCCCTTCGCCACCTCGTCGATCAGTTCGTCGGCGCCGACGATGTCGGCGCCCGCGGCACGCGCGGCCTCGGCACGGTCACCGGTCGCGAAGACCAGGACCCGGGCGGTCTTGCCGGTGCCGTGCGGGAGGTTCACGGTGCCACGGACCATCTGGTCGGCCTTGCGCGGGTCGACACCCAGGCGGAAGGCGACCTCGACGGTGCCGTCGAACTTGGTCGTGGAGGTCTCCTTGGCGAGACGGACGGCCTCGAGCGGGGCGTACAGCTTCTCCCGGTCGATCTTCTCGTCCGCAGCGCGGAGAGCCTTGCTGCGCTTGCTCACAACTGCTCCTGTGTGTTCTTGATGAGGAGTCGTGGTGTACGGGCCGAGCAGGCCCTACCACGGAGGTTCTGCGAGAGGGGTGTTCAGCCCTCGACCGTGATGCCCATGGAGCGGGCGGTGCCGGCGATGATCTTCGACGCGGCGTCCAGGTCGTTGGCGTTCAGGTCGGGAAGCTTGGTCGTGGCGATCTCGCGGACCTGCGCCTCGGTGATCTTGGCGACCTTGGTCTTGTGCGGCTCGCCGGAGCCCTTCTCGACACCAGCGGCCTTGAGGATCATCTTCGCGGCCGGCGGGGTCTTGGTGACGAAGGTGAAGGAGCGGTCCTCGTAGACCGTGATCTCCACCGGGATCACCCAGCCACGCTGCGACTCGGTCGCGGCGTTGTAGGCCTTGCAGAACTCCATGATGTTGACGCCGTGCTGACCGAGCGCGGGGCCGACCGGCGGGGCCGGGTTCGCCGCACCGGCGTTGATCTGGAGCTTGATGAGCCCCGTGACCTTCTTCTTCTTGGGAGGCATTACTCTCCGGGTCCTTTCATTCGGGTCCTGCCCGCATCCGAGGACCACCCGGTTGCAGGCATACCGCACAACGATAGCGGGTATAGATGCGCGGCCAAAAACCGAGCAGGTCAGGCGAGTGCCTGACCTGCTCGGAAGCGGTACGTCCTGAACGAACTAGAAGGGGCTAGTTCTTCTGGATCTGGTCGAACGACAGCTCCACCGGCGTCTCACGACCGAAGATCTCCACCAGACCCTTGACCTTCTTGGAGTCGGGGTTGATCTCGTTGATCGTGGCCTGGAGCGTGGCGAACGGGCCGTCGGTGACGGTGACCGAGTCGCCGACCTCGAAGTCCAGCACCTGGACCTCGACCTTGCGCTGCGGCGCCGGCTTGCCCTCGGCCTCGGCGGCCTCGCGGGCCGCCTTCTCCTCGGCCTCCGGGGCGAGCATCTTGACGATCTCGTCCAGGGTCAGCGGGTACGGGTCGTAGGCGTTGCCGACGAACCCGGTGACACCGGGGGTGTTGCGGACGACGCCCCAGGACTCGTTGGTCAGGTCCATACGGACGAGCACGTAACCGGGCAGCTTGTTCTGCTTGATCGTCTTGCGCTCGCCGTTCTTGATCTGGGCGACCTCTTCCTGCGGCACCTCGGCCTGGAAGATGAAGTCCTCGACGTTCAGCGAGACGGCGCGCTGCTCCAGGTTGGTCTTCACGCGGTTCTCGTAGCCGGCGTAGGTGTGGATGACGTACCACTCGCCGGGGAGCACACGCAGCTCCTCGCGCAGGGCCTGGACGGGGTCGACCGGCTCGGCGGGCTCTTCCTCGGCGGCCGCTTCGAGCTCTTCGTCCTCTTCGGACTCATCCTCTTCGGACTCGTCCTCGACGGGCTCTTCCTCGTCCTCGTCCTCGACGTGGACCGCGGTCTCCTCGGCCGGCTCTCCCAGTGCGGCTTCGGCAGCCTCGAACTCGTCCTGCTCGTCCGCGCCCTCGACGATGTCCAGCTCGTCTGCGACGGCCTCTTCGGGCTCGACGGCGTCGTTCAGGTTCGGGTCAGACACGATGGCTGCTTCTTCCTGGATACATAGGGGTGGAACATGCGAAAACGGGCGCCGGTACCACGGCGCCCTTCGCTCTGTGCTCAGCCGAAGACGTACTTGGCCGCGTGGTTGAGTCCATAGTCAATCACGGTCACCAGAGCGATCATGACGGCGACGAAGAAGATCACCACGGTGGTGTACGACGTCAGCTGGTTACGAGTCGGCCAGACTACCTTGCGGAGCTCCGCGATGATCTGGCGGTAGAAGGTGGCGAGGCGCTTCAGCGGGCCCTTCTTGGCACGCTTGCCGCCCTTACGAGCCTTCTTCTGGGACTCGGGCACCTCGTCGGCGTCAGGCGTGTCGATGGAGCCCACGGCGTCCGTCATTCATCCTCACCTGATCCCGGGTCGTGGCCGTGCCGCGCCCGGTTCCAGAGCCGCACGGCGGTGCAATGCTTGTATGTACGTACATGCGCACACATCCTGGCGGTGTGTGTAGCAGGGCCGGAGGGACTTGAACCCCCAACCGCCGGTTTTGGAGACCGGTGCTCTACCAATTGAGCTACGACCCTTTGTGTGTCCCCCAACGTACCGCATCCGGCCGGGTGCTCGGTGTGCACCCGCTCAGGCACGGCTGTCGGTGGCCAACGAGGTGAGAGTGTACGTGGTCCGCGGCGCCGCGTCGAACAGAAAGCGGCAGTCCGGGGGGACCGTACGGAAGATCGTCCTGGCCGGGGGCCGGATCCGCACGCTTGTTCATGGTTCGGCCCGTAGCTGTTCAGTCTGTGAAACCGGCGTGCCGGGCAGGTTTCCGGTCTGAAACGATGGGCCCCATGAGCGCTGCAACCCCTCCCACCGAGCGCCGGGTCTCCGCCCGAGTCGGCGCGATCTCCGAGTCCGCCACCCTCGCCGTGGACGCCAAGGCCAAGGCTCTGAAGGCCGCCGGGCGCCCGGTGATCGGCTTCGGCGCCGGTGAGCCCGACTTCCCGACTCCGGACTACATCGTCGAGGCCGCGATCGAGGCCTGCAAGAACCCGAAGTACCACCGCTACACGCCGGCCGGCGGTCTGCCCGAGCTGAAGGCCGCGATCGCCGCCAAGACGCTGCGCGACTCCGGCTACGAGGTCGACGCCTCCCAGGTCCTCGTCACCAACGGCGGCAAGCAGGCCATCTACGAGGCCTTCGCCGCGATCCTCGACCCGGGCGACGAGGTCATCGTGCCCGCCCCGTACTGGACGACGTACCCGGAGTCCATCCGCCTGGCCGGCGGTGTCCCGGTGGAGGTCGTCGCCGACGAGACCACCGGCTACCGGGTCTCCGTCGAGCAGCTGGAGGCGGCGCGCACCGAGAAGACGAAGGTCGTGCTCTTCGTCTCCCCGTCCAACCCGACCGGCGCGGTCTACAGCGAGGCCGACACCGAGGCGATCGGCCGCTGGGCCGTCGAGCACGGCCTGTGGGTCCTCACCGACGAGATCTACGAGCACCTGGTCTACGGCGACGCGAAGTTCACCTCGCTGCCGGCGGTCCTGCCCGAGCTGCGCGACAAGTGCATCGTGGTCAACGGCGTCGCCAAGACGTACGCCATGACCGGCTGGCGGGTCGGCTGGGTGATCGGCCCCAAGGACGTCGTCAAGGCGGCCACCAACCTCCAGTCGCACGCCACGTCCAACGTCTCCAACGTGGCGCAGGTCGCCGCCCTGGCCGCCGTCTCCGGCGACCTGGAGGCCGTGGCAAAGATGCGCGAGGCCTTCGACCGCCGCCGCAGGACCATCGTCCGCATGCTCAACGAGATCGACGGCGTGCTCTGCCCGGAGCCCGAGGGCGCCTTCTACGCGTACCCGTCGGTCAAGGCCCTGCTCGGCAAGGAGATCCGCGGAAAGCGCCCGGCCTCCTCGGTGGAGCTGGCCGAGCTGATCCTGGAGGAGGCCGAGGTCGCGGTCGTCCCCGGTGAGGCCTTCGGTACGCCCGGCTACCTGCGCCTGTCGTACGCGCTCGGCGACGAGGACCTGGTCGAGGGCGTGAGCCGGATCCAGAAGCTGCTGGCGGAGGCCAAGGACTGACGACGTCCTTCCGGCGATCCGTGCCGCACGCACACGAGAACGGGCCGTCTCCCTCCGGGGAGGCGGCCCGTTCTCGTGTGCGAGCAAGGCCACTAAAGGGGAATCCGCTACCGGTACGGCAGCCGCGTACGGCAGGATCCTGGAATGGAGCACGTACGTGATGTCTCTGAGCTGCCGAAAGCTCATCTGCATCTGCACTTCACCGGTTCGATGCGGCCGGGAACCGTCCTGGAACTGGCCGACAAGTACGGCGTACGCCTCCCCGAGGCGCTGACCGATGCCCTGACCAGCGGGGAACCACCGAGACTGCGGGCCACCGACGAACGGGGCTGGTTCCGTTTCCAGCGCCTGTACGACGCCGCGCGCTCCTGCCTGAGAGAGCCCGAGGACATCCGGCGGCTGGTCCGGGAGGCCGCGGAGGAGGACGTCAGGGACGGCTCGGGCTGGCTGGAGATCCAGGTGGACCCGACGTCGTACGCCCCGCGCCTGGGCGGTCTGATCCCGGCGCTCGAGATCATCCTGGACGCGGTCGAGACGACCTCCCGGGAGACCGGCCTCGGCATGCGCGTCCTGGTGGCCGCGAACCGGATGAAGCACCCCCTGGACGCGCGCACGCTGGCCCGGCTCGCCGTCCGCTACGCGGACCGGGGCGTGGTCGGCTTCGGGCTGTCGAACGACGAGCGGCGGGGCATGGCGCGGGACTTCGACCGCGCGTTCCACATCGCGCGCGAGGGCGGCCTGCTGGCGGCCCCGCACGGCGGCGAGCTGACCGGTCCGGCGTCGGTCCGGGACTGCCTGGACGACCTGCACGCCACCCGGATCGGGCACGGCGTGCGGGCGGCGGAGGACCCGCGGCTGCTCAAGCGCCTGGCGGACCGGGAGATCACCTGCGAGGTCTGCCCGGCCTCCAACGTGGCCCTGGGCGTCTACGAGAAGCCCGAGGACGTCCCGCTGCGCACCCTCTTCGAGGCGGGCGTCCCGATGGCCCTGGGCGCCGACGACCCGCTGCTGTTCGGCTCCCGGCTGGCCGCCCAGTACGACATCGCGCGCCGCCACCACGCCTTCACGGACGCCGAACTGGCGGAGCTGGCCCGGCAGTCGGTACGGGGTTCGGCGGCGCCGCAGGACATGAAGGCGAAGCTCCTGGCGGGCATCGACGCCTGGCTGGTCGCGCCGGTGTCCTGACCTGGTTCGTCACACCGGGTTCGTCACATCCGGTTCGTCACAGGAGCTCCGTCAGGGTCTTCTGAAGTGGGCGTAGGGCGGGTACGCCTTGAAGCAGACCAGCACCTCGACGGGGTGCCCGCCGCCCGGCGGCTGCTTCAGCCCCCACAGTCCCGACACGAGCGCCGGGTGCCCCTTGGCCACGCCCTTCTGCCGCGGTCCCCAGCCGGCCGCGTAGGCCAGGGACATGGCGGCCTCGGCGAAGACGTACCGGCTGCCGAAGAGGAAGAGCGTGCCCGCGTGGGTGGTGTGCCGGAAGTACTCCCGGCGCTCCCCGTGCTCGGTGCGGGCGCGCCAGGCGGTCGCGTCCCGCGCGGTGCGCGCCTCGTCGGTGCCGGCGGTGAGCGGGGTGCCCTGGCGCAGCCGGTGGCGCACTTCGGGCCACCGCGCGGCGCGCAGCCCGAGCGAGTGATGGACCAGGACCAGGTCGACGAGGGGGCCCTGCCCCTCGTCCGGCGGCACGCCCTCGCGCAGCGGCACATGGACGATCGTGTGCCGCGCGTACGCGGCGAACGAGAACAGCCCGGCGAGCCGGCTGAGCCCGTCGTGATCGCCCATGAGCATGCCGATGGGCGCCGGCGCGCGCAGGGAGGTGTGGCGCAGCGGCTGCCGGGGCTGGACGACCCGGTGTTCGTACGGACCGGTGCGGGGCCGGAACTCGCGCAGTCTCAGCCGCATGCGGGATGCCTCATGGCATCAGGCTGACGGCCGGGCCGGGTCCTCGGCAACGGAGATTCCGCCCAGCAGGGTGCGGGCGATACGGGCGGCGAACGCGTCCACCGGCGGGCGCTCGCCGGTCGCGGTCGCCTCGTAGGCGAAGACACGCTGCACGCAGGCGCCGAGCAGCAGGGCGGCGGCCGCGGAGGTGTCGGCGTCGGGGCTGATCCGGCCGATCGCCTGCTCGGCGCGCAGATAGCCGTCGAGGGCTCTCATCGGCAGATGCGGCCCCGCGCCGATCATGCGGAGCCGGTCGTCGAGCTTCTGCTTGAGCTGCTTCTCGGCATAGAGGGAGGCGGCGATCGGGAAGCTCTCCTCGAAGAAGAGGGCGGCCTGGCGGGCGATCCGGGTCAGGTTCTCCTCCAGGGTGTCCCGCCCGGGTTCGACGGTGAGCTGGCCCAGCAGCGGGAGGAGCCGCGGCAGCCGTTCGGTGAGGACGTGCACGAACAGCTCTTCTTTGCTGGGGAAGTACTTGTAGAGCGCCGCCTCGGAACAACCGGCCGCCCTGGCGATCTCCTTGGTGGTGACACGGGCGAGCCCCACGGTGCCCATCAGTTCGTGAGCGGCGTCGAGGATGCGGACACGGGCCGGTTTCTGCTGCATGGCACCCAAGGATCACATGCCCCCTGTTCCAGCGATTCCGACGGAGTTCCCGTGGAGCCTTGACGGGTGGGTGAGTACTTACCCACTCTAGGACGTGAAAGGTGGTGAGTGAATACTCACCCACCCCTCGCCACGCATACCGGCAACCCACAACGGAAACCGGCAACCGGCAACCGGCAACCCACAGGAGAAGTCATGCATCTCACCGTGTTCGGCGCGACCGGCGGAATCGGCCGGGAGATCGTCCGCCAGGCGCTGGCGTCGGGGCACCAGGTCACCGCGGTCGTACGGGACCCGGCCGGCCTGACCGTGACCGGCTCCGGCCTTCAGGTCGTCCGCGCGGACCTCACCGACCCCGAGACGATCCGCCCGGCGGTGGCCGGCCGTGACGCGGTGCTGTCCGGCCTGGGCGCGCGGGCCCGCAAGGACGCCGGGGTGGCGACCCGCCTGACCCGTACCGTCCTGGCCGCGATGGAGGCCGAGCAGGTGCGCCGGCTGCTGGTGGTCAGCGCCGCGCCGGTCGGCCCCCAGCCGCAGGCGGGCCTGCTGGACCGCGCGGCGCTCGGCGTGGTCAGCGCGATCCTCAAGGACATCTACGTCGATCTGGGCGAGATGGAGGCGGAGCTGGCGCGCAGCGGCACGGACTGGACGTCGGTCCGCCCGCCCCGCCTCCAGAACAAGCCCCTGACCGGCACCTACCGGACGGTGATCGGCGGCTTCCCGCCCAAGGGCCGCTTCATCGGGCGCGCGGACGTGGCCCACGCGATGCTGGCGATGATCACGGACGAGGGGACGGTGAAGCAGGGGGTGGGGGTGGCGTACTGAACGCTCCCGAGATCCCGCGGGTTGCGGGGTCGCGGGAGCGGGCTTCCAGAAGCCGGCCTCTAGAGGCTCACGCCGACGGTCACCGGCTCGTTGACCAGGGTCACGCCGAAGGCCTCCCGCACCCCGGCCACGACCTCCCGCGCCAGCTCCAGCAGATCCTCGGTCGTCGCCCCGCCCCGGTTGGTCAGCGCCAGCGTGTGCTTCGTGGAGATCCGGGCCGGCCCACTGCCGTACCCCTTGCCGAACCCGGCCTTGTCGATCAGCCAGGCCGCCGAGGTCTTGGTACGACCGTCCCCCGCCGGGTAGGCGGGCGGCTCGGCCGCGTCGCCCAGCCGCTCCCGCACGCGCGCGTGGAAGACGGCGAACTGCTCGTCCGTGAGGATCGGGTTGGTGAAGAAGGACCCCGCCGACCAGGTGTCGTGGTCCTCGGGGTCGAGCACCATCCCCTTCCCGGCCCGCAGTTTGAGCACGGTCTCGCGGGCTGCGGCCAGCGGCACCCGCTCCCCCGGCTCGACCCCGAGCGCCCGCGCGGCCTCGGCGTACCGCACCGGCGCCGACAGCCCGTCCGCGTCCTCCAGCTCGAAGCGCACGCGCAGGACGACATACCGCTCGGGGTCGGCCTTGAAGCGGCTGTGCCGGTACGAGAACGCGCACTCCTCGTCGGTCAGCGTCACCGTCTCGCCGGCCCGCCGGTCGTAGGCGATGACCTCGGTGATGGTGGCGGAGACCTCCTGCCCGTACGCCCCCACGTTCTGGATGGGCGTGGCCCCCGCGGACCCCGGGATGCCGGCGAGGCACTCGACGCCCGCGAGGCCCGCCTCGACCGTGCGGGCGACGGCGTCGGTCCACACCTCGCCTGCCGCCAGCTCCAGCGTCGTGCCACGGAGTTCGAACCCGGTGGTGGCGATGCGCAGGGCGGTGCCGTCGAAGCCCTTGTCGCCGATGACCAGGTTGGAGCCGCCGCCGATGACCAGCAGCGGGGTCCGGCTGTCGTCGGCCTCACGGACCGCGGCGATCACCTCGGCGTCGGTGGTCGCGGTGACCAGCCGCGCGGCGGGGCCGCCGAGCCGGAAGGTGGTGAGGGGGGCGAGGGGGGCGTCGTGGAGTTCCTGCACGCGCCCAAGACTACGAGACGCCACCGCCGCTCCCGCCGCCACGAGCCGCACGCGCGCGTGGGGCCCCGTCCGGTCGGAACGGGGCCCCACGCGCGCGTGCCGCCAATCGAGGTCAGTCGCCTTCCGCCGACTTCGACCGCCTTGGGTCGCCTTCGGTCACCTTCAGCCGCCGACGGTGGCCGGCTCCGGGGTGAGCTCCCCCTCGGCGACGATCCGCGCGGCACGGCGCCGGCCGGGGATCAACAGCGCGGCGATCCCGGCGAGGGCGACCACGGCGGCCCCGGTGACCAGGGCGGGCCGCAGGCCGTCCACGAAGTTCTGGGCGCTCTCGTAGCCGCCCTGTGCGGAGAAGATCGACGACATGACGGCGACACCGAGCGCGCCACCGACCTCGCGCAGCGCGTTGTTGGCGCCGGAGGCGATGCCCTGTTCCTGCGGACGTACGGCGGACATCACCAGGTTGGCGGCCGGGGCGAAGTACAGGGCCATGCCGATGCCGCTGACGATCAGCCCGGGCAGCTGCGCGCCGTAGGAGGCGTCCGCGGTGACGACCGAGGCCAGGTAGGCGAGCCCGGCGGCCTGCAGGAAGAGTCCGGCGGCGACGACGGGACGGCCGCCGATCCGGTCGGAGAGGATCCCGGCGATCGGCGCGACGAGCATCGGCATGCCCGTCCAGGGCAGCATCCTGAGGCCGGCCTCGGTGGGCGAGTAGCCGAGGACGCCCTGCATGTACTGGCTGAGCAGGAAGATCGAGCCGAACATCCCGAGGAACATCAGCAGGCTCGCGGCGTTGATCCCGGAGAAGGCGCGGGAGCGGAAGAGCCGCATCGGCAGCATGGGGTTCTTGGCGCGGCTGCCGTGCAGGACGAATCCGGCGAGCAGGGCGGCGCCCGCGAACAGCCCGGTGAGCACGAGGGGGCTGGCCCAGCCGTCGGCGGGGCCGCGCACCAGGCCGTAGACGATCCCGAAGAGGCCGCCGCTGGCGAGCAGGGTGCCGGGGACGTCGAGCGGGGCGCCGGTGCCGTGCGACTCGGCGAGACGGAGCCGGGCGAGCGGCAGCAGGGCTATGCCGAGCGGCACGTTCAGCCAGAAGATCCAATGCCAGGACACGTGTTCGGTGAGACTGCCGCCGATGAGCGGCCCGGAGGCGACCGCGAGCCCGTTGACGGCACCCCAGATGCCGTACGCCATCCCCCGCCGGGCCTCCGGCACCGCGGCCGTCAGCAGGGTGAGGGTGAGCGGCATCATGATGGCCGCTCCGACGCCCTGGACCGCGCGGGCGGCGATCAGGGAGTCGATGCCGGGTGCCATGGCCGCGGCGGCGGAGGCGCCGGTGAAGACGGCGAGCCCGGCCAGGAAGAGCCGACGGCGGCCGAAGCGGTCGCCGAGGGCGGCGCCGAACATCAGCAGCACGGCGAAGGTGAGCGTGTAGGCGCTCACGGTCCATTCGAGGTCGTCCAGCGCACCGCCGAGGTCCCTGCGGATGGAGGGCAGGGCGGTGGTGACGACGAGGTTGTCGAGGGACGCCATGAATCCGGCGGCACCCGTGATGACGAGCGCCCACGCGACGCTCCCGCGACGTGCGGGCTGCTGTGCTGTCGGTTGTGCGGTCTGTTCTGACATCGCTCCCCCTGAGCGTGGTTTCACCAGTTGATTAGTTATGAGTCACTAACTTTCGACCCCATGAAAAAGCCAGGGCCGAGGACGGCGAACCGCCCCTCTCTCAC
The DNA here is from genome assembly GCF_043201555.1 of Streptomyces sp. NPDC048288. Classification (NCBI taxonomy): domain Bacteria; kingdom Bacillati; phylum Actinomycetota; class Actinomycetes; order Kitasatosporales; family Streptomycetaceae; genus Streptomyces; species Streptomyces sp. NPDC048288. Next base: position 635,066 of record NZ_JBICZD010000003.1, read on the forward strand.
ACACACTTCCCCAGCCCCTCGGCGGCGTCGGCCTCGACGTCGGCGTACATCCCCCGCCAGACCCGGCTCTCGGGCGGGAACCCCATGGCCATGTAGGTGTTGATGAGCATCCCCTTGGCCAGGAACGCCGTGGTGCCGTCGATATCGGCACCCGAGATCAGGTGCACGGTGTCCCACAGCCGCAGCCAGCCGGCCCGCACGAGTTCACCGAACTCGTGCTCACCCTCCGCCTCCGCGGCGGCGACGGTGATGTACGTCTGCATCTGCATCTGGAGCCGCTCCGGCCGCTCCTGGATCAGCCGCACATACGCCTCCCCCATGGCCTGCAGGGCGTCCGCGCCCCGCAGCCCCTGGGCCGCCTCCTCGAAGACCTCGCGCATCTCGTCGATGCAGCGCTGCGAGGCGGCGGCGAACATCGCCTTCTTGCCCGGGAAGAGCCGGAAGAGATACGGCTGTGAGACCCCGACCCGCTTGGCGATCGCCTCGGTGGAGGTGCCGTAGTAGCCCCTCTGCGAGAACTCGGCGATCGCCGCGCGGACGACACTCTCGCGCCGTTCCTCAGCACTCATCCTGACCATGCGATGAAGTTAGTACTCAATCACTAACTAAGTCAAGAGGCATCCTGCGGACTCCCCCGGCGAGCCACAACGGGTAAGGGGCGCCCTCTATGGAGAACGCCCCTTACCGCAGGCCCGCGCGGTCCGTCGGCTGTCGCTCAGCCCAGCCGTACGACCGCCCGCGACATGCCCAGCACCTTCTGCCCGGCGCTCATCGCCGTCAGGTCGACGCGCACGGTGTTGTCGTCGAGCTTGGCGGCGACCTTGCCGCTGACCTCGATCAGGGCGCCCTGGTCGTCGTTCGGGACGACGACGGGCTTGGTGAAGCGGACGCCGTACTCGACGACGGCGCCCGGGTCGCCGATCCAGTCGGTGACCACCCGGACCGCCTCGGCCATGGTGAACATGCCGTGCGCGATGACGTCGGGCAGGCCCACCTCCTTGGCGAACTTCTCGTTCCAGTGGATGGGGTTGAAGTCCCCGGAGGCGCCCGCGTACCGCACGAGCGTGGCGCGGGTCACGGGGAAGGTCTGCGCCGGCAGTTCGGTGCCGACCTCGACGTCCGTGTACGCGATCTTCGACGTCATCGGATCCTCACGCCCCCTCTTCCACGTCCGCCGCGCGAGCCACCAGCTTGGTCAGGGCGCTCACCACGAGTTCGCCCGCCTCGTCGTGGACGTCACCGCGGATGTCGATGACGTCGTTGCCCGCGAGGGACTTGATGGCCTCGATGGTCGAGGTGACGCTCAGCCGGTCACCGGCGCGGACCGGGCGCTTGTAGGCGAACTTCTGGTCGCCGTGCACCACCCGGCTGTAGTCCAGGCCGAGCTGCGGGTCCTCGACGACCTGTCCGGCCGCGCGGAAAGTGATCGAGAAGACAAAGGTCGGCGGGGCGATCACATCGGAATAGCCGAGCGCCTTGGCGGCCTCCGGGTCCGTGTACACCGGGTTGGCGTCGCCCACCGCCTCGGCGAACTCACGGATCTTCTCCCGGCCCACCTCGTAGGGCTCGGTGGGTGGGTAGGTCCGTCCCACGAAGGACTGGTCGAGCGCCATTGGCCCGGCACCTCCTGATATCTGCTGTGATGCCCCACAAGCTAGCGGGAAAGCCGACTGCCGAAACGCCGTGAGGCCGCCCCCGAGCGGGGACGGCCTCACGAACGAGCCTGTTTGTTATCGCGTTTCGCGGTGCGCAGTGTGCGCGTTGCAACGCGGGCAGTGCTTCTTCATCTCAAGTCGGTCCGGGTTGTTACGCCGGTTCTTCTTGGTGATGTAGTTCCGCTCCTTGCACTCCACGCAGGCCAGCGTGATCTTCGGGCGGACGTCGGTGGCAGCCACGTGAGTGCTCCTAAGACGAACGGATGGACTGATTCAACGCACAAAAGAGTAGCCGATCGAAGGACCGACCCCGCAATCGGCTACTGTCAGTAGCGGTGACCGGACTTGAACCGGTGACACAGCGATTATGAGCCGCTTGCTCTACCGACTGAGCTACACCGCTTTGATGAGATCAGTCCCGCCTCGCGACGGGACCTCTCACACCAGAGCCCCAATACGGAATCGAACCGTAGACCTTCTCCTTACCATGGAGACGCTCTGCCGACTGAGCTATTGGGGCGAGCGATGAAGACATTACACGCTCGGCCGCCGTTCACCCAAATCCGTTTCCCGCCGCCCTTCCCGGCCCCTTCCGCACGGCTCACGGCAGCCTCTCGGACCCCTTCCGACGCTCCCCACGCGCGCGCCTCGAACCGGTTCCCCGCAGGTCCGACGGCTCCGGTACGACTATTGCGCTCCTCCCCGCCCCGCGCGGCTCGCCACCCTAGGCTCGACTCACTCTGCGTGATCTTGAGTCCATTGCCTGGACCGACCTACCTGGAGCGCGATGCCCGACAGCCAGCCGCAGCCGCCCTCGTCGTCGTCCAACTCCTCGGGTTCCTCCGGTTCCTCGGGTTCCTCGGGTCAGTCCGACCACTCCGCGCTCCTGCTGTGCGGGGCGCGGCTCACCGACGGCAGGACGGTGGACGTACGGCTGGGCGGCGGACGCATCGAGGCGGTCGGTACGGCCGGCAGTCTGGCGCCGGGCCCGGCCCGCGCGGGCGGCGCGCGCGTGGACCTCAACGGCTACCTGCTCCTGCCGGCCCCGGCCGAACCGCACGCCCACGGCGACACCGCGCTCTCCGCCGATCGCGGCGGCCCCGTCCCGTACGACCCGGAGGACGTCCAGCGCCGCGCCACCGAGGCGGCCCTGCTGCAGCTCGGGCACGGTTCGACGGCCGTACGCGCGCACGTGCGCGTGGGCGACGTCCAGGGGCTCGGCGCCCTCGCCGCCGTCCTCCAGGCGCGCCGCTCGCTGCGCGGGCTCGCGGAGCTGACGGCGGTCGCGATGCCGCGCGTGCTGACCGGGATCGCCGGCGCCGACGGGCTCGCCATGCTGCGGGACGCCGCGAAGATGGGCGCGTCCGTGATGGGCGGCTGCCCCGACCTGGATCCCGATCCCACGGGGTACGCGGAGGCGGTCCTGGAGGTGGCCTCCGAGCACGGCTGCCCGGTCGATCTGCACACGGACGCCGTCGATCCGGCCCGGCTGGCCAGGCTCGCTGCGATGGCGGGCGGCATGCGCCCCGGCGTGACGCTGGGCCCGTGCGCCGGGCTCTCGCGCCTGCCCGCCGAGGCGGCCGCGCGGGTCGCGGACCAGCTCGCCGCGGCCGGCGTCACCGTGGTGTGCCTGCCCCAGGGCGGCTGCGGCTCCGTCGACCGCCGCGGCACGGCTCCGGTACGGCTGCTGCGCGCGGCCGGGGTGCGGGTCGCCGCCGGCAGCGGTGCCCTGCGCGACCTGTCGAACCCCGTCGGCCGGGGCGACCCCCTGGAGGCGGCCTATCTCCTGGCCTCCCGTCACGGCCTGCGCCCCGAGGACGCCTACGACACCGTCAGCGCCTCCTCCCGCGCCGCCCTCGGCCTCCCCGAGGTCCGCGTGGAGGCCGGTTTCCCCGCCGAACTCCTCGCGGTGCGCGGCGATCATCTGGCCGGCGCCCTCTCGCTCGCCTACAGCCGGATCGTGGTGCACCGGGGGCGCGTGGTGGCACGCACCAGCGCGGTCCGCGAGTACTGCAACTCGGCGGTGGCGGCGGAACTGGGGCTGCCGCGCCAGGGCCGGGGAGAGGTGTCCTGAGCCCGGAGGCGCGCCGGGGCGTATGACAAGCACGTGGGCGCCGGTGTGCGGACGAGGGCGCGGGGAGCGCACGGCGCACAGGGCGCGTGCCTGCACAAGGCCGAGCCCGGAGGGGCGCCTCGGCGGGACCACCCGGGCGGGTGGGGCGCATGAAGTCGTACGGCGGACGCGGGGCTTCGGGCGTACGGTCGGAACCATGCGCATTGTCATCGCTGGTGGTCATGGTCAGATCGCGTTGCGGTTGGAGCGGCTGCTCTCCGCGCGTGGGGACGAGGTCGCGGGGATCATCCGGAGCGCCGAGCAGGGCGACGACCTGCGGGCGGCAGGTGCCGAACCGGTGCTGCTCGACCTGGAGTCGGCCTCGGTCGAGGAGGTCGCGGCACAGCTGCGGGGTGCGGACGCGGCGGTGTTCGCGGCGGGCGCGGGCCCGGGCAGCGGTACGGCCCGCAAGGAGACGGTGGACAAGGGCGCGGCGGTGGTGTTCGCGGACGCGGCCGTGCGCGCGGGCGTGCGCCGTTTCGTGGTCGTCTCCTCGATGGGCGCGGATCCGGCGCACCAGGGCGACGACGTCTTCGACGTGTATCTGCGGGCCAAGGGCGAGGCCGACGCCCATGTCACCCGGCAGGACGCCCTCGACTGGACGATCCTGCGCCCCGGTGCGCTGACGGACGAGGCCGGCACCGGCCTGGTGCGGCTGGAGGCGCACACGGGCCGGGGGCCGGTGACCCGTGACGACGTGGCCGCCGTGCTGGCGGAGTTGGTGGACACCTCGGCGACGGCCGGTCTGACCCTGGAGCTGATCGGGGGGTCTACCCCGGTCACGGTGGCCGTGAAGTCGGTGGCCGGGAACTGAACCCGGCGCCCGGCCGTTGGGGCTTGTGACAGCCGCTGACTGTGTCAGCGGTCGGCAGCCGTACGGGTGTTGTCAGAACAGCGGCAGCTGTCCGGGGAAGTCCGGCACGGCGTAGCCGTCCAACGACGGCTGGACCGCCCCGAGTTGGGCATGCCGGCGCGAGCCGGCGCAGGAGACCAGGTCGCCGCTCTCCCGCGCCCCGGGCGGGTCGTGGCGCGCGAAGCGGCCCGCGACGACGGCGATTTCGCGGTGGCACACCGGACAGGTTCTGCGTCGGGAGGACATGCGTTCAGTGTGCCCCGGGGCGGGGCGCACGTATCGGGGGCCGCCGGGGTCCAGAGCCGTGCGGCCGGTCCTGGCGTCTGCGGTGTGGATCACCTCACGCACCCACCGGACACAACCCATGACACAACGAAGAGACCCCCTCCAGTCTGTGTTTCCACAGTCCGGAGGGGGTCTTCCCCAAAGTGGCGGCGCCAGGATTCGAACCTGGGAAGGCTGAGCCGGCAGATTTACAGTCTGCTCCCTTTGGCCGCTCGGGCACACCGCCGGGGGTTTGCCACCAAGTCGAACCGCTTTTCGGCGGTGCTCCCTGGCAACGACGTAAACAATACCCGATCCCATGGGGTGCTTCGCCACCCGATTGATCGCCGCCCGAGGGACGCGGGGTGGCTAGGCTGGTGCGGATGCGGCCCGGTCCCCACACCGGGCGCGGCGACCGCCGCCCCGTACCGGAACGCACCCCGTTACGCCCCCCGATACAAGGAGCCACAGGACATGGCCGACTCCAGTTTCGACATCGTCTCGAAGGTCGAGCGGCAGGAGGTCGACAACGCCCTCAACCAGGCCGCGAAGGAGGTCTCGCAGCGGTACGACTTCAAGGGCGTGGGCGCCTCGATCGCCTGGTCCGGCGAGAAGATCCTGATGGAGGCGAACTCCGAGGAGCGGGTCAAGGCGATCCTCGACGTCTTCCAGTCGAAGCTGATCAAGCGCGGTATCTCGCTGAAGGCGCTGGACGCCGGTGAGCCGCAGCTCTCCGGCAAGGAGTACAAGCTCTTCGCGTCGATCGAGGAGGGCATCTCCCAGGAGAACGCGAAGAAGGTCGCGAAGATCATCCGCGACGAGGGCCCCAAGGGCGTGAAGGCCCAGGTCCAGGGCGACGAACTGCGGGTCAGCTCCAAGAGCCGCGACGACCTCCAGGCCGTGATCACCCTCCTGAAGGGCCAGGACTTCGACTTCGCCCTCCAGTTCGTGAACTACCGGTAGTCGTCGCCGGCGGGGGGGGGGGGGGGGGGGGGGCCCCCCCGGGGGGGGCCCCCCCCCCCCCCCCCCCCCGGCCGTGGTCGTGGCGCGCTCAGTCGCGCGAGTTGCCGAACAGCAGGCGGTAGGCGATCAGCAGGACCAGCGAGCCGCCGATCGCCGCCACCCAGGTCGCGCCGTCGTAGAAGTTCTTGGTGATCGGGTGGTCCAGCCAGCGGGCCGATATCCAGCCGCCGAGGAACGCACCCACGATGCCGATGAGGGTCGTGCCGATGAAGCCGCCGGGGTCACGTCCCGGCAGCAGGAATTTGGCGATGGCGCCGGCCAACAGTCCCAGGATGATCCAGCTGATGATGCCCATGTCCTGAACCTGCCCTTCCGCGCTGTGTTCGCACTGTTCCGGCCCTGTGATTTCGGTCTGGTCCGGCTGTGCCGGACCGGCTGCCCGAGTCGTCCGCACAGGGCCGTCGCGCGTCTGTTCGTGTCCTGTCGAAGACGAGGACGACCGGGCGATGCCGCGCGGTTGCGTGGATCAGTAGGGTTCGCCGCATGACTGCCTCCCCACCCGTTCTGCGGCGCACGCTCGGTGTGCGGGATGCCGTGCTCGTCGGCCTCGGCTCGATGGTCGGTGCCGGCGTGTTCTCCGCCCTCGGCCCGGCGGCCCGCGCGGCCGGGTCGGCACTGCTGCCCGGGCTCGCCGTCGCCGCCCTGGTCGCCTACTGCAACGCCATGTCCTCGGCCCGCCTCGCCGCACGGTATCCGCAGTCGGGCGGCACCTACGTGTACGGGCGGGAGCGGCTCGGCGCCTTCTGGGGGTACCTCGCGGGCTGGGCGTTCGTCGTCGGGAAGACGGCGTCCTGCGCCGCGATGGCACTGACCGTGGGCGCCTACGTCTGGCCCGGGCAGGCGCACGCGGTGGCGGTCGCGGCCGTGGTGTCGCTGACCGCCGTGAACTACGGCGGCATCCAGAAGTCCGCGTGGCTGACCCGGCTGATCGTGGCCGTGGTGCTGGCGATCCTGGCCGCCGTGGTGGTCGTCTGCCTGACGTCCGGGCAGGCGGACGCCGGACGGCTGGACATCGGGCTGTCGGCGGGCATCGGCGGGCTGCTTCAGGCGGCCGGCCTGCTGTTCTTCGCGTTCGCCGGCTACGCGCGGATCGCGACCCTCGGCGAGGAGGTGCGGGACCCGGCACGCACCATCCCGCGGGCGATCCCGCTGGCCCTCGGTATCACCCTGGTGGTGTACGCGTGCGTGGCGGTGGCCGTGCTCTCGGTGCTGGGCGCGGACGGGCTCGGGCGGGCAGCCGCGCCGCTGGCCGAAGCGGTGCGGGCGGCCGGGGTGCCGGGGCTGGTTCCCGTGGTGCGGGCGGGGGCCGCGGTGGCCGCGCTCGGCTCGCTGCTGGCGCTGATCCTCGGGGTGTCACGGACCACGCTCGCCATGGCCCGCGACGGCCATCTGCCTCCGGCGCTGGCCGCCGTGCACCCGCGTTTCCAGGTCCCGCACCGTGCGGAGCTGGCCGTGGGCGCGGTGGTCGCCGTGGCGGCGGCGACGGCAGACCTCCGGGGTGCCATCGGTTTCTCCTCCTTCGGTGTGCTGGCGTACTACGCGGTGGCCAACGCCTCGGCGTGGACGCTCGACCCGGCACCGCGTGCGCGCCTGGTTCCGCTGGTGGGGCTGCTGGGCTGCGCGGTCCTCGCGTTCGCGCTGCCGCTGACGTCGGTGGCCGCCGGGGCGGCCGTCCTGGTGGTGGGCGCGGCGGCGTACGCCGTACGACGTCGGGCCGCGGCTGGGTAGACGCCGCTCCCGGCGTCGCAGGAGCCGCGTCCCGTGGAGCCCCGGTCGGTCTCTCAGGAGGCCTGTTCCGCGGTGGTGCGCACCCGGAAGTCGGCCCAGGGGGCCAGATCCGTGCCCTCGTCGGTCTCCTCGTACCAGCCCGTGCCGTCCAGCCAGACGCGCAGCCAGTCGGTGAGAGCGGGCGCGTCCACGAACCAGGCGCCGTCCGCGTCGTCGGCGTTCGGCTCGTAGAGCAGGACCGTGGCCTGCGGGGTTCTGCAGTCCACGCACGCGTACATGCCGCAGCCCCAGTGCGATATCGGCAGGACGCCCTCGGGCCAGGGCCACTCCGGGTTCTTGCGGCCGTACTCGCGGTTGGTGAGGTACTGGACGACGGCGGCACCGGTTCGCCGGAGGGAGCGGCGTCGAGCAGGGGCAGCAGGCCGTACGACGGGCCGAAGCCGCCGTCGCCCACCCGCGTGTAGAGCGCGGCGAGCAGGGGCGGCAGAGGGAAGCCCAGGGCCTCCCGGGCCCGGTCGAGCGTGGCGGCGTCGACGGGCGCGGGAAGCGTGGGCCAGCCCCACGGGCGTGAGTCGTCGGCCTGCGCGGTCACCCGTGTCAGCAACTGCTCGATCTCGGTCATGGCTTCATGATGCAGGCCGCCACCGACAATCGGGGCGGCCTGTGGACAACCTCGGCCGGCGCTCCGACCTGTGGACAACTCGGGTGCCGGGAGCGCCGGATGAGGTGCGGTCAGCGGGTGGCGAACGGCTGGTCCGTGGGCACGATCTCGCGTCCGAGCGGGAGCAGGGAGACCGGGATCAGCTTGAAGTTGGCGATGCCGAACGGGATCCCGATGATCGTGAGGCACATGGCGACGCCGGTGACGATGTGGGCGAGCGCCAGCCACCAGCCGGCGAGAACCAGCCACAGGACGTTGCCGACGCAGGAGGGCGCGCCCGCGTCACGCCGCTCGACGGTCGTGTACCCGAAGGGCCACAGGGCGTACACGCCGATACGAAAAGCCGCTATGCCAAAGGGAATGCCGATGATCGTGATGCAGAGGATCACGCCCGCCAGCAGGTAGCCGAGGAACAGCCAGAAGCCGCTCAGGACGAGCCAAATGATGTTCAGGATGGTCTTCACTGCGGGCGACCTGCCATCTTCTCTAGCCGGGCGATCCGTTCCGCCATGGGCGGATGCGTCGAGAACATCTTGGACAGTCCCTGGCCCGGACGGAAGGGGTTCGCGATCATCATGTGGCTCGCGGTCTCGATCCGGGGCTCGGGCGGCAGCGGGAGCTGCTTGGTGCCGGCGTCCAGCTTGCGCAGGGCGCCGGCGAGGGCGAGCGGGTCGCCGGTGAGCTGGGCGCCGGACGCGTCCGCCTCGTACTCCCGGGAACGGCTGATGGCCAGCTGGATGACGGTGGCGGCGAGCGGGCCCAGGATCATGATCAGCAGCAGGCCGAGGAAGCCGGGGCCGTCGTCGTCGTCCGAACGGCCGACCGGGATCAGCCAGGCGAAGTTGACCAGGAACATGATCACCGAGGCGAGGGCGCCGGCGACCGACGAGATGAGGATGTCGCGGTTGTAGACGTGGCTGAGCTCGTGGCCGATGACTCCGCGCAGCTCCCGCTCGTCCAGGATCCGCAGGATGCCCTCCGTGCAGCACACGGCGGCGTTGCGGGGGTTGCGGCCCGTCGCGAAGGCGTTCGGTGCCTCCGTCGGGGAGATGTAGAGGCGGGGCATGGGCTGGCGGGCCTGGGTGGAGAGCTCGCGGACCATCCGGTACAGGGCCGGGGCCTCGAACTCGCTCACCGGACGCGCGCGCATCGCGCGTAGCGCGAGTTTGTCGCTGTTCCAGTACGCGTACGCGTTCGTGCCGAGGGCGACGAGGACCGCGACGATCAGACCCGTCCGGCCGAAGAAACTGCCGATGACGATGATGAGTGCCGACAGTCCCCCGAGGAGAACTGCGGTCCTGAGTCCGTTGTGCCGGCGGTGCACGGTACGCCCTCCAAGTCGTGCGGCAGGGGAACCCTTTGCCTGCGCTGCTGCCTTCCGATCGGTGATGCCACCGGTGTGTCGTGGTGTCACGTCCAGTGGACCCTCCCGCACTGGTCAACGCCAGGCGACGGCCGCTAGTTCCCTTGTGTCCGCTGTGCGCCGCGTGAGCCGTCCGGGTGAGGGCGGGTGCGGGGTGGATGCGGGCGGTCGCTCGCGCGCGTGAAGGGCTTCACGCGCGCGTGGACGGGGGTCAGAACAGGCCGGTGGCGGCGAAGCGGAGTACCAGCTGCGGTGCCCCGGAGAGGGCGACACCTAGCGCGCCGGTGAGGGCGAGCGCGGCCGTGAGCGGCGCCGGGAGGTGGTGCCGCGCGGGCTCGCCCTCGGGGGTGCGGAACAGCAGGGCCGCCCACTGGAGGTAGTAGAAGAGGGCGATCACGACGTTGACGGCCATGACGACGGCCAGCCAGCCGAGGCCCGCGTCGACGGCGGCCGAGAAGACGGTGACCTTCGCGAACAGGCCGATGATGCCGGGTGGCAGTCCGGCCAGACAGAGCAGGAAGAACGCCAGGAGCAGCGCGGTGAGCGGGTTCCTGGCGTACAGGCCGCGGTAGTCGGTGATCCGGTTGAGTTCCCTCGTACGGCCCACCAGGGCGGCCACCGCGAAGGCGCCGAGGTTCACGGCCGCGTACATGAGGGCGTAGGCGACGGTGGAGCCGATGGCCTGCTGGGCGTCCTTGGTGTACGCGGCGGCGGCGATCGGTACCAGCAGATAGCCGGCCTGCCCGACCGACGACCAGGCGAGCAGCCGTACCGCGCTGTACGCGCGCGTGGCCTGCTGGCGCAGGGCGGCCACGTTGCCGACGGTCATGGTGAGGGCGGCCAGGGCGGCGAGTGCGGGGCCCCAGACGTCGGCGTACGACGGGAAGGCGACGACGGTGACCAGGATCAGGCCGGAGAAGCCGACGGCCTTGCCGACGACCGACAGGTAGGCGGCGATGGGGAGCGGGGCGCCGACGTAGGTGTCGGGCACCCAGAAGTGGAAGGGGACGGCGGCCGTCTTGAACGCGAAACCGACGAGGGTGAGGACGACGCCCGCCTGGGCGAGGGTGTGCAGTTGTCCGTCGACGTGCTGGATGCGGTCGGCGACCTGGGTGAGGTAGAGGCTGCCGGTGGTGGCGTACACGAAGCTGACGCCCAGGAGGCTGACGGCGGTCGCGGTCACCGAGGAAAGGAAGAACTTCAGGGCCGCTTCGGAGGACTTAGCGTCGCCGTGCCGGATGCCGACGAGGGCGAAGGCGGGCAGGGAGGCGACCTCCAGGGCGACGATCAGGGTGGCGAGGTCGCGGGAGGCGGGCAGCAGGGCGGCTCCGGCGGCCGAGGAGAGCAGCAGGAACCAGAACTCGCCCTGGGGGTAGCGGCGGTTGCCGTCCCTGAGGGTGGTGACGGACAGCAGGGCCGTGAGCAGGGCGCCGCCGAGCACGAGGAGCTGCACGACGAGGGTGAACCGGTCGGCCGTGTAGCTGCACGCGCGCGTGGAGCCGGTCAGGCAGAAGGTGCTGCGGTCGTGGTCGAGGAGCGGCAGCAGCAGGAGAACGGAGGCGGCGAGTCCGGCGACCGAGACCCAGCCGAGGAGCGGCTTCCTGGCCTCGGGCACGAAGAGGTCGGCGACCAGGACGGCGAGTGCGACGACCGCGGTGAGGGTGGGTGGCGCGACGGCGAGCCAGTCGACGGACTGGACGAGGTTCGCGGCCATCGGCTGGGCCAGGGCGCTCATCGGGTGCCTCCTGAGAGGAGCTGCTGCACGGCCGGGTCGGTCAGGCCGAGCAGGGCCCTGGGCCACAGTCCGGCGACGACGGTGAGGACGACGAGCGGGGTCCAGGCCGCGAACTCGAACGTACGGACGTCGGCGAGCTTCGGCACCTCCCGCGAGGCGGCGCCCATGCAGACGCGGCGGACGACGGCCAGCATGTAGGCGGCGGTCAGCAGGGTTCCGAAGGCCGCGATCGCCATGAAGGTCAGGAAGGCCGGGCGGCTCAGGGCTGCGGCCGGCTCGAACGCGCCGAACAGGGCCAGCATCTCGCCCCAGAACCCGGCGAGGCCGGGCAGTCCGAGCGAGGCGACGGCGGCGAACGCGAGCAGGCCGCCGAGGCGCGGCGCCCTGCCGTAGAGCGCGGCGCCGGTCTCCTCGGCGAGGGTGTCGAGGTCGGTGGTGCCGGTGCGGTCCTTCAGGCCGCCGACCAGGAAGAACAGCAGGCCGGTGATGAGGCCGTGGGCGATGTTCGCGAACAGGGCGCCGTTGACGCCGGTCGGGGTCATGGTGGCGATGCCGAGCAGGACGAAGCCCATGTGGCCGACGGAGGAGTAGGCGATCAGGCGTTTGAGGTCGCCCCGCGCGCCGCGCTTCGCCAGGTTCAGGCAGGCCAGGGATCCATAGATGATCCCGACGACGGCGAAGGCGGCGAGGTAGGGCGCGAAGGTGCGGAATCCGTCCGGTGCGACCGGCAGCAGGATCCGGACGAACCCGTACGTGCCCATCTTCAGCAGCACGCCGGCCAGCAGCACCGAGCCGACGGTCGGCGCGGCGGTGTGGGCGTCCGGCAGCCAGCTGTGCAGGGGCCACATCGGGGTCTTGACCGCGAGCCCGATCCCGATCGCCAGAACGGCGATGACCTGCACGGACGTGGTCAGCGACCGGCCGTTGTCAGTGGCGAGTGCCACCATGTCGAAGGTGCCCGCCTTGATTCCGATCAGGAGCAGGCCCAGCAGCATCAGGACGGACCCGAGCAGGGTGAAGAGGATGAACTTCCAGGCGGCCCGGGTCCGGCCCGCGCCGCCCCAGCGGGCGATGAGGAAGTACATCGGGATGAGCACCGTCTCGAACGCGAGGAAGAACAGCAGCAGGTCGAGGACGGCGAAGCTCGCGAGGGTGCCGGCCTCCAGCACGAGCAGCAGGGCGACGAAGGCCTTCGGGGACGGGCCCGCGGGCATGTTGAAGTACGAGTAGAGCGCGCAGAGGAAGCTCAGCAGCGCGGTCAGGACCACCAGGGGGAGGGAGATGCCGTCGATGCCGAGGTGGATGCGCACGTCGAGTGCGGGGATCCAGCTGATGTCGGTCGTGGCCTGCATCCTCGACGGATGGTCGTGGTCGAAGCCGAGCGCGAGGACGATCGCGGCGATGAGGATCGCGCCGGTCACGGTCACGCCGTGCCGGAGCACGGCCTGCTCGGGCGACTTCCCCTTCAGCCCGGGCGGGGCGGGGAGCAGGGCGGCGACGGCGCCGAGAAGCGGGCCGACGACGATCAATGCCAGAAGGAACTGCATCACGGACTCGCTGATATCGATCACGCCTGCTCACGCTCCCGTGGCGACGAGGAGGACGGCGACCGCCAGGACGACGGTGCCGGCGAGCAGCGCGCTCACATAGGTCTGGACGTTGCCGGTCTGGGCACGCCGTACGGCGGCACCCAGCAGGCGGGGCAGGGCGCCCGCGCCGCGCACATAGGTGTCGACGACCTCGCGGTCGAGGAACTGGACAAGGCTCGCCGCGGCCAGGACCGGGCGGACGAACAGCGCGTCGTAGACGGCGTCCAGGTGGAAGCCCTCGGCGGCGTGCCGGTGCAGCGGGCCGAGCAGCAGCCGACCGGGGTCCGCCGGGTCGGGTGCGTAGGCCACGTCTCCGAACGCCGGTTCGTGGGCGGCGATGGCCTCGGCCTCGACGAGTCCGGCGTCGCCCTCCGGGTGGGCGGCCACGGCACCCAGCGGGGTGCGGGCCGCCAGCGCGCTGGTGCGCTGCCAGGCGCCGTAGGTGACGAGTCCGCCGACCAGCGCAAGGCCGGTGCCGAGGATCGAGGTGGTGAGCGTCGGGGCGAGGGCACGGCCGTCGAACCAGCCGGGCAGCGAGCGGTAGGCCAGCCCGCCGAAGGCCAGGGAGGGGACGGCCAGGACCCACAGCACCACGGTCATCGACAGCGGCTGCCGGCCGTGGTCCGGGGCCTCGATTCCGCGGCCGCGGAAGGCCAGCAGCCACAGCCGGGTCGCGTACGCGGCGGTGAGCAGGGCGGTGACCAGGCCCGCGACGAGGACGATCCAGCCGGCGGCGCCGGGGGCGTGCTCGGTGTGGCCGGTGGCGACGTGTTCGGCGGCGCCGAGGACGGACTCCTTGGAGAAGAAGCCGCTGAAGGGCGGGATCGCGGCGAGCGCGAGCAGCGCCACGGTCATCGTCCAGTAGGCGTCCGGGACGCGGTCGCGCAGACCGGAGGTGCGGGACATGACGGCCAGCGAGTTGGTGCCGGCGGCGTGGATGACCACACCGGCCGCGAGGAACAGCAGCGCCTTGAAGGCGCCGTGCGACAGGAGGTGGAAGACGGCGGCACCGCGGTCGCCGACGGCGAGGGCGCCGGTCATGTAGCCGAGCTGGCCGATCGTCGAGTAGGCGAGGACGCGTTTGATGTCGTCCTGGGCGAGCGCGGCGAGGCCCGAACCGACCATCGTGACGGCGCCCATGGCGGCGAGGACGACCATCACGGCCGCACAGGCCTCGAAGACCGGCAGGAGCCGGGCGACGAAGTAGACGCCGGCGGCGACCATCGTCGCCGCGTGGATCAGTGCGGAGACGGGGGTCGGGCCGGCCATCGCGTCGGGGAGCCAGGTGTGCAGCGGGAACTGCGCCGACTTGCCCGCCACACCGCACAGGAGGAGCAGTCCGACCAGGGCCGGGTGGTGCAGTCCGCCGTTCGCGACGGTCGCGAGGACCGTGGTGATGCGGAACGACCCGGCATCGGTGGCCAGCGCGAACAGGCCGATCAGGAACGGCACGTCGCCGAGCTTGGTGACCAGGAAGGCCTTGAGGGAGGCGGCGCGCGCCTCGGGGGTCTCCCAGTAGTGGCCGACGAGGAAGTAGGAGCAGATGCCCATGACTTCCCAACCGACCAGCAGCACGATCAGGTCGCCGGAGTAGACGACCAGCAGCATCGCGGAGGTGAAGAGGGAGACGAGGGCGGCGTACGAGGGGTAGCGCGGGTCGTCGCGCAGATAGCCGGTCGAGTAGATCTGCACACAGGTGGCGACGAAGGCGACCAGGACGGCGACGAGGGCGGCGAAGCCGTCGATGTACAGGGCGAGTTCGATCGGCACCGAGCCGGTCGGGGTGAGTTCGGTGTGGCCCTGGACGGCCCGGCCGCCGCCCTGGTCGACGGCGACCGCGACGGCCAGCGCCAGTGCGGCGAGGGTCGGCAGGACCGCGAGCGGGCGGACGAACCCGGGAGCCGTACGGCCCAGGAGCAGGCCGGCCACGGCGGCCAGGAAGGGGAGGAGGGGGACGAGGACGGCGAGGGTGGTCGTGGTCACGCGGTGGCCTCAGCCTTCTCGTCGGCCGTCCCGTCCGTGGGCGAGCCGTGCTCGTGGCCCTCGGCGGTGTCGCGGAGCCGGTCGATGTCGGAGGTGCCGCGGTTGCGGTAGACGGCGAGGACGATCGCCAGGCCGATGCCGATCTCGGCGGCGGCGATGGCGATGGTGAACAGGGTCAGTGCCTGGCCGGAGTGCAGGGTGTCCCGGGCCGCCTTGCTCAGCCACACGTCGAAGGCGACCAGGTTGAGGTTGACGGCGTTGAGCATCAGCTCGACCGACATCAGGACCAGGATCGCGTTGCGGCGGGCGAGGACGCCGTACAGGCCGGTGCAGAAGAGGAGAGCGGAGAGGACGGCGGGATAGGCGAGGTGCATCAGCGGGCGCCTTCCTGCTCGATCGGGTGAATCCCGGAATCCGTGACCGAAGGGGAACTCTGCGTGACGGCCCGGCCGTTCACAGGGGGCGGGGCCGACTCCGCCTTCGCCTTCCGGGACAGGACGATCGCGCCGACCAGGGCCGCGAGGAGGAGGACGGAGAGGGCCTCGAAGGGCAGGACCCAGTTCTGGAAGAGGCTCGCGCCGGTGACCTTCGTCGAGCCGGCGGCGGCGCCGCCCAGGTCGATCCAGGTGGCGCGGAAGGCGTCCACGACCACCCAGACCAGGGCGGCCGCGGCGGACACGGCCACGGCGAGGGCTACCCAGCGGTTCTCGGAGTCGGCGTCCGGGGAGCGGCCGATCGGGGCCCTGGTGAGCATCAGACCGAAGAGAAGGAGGACGACGACGGAACCCACGTAGATGAGGACCTGCACCCAGGCGATGAACTCGGCGGTGAGCAGCAGGTACTCGACGGCGAGACCGCCGAGGGCGACCACCAGCCACAGGGCGGCGTGCACCAGCTGGCGGGTGGTGACCGTGATCAGCGCGGCGCCGAAGGTGACCAGCCCGACGAGCAGGAAGGCCACCTCCACACCGGTCGGCGACAGGAAGCCGTGCGGCGCTTGGGCGAGAGGACTCACGACTCCCCCTCCCCCGGCTCGGCACGGTCGGCGGCCGAATCGACTGGCGAGGCCTGCGCGGCTTCTTCGGCCTGCGCGCTCTGCACGGCCTGCGCGGTCGCGAGCTTCTCGGCGGTCTTGCGGGCGGCGGCGATCTCCTTCGGTTCCTCCGCGCCGGGGTCGAGGGCGGGCGGGGCCGGGACCGTCCACATCCACTCGCGGAGCTTGTCCCGCTCGTGGGTGAGTTCGTGGATGTCGGTCTCGGCGTACTCGAACTCCGGGGACCAGAACAGCGCGTCGAAAGGACAGACCTCGATGCAGATACCGCAGTACATGCACAGGGAGAAGTCGATGGCGAAGCGGTCCAGGACGTTGCGGCTGCGTTCACGGCCACCCGGGGTCGCCGCCGGGACGGTCTCCTTGTGGGAGTCGATGTAGATGCACCAGTCGGGGCACTCACGGGCGCAGAGCATGCAGACCGTGCAGTTCTCCTCGAACAAGCCGATGACGCCCCGGGAGCGGGGCGGGAGTTCGGGGAGGACGTCCGGGTACTGCTCGGTGACCGACTTCCGGGTCATCGTGCGCAGGGTGACGGCCAGGCCCTTGGCGAGGCCGCTGCCGGGAAGGGGAGCCACGGTTAGGAGATCACCACCTTGACGATGCCGGTGAGGGCGATCTGGGCGAGAGAGAGGGGGACGAGGAGGGTCCAGGAGAACTTCTGCAACTGGTCCTCGCGCAGCCGGGGGTAGGTCACGCGGAGCCAGATCACGACGAAGGCGAGGATCGCCGTCTTCAGCAGGGTCCACAGCCAGCCGAGGCCGTCGGCGCCCCACGGGCCGTGCCAGCCGCCGAGGAACAGGACGGTGGTCAGTCCGCACAGGACGACGATCCCGGCGTACTCGGCGAGCAGGAACAGCGCGAAGCGCAGGCCGGTGTACTCGGTGTACGCGCCGAAGATGATCTCCGAGTCGGCGACGGGCATGTCGAACGGCGGCCGCTGGAGCTCCGCGAGGCCGGCGATGAAGAAGACCAGTCCGCCGGTGATCTGCCAGGGCAGCCACCACCAGTGGAAGGCGGCGACGATGCCGGGCAGGGAGACCGTGCCGGCCGCCATCGCCACGGAGGCGGCGGCGAGCAGCATGGGGAGTTCGTAGGCGAGAAGCTGGGCGGCGGTACGCAGACCGCCGAGGAGGGAGAACTTGTTGGCACTGGCCCAGCCGGCCATGAGCGAGCCGAGGACGCCGATGCCCATCACGGCCAGTACGAAGAAGACACCGGCGTCCAGGACCTGGCCGACGGCGCCCTCGCCCGGGCCGATCGGGATGGCGAGCAGCACGAGCAGATACGGGAGGAGCGCCACGGCGGGGGCCAGCTGGAAGATACGCCGGTCCGCGCCCGCCGGGACCACGTCCTCCTTCTGCGCGAACTTCACGCCGTCGGCGATGAGCTGGGCCCAGCCGTGGAAGCCACCGGCGTACATCGGGCCGAGGCGGCCCTGCATATGGGCCATCACCTTGTGCTCGGTCTGACCGACGATCAGGGGGAAGGTGAGGAAGACGACGAACACGACGAGAAGTCGCAGGGCGACGTCCAGGGCGTCGTTCACTGCGGGCCTCCTGGGCGGTGGTCGTCGCGGGGAGCGGAAGGTTGCCCGGGGTCGGCGTCGGGGTTGTCGGGAGCCGGGCGCGGCTCCTCCGAAGTGGGCCCGGACTCGTCTGAGATGGGCCCGGACTCCTCCGACGTGGGCTCGGACTCGTCCGCCGTGGGCCCGGCCTCCTCCGACGTGGGCCCGGCCTCCTCCGTCTCCGTCGGCTCGGGGGTGGCAGTCCCCGGCCGCTCTCCCGCCTCGGGTTCGTCGAAGGCGGGGCGGGCGTGGTGCCACGGGGCGTCCGAGCCGCGCGGGGCCGAGGGGCCGGGCGGGGTGACCTGCGGCGTGGCCGGGGTGCCCTGGGGCGTGGTCGGGGTGGCCGGTTCCGTCGGTGGTGCCGTAGGTGCCATATGTGCCGTGTCCTGGGCGCGCTGGGAGGCGGAGCCGCCCGAGGCGGTGCGTGCCCGGCGCGGGCCCCGGGGGGCGGCCGGCGGCTCCTCCTGCGGGGCGGTCTCCTCGGCGGGGGATGCCTCCCGCTGCGAAGCGGACCCCTCACCGGCGCTGCGCGCCCGGCGCGGGGCCGCCGGTGGCTGGTCGCCGGGAGCGGTCCGCTGTGTCGCGGATCCCTCGCTCGCGCTGCGGGCCCGGCGCGCCGATGCCGCCGTCGGCTGTGCGCCCTCAGCCGCTTCCGGCGCGGCGGGCTCCTGGCCGACCGAGCCTTCCGCGGCCGTGCGCGTACGCCGTACCGGACGATCACCGGCCGCAGCGGCCGCGCGGGCCGGGCGTTCGCCGGCGGCGCGTCCTGCCGCGGCTCGTGCCGGGCGGGCGGGGGCAGGGGGGAGTTGGCCCTTCAGGGGGCCCCACTCGTTGGGGTCGGGGACGCCCGGGGGGAGCATCTGGCGGCGCCTGGGGCCGCCGTGGTCGGACTCGCCGGGCTCCTTGGCGCCGGGCCAGGCCTTGGCGACGCGGGCGGCGAGGACGAAGTCCTTGCGCAGGGGGTGGCCTTCGAAGGTCTCCGGGAGAAGGAGGTGGTCGAGGCCGGGGTGGCCGGTGAAGCGGACTCCGAACATCTCGTGGGTCTCGCGTTCGTGCCAGCGGGCGCCCGCGTAGACGCCGACGGCGGACGGGAGTTCGGGGGCGGCGTGCGGCACCGTGGTGCGCAGGAGCAGTCGGCGGACCGGGGCGAGGGCGACGACGTGGGCGGAGACGCGGAAGCCGGTGCCGGGTTCGTCGACCGCGCTCAGCCAGTCGAAGTAGGTGCAGGTGAGGATCGTACGGGCGGTCTCCAGGGCGGTGAGCCAGGAGGCGGGAGGGACGTCGACGGTCAGGACCTCGTAGGACTCCTCCGCGGTCGCGTCCGTACCGAAGAGTTCCTCGACGGGGGCCGGCAGCCAGCCGGTCGGGGCCGTCATCGCGCGTCTCCCTCTCCCGTGGGAGCCGGCGGGAGCACCAGGCCGCTCTGGAGGGCCGCGGTGGAGGGGCGGGAGGTGCCGTACCGCTCGCCCAGGGACTCGGCGGCGATCTTCTCCTGGAGTTTGAGGATGCCCTGGAGGAGGGCCTCGGGGCGGGGCGGGCAGCCGGGGACGTAGACGTCGACGGGGATGATCTGGTCGACGCCCTTGGTGACCGAGTAGGAGTCCCAGTAGGGGCCGCCGCAGTTGGAGCAGGCACCGAAGGAGATGACGTACTTCGGCTCGGGCATCTGCTCGTACAGGCGCTTGACCGCCGGGGCCATCTTGTCGGTGACCGTGCCCGAGACCACCATCAGGTCGGCCTGGCGGGGGCCCGGCGCGAAGGGGATCACGCCGAGGCGGATGAAGTCGTGGCGGGCCATCGACGCGGCGATGAACTCGATCGCGCAGCAGGCGAGGCCGAAGTTGAAGACCCAGAGCGAGTAGCGGCGGCCCCAGTTGAGGACGACCTTCATCGGCTCGGGGGCGAGGCGGGCGAGCGTGCCCAGCCGCTTCGGCTCCGGCAGCGGCACGGGTTCCGGCGTCGGCAGAGGCTCCGGCGTCACGTCCATGTCAGGACGCCCTTCTTGTATGCGTACAGCAGGCCGACGGCGAGGAAGCCGAGGAAGACGAACATCTCCACGAGCGTGGTGGCGCCGTAGCCGGGGGCGGCGAAGACCGTCGCCCAGGGGAACAGGAAGATCGAGTCGACGGCGAAGATGACGTAGAGGAAGGCGTAGACGTAGTAGCGGACCTGGGTGTGGGCCCAGCCCTCGCCGACGGGGTCGACTCCGCACTCGTAGGTGAGGAGTTTCTCGGGCGTGGGGACCACCGGGCGCAGCAGCCGGCCGGCCCCGAAGGCGACGGCGACGAAGAGCACGCCGACGAGTGCCAGCAGTCCCACGACCGAGTAGGACGCGAAGTAGCCCGCCGCGACGACCACGGTCGGCTCACCACCCACCGTCTCCCGCATTGCCCGTCCCTCGCTCCCTCGACAGACAGCAGACCTGACCCGGTCCGCTGTCGTGACCTCAGTCAACTCTTGATTCGACGATCTGTACGCACGGGAGTCTAGGCCCTGATAAAGACACGGTAAGCAGGCCGTCACACGGTGGGACTCGGCACCGGAGCCGGTGGTGGGGTTTTCCCCCGTCCGACCCGGGCGGCGAACTCCATGGCGCGGCGCCACGGCACACGGCACGCTGGCGCATATGACCGCACCAGCACCACGATCCCCCGGCTCCGTCGACGGCGTCGACGGGAGAGAAGACCCCGAGCGGCTGCCGCCCGTGCGCTTCGCCTACGACGGCCACACCTGGAAGGAGATCGCGCACCTTCTGCTGAACCTGCCGATGGCGCTGCTCGGCTTCGTCTACGTCAGCACGACGCTGTGGGTGAGCGGCGTACTGACGCTGACGGTGATCGGCATACCCCTGCTCGCCGCGACCCTGCTGGGGGCCCGGCAGCTGGGGAAGCTGGAGCGGGCACGCGCGCGTGCGCTGCTCGGGGTGCGGGTGGAGGAGCCGACTCCGCTGCCGTTGGCCAAGCGCGGCGCGGGCACGCAGCGGCTGTGGATGACGCTGAAGGATCCGGTGGCCTGGCGGACGCTGCTGTACGACTTCATCCGGCTGCCGTGGGGCATCCTCACGTTCTGTACCACGCTGACCTCGTTGTTCGTGCTGTGGCCGGTGCTGCCGTTCATCGCGCGCGGGCTGTCGAACGCGGACCGGGCCATGGTCCGCGGGCTGCTGTCGCCCTCCGACGAACTGGAGCGCCGGATCGCGGAGCTGGAGTCGGACCGGGGGGTAGTCGTCGACACGGCGGCCGCCGACCTGCGGCGGATCGAACGGGATCTGCACGACGGCGCGCAGGCCCGTCTCGTCAACCTGGCGATGGGGCTCGGTCTGGCGAAGGAGAAGCTGCTGGAGGATCCCGACTCGGCCGCCGTGATGGTCGAGGAGGCGCACGGCGAGGTGAAGCTCGCTCTCCAGGAGCTGCGGGACCTCGCCCGGGGCATCCATCCGGCGGTGCTGACCGACCGCGGGCTGGACGCGGCGCTGTCCTCGGTGGCCTCGCGCTGCACGGTGCCGGTGCAAGTGACCGCCGACCTGCCGTCCAGACCGGCGCCCGCGATCGAGGGCATCGCCTACTTCACCGTCTCCGAGCTGCTGCAGAACATCAGCAAGCACAGCGGGGCGCGTACGGCCTCGGTCGAGGTGTGGCGGACCGAGGACCGGCTGCTGATCCAGGTGCGGGACGACGGGCGCGGCGGCGCGAACCTGGACGGCGGCAGCGGAATGCGCGGGCTCGCGGACCGCCTGGGCGCGGTGGACGGCCTGTTCGTCGTCGACTCGCCGGCCGGCGGTCCTACGACGGTCACCGCCGAGCTGCCCTGGCGCGACCGCTCGTAGAACGGACGCGTGGAACGGACCCGCAGGGCGGAAGGGAACGAAAGAGAGGGGTGGGGAAAACCCCCCTTCCAAGACGCCGACGGCCTCCATGGTCCGTGGACCTGCGAGACAGCAGGGTGGAGGTACGGCAGGACGGGACGACGCCGATGGGGCGAGCCGGGACAGGACGGGACGGGACGACGCCGATGGCCACGGAGTACGGACACGGGTACGGGCAGGACCACGGGTACGACCACGGGCTGTACGAGCCGTACGGCGAGCGTCGGCACCGGGTGCCCGCCGTGCTGCGGGCACCGTTCGAGGGGCGCAGCTGGCGTGAGTTCGGCTATGTGCTGCTGGGCTTTCCGATCGGCGCCACGCTGTTCGTGTGGACGGTGACGATGCTGTCCCTCGGTGTCGGTCTGCTGGTGACTTTCATCGGGATCCCGCTGCTGGCGGTGGCCCTCGCCGGGTGCCGGGGCTTCGGGGCGCTGGAGCGGGCACGCGCGCGTGGGCTGCTGAAGCTGGAGGTGGCCGACCCGGAGCCGCTGCGGATGCGCAAGCCGGGTTTCTTCGCCTGGATGGGGGCGGTGCTGAAGAGCGGCACGTCCTGGCGGCATCTGCTCTACGCGGTCCTGCAGTTCCCCTGGTCGACGTTCTCCTTCGTGGTCGCGCTGAACTTCTGGGCGTACGGCTGGGCGCTGCTGACGTACCCGTTGTGGTTCTGGGTCTTCCCGATGTGGGTCGGCCAGGGCGGCATCCAGCTGTACGGCGACGCCCACCACAGCGTCTACCTCGACAACCCCTTCGAGATCACCGTGACCGCGCTGGTGGGGCTGCTGTTCACGCTGGCCACGCCGTGGATCGTACGGGCGCTGACGCTGGTGGACCGGGTGATGGTGCGGGGGCTGCTCGGGCCGTCGAAGCTGGCGTCGCGCGTGGTGGAGCTGGAGTCGGACCGGGGAGTCGTCGTCGACACGGCGGCCGCCGACCTGCGGCGGATCGAACGGGATCTGCACGACGGCGCGCAGGCCCGTCTCGTCAACCTGGCGATGGGGCTCGGTCTGGCGAAGGAGAAGCTGCAGGAGGATCCGCGGGCCGCCGCGCGGATGGTGGACGAGGCGCACGGCGAGGTGAAGACCGCGCTGCAGGAGCTGCGGGACCTGGCCCGCGGCATCCATCCCGCCGTGCTGACCGACCGGGGGCTGGACGCGGCGCTGTCCTCGGTGGCCGCCCGGTGCACGGTGCCGGTGCAGGTGGAGGTCGACCTGGTGGAGCGGCCGGCGGCGGCGATCGAGGGGATCGCGTACTTCACCGTGTCCGAGCTGCTGCAGAACATCAGCAAGCACGCGCGGGCGACCGCGGCGGCCGTGGACGTGTGGCGCAGCGAGGACCGGCTGATGCTGCAGGTCACGGACGACGGCGTGGGCGGCGCGGACACGGCCAAGGGGTCGGGGCTCGCGGGGCTGGCCGAGCGGCTGGACGCGGTCGACGGGATCCTCGTGGTGGACTCACCGGCGGGCGGGCCGACCCGGGTGACGGCGGAGCTGCCCTGGCGGCGCTGAGGCCGGGACGCGCGGGCCGCCGTCCGTCCCCAGGCCCCTGACGCCCGCCATCCGTCCCCAGGTCCTTGACGCCCGCCATCCGTCCCCAGGCCCTTGGCCCGGCGTCCAGGCCTCCGGCCCGCTTCTCCGTCCCGTCCTCCGGAGGCCTCCTCCCCTGTTCGGAGGGCTGTCGCCCCTGGCCCCGGTTTCGGCCCGGACACCTCGTCCTCGGACGCCGGACGGCCTGAATTGACTCGCCGGCTCGCCGTACTCCGACGCACGCCGATCCGAATGCTGGAATGCTGGACTTCCGGACAGGGCAGGCATGTACGCCGGACGGGGTGTGGGGGGCCGGAAGATCGTGGAGGACAGGGTGCGGGTGGTCATCGCCGAGGATTCCGTGCTGCTCCGAGAGGGGCTGACCCGGCTGCTGACCGACCGGGGACATGACGTCGTCGCGGGCGTCGGCGACGCGGACGCGCTGGTCAAGACCATCGCCGATCTGGACGCGCAGGGCGCGATGCCGGACGTGGTGGTGGCGGACGTACGGATGCCGCCGACGCACACCGACGAGGGCGTGCGAGCGGCCGTACGGCTGCGGAAGGCGCATCCGCAGCTCGGGGTGCTGGTGCTGTCGCAGTACGTGGAGGAGCGCTACGCCACCGAACTGCTGGCCGGTTCCAGTCGCGGTGTGGGCTATCTGCTGAAGGACCGGGTCGCCGACGTGCGGGAGTTCGTGGACGCCGTCGTGCGGGTCGCCGAGGGCGGTACGGCGCTCGATCCCGAGGTGGTCGCGCAGCTGCTCGGGCGCAGCCGCAAGCAGGACGTGCTGGCCGGGCTGACCCCGCGGGAGCGGGAGGTGCTGGGGCTGATGGCCGAGGGGCGGACGAACTCGGCGATCGCGCGGCAGCTGGTCGTGAGCGACGGAGCCGTCGAGAAGCACGTCAGCAACATCTTCCTCAAACTGGGGCTGTCCCAGAGCGACGGGGATCACCGGCGCGTTCTGGCCGTTCTGACCTATCTGAACTCCTGACGGGCCGACGGCACCGTGTCGGCACCGGAAGGCGGCCAGCGGGAGGGAAAATCGTGACAAGTCAGGGCGACAGGTCGTCTCAAAACGCCGTCCAACATGCGAGCAGGCGCGGGAAGGCGACCCTAACCGACGTAGGGTTGAACGTGGGATGGTCCGTGGGACGACCAGGCCCGGACAGCCGCCTCGAAGGAGGTCCAGTTCAGTGACCAGCCAGGTCAGCAGGACAACGGAACAGGCCGACGGAACCGTCGTGGGAGAACAGCGCAAGCCGGGCGGGGTGAAAGACGTCCGGCGCCTGGATCGGGTGATCATCCGGTTCGCGGGGGACTCGGGTGACGGTATGCAGCTCACCGGCGACCGGTTCACGTCGGAGACAGCGTCCTTCGGCAACGATCTTTCGACCCTTCCGAACTTCCCGGCCGAGATCCGGGCCCCCGCAGGCACCCTGCCGGGGGTTTCGTCTTTTCAGCTGCATTTCGCCGACCACGACATCCTCACCCCGGGCGACGCGCCGAACGTACTGGTCGCGATGAACCCGGCGGCGCTGAAAGCCAACATCGGGGATCTGCCGCGCGGTGCGGAGATCATCGTCAACACGGACGAGTTCACCAAACGGGCGATGCAGAAGGTCGGCTACGACACCTCGCCGCTGGAGGACGGTTCGCTCGACGGGTACAGCCTGCACCCGGTGCCGCTGACCACGCTGACCGTGGAGGCCCTGAAGGAATTCGACCTCACCCGCAAGGAGGCCGAGCGCAGCAAGAACATGTTCGCGCTCGGCCTCTTGTCATGGATGTACCACCGGCCGACGGAGGGCACGGAGCGCTTCCTGAAGCAGAAGTTCGCCCGGAAGCCCGAGGTCATGAACGCCAACCTGGCGGCCTTCCGCGCGGGCTGGAATTTCGGCGAGACGACCGAGGACTTCGCCGTCTCGTACGAGATCGCGCCGGCGACCACCGCGTTCCCGGTGGGCACCTACCGCAACATCTCCGGGAACCTGGCCCTGGCCTACGGCCTGGTCACCGCGAGCCGGCAGGCCGACCTGCCGCTGTTCCTCGGCTCGTACCCGATCACCCCGGCCTCCGACATCCTGCACGAACTGTCGAAGCACAAGAACTTCGGCGTGCGGACCTTCCAGGCCGAGGACGAGATCGCCGGCATCGGCGCGGCGCTGGGCGCGGCCTTCGGCGGCTCGCTCGCGGTGACGACGACGTCGGGTCCGGGTGTCGCCCTGAAGAGTGAGACGGTCGGGCTGGCCGTCTCGCTGGAGCTGCCGCTGCTGGTCGTCGACATCCAGCGCGGCGGCCCGTCCACGGGTCTGCCGACCAAGACCGAGCAGGCGGACCTGCTCCAGGCGATGTACGGCCGCAACGGCGAGGCTCCGGTCCCGGTGATCGCTCCGCGCACCCCGGCCGACTGCTTCGACGCCGCCCTGGAGGCGGCCCGGATCGCGCTGACGTACCGGACCCCCGTGATGCTCCTGTCCGACGGCTATCTGGCCAACGGCAGCGAGCCCTGGCGGATCCCGGAGTTGGAGGAGCTCCCCGACCTGCGGGTGCAGTTCGCCCAGGGACCGAACCACACCCTGGAGGACGGCAGCGAGGTCTTCTGGCCCTACAAACGCGACCCGCAGACCCTCGCCCGGCCGTGGGCCATCCCCGGCACCCCCGGCCTCGAACACCGCATCGGCGGCATCGAGAAGCAGGACGGCACGGGCAACATCTCCTACGACCCCGCCAACCACGACTTCATGGTCCGCACCCGGCAGGCCAAGATCGACGGCATCGCCGTCCCCGACGTCGAGGTCGACGACCCGGACGGCGCGCGCACCCTGGTGCTGGGCTGGGGGTCGACGTACGGGCCGATCACGGCGGCGGTACGACGGCTGCGCCGGGACGGCGAGGCGATCGCGCAGGCGCATCTGCGCCACCTCAACCCCTTCCCGAGGAATCTCGGCACCGTCCTGGCGGGTTACGACAAGGTCGTGATCCCCGAGATGAACCTCGGTCAGCTCGCCACCCTCATCCGGGCGAAGTACCTGGTGGACGCGCATTCGTACAACCAGGTCAACGGAATGCCGTTCAAGGCCGAGCAGCTCGCCGCGGCGCTCAAGGAGGCCATCGATGAATGACGCCACCAACCAGCTGCTGCAGCTCGTGCCCAAGGCCGAGGCCAAGCAGTCCATGAAGGACTTCAAGACCGACCAGGAAGTGCGCTGGTGCCCCGGCTGCGGCGACTACGCGATCCTGGCCGCCGTGCAGGGGTTCATGCCGGAACTGGGGCTGGCGAAGGAGAACGTCGTCTTCGTCTCCGGGATCGGCTGCTCGTCGCGTTTTCCGTACTACATGAACACCTACGGGATGCACTCCATCCACGGCCGCGCCCCCGCGATCGCCACCGGGCTGGCCACCAGCCGGCGCGACCTGTCGGTGTGGGTCGTCACCGGTGACGGCGACGCGCTGTCCATCGGCGGCAACCATCTGATCCACGCCCTGCGCCGCAACGTCAACCTGAAGATCCTCCTCTTCAACAACCGCATCTACGGGTTGACGAAAGGCCAGTACTCACCGACTTCCGAAGTCGGGAAAATCACCAAGTCGACACCGATGGGTTCGCTGGACGCCCCGTTCAACCCGGTGTCCCTGGCGATCGGCGCCGAGGCGTCCTTCGTCGCCCGCACCATCGACTCCGACCGCAGGCACCTGACCGAGGTGCTGCGCGCGGCCGCCGCCCACCCGGGCACGGCCCTGATCGAGATCTACCAGAACTGCAACATCTTCAACGACGGCGCCTTCGACACCCTCAAGGACCGCCAGTCGGCCCAGGAGGCGGTGATCCGCCTGGAGCACGGGCAGCCCGTCCGCTTCGGCGCGGACGGCGCGCGCGGCGTCGTACGCGACCGCGCGACCGGTGATCTGACGGTGGTCGACGTGACCGCGGACAACGAGTCCGAGCTGCTGGTCCACGACGCCCACTCCCCCTCGCCGACCACGGCCTTCGCCCTGTCCCGGCTGGCCGACCCCGACACCCTGCACAACACGCCCATCGGCGTGTTCCGCGCGGTGGAACGGCCGGTCTACGACTCCCAGATGTCCGAGCAACTGGACACGGCCGTCGAGCAGCAGGGCAAGGGCGACCTCGCGGCGCTGCTGGCCGGCGGGGACACCTGGACGGTCGTGGGCTGACCCCGGCCCGGCACGGCGAGCGGGGCCCGGACAGCGCGTCCGGGCCCCGCTTCGCGTTCCTGGGGTCCTTCGCCTCTCAGGCGCGCTTCGCCTCGTCGTACGCCTCCCGGGCGCGTTCCACGTCCGGCATGCGCCGCTCGGTCCACAGCGCCAGCTCCCGTACCTGCCGGGCGGCCTCCCGGCCGAGGTCGGTGAGGGAGTAGTCGACCCGGGGCGGGATGACCGGCTGTGCGTCGCGGTGGACGAGTCCGTCGCGTTCGAGGGTCTGGAGGGTCTGGGTCAGCATCTTCTCGCTGACCCGGCCGATCGCGCGGCGCAGTTCGCTGAAGCGGTAGGGGCGGTCGAGCAGCTGGATCAGGACCAGGACGCCCCAGCGGCTGGTGACGTGCTCCAGGACCAGGCGGTACGGACACATCGCCTCGCCGACGACGTACTTGTCGTACTTGGCGCGCTGCTCGACCTCATGGGTACTTACCGGCATGCAAGTACCTTACTTCAAAGTGGGTACTTTCTTCTGGTTAGCGCACCTCCTAGGGTTAGTGGCAACGGAACCCCACAAGGAGATCGCAGACCATGAGCATCGTTGTCACCGGAGCCACCGGACACCTCGGCCGTCACGTCGTGACGCAGCTGCTGGAGAAGGTCCCGGCCGAGCAGATCACCGCCGTCGTCCGCGACGAGGCCAAGGCCGCCGACTTCGCCGCCAAGGGCGTGAAGGTCGCCGTGGCGGACTACAACGCCCCCGAGACCTTCGACGGCGTCTTCGCCGCCGGCGACAAGGTGCTGCTGATCTCCGGCAACGAGTTCGACAAGGGCCGCCCCGCGCAGCACCAGGTCGTCATCGACGCCGCCAAGGCGGCCGGCGTGGCCCTGCTGGCGTACACCAGCGCCCCGGGCAGCCTGACGGCCTCGCTGGTGGACGACCACCGCGCCACCGAGAAGGCGCTGCTCGCCTCCGGCCTGCCGTACACCCTGCTGCGCAACGGCTGGTACCACGAGAACTACACCGAGAACCTCGCGCCGGTCCTGGAGCACAACGCCGTCGTCGCGGCCGCCGGCGAGGGCCGGGTCTCCTCGGCCTCCCGCGCCGACTACGCGGCCGCCGCGGTCGCCGTGCTGACCGGTGAGGGCCACGAGAACCAGACGTACGAGCTGGGCGGCGACACCGCCTGGGGCTTCGCCGAGTACGCGGCCGAGATCGCGAAGCAGACCGGCAAGGACATCGCCTACAACTCCGTACCCGGAGAGGTGCTCCACGGCATCCTGACCGGCGCCGGCGTGCCGGAGATGTTCGCCGGGATCCTGGTCGGCGTCGACGCGTCGATCGCCAAGGGCGAGCTGGCCGTCGACTCCGGCGACCTCTCCCGCCTGGCCGGCCGCCCGACCTCCCCGATCTCGGAGGCCGTCGCCATCGCACTCAAGGGCTGACCTGCACGAACGCCCGCGGGCACACCCCCACCCCGGTCTGTCATGACCGTATGCCGATACGGCCATGACAGACCGGGGTTTCCGGCGCTACCTTCGTCCAGATGTAGTGATTCCAGGGACGAGGAGGGCCGGTGGCCGAGATATCGAAGGGCGAGCAGCGGGCAGGGCTGCTGAACGGCATCGCGGCCTACGGGATGTGGGGGCTGGTCCCCCTGTTCTGGCCGCTGCTGAAGCCCGCCGGGTCGGTGGAGATCCTGGCCCACCGGATGGTGTGGTCCCTGGCCTTCGTCGCCGTCGCCCTGGCCTTCGTACGGCGCTGGGCCTGGGCCGGTGAGCTGCTGCGGCAGCCGCGCCGGCTGGCGCTGGTGGCCGTCGCCGCCGCCGTGATCACGGTCAACTGGGGCGTCTACATCTGGGCCGTGAACGCCGGACACGTGGTCGAGGCCTCGCTCGGCTACTTCATCAACCCGCTGGTGACCATCGCCATGGGCGTGCTGCTGCTCAAGGAGCGGCTGCGCCCCGCGCAGTGGGCGGCGGTGGGCGTCGGCTTCACCGCCGTGATCGTGCTGACCGTCGGCTACGGGCAGCCGCCGTGGATCTCCCTCGTCCTCGCCTTCTCCTTCGCCACCTACGGACTCGTCAAGAAGAAGGTCAACCTCGGCGGCGTCGAGTCACTCGCGGCGGAGACCGCGATCCAGTTCCTGCCCGCGCTCGGCTATCTGCTGTGGCTGGTCGCCCACGGCGAGTCCAGCTTCGTCGACGACGGCGCCGGGCACGCGGCCCTGCTGGCCTCCACCGGCATCGTCACCGCCGTCCCGCTGGTCTGCTTCGGCGCCGCCGCGATCCGCGTCCCGCTCTCCACGCTCGGCCTGCTGCAGTACCTCGCGCCGGTCTTCCAGTTCCTGCTCGGCATCGTCTACTTCCACGAGGCCATGCCCGCCGAGCGCTGGGCCGGCTTCGCCCTGGTCTGGCTCGCCCTCGCCCTGCTCACCTGGGACGCGCTGCGCACCGCCCACCGGGCCGCGCGGGCGCTCGCCGCGGCGCCCGTACCACGGCCCGCGACGCCGGCCGCGGAGACTCCCGCAACTCCGGTGTGAGGCCCGCGGGCGTCGGCTATAAGTGGGCGACATGACGCAGACGCCCGCACCCCTGCACTGGAAGCTCGTCATCGACGCCCGCGACCCGCACGCCCAGGCCGACTTCTGGGCCGCCGCGCTGCACTACGAGACCGAGGACAACAGCGCGTTCGTCGAACACCTGCTGGAGCTGGGCGCCCTGCCCGGCGCGGCCACCGTGGAGTACCACGGCCGTGCCGCCTTCCGTGACCTGATCGCCGTACGCCATCCCGACGATCCCTACGACGAGGAGCGCGGGACCGGGCTGGGACGGCGGCTGCTGTTCCAGCGGGTGCCGGAGACGAAGTCCGGCAAGAACCGGCTCCACGTCGACCTGCGGGCCGGGGAGGGGAAGCGGGCGGAAGAGGTGGCGCGGCTGGAGGCACTGGGCGCGACGGTGCTGCGGCACGTGTCCGAACCGGCCGGCGCGTGGACGGTGATGGCCGACCCGGAGGGCAACGAGTTCTGCGTGCAGTGAGGCCCCACGGCCGCGGTTGCGGCCATGGAGGGGTGATCTGCGGTGACGTCTCTCAGGCGTTCTCGGCCGCGCGGCGGGCGCGTTCCGTGAGGCGGCCCATCCGGGCGCGGGCCGACTCCAGCTCGTCGAGGTCGCCGGCGGCCGGACCGTCCTCGGTGGTGAGCTGTGTCCACAGGGCGATCAGGTCGTGGCCGAGGCGCAGCCCGTGCTCCGGGTCGCGCACCGCGCGCCACGCGGTCGCCGCGCTCCGCACGTTCCCGTACGCCCCCTCGCCGTCCCGCGCCTGCCGGCGCTGCCGGGCCAGGTCGAGGGAGAGGTGGAAGGCGCGCAGCGGGTCGCCCGCCAGGTAGGCGATGTACGCGGTCAGCTCGCCCAGGTGCAGCACCTCGGTGTGGCCGTCGCCGAGGGCCGCGGACGCCTCGGCGACGGTGCGCTCCGCGAGCTCGGCCGCCACTTCGATACGGCCCGCCCGGACCGCCTCGTTGATCCGCGCCATCGGCTCGCTGAGCAGCGCGGCCCCCTCCACCGTCACGGTCACGGGCTCGTCCCCGAGCACCTCCTCCGCGACGGCGTCGAACCCGCGGGCGGGGGTCGGCCCGGGGTCGGGATCGAGGACCCGGAAGGATTCCGGAGCCGTGTGCGGTGCGATGAGCGGTTCGATGAGTGGTTCCGGGCGTGATTCGGTGCGCGGTCGCGGTCCGGTCAGTGGTTCCGCGCGCGGTGCGGTGCGTGGTTCGTCGGTGCGTGGTTCGGTACGTGCTTCCGCGCGGGGGGCTGGGGCGTTCCGGGGGTCGGGCCAGGGTGCCGGGGCGGGTCCGGTGTCGGCTTGCGCGGGTACGACGGCGGGGGCCGGGGTCCCGCCCATGGCGGGCGGTGGGCCGAACACCCCGGTCGGCGGCAGGACCGTGCCCGGCGCCGGCGGTTCCGGCACCGCGCGCGGCGGGAAGGCCGACGCCGGCGTCGCCTCCGTGGCCACCGGCTCGCCGACGGGCCGCAGGAGGTGGAGCGGCCTGTCCCGGCGGGGCTGCTCCGACGGCTCCACCGGCGGCTCCACGGGCGGAGCCATGCGCGGCTCCACGGGCGAGGCTGTGCGCGGCTCCACGGGCGAAACCGTGCTCGGTGCCGTGCGCGGCTCCGCGGACGGAGTCATGCGTACCGGCTCGCCCGCGAAGCTGCTGGCGCCGTCCAGGTTCACCTGGAGGCGGACGACATAGCCGATGCGGGTGTCGTGGACGGTGGCGAGGACGGGACGGCCGGTGGCGCGGGCGAGGCGCTGGAGGTGGTTGAGGACCGCCTGCTGGGGCTCCTCACCGGGCGCCGGGAACAGCGGGACGCCGTCCACGGTCGCGGCGCCGCCCGTCACCCGGACCTCGACCGGTTCCGCCGGCTCACCGGTCTGCTGAGCTTCCCGCATCGTCTCGTTCGTCTCGCGGCTGAGTCGGGACATCGGCCCTCATTCCCCCGGCGTCACCGTCCGGTCGTACCCGTGCGTACCGTCAAGTCTGGCCGCTCGCCCCCGCTCACGCGTCACCACGACGTCACAGCCTCGCATCAGGAAGGGGGCCGCCCGGTGTCCGGCCCCTTGCCGCTCGCCCCCCGCAGACGGAGACCCTGGCCAAATTGAATGCGTACGCATAAGATGCATACGCTTCTATCTGCTGTACGCCACTTTCCCGGGGGACCTCATGACTCGCCGTTTCCTGTTCGTGCTGGGCAGCTCGCGCCTCGACGGCAACACGGAACTCCTGGCGCGCCGCGCGGCCGAACAACTGCCCGACGACGTCGAACAGGAGTGGATCAGCCTGGCCGACCATCCCCTTCCGGACTTCGTGGACCTGCGGCGCGACAGCGACCATGTGCGCGCACCCCGCCACACCAACGCCGGTCTGCTGCTCGACGCCACCCTCGCGGCGACGGACATCGTGATCGCCTCGCCGGTCTACTGGTACTCGGCGTCCGGCCTCACCAAGCGCTACCTGGACTACTGGTCGGGCTGGCTGCGCACACCCGGTGTCGACTTCAAGGCGACCCTGGCGGGGCGCACCCTGTGGGGAGTGGCCGTGCTGGCGGACCACGACCCGGCGGTCGCCGATCCGTACGCCGGGCTGCTCCACAACTCGGCCGCCTACCTCGGCATGCGCTTCGGCGGGGTGCTGCTCGGCAACGGCAGCGGACGCGGCGACGTCCTCAAGGACAACGAGGCGCTGGCGCGGGCCAAGGAGTTCTTCGCCGGGGAGGCGCCCCTCGCCCGCTTCCCCCACGAGTCCGTGTGAACACGCCAGGGGCCGTCGGGCGAGGCCCCACGCCCCGCTACGCGGTGATGTTCTTCGTCGAGAACCGCGCCCAGGCCGCCGAACCGAACACCGCCGCGTACAGGGCCTGCAGTTCCAGGTTCTTGACCAGGTCGTCCCAGTAGACGGGGTCGCGCATCAGGTCGGCGAAGGACAGCCAGTAGTGGGAGAAGAAGTACGGCTGGAGCGCGTGCAGCTGGGGTATCTGGTCGAGGATCTGGACGGTGATCAGCAGACCGACGGTGGTCGCCATCGCCGCGATCCCACTGTTCGTCAGTGTGGACACGAACAGGCCGAGAGCGGCTATGCCGGTCAGGGAGGCCGCCACCACCAGGGCGATCAGCAAGGCCCGGCCCAGGCCCTCGGTGAAGGAGATCTGGGTGCCCGAGATGGTCGTCAGGTCGCCGAGCGGGAAGAGGAGCGCGCCGACGGCGAGGGCCGAGGTGGCCACCACCAGGGTGGCCAGCAGGCAGAAGGCCATCGTCGTCGCGTACTTGGTGAGCAGGAGACGGGTGCGGCCGGCCGGGGCGACCAGCAGATAACGCAGGGTGCCCGCGTTGGCCTCACCCGCGATCGCGTCGCCGGCCACCACGCCGACGGCCATCGGCAGGAAGAACGGGAGGGTCGCGGCCAGGGCCGTGAACACCAGGAACAGTCCGTTGTTGGTGATCTGCGAGATGAACGCCGGGCCCTCGCCGCCGCCCCGGCCGACCTGCCCGTCACCGCTCGTCTCGATCTTCACGGAGATGCCGACCAGCACCGGCACCGCCGCCAGCACGCCCAGCAGCGCGAGGGTGCGCCAGCGCCGGAGGGTGGTGACCAGCTCACTGCGCAGCAGACCGAGGGTCCACAGCGGGTGGGGCCGCCGTACAGCCGTTCCTTCCGCCTCTCCTACGACCGCTGCGTCAGCCCGCGACATCGAAGCCCTCCCCGGTCAGCGCCACGAACGCGTCCTCCAGCGAGGCCCGTTCCAGGGTGAAGCCGCGCACGCGGACGCCCGCCGCGACGAGTGCCGCGTTCACCTCGGCGAGGTCCCGCTCGGGCGGTTCGCCGGTCACCCGGTCCTCGGCGACGACGACGTCCGCGACGCCCTGTTCCTTGAGCACCCGGGCCGCCTCCCCCGTGTCCGGGGTGGTCACCGCCAGCCGGCCGCGCGCCCCGGCCGCCAGGTCGGCGACCGCGCCCTGGGTGATCAGCCGGCCCTGGGCCATGACGGCCGCGTGGGTGCAGACCTGCTCGATCTCGTCGAGGAGGTGGGAGGAGAGGAAGACGGTCGTGCCGTCCCCGGCCAGCTCCCGCACCAGGGAGCGGATCTCCCGCATGCCCTGCGGATCGAGGCCGTTGGTGGGCTCGTCCAGGACGAGCAGTCTGCGGGGCTGCAGCAGCGCGGCGGCCAGGCCGAGGCGCTGTTTCATGCCGAGGGAGTAGGCCTTGGCCTTCTTGGCGGCGGCGGCCGTCAGGCCCACCCGGTCCAGTGCGGTCCCGACGCGGGCGCGCCGGGTGCGCGGGTCGGCGGTCGGGTCTGCGGAGTCGTACCGGAGCAGGTTGTCGCGGCCGGAGAGGAAGCCGTACAGCGCCGGGCCCTCGATGAGGGCGCCGACGTGCGGCAGTACGGCGCGGGAGGACCGGGGCATCGGGTGGCCCAGGACGCGGGCCGTGCCCGAGGTAGGCGCGATCAGGCCCATCAGCATGCGGATGGTGGTGGTCTTGCCGGAGCCGTTCGGACCGAGGAAGCCGAAGACGCTGCCCGCCGGGACGGTCAGGTCGAGACCGTCCACGGCGAGCTGTCCGCCGCCGTAGCGCTTGGTGAGACCACGGGTGTCGATGACGCTTTCGCTCGCCGGGACGCCGTCCCCCGAGTCTCCCGAGTCCTCCGGGTCTGCCGGATTCACCGGGTGCTCCGGTTCTCCCGGGTTCCCCGAGTTCTCCGACTCCCGCTCCGTGGCGGACGGTTGGTCCATCGGCTCCCTCGATTCGTCCTGCGGCGCGGGTACGCACGGTACCCGCGCCGCCTGTACTACCCCGCGTTCGCCGCCTTCACCAGGGCCGCCTTGTCCACGGCGCCGACGTACACCTTGCCGTCGTCCGTGATCAGGGCGTTGATCAGGCGGGTGGAGAAGACCGTGCCCTTGCCGAACTTGCCGGAGACCGGGTCGCCGAGCGAGCCGAGGAAGCCGCTCAGGTCACCGCCGCCGGAGGCGGAGCCGGTGGGCAGGCCGTCCTTGCTGCCGGTGTCGAGGACGGCTATGGAGTTCCAGCCCTTGCCGAGGACGTCGAAGCCCTCCTTCTCCAGGTCCTTCGCGGAGCCGTGGCCGGGCGCCTCGGAGGCCTTGCCGCCCTGGTCCCGCCCGTCGGCCTTGCCGCCCTTGCCGGTCTCGTCGCCCTCGGTGACCTTCGCGCCCTTGGGCGGGGTGAAGTCGAACGTCGAGGCGGCCGGCTTCGCGAAGCTGATCTGGGTGTAGCCGGCGTCCACGACGGCCGCGCCGCCGCTCGACGGGGTGAGCGTGAACTTCAGCGGGGTGCCGGTCTTGGCGTCCACCGCGATGCTGATCGCGCCGACCGTCGTACCGGACTGCTTGGGCTTGATGACCAGCCGGTAGGCGTCGCGGCCGGCCACCTGGGCGGTGCCGTCGACCGTGACCGACGTGGTGTCGTCGACCGACTTGAGGACCTCGTCGGCGAAGTCCTTGGGCGTGGCCGGGGTTTCGTGCTGCTCGGCCTTGCCGGAGTCGGCGGCGGTGGAGTGGTAGACCTCGTTGGACTTGCTGTCGTAGCCCCACACGTCCGTGCCGTTGTGGATGAGGCTGTACTCGGCGCCGCTCTCCAGCAGCGACACCTTCTGCTTCTCGGGGCCGTCGGCGGCGACGCGCAGTGTGTGCGTGCCGGAGGCCAGCTCGGTGAGCTTGGTGGACGGGTCGGCGGACGAGCCGTCGCCGCTGCCCTGCGTCGCCCCGGACAGCAGGCTGCTCTCCAGGCCGCCGAGGTCGGGCAGCCCCAGGTCGGTGCTGATCTTCACCGTGCCGGACAGCTGCTGCACGTCCGACTTGGCGATCTTGTTGATGAGTTCCTGCGCGGTGATCTTCGGCAGATTCGGGTCACCGGAGTCGGCGAGTGCCGGGACCAGGCCGATCGTGGCCGCGGCCACGCCCATCACCGCGACCGGAACGACGTACCGCGCGGCCTTGCGCCGCCGCTCGGCGCGCAGCTCGTCGTCGCCCTGCGCGGCCCCCGTGCTGTCGTCGGATTCGTACGGTGCCATGTGTGCCTTACCTCCGTCGTCGGCGGCGGCTGTCCTCGCACGTGCTCCCACCCTGAGCCGCCATTCTCACCCGAATCGGTGAGTGGTGGTGATTTCCGTGGTTTCCATCTCACCAAATCGGGGGCTCGGAAGCGTCAGACCCGGGAGCCAACTCCGTGTAGTCCTGCGGTATGACACAAGGGTGGAGGCGCCTGCGCCGACCCGTAGGGGTCGTGTGGCGAAGGCGCCTCCGGTTGCGCTTGCGCGGTGTGCTCGGTCGTGTGCTCAGCCGGGCGCTCAGTGGTGCTGCACGAAGACGTAGTCCGCCTGGTAGGGGACGCCGACGACGGCGCCCGGGGTGCAGGTGCCGGTCGGGGCGACGCCGCCGACGGTGTTCAGGCGCAGGATCTCGCCGGTGTGCGCGAGCAGTCCGTGCTTCTTGCCGGACCGGGTGGCCTTGAGGTCGAGCTCGGCGATGTTGCCGTCGCCGTTGGGTGTCTTGGTCAGGACGGCTCCGGTGACCGCGCTGCCGTCGGGCGCAACCCACTGCGGGGTGCCGGAGTCGGGTGCGACGAAGGAGTGCCGGATGCCGCCGCCGAGCTTGGCGCTGACGTCGCGCTGGGCGAAGGCGTAGCCGCCGTCGGCGGCCGGCTTGCACTCGTAGATCTGCTTGCCGGTGACGACGGAGGCCTGGAAGCCGCCGCTCCTGAGGTCGGAGACGGTGCTGACGGCGTGCAGCTGGCCGCGGACGGCCCCGCCGGGGAACCGGGCGGTGTGCAGGTTGGCGTAGAAGGCACCGGGGTCGGTGGTGAGCTGCTTGAGCAGGGCCTTGTCGGTGACCTTGACGCTTCCGGTGACGCTGTGGCCCCTGGCCTTCTTCAGCAGCTTTCCGAAGTCGATCTTCACGCCGCCGTTGGTACCCCTGGCGCCCTGATGGATGTGCAGGTCGGTCGGCCTGCCGGTGCCGCGCCAGGTCACGGCGACGGTCACCTTGTCCCCCTTGACCTGGATGAACTCCAGGGCGGCACCGTCCTTGTCGCCGACGGCGGGCCCACCGGCGACGGGTACCTCGTTGGCCCCGCGCAGGCTGGCGGCGAGGACGACGGAGTCGGTGGCGTGGTGGCTGGTGACGGCGGCTGCCGGTACGGCGGCACCGCCGAGAGCGGTCATGGTGACTGCGGCGGCGACGAGCGTCCCCCGACGCGTTGCGTTGATGACCATGATTCCGTTTTCTCCCCCTGTGTCAGCCGACGCCCCCTGCGTCGGCTTCTGGGGAGGGGTACGGAACCGATCTGGTATTGGACTCAGTCCAGATGCATGACGTGCGTCACAGACATATCGGCCGAGTCCGGGCTCTGACGGGTCGGGCGAGCAGCGGACCAAGGGCAGCCGGACCGGGGTCCGCCGGGGCGGAGTCAGCCGGGGCGGAGTCAGCCGGCCCGGTGCACCACCGCGTCGCACAGCTCCAGGAGGGCCGCCTTGGCGTCGCACTCCGGCAGCGGGGCCAGCGCGGCCCGCGCCTCCTCCGCGTACCGGACCGTGTCCCGGCGCGCCTGCTCCAGCGCCGGATGCACCCGCAGCGCCGCCAGGGCCTCCGCGTGCCGCACGTCGTCCGTGAGGTCGGAGTCCAGTAGCTCGCACAGCGCGACGTCCTCGGCGAGCGCCAGGCGTGCCGCCCGCTCCCGCAGCCGGAGCACCGGCAGGGTGGGGACGCCCTCGCGGAGGTCGGTCCCCGGGGTCTTGCCGGACTCGTGGGAGTCGGAGGCGATGTCCAGGACGTCGTCGGCGAGCTGGAAGGCGACACCGAGGCGTTCGCCGTACTGGGTGAGGACGTCCACGACCGTCTCGTCGGCACCGGACAGCATCGCGCCGAAGCGGCAGGAGACCGCGACCAGCGAGCCGGTCTTGCCGCTGAGCACGTCGAGATAGTGGTCGACCGGGTCGCGGCCGTCCGTCGGGCCTGCCGTCTCCAGGATCTGGCCGGTCACCAGCCGTTCGAACGCGAGGGCCTGGACGCGCACCGCCTCGGGACCGAGATCGGCGAGGATCTGGGAGGCGCGCGCGAAGAGGAAGTCGCCGGTGAGAACGGCGAGCGAGTTGCCCCAGCGGGTGTTGGCGCTGTCGACGCCACGCCGCACGGAGGCCTCGTCCATGACGTCGTCGTGGTACAGCGTGGCCAGGTGGGTCAGCTCGACGACCACGGCCGACGGCACGACACCCGGCGCGTACGGGTCGCCGAACTGCGCGGCGAGCATCACCAGCAGCGGGCGGAACCGCTTTCCGCCGGCGCGCACGAGGTGCTGCGCGGCCTCCGTGATGAAGGGGACCTCACTTTTGGTGGCCTCTAGCAAGCCCTCCTCGACAGCCGTCAATCCGGCCTGGACATCGGCTTCCAGAGCCTGGTCCCGCACGCTCAGCCCGAACGGCCCGACGGTCACGAGGGGTCTCCTGTCTGCTGGTGTCCACTGGCGGTTACACGGTTTGTCGATAGGTCGCTGCCATCACTCAAGTCAGCGTATCCGGTCAGGTTTCGATCACCGAGGGCGCCCACCGTTACACCCCGGGCGCTATCGGATCACGACCGGTATGTTTTTGATCAGCTGATACGACCTGACATCCACTGACTTAACAGGAAGTGCTGGCGGTTGTCCCGAACCGCGGCATAGGCCGTGTCCCTGAGCGGCACCGCCGGGTCCGGGTCGGGCGGGTCCGGGTCCGGGTCGGGCGGGTCCGGCGGCAGAGTCGCGTCGGGGAGCGACCGCACCTCCTCCGGGCGACATCACCTGCCCGGGGGTACCCCTTCCGCCACCGGCGGAAGCCGACGGGCACACATCATGCCCGCCCGGGCCCCCTCCCGCGTTCACGGGACGGCCCACGAGGACCTCCGCACGGACGAGACCGACGCCACCTTCGGCACCTCCCACCACCGCGGACACTTCACCATGACAACGACCGGCCCCGCAGCGGGGGTTCCGCCTCATGGCGGACACGCACGCGCCGGAGGGGACCGGCCCACCACTCGGCACGACGTGACCAGGATCACGCACCCGCCGAGAGCGACCCTTCCCTTCATCGGGCGCGAGCGACCGGGGCATTCACCCCTAAAGTCCGAAATCATCCGCAATGCAAAAAGTCAGACTACATGCGAAATCACCCGTGACGCGGGTCACTTTCTCACCCCTAAAGGGGCATTTCGCACGAATGAGAATGGGTCCACTTTCGGCCCGACCCAGAGATGAGCGGATTCCAGGAAATCCCTCATGTCCGATTTGACTTAATTGCGGGTTCGTGAAGTAGGTCACGCGGGGTCAGATGCCACATATCACGTAAGGCGACCCTTCCTTCCCTTTCCCTGTGGGCGAGTTGAGGGTTGGCAACCGCAAAGGATCAAGCACCCCATACGTCGCAGATCAAGGTCAATCAGTTCTTTATGTGAATCTGACACTTGTTCCGGACATGTGCTCTCGCATACGTTCCCGCTCGCCGGGCGGACGCCGAATCCTGCCGCCGCCCGTCGTGACCCATTGACGAGTCCATTCGCACGGCAGGAGCGGGGGAACCAGGTAAGCCGCCGTACCGGGCGACCGACGTCATCGACGGACGTCGTACCGGAACGGCTAGGGGTGAAGTCGCCTCGCCTTCGGGCGGTGCGGCCGGGCACTCCCCGGGCCCGAACCCGACAGCTCACCTCGCAGGCGACGGAGAGGAACTTCGCCATGTCTGCTGCCGCTCAGAACCGCCGTCCCCGCCGTAACCGCATCGTCCGCGCGCTCGCCGCCGTCGGCACCGGCGCCGCCGTACTCGCCCTCCCGCTCATCGGGGCGACCGCCGCCTCGGCCGCCGTCGCCTCCGCCCCCACCGCCACGACGCCCTCGACGACCCTTGCCGGGTACCCGAACAACCTCGACGGCTGGATCCGGGAGTCGCTCGCGATCATGGCGGAGAGGCACATCCCGGGCACCTACAACGGCATCTACCGCAACGTGATTCGCGAGTCCTCCGGCAACCCGCAGGCGATCAACCTCTGGGACTCCAACGCGGCCAAGGGCATCCCGTCCAAGGGCCTGCTCCAGGTGATCGACCCGACGTTCAAGACCTACCACGTGGTCGGCACGTCGTTCGACATCTACGACCCGGTCGCGAACATCACCGCCGCCTGCAACTACGCCGCCGCGCGGTACGGCTCGATCGACAACGTCCACGGCGCCTACTGATCACCGAGGTTTGAGGCGGCCCGAGCCGCTTAATGGCGTCCGACGGCCTTATGGCCTCATGACGTCATGACCTCGTGGCCGTATGGGCAACAGCGTTACGGGAACAGTCCTTCGAGGACGACGGCGATTCCGTCGTCCTCGTTCGACAAGGTGATCCGGTCGGCCACCGCCTTGAGTTCGGGGTGGGCGTTGGCCATCGCCACCCCGTAGGCCGCCCAGTCGAACATGGGGATGTCGTTGGGCATGTCCCCGAAGGCGATGGCCTGTTCGGGGCTCAGTCCCAGATGGTCGGCGGCCAGCGCCAGCCCCGTCGCCTTGGTCACCCCGCACGGCTGGAGTTCGACGGTTCCCGGCCCCGACATGGTGACCGTGGCGAGCGACCCGACCACCGCGCGGGCGGTCGCCGCCAGCTCGTCGTCGGACAGGGTGTGGTGGCGCAGCAGCACTTTGCTGATGGGCGCGCACCACAGGTCGTCGCGTCGGCCCACGCGCAGGGCGGGCAGCGTGGGGTGGGGCATCAGATAGCCCGGTTCGATGAGCGTGAGCCCGTCCACACCGTCCTGGTCGACCGCCGCGTACACCTGGCCGACCTCGGCCTCGATCTTGCCGAGCGCGGTCTCCGCCAGTTCCCGGTCCAGGGTGACCGACCACAGCAGACGGTGCGCACCGGCGTCGTACACCTGCGCGCCCTGGCCGCAGACCGCGAGTCCCGTGCTGCCGAGGTCGTCGAGGAGCGGGCGCACTCTCGGTGCGGGGCGGCCGGTCACCACGAGATGCCGGGCGCCGGCCCGGCCGGCCCGCGCGAGCGCGGCGAGCGACCGGTCCGAGAGGGTGTCGTCGGCGCGCAGCAGCGTGCCGTCCAGGTCGGTGGCGATCAGTGAGTACGGGAGGGGTGCGACCATGATCAGAGAATACGGACAGCACGGCCCTGAGACTCACTGTGCGTTTCGGCCTCAAGTGACGCCCGCCGCCTCCGTGATGGGGGCGTTCGTGATGGGGGCGTTGTCAGTGGGACCCGTTACGTTTGCGGTGGGGTGAGGTGACCGCACCGGCCGGACGGGGGCGGGTGCGGTGAGAGGCGGTCGGCGGACCTGGGCGAGGCCCGCCGGAACCACGCGCGT
Organism: Streptomyces sp. NPDC048288; assembly: GCF_043201555.1. Lineage (NCBI taxonomy): Bacteria > Bacillati > Actinomycetota > Actinomycetes > Kitasatosporales > Streptomycetaceae > Streptomyces > Streptomyces sp. NPDC048288. The sequence continues at coordinate 676,103 of NZ_JBICZD010000003.1, forward strand.
CGGCTCTTCGAGGGCTCCCCGAGGACTCCTCGAGGACTCCTCGGCGGCTTCGAGACGCTCGGCGAGTCTCCCGGGGACCGGGGCGGTGGCGCGCGGTACGACGAGAGGTCCGGCGGCTCGGACTGCGGTTCGACGGGGGCGGCGGCAGCGCCGAACTGGACTCCGGGGCATGTCCGTTGGCAACGCCGGGCAGCGCCGCGGGTCAGGCGTGGGTTGCCGCCAGGTGCCTGGCCAGGCGCGGCGAGGCGAACTCCGTGCCGCACACGAATCGCATCACCGGGCCGTACGACGCCGCCGCGGGCAGGCCGGTGAAGTACAGCCCGGGCACCGAGGAGACGTATCCGGCGCCGAGTTTCGGGGCGCCGCGGCTGGTCGCGAGGCGGGTGCGCAGTTCGGCGCCGAGGAAGTCCATCGCGGCGACGTCCACGCGGTAGCCGGTGGCGGCGATGACGTGGTCGGCGGCGAGGCGGTCGGTGCGGCCGTCGTGGGCGCGGACGGTGAGGACCGGCGCGCCGTCGGAGATGTCGGCGCCGGTGACCGCGGCGACCTCGCGGACCTGGACCTTGCCCTCGAAGCGGTCGCGCAGCCACCAGGCGCCGAGCGGGCCGAGGACCCGGCGGACCAGGTAGTGGCGGGCCTGCGCCGGGAGGTAGCGGTAGGGGTGCGGGTAGTAGCTGAGCGCCCACAGGGACCAGGCCCGGCCGAACGGGGACTCCGGGCGCAGCTTCGGCTGGTCCCAGGGCGGGGCGCCGAAGGCGACCCTGCCGTGCCCGCGGGAGACCACCCGGACCTGGGCGCCCGCCTCGGCCGCCAGGGCGGCCGTCTCCAGCGCGGACTGCCCGGCGCCGACGACGATCAGCTCCTTGCCGGAGAAGCGGGTCAGGTCGTGGTGCCGGGAGCTGTGCGAGACCGGTCCCGCCGCTCCGTCCGCCGCCGCTCCCGCGAGCTCCGCCGGGACCCGGGCGAGCCCCGACAGTCCGGTGGCGACGACGACCGCGCGGGCCGTGAACGACTCTCCCGAGTCCAGCTTCAGTTCGAAGCCGTCCGCCCGGTGCCGGTCCACGGAGACCACCCGCACCCGTTCCAGCTCGGGCACCAGCTTCTGCTGGAACCACTCGCCGTAGCCGGTGAAGGTCTCCACCGGGATGATGTCCTCGTCGGTCACCGGTCTGCGGATGCCGGCCGCGTCGCAGTAGTCGGCGAGGGTGTGGCCGCGCTGCGGGCAGTCGAGGCTGGAGGCGGCGGGCGTCGACTTCAGGAGCATGCCCTCGGGCATATGGTCGCGCCAGCTGACCATGGGGTCGCCGAAGACCCGGACGGGGATGCCGCGCGCCCGCAGATGGGCGGCGGTGGACAGGCCGAAGGGCCCGGCACCTATGACTGCTACCGGCTGGATCACGAAGTCCCTCCCCAGGAACGTGGCGCCTACTTCGTGGAGGTGCTGGAGCCGCGGCGGTTGGTGCGCCACAGCTGATAGAGGTGCTTCGCGCCCGGGCGGACGAAGCGGGCGAGCATCGTGACGAACGGCAGCGGGTCGTCACCCGCGAGCCAGGCCAGCTCGGTCCCGCTCGGCTTCTTGGGCGCGTGCGGCGTCGTATAGCCGCTGCGGCGGTAGGCGAGGAGGGCGGGCAGGTCGATGTTCTCCACGACGTACCGGTGGCCGGCGCGCTGTTCCCCCTCCGGAACGCGACGTCCGGTCAGGTCCAGGTGCATCGCACGGACCACGTCCACCCCCGACTCGCTCTCGAAGAGCCGGAACTGGGCGCCCATGCGCGGGTTGAAGTCGAGCAGTTTGTACTGCCCGTCGCGCCGGTCGAAGCGCAGGTCGAGGTCGATGACGCCGGTGAAGCCGATCTGCTTGATGAAACGCGCGGCGAGGTCGGCGAGTTCCGGGTTGTCGACGACGTAGGCGTTCGCGGTCATGCCCGCGTGCGGCGGCCAGGAGCGGACCTTCACGCCGGTGAACAACGCGCGCGGGGTGGAGTCGGCGTCGAAGTAGGCGTGCACGATCCAGTCCTCGGCCTCCTCCCTCGGCAGGTACTCCTGGAGGATGACACCCGGACGGGTGCCCCAGTCACGGGCGAGCGTGAGCAGTCCCTCGCGGGTGGGAATCCGCGTCGTGCCGTTGACAGCGGGCTGTTTCCGCCGGACGAACGCCTCACGGTTCTTGGCGACGATCGGGAAGCGGGCCTTCTCCGCGAAGTCGACGATCTCCTCGTACGACTGCGGGAAGGCGGCCGTCGGACTGGGGATGCCGTGTTCCACGCAGAGTTCGTGCAGGCCCTGCTTGCTGGCGAGCCGGCGGGGCAGTGCGGGATCCACACGCGGGAAGAGGAAACGGTCGCCGAGCGCGTCCTGGTGCTCGGCGATCAGGACGGCGGCCTCCTCGTCGGTGGGGATCAGCACCGTCGGGCGGCCGATGCGGCGGCCGATGCGCAGCAGTCCCTCGACGAGACGATCCGGTTCCTCGGCGCCTGTTGTCGGCCATACGAAAGCCCGTTTGAGATAACGGGAGGAAGCCGCCGGTGTGTACGGGTCCTCCGTTATCGCGTACATGGGAACGCCCAGGCGGCCCAGACTGCGGATCGCGCCGACCCCGCCGTGATGCAGCGGATAGTCGCCGAACTTGACGATCAGGCCGGGCACGTCACGGTCCGCCTCGAACGGCACGCTGACGGCATTCCTGGCCACGGGTCCCCCCACGTGTCCCCCCTACGGACCGGACCCACCCCGTCCGTGTCCCCCAAAGGACGCTAAGCCGGAATTGACCCCTCCGACAAGGCTTATCCGGACATTGCGAACTCTTTAGACACTGCCCATACAGCCAACTCACCCGTAACGTGTGGCGCGACCACATGGAATGCCGCGCAGCGCCATAGTGACGTCGCCACATGGTCGGCCCCGCGCGGCACGGATGAGAGCGAGGCAGCCACCCCATGCCCCCCTTGACCCCCTTCGAGGTCCCCGAGGGTGACCCCTTCGGCTCGCACAACCTTCCGTATGGCGTGTTCTCGACCCCCGAGAGCACCGAACGGAGGGTCGGCGTCCGCCTCGGCGACCACGTCCTCGACGCCGGCGCCGCGGCCCTCGCCCTCGGCTCCCCCTACGCCTCCCTGCTCGCCCGCCCGACCCTCAACCCGCTGCTCGCCACGGGCCGCACCACCTGGTCGGACGTGCGGCGCGCCCTGACCGCCTGGGTGACGGTGCCCGCGCACCGCGAGGTGCTCGAACCCCTCTTCCACCCGCTGTCGTCGGTGACCCTGCACCTCCCCTTCGAGGTCGCCGACTACGTGGACTTCTACGCCTCCGAGAACCACGCCCGCAACGCCGGCCGCATCTTCCGCCCCGACGCCCCCGAACCGCTCACCCCCAACTGGAAGCACCTGCCGATCGGTTACCACGGCCGCGCGGGCACGGTCGTGGTGTCGGGCACGGACGTCGTACGGCCGTCGGGCCAGCGCAAGGCGCCGTCGGATCCCGCACCCGTGTTCGGCCCGTCGGTGCGGCTGGACATCGAGGCCGAGGTCGGCTTCGTGGTCGGCACGCCGTCGAAGCAGGGGAAGCCGGTGGCGCTGGGCGACTTCCGGGAGCACGTGTTCGGCCTGTGCCTGCTGAACGACTGGTCCGCACGGGATATTCAGGCGTGGGAGTACGTCCCGCTCGGCCCGTTCCTCGGCAAGTCGTTCGCCACCTCCGTCGCGGCGTGGATCACCCCGCTGGAGGCGTTGGAGGACGCGCGGGTCGACCCGCCGCGGCGCACGCACCCTCTGCTGCCGTACCTCGACGACTCCACGGAGGAGCCCACCGGTTACGACCTGCGGATGTCGGTGGCGATCAACGGACAGGTGGTGTCCGAGCCGCCGTTCTCCACCATGTACTGGACCGCCGCCCAGCAACTCGCCCACCTGACCGTCAACGGCGCCTCGCTGCGCACCGGCGACCTCTACGGCTCCGGCACGGTGAGCGGCCCGGAACCCGGGCAGCTCGGGTCGCTGCTGGAACTCACCTGGAACGGGCGGGACCCGCTCGAACTCCTGGAAGGCAAGCGGACGTACCTGGAGGACGGCGACGTGGTGACGCTGTCGGCGTGGGCACCGGGGCCGGGCGGTGTCCGGGTGGGACTCGGGGAGGTCGGCGGGCGGATCGTGGCCGGGTGAGGGACGGTTGCGGCACGCCGCGTCGTGGCGGAGACGGGCGGGATGCGTCCGCGGGCGAGGCGGATCCGGCGGCGCTGCGGCTGGTGTTGCGGGAGCGGTGACCTGTGAGTCCCAAGGTGCGGCCAGGAGGGGCGTCCGGATCGTCGTCGAGACCTGACTCGGGGCGCCCCGCACCGTCATACTGACGGGACACGCACCATGCGATGCGCCCGCACGCGCACCATGCGAAGCGACGGCGTACACGGGACGTGACGCGCCGGGCGCACGCACTTTGTCACGCAACGGCGCATCACCCCCGTAGCACTCCGTCACCCGCACGTCTCTCCGACCAGAAAACGGAGCCCCGGCATGACCGTCTGCCTGCTCCTGCTGAGCGCCGTCGCTCTGACGGCCGCGGTGCCGGTGCCGCGCGCGCTGGTGCGGGCCCCGTGGCCGGAACGGGAACCGGTGGTCGCGCTGTGGGTGTGGCAGTGCCTGGTCGCCACCGTGCTGATGTGCTGCCTGGCCGCGCTCGTCCTGGGCGCGGCGGCCGTCTTCCACACCGTGCGCGACCGGGTGTTCGCGCCGGCGCCACCGGCGGTCACCGCCGCGTACGACCTCTCCGTCGCGCCCCTGTGGGCGGTCGCCCTCACCGTGCTACTGGCGTGCGGGGCGGCCTGGACCACGGCGATGCTCGCCCGCGAGTGGGTCGACGCCCGGCGGCGACGCGACCAGACCCGCGCCCACCTGCGCGAGCGGGCACCGGAACTACCGGCGGGGCTGCCCGCGGCGCGCGGGCCGATGCTGGTACTGGAGGACGAGTACCCGGACGCCTGGTGGATGCCCGGCCACCCGCCGCAGCTGGTGGTGACGACGGGGGCGCTGCACCGCCTCACCGACCACCAGCTCGACGCCGTACTCACCCACGAGCGCGGTCATGCCCGCGCCCACCACGACTGGCTGCTCCATCTGTCCAGCGCACTGGCCACGGGCTTCCCGCGCGTGCCGCTCTTCTCCCACTTCTGCGACCAGACCCACCGGCTCGTCGAACTCGCCGCGGACGACACGGCGTCCCGTCGCTGCGGCCACCTCACGACCGCGCTGGCCCTGATCGAACTGAACCAGCACCGCGGCGTCCTGTCCTGCGCGTCGAGCCGCCGGCTGCTCGGCGAGCGGGTCGACCGGCTGCTGGAACCGCCCCCGCGGCTGCTGCGCCACCAGCGCGCCCTGACGACGACGGTGGCGGCGCTGGTGCCCCTGCTGCCGCTGCTGATCACGTTCGCGCCGGGGCTGACGGCGCTCGGCTAGAACCTGGGACACAGACCGGCGCCCCGGTGGCAGATCTTCCCCCGCCGAGCCGAATAACCGCAGCTCAAAGACGTGTCCGACAGGGCCTCAGGTGGCGCAACAATCCCGCAACACCCCCTTCCCTACCGCATAGGTATGGTTCGAGCCATGCCAGCCACCGACCGCATCCGAGACCACGCCGGTCAGGGCGCCGCCACCACGGTCGCCGCCCACCGGACACGTCGCCGGCTGCGTGCGGACCAGGCCCGGCAACTCGCCGACCTGCTGCGCCACCAGATCCTCACCGCCGCGTTCCCGGACGGCACCCTCCCCCACGAGACCACCCTCGCCTCCGACTACCGCGCCTCCCGCAACACCGTCCGCCAGGCCCTGGACCTGCTGCGGGCGGAAGGGCTGGTGGACCGGCTGCCCGGCGTGGGCACCGTGGTCGTCGCCCGGAAATACCCGCACGGGCTCGACCGCCTGATGGGCCTCGCGGAAACCCTCCGCGAACACGGCCAGGTCACCAACGAGGTCCGCACCATGGGCCCAGCCCCGGCACCCACCCCCGTCGCCGAACGCCTCCGCGTCCCGCCCGGCGCCGACGTCCTCTACATCGAACGCCTGCGCCGCCTGAACGGCCTCCCCCTCTCCCTCGACCTCACCTACATCCCCCTCGACATCGGCACCGCCCTGCTCGGCGCCGACCTGGAGAACAACGACGTCTTCAGGCTCCTGGAGACGATCACCGGCCGGCCCCTGGGCCACGCCGAGATCACCCTGGAGGCGGTGAACGCGGACGCCCACTCCGCCGCCGTACTCCAAGCCCCGCGCGGCGCGGCCGTCCTCATGCTGGAACGGCTCACCCACCTCGCCGACGGCCGCCCCGTCGACCTGGAGTTCATCCGCTTCCGCGGCGACCGCATCACCATGAGCGGCCTCCTGCACCGCTCCCTCTGACCCTCCTCCCCTCCGCCTGACCCGTTTCCTGGAGACAGCCATGCCCTTGGCGCCCCAGCGGGCCGACGTGCCCGTGACCATCGACGAGTCGAAGTGCATCGACGGCTGCACCCTCTGCGTGGACATGTGCCCGCTGGACTCCCTCGCCATCGACGAAAGCAACGGCAAGGCCTACATGCACGTCGACGAGTGCTGGTACTGCGGCCCGTGCGCGGCCCGCTGTCCCACCGGAGCCGTGACGGTCAACATGCCCTATCTGCTCCGGTGAGAGGCCCACAACTCCTATGAAACGCACCGCGATCGCCGCCTCGGCGGCCCTCCTCCTGCTGCCGCTCTCCGCCTGCGGCGGCAGCGCCGCGGCAGGCGACGGCAAGACGGTCACTATCACCGTCGGCTACCAGTCCAAGACCATCAACACCGTCACCGCGGGCACCCTGCTCCGCAGCCTCGGCTACTTCGAGCGGCAGCTCAACGCCCTGCACGACGGCCACACCTACAAGGTCGACTGGCAGGACTACGCCACCGGCGCCCCGATCACCGCGCAGATGACCGCCGGGAAGATCGACATCGGCTCGATGGGCGACTTCCCGCTGCTGCTGAACGCGGCCCGCGGCAAACAGCTCGGCCAGCCGACCCGCCTGGTCTCGGTCACCGGCTACAACCTGCGCGGCGGCCTCAACACCGTGGTCACCGCACCCGACTCCAAGCTCACCTCGCTGACGGACCTGAAGGGCAAGAAGGTCTCGACGAGCATCGGCTCCGCCGCCGACGGCACCCTCGTCCGTGCCCTCCAGCGTGCCGGTATCGACCCGGACAAGGGCATCTCCAAACTCAACCAGCAGCCCGCGGTGGGCGCTTCGGCCCTGTCGGCGGGCAGCGTGGACGCGCTGTCCCAGTTCGTGGCCTGGCCGGGCCTGCTCGCCTACCAGGGCAAGGCGAAAGCGCTGTACGACGGCGCCCAGCTGGACCTGCCCACCTTCCACGGCGTCACTGCCCGCGAGGGCTTCGCCGAGCAGCGGCCCACCGTCCTGGAGGCCTTCCTCAAGGCGCAGGCCGAGGCCACCGACTACCTCAACGCGCACCCGGTGACCGCCGCGGAGAAGGTCGCCGCGGCCACGGGGCTGCCCGCCGAGGTCGTCTACCTCTACAACGGCGCCCACGGCATCGCCACCTTCGATCCCGCCGTCAAGCCCGCGCTGGTCTCCGCGCTGAAGCAGGACGTGTCGGTCCTCAAGGCCGCGAAGCTGACGGGTGATGTGGATGTGGACGCGTTCGTCGACGACCAGTACGTGAAGAAGGCCCTGGGCAGCTCCGACTACGCCAAGCGGCTCGCCACCGCGCCGCCGGCGGCCGCGAGCGAGGTGTGGCCCAAGGGCAGCGAGAAGACGACGAGCTTCGGCTCCCCCGAGGAACTGATCGCCTATGTCGCCCAGCACAGCGGGGACATCCGCGCCGCCTACGTCCCCGACGCCACCACCGGCACCCTCTGGTTCGCGGACAAGGCGGTGTGGGTGGCCGACGGCGAGCAGTTGCTGCCGTTCGTGACGCAGGCGACCGCGAAGGCGTACGTGGCAGCGCACGGTGGCGCGCAGGTCGTCGGGTACGCTGACGCGCTGCGGCGGGCGTCGTGAGCCGGTACGTCCTGCGGGTGGTGTCGCTGGCCGCCGCCCTCGGGGTGTGGCAGTTGCTGACCAGTCTGAACGTCGACCTGTGGCTACGTTTCTCGCAGTTCCCGACCGTCGCCGACGTCGCCCGCGCTTTCGCGGACCGGGTCTCGGGCGGCGACTACTGGACCGACCTCACCGACAGCCTCACCCGCATCCTCACCGGTTTCGTGCTGGCGGCCGTCCTGGGTGTCGCGACGGGTGTGCTCGTGGCCCGCTCGCGCCTCGCCGAGGATCTGCTCGGCCCGGTCCTGGAGGTGGTCCGGCCGATCCCGGCGATCGCTCTGGTGCCCGTCGCGATCCTGCTGTTCCCCTCCAATGAGCAGGGCATCGTCTTCATCACCTGCACCGCCGCCTTCTTCCCGGTCATGGTCTCCACCCGGCACGCGGTGCGGGCCCTCACCCCGGTGTGGGAGGAGGCGGTGCGCACCATGGGCGGCGGGCGGTGGCGGATCCTGGGTTCGGTGGTGCTGCCGGGGGCGCTGCCCGGCATCTTCGGGGGCCTGTCGGTCGGTATCGGTGTGTCGTGGATCTGTGTGATCTCCGCCGAGATGATCTCCGGCCAGTACGGGGTCGGTTACCGCACCTGGCAGGACTACACGATCGTCAACTACCCCGGGGTGTTCGTCGGGATGGTCACGATCGGGGTGCTCGGCTGGGTGACGTCCACGGCTGTCGAGCTTCTCGGCCGGCGTCTGACCCGTTGGTTGCCCCGGACGTCGTACGTGCCCGGCGGCCGGCCCCGCACTCCGGTGTCCGCCGTCCGGGTCGCAGTGCGGGCCGAGGGTGATTCCCAGAAGCAGGCCGATGCCCAGCAGCAGGGCCGCGGCGACACCGATCAGGAGGCGCGCGATGAGCACTTCGTCTGAGGTCGCGGCGCCGGAGGCCGCGCGGGGCGCCCGGCTCACGTTCGACGGGGCGGTGCTCGGCCGGCCGGGCGCCCCGGTGCTGCACGATGTCGCGTTGGATGTACGGCCGGGTGAGATCCTCACGGTCGTCGGTCCGTCGGGGTGCGGGAAGTCGACGTTGCTGCGGACGTTCGCCGGGTTGCTGGCTCCGCTGGCCGGGGCGGTGTCCCAGGACGGTGCCGCGGTGACCGGGCCGTCGGCCGACCGGGCGCTGGTCTTCCAGGAGGACGCGCTGCTGCCCTGGCGCTCGCTGCGCGGCAATGTCGAACTGCCGCTCGCCATCAAGGGGGTCGGGCGTTCCGAGCGCCGGTCGCAGGCCGGGTCCTGGCTGGCCCGGGTCGGGCTGGCCGCGCAGGCCGGGCAGTTGCCGCACCGGGTGTCGGGCGGGCAGCGCCAGCGGGCGCAGCTGGCCCGGGCGTTGGCCGGTTCGCCTCGGGTCGTGCTGATGGACGAGCCGTTCGGGGCACTGGACGCCCAGACCCGTTCCGGCATGCAGGACCTGCTGGTGGAGGTGTTGCGCGGTACGGGTGCGACCGTCGTCTTCGTCACCCATGACGTGGACGAGGCGCTTTTCCTCGGCGACCGGGTCGCCCTGCTCGCCTCCGGCCGGGTGGCGTCCGTGCAGGACGTTCCGCGTCCGCGTGTGCGCGGCGCCTTCGACGACCCTGCTCGCGCGGCCCTGCGCCGTACTGTCCTCTCCTCGCTCGGCATCTGAAAGGCATCCCGGTGACCACCCCCGCGAACGCCCCCTCCCCCACTCCCCTGGCCGTTCCCGACGTCGCGGACGCCGAGGAACTGATCTGTGACGTCCTTGTCGTCGGGGGCGGTACCGCCGGCACCATGGCCGCGCTGACCGCCGCCGAGCGCGGTGCGAACGTGCTGCTCCTGGAGAAGGCCCATGTCCGGCACTCCGGGGCGCTCGCCATGGGCATGGACGGCGTCAACAACGCGGTCGTCCCGGGCCGTGCCGAGCCCGACGACTACGTCGCCGAGATCACCCGCGCGAACGACGGGATCGTCGACCAGTCCACGGTCCGGCAGACGGCGACGCGTGGTTTCGCCATGGTCCAGCGCCTGGAGTCGTACGGGGTCAAGTTCGAGAAGGACGAGCATGGCGCGTACGCGGTCCGCCAGGTGCATCGCTCCGGTTCGTACGTACTGCCGATGCCGGAAGGCAAGGATGTCAAGAAGGTCCTGTACCGGCAGTTGCGGCGTCGTGAGATGCGGGAGCGGATCCGGATCGAGAACCGGGTGATGCCGGTGCGGGTGCTGACGGCGGCGGGGCGCGCGGTGGGCGCGGCGGGGTTCAACACCCGTACGGGGGCCTTTGTCGTCGTCCGCGCGGGTGCGGTCGTTCTCGCGACCGGTGCGGCCGGGCGGCTCGGGCTGCCCGCCTCCGGGTACCTGTACGGGACGTACGAGAATCCGACCAACGCCGGTGACGGTTACGCCATGGCCTACCACGCGGGCGCCGAGCTCACCGGGATCGAGTGCTTCCAGATCAATCCCCTGATCAAGGACTACAACGGGCCCGCGTGCGCGTACGTCGCCAATCCGTTCGGGGGTTACCAGGTCAACCGGCACGGTGAGCGGTTCGTCGACTCCGACTACTGGTCGGGGCAGATGATGGCCGAGTTCGCCGCCGAGGTCGCCTCCGACCGCGGCCCGGTCTACCTGAAGCTGAGCCACCTTCCCGAGGAGTCGGTCTCCGCTCTGGAGTCCATCCTGCACTCCACCGAGCGGCCCACCCGTGGCACGTTCCACTCCGGGCGCGGGCACGACTACCGGACCCATGACGTCGAGATGCACATCTCCGAGATCGGTCTGTGCGGCGGCCACTCCGCTTCCGGGGTCCGGGTCGACGACCATGCCCGGACGACCGTCCCCCGCTTGTACGCCGCCGGTGACCTGGCCTGCGTCCCGCACAACTACATGATCGGCGCGTTCGTCTTCGGTGATCTGGCGGGTGCGGACGCCGCCCAGTACTCGGCGTACGAAGGGGAGTTGCCGGCCGGCCAGGTGCGTGAGGCGCACGAGTTGATCTACCGTCCGCTGCGCAACCCGGACGGCCCGCCGCAGCCCCAGGTCGAGTACAAGCTGCGCCGCTTCGTGAACGACTACGTGGCTCCGCCGAAGTCCGGGGCCCGGCTCTCCCTCGCTCTGGAGTCCTTCGAGCGGATGCGGGAGGACATCGCCGCCATGGGTGCCCGGACCCCGCACGAGCTGATGCGGTGCGCCGAGGTCGACTTCATCCGTGACTGCGCCGAGATGGCCGCTCGTGCCTCCCTGGCCCGTACGGAGTCCCGCTGGGGTCTCTACCACGACCGGCTCGATCACCCCGAGCGTGATGACGCCTCCTGGTTCCACCATCTCGATCTGCACAAGTCCCCCTCTGGTGCGATGGAGTTCACGGCTCGTCCCGTGGCTCCGTATCTGGTGCCGGTCGAGGAGTTCACCCCGGTCGGCGGTCCGTCCCGGTACATCGGCGAGGTGCGTGCGCTGGATGTGGCGACGGCGGGTGCCCGTGACGTGCCGCCGGTCGCCACCGGGCCGGTGGCGGCCTCCGCTGCCGCGCGGCCCGTCGAGCCCGACCGGGCCGAGCCTGCTTCGCCGCGTCTGCTGGTGCTCCTCGCCCTCGCCGAGGAGGAGCCCGAACTCGACGCTCTTGCGCCCTATTTGACGGACCGTGACGCCTCGGTACGTCGTACCGCCGTGTCGGTCCTGACGGAGACGGCTCCGCCGGGTACCGGGCAGGCGCTGGCGGGTGCGCTCGCCGACGCGGACGCCGGGGTGCGTTCGACCGCCGCCTCCTCGCTGCGTGAGCTGGTGGAGACGCTGCCGCCCGAGCCGGCGCTGCGCGATGCCCTGGCCGCCGCGCTCGCGGTGTCCGACCCTGTCGTCCGCGCGGCCGCGCTGGACGTGCTGCGGGCGCTGCGCCTCGGCGACCCCGGCTTGTTCGCCGCTTCCCTGTCCGACGCCGATCCGGCGGTCCGGATCGAGGCGGTGCGGGCGCTGGTCTCGGTGGACGCGGCCGCCGCTCTGGCCCGCGCGGTCGCCGACCCGTCACGGGAGGTGCGGGTGACGGTGGCGAAGGCTCTCGGCACGGTGGGAGCCGCCGGCTCCGGGGCCGCTCCGGAGCGGGACGGCGTCCTGGATGCCCTCACCACGCTCACCGGCGACGCGGATGTGCTGGTCCGGGGTGCGGCGTACGAGGCTCTCGGGGGCGTCGGCTGCCCGCCGCCGCTGGCCGAGGCGGCCGTGGCCGCGTCGGCGGACCCCGCCTGGCAGGTCCGCGTCGGTGCCGCGAGGGCGTTGGGCGCCGCCGGTGCCGCGGTGGCGGTGCCCGCCCTGGCCAAGGTCCTCGCCGACCCGAACGCCGACGTCCGCAAGGCCGCCGTCCTCGCTCTGACCCGGCACGCCGGTGTCGAGGAGGCCCGCGCGGCCCTGGCCACGGCGACGGCGGACTCGGACGCGGACGTCAGGGCGTATGCGGCGAGGGGGCTGTAGGCGGCCGTCCGTTGCAGAAGGCCGCCCCGCTCCTTATATCCAGTCCTCCGGTTCCGGTTCCGCGTCCATCTCGGGCCAGTGGTCCTCGTCCCCGGCTGATGCGGGCGCGGAGGCCGGGGCGGGCGGTGTGTTGAGGGAGGCCAGTACGCCGAGCACGCCCTCGCCGTAGGTCACCAGCTTCTTCTCGCCGACGCCGCCGACGGTGGCCAGTTCGGCGATCGACTCGGGCCGGCGGGTGACGATCTCCCGCAGGGTGGCGTCGTGGAAGATCACGTATGCCGGTACGCCCTGTTCGCGGGCCTGCTCGGCACGCCAGGCGCGCAGTGCCTCGAACGCGGGGAGCAGGTCCTCGGGCAGCTCTGCCACGGCCGCCTTCGCCTTGCCCTTGCCGGACCCGGAGGACCCGGACGTCCCGGAGGACCGGGAGACCACCGGCTTCTTGGGTTCCTTGCGCAGCGGGACGTCGAGTTCGCGCCGCAGTACGGCCCCGCTGGCCTCGGTGAGCACGAGGGTGCCGTACTCGCCCTCGACCGCGAGCAGGCCCTGGGCGAGGAGTTGCCGGACGACGCCCCGCCATTCGCCTTCTTCGAGGTCGGTGCCGATGCCGAAGACGGACAGCTGGTCGTGGTCGAACTGGATGACCTTGCCGGTGCGCTTGCCGAGCAGGATGTCGACGATCTGGACGGCGCCGAACTTCTGCCCGCGTTCGCGCTGGAGTCGTACCACTGTGGAGAGGACCTTCTGGGCGGCGACGGTGCCGTCCCAGGTCTCGGGCGGGGTGAGGCAGGTGTCGCAGTTGCCGCAGCCCGCGGGGTCGGGGTCCTGGCCGAAGTAGTTCAGCAGCTGTCCGCGGCGGCACTGGGCCGTCTCGCACAGGGCGAGCATGGAGTCGAGGTGGGCCTGGGCGCGGCGGCGGAAGGCCTCGTCGCCCTCACCGGACTGGATGAGCTTGCGCTGCTGTATGACGTCGTTGAGGCCGTAGGCCATCCAGGCGGTGGAGGACAGTCCGTCACGGCCGGCACGGCCGGTCTCCTGGTAGTAGCCCTCGACGGACTTGGGCAGGTCGAGGTGGGCGACGAAGCGGACGTCGGGTTTGTCGATGCCCATGCCGAAGGCGATGGTGGCGACCACGACCAGGCCGTCCTCGCGCAGGAAGCGGGACTGGTGGGCCGCGCGGGTGCCGGCGTCGAGGCCGGCGTGGTACGGCACGGCCTCGACGCCGTTGCGGCTGAGGAATTCCGCCGTCGACTCGACGGACTTGCGGGACAGGCAGTAGACGATGCCCGCGTCCCCCTCGTGTTCCTGGCGGAGGAAGGCGAGGAGCTGCTTCTTGGGGTCGGCCTTGGGGATGATCCGGTACTGGATGTTGGGCCGGTCGAAGCTGGCTTCGAAGTGCCGGGCGGCCGGCATGTGGAGTCGCTGGGTGATCTCCTGGTGGGTCGCGCGGGTGGCGGTGGCCGTGAGCGCGATGCGCGGGACGTCCGGCCAGCGCTCGCCGAGCAGGGAGAGGGCGAGGTAGTCGGGGCGGAAGTCGTGGCCCCACTGGGAGACGCAGTGTGCCTCGTCGATGGCGAAGACGGCGATCTTGCCGCGGGTGAGCAGGTCCAGTGTGGAGTCCAGGCGGAGCCGTTCCGGGGCCAGGTAGAGCAGGTCGAGCTCGCCGGAAAGGAACTGGGCCTCGACCACGCGCCGCTCGTCGAAGTCCTGGGTGGAGTTGATGAAGCCGGCGTTCACGCCGAGGGCGCGCAGGGCGTCCACCTGGTCCTGCATGAGGGCGATGAGCGGTGAGATCACGATGCCCGTACCCGGTCTGACCAGGGCGGGGATCTGGTAGCACAGTGATTTTCCGCCGCCGGTCGGCATGAGGACGACGGCGTCGCCGCCCGCCACCACATGCTCGATGATCGCTTCCTGCTCGCCTCGGAAGGCGTCATATCCGAAGACCCGGTGCAGCGTGGCCAGTGCCTCGCTGTCCGCCGGTCCGTGCGCCTGTGGCGCCCCCGGCGTCTCGGTCGTCCCTGGCATCTCGTCGGTCCCGCCCGTCCCGCCCATCGTCGTGTCCCCCGTACGTCGTCCCTCGACCACTGCCTCCACGATAGGGGTCCGGACCGACAGCGCCCGAGTTATCCACAGGCTGCCCGCCCGGGAGAGGGGCTCGGGCGCGGGTTCCGGGCCCGGTGTCCCTCGTGGCGCGAGTTCCGGGCCGGTCTCCTCGTGGCGCGAGTTCCGGGCCGGTCTCCCTCGTCCGCAGCTGGCCCTCAGTCCTTTGGCGGTCTCCGCGTGGCGGCCGGGAAGCGGCGGGGGCCATGCTGCACGGGCGGGACCGGGGAGGCCCGTGCTGTACGGAGGTGTCGCGCTCGCGTGCCTCGTCCGCCCCAAGGAGCTTCACGATGTCTCTCAGGTCCCGCACTGCCGGCGCCGTTCTGGCGCTGGCCGTGCCGTTCGCCCTGGCCGCGGTGCCCGCCGGCGCGGCTCCCGTCCCCGAGCCCGATCCCGATCCGTTCGTGTGGACGGATCTGACCCCGACGTACACGGCGACGGCGGACTACCAGTACGAGCCGTTCGCGATCACGGACGGGTACATCCGCGCCGGCACCTGTGACCGGACCGCCCTGGGCGGGGCGGGCTACCACTACGTCAAGAGGGACAACGTGGGCGGTCTCGATCCGGCGGAGCCCGCGGGTCTCCTCTACGAGACGGACACCGACGGCGGCCGGGCGCTGGTGGCGGTGGAGTGGATCGTGCCGGCCGGGACCGGATCGACCCCGCCGACGTTGTTCGGGCAGACGTTCCAGGGGCCGGGGACGGTTCCCGGTGTGGACGGGGCCGTGTACACGCTGCGTGCCTGGATCTGGAAGGACAATCCGAGCGGCCTGTTCGCGCCGTGGAATCCGACGGTGACGTGCGCGTAGGCCTGACCCGCACGCACGCGTGGGCCCCGGTTCCCGTGCGGGGAACCGGGGCCCACGGCTGTGGCGGACGACTCAGCGCACGAACACTCCGGCCTGGCTCGCCAGGTCCAGGAAGTACTGCGGTGCCACGCCGAGGACGAGGGTGACCGCCACGCCCAGGCCGATCGCCGCCATGGTCAGCGGTGACGGCACGGCGACGGTGGGGCCCTCGGGCCTCGGTTCGCTGAAGAACATCAGGACGATCACGCGGATGTAGAAGAACGCGGCGATCGCCGACGAGATCACACCGATGACGACCAGCGGGGCCGCTCCGCCCTCGGCCGCCGCCTTGAACACGGCGAACTTCCCGGCGAAGCCGGAGGTGAGCGGGATGCCGGCGAAGGCCAGCAGGAAGACGGCGAAGACGGCGGCCACCAGCGGTGACCGGCGGCCGAGCCCCGCCCACTTGGACAGGTGGGTCGCCTCGCCGCCCGCGTCGCGCACCAGGGTGACCACGGCGAAGGCGCCGATGGTCACGAAGGAGTACGCGGCGAGGTAGAAGAGGACGGAGGACACGCCGTCCTTGGAGGTCGCGATG
The DNA here is from genome assembly GCF_043201555.1 of Streptomyces sp. NPDC048288. NCBI lineage: Bacteria > Bacillati > Actinomycetota > Actinomycetes > Kitasatosporales > Streptomycetaceae > Streptomyces > Streptomyces sp. NPDC048288. The sequence goes on from NZ_JBICZD010000003.1 coordinate 692,054, forward strand.
ACACCCGCGAGGATGAATCCGGCGTGCGCGATCGACGAGTACGCCAGCAGTCGCTTGATGTCGGTCTGGGTGATCGCGACGATCGCGCCGCCCAGCATGGTGATGATCGCGACACCCCACATGACGGGCCGCCAGTCCCAGCGCAGGCCGGGCAGGACCACGTACAGGAGGCGCAGCAGCGCGCCGAAGGCGGCCACCTTGGTGGCGGCGGCCATGAAGCCGGTGACCGGGGTGGGCGCGCCCTGGTAGACGTCGGGCGTCCACATGTGGAAGGGGACCGCGCCGACCTTGAAGAGCAGGCCCATGACGACGAGCGCGGTGCCGACCAGGAGCAGCGCGTCGTTGCCCATGGTGTCGGCGAGGGCCGGGTCGATGTTGGTGACGGTGCCGTCGACGACCTGGGCGATCGTGGAGTACGACACGGAGCCGGCGTAGCCGTACAGCAGGGCGATGCCGAACAGGGTGAACGCGGAGGCGAAGGCGCCGAGCAGGAAGTACTTGACGGCGGCTTCCTGGGACATGAGGCGCTTGCGGCGGGCGAGCGCGCACATCAGGTAGAGCGGGAGGGAGAAGACCTCCAGGGCCACGAAGAGCGTCAGCAGGTCGTTGGCCGAGGGGAACACCAGCATGCCCGCGACGGCGAAGAGCAGGAGCGGGAAGACCTCGGTGGTGGTGAAGCCGGCCTTCACCGCGGCCTTCTCGCTGTCGCTGCCGGGGACGGAGGCGGCCTGGGCGGCGAAGGAGTCGACGCGGTTGCCGTGGGCCTCCGGGTCGAGGCGGCGTTCGGCGAAGGTGAACAGGGCGACGAGGCCGGACAGCAGGATCGTTCCCTGGAGGAACAGGGAGGGTCCGTCGACGGCGATGGCGCCCATGGCGGCGATGTGCGCCTTCGTCGTGCCGTAGCCGTCCGCGGCGAGCGCGACGACCGCCGCGAAGGCCGCGCAGAGGGCTACCGCGGAGACGAAGACCTGTGCGTAGTAGCGGTTCTTGCGCGGGACGAACGCCTCGACCAGCACTCCGACGATCGCCGCGCCGACGATGATCAGGGTGGGCGACAATTGCCCGTATTCGATCTTCGGCGCGGGGATCTTCGAGATCGGCTCGGCCGCGGTTGTCCACAGGCTGTGGACGGCTGTTGCGCTCACTTGGCCGCCTCCACCTCGGGCTTGGGGTCGGTCTTGTGTACGTCCGACATGGTCTGTTTGACCGCCGGGTTGACGATGTCCGTGACGGGCTTCGGGTAGACGCCCAGGAAGATCAGCAGAACGATCAGCGGGGCGACCACGACGAGTTCGCGTGCCTTCAGGTCGGGCATCGCGGAGACCTCCGGTTTCACCGGGCCCGTCATCGTCCGCTGGTAGAGGACGAGGGTGTAGAGCGCGGCGAGGACGATGCCGAAGGTGGCGATGATCCCGATGGCCGGGTAGCGCGTGAACGTGCCGACCAGAACCAGGAACTCGCTGACGAACGGGGCGAGGCCGGGCAGGGAGAGTGTGGCCAGGCCGCCGATCAGGAAGGTGCCGGCGAGCACCGGGGCGACCTTCTGCACACCGCCGTAGTCGGCGATGAGCCGCGAGCCGCGCCGGGAGATCAGGAAGCCGGCGACGAGCATCAGCGCGGCCGTGGAGATGCCGTGGTTGACCATGTAGAGGGTCGCGCCGGACTGGCCCTGGCTGGTCATCGCGAAGATGCCCAGGATGATGAAGCCGAAGTGCGAGATCGACGCGTAGGCGACCAGGCGCTTGATGTCGCGCTGGCCGACGGCGAGCAGTGCGCCGTAGATGATGCTGATCAGGGCGAGGACCAGGATGACCGGCGTCGCCCACTTGCTGGCCTCGGGGAAGAGCTGGAGGCAGAAGCGGAGCATCGCGAAGGTGCCGACCTTGTCGACGACCGCGGTGATGAGGACGGCGACGGGGGCGGTGGACTCCTGCATGGCGTTGGGCAGCCAGGTGTGCAGCGGCCACAGCGGCGCCTTCACCGCGAAGGCGAAGAAGAAGCCGAGGAACAGCCAGCGTTCGGTGCTGGTGGCCATGTGCAGGGTGCCGTTCGCGCGGGCCTGCGCGATCTCGGCGAGGGAGAAGTTCCCGGCGACGACATAGAGGCCGATCACCGCGGCCAGCATGATCAGGCCGCCGACCAGGTTGTAGAGGAGGAACTTCACGGCGGCGTACGACCGCTGGGTGGACGCCGTCTCCTCGCCGTGCTCGTGGGCGCGGTCGCCGAAGCCGCCGATGAGGAAGTACATCGGGATCAGCATGGCTTCGAAGAAGATGTAGAAGAGAAAGACGTCGGTGGCCTCGAAGGAGATGATCACCATCGCCTCGACGGCCAGGATCAGGGCGAAGAAGCCCTGGGTCGGCCGCCACCGCTTGCTGCCGGTCTCCAGCGGGTCGGCGTCGTGCCAGCCCGCCAGGATGATGAACGGGATCAGCAGGGCCGTGAGGGCGAGGAGCACGACGGCGATGCCGTCGACGCCCAGTTCGTACCGGACGCCGAAGTCCGCGATCCAGGCGTGTGATTCGGTGAGCTGGTAGCGGGCGCCGTCCGGGTCGAAGCGGACCAGGACGACGATCGCGAGGACCAGGGTGGCGAGCGAGACCAGCAGCGCGAGCCATTTCGCGGCGGTGCGCCGCGCGGCCGGTACGGCGGCCGTGGCGACCGCGCCGACGGCCGGGAGCGCCGCTGTCGCTGTCAGCAGAGGAAAGGACATCGGTATCAAACCGCCCTCATCAGCAGGGTCGCGGCGACCAGGAGGGCAGCGCCGCCGAACATCGAGACCGCGTACGAGCGCGCGTAGCCGTTCTGGAGCTTGCGCAGTCGGCCGGAGAGTCCGCCGACGCCCGCCGCGGTGCCGTTGACGACGCCGTCGACCAGGGTGTGGTCGACGTACACCAGGGAGCGGGTGAGGTGTTCGCCGCCGCGGACGAGGACGACGTGGTTGAAGTCGTCCTGGAGGAGGTCGCGGCGGGCCGCGCGGGTGAGCAGCGAACCGCGCGGGGCGACGGCCGGGACGGGACGGCGGCCGTACTGGAGGTAGGCGATGCCGACGCCGATGACCAGGCAGACCATGGTGGCGCCGGTGACGGTGGCGGCGCTGAGCGGGGAGTCGCCCTCGCTGTGGCCGGTGATCGGCTCCAGCCAGTGCAGGAAGCGGTCGCCGATGCTGAAGAAGCCGCCGGCGAAGACCGAGCCGACCGCCAGGACGATCATCGGGATGGTCATGACCTTCGGGGACTCGTGCGGGTGCGGCTCGTGGCCGTGCTCGTCGGGCTGCCAGCGCTTCTCGCCGAAGAACGTCATCAGCATCACGCGCGTCATGTAGAAGGCGGTGATGGCGGCACCGACGAGGGCGCAGGTGCCGAGGATCCAGCCCTCGGTGCCGCCCTTGGCGAACGCCGCCTCGATGATCTTGTCCTTGGAGAAGAAGCCGGACAGGCCGGGGAAGCCGATGATCGCGAGGTAGCCGAGGCCGAAGGTGATGAAGGTGACCGGCATGTACTTGCGGAGACCGCCGTACCTGCGCATGTCGACCTCGTCGTTCATGCCGTGCATGACGGAACCTGCGCCGAGGAACAGCCCGGCCTTGAAGAAGCCGTGTGTCACCAGGTGCATGATCGCGAAGACGTAGCCGATCGGGCCGAGGCCGGCGGCGAGGACCATGTAGCCGATCTGCGACATGGTCGAACCGGCGAGTGCCTTCTTGATGTCGTCCTTGGCGCAACCGACGATCGCACCGAACAGGAGGGTGACGGCGCCGACGACGGTGACGACCAGTTGCGCGTCCGGGGCCGCGTTGAAGATCGCTCCGGAGCGGACGATGAGGTACACGCCCGCGGTCACCATGGTCGCCGCGTGGATGAGGGCCGAGACCGGGGTCGGGCCTTCCATGGCGTCGCCGAGCCAGGACTGCAGCGGCACCTGGGCGGACTTGCCGCAGGCGGCGAGCAGGAGCATCAGGCCGATCGCGGTGAGCTTGCCCTCGGAGGCCTCGGTGGCGTGGTCGAGGACCGGGCCGAAGGCGAACGTGCCGAACGTCGTGAACATCAGCATGATCGCGATCGACAGGCCCATGTCGCCGACCCGGTTGACCAGGAAGGCCTTCTTGGCCGCCGTGGCCGCGCTGGGCTTGTGCTGCCAGAAGCCGATCAGCAGGTACGAGGCGAGGCCGACGCCCTCCCAGCCGACGTACAGCAGCAGGTAGTTGTCGGCGAGGACTAGCAGCAGCATCGCCGCGAGGAACAGGTTGAGGTAGCCGAAGAAGCGGCGGCGGCGCTCGTCGTGCTCCATGTACCCGATCGAGTACACGTGGATGAGCGAGCCGACGCCGGTGATCAGCAGGACGAACGTCATCGACAGCTGGTCGAGGCGGAAGGTGACGTCCGCCTGGAAGCCCTCCACCGGCACCCAGGTGTACAGGTGCTGCATCAGGGTGCGGTGTTCGGGGTTCTTGCCCAGCAGGTCGGCGAAGAGGATCACGCCGAACACGAAGGACGTCGTCGAAAGGAGCGTGCCGACCCAGTGGCCCACCGCGTCCAGGCGGCGGCCGCCGACCAGGAGGACGGCCGCTCCGAGCAGGGGCGCCGCGATCAGCAGCGCGATCAGGTTCTCTGCGTTCATACGGTCCAGCGCCCCTTACAACTTCATCAGGCTGGCGTCGTCGACCGAGGCCGAGTGGCGGGTACGGAACAGCGACACGATGATCGCGAGCCCGACCACGACCTCCGCGGCGGCGACGACCATCGTGAAGAAGGCGATGATCTGGCCGTCGAGATTGCCGTGCATCCGGGAGAAGACGACGAACGCGAGGTTGCAGGCGTTGAGCATGAGCTCGATGCACATGAAGACGACGATCGCGTTCCGTCTGATCAGCACACCGGTGGCACCGATCGTGAACAACAGGGCGGCGAGATAGAGGTAGTAGACCGGGTTCACTTCGACGCCTCCTCGCTCCGCTTGAGGTTCGCCGGCTCGATCGGGGTGCGCTCCAGCCGTTCCTCGGCGCGCTGTTCCAGGGCCCGCAGGTCGTTGAGCGCCTCCGCGGACACGTCCCGGACCTGGCCGCGGTCGCGCAGCGTCTTGCTGACCGTGAGCTCGGAGGAGGTGCCGTCGGGCAGCAGGCCGGCGATGTCCACGGCGTTGTGCCGGGCGTAGACGCCGGGGGCGGGCAGCGGCGGTACGTGCTTGCCGTCGCGTACGCGCTGCTCGGACAGCTCGCGCTGGGTCTTGGGGCGTTCGGTGCGCTCGCGGTGGGTGAGCACCATGGCGCCGACGGCGGCCGTGATGAGCAGGGCGCCGGTGATTTCGAAGGCGAACACGTACTTGGTGAAGATGAGGGCGGCGAGGCCCTCGACGTTGCCGTTGGCGTTGGCCTGGCCGGTGCCGTTGAACTGCTTCAGGGAGGCGTTGGCGATGCCCGCGAAGAGCAGGACGCCGAAGCCGACCCCACAGAGAAGGGCCAGCCAGCGCTGGCCCTTGATGGTCTCCTGCAGGGAGTCGGCGGCGGTCACGCCGACCAGCATCACCACGAAGAGGAACAGCATCATGATCGCGCCGGTGTAGACGACGATCTGCACGATGCCCAGGAAGTAGGCGCCGTTGGCGAGGTAGAACACCGCCAGGATGATCATGGTCCCGGCGAGCGAGAGCGCGCTGTGCACGGCCTTCTTCATGAAGACGGTGGACAGGGCGCCGATCACGGCGACGGAGCCGAGGACCCAGAACTGGAAGGCCTCGCCGGTGGAGGTGGTGTAGGCGGCGAGTTGCGGGCTCATGCCTCCACCTCCTCGTCCTCGGGCTTCTCGCCCTTGGAGACCGCGACCTGCTGCACGGTCCCCGGCGCGGCCTCGGTGACCAGGCCCCGGTAGTAGTCCTGTTCGTCGGTCCCCGGGAAGATCGCGTGCGGGGTGTCGACCATGCCCTCGTCGAGGCCGGCGAGCAGCTGTTCCTTGGTGTAGATGAGGTTGGCGCGGCTGCTGTCGGCCAGTTCGAACTCGTTGGTCATCGTGAGCGCGCGCGTGGGGCACGCCTCGATGCACAGCCCGCACAGGATGCAGCGGGCGTAGTTGATCTGGTAGACGCGGCCGTAGCGCTCGCCCGGCGAGTAGCGCTCCTCGTCGGTGTTGTCGGCGCCTTCCACATAGATGGCGTCGGCGGGGCAGGCCCAGGCGCACAGCTCGCAGCCGACGCACTTCTCCAGGCCGTCCGGATGGCGGTTGAGCTGGTGCCGTCCGTGGAACCGCGGAGCCGTGGTCTTCTTCTGCTCCGGGTACTGCTCGGTCAGCCGCTTCTTGAACATGGCCTTGAAGGTCACGCCGAAGCCGGCCACCGGGTTCTGGAAACCGGGTTTGGTCTCCTTGGGTTCCTCAGTCATCGGACGCCTCCTTTCCATCCGTAGATCCGTCACTCACAGTGTCCGACCCGCCACTGACAATCAGCTCCCGCTCCCGGCGCGGACTGCGCCGGGGCACCGGCGGCAGCTCCTGCCCGGGCAGCGGCGGTACGGGGAATCCGCCCGCCATCGGGTCGAACGCGGGCGGCTCGGCGTCGGCCTGCGCGGTCGTCTCCTTGCCCTTGTCGCGGAAGACGTCGACGACGAAGGACAGGAGCAGCAGGGCGAGGACGCCGCCGACGACGTACAGGGCGATGTCGGCGAAGCCGTAGTTCTCGTTGCGCAGGGTCCGCACGGTCGCGACGAGCATCAGCCAGACGACCGAGACCGGGATGAGGACCTTCCAGCCGAGCTTCATCAGCTGGTCGTAGCGCACGCGCGGGAGCGTGCCGCGCAGCCAGATGAAGAAGAACAGCAGCAGCTGGACCTTGATGACGAACCAGAGCAGCGGCCACCAGCCGTGGTTGGCGCCCTCCCAGAAGGCGCTGATCGGCCAGGGGGCGCGCCAGCCGCCGAGGAAGAGGGTGGTCGACACGGCGGAGACGGTGACCATGTTGACGTACTCGGCGAGCATGAACATCGCGAACTTGATCGACGAGTACTCGGTGTTGAAGCCGCCGACGAGGTCGCCCTCGGACTCGGGCATGTCGAACGGGGCGCGGTTGGTCTCGCCGACCATGGTGACGACGTAGATGATGAACGAGACCGGCAGCAGCAGGATGTACCAGCGGCCCTGCTGCTGTTCGACGATCGCCGACGTCGACATGGAGCCCGAGTAGAGGAACACGGAGGCGAACGCGGCGCCCATGGCGATCTCGTAGGAGATCATCTGCGCGCAGGAGCGCAGGCCGCCCAGGAGCGGGTACGTCGACCCGGAGCTCCAGCCGGCCAGCACGATGCCGTAGATGCCGACGGAGGCGACCGCGAGGATGTAGAGCATCGCGATCGGCAGGTCGGTGAGCTGCATCGCGGTGCGGGTGCCGAAGATGGAGATCTCGTTGTCGGCGGGGCCGAAGGGGATCACCGCGATCGCCATGAAGGCCGGGATGGCCGCGACGATCGGTGCGAGGACGTAGACGGCCTTGTCCGCGCGTTTGACGATGACGTCTTCCTTGAGCATCAGCTTGATGCCGTCGGCGAGCGACTGGAGCATGCCCCAGGGGCCGTGCCGGTTGGGGCCGATGCGCAGCTGCATCCAGGCGACGACCTTGCGCTCCCAGACGATGGAGAACAGCACGGTCACCATCAGGAAGGCGAAGCAGAACACCGCCTTGATGACGACCAGCCACCAGGGGTCGCGGCCGAACATGGAGAGGTCTTCAGCGGCGAGGTACGGGCTCATGCCTCCACCTCCTTGGGGGCCTCACCGGCGGTGGCCGCCGGGCCGATACGGACGAGGGAGCCGGGCAGCGCTCCGGTGCCGGAGGCGACGCCGCCGGCGACCGAGTTCAGCGGGAGCCAGACCACGCGGTCGGGCATCTCGGTGATACGGAGCGGGAGTTCGACGGTGCCGGAGGTTCCGGTGACGGCGATGAGGCCGCCGTCACCGACGCCGGCCTCGGCGGCGGTCGCGGCGGACACGCGCGCGTGGGCGGCGTGCCGGGTGCCGGCGAGCGCCTCGTCGCCCTCCTGGAGGACGCCGTGGTCTAGGAGGAGGCGGTGTCCGGCGAGCACGGCCTCCCCGGCGGCGGGCCTGGGCAGCGAGGCCCCGGTCTCCGTCGGTGCGGAGGCCCGCGGTCCGTCCCAGGCGCCCAGCCGGTCCAGTTCCGACCGCGCGGTGCGCAGATCGGGCAGGCCCAGGTGGACGTCCATGGCGTCGGCGAGCATCTGCAGCACGCGCGCGTCGGTCGGCGGGAGCCTGCGGGTCATCTGGTCGGGCTTGAGGGCGGCCTCGAAGAAGCGGGCCCGGCCTTCCCAGTTCAGGAAGGTGCCGGCCTTCTCGGCGACCGCGGCGACCGGCAGGACGACGTCGGCGTGCTCGGTGACCTCGCTGGGCCGCAGCTCCAGGGAGACCAGGAAGCCGACGGCCTCCAGGGCCGCACGCGCGCGTGCCGGGTCGGGCAGGTCGGCGACCTCGACGCCGGCGACCACCAGCGCGGACAGTTCGCCGCGGACGGCGGCCTCGACGATCTGGCCGGTGTCGCGGCCGTAGCGGAGCGGGAGTTCGGACAGGCCCCAGACGGCGGCGACCTCCTCACGCGCGCGCGGGTCGGTGGCCGGGCGGCCGCCCGGCAGCAGCGACGGCAGCGCGCCCGCCTCGATCGCGCCGCGCTCCCCGGCCCGGCGCGGGATCCACACCAGCTGAGCGCCGGTGGCGGTGGCGGCCCGTACGGCGGCGGTGAGGCCGCCGGCGACCGACGCCAGCCGCTCTCCTACGACGATCACCGCGCCCTCGGTGCGCAGCGACTCGGCGGCCCGGGCGCCGGACTCCTCCAGGCCGACGCCGCTCGCGAGCGCGTCCAGCCACTCGGTCTCGGTGCCGGGCGCGGCCGGCAGCAGGGTGCCGCCCGCCTTCTCCAGCCCGCGCGTGGCGTACGTGGCGAGGGAGAACACCCGCTGCTTGTGCTTGCGCCAGGCCTTGCGCAGCCGCAGGAAAACGCCTGGGGCCTCCTCCTCCGACTCGAACCCGACCAGCAGGACGGCGGGCGCCTTCTCCAGGGAGGTGTAGGTGACGCCCGTGCTGTCGAGGTCACGGCCTCGGCCGGCCACCCGGGCGGCCAGGAAGTCGGCCTCCTCGCCGCTGTGCACGCGCGCGCGGAAGTCGATGTCGTTGGTGTCGAGCGCCACGCGCGCGAACTTGCTGTACGCGTAGGCGTCTTCGACGGTGAGCCGGCCGCCGGTCAGGACGCCGGCCCGGGAGCGGGCGGCGGCCAGTCCGCGGGCGGCCGCGTCCAGGGCCTCGGGCCAGGAGGCGGGCTCCAGCCGGCCGTTCGCGCCGCGCACGAGCGGGGTCTCCAGCCGGTCCTTCTGCTGCGCGTACCGGAACCCGAAGCGTCCCTTGTCGCAGATCCACTCCTCGTTGACCTCGGGGTCGTTGGCGGCGAGCCGCCGCATGACCTTGCCGCGCCGGTGGTCGGTGCGGGTGGCGCAGCCGCCCGAGCAGTGCTCGCACACCGACGGCGAGGAGATCAGGTCGAAGGGGCGGGAGCGGAACCGGTACGCCGCCGAGGTCAGCGCGCCCACCGGGCAGATCTGGATGGTGTTCCCGGAGAAGTACGACTCGAACGGGTCGCCCTCGCCGGTGCCGACCTGCTGGAGCGCGCCGCGTTCCAGGAGTTCGATCATCGGGTCGCCGGCGACCTGGTTGGAGAACCGGGTGCAGCGGGCGCAGAGCACGCACCGTTCGCGGTCCAGGAGTACCTGGGTGGAGATCGGGACGGGCTTCTCGTAGGTGCGCTTCTTGCCGTCGAAGCGGGACTCGGCGTTGCCGTGCGACATCGCCTGGTTCTGCAGCGGGCACTCGCCGCCCTTGTCGCAGACGGGGCAGTCCAGCGGGTGGTTGATGAGCAGCAGCTCCATCACGCCGTGCTGGGCCTTTTCGGCGACCGGGGAGGTGAGGTGAGTCTTCACCACCATGCCGTCCGTACAGGTGATCGTGCAGGAGGCCATGGGCTTGCGCTGGCCCTCGACCTCGACGATGCACTGGCGGCAGGCGCCGGCCGGGTCCAGCAGGGGGTGGTCGCAGAAGCGCGGGATCTCGATGCCGAGTTGTTCGGCGGCGCGGATGACCAGGGTGCCCTTGGGCACGCTGATCTCGACGCCGTCGATCGTCAGCGTGACGAGGTCCTCCGGCGGGACCGCCGCCGTTCCCCCCGAGGAGGGGGAACTCGTGGTCACGGTCATGCGTTCACCTCCGGGCGGTCCGCCCAGGCAGTCGACTTGGCCGGGTCGAAGGGGCAGCCCCGGCCCGTGATGTGCTGCTCGTACTCCTCGCGGAAGTACTTCAGCGAGGAGAAGATCGGGGACGCCGCGCCGTCGCCGAGGGCGCAGAAGGACTTGCCGTTGATGTTGTCGGCGATGTCGTTCAGCTTGTCGAGGTCGGACATGACGCCCTTGCCGGCCTCGATGTCGCGGAGCAACTGCACGAGCCAGTAGGTGCCTTCGCGGCAGGGGGTGCACTTGCCGCAGGACTCGTGGGCGTAGAACTCGGTCCAGCGGGTGACGGCGCGCACCACGCAGGTGGTCTCGTCGAAGCACTGGAGTGCTTTGGTGCCGAGCATGGAACCGGCGGCGCCCACTCCCTCGTAGTCCAGGGGGACGTCGAGGTGCTCGTCGGTGAACATGGGCGTCGAGGAGCCGCCCGGTGTCCAGAACTTCAGGCGGTGGCCGGCGCGCATCCCGCCGCTCATGTCGAGGAGCTGGCGCAGGGTGATGCCGAGCGGGGCCTCGTACTGGCCGGGGCTGGCGACATGGCCGCTGAGGGAGTAGAGCGTGAAGCCCGGGGACTTCTCGCTCCCCATCGACCTGAACCAGTCCTTGCCCTTGTGCAGGATGGCGGGAACCGAGGCGATGGACTCGACGTTGTTCACAACAGTCGGGCAGGCATAGAGCCCTTCGACGGCCGGGAAGGGAGGACGCAGTCGCGGTTGGCCGCGGCGGCCTTCGAGCGAGTCGAGCAGGGCGGTCTCCTCACCGCAGATGTACGCGCCGGCGCCGGCGTGCACGGTGAGCTGGAGATCGAGTCCGCTGCCGAGGATGTTCTCGCCGAGGAGACCGGCCGCGTAGGCCTCGCGCACGGCTTCGTGCAACCGCCGCAGGACGGGGACGACTTCACCCCGCAGGTAGATGAAGGCATGCGACGACCGGATGGCGTAGCACGCGATCACGATGCCCTCGATGAGGCTGTGCGGGTTGGCGAAGAGGAGCGGGATGTCCTTGCAGGTCCCGGGCTCCGACTCGTCGGCGTTGACAACTAGATAGTGCGGTTTGCCGTCTCCCTGCGGAATGAACTGCCACTTCATCCCGGTGGGGAATCCGGCGCCGCCGCGGCCGCGCAGTCCGGACTCCTTCACATAGGCGATCAGGTCGTCCGGGGACATCGCGAGCGCCTTGCGGAGCCCCTCGTATCCTTCGTGCCTTCGGTAGACGTCGAGCGTCCAGGACCGGTCCTCGTCCCAGAAGGCCGACAGCACGGGTGCGAGCAGCTTCTCGGGGCTGGTGTCCTTCAGGTCGGGTGCCACCGTCATCACTCCCCCTCCTCTGCGGACGGTGCTTCGTGGGATTGCTGGGCGCGCGGGTGGACCACGCGCGCGGGTGCGGTCTCGCCCTTGGCCAGGCGCAGGCCCACCAGCGAGGCGGGTCCGGCGCTGCCGCTCTCCTCGACGGCCCCGGGGCGTTCGTCGGGGAAGCCGGCCAGGATGCGCGCGGTCTCCTTGAAGGTGCAGACGCGGGCGCCGCGGGTGGGTTCGACGTCCCGGCCCATGCGCAGGTCGTCGACGAGACGTTTGGCGCTGGCGGGGGTCTGGTTGTCGAAGAACTCCCAGTTGACCATCACGACCGGGGCGTAGTCGCAGGCCGCGTTGCACTCGATGTGCTCCAGGGTGACCTTGCCGTCGGCGGTGGTCTCGCCGTTGCCGACGCCCAGGTGCTCCTGGAGGGTCTCGAAGATCGCGTCGCCGCCCATCACCGCGCACAGCGTGTTGGTGCAGACGCCCACCTGGTAGTCGCCGGAGGGCCGCCGCCGGTACATGGTGTAGAAGGTGGCGACGGCGGTGACCTCGGCCGTGGTCAGCTCCAGCACATCCGCGCAGAACCGCATCCCGGTGCGGGTGACGTGTCCCTCCTCCGACTGCACGAGGTGCAGCAGCGGCAGCAGGGCGGACCGGGAGTCGGGGTAGCGGGCGATGATCTCGCGCGCGTCCGCCTCCAGCCGGGCCCGGACGTCGTCGGGGTACGCGGGCGCGGGCAGCTCGGGCATGCCCAGGCTGATACCGCGCTCCGAGGAAGAGGTGGTCACCGGTCGACGCCTCCCATCACGGGGTCGATGGACGCGACGGCGACGATGACGTCGGCGACCTGGCCGCCCTCGCACATCGCCGCCATGGCCTGCAGGTTGGTGAAGGACGGGTCGCGGAAGTGGACCCGGAACGGGCGGGTGCCGCCGTCGGACACGGCGTGCACGCCGAGTTCGCCCTTGGGTGACTCGACGGCCGCGTAGGCCTGGCCGGGCGGGACCCGGAAGCCCTCGGTGACCAGCTTGAAGTGGTGGATCAGGGCCTCCATGGAGGTGCCCATGATCTTCTTGATGTGGTCGAGGGAGTTGCCGAGCCCGTCGGGGCCCAGGGCGAGCTGGGCGGGCCAGGCGATCTTCTTGTCGGCGACCATGACCGGGCCGGGCTGGAGCCGGTCCAAGCACTGCTCGACGATCCCGAGCGACTGGCGCATCTCCTCCAGCCGGATCAGGAAGCGGCCGTAGGAGTCGCAGGTGTCGGCGGTCGGGACCTCGAAGTCGTAGGTCTCGTAGCCGCAGTACGGCTGGGCCTTGCGCAGGTCGTGCGGGAGGCCGGTGGAGCGCAGGATCGGGCCGGTCGCGCCGAGGGCCATGCAGCCGGCCAGGTCCAGGTAGCCGACGTCCTGCATGCGGGCCTTGAAGATGGGGTTCCCGGTGGCGAGCTTGTCGTACTCCGGGAGGTTCTTCCGCATCTTCTTCACGAACTCGCGGATCTGGTCCACGGCGCCGGGCGGCAGGTCCTGCGCGAGTCCGCCGGGGCGGATGTACGCGTGGTTCATCCGCAGGCCGGTGATGAGCTCGTAGAGATCGAGAATCATTTCACGATCACGGAAGCCGTAGATCATGATCGTGGTGGCGCCGAGTTCCATGCCGCCGGTGGCGATGCACACCAGGTGGGAGGAGAGCCGGTTCAGCTCCATCAGGAGCACCCGGATGATCTTGGCGCGCTCGGTGATCTCGTCCTCGATGCCGAGGAGCTTCTCGACGGCGAGACAGTAGGCGGTCTCGTTGAAGAAGGACGTCAGGTAGTCCATGCGCGTCACGAACGTGGTGCCCTGCGTCCAGGTGCGGAACTCGAGGTTCTTCTCGATCCCGGTGTGGAGGTAGCCGATGCCGCAGCGGGCCTCGGTGACGGTCTCGCCGTCGATCTCCAGGATGAGGCGGAGCACTCCGTGGGTGGACGGATGCTGGGGACCCATGTTGACGACGATGCGTTCGTCGTCGGCGCGGGCCGCGGACTGGACGATCTCGTCCCAGTCGCCGCCGGTGACCGTGTACACGGTGCCCTCGGTGGTCTCCCGCGGAGTTGCGTGCTGCGTGCTCATGAGTACGACCTCCGCTGGTCCGGAGCCGGGATCTGGGCGCCCTTGTACTCGACGGGGATGCCGCCGAGGGGGTAGTCCTTGCGCTGCGGATGGCCCTGCCAGTCGTCCGGCATCATGATCCGCGTCAGGGCCGGGTGACCGTCGAAGACGATCCCGAAGAAGTCGTAGGTCTCCCGCTCGTGCCAGTCGTTGGTCGGATAGACGGAGACCAGGGACGGGATGTGCGGGTCGGCGTCCGGGGCGCTGACCTCCAGGCGGATCAGCCGGTTGTGGGTGATCGAGCGCAGGTGGTAGACGGCGTGCAGCTCGCGGCCCTTGTCGTGGAGGTAGTGGACGCCGCTGACGCCGGTGCACAGTTCGAAGCGGAGCGCCGGGTCGTCGCGCAGGGTGCGGGCGACGCGCGGCAGGTGCTCGCGTTCGATGTGGAAGGTGATCTCGTCGCGGTCGACGACCGTCTTCTCGATGGCGTTGCCGGGGAGCAGCCCCTGCTCCTCCAGGGCGCCCTCCAGCTCGTCGGCGACCTCGTCGAACCAGCCGCCGTAGGGGCGGGCGGCCGGCCCCGGGAGCCGGACCGAGCGGACCAGACCGCCGTAGCCGGAGGTGTCGCCGCCGTTGTTCGCGCCGAACATGCCGCGCTGGACGCGGATCTCCTCACCACCCTGGCCGCGCTGGCCGGGGAGGTTGTCGGCGGCCATGTCCTTCTCGGGGTTCACCCCGTTGTGGCCGTTCGCGTCGCTCACCGCAGCAGCCCCTTCATCTCGATCGTGGGCAGGGCCTTGAGCGCCGCCTCCTCCGCCTCGCGGGCGGCCTCCTCGGCGTTGACGCCGAGCTTGGAGGACTGGATCTTCTGATGGAGCTTGAGGATCGCGTCCATCAGCATCTCGGGGCGCGGCGGGCAGCCGGGCAGATAGATGTCGACGGGGACGACGTGGTCGACGCCCTGGACGATCGCGTAGTTGTTGAACATGCCGCCCGAGGAGGCGCAGACGCCCATGGAGATCACCCACTTGGGGTTGGGCATCTGGTCGTAGACCTGCCTCAGCACCGGCGCCATCTTCTGGCTGACCCGGCCGGCGACGATCATGAGGTCGGCCTGGCGGGGTGAGCCGCGGAAGACCTCCATGCCGAAGCGGGCCAGGTCGTAGCGGCCGGCGCCGGTGGTCATCATCTCGATGGCGCAGCAGGCGAGGCCGAAGGTGGCGGGGAAGACGGACGCCTTGCGCACCCAGCCCGCGGCCTGCTCGACGGTGGTCAGCAGGAATCCGCTCGGCAGCTTTTCTTCGAGTCCCATGTCTAAAGGCCCCTCAGTCCCATTCCAGGCCGCCGCGCCGCCAGACGTACGCGTAGGCGACGAAGACGGTGAGCACGAAGAGCAGCATCTCCACGAGCCCGAAAACACCCAGGGCGTCGAAGGTGACGGCCCAGGGGTAGAGGAAGACGATCTCGATGTCGAAGACGATGAAGAGCATCGCCGTCAGGTAGTACTTGATCGGGAAACGCCCGCCGCCGGCCGGCGTGGGGGTCGGCTCGATACCGCACTCGTAGGCTTCGAGCTTGGCGCGGTTGTACCGCTTCGGACCGATCAGCGTGGCCATGACCACGGAGAAGATCGCAAAGCCTGCCCCGAGGGCTCCCAGTACGAGGATGGGCGCATAGGCGTTCACCGCTCCTCGCTCCTCTCAGTCGGCACTGACTGGTGGCGGTTCGGATCGGGCTCCCCACCCGCCTCATCCGTCCCGCGAACCCCGCGCGTCCCGGGCGAAGATCGCGAACATGTGAAGCAGGTCACAAGCCCAACTGCCTCGCATCTTATGCCCGCCGCTCTGTGATCTGCGACACGGGGTATTGCACAAGCTTTGTGATCTCCACCACCTGACGATCGATCATGAAGTCGGATGAGTGGTGATCTTCGCACGCGAAGCGTCCAGCTGATCACCAGAAGTGACATTTTCGATCGTCACCGCAGGCGGGAGGGGGTCCAGGGTGGGCGTCTCTATATCAAGAGAGTTCCCCTGCATGCAAATTGGCGATGGACAGGGAGCGCTGATAGTGGACCGCATTCACACATCAGAGGGAGGCGTGGGGCGCGATGTGGACGCGTGCACGCGTTCACGAACTCGGGCGGACCCGATCACCGAGTGGATCTCGCGGAGGTTCCGCGCGAGACGCACCCCTCCCGGTAACCGTTCCGTGACCTGCGCCACATCGATGAGAGGCGTCTGAGAACCGGGCTTGGCCAATCATCTCAACCGATGGTAGGCGGGGGGCAATCCGGGCGTAATGGCGAAAGAGCGTGATCACGGGCGTGATCACACGCGTCCACAATGTCCGTTACGGCGTCAATAAAGAACGACACGCGAGAGATTTACGGGATCCATTGAGCAACTGTGGCGCAGCACACGTTTCTTGAAGATATGAAGGAGCCCCTGGTACCCGTTGTTCTCATGTCCCACACCGCTCACATACGCAGCCACCGGAAGCCCCGCCGCAGCGCGACGACAAACATCGCCGTGCGTGCCGGAGTTGCCAGTGGCGTCCTCGGCATGGCAGCGGCGGGCGCGGCCTCGGCGAGTGCCGCCGAACCCGTGACGCAGACGCTCGAACTGCCCATCCTGACGGCCGATGTGGCCACCCAGGTGGCCCAGTCCGCCGACGCCACGCAGCAGGCCGCGGCGAACTACTCGCTGCAGGCCGAGCGTGACGCTGCCGCCACAAAGGCCGCGAAGCAGGCCAAGTCGGACCTCGCTGAGGCGAAGAAGAAGGCCGAGGCCAAGAAGAAGGCCGAGGCGGCCCGCAAGGCCGCCGCGGAGCAGGCCGCCTCGCGCAGCGCCGAGCGCACCACCCTCAGCGCCACCGCGCCCAGCGCCAGCACCTCCACGAGCACGTCCACGGCGACCGGTTCGGCCGCCGCCGTGGTGGCCTTCGTGAAGGCGCAGATCGGCGACGCCTACGTCTCCGGTGGCACGGGCCCCAACTCGTGGGACTGCTCGGGTCTCGTGCAGGCCGCCTTCAAGTCGGTCGGCGTCAGCCTGCCGCGCGTCTCGCAGGACCAGTCCACGCAGGGCACCCAGGTCTCGCTGAGCAACCTCCAGCCCGGCGACATCCTCTACTGGGGCAGCGCGGGCAGCGCGTACCACGTGGCGGTGTATGTGGGCGACGGCATGTTCGTCGGCGCGCAGAACCCGTCCAGCGGCGTCGGAGAGCACCCCCTGTCGTACGACCCGCCGACCGGCGCGGTCCGCGTGCTCTGAGAATCAGGGCAACAGCGACAACCAGGGCAACACACCAGCACGGAAGGGCCGCAGCCGCTCGGGGGCAGCGGCCCTTCCGGCTGCCCGCACACTCCCGTGGACGTCCATGGACGTTTTCCACAGGCCCCCCGCGAACCCGGTGCCTCCTGGGATCCTCGACGCAGGCCGCTCGCACGGAGCGGCGGCCCGAGAACCGAGAAGGAGACACCGCGATGCCACGCGTCTTCGTCCAGGGGAACCCCATGGACCACTACCCCCGGCACGCCCCCGAGGCCCGGCACGGTTCGGTGCGCCGGATCACCGAGACCGGCGAGGAGGTCCTGCACAAGCCGTGCCGGGACGTCACCGAGTTCGGTCCCGACCTCGCCGCGCTGATCGACGACATGTTCCTCACGATGTACATCGCCGACGGAGCCGGCCTCGCCGCCAACCAAGTGGGGGTCGATCTGCGCCTGTTCGTGTACGACTGCCCCGACGACGAAGGTGTCCGACATGTCGGACACATCGTCAATCCCGTACTGGAGGCGCTGGCCCCGGCCGCGCGACGGCTGCTCGACGACAGCGAGGGGTGCCTGTCGGTGCCGGGCGCCACGATGGACGTACCGCGACCGGACCGGGCGGTCGTCCACGGACAGGACAAGGACGGCAATTCGCTCACCCTTGAGGGAACGGGGTATTTCGCCCGCTGTCTCGCGCACGAGACGGACCATGTGAACGGGCGCGTGTATCTCGACCGGCTCTCCAAGCGGGAGCGGAAGGAAGCACTGCGGCAGGTGGCGGACCGGCGGGAGGACGTCTACGCCCGCCGGGCCGCCAACATCGAGGCGATCGGCTCCTAGGAGCGGTCAGGCCTTCGGGGCCACCTTGCTCAGGCCGTTGATGATGCGGTCCATCGCGTCGCCGCCGGTCGGGTCGGTGAGGTTCGCCAGCAGCTTGAGGGTGAACTTCATCAGCATCGGGTGGGTCAGGCCGCGCTGGGCGGCGATCTGCATGACCTTCGGGTTGCCGATGAGCTTCACGAAGGCGCGGCCCAGCGTGTAGTAGCCGCCGTAGGTGTCCTTGAGGACGCGCGGGTAGCGCTGCAGGGCCATCTCGCGGCCGCTGGGCGTGGCCCGCGCGTGGGCCTGGACGATGACGTCGGCGGCGATCTGGCCGGACTCCATGGCGTAGGCGATGCCCTCGCCGTTGAAGGGGTTCACCAGGCCGCCGGCGTCGCCGACGAGGAGCAGGCCGCGCGTGTAGTGGGGCTGGCGGTTGAAGGCCATGGGGAGGGCGGCACCGCGAATCGGGCCGGTCATGTTCTCCGGGGTGTAGCCCCAGTCCTCGGGCATGGAGGCGCACCAGGCCTTGAGGACCTCGCGCCAGTCCAGTTCCTTGAAGGAGTCGGAGGTGTTCAGGACGCCGAGGCCCACGTTGGAGGTGCCGTCGCCCATGCCGAAGATCCAGCCGTAGCCGGGAAGGAGGCGGTCCTGGGGGCCGCGGCGGTCCCAGAGTTCCAGCCAGGACTCCAGGTAGTCGTCCTCGTGCCGGGGGGAGGTGAAGTAGGTCCGGACGGCCACGCCCATCGGGCGGTCCTCGCGGCGGTGCAGGCCCATCGCGAGGGAGAGGCGGGTGGAGTTGCCGTCGGCGGCCACGACGAGGGGCGCGTGGAAGGTGACTTCGCGCTTCTCCTCGCCGAGCTTGGCGTGTACGCCGGTGATCCGGCCGGTGCGGTCGTCGATGATCGGGGCGCCGACGTTGCACCGCTCGAAGAGCCGCGCACCCGCCTTCTGGGCCTGGCGGGCGAGCTGTTCGTCGAAGTCGTCGCGCTTGCGGACGAGGCCGTAGTCGGGGAAGGAGGCGAGATCCGGCCAGTCCAGCTGGAGGCGGGTGCCGCCGCCGATGATGCGCAGGCCCTTGTTGCGCAGCCAGCCGGCCTCCTCGGAGATGTCGACGCCCATGGCGACCAGCTGTTTCACCGCGCGCGGGGTGAGTCCGTCGCCGCACACCTTCTCGCGCGGGAACTCGGTCTTCTCCAGCAGGAGTACGTCGAGGCCGGACTTGGCGAGGTGGTACGCCGTCGTGGAGCCGGCTGGCCCCGCGCCGACGACGATGACATCGGCGGTGTTTTCGGAGAGGGGCTCGGTCACGACGGGGGCTCCCCAAGGCTCGAAATCTGCGTGCCGACCGGCACTGGACATGGGCAGTCTATTCAGCGGTACTGATCACCCGGCTGAAGGGCTGCCCCTGTGAACCGAGCTCTCCCCGCGGTACGGCTGCGTGTGCCCACGCACGAGGACGCGTTCGCCTGGCACCGGGTCTTCGACGACCCGGAGGTGATGGAGTTCCACGGCGGCCGGTCCGCGGAGCTGTCCGTCTACGAGGAGCTCACCGCCCGCCAGCGCCGGCACGACGCGGAGCTCGGCTTCTGCCTGTGGACGATGACCGACGAGGCCGGACGGGTCATCGGCTTCACCGGCGGCCAGCCGTGGCCGCGGGAGTGGGGACCGAGGGGCGAGATCGAGATCGGCTGGCGGCTCGCGCGGGAGTACTGGGGCAAGGGGTACGCGACGGCGGCGGCACAGATGACGCTGGAGCGGCTGCGGGCGGCGGGCGTGCCGAAGGTGGTGGCGATGGTCCGGCCCGGGAACGAGCGGTCGGTCGCGGTCGCCCGCCGCCTCGGGATGGAACTGGCGGAGACCTTCCCGCACCCGCTGTTCGCGGAGGAGGCGCTCTGCTTCCGGCTCGACCTGTAGAACAATCACCACGATTACACAGAGTAACGATCTGTTACAGAAAGACACTTGGCGCTTCCGGCCGCCATATGCCGGGGGTTACCCTTCCAGTATCGCTGGGGGTGACATCTGTGCACATAACACCCAAAACACCCGAAGTGCGTGTGCCACGGCTGGTCGGGCTGATGGCCGTGGACGCGCGCGAGACCGCCCAGGCGCGGGGTCTGTTCCTCAACGCGCCGGACCGGCCGGACTTCCATCTCACGGTCGTCGACTATGTCGTGCGCCAGTTCCCACAGCCCGGTGCCGAGGTGCCCCGGGACTCGATGGTGTACGTGTGGTTCGACTTCGGTGAGGGCGAGGGCGGCGGGGGCGTGCGCGAGCCACGCGTCCCACGGCCGCCCTCAGGCGGGCTGCAGCGCGAGCTGGACCGGCCCGGGGACGCCTTCGAGGTGAGCAGCCTGTGAGTGGGTGGTCGGGTCCCCGGTCGGGGCTCAGGCCGCCTTGAAGCCCCGGTGCAGGGCGACGATCCCGCCGCTGAGGTTGCGCCAGGCCGTCTTCGACCAGCCCGCCTCGCGCAGCCGTCCGGCCAGCGCGGGCTGGTCGGGCCAGGCACGGATGGACTCGGCGAGGTAGACGTAGGCCTCCGGGTTGGAGGAGACCGCGCGGGCGACCGGCGGCAGCGCCCGCATCAGGTACTCGGTGTAGACGGTCCGGAAGGGCGCCCAGGTGGGGTGCGAGAACTCGCAGATCACCACCCGTCCGCCCGGCCGGGTCACCCGGTACATCTCGCGCAGGGCCGCGTCGGTGTCCTGGACGTTGCGCAGCCCGAAGGAGATCGTCACGGCGTCGAAGGTGTCGTCCTTGAACGGCAGCTTCGTGGCGTCCCCGGCGGTGAAGGGCATCCAGGGGGTGCGCCGCTTGCCGACCTGGAGCATCCCCTGGGAGAAGTCGCAGGGCACGACATAGGCGCCGGCCCGGGCGAACGGCTGGGAGGAGGTGCCCGTGCCGGCCGCCAGGTCCAGGATCTTCTGCGCGGGGCGCGCGTCGACGGCCTTGGCGACCTCCTTGCGCCACTGCCGGTCCTGGCCGAGCGACAGCACGTCGTTGGTCAGGTCGTACCGTTCCGCCACGTCGTCGAACATCGAGGCGACTTCGTGCGGCTGCTTGTTCAGGGAGGCGCGGGTCACCTCGCCATTCTTGCAGCACGCCGTCACGGAAGAAGCTTGGGCTTCTTCTTCGCGGCCACGTCCTCCACCCAGCCGCACATCACGATGAACACCGCGATCAGGATCCAGCCGACGCCGAACATGAACCACTGGCTGTCCAGCGGGAGCCATTTCTCGAACGCGGGCACGTTCCACATCTGGTCGATCAGCGGGACCGCCAGGATCAGCGCGATCTCGTGCCAGAGGTAGATCGTCACCGCGCGGGCGTTGAAGACCGTGACCGTCCGGTCGAGTCGCCGGAAGCGGGCCAGCCAGGCGAAGTCGATCTTGAAGTAGGCCTTCGCCCACATCAGCAGCATCACGAACCCGGCCGACCAGAAGGCCTGCGCGAGGGGGTTCTCGTCCAGGTCGTAGGTCCCGAAGTCGGCCTGGTGCGCGAAGGCGTACCAGCCGCCGTACGCCACCGCGGCGAGCGAGGCGACGACCACCAGGGCCGGCTTCATCCGCTGGAGCACGCCGTCGCGGTGCGCGAAGCCGAGGATCCAGCAGAAGAGGTACGTCGACAGGTCCCACAGGGCGCTGCCGAAGCGGTTGTCCGGGCCCGACCAGACGAAGTTCAGGACGAGGATCGGGGCCAGCGAGCCCAGCAGCACCGGGATCGGGGCCTTGCGGAAGAGCCACAGCAGGGCCGGGGAGAGCAGGACGAACCACAGGTACGTCCGCAGGTACCAGAGGATCTCCCAGGCCTGCTCGCCCCACGCGTTGCCCGGCGGGTCGCCGAGCGGCACGACCCAGTAGACGATCTGCCAGCCGGGCATCCAGTCGTGGATCAGCATCGCCAGGACGACGAAGACACCCCAGAACCAGAAGGGAGGCAGGAGACGGCGCAGGCGGCTCTTCACGACCTTGAGCGCGGGGCGCTCCAGGGACTTCGCCATCAGGGTGCCGGCCAGGCCGAACATGATGCCCATGGAGGGGAAGACCATCCCGCACCAGGCCCACCCGAAGGTGTGATAGGTGACGACCCGGATCAGGGCGACCGCGCGGAGCGTGTCGAAGTAGCGGTCGCGCCCGGCGGGCTTGGACCGCGGGTCGGGGGCGGGCCCGGGCCGCGGTTCCTCGACCACGGGCGCCGGTTCCTGCTCGGGCGCGGGCTCCGGCTCCACCACCGGCGGGAGCGGAGCCGTCTGGTCCGCGGCCGGGGTGTAGCCGTAGTCGACGTACTGCTGTTGCTGCGGGTACGGCTGCTGCGCGTACTGCTGCTGGCCGCCGTACGGGTTCGGGTTGTAGTCGTAGCCGTAGCCCTGCTGCTGGTACGGGTTCTGCTGCTGGTCCCAGCTCATCAGCCGCTCACCCCCGCCGGGGTGCCGACCTCGCCGGTGCGCTTGAGCTTCTGCCAGCGCAGGCGGCCGCCGGTGAGAGCGGTGATGCAGGAGTGGATGAGGACCAGGTACATCATCTGACGGTAGGCGAGCTGCTGGAGCGGCATCATCAGCAGGTAGCGGTACTGCTCCTTGTCGAGGCGGAACGCGTAGGCGGCGCAGGCCAGCTGGATGCCGAGGACGGCGAGCCAGGCGAGCAGGGCCGCCTCGAAGTCGACGAAGATCATGGAGTAGACCGTGAAGACGTCGATGAGGGGCGCGAAGACCGGCGTGACGATCTGGAAGAGGACCACCAGGGGCATGCCGACCCGGCCGAAGCGGCCCGAGGGACCCTTGTCCGTCAGGGACTTGCGGTGCTTCCACAGCGCCTGCATGGTGCCGTAGGACCAGCGGTAGCGCTGGGACCACAGCTGCTTGAGCGAACCGGGCGCCTCCGTCCAGGCCTTGGCGTGCTCCTGGTAGACGACCCGCCAGCCCGCGCGGTGCATGGCGATGGTGATGTCGGTGTCCTCGGCGAGGGTGTCCTCGCTCATCCCGCCGACCTGGAGGACCGCGTCGCGGCGGAACGCGCCGATCGCGCCGGGGATGGTGGGCATGCAGCGCAGCAGGTCGTACATGCGGCGGTCCAGGTTGAAGCCCATCACGTACTCGATGTGCTGCCAGGCGCCGATGACCGTGTTGCGGTTGCCGACCTTGGCGTTGCCGGCGACCGCGCCGACCTCGGGGTCGGCGAAGGGCTGCACCAGCTGGTGCACCGCGTCCGGCTCGAAGACGGTGTCGCCGTCCATCATGATGACGATGTCGTACGTGGCGTTGCGGACACCGTTGTTGAGGGCGGCCGGCTTGCCCGCGTTCTCCTGCCGGATGACCCGGACGTTGGCCATGCCGAGCTTGTCGGCGGCGGCGCGGGCGATCTCCGAGGTGCCGTCCGTGGAACCGTCGTCGACGACGATGACCTCGATCGGGTGGGTGCTCTGCGCCAGCGACTCCAGGGTGTTGGCGATGCACTCCTTCTCGTTGTACGCCGGGACGATCACGCTCACCGGGCCGGTGACCGTCGGACCCCAGCTGAAGCGGCGTTTGTTGCGCTGTCTGTAGTGACGGCGGGCGATGAGCAGCATCATCCCGAAGCGGCCCATGACCGCGACGCCGACGACGAGCAGCAGGTAGGAGAGGACCGGCAGGGCCCATTCGGCGATCGCGACCGCCACGATGAGCGCCTTGCCCTCGTAGAGGGTCATGCCGGTGGCGGTGCGGTGGGCCGCCTGGAGACGGGCGGTGGTGGAGGTGGAACCGTTCTGGCCGCTCTGACCGTTCTGGCCGTTCGGCGCGGTGCCGGTGCCCCCGCCCTCGCCGTTCGGGGCGGTGCCGCCCTCGCCGACCGGTGCGTTGCCCGTGCCCGTGCCGGCGAGCGCGCCTGCCTCGGTGACCCCGGTGGCGGTCTGACCACCGGTGCCGCTCGTGCCACCCGTCCCGCTCGTGCCGCTCGTGCCGTTGCTCGCGGCGGCGGACGCCCGGTTCGCGGCGTTCCGCTTCTCGATGACCCCGCTGATGGTGGTGAAGGTGTAGCCCTTCGCCTTCATCTTCTTGATGTACGTCGGCAGCGCCTTGATCGTCTGCGAGCGCTCGCCGCCGGCGTCGTGGAAGAGCACCGAGGCGCCCTTGTTCTTCTTCGGCGTGGCCCACTTGATGATCTTCGAGACGCCCGGCTTCTTCCAGTCGTCGCTGTCGGTGTCGACGAAGACGCTGGTGTAGCCCTCCTTGCCGAGCTTCTGGTAGACGGGCCAGCTGTAGTTGTCGATGGCGTCGGTCTCGGAGGAGTACGGCGCGCGGAAGAGGGTCGTCGTGATGCCGGCCGCGCCGGCGAGCGCCAGCTGGGTCTGCTGCATCTCGCGGTTGACCCGGGCGTCGCTCTGGTACGACAGGTCGACGTGCGTGAAGGTGTGGATGCCCACCTCGTTGCCCTGCTGGACCATCGACTTCACGATGCTCGGGTAGCGCGACACCATCGAGCCGACCAGGAAGAACGTACCCGGTACGTCGTTCTCCTCAAGGATCTTGAGGACCTGCGGGGTCCAGGTCGGGTTGGGGCCGTCGTCGAAGGTGAGCGCGATGGTCTTGGAGGGGACGGAGACGGTGGTCGCCTGGCCGCCCCGGAAGGTGAGGATCGGGCCGCCGTCGAGGATCTTGTCCGGCACCTTGCTGGAACTGGCGCCGCTGCGGACCCGGTTGTCGCCGCCGACCTCTGCGCGCAGATAGCCGTCGAGCAGCATCACGCAGGTCAGCGCCAGCAGAATCAGCAGCGCGAGGATGACACGTGGTTTCTGCAGCGCCGCGGCCCGGCCCGCCGCCCGCTCGATACGGGAGGGGGCGCGCCTGCGGCCGCGTGAGGACGTCGGTGTAGTCATGGGGAGAGGCCTGCGTTTCCGGTCAGTCGGCGGTGGCGGATGCGGAGGCGGACGGGGTGGCGGTGGTCGGGGTGGCGGACGGCGGGGCCGACGGGCGGCCGCTGGGTGCGCCGATCTGACGGCCGATGCCGCCCTGCGGGCGCTCGCCGCCGGGGGCGCTGCCGCCGCGTGCGAAGTCGGGGATCAGCGAGTCCGGGGTGAGCGAGGTCCCCCAGCCCATGAAGGCGGCGCCGAGCACTCCCGTGTAGGCGAGACAGACGACGCCGAGGAGGAGGCCGACACGGCGCAGGACCTTGGACCGGCGGCCGGACGAGTCGACGAAGACGGGCCCCTCGGCAGACCCGTTGCCTTGTTTGCGGCGGCGACCGCGCATGCTGGCGCGGCTTTCGATGGCAGGCTCGGATTGCATTCCTCGGATATTAGGGAGTCTTTATGTGACCGCCTTCGGAGTTCTTGTGAGGTGACCATGAGAATCCCCTTAACCTGTCTTTTGGCTGAGAGATTCTGTGAACAGCTGCGGGAGCGGTAGGGGTGGGGAACCTACCTCAACACCCCTTTTGCGATGACCGATTCACCCGTTTCAGCGGCTTCGTTCCATGAGTTTTCTATGTATCCGCCGAACAGTTGAACACCATGTACGTGTGAGACGTTTTCCTTTGGAATCAGGCTTTGTTTCGAGCTTGAGACACAAATCACGAGAGCGGGTGCATCTTAATGCGGGGTTTCCTGAGGCCGGCTGCTGGGCTTACCTGCCTGTTTGCCATGGCAGTGACAGGGTGCTCCTCGGGCTCCGACGGCACGTCGGACGCGGCTCCCGCGCCGCCGAAGCAGGCCTCGGCCTCGCCGAGCGAGTCCGACGGGTCGGACACGTCGAGCACGTCGGGGACGGCGTACGCGCCCTACGTCAGCGCGACGGAGGCGGCCGACACGGACGACGCGGGGGCGCCGTCGACGTACAACCTCGCCTTCGTGATCTCCAGCGGCAGCAGCTGCACGCCGAAGTGGAACGGGACGACGGCGATCGGCAGTTCGGCCGTGAAGTCGCGGATCTCCGCGCTGAAGGAGGGTGGCGCGACGGTCCGGGTGTCCTTCGGCGGGGCCTCCGGGAAGGAGCTGGCGACGACGTGCTCCAGCGCGTCGAAACTGGCGGCGGCGTACGGGGCCGCGCTGGACGCCGCGGGCTCCACCCAGGCCGACTTCGACATCGAGGGCGACACCCTCACCGACTCCGACTCGGTCGCCCTGCGGTCGGAGGCGATCGCGCAGCTCCAGAAGGACCGGCCGGACCTGGAGGTCTCCTTCACCCTGCCCGTGATGCCGTCCGGGCTCGACTCCGACGGCCTGGCGCTGCTGGAGTCCGCGAACAAGTACGACGTGCAGGTCTCGACGGTCAACATCATGACCATGAACTACGGCGAGTCCTACGACGAGGACATGGGCGACTACGCGGTCACCTCGGCGAAGGCCACGCAGAAGCAGCTGAAGAAGGTGTTCGGGCTGTCCGACGCGGGGGCGTGGGGCGGGATGGCGCTGACCTCGATGATCGGGGTGAACGACGTCGACGGGGAGACGTTCTCGCTGTCGGACGCGGCCGATGTGCGGGCGTTCGCGGAGGAGAAGGGGGTCGCGTGGGTGTCGATGTGGTCGACGTTCCGGGATGTGCAGTGTGAGAGCGGGTCTGCTTCGCAGGATGACGCGGCGACGGACTGCAGTGGCGTGACGCAGAGTTCGGGGGCGTTCGGGAAGGCGTTCGCGGGTTGAGTGTTGGCTGCGGGCCGGTGGGGGTTGAGCGCGCAGTTCCTCGCGCCCCTTTCGGGGCGCTCGCTACTTGCGTCTATGAACAAGGCGGCCGGCGCAGATCGTCGCGATGCACTGGCCCGTCTCGTCGAACGCCGCCAGGTCGGCTCGGGCCGTCTCGGTGAGGGTCGGCTTGAGGGGCGTGGCCGGCAGGACCACGACATCGTTGCGGTCCGCGGCCGCCCGCAGCTCGGGCGCATCCACATACCGCTCCAGGACCGCCGTCGCCCCCAGTTTCAGTACCGCGTGCACCCGCTCGCGCGGGCTGGGGGCGTCCGGGAGGGGGCCGTCGTGGACGCGGGCGGGGCCGAGGGTGCCCGGCCAGGTGCGCAGGCGTGCCTGGGGGAAGCGGGCGCGGAGGTCGTCGTACGTCCCGACGGCGCCGATCCGGTCCCGTACGACCACCACGGCGCCGTTCTCGATCGGCTCGGCGGCCCAGGTGACGAAGACCTGGTCCGCCGTGTGCATCGTCTCCACGGTCGGGTCAGTTGGAGGCGAGGAGCTTCAACTCCGGGTGGGCCGTGCCGCCCTCGATCGCCGTGGACGAGATGTGGGACATCACGCGCTCGTCGACCGGGTCGTTCGCCGGGTCGTCGTGGACGACGAGGTGCTCGTAGGTGGTGGCACGCTGGGCCGGGACCCGGTCCGCCTTGCGGATCAGGTCGATGATCTCCAGGCGGTTGGAGCGGTGCTTGGCGCCGGCCGAGGAGACGACGTTCTCCTCCAGCATGATCGAGCCGAGGTCGTCCGCGCCGTAGTGGAGCGAGAGCTGGCCGACCTCCTTGCCCGTCGTCAGCCAGGAGCCCTGGATGTGGGCGATGTTGTCCATGAAGATCCGCGCGATCGCGATCATCCGCAGGTACTCGAAGAGCGTGGCCTGCGTGCGGCCCTTCAGGTGGTTGTTCTCGGGCTGGTAGGTGTACGGGATGAAGGCCCGGAAGCCGCCGGTGCGGTCCTGGACGTCCCGGATCATGCGGAGGTGCTCGATGCGCTCGGCGTTGGTCTCGCCGGTGCCCATGAGCATGGTCGAGGTGGACTCGACGCCCAGCTTGTGGGCCGTCTCCATGATCTCCAGCCAGCGCTCGCCGCTCTCCTTGAGGGGCGCGATGGCCTTGCGGGGGCGTGCGGGGAGGAGTTCCGCGCCGGCGCCCGCGAAGGAGTCCAGGCCGGCCTCGTGGATCCGGGTGATGGCCTCCTCGACGGAGACCCCGGAGATCCGGGCCATGTGCTCGACCTCGGACGCGCCGAGGGAGTGGATGACCAGCTGCGGGAACGCGTCCTTGATCGCCTTGAAGTGCTTCTCGTAGTACTCGACGCCGAAGTCGGGGTGGTGGCCGCCCTGGAACATGATCTGGGTGCCGCCCAGCTCGACCGTCTCCGCGCAGCGGCGCAGGATGTCGTCGAGGTCGCGGGTCCAGCCCTTGTCCTTGTCCTTGGGGGCCGCGTAGAAGGCGCAGAACTTGCACGCCGTGACGCAGACGTTCGTGTAGTTGATGTTCCGCTCGATGATGTACGTCGCGATGTGCTCGGTACCGGCGTACCTGCGGCGGCGTACGGCGTCGGCGGCGGCGCCCAGCGCGTGCAGGGGCGCGTCGCGGTAGAGGTCGAGCGCCTCTTCCGGGGTGATCCGCCCACCGGCGGCGGCACGGTCGAGAACGGACTGGAGGTCGGCCTTCTCGGTCACCGGGGCGTCCCTTTCGGCAGGGGTTGTGGGCGGACCGAACCAGCCTACGCCAGGGCCTGTCGCCGCCTGACCTCAGGCTGTGTACGCGCCGACCAACAGGCCCGCGAACGCGCCCGCGATCAGGAACGGCCCGAACGCGATCGCCGTCTTGCGGCCGGCCCGCCGTACGACGACGAGCGCGCCGCCGTACAGGGCGCCGAGCAGGAACCCGGCGAAGGTGCCGAGCAGGACGGTGGGCCAGCCGTACCAGCCGAGGGCTGCGCCGGTGCCGAGGGCGAGCTTCACGTCGCCGAAGCCCATGCCGCCGGGGTTGATGAGGAAGAGCAGGAAGTAGCCGGCGCCGAGGGCCAGGGCCGCGTAGAGGGAGGTGCGCCAGTGGCCGGCGTGCTCGGGGAGCAGGGCGGCCAGGCCGAGGAGGGCGAGGGCGGTGGCCGCGAGGGGGAGGGTGAGGGGGTCGGGGAGGCGCTGGACGCGGAAGTCTACGACCGCGAGGAGGACGCCGACGGGGGCGAGGAGGAGCCAGACGGCGAGTTCGGGGCGGGGGCCGGTGGCGAGGGCGAGGGCGGTGCAGGTCAGGGCGGTGGTCAGGGCGAGAGTGGTGGGTGCGGGGTGGTGGGGGGTTGCGGATTTTGTTTTCCCACCCGCACCACCCGTGCGACTTTCGTCGTCGGGTGCGGGTGGCCCCTGTGGTGCGTCCTCACCGTCGGCGGCTGCGGGTTCGGCGGTGGGGGCTGCGGGTTCACCGGGGGCGGGTGCGGGTGCGGCGGTGGGGGCTGCGGGTGCGTCGGCTGCGGGTGCGGGTGCGGCGGCTGAGGGTGCGTCGGCTGCGGGTTCGCCGTCGGCGGGAGCAGCGGATTCGCCGTCGGCGGCTGCCGGTGCGGCGGTGGGTTCGGTGGGTGTCGAGTCCTCGGTCGGGGTGGGGGTTGGGCAGGTGGGGCAAGGGGTGGGGCCGAGCCAGCCTCGGAGGGGGTGGCCGGTGGGGCAGTGGGTGCGCCAGTCCTGCCCGGCCGGTGTGGAGAAGCGGTAGGCGGCGCGGGGCAGGAGGGTGCCCGTCGCCGCGCCCCAGAGGGCGGCGGTGACGGGCAGGGCGAGGTCTAGGGCGTCCAGGGCGGTCATCCCGTCGCGGCGGCGCCGTCGCGCCAGGTCGGGAGGAGTTCGTCGAGGAGGGCCTCGGTGCGCGGGGGCAGGCCCCGGGCACCGCTGCGGGCGATGAGGTCGGCGGCGAGGGCGCGCACCCGGTCGGGGTCGCCGGTGGCGTGCGTGGCGCGCAGCAGCTCGTTCCAGAGGCGCTCGTCCGCCGCGGCGGTCTTCAGTGCCGCGCCGAGCGCCTCGATCGCCTTCTCCGCACGGTCCTTCTCCAGGTGGAACGCGGAGAGGGCGAGGCCGATGTCGGCGACGAGCAGCGGCAGCTGGGCGTCGATGATCTCGTGGGTGAGCCAGCGGTAGCGGCCCTCCGCGCGGTCGGCGAGCAGCGGGCCGCGGACCAGGACGAGCGCGTCGGTGAGGAGCCGGCCGCGGACCGCGCGGCTGTCGACGCCCTTGCCCTGGGTGGCCTCGTGGTAGAGGGAGCGCAGCACGTCCAGGTCGGAGACGACGGTCTTGGCGAGCACGAGCCGTCCGGTCGCGTCGGTCCGCAGCCGCGGGCTGCCGTCGGGGTCGGTGCCCAGCCAGCCGCGCAGTCGCTCCAGGAGGGCGTCACGGACGTCCTCCGTCACCCCGCGCGGCCACAGCGCGGACGACAGCACGCGCGGGTGCACGCCCTCGCGGTGCAGCAGGAGCAGGGCGAGGGCCTCGTGGAGCAGGGCGCTGCGCTCGCCGTCGGGGGTGTCGAGGCCGATGATCTCGTACGGCCCGACGAGCCGCGCGTACACGGCCGGCCGGCCCTGCTCGCTGATGTCGACGAGGAACGGCGGCGCGTTGGTCGGCCCGTCGGGGTCGCGCTCGGGGTCGGCCTCGACGAACAGCTCGACGACCGCGCGCTGCTGAACGGCGGGCAGCAGTTGGGCGTCGAGTTCGAGGCCGAGGAGCGGGGCGAGGAGCTTGCCCTCCGGGGTGACCTCCATCGCCCAGGCGGCGCCGGGCAGGTCGCCGGTGTCGGTGCCGACCAGGTAGCCGATGCCCAGCCGGCCGGCGTCGGCGGCGAGTTCGGCGAGCCGCAGCGCGTCCTCGGCGGACGGCCGGCCGGCGAGCAGCACGAGGTGCGGGGCCCAACGGGTGTGCTGGGCCGGGCCGGTGCGGCCGACGAGGACCGAGTCGTGGCCGGCGGCGCCGAGCGCGCCGCGCCGCTGCCGGGTCTCCGCCTCCATCGTCTCGAACAGCGCGTCCACGTCGTCGAGATGGCGCAGCCGGTTCGGGGCGAGCGGGGTGAGGTCGGCGCCGAAGCCGACGAGGGTGATGGTCATCCGGTCCGACCAGCCGTTGGTGGCGAGTTCGGCGGCGACCGAGGCGAACAGGGCGGCCCGGTCGGCCTCGCGGCCGCTCAGCGAGACGATGCCGGGCACGGCCTCCAGGTTGAGCAGCAGCCGTGAGTCGTCCATGGTGCCGAGGCTGACCAGGCCGGGGTACGGCGCGGCGGTGTCGGTGTCCTCGTAGCGGGCGGCGTCCGCGCGGGACAGCGTCCAGAACGTGGGGTCCTGGCCGGGCTGCCAGGGCGCCGGCGGGTTCCCGGACGGCTGGGCGAGCTGGAGGTGCAGATCGCCGTGGCTGAGCCAGGCCGCGTAGACGACGGGCAGGTGCCGGGACTCGGCGGCGAGGGCGGCGGCCAGTCCGCGCAGCGACCGGTCGAGCAGCCGTACGCCCTCCGGGTCGGCGCCCACCAGCAGGGCGTCCTGGACGTCCTGGGCGTCGCCGGTCGGGGTGGGCGGCTCCATGCCGCGCCGGCCGCCGACGGCGCCGAGCGCCGACTGCCACAGGGCCTGCCGGCGCCGGCGGCCGAGGGCGGCGAGCAGGCCGGCGGCGAGCAGCGGGGCGCCGAGGAGGGCCTCGGGCAGCCCGAAGGAGGAGTCGCCGGAGGTCTGGTGGGCGGCTTCGTGGGCGTGCGCGGCCGTACCGCCGCCGTCGCCCGCGGGGCGCTGGGCGGGCACGGTGATCTGGGCGGTGGCGCCGTCGCCGCCCGCGTGCTGCCCGCCCTGCCGCTGGGCGTGGTCGCCGGTCCGGGCGTAGTCGCCGATCTGCTGCTGGAGGTGCGGCGAGACATGCGCGTCGGGGTTCTCGACGAGTTCGCCGCCGTGGGCGTCGCCGGGCATCTCCATGATCCAGCCGGGGCGGATGAGGCTGGCCTCGGAGAGCCGGGAGCCGTCGGGCTGGACGCGGTCCTTGTTGAGCTCGTAGATCTCCTTGTACCGGCGGCCGTCGCCGAGGTGGCGCTGCGCTATCTCCCACAGGGAGTCGTGGTGGCGGCCCTCGGGCGGCTGGATCCGGTAGTACTTCGTGGCGCCGTGCGCGCCGGTGCCGCTCTGCTCGGCCTGGGCCGCGACATGGCCGGCCTGTTCGGCGAGGGCGGCGGCGGTGCTCTTCGCCTGCTCCTGCTGCTGGGCGAGGATGCCGGGGGTCGCCTGGGCGGTGGCCACCGTGCCCTTCTGGTTGCCCTCCAGGCTGTGGCCGAGCTGCGAGAGGCCGGGGGTGAAGCTGGCGGCGGTGGCGCCGAGCAGCAGCAGCGCGGCGACGAGTTGCCGGGCGAGCAGCTGGCTGGGGCCGGCGCCGGGGACCCGGCTGGGCAGGCCGACGCCGGAGAGGGCCGCCTTGACCTCGACCAGCACACAGGCCGTGAACTGGGCCCAGGCCAGCCAGACGATGACCGTCAGCGTGTTGAGGAAGGTGTCGACGCCGATCGGCTGCGACAGCCAGTCCATGCTGGGCGCGCTGGTCGGCAGGGGCCAGCCGACGGTGACCGCGAGGGCGCCGGGGACACCGACGACGAGCAGGAGCAGCGCCACGAAGGCGAGGAACGCCTTGACGAAGTCCCCGAACGTACGCCGACGCAGCCGCACCGGCTGCGGGGTCCGGTTCCGCGGACCCGACGGGTTCCCCGTCGAGCCTGATGTGCTGCGTCGCGCCATGGCGGGTGTCCTGGGTCGTGTGGGGAGGAGGTGGGCCGGGGGCGCGACGAGCCTACCGAGCCCCCACCGACGATCCTATTGACTGGGACTGACAGCGTCGAAGGGCAGAGCGGCCAACAGCCGCCCCGATTAGCCCCTTTCGTCAACGAACACCCGAATAAGGGGACTTGTCCCTCCAGGGGCGCACACCACCCCTCCACACACTCCGCACACTCCCCCGCGCGCCGGTCAACCGCCGACCCGCAGCGACGACAGCAGGAAACGGGTGAGGACCGCCGTGGGGAAGCTGATCGCCGCCACCCCTTCCTCCGCGCGGAGTTCGACGACCGTGCGCGCGGGGCCGTATGGCCGCACCTGCACGTTGCCGAGGGCGGCGGGGGTCTCCAGGCCCTCCTGGAGCAAAGCCCGCGCGAAGGTCCAGGTGACCTCCTCGCCGTCCAGGGAGATCCACGGCGGGAAGACGAAGTGCACGGCCTGCGGGTCGGCCGAGGTGTAGCGGAGGGTCGCGGGGACCGCCACCTCCTGCTCGTCGGCGGTGAGCAGGCGGGCGCCGGTGGGCTGCTCTAGCGTGATGGGCACGGGTCTTCTCCGGGGGTGCGGTCCTGCAAGTGGTCGTACAAGTGGTCGTGCGAGCGGTCGTACAAGTGGTCGTGCGAGCGGTCGTACAAGTGGTCGTGCGCGTGGTCGCATAAGTGAGAGCAGCCCGCGGCCGGTTGATTACGCGGGAAACGCACGCGAGTTGAGTGACTTGTGTCACTTCTTGATGCGCTTGAAACTGTGCTTGAAAGTTTTGCCATCTACCCTGACAAACCCTTTCCCCGCCCCACGCCCGGCAACTGGAGCGTTCCGCCATGCACGACGGTTCCTCTGCAGTGATCAGCACCACCGCCTACGCCCGGATCTACGAGGAACAGCAGCCGCGTCTCGTCGCGTACGCCCGCTCCCTCACCAGGAACGCCTGGCTCGCCGAAGACCTGGTCGCCGAGGCGCACTTCAGGGTCTGGCGGCGGCTCGCCGAGGGGCACGAGATCGACAACGTGTCGGCGTACCTGACGACGACGGTCCGGCATCTCGCGTACGCGGCGAGCGGGGCGACCCGCGAGATGCCCCGGGATCCGCACGAGGACGAGCCCGCCGAGGCCGGCCGCCACGGGGACGACCCCGCCGAGCAGGTCTCCTCGGTCGACCTCCTCGTGCGCGTACTGGCCCAGCTCCCCGAACGCTGGGTCAAGGCGCTGTGGCTGGCGGAGGCGGAGGGACAGCCGCTCGCGCAGATCGGGCCGCAGCTGGGCACCAAGGAGGGCGCCACCGCCGTACTCCTGCACCGCGCCCGCGAGGGCATGCGGCAGGCCTTCCTGCGCACCCAGACCGGCGCCCCGGACGATCCCGCCTGCCAGGTCCACTGGAGCCGGATGCCCGCGTATGTGCGCGGCGCCGCGACGGAGCGTCAGTCCGACCGGCTGCTCGGCCATGTCGACACCTGCGAGGACTGCCGGACCCGGCTCGCCGCCCTGATGCGCGCCAACGACCGGTTGCCCGCGCTGGCCGGTCCCGCCCTGCTGGTGTTCGCGGTCGGCGGGGCGGCGGGGAAGTTCCTGCTGACCCTGACCGCCGCCGGGGCCTCGGCGGGCGCGCACGCCGGCGCGGGCGGCGGCGGAGGCGGGCTGCTGCACGGTGTACGGCAGGCCACCACCGTCGGCGGTACGAAGGCGCCCGTGGTGGTCGCGGCGGGCGCCATGGTGGTCGGCGCGGCGGCGCTGGTGCTCATCCTCGGCCCGGGCCAATCCTCCTCGGTCCCCGCCCAACGGACTCCGGTCGCGGACGCGCCGGTGGCCCAGGTGCCGGTGGCCGGGACACCGGCGGTGCCGACGGACGTCCCCACGACGGAGCCGGCGGCGGTCGCGGAGGGGAGCGACGGCGCGGGGACGGCCGAGGGCGCGGCCGGTCCGGTGCGTACGGTCGGGTCCGGGCCGTCGGACACGACCGGGGTCACGCCGGTCCCCGGCGGAAGTGGCTCCGGGAGCGGCGGGGACGACGGGGGCGGCGACACCGCGGCGCCGCCCGAGACGACCGCGCCGTCCCCCTCGCCGTCTCCCTCGCAGCCCGCGGATCCCACTCCCCCGGCCGAACCCACCGAACCGGCCCCTCCGTCTCCTCCGGCCGCGTCGGAGGACCCCACTCCGCCCGCCGAGCCGACCGACCCGGCCCCCGTGGACCCCCCGCCCGCCGAGCCCACCGACCCGGTCACCCCGCCGGACGACGACTGCCCGCCCCCGCCGAGCGACACCGGCGGCAACGGCAACGGCAACGGCGATCACAACGGGAAGGGCAAGGGAAAGGGCAACGGTCACAAGGGCAACGGCGGCAGAGGAGCCGGGGCCGAGTCCGACGCGCGGATCCCGGCGCAGCGGGACCAGGCGTCCGAGAAGGACGGGTGACGCTCAGCCGACCTCGTTCTCGGCGGTCGCCTGCCCGTGCACCACGATGGCGCCGCCGTAGAACATGCCCGTGAGGACCGGCTGGTACGTCAACTGGACCTCGACCTGGACCTGTTGGGGGTCGGCGGCGACGCAGTGGGTGCCGGCGATGTCGGCGGTGGACATGTCCATCTCGCGGGCGAAGGTCTTCACCCGGGCGTCGCAGTCCTGGTAGTTGATGGGCGCGCCGCCCTGCCCCTCGTAGAGCTTGGCCGTGTCGATGTCCTGCGCCGCGTAACGCGCGGCCTGTTCCGCGATGTCGGCGGCCCGTTCGCGTTTGGAGATGGACAGGCCGCCGTCGATGACGAAGGCGGAGAGGGAGAGGAAGACCAGCGCGAAGATGATGACCGCGCCGGCGCCCGAGCCCCGGTCGTCGAGACGGAGCCGGCGCGCGGCCCACCAGGTACGCAGCACGGCGAGGCTCATGCGGCCCTCCGGAACGGGTCGAGCGGTGAGGAGAAGCTCGCGGTGAGCGTCGTCGGGATGTCCAGGCCCAGCATGGCCAGACCGCGCACCTCGCAGCTCACCTCGACCGTGAAGATGCTGTCGGGTTCGAAGCCCTGGCTGGTCTGTACGACGGAGACCGGGCCGGAGCAGACGTCCGACAGGTCCGCGTCGGCGGCCTTCTGCGCTTCCGACATGGCCGTGGCGTGGTCCTTCTGGATGGACCCGGCGCGGGCCGCGTCCCGCGCGGCACCGTCGATCGCGCCCCGCCCGTCGACGAGTTGGCCGAAGGCGACCAGGACGAGGATGAACAGGATCATGACCGGGGCGAGGATGACGACCTCGATGGTCGACAGTCCCCGGTCGTCCGGAGTTCTCGCCTGAGAGGAGTTCTGCGGGGAGGACATCTAGTTCGTATCCTCCACGAACCGCTCCACCGGACCCGACGACTGCGCGTGCACCGTCAGGTCCAGGCCCGGGAACACCGTCGGGATGCGCGCCGAGATCTCGACGCCGACCGTGTTCTGTTCCGGCTGGATCGTCTTCACGTCGGGCGACAGGACCAGTTGCGGCCCGAGCTGGCTGATGTAGGAGTCGACCACGTCCTGGGCCTCGCCGCGCCAGGCGCCGGGCTCCGCGTCGGCGGTGGCACGGGCCTTGCGGGCGCCGGCCTGGGCCGCCGCCTGGGCCACGTGGTCGGCGAAGAAGTACAACGCGAACTGCACCGTCGCGAAGATCATGAAGAAGAGGACGGGGGTGAGCAGTACGAACTCGATGGCGGTCATCCCCGAGTCTCCCGAGCCGCCCGAGCCGCCCGAGTCGCCGCGCGCGGCGGCCGCCCGGCGGCGTACCCAGCCGCGCGGA
This sequence comes from Streptomyces sp. NPDC048288, assembly GCF_043201555.1. Classification (NCBI taxonomy): domain Bacteria; kingdom Bacillati; phylum Actinomycetota; class Actinomycetes; order Kitasatosporales; family Streptomycetaceae; genus Streptomyces; species Streptomyces sp. NPDC048288. Next base: position 727,968 of record NZ_JBICZD010000003.1, read on the forward strand.
CCTCTGCTCACGCCCACCAGCATCCCCGTCACCCCCGTCGTACGTACGTCGTCGATCAGCAGGTTCCGCTGGCGTTGGCGCCCTTGATGCAGTTGCCGACCTTGTTGGCGCCGTCGCTCAGCGCGGCGTTGATGATGGCGGCCACCACGCCGACGATCGCGACCACGACCGCCGAGATGATGACCCACTCGACGGCGGAGGCACCGCGGTCGAGTTCGCCGGAGCGGGCGCGCTCCACGCGGGCCTGCAGGAAGGTGACCAGGAAGTCCATGGCCGGGATCCCGGTGCTGAAGTTCCGTCGGTTCATGATGGCTTGTCCTCTCGATACAGCAGTTGGCGAAGGTTCTCGAATCAGCTCGTCTCAGCTCATCTCGCCTCGTCGCGAGGCACAGAACATCAGCTCACCTGGAACACCCGCATCGCCGCCGGGAAGATCAGGAAGACCAGGAAGCCGGCGCACAGCAGCAGCTGGGCGACGAGCATCGACTGGGACTTCTCGCCCGCGCTGCCCTCGATCTCGGCGAGTTCGCGGTGGCGCATGGTCTCGGCGCGGGAGGCGAGGGACTCGCGGACCTTGGCGCCGTCGTCCGCGACCAGGGCCAGCGAGGCCGACAGGTCCTTCAGTTCCTCCACGCCCAGTTCCTCGCCGAGCGCGCCGAGCGCCTGCCACTGGCTGACGCCGGTGATCCGGGCGTCGGAGAGGGCGTTGCGGATCCGCTGGTTGGCCCAGCCGTCGGAGACCTCGGCGGCCGCCATCAGGGCCTCGGGCAGGCCGCGGCCGCCCGCCAGGCTCATCGACACCAGGTCGAGATAGGCCCCGATGACACGCCTGAGGTCCCGGCGCTTCTCGGCCGCGTCCCGTCGTACCTCCAGGTCGGGCAGGAAGAAGAACAGGGCCGCGCAGGCCAGGGAGAGCCAGACCGGGATGACCGGGCTGTGTCCGAAGCCCATGGTGTAGACGACGGCGAACAGGAACGGGCCGAAGATCAGGCCGGCCGCCGCGAGCAGCACCTTGGTCGCCAGGAACTTCTCCCAGCTGCGGTCGAGCACCGCGAGGTCGGCGCGGAGCGAGCGCTGTTCCCAGCCCTGCTGCCGGTAGAAGTCGGCGACCCGGTCGCCGACTTCGGCCCGCAGCGAGCCGAGCCGGCCGGTGTCCCGCGTCTGCCGCGCCGACTCGTACGCGGCGCCGCGCGCCCGCATCGCGTCGATCCGGGCGACCTGCGCGACCGCGCTGCGCTTGGACGGCATCAGGGCGCGGATCAGGGCGTAGACGCCCAGCCCCAGGATCACGCCGACGACGATCGGCATCGTGAGGTTCATCGGCGGGCTCCTTCCTCGGTGGGGAGCTGCTGCTGGCCCGGTGCGCCGGGGGCGCCCGGTGTGCCGGGAGCGGTGCGGGGCGGTCGTACGAACTGCACGGAGGACTGGTCGCGGACCAGGAACCGTTCCGGGGTCTCGATGGTGGACAGCTTGCGCAGCCACCAGAAGCCGAGCGCGAACAGCCCGCAGACCAGGGCGAGCACGAGCTGGCCGACGGCGGTGCCGTACGGCGACACGAAGTCGCGGTTGAAGACGGCGAGGCCGAGCACGAACGCCACCGACACGGCGACGACGATCTGCACCGACCGCCGGGTGGACGCCCGCTGGGCCATCACGCGCTGGCGCATGTCGACCTCTTCACGGGCCGACTTGGCGAGCGCGCCGAGCACCTGGCGCAGACCGGGGCCGCGCAGCCGGGCGTTGAGGATGAGGGCGGCGACGATGATGTCGGCGGACGCGTCGTTGATCTCGTCGGCGAGGTGCTGGAGCGCGTCGGGCAGCGGGGTGCGGGCGCGCAGCCGGTCGACGAGGGCGTCCAGGTGCGGCCGCAGGATCGGGGCGGCGGCCCGCGCCGAGGCGGGGATGGCCTGCTCCAGGCCGACCGCGCCGGCGATCGTGTCGCGCAGCGACTCCGTCCAGGAGGCCAGCGCCTCCACACGCTTCATCGCGGCCCGCTCCTCGGCGGCGCCGCCGAACAGCTTGTCCCAGAAGAAGACGAGGACACCGGCGGCGATGCCGGCCACCGCCCAGCGGGTCAGCAGCAGCACGACCAGCCCGATGATGGCCGCGAGGGAACCGCGCTGACCGGCGAACCGGATCAGCTCGGCGGCCCGTTCGTTGGCCTTCTGCTTCTCGTGGTCGGGCTTGGCGGGCAGGCCGCGGATCGCCAGGATCAGCAGCGCGAGTCCGCCGCCGACGGCCACACCGCAGCCGAGGGCGATGAGGACCGACGTGGAGAAGAGCCCGCCCATGGAGCCCAGGGAGTCCAGGGAACCCAGGTTCATGTCACGTCACCCCCACGCCCCGTGCGGCTGGTAGCCGTAGGCCATCAGGTCCTCCAGGCAGGCTATGGGCGCATGCGGTACGACCCGGCCGTCGTGTGCCTCCGCGAAGACCTCGCTGGACAGCACCCGGCCGTCGACGCCGTTGACCTCGCGGACCGAGGTGACCATGCGCTGGAGCCGGCCGCCGGTCTGGTAGTTGTTGCGCCGCTGGATGAAGACGACGAAGTTCACCGCGCCCGCGATCAGCATCTGGCTGGCCTCGATGGGCAGCCGTTCGGAGGCCTGGAGCGCGTACGTCGAGATGCGGTTGAAGACTTCGCTGGAGCTGTTGGCGTGGATCGTCGACAGCGAACCGTCGTTGCCCTGCGACATCGCGTTGAGCATGGTGACGATCTCGTCGCCGAGGACCTCGCCGACGATGACCCGGGAGGGGTTCATACGCAGGGACCGCCGGACCAGCTCCGCCATGCTGATGGTGCCCTGGCCCTCGGAGTTGGGCAGCCGCTCCTCGAACGCCACCACGTTGGGATGCAGATCGTGGAAGGTGTCGAGCCCCAGCTCCAGGGCCCGCTCCACGGTGATGAGCCGCTCGTGCGGCGGGATTTCATTGGCGAGCGCACGCAGCAGCGTCGTCTTGCCGGCGTTCGTGGCCCCCGCGATCATGATGTTCTTGCGGGCCCGGACGGCACAGGCCATGAAGTGCGCGACCTCGGGCGTCAGCGTGCCGTTGCCGACCAGGTCGGAGATGAAGACCTTGCCCATGCGGGCGCGACGGATGGAGAGCGCGGGCCGCCGGGTGACGTCCATGACGGCGGAGAGCCGGGAGCCGTCGGGCAGCCTCAGGTCGAGCTGCGGATTGGCGGAGTCGAACGGCCGGGACGACAGCCCCGAGTACGCGCCGAGCACCTGGATGAGCTCGATCAGCTCCTCGTCGGTCTCGGCGACGGGGTCCGCCTTGACCTCACGGCCGTCGCTGTAGCCCACGAAGACCTGGTCGCACCCGTTGATGTCGATGTTCTCGACCTCCGGGTTGTCGAGCAGCGGCTGCAGCCGCCCCACGCCGAACAGCGCGGCGTGCACGGCGGCGGCGTACTGCTCCTCGGTCTCCGCGTCCAGCGGGGTCCGCCCGGCGTTGATCTCCGCGCGGGCGTTCTCCTCCAGGATCTGGGCTATGACCGCGCGGGCGTACTGCCGTTCGTCCTCGGTGGACATCGGCGTCACGCCGGACGCCTGGTCCTGGCGGCGCTGCTCGGCGATACGGTCGCCGGCGTCCTGCCGGAACCGCTTGACCAACTGGTGGTCGACAGCGGTCATCGGCCGGCCCCCGCGTGGGGCGCCTGGTTCGGTACGGACCAGGCGGCGCCGTACTGCTGGTGGAGGTCGGCGGTGACCTTGCGGGCCGAGCGGATGAGCAGGGACTTGTCGAGCCGCCCGCGCTTGCGGCCGGCCAACTGGTCGGCGCCGGACGGGTCGTCGGCGATGGTCCCCACCACCCGGGCGCCGGTCTGGGCGTGTACGAGCATGTCGTTGACCTGGTTGACCAGCTTGCCGGAGCCGGCCGGATCGGCGATCAGCACGACACCGATCAGCGGGGTGGCGAGGGCGGCGGCGCCGCGCGGACCGCCGTGCAGCTTCTGCGCGAGCGCCCCGGCCCGGTCCCGGACCCGGGCGAGCGCCTCCGGCTCGGTGCGCGAGACCAGCAGCACGAGCGCGGCGTGCGGGAACATCTCCACGGCCGGGGTGTCGCCGCTGATCCGCCCGCAGTCGGCGATGACGTCGGCGGGGGCGTTCGGGGAGTCGGCGAGGGAGGCGAAGGCGTGCCCGAGGGTCGGCCACAGCCCCGCGAGCCCGGCGGCGTGCTCGGCGATACCGAGCCCGACCAGCACCTCAAGACCGCCGCTCAACGGCTGCACGTGGTCCCAGAGTTGATCGGGTACGAGTCCTCTTCGCGCGGTTGCCGCGATGGACAGCATCCCGGTGTTCGGATTCAGCGGTCCGCCGTGCGCGGCGGCACTGCGGTAGACCAGGTCACCGCCGGCCGGGTCGGCCTCGGCCAGCAGCACGCGACGCGGCCAGACCGCGGCCAGCGCGACGGCCGCGGTGGTGACGCCGGGGGAACCCTTGTCGGCGGCGATTGCGATGAGCGCCATGGGGTGTCGGCCGCCTTCTAGTTGCCGTTGCCGGGGACGAGGACGAGGGCGACCTCACCGTTGGAAGCGGCGTCGGCCAGATCGGCGGCCTTGTCGCTGTCGACGGTGAGCGTGACGGCGTAGTTGGTGCTGGCGGTGAAGTCCGAGCCGCTCTTCTTCTCCGGCACGGAGCTGACCTTTGCGTCACCGACGATCAGCGCGTCGGTGCCGCTGCTGGAGGAGGAGCTGCCGCCGGACGAGGAACCGCCGCCGGAGCTGGTGACACGGTAGGCGGCGACGGTGTCGCCGATCTCGATACCGGTCGGGTACTGGCCCTCCTTCAGGGCCAGGCCGACGGTGGACTTGCCGGCGGGGAGCTTGCTCTCACTGCCGAACATCTCACCGACGGCGACGACGCCCGCCGGGATGGTGCTGACGGCCTTCAGCTTCTTCAGGCTCTCCAGCTGGGACCACCTGACGTAGTGGATGCTGGAGTCGTCGGCGACCATGACCGAGGTCACGTTGCTGCCGGTCACGGAGGACCCGGCCGGGATCTCCGCCGTGATCTTGACGACCTCGATACGATCACCGGCCTGCAGCACGAGCGTCGTCGCGCCCAGCGCACCGAGCAGGATCAACAGCACGGCCAGCGCGGCCAGCGCGGGCTTGCGCTCCCGGGGGGCGGTGGGAAGCCGGTCACCGACCGAAGGCTGAGCCGGACCGGCGGAACGACCGGCGCCCGCCCCCGTACGCTCTTGGATCTTCACGCAACCGCTCCCCGTTACAACCAGACTTCGTCTGTCAAGAACCCTGAAACACCGTCAACGCCCTCAGCACCGTGAAAGCGGACACTCCACACGAACCACCCCGACTCGGCCGATTACTGTGCCGCAGGGCGAGTGTCAAGCGATCGCACCGTATCAGTCACCCATAAGCCCCTCAAGGCGCGCCCGAACACCTTGACCTCACCGAAATCGTCGTTGCGATCTGCAACGGCGGGGCGGTATGGGCCGGTTGGGAATAGGGGGACATCGGCGAGGTCTGGACTGTGCGCGGGCGAATCCAGAACACCCACGTCACACCCCACCCCCGCCCCCTCCCCTCACCGACCGCCCGTGAGGCCTGCACGAATCACTCACATCGATGTGACCGACACATGCCACGACAGGACGGGCCGCCGACCGCTTCCGGCGACTCCCGCCCGCCCGCTCGCTCGCGACTGCTACCGATTCACCGACTGGATCTCATGGACCGTCACATTCTGCTCGAACGTGGACAACCCGTCCGGCAGGCCCGGCTGTTGTGCCGGTCCGTCGGGGTCGGCGGAGTCCGTCCAGGTCACCTTCCAGGTGATGGCGGCCTTGAAGGGATAGGTGCCGCTCCCCGACGACCTCAGGTACGTCACGTTGCAGCCCGCGTCCTTGCTGTCGACCGTGTACCCCTTGTCGCCCTTGACCAGGTCGTACGTGCAGGTCTGCGGGTCCGCGTCCGCCGTTCCCGCGTCGATCCGCAGAGCCACGGGGGTCGCGACGGTGGTCGCGGCCATCTGGACGCCCTTGTAGTCGATGCTCGCGGTCGTCCAGACGCGGTCGAAGTCGCCGTCGAGCTTGACCCTCGTACCGAGGTTCACGACGAGCCGGTCACCCTTGGGGCTCAGCTCCACCGGCGGTGTGGGCAACTTGGTGGAGTTGTAGGCGAGTTCGGAGAGCGTCTGCGGGGTGAGCTGGTGCGGGTCCTGCTTCGGCTGAGCCTGCGGGACCCAGATCTCCCAGTTGTCGGGGGTGACGGGGCAGGCCTCGTTGTAAGCGTCGTCACGGAACTGCACCTGCCACCACAGGCCCTTGTCGCCCTTGTGGTAGTCCTCTTCCTCCCGCTTCTTCGCATAGCTCGCCGCCGGCTCCTGCGCGCCCTTGTACGCGGACTTGATGAACTCCTCGTACTCCTCAGGCGTGTACATCGGCTCGTACCAGCAGACCGGGGGCTTCCAGTTCGCGTTCGAGGACGTGGCTTTGGAGGTGGAGCTGGAGGAGCTGCCGGTCTTGCTCTGACGGACCTGGATGTGGGCGCCGATGACGCCTTTGCCGGAACTCGCACTGGAGTCGGAGTCAGGCTGGCCCGTCGGACCGGTTCCGGTCGTGTCGGTGCCACCTCCTGAGCTGTCATCCGCATGGGCCGGGAAACTCGCCCCCAGCGCCAGCACCAGACCGATGGCAGCTGCCGTTCGGACGCCTGGACGAACCACGTTCATCACTGGCCCTGCACGCACTCCGCATCCCCCTTCTTCCAACTCTGCTGCGTCACCTGCCAGTCACCGGCAGAGTCCCGCTGGGCCTGGACCGTGTACAGGACGAAGCTCTTGTCGCTCGCCTGCGTGCGCTGCACCTTGCCGGTCTTGATCACCTTGTCGTAGGCCTTGCTCTGGTCCTCGCAGTAGCTGGCCGCCGCCGACTTGCCGTTCGCGACGTCGGTGACCTTGAAGCCGTAGTACCGGTAGTGGCCGGTCAGCGTGAGCCCTTCCTTCTTGTTGAACTCGGAGACCCGGTTCACCCAAAAGATGCGGGCATTGGCGGCGAAGTAACGGTTCAGGTTGGCGGTCTGCCCATTCCCCTTGCCGAAGGCCTCGATGCGGGCCTGGGCCGCGTACGCCACATCCCGCAGAATCGCGTCCTTGGTGCTGTCCCCTACCGACTCCCGGTACACCGCCACGGTGATGTCCGACGGGAAGTCGAAGCTCGGCGCGTTCTTGTCGGCCGACGCGGAAGCAGCGGGGGACGCGGAAGCCGACTCGCTGCTGTCCGCCCCCTTGATCTTGTCGTTCGCCGAGCTGTTGCCGGAGTCGCTGCTGCAACCGGTCACCGAGACGGCGAGAGCGGCAAGAAGGCCGGCCACAGCCGTCCTCCGTCGCGTGGTCAGCATGAGTGCTTGTCCTCAGAGGTAGATGGTCGGCGTACCAAGGGATGATCCCATGAGTGACAGACGCGGGACCAAGCCCCTCCGGGGGCCGATGCGACTCCGTGAAGTACGTGAAGACGCCTTCACATGAGGAATGCCGGGCCCCAGTCGGCGCATCCGCAAACGCCCGCACGGCCCGTATCCGGCGCCGACTACCACCCGAACTGCAGCCGTGCCGATCGGTGGACGACGTTGCCCGTTCCCTGGCCATACCGCTGCCGGCAACACCACCGCGCGGTCGACGAATTGTCCGGAGCGCCGCACGCCCCCAAGGCTTTCCGGTTCGTGAAGCCGTTCTCCACAAGCGAGCTGACGTGCTTCACGGCATCCTCGACCCGCCAGGACACAATCCGGATACACAGGAAGGTGGTTGACACACCCTGGGCCGGGTTTCCCCGCATACCTTACATGTTCGCGCTGGCGAAACCGTGAACCCCGCCGATAGCCTCTGCACCCTTGATGAACTTCATTCTCTCGGGGGAGCCAACAGTGAAGCGCCGCACTTTGCCCGTTGCCGCCGCGCTCGCCGCAACCGCGGCTTTGCTGATCACGGCGTGCGGAGGCGCGGGCGACGACTCCAGGGGCGGTATCAAGATCGCGGGGGACGCCGCGGCCGGCTCGGGTTCTTCCTCGTCCTCCGCCTCGCCCTTGTCCTCCGCCTCGGCCGACAAGAACACACCGACCTTCGCGTTTCCGTCGGACATCGACACGACCGTGGAGCGGCGGTCCATCGGAAACGCCACGAAGGACGCGATCCTGCGGGACGTGGCGTATTCGGCTCAGGCCCGGCTGGAGGCCTTTGCCAAGGGTGACGGTCACACGGCCAACATGAACCGCTACTTCGCCGCATCCGCTCTCACCTACTGGACTCAGCGAGTCGCGACGGTCCGGAAGGACGGCCTCACCGTCACCGGCCACTACCGCTTCTTCGACTTCGCGGTGGAAGACGTGGAGAAGCCAGGGACGGCGGCGGCCCGCTACTGCGAGGACCAGAGCACGGCGTACGGCAAGGAAGTCAAGACGGGCAAGGTCCTGCACACCAAGCCGAGCGACAACGACTTCATCCTCATCACGCTTCAAGCCACGAAGGACTCGCGCGGCGACTGGCAAGTGACACAGCAGCACTGGAAGAAGGCGGACGCCTCGTGCGTGCAGGGATGAACGCAACGGCCGCGGTGAAGCGCCGCACCGTGCCTGTCGCATCCGCGCTGGCCACGACCGCAGCACTGCTGCTTACGGCGTGCGCAGGCGGAGACGACAGCTCCGAAGGAAACTCCAAACCTCCATCGGCGTCCGCCTCACCTGTGCATACCGCGCCGAACTTCGACTTCCCGTCGGACATCACCGTGACCGTCGACAGGCAATCGACGGGGAACGCCACCAGGGACGCGATTCTGCGAGATGTGGCGTACTCGACCCAGGCCAACATCGAGGCCTTCACCAGCGACAACGGCCGCACGGCCAACCTGGACCGATACTTCGCCGGGCAGGCACTGACCTACTGGTCCCAGCGGGTTGCGACGCTCAAGAAGGACGGCCTCACGCTCACGGGCGATTACCTGTACTACGACTTCAAGGTCACCGACGTTACGAACGGCAAGACGGCGGCGGCCCGCTACTGCGAGGACCAGGGCAAGGCATACGGCAAGGAAATCAAGACGGGCAAGGTCCTGCACACCAAGCCGAGCGACAACGACTTCATCCTCTACACGCTCCAGGCCGCCAAGGACTCGCGCGGCGACTGGCAAGTGACACAGCAGCACTGGAAGAGGGCCGACGCCTCGTGTGTACGGGGATAGGGCGACTCTCTTGAACGGTCCATCTTCTCACGGGGAGTTCACTGTGAAGCGCCGTACATTGCCCGCCGCTGCCGCGCTGGCTGCAACGACAGCACTACTGCTGACCGCCTGCGGAAGCAGCGACGACAAAGCCGGCGACAACGACAAGACCGCCGGCGCCGACCAGGGAACAAAGAAGCCGACGTCTTCGGCATCAGCTGCGGAAACACCAGTACAGGACAAGCCGGACGGCGTGGACGTGTCCCTGCCCAAGGACGTGAACCTGGTCTTCGACTGGGCCAAGCCGAAAGACAAGAACGGGGCTGCGGCAATGGATGATGCCGCGAACTTCCTCCGCGCCATCTACCGAGGCGTCGACAAGCGCACGACCAAGGACGCAGCCGTCGCCGCATATGCCACCGACGGTGGACTGAAGTACGCGGATGCACAGATCAACGCCTATGTCGAAGGCGGCTGGACGGTCATCGGCACCCGGCGCCACTACGACGCCACCACACGGTCCACCACGAACGGCCAGTCGGTGGAGGTGGCATTCTGCTCGGACTCGAGCAAGTTCTACGGCAAGGAGACCAAGAGCGGGAAGGTCCTCAAAACCGATCCCAGCATCAAGGACTTCGACTACTTCAAAATCATCATGGTCAAGCTCCCCACGAACGACGGCCTGTGGCAGGCGTCCAAGGTGTACGTCGAGGCAAAGGCCGCGAAGTGCCGCTGAGGCCCTTCCTACTTCGGAGGGACATGGTCAGGTGGAAGGCGAGGACGCCCTTGACCATGTCGGTGATGCGGCCGGTGCTGCACTGCAGATTCCACCGTGGTCCCGGCGACCCCCTTCACCGAGAGGACCCACAAGGACGCGAAGTGCGACCTGCCGTCCAGACTCCCGAGCTGAGCGCCCGTTCGTGTCCCCGCTATCGAGGTGCCGATGGGGCGGTCCGTGCGTAGATGGACCCGCCAGCCTTCTTCCGGCCGGCGGGGCTGGGGTCCTCGACAGGGGACGCCGTCAAGGCGGCGACGGCGCGTGCATCCGAGTGGGCGAACTTGCCGACACGCTCAGCAGCCATGGCCCGGACATGCGAAGCCAGGTCTGAAGCCAAATGGTCCAACGCGGGTTCGAGGACCCGGGCCGGGCCCGGGGCGCAGCTGTCTCCCTTGCACCGATCGCACGCCAGAGCTCGGTATCCATAGGCCCAGTTCGCTCTGTGACCAGCTGCAGGGCGCGTCTGCAAGGCGGGTGCGGAGGGTGAGGTGACCGCTGGCCGCCATGCAAGGCGCCGCGATAGCGAAGCGGAACTCGTGCCTTGCAGTGACCGAGCGGCAGCGCGACCACAGATCTGTGGCCGCCGCCCGTTCAGGCACGATCAGGACACAGGTCACGACTCCAAGCACCCTATGCGCCCAGAATTATCACCATTGGCAGCGAAGTTCGCTCTGGCGAAACCGAGAACCTCCCCGATACCGTCGGCTCTCTTGAATGGTCTTTTTTCTCACGGGGAGTTCACTGTGAAGCGCCGTACTTTGCCCGCCGCTGCCGCGCTGGCGGCAACGGCAGCACTGCTGTTGACCGCCTGCGGAAGCGGCGACGACAAGGCCAGCGACAAGGACAAGATCGCCGGCGCCGACCAGGGAACGAAGACACCGACGGCTTCGGCATCAGCTTCGGGAGCGCCGGCAGAGGACAAGCCGGACGGCGTGGACGTGTCGCTGCCCAAGGACATGAACCTGGTCTTCGACTGGGACAAGCCGAAGGACACGAACGAAGCCGCCGCGATGGCGGACGCGGCGAACTACGTCCGTGCCATCTACCACGGCGTCGACAAGCGCACGTCGAAGGTCGCGGCCGTAGCGGCCTATTCCACCGGCGACGGTCTGAGCTACGCGCAGACGCAGATCAACGACAGGGTCGACGGCGGCTGGACCGCCACTGGCACCCGACGTCACTACCAGGCCACCACCCGCTCCGCGTCCAACGGCAACTCGGTGGAGGTCGACTTCTGCGTGGACAGCAGCAAGTTCTACGGCAAAGTGGTCAAGACCGGGAAGATCCTGAAGAGCGAGCCCAGTATCGCGGACTACGACTACTTCAAAATCATCATGGTCAAGCTCCCCACCAGCGACGGCCTGTGGCAGGCCTCCAAGGTGTTCGTCGAGGCGAAGGCGGCGAAGTGCCGATGAACAGGTCACGGCGTTCGGCACTCGGCGTCGGCATAACTGCCCTGACGCTGGTCTTCGGCGTCACCGCTCTCACGGAACCCGCCTACTCGGCAGAACCGTCGAGCAACAACCACGGCGCCGGCACGGTCGAGGAGGGCGGCCCCGACGACACCGGCATCTACGCCTCCGCCAAGATCCAGTACTCCGGCTCCGTAACCAAGGACGGCAGCACCGGCAACGTCACGTCCTCCGATGTCAACTGGACCCCGCCGCCCTGTTGGTACGCCCCCTACCTCGGTGCCAAGGACTTCAAGAAGAAGATGTCCGAGCAGATCGAGAGCGCCAAGAACACGCCCGGAATGGGCGGCACCGCGGGCGCCGCGATAGGTGAGATGCAGCGCCACTACGAGGACGAGTACGGCTGGACCGACACCCCTGGTTACAAGGACTACAACGTCGAGAAGGACGGCGAGGGGATGTTCTGGGCCGCCGTCGAGAATCCCGACGAACCCGACGTACTCAAGCGGAGCTCCTGCAACGACCTCCCCTTCTGGGTCGACAACGGCGAGACCCCGCCGGCCCGGTACGAAGAGGCCATCAACCCGAAGATCCTCGCCGCCCTCGCCTACCAGCACATGCAGCTGCCCGACACCAAGGTGAGCCTCGCACCCGAGACCGTCACCAAAGTGAACCTGCCGACATGGGCCTGGCTCGACAAGGCCGTGTTCAACGAGGTCCAGGCCACGGCGGCCATCAACGTCCCCGGCTTCAACCTCCGGTCCACGACCACCGCGAAGCCCCTCTCCCTCAAGCTCGAACCCGGCACGACGGACGCCGAGACCTTCCCCGCCTCCGGCGAGTGCGTCATCAACGCCGACCATTCCATCGGCGAGCCCTACGCCCAGGGCAAGTCCGACGAGATTCCGCCGTGCGGCCTCAAGTACCTCCGCTCCTCGGGCAATGGCACCTTCAAGCTCCGGGCCACCATCACCTGGGAAATCACCTGGACCGGCACCGGCGGCGCCGACGGCCGCTTCCCCGACGGCGCCTTCGGCAAGGACCAGCAGATCGCCGTACAAGAGATCCAGTCCGTGAACCGCTGACACCAGCGAAACCATGTACACGACAGACAGCGTCCGTAAGCTTGGCGTCGCACGCGGCTGCCGTCACGCGACGCCACTCGACAACTTCACTTACCTGAAGTGCTCACCTGGGGGAAGCACATGCGCCCGGACGACGGCGGAGGAGACTTCCGCGGTATCAACCCGGACCGGCTCGGTGATCTGATCAAGGAGATCGGCACCAATTCCGGTGACGGGGCCGCAGCCGCGCCCACGCGGGTCAACAGCTGGATGAGTCACGCGCGTCGGCTACAGATGGACACCTCCCGCCTGACGAAGATCACCAGGCATCTCAGCTGGGCACAGGATCAACTCCCCATGCTCCGGCGTCGACAGAGCCTGGCCATGGACGAGGAGAAGCGGAACAAGGAGATCGGTCTCGGAAGCGGCATGGTTTCCTCCGGCGCGGGGGACATCGGCACGTTCAAGACGCAGTCCGAAGCCCAGAAGGCCGCCAAGAAGGACGCGAAGGCCTACAAGGACGGGGACATGAGCCTCGCCGACTACATGAAGAAGCTCGAGGCCAACCAGACGGACCCGGACTACTGCAAGGCCGCCATGGACGAGCTGGGCGAGACGGCGCTCTACCGGCTGCAGGACGGTCCGATGATGTTCAACCCGGACAACCCCGAAGCCGGTACACGCATCCTGGCGACGACGGTCGCCACCGCCATGCGCAACGGGACGACGTTCAAGGACGAGAACGGCAACGAGGACCTCCAGCACCTGTCCGGCCTGCTCGCCTACGCCGACTTCCCGACGGACGTCGTAGCGAACCTCGGCAAACAGTGCCTGGCACCCGGCAACTACATGTACGGCGAGAAGGTCTGGGAGGCCATGGGCAACGACCCCGCGGCGTCCACCAAGTTCCTGCACGACAACATGGACGTCATCCCCGGTTGGATGAAGGACGACTCCGACCACCACGGCGGCATGCCGGACTATCAGGCCAAGGCCTTCGCCGAGGTCATCAAGGCAGGAACGCTGGGCGACTTCGGCGCCGATCAGGACATGGCTGCAGAGAACACCGAGAAGTTGGTCACGTATTACGGCAAGCACCCCGACGAAAGCACCCACCCGGAGATCCAGGCCGCCTTCGGTCAGATCATCATGACCCGCTGGGACGACGTCCAGTCGATCCTGACGGACCCGGCTCCGGCCGATCCTGGTGCAGGCCATGTGTTCGTGGACGACGACGCGATGAGGTCGTTCATCAACGAGGCGATGCACAACCCGAAGGCCGCCGCCGAACTGATGGCCTTCAGCAAGCAGAAGTCCGACGACCTCGCTCTTGCCTACCCCAAAAATCCCGAAGTACTGCACGCCAGCGGAATGATCGATGGGATCTTCAGCTCGGAGATGATGTCGGTCTACAACGAGGTGAAGCAGAAGAACGCGGACGACGCCGCCGAGTGGAACTCCACACTCACCGGCCAGTTGACGACGGCACTGAACACAGGCGTGGAAGTGGCATTCGATCCCGGCGGTGCCGCCGCGTCGGTGTCCAAGGCCGCCATCAACGACGTGATAGGCCTCGTCACTCAAGACCTCAACTTGGTGGACCAAGGGCAGGATCCGGAACCGCCCTCCACAGTGACTTGGCGAGGGGAGTGGCAGAAAGCGGCCCGCCTGACCTTCCAGGAAAACAACACCGTCGGAAACCCGCAAAAATATGCCGACGCCTACTGTGACGGTAAGCCCTTCCTGAGGACGGACGGGTTCCACGCGGGCGAGATCGTGGAGGGTGCGTCCCCGAAACAGCTTCAGGCATATAACGAGTGGCTCAAGGACCAGGACCTCGCCCAGGCCTCTAGGGACCATTTCCTGGATCTGGATCACGGGCGAGACAATGGAAATGAAGGAGTGAATTAATGAGAATGAATCGCCGCAGTCTTCCCATAGCAGCTGCAGCTGTACTGGTCCTTGCCGTGTTCGCCACAGGTTGCGGTGACGGAGGGACGAACGTGACTGACGGCAAGAAGGCGGCCGACAAATCACGACAGCCGGTCGGAGAAACGTTCTGGAAGCTGCACTATGCCCTAGCCAACGACGTTCTCCTGACATCCGGAACGGGCGGCTTCACCAACTGTGCGGATCCAAAAACAAAAGATTCAGTCATGTACGTTGTCGAAGAACCTTTCGCAAGGAAAACAAAAAATCAGACCGATGAGCAGTTCATGGCCATCATGAAGAACCGCTTGAGCGCTGCCGACTGGAACCTCAAGCCCTCCGGCGACAAGATTCAGTCCGCCACGAAGAACGGCATCGAGGTTCAGTTGCGCCTGCTCGATCGCACCGGGGACAGCGCCGCGCTTGCCCGACTTGACGTCCGGGGAAAATGCACAAACGTCGGCGAGGCCAAGGACGACATCTTCCACGCTTACGGCGGGTCGAAGCGTGACGAGTACACCTCGTCATCCGCATCGCCCAGCCCCATCCCGAGCTTCCTCAGCTCCGACTCAACGCCCTGAACACACCTTCACCCCGCTGGAGCGCCATGACCGACAAGGTACCGAGCCCCATCTGGCAGGAGTTGGACACCCTCTACCAAGCAGTGTCCAAGGACATCGCGACGGTGGCCGACGCACTCAAGAACCCCGACACGCAGATGGCCGGCGGCAAGGGCAACGTCTGGGTCGGTCCCAACGCCCGGAACTGGGGCAGCGATCTGCACGGAGCCAATGCCGATCTGTCCAAGCAGGCACATGAATTCCTCGCGGATGTGGCGAGTCAGCGCGCCTCGCATCCGAAGGAAGTCACTCAGGCCGAGGCCGACAGCGAGCGACGGTTCCTTGCCGGGCGTATGGGCTGACCGTGAAACGCGTGGTACGGCCGTAGCTGCCGAAAGTCGCCTCTTTTGTTTGCATCACCTGTGGTCTTGAGCGCCCAAGTGCTCCGCACAACCACAGCTGAACCCCCGGGGGAAGAATCTACGTGCCGGACGATGTGCCACACACCGAGTCCGTGAGTGGGACTTCACCACCTATCGACTGGGCAGCCATCAGGGAGCGCGCAAGCCGTCGGCGTAAGCGACGCAGGGCGATCTGCGGAATAGTCGGTGGCGCAGCGATCGCGACCGCAGGCGGCATTGGTGTGCTGACCGGAGGGAGCGGTCACGGCACGACCTCTGCCAGCACATCAGAGGCGCTCTCGCCGGTACTGCACGTGCGTGGCACGCACAACTACCGGGTGCAGATACTCGATGCCCGGACCGTGGTGAAGTTGGCGAACGGCACCGGCAGTCCACCGGATGACCTGATGGCACTGGCTCTGCTCCTGCGGGAGCAGATGGAGTCGAGCGACCTCAGCACCCAAACACTCCCCTTGAACATGGGGATCAATTACCCTAGCCGTGCTGCCGACATAGGATCGGGCAAGCTCGCCGGGACCAGGGGACGTACTCGATTTCGGGACAAATTACCTGACCAAGAACCAGATGCTCTCCGGTGATGACAAAACCCAGGGCGTCGACCTGGCGTTCGGCACCTTGCGGACAAACACCGTCTACTACCACTGGGTCTGGCAACTCGTCTCGAAGAAGGCGAACCTGACCAGCGCCACCCTCTGCCAGTCGGCGCGGTCGGGCAACGACACCAACTGCATTCCCATTCGGCGCGATCAATACGGCTTCCGTCAAGTGACTCGCCCGAAGTGACGACCGTGTGACGGTCAAGGAGATTCCCGTCGGTAATCGCGAGGCCGGCGCGCCCCTCGTATGCTTCACCACCGGCGTCGTATCGTGCGCGACTCGCGACGCAGCAGTTGTCAACGGGGGAGGGACCGCGTATGGCGGCCACGGACGGCGGCGACGCCGTAGAACTGAAGAAGCGGGCCGAGGCGTTGCGTGGGTGTGCGCGGGAGGCTCGGGGGATAGCGCGGCGGCTGGGGCCGTATCTCGATGATGCCGTGAAGAAGGCGAGTCCGCGGGCCGCCGCCTTCCGTACCGGCGACGACGCGAACGCGATCTGGGAGGGGCCGTTCGCCGACGAGTGCACGGCGACTCTGCGGAAGCGGCAGGGCAGCCTGAACGGCATGGCCAGTGCGCTGCTTGCCGATGCCACGCGCTGGGACGCGCAGGCCGACGAGCTGGACCGGCAGGCCAAGGCGAAGGGGAAGGACGGGGCGAAGACCGGGACGGGCGGCGGCAACTGATGGCGTTCAGAGGGTTCGACGCCGGCAAGCTGACCGGCCTCGCCAATGACCTGGACACGCTCGCCGGGCAGTCCGGGCGGCTGCACACCCAGCTCGCCTCCGTCCTGACCAGCGCCCAGCAGAACCTGCCGCCCGGGCAGAACGCGTCCCGCGATCCCGACCTGCAGGATCTCGTCGGGGACGTGATCCCGATGCCGGCCGTCCTCGGCGGGCGCCGCCGGCTGCCCGGGTCCCTCGGCGCCGAACTCGGCGACATGCAGGCGTCGATGAAGCGTCGTATCAAGCAGATCGAGGGAGTGCAGGAGCTGGCCGCGCGGGGGTACCCCGTCAACGACAGCGACCTCTTCCTCGACGAGAACCCGCCCGACGCGAAGAAGATCGACGACGCGTTGCGTCATCTGCAGGAGCTGCAGGGCAAGGACTTCGGGACCGACGGGAACCGGGACGACCTGGAGAAGGTCTCCGGTGAACTCGACGGGCTGACGGCCGCCGAGACCGACGCCCTCGTCTCGAAGGCCTCCCCCAAGGACCTCGCCTTCTACAGCCAGTTGCTCGGCAACACCGATGACTCGTTCTGGAACCCGTTCGACGAGAACGGTATGCCGGAGGACAAACGCCGCGACACCCTCGGCAAGATGCTGTCCAAGATCGGCCCGGAGAACTTCGGCAAGTTCCAGACGGCGTTCCCCGGCATGCAGCCGGACGTCACCAACACCGCCGCCTGGCAGAACGGCGGGAACAGCCAGAACGGCCAGACCAACAGCGGCATCCACTGGGAGACGCCCTCCGACCCGCTGATCGTCGACGGCGTCTCCGCGGACGACGTCAACCAGCGCCAGTTCGGCGACTGCTGGTACGTCGCCTCGCTCGCCGGACTGGCCCAGAAGGACCCCAAGTTCATCGAGGACGGCATCAAGCAGAACCCCAACGGCACGGTCAGCGTCCGCGTCTGGGACAAGAACGGCGCCTACCAGTGGGTCACCATGACCGCCGACCTGCCGACCGACAGCAACGGCTCCCCCATCACCACGTACGGCAACGGCGAGTCCTGGCCGGCGTACTACGAGAAGGCCTTCGCGATGGTCTACTCGGACGACGGCGACGACAAGCGCGGCTACGGCGGTATCGAGGGCGACGACCCCAAGAAGTCCGCGCCGTATCTGACGGGCAAGGAAGGCGACGACCTCACCACCGGTGGCTTCCTGGGCATCGGCAAGCACTCCGACAACAACCTGGCGGACCTGAAGAAGGCCTTCGACTCCGGCAAGGTCGTCACCGTCTCCACTCCCGACGACGAGAACCTGGACAAGGACCACCCCAAGGAGTGGGGCAACACCTACTGCACCGACCACGCCTACTACGTGCGCGGCTTCACCGCCGACGGCAAGGTCGTCCTCGGCAATCCGTGGGGCGTGTCCGGCTATCCGCCGATCACGGTGTCGCAGGATCAGTTCGACAAGTACTTCGGGGGAGCCGAGGCCTTCGATGCGCCCTGATGCCCGACCGGTTCCCCCGCTTCCCCCGCTTCCCCCGCGGATCCCACAGGTGAGTGACGTGTCCCAGCGCCCGCACGTGAAATACCCCTTCGAGACCGACGACGGCCGCTGGGTGCTGCGCCACCACATCCCGTACGACGTCCGGTACGACGGCCGTGCCCACCAGGTCGTGGCGGCCGTCTTCGGCGAACCGTCGGTACACGGCCGGATCCGGATCGGCCGCGAAGGCAGCCCCCTCGCCGAGTACGACGACCTGACCCCCGGCGACCCCGTGGAGATCACCGGCGACGCCTGGCGCGTCACGGAGGTCGAGTACCGCACCCACATCACGCTGGAGCGCGTGACCGAAGGCAACAAGGAGGCGACCGGTGCTCAGGCCGGCCAGTAAGTCGCGTACGTACGGCACCGCGGGCACGGTCACGGCCGCCCTGCTGGCCCTGGCCCTGTCCGGCTGCGGATCGTCGTCCGACGGAACCGGCGGTGACGGCGGTGACGGCAGTGACGGCCCGACGACCGCCGCGCCCGCGACCACCCAGGCAGCGGCGAAGGACAAGGGCCCTGTGTGCGTGGGCAAGGCCTCGGCCGACGGCCTGCACGTGCTGCGCGGCGGCGGGTTCCGGCTGCCGGGCGGCGGAGGTGTCCAGTACGACTCCGCCACCGCCGACGGTACGACCCGCACCGCGACCCTGCGCGAGGGCGCGAGCTACGCGGACGGCCAGAAGCAGCAGACCGTCAAGGCCGGACAGCAGATCACCGTCTCCGGGCACGCCTACACGGTCGGCCAGATCTGCTCCTACCGCGTCGTCCTCGAACCACGGGACGCGAAGGACAGGGCCGCCCTGGCCGCGGCCCCCACGTCCCTCAAGTCGAAGGGCGGCGCGGCGGACGACGGCCTGTGCTTCACCACCAGCCCGTCCGTACTCGCCGCGGCGGCGAAGGGGTTTCCGGCCCACGGAGGCACCCTCTCCCTGCTCCGCAACGGCGGTGTGAAGACCTTCCCCACCGGACTGTCGATCACCGTCTCCTACGTCGACACCGCGGCCGGCACCGCCGGGGTCGGCGCGAACTGCGCCGGGATCCCGGTAGCCGTGTACAAGGACGTCCGGGCCGGTGACACGGTCGAGTTCGCGGGCGTGCTGTTCAAGGTGTCGGGGCTCGCGGAGGGCGTCGTACGGCTGACGCGGACGAGCGCATAGCAGCGCATGGACCGCAGTTGGACTTCCAGCGTGGTGGTACGAACAGTGCCGCACCCCGGCGATTGCGGAGACAGACTGTGTTCGACAGAAGCAGGAACATCGGTGAGCCGCCCATCCCCGTCGTGCCCTGGGCAGACGCATGGGAGTTCAGCATCACCGATGAGGAACGGCCCGTCACTCTCCAGCGGAGGCGTCCGGTGCTCGGCGTCCGAGCCGTGCGGGTTCCGCACGGTGGAGGTGCACAGAAGGTCAACGCGCCGTGTGCGTTCCTGCCCCCACAGGGCTCCGCGGACGACTTGCGGCTGTACCAGGACGTGGAGGGCCGCAACCTCTTGTGCTCGGTCGGTGATCCCGAGGAGGCGGACGGCGTACGTCACTACCGTGTCCGTGACGGGCAGGGACAGCTCGTCGGCACCGTCCGCCGCCTTCCGCCGCTCAAACACGCCCTCAAGGCAACGTGGCGCATCGAGCAACCCGGTCATCCCGAGATCGTGAGCAGCGCGGAGTGGGCGAAGAACGGGGTCACCGAGATGGTGCAGAAGGGCGCGGGGAAGCTCCTGCTGGGCGCCGTGCAGGCCGTGACGGACATGGAGGCAGAGGGAGGCGACCGGGCCGCCACGTCGCGCATGCTGGAGTGGAGAGCGCGTGGTGAGCTGGTACTGACATCCGACGCGGATCGCCGGTTCCTGGTCAGGGCGGCCTGGCTCGACCGCCGGCTGGTGTTCTCGTACGGACTGCTGCGGGCCGGACGTTGACCGACGGCAGCCTTCGGCCCACGCCCAAGGAATCGTAAACTCGCCTGGGTAGAGTCATGCTGTCCGGTGCGAAGCGTGGCCATGGAGGCGGAAGTGGCGTTCGGCAGGAACAACAAGGCGAAGGCAGCGGAGGAAGGGCCGGTCGAGCCTGTCTCCTGGGAGAACGTGTTCAAGTTCGTGGTCGGCTCCGTTGAGCGCCCCAAGTCCACCAAGCGGCCACGGTCGGTGTGGGGAAAGCCAGCCGTGCGCGTGCCGAAGGGCAACAAGGACAATCCGGTTCTCGCTCCCTGCGCGTTCCTCGGTTCGTCGTCCGTCGAGGGGCTTCCGTCGCGTCCGGAGCTCACGCTCTACGAGGATGCCGAGGCACGGCGCCTTCTGTGCTACGTCGAGGAGCCCCAGGAGGTGGACGGAGAGCGGCATCACGTCGTACGTGACGCACAGGGGCAGATCATCGGAACCCTTCGCCGCGTACCGCCCAAGCGCCCGTTCAAGCACACCTGGCGCATCGACCAGCCCGGTCAGCCGGAAATCGTCGGGCGCAACGAGTGGGCGAGTGGGAGTGCCGGACAGGTGGCGGCGCGTGTGGCCATCCGGGCCACCTTCGAGGCGGTGGACGGCCTGTTCTTCGCGGGTACGGACGACAAGGCGGGCAGCAAGGCACGGCCGCTGGAGTGGCGAGCCGGGGACAAGGTCGTCATGACCTCCGAGGGCAGCGCGCAGGTCCAGATTCAGGCGAACTGGCTCGACCGACGGCTGGCATTCGCCTTCGCCCTGGTGGGAGACAAGTAACAGTCCTGTGGACCACCTGAGCTGAGCTCATGCGTTCCCCAATGACGGGTAAAGCGCGTGCGTAGGATGATATTCCTGCGTCGAGTCAGATCAGCCATGGCTGTCGAAGCAGCGGTACATGCAGGGTCCGCACTTTTGAGGGGGCAAGAGCGTGAGGACCGTAAATCCGGATGATCTGGAGCAGCTCGCCAAGCTGCTTGACGGGCGAGGCGGCGTCCAGGACAAGCTCGACGAGGCCTTCACCAGAGCCTCACGTCTGGGTGTGTCGAGCAAGGTGACTTCCCTCAAGCCGCTGCGGAGTTGGGTGACGGAAGCCGGCCCGGATCTGCGCAAGCGTGCGACGATCGC
Source organism: Streptomyces sp. NPDC048288 (assembly GCF_043201555.1). NCBI lineage: Bacteria > Bacillati > Actinomycetota > Actinomycetes > Kitasatosporales > Streptomycetaceae > Streptomyces > Streptomyces sp. NPDC048288. The sequence goes on from NZ_JBICZD010000003.1 coordinate 749,180, forward strand.
CCGGCTGGAGAGCGGTGATCCCGAAGCCGGAGTTCTCTGGGCGGGGTTCAGTACCAAGGACCTCGACAGGTACCTCAAGGATCATGCGGGCGAAGGACTCTCCCCCGACGAGATCCTTCTGGCCAACTCCGTGGCCGCCAGCGACGATCCGGACGCCGACGTCTTCAAACGCAAGTCCAACGAGTCACTGAACGACTGGATCTCGCGGATCAAGACGCACGCCCTGGAGCAGATTCCGGGTCTCAAACCGCACGCCGCGACGATCATGAGTGTGATCGACCTGTACGGCGACTGGAAGTCGGTCAACGGAACCATGGCGACCGTCACCATTCAGGGTGCGGCTCTCACCAAGGTCCTGGTCGGCAACTCGTTCAAGGAGGGCATGCTCCGCACCTGGAAGACCCGCATCGGAGTCACCCTTCGAGGGTCGGACAACAGCCTGCTGCGCTGGTCGGGTACGAAGCTCATCAAGTACACGCCGAAGATCCGCTCCCTCGGCGCACCCGGCAGCTGGTTTCCCAGCAAGCTCAGCCAATGGGCTCAGACGGTACCGGGCACCAAGGCCAAGGTTGCCGAGTGGACCGGCAAGGGTTACGACGCCATCCGCAGCCTGAAGTTCATGAAGTCCCCCATCTGGAAGGGGGTTTCGGCCAACAGGGCCATCAACTTCATCGTGGGCTCGGACTCGCTCGCAGCTCGGTACGGTGGGCTGACCCACTCGGGACAGGCTGTTTCCCGGGCTGGTAACGCGAGCCTCTTCAAGGTGTCGGGAAACATCTACTCAAGGGCCCGAGGCCTCGGTTTCAGCCGAACGGCGTCGTTGGGGAAGGGTCTGGCCGGAGCGGGCAAAGTCGCCGGCTTCCTGCGCGGTGCCGGCATCGCCGGAAGCGCCGCCTCGACGGTGTTCAGCGCAGCGAACGTCGTCGCCCAGGGCAACCCGGTCAAGGCTTTCCAGCGCAATGGCGCCGGCTACGTCGCGGATGTCGCGGAATTGGGCTTCAACGCCTCGATGACTGCGGCCATGATCGCCCCCAACCCGGTCACCATCGGCCTCGCCGTGGGCTTCGGAGTCGTCTACGCCGGGGCCAAGGTCGTCGAGCACTGGGACGACATCAAGAAGGGCGCGGGCGAGGCGACGAAGTGGGTCGGCAACAAGGTCAACGACCTGGGGAAGAGTATCGCCAAGTCCAAGGCGAACCCGATGAACTGGTTCTAGATCGGTCCCGTTCCCGACTTCGGGAACTCCGGGCCGCGACGCCGCGGCCCTCCCGGCTCAGCCGGGGACGGGGCCGGCCCTCGGGAGCCGGTATGAGGACGACCAGGACACCGCAACGGTCACGTCGTCCTCTCCCTCGCACCACTCGCCAGGTTCCCTCGTCGCGCTGTCGGCCGAGAAGAAGGTCATCGAGGTGCAACAGGGCTCCGCCGTCCTCAGCCCTTCCCAGGCGGGTTTCTCCGACCCCGCGCACGCAGCGCCCCCTGCCCCATGGTGACCTTCGCGCCATCGTGCTTCGGGTGAGCCGTTCTCTCCCCCGCAGGGGAATACCGAATACCGGTTGCGGCAGCCTCCCCGCGCCGAACGGCCGGATGCTCCCGCACACCCACGCTGTACGAGTCTGTTGGGCTCGACCTCGAAGTCACAGCTCAACACGAATCTGCCTGCGGAACCATCGCTGACGTGCGGGGTGACGGCTCTCGTCGCCGACACGGGCCCCTGTGGTCACTCCCCCTCGTTCAGCAGTTCCTCCCGGTCCGGCAGGAGGTCTGTGATCTTTTCCCAGACCTCGGCGGAGTTGGACTTCACCAGGACGAGGGGGCTGTCCGGGCCAACATCGCCAGGCATGATCGGCTCCTCGGGCTGTTCGCGGATCCAGTAGCCGAGGGGGCCACAGTCCCAGACCGCAAGGGCGCGGATCATGGCGGACGTCTGGCCGTCGTGTCGGCCGTCCCACGCGGTGGTGACGCGCCATGTGGCGTTCAGGGAGACGACCAGGTCCAGGAACTGACTCAAGGCCGGGTCCTTGAGGTCGGTGTCCGCCTCTACGAGCGCCTTGCGTACGAGTTCGCGAGTCGCGTCGTCGTCGGCGCCGGGCTCTTCCAGAGCAACGAACGCCGCGTCGAGAGCCGCAAGTTTCGTCGCGATGCGAACTTCGGGCGCGCCCTCCTCGGGCTTCTCCCCGCGGTGCAGATTGACCTTGCGGGCCAGTTCCCACACCAAGGTGTTGGGCTCGATGGAGACGTACTCGGACTCCTCCTCGCCCGGCCACCCGTCGTGCGCGATCACCGATTCCTGGCCCACGACCACGCCGTGGTTGACCGGACCGTGCTCGCCGGTGACCTCCACCTGGATCATCAGCATGGGATCGGCCAGCGCGCCGAGCAGGTCACGCAGCAGCGGTGCCAGCTCGCCTTCCTCGCCGACCAAGCCGATCTGCTGGAGCTCGACCAGCGATTCCCACAGCTCGTCGGGGGGCGTCTCACCGTCCAGGAGGTGGGCGAACACGGCGATATGGCGGTCGGCGAGGCGGAAGCGCGCGCGGGAGCTGTCGTACGAAGGCACTGGTGGTGAATTCCTCTCGCGAAGCGGCGTCGGCGCCGGCTCACTTCTTCGGGTTCTGCAGGTCCTTGGCGTCGTTCGTGCACTGCTGGGCCTCTTCCCGCAAGGACTGGGCCACTGTGCCGCAGGTCGTCTGCCAGCTCTTCAGCTTGCCGCGCACGTCGTCGGCGTTGGGGCCGGACCAGGACTTCATCCCGGTGGTGCTGTGCTGCTTCGCGGCGGCGAGGAGGGAGTCGACGTGGTCCGCCAGGGACCTCAACTGACCGGCACGCTGATTGAGTTCCTGAATGTCAGGATTTGCCATAGCAGCCTCCCCCGCTGTATCGACCGCCTCAGCATACCGATGCACGGTTACGTCCGGTCCTGCCCCCCGACCGCGACGAACACGACTTGTTCACCGGAAGATCCCATCTTCGGCAGCGGTGGACGGGAACTACGGAGGGTGCGGTAGCGTCCACTGTTGCAAACGGACCGTCCGGTTGCCGCTTAACCACGGGGAGGATTGTCATGGATCGCGGTGCAGATCTCCAGCAACTCCGGGAGCTTTCCAAGCTCTTCGCTCACAAGGCCCACGACCTGCAGGCCCTGATCAAGGACCTGGACGCGCGGACGGGCAACAGCGAGGGCTTCTGGAAGGGCCCGAAGGCCGACCGTTTCCGCCACGACTGGCACGACGTCAAGCCGACGTTCTCGAAGTGGGTCGACACGCTGAACGAGGCCAGCAAGTCGGCCAACACGAGCGCGGACAACATCGAGCGCGCCACCTGATTCGTTCCGGATTCGTTCCGGATTCATTCCGGGCGATCCGCGCGGATGACGCTGCTCGCCGGGGCGCCGGCCGTAGACCTGCGGGTCTTCGGGCGGCGCCCCGGCTGCGTGTTCAGGCCCCTTGGTGGTACGTCCGCGCGTCGGCCTGGGAGACCTGGTCGGGCTCGTTCCTGATGGCCGCGTCGATGACCGGCAGCAACTTGTCCACCTGGTCGCGCAGTCGCCGGTTTCGGCCGTCCAACTCCTGTTGCCAGGCACGGGCGTTCCTGCCGACCCACACCTTGTCGCCCCCCATGTCCGCGGCCGGACGCTTGAGCGCGTCGCGGAAGGTGTCGACCTCCTTGGCGAGGTCGCCGCGGAGCCGCACCAGGTCCGCCTTCCTCGGGTTGGGAACCTTGGGCTCGGGGTCGGTCACCGGAGTTCCCCCTCCTGCTCGTTCTCCTGCTCGTTCTCGTGCTCGCGGGCGGCCAGCAGTCTGTGCCGCAGGACGGTGAGGAAGATGGCCCCGGCCAGGAAGAACGGGGTCAGGACCAGGAAGATCAGCATCGGCAGTGTCATGGCCGGCGGGTGTTTCACCCACGCCGTCGTCAGTACGCGGGTGGGGTCGTGCGGGTCGTAGGTCACCGACACGGTGGTTCCCGTCGTCAGCCCGCCGGGGCGTTTGCCGCCCCAGTCGCTGAGGGTGGTGTCGACCTCGCGCTGGCCCACGTCGAAGCGGAGCTTGATGTTCCCCGGGCTGCCGAACTTGTCGCGCGGTGCGGACGTGACCTCCGCCCAGGTGGCGACCCCCCTCGAACGCAGATCGCTGACGAGCGCATGGGATGGGAGGAGGAATACGAGGAAACCGCCGGAAGTAAAAATAAACAAGGCAAACAGTGTCACAATCGCTCGCCGCTTCGGCACTGGCTGCCGCATACGGTTGATCTTCCTGCGTGACGCGTCCAGACGAGCCTTCTGTTCGGCGACTTTGGGGGGCAGGTTCCGGTCGTTCCCAGACCGCCTCGTCCTCTTCTTCTTAGCCATCAGATCCGGTTTCTCTGAGTTAGAACCCCAGCCAACTGCCGACCGCTTTGGCGGCACCACCTATGCTCCTGCCAACATCCTTGACCGCATGGCTTACGGCATGAATGGCCCTCTTGCCGGTAGGGGTGTTGAGAAGGTAATAGGCACCGTAGCCAAGCCCGGCGCCCACCAAGATGCCTGCTCCCACGGCCCAACCCACCGGGCCGCCCGCCGCGGCAGTTATCAGCACTTCGGTGCCGTAGGTGGTGGCCATTCCGACCCCGAGGGATGCGACGTTCGACGTGACGGCCACGTCCGTGTCGGAGTGGTTCACCTTGATGTCGTAGGCGATACCGCCGATGGTCAGCAGGGTGCCGACCAGGGGCAGCCGGTCGCCCGTCCGGAAGACCTTGCCGAGCCATCCGGCGTCGCTCGCCGAGCCCCGGACGAAGGGGGCCTTGTCGACGAGCCAGCGGCCCGAGTCGCCGACCGTCGTCTCCATGAAGCGGGAGAGCGAGCCCAGGCCGTACTTGCCGTAAATCTGCTCGGCCTCGCGGGAGGCGGCCTTGGAGGCCTTCGCGGCGGCCCGGGTCTCCTTGCGGAACTGGGCCCGTTCCTGGGGGGACATGGCGTTGACGCGCTTGTCGTAGGCGGCCTTGGCCTCCTGGGAGAACTTGTCGGCCTCGTCCCAGAGTTGCTCGGACAGGTGGGACTGGAAGCCGATGACGCTCGCGAGGAGACCCGCGTGGACGGTCCACGTTGCTTTGGGGTCCCCGAGGTCCGTGACGGCCTTCTTCAGATGCTTCCAGGCCGTGTCCCAGAGATCGGGGTCGTCCCCCTGCATCAGGGCCCGGTTGAAGACGGCACCCGGCTCGTCCTTGGGGATGTCGCCGTGGAAGAGGTCGAGCACCTTGTCGAAGCCCGGCGCCGGCTGGTCCGCGTTCACCGCGGCCGTGAACGCCGCGCCGAAGACCTTGGTGTCCTCCTCGGCCGTCGGCGCGCCGGCCGTCGCGATGGCCATGGGGAGGTTCTTGACCAGGTTCGGGTCCATCTTCGCGTAGAAGGACGAGTCGAAGTCCGGGTCGCCCTTGTGCTGGGCCAGTACCGCGGCGATGCGGTGGAACTCGGGACCGGCGTCGGCGGGGTCCATGCCGGCGAGGGCGTTCGCCTCCTTGGCGACGTCCGCGCCCTGGTCGCGGGCCTGCTGCACGGTCCACACCGGTTCACGCAGCTCGACCATGGTGGGCTTGGGGCCCACGCCGTGGAACTCCATCGCGGCGGCGAGCGCCTGGCGGCGGCGCAGCATGGGCAGTTCGCCGTCGACCCAGGCGGCGATCCGGTCGATCTCGGTCAGGGCGGCGGTGTCGAGGCCGAATCTCTGGAACCGGGCGGTGTAGGCGGCCTTGCCCTGGTGCAGGGCCTTGCTGCCCGACACCAGGCTGTTGATGGTCCCCATCAGGTTGTCCGGGTTGATCCCCGAGAAGTTCGGGTCAGTCACGGTCCGGGGCTCCCGCGCCGTCGGGCAGCCGGGGGTCCAGCAGGACGGCCTGCGCGCCCGAGCCCCGCAGCGCCGTCTCGAGTTCCGCGGTCGGGATCGCCACCCAGGGCTGCTCCTCGCCCATCGCCTCGACCAGTCCGACGACGGTGGAGAACGCGATCGCAACGCGTCGCTCCCCGCCCCCGCCCGGCTCCCCCGGATCCCCCTCCACCCGAAGCAGCATCACGTCGACAGTGCCTTCGAGCAGCGGCGCACCCTGCGCGTCCCTGGGTACATCCGCCATGGTGGGAAGTACCAGGACAGCCGGGGGTACGGGGGAAGGCTCTGCCGAATCCATCCGGTCAGACTATGAAGGGCGGACCCTGCCCCAGGTATGAGGATTCCTAAGGTTTGGGCAATTCGCACAAGCGCAGCACGCGGCACACAGCACGCAGCAATGACGGGCGACTTACGACGGCTGCCCGCTTCCCGGAGAAAGCGGGCAGCCGGGTGTCAGCCGTTCAGGACCGCCTGAACCGGCATGAACGAACCGCCGGAGACGAACAGTCCGCTGCCCGCCGTGCCGCCGCCGCTGTTGGCGGGGAGGCGGACGCCGAAGAGTTCGCCGTCGGAGGGGCTCTGCGGGGTGAGCAGCAGGCCGTTGCGGGACTTGCGGGTCTCGACGGCGAAGCCCCGGTACTGGCCGGCGAGGCTGTCCGTCGTACCGGCCACGACGAGGCCGATGCCGCCGTCGGAGGCCTTGCGGACCACGGACTCCAGGGCCTCGTCGAGGCTGGTGTCGTAGAGGAGTTCGGCGTCGTCGACGACTACGGCGTAGGAGCCGTTCGGCGCCTTGTCCGTCAGCTCCGTCAGGTCGTCCTCGCGGTGGTCGGCGTTGAGCAGGCCGAGGACTCCGTCGCGGCCCTCCAGGTCGCGCAGCGGGGAGCGGCGCGGGGCGACCAGGACCACCGGGGTGCCGGCCCGGAGCAGGGACTCCGTCGCGGCCAGCAGCGCCGTGGAGCGGCCGGACTTGGGCGGGCCCGCGATGACGAAGCCGGGGCCGTTCTCCTCCAGGTCGATGCCGACGGGGTGGAGTTCGTCGCCGCCGACGCCGACCAGCGCCCACAGCCGGGACGGCGGGGTGAAGTCGGCGTCCAGGGCGAGCGCCTCGGACGCGGTGATACGGGAGGGCAGCGCGTCCACCCGCAGCGGGCGCCGGCCGACGGGGATCCGGGCGTACCGGGCCCGTGCCTCCTCGGCGATCTCGCGCAGGGCGCGCACCTGGGCCTGGCCGGCCGGCTCCTCGGCGAGCAGGCCGATCTGGGTCTCCTCCACGCCCGTGTCGGTGATCCGCAGCGCGCGGCCCGGAGGCATGTTCTTCGGGACCTCGCGGGGCTGGAGTCCGGCCGTGGAGTAGTCGTTGGGGTCGGCGAAGCGCAGCACGAGCCGGTCCGCGAAGGCGGAGGAGACATGGCCGCTGAGGCCGCTGCGGTCGGCCGTCATGACCACCTTCAGACCGACCGCGGAACCTTCACGGAACATTCGCTGGACCGCTTCGAGGAGCGAGCCGTAGTTGTAGCTCTCGAAGGTGGAGGCGAAGCCCTCCCAGCTGTCCAGCAGGAGCACCATCCACGGGAGGCGGTCCTCCGGGGCGGCCGTGGCCCGCTGCTCGGCCGCGCTGGAGGCGCCCTCCATGGCGAGGAGGCGCTGGCGGCGGGCGATCTCGGCGAGCAGGCGGTCGATGAGACGTCGTACGCGGTCCGGTTCGTCGCGGGTCACGACCGCGCCCACGTGCGGCAGGCGCATCAGCGGGAGCAGGGCGTTGGAGCCGCAGTCGATGCCGTAGAGGTGCACGTCGTGCGGGGAGGTGGCGCGGGCCAGCGAACCGGCCAGGGTGCGCAGGGCCGTCGAGCGGCCGGAGCGGGCGCCGCCGAGCAGCAGGGTGTGCTCGCCGTGGACCACGTCCAGGACGAGCGGGGTACGGCTCTGCCGCGCCGGCTGGTCGATCAGGCCGTACGGGACGGGCGCCACGTCGGCCCAGGCCGCAGCACCACCCGCACCACTAGCACCACTTGCCCGAGTCGCACCGCTCCCACCACTCGCCCCGCTGCCGTAGGACTCCAGTTCCGCCAGCGTCACCTGTTCGGCCAGCGGCGGCAGCCAGGGGCTGCGCTGTTCGCCGAAGCCCATGCGGGCGGCGCCGTCGCGGACGGCGTCGACGAGGACGGCCAGGTCGGTGACCATCGTGCCGTCGTCGTCGGCCTGGGCCTGCTGGGGGAGGGGGCGGCTGTAGGCGTTCCAGGGCAGCGGGGTGAGCGTCGCCTTGGGGCCGGTCTGTCCGGTGGCCGGGCGGCGGCCACCGATCCGGGCGGACTGGACGCCGACCAGGGACTGGGCGCCGGAGCGGACGTACATCCGGCCGGGGGTCGACTTGGCGATGGCGCCCGAGTCGGGGGCGTCGATGACGTCCTGGGACTCGGAGGCGTCGGTGACGCGCAGGGCGATCCGCAGGTTGGTGTTGGCCCTGATGTCGGCGCTCACCACACCGGCCGGGCGCTGGGTGGCCAGGACCAGGTGGACGCCGAGGGAGCGGCCCCGGCGGGCGATGTCGACCAACCCCGCGATGAAGTCCGGGAGTTCGGCGACCAGGGACGCGAACTCGTCGATGACCAGGACGAGTCGGGGCATCGGCTCCAGTTCGGGGCGGAGCCTGCGGGTGTCGTTGTAGTCCTCGATGTCCTTGGCGGCGGCCTCGAACAGGATCCGTTCGCGGCGGTGCAGTTCGGCGGCGAGGGAGGCGAGGGCGCGCTCGGTGAGGTGGGCGTCGAGGTCGCTGACCATGCCGACGGTGTGGGGCAGCCGGGCGCAGTCCATGAAGGCGCTGCCGCCCTTGTAGTCGATGAGGACGTAGTTGAGGGCGTCCGGGCGGTTCGCCATCGCCAGCGACGCGATGATCGTCTGGAGGAGTTCGGACTTACCGGCACCGGTGGTACCGGCCACCAGGGCGTGCGGGCCGTCCCGGCGGATGTCGAGGACGAACGGGCCGTCGGCGGCGACGCCGATGGCGGCGGCGGTCGTGGCACCGCCCGCCTGCCAGATGCGCTCCACGTCGGCGCCGGTGGGGTCGGGCAGGCCCAGCAGGTTCAGCAGGCGGGCCGAGGACGGGAGCGCGGCGCCCGCGTCGTCGCGGCTGACGTCGCGCACGGGGGCGAGGGAGCGGGCGAGCAGCTCGCACCACTCGTAGGTGACCTGGTCGGCCAGGATGTCGCCGACGCCCTCCATGCCGTAGCCACGGACGCGGACGTGGTGGGCGGCGTCCGGGGACCAGGCGACGACGGCCTTGCACTCCTCGGGGAGCAGCCGCTCGTCCTCGTCGACGCAGAGCGCGATGATGCCGTACTGCGGTCCCTCGGTGAGGAGTTGGGGGACGCCGGGCACCCGGCGCAGCAGCCGGGCGCCGTCGAGGATCAGCAGGACGGTGGGGTCCGGGTAGAGCTGGCCCATGGCGTTCTGCTGCTCGCGGGCGGCCTTGCGGCGGGTCAGCTCGTTGAGGAGTTCGTTGACCCGGCGGGTGATGGTCTCGGAGTCGAAGCCGGTCAGCGCCACGCAGTCCTGGCCCTGTTCCGGGTCGGTGTGCGGCAGCCAGTGCGCCCAGTGCCATTCGGCGCCGGCCGCCTGGGTGGCGGCCAGGGTCACCATGGACAGGTCGCGGGGGCTGTGCAGGACGGCTCCCTGGACGGCGAGCCAGCGGGCGGTGGCCAGGGCGCGGGCGCGGTCACCGGCGATGCCGACGACGCCGAGCCGGGTGAAGGGGAGCGTCACCGGGACGTCCGGCAGCACGGGGGGCTGCGGGGCCTCGTCGTCGTGCGCCACCCCGCCGCGGGCCAGGGCGAGTTCGACGTCGGACTCCAGGCCGCCGACACCGATGCGCAGCAGCATCGCGTCCGGGTCGGTCAGCCGGCGCTCCCACAGGCGGCGGCGCGGGCCGGTGGCGAAGAGCAGGATCTCGGCGGGGTCGGGGGCGTCCGCGCGGCGGGCGCGCTGCTCCTCCTTGCCGAGGACGGCGAGTTGGGCCCGGTGCTCGGCGAGGTCCTTCTTGTACTGCTTGAGCGAGGTCTTGTCCTTCTTCTTGCCCTCGCGGTTCTCGCTGATCCACTGGCCGAGCATCATCAGCGGGCTCATGAGGCAGAACGCCAGCATGTAGACCTGCTTGGTGACGTAGTACATGCCCACACCGAAGAAGATGGGCATGATCGCCATGAGGAACTGGAACTTGGCCTTCTCGCCCTTGCCCGGCGGCACCGGCACCACCAGCCGGCGGCGGGGCCGCAGCGGGGAGAGCCGGGGCGGGCGGTTGTAGGCGAGGCCGCCCTCGCTCATCTGGGACAGATGCGCGTCGGGTTCGGCCACCCGGTCCAGGACGAGCAGCGAGTCACCGGCCCGGACGACGGCGCCGGGCGGCCAGGGGGTGGCCGTGGCCGCGTCCACGGGCTCGTCGTCGAGGAGGATCTCGGCGCCGCCCTCGGCGGTGAGCGTGATGGTGCCCTGGAGGTCGATCGTCACCCGCAGCGCGAGCGGCGCCAGCGTGGGGTCGGCCAGCGGGAACGTGCAGGTCTGCGCCGAACCCACGGTCGCCGCGCCGACGCCGAGCCGGACCACGCGGCCGGCCGCCGGACCGCCCGCCACCCGGAGTTCGAACTGGCCGACGGGCTCGCCCTTGCGCAGCAGCGGGCCGATCGAGTCGTCGACCGAGACCCGCATGCCGTCGCGCAGCACGGTGGCGGCCGGTGCCGCCGGATCGCAGGGCACGCCGTCCGCCCACAGCGAGGCCGCCCCGGGGCCGGCGCCGTAGCCGGGTATCGGGGCCGGTGCGGTGCCCGGCAGTTGCACCACGTTCCGCAGGTCGTGACCGGAGGGCCGCAGCGCCTCCCCCAGTGCCTCGGCGACATCACCGGCGGTGGCCGTCTCGTCCGTTGCGATCACAACGTCGTGCGGCTCACCGCCTTCCCGCACGACCGTGACCAGCATCCGCATGGCGGTCATCCTCCCGTCGGCCCCTGTGGCCACGTTCGTTACTTCAGCTAACGGAGACTAATGGCAGTTCCGGTGTGCGGTAGCTCCCCAAGTCCCGTGGAACGTCAGGCCGCAGTGCGTCCATGGCGGACTTCCTCCGTCATATTCACGCGGACTTCCCCCGTCACCTTCACTTCGCGTGTTCGCCGGCGCAGCCACGGTCCGGCGCGGCCACGGTCCGGCGCAGCCACAGTAGTGACCGAGGGGGCGGGAGCGGGCGCCGGGCCCGCGCCCCTGTGCCTCAGTCGCCCGTCTTCGACATCACCGCGACCGGGTTGCCCTCGGCCGAGCTGTCCGACGTGTAGACCAGGTCGCCGTGGCTCGGGGTCAGGTACACGGTGTTGGGGCCGGGGTCGCAGCCGTCGTGGTTGCCCTCGACGCCGGCGGAGGAGGCGACGAGCTTCGTGGAGGTGACCGCCTTCAGGGTGAGGACGTCGGTGCAGACGCCGCCGAGCTGGTCGGTCTGGCGCAGCCGGCCCAGCTCGTCGCCCACGGCGGCCTGGGCGACGGTGATCCGGAAGGTGCCGATGGGCAGGTTGCCGGAGAGGGCGGTGGCCGTGCCCTCCCAGGTGCCGAGGTAGGCGGCCGGGATCCGCCCGTCGCCCTTGGCCGACGCGCTGGCGCCCGAACTGTCGGCACTCGCGCTGGTGTCACGGTCGTCGCCGCTCCACGGCCCCACCAGGAAGCCCAGTCCGACCGTCACCGCGGCCAGCGCCCCGGCGACCGCGAGCGCGACCGTGCAGCTCACCCGGCGGCCCCGGCCATCCGCCCCCGGCTCGGAGGTCGCGGCGACGCTCACCGAGACCCCGCCGGGCGGCGCGTCCCGCGGCTCGGGCACCACCGTCGCCGTCCCCGCCGAGGGGCCCGTCCCCACCGAGGGGCTGCTGAACTCCACCGGCCCGGAGGCGGGCACCGCCACCTCCGCCGTCTCCAGGTTCAGCACCTGTACGGCGCTCCGGCTGACCCGTTCCACCAGCGCCCCCGGCAGCCAGCCGCCGGTCACCAGCCGCGCGGCCCCTTCCGGAGCCAGCCGCCGGGCCACCTCCGCCGGGCCCGGCCGGTGCCCCGGCTCCTTGGCGAGGCACGCCTCGGCCACCGCGCGCAGCTCACCGCCGAGCGCGCCGAGTTCGGGCTCCTCGTGGACGACCTTGTAGAGCAGGGCGGCGGAGGAGTCGCCGGGGAAGGGCGGTTCGCCGTTCGCCGCGTACGCCAGGACCGCGCCGAGGGAGAACACGTCGGCGGCGCCGGTGGCGCCCTTGCCGAGGATCTGCTCGGGGGACATGTAGCCCGGGGAGCCGATGGAGACCCCGGAGGAGGTCAGCGATGCCGTGCCGTCCGTGGCGCGGGCGATGCCGAAGTCGATGAGGAGGGGACCGTCGAGGGTGAGGAGGACGTTCGAGGGCTTCACGTCCCGGTGCACCAGGCCCAGTTCGTGCACGGCGGCCAGCGCCTCCGCGAGGCCCGCGCCCAGCGCCCGTACGGTGTGCGCCGGCAGCGGGCCGCCGTCGGCGACCGCCGCGGCCAGCGAGGGTCCGGCCGCGTAGGCGGTGGCGACCCACGGCACGGGCGCGTCCGGGTCGGCGTCCAGGACGGGGGCCGTCCAGGCGCCGCCGACCCGCCGGGCGGCGGCCACCTCGCGGCGGAAGCGGGCCCGGAACTCCTCGTCCAGCGCGAAGTGCGGGTGCACGATCTTCACGGCGACGGTCCGGCCGCCGGCCGACCGGCCCAGGTAGACGCGGCCCATGCCGCCGGAGCCGAGCCGGCCGAGCAGCCGGTACGGCCCGACGGCCGTGGGTTCGTCACCCGCGAGCGGCTGCATGTGCCCACCCCCCATGGCCACCCCCCATTGAGTCCACGCAGCAGCCTAAGGGGTGTCCGGGAGTCATAAGGGGTGTCAGGGCGTCATAAGGGGTGTCAGGGCGTCAGCAGGTCGACCTTCACGTCCGCCGCGAACCCGGTCGTCGGGCCCACCCGGCGGGCGAACTCGGTCACCGCGGCCAGCTGCGCCGCGCCGAAGCTGAAGTCGAGGGTGGTGAAGTACTGGGCCAGGGTCGCCTCGTCGAAGGCCTCCCAGCGGGCGGCCTGTTCGGCGACCTTGGCGACCTCCTCCAGGGAGAGGTTGCGGGAGTCGAGGAACGCGCCGTGCACCTCGCGGGTGAGCTGCGGCTCGCGCTCCAGGTAGTCCCTGCGGGCCGCCCACACCGCGAAGACGAACGGCAGGCCCGTCCACTCCTTCCACAGCGCGCCGAGGTCGTGGACCTGGAGGCCGTAGCGCGGGCCGTCCAGCAGGTTGGCGCGCAGGGCCGCGTCGCCGATGAGCACCGCCGCGTCCGCCTCCTGCATCATCAGGCTGAGGTCGGGCGGGCAGGTGTAGTACTCGGGCCGGACGCCGTAGCGGTCGGCGAGCAGCAGCTGGGCCAGGCGGACCGAGGTGCGCGAGGTGGAGCCGAGGGCGACCCGGCGGCCGTCCAGCTGGTCGAGGGGGACCTGGGAGACGATCACGCACGACATCACCGGGCCGTCGCAGCCGACGGCGATGTCCGGGAAGGCCACGAGGTCCTCGGCGTTGCGCAGGAACTCGACGAGGGTGATGGGCCCGATGTCGAGGTCGCCGCGCACCAGCTGCTCGCTGAGCTTCTCAGGGGTGTCCTTGGTCAGCTCGAAGTCGAGGAGGGTGCCGGTTCTCGCGAGCCCCCAGTACAGGGGCAGGCAGTTCAGGAACTGGATGTGGCCGACGCGCGGCCGGGTGCGAGAATTGTCCACATCGCGAGACTAGACCCCGTGGGGTACCGTGCTCGGACCCGCCCCCGGCATCACCACCGCTCCGGGCGTCAACCCACTTGCGAGGCCATTCAAACCTCCGGGTGACATGATCTTGGCCTCTGTTGCTTTCCGCTGCCCACATGCTAGGCTCGCCGCAAGTTGCAGTTTGGTTTCCCTTGCAGTACAGAGCCTGCGGAGCATGTAACCGTGGGCTCTCGTCGTTTTCAGACATATGCAGTTGTGCGGCACTTAGTTTGTTTTCACACTTGCAGGTTCTGGAGCAGGGCGACCCTTTTGAGCCCAAGGAGGGCTTATGGCTACCGGAACCGTGAAGTGGTTCAACGCCGAAAAGGGCTTTGGTTTCATCGCCCAGGAAGGCGGCGGCCCCGACGTCTTCGTCCACTACTCCGCGATCAACGCCAACGGGTTCCGCTCCCTGGAGGAGAACCAGCAGGTGAGCTTCGACGTCACGCAGGGTCCGAAGGGCCCGCAGGCGGAGAACGTCACCCCCGTCTGATCACGGACATCCCAAGTCTGATCGCAGACTGAGTGCAGTACCCAAGGAGCCCCGCGCCGCAAGGCGACGGGGCTCCTGCCTTTTCCCGGCCCCTCAGACGTGCTGCATCACGAGGACGAACGACGTGCCCGGCGCCAGCGCCTCGTACGAATGCGGAAGATCTCCGCGATACGTCAGGTAATCCCCCGGGTTCAATTCGACGATTTCCCCCCGTGGCCCGGCCTTCACCCGCCCGTCGCATACGACGAGATGCTCGACGGTCCCCGAAATGTGCGGCTCGGACTCCCGTACCGCGCCCGGCTCCATCCGCAGGTGGTAGACGTCCCGGCGGGCGCCGGGCGGGCAGGCCGACAGCAGGGTGGCGGCGAAGTTCGCCTGCTCCGACGCGACCGTGGGCCCCTGGCCCGCCCGGATCACCCGGACGGCGGACACCGGCGGCTCGACCAGCGCGCTGAACGGCACGCCGAGCGCCACCCCCAGCGACCAGAGCGTCTCCACGCTCGGGTTCCCGCTGCCCGCCTCCAGCTGCGACAGCGTGGACTTCGCGATACCGGCCCGCTTGGCCAGCTCGGACAGCGAGAGCCCGGCCCGGGCCCGCTCCCGCTTGAGGGACGCGGCGATCCAGTCGAGGGGAAGCCGGGGCGGTGGGGTCTCGGACATTGCGTTCGCTCCATCGGTACGATCGTTCACCTTGACGAACAGTGTCGCCTTGTTCATTGTAGAGAACATGCGTTCGCTACACCGAACCGGAACCGCCCTGGTCCGGGACAGCTCCCTCGTCTGGCTGGCCGGCGGGATCGTCGGCGTCTCCTTCGGCGCGGTCAGCGTGGCCGGCGGCCTGCCCGTATGGGTCCCGGTCCTGATGTCCCTCGTCGTCTACGCGGGCTCGGCCCAGTTCAGCGCGGTCGGTGTCCTGCTCGCCGGCGGCGGACCGCTGGCGGCGGCCGCCACCGGCCTCCTCCTCAACACCCGCACGGCGGCCTTCGGCCTCGCCGTCGCCGACCTCCTCGGCCCCGGCCGGGCCACCCGTCTCCTCGGCGCCCACCTGGTCACCGACGAGACGGTCGCCTTCGCCCTGGCCCAGCCGGACCCGGCCCGCCGCCGCGCCGCGTTCTGGATCTCGGGGCTCGGCCTGTTCGCCGCCTGGAACACCGGGGTGGCGGCCGGCGCCCTCGCGGGCAGCGCCCTCGGCGACACCGCCCGCTACGGCCTGGACGCCGCGTTCCCGGCGGTCCTGGTCGCCCTGGTCCTGCCGGTACTCCGCGCGGCCCCCGGGGTACGCCGGGCGGCCCTGCTCGGCGCGGCGATCGCCCTCGCGGCGACCCCCGCCGTCCCGGCCGGGGTCCCGGTCCTGCTCTCCCTCTGCGCCCTGGTGGTGGTACGACGATGAACGCAACCGTGGTCATGATCCTGACCCTCGCCCTCGGCACGTACGCCTTCCGCCTGGTGGGCCCCGCGCTGCACGGCCGGGTGGAGATCCCGGCGCGGGTCCAGGAGCTGGCGTCGGCGGGGGCGGTGGTCCTGCTGACGGCACTCCTCGCGACCGGCGCACTCACGGAGAACGGCGGCTTCGCGGGCTGGGCGCGCCCGGCCGGGGTGCTGGTGGCCGGCGTACTCGCATGGAAGAAGGCGCCGTTCGTGGTGGTGGTCGTGGGGGCGGCGGCGGTGACGGCGGCGCTGCGGGCGGCGGGGCTGGGGTAGGGGGTAGGCGTAGGGGCGTGATCAGGTGCGGCGTGATCAGGTGCGGATCAGGATCAGGGTCTCGGTGGGGGTGATCCTGCCTTCGGCGCGGTGGCGGAGGATCTGGAGGCCTGCGGCGACCCGGCGGTAGAGGGCGGCCAGGGCGGGGTCGAAGTCGTCTTCGTCGGCCAGCGCGGCCAGCGTGATCGCGGCGACTTCCATGTGAGAGAGGTGGACGCGCCAGAGGCCTTCTCCGGTATCGGGATCGGGCAGGCATCGGGCCAGCGACTCCAGTTGTCCCGCCAACCGACTCACCAGCGCGCCGCCCCTGTACTTCACCCGGTTGTCGGGCGTGGTCGGCGCGAGTGCGACGGCCTCTGCGAGCGTGGGGGTGATCTCGTCGTCGTAGACCGTGAGGAGCTGACGCGTCTGCGCGATCAGCGGGTCGGCCACGCGGCTGACGAAGACGCGCGGGCGTCTTCTGCCCCGCGCCGAAAGGTCCGATTCCCTGAGCGTGAGCCACCACAGAAGCCGGTAGACGGAGCGGGCTGTTTCGAGCAGGTCCGTCTCGGCGGGAGGAGCGGGGTAGAGCCGGTCGAGGTCGCCGGCGAAGGCCCGGCCGCGAGCGGTCACCTCGGGTAGAGGGGCGGGGGCGTAGCCGGAGGCCACGAGGATTTCGAGGGCGATGCCGTGCGCAAGGGGAAAGTCGGTGGGCCCGCCGGCCACGACGTCGGCGATGTCCCGAGCGGCGGGGAGAACCTCCGATCCGTCCTGGGCGCCGCTCGCGAGTTTGTCAGCGGCGACCAGGGCGGCACGGTGCAGACGGACGTCGGCATCCTGGAACAGGCCGAGGACACCGAGGACATCTCTCAGGTCGACGTACAGACCGTCCACGTGGTCCAGGCCGAGGCGGACGGCACGGTCCAGGTTGCGGGCGAGAGCGAGCGTCAGGGCGGCGGTGGCGTCGAGGTCGTAGTCGGGGGTGGTGAATTCGGCATCTTCCAGGCCACGGACGTGTGCCAGGGTCGCTGTGAGGGCGACCAGGTCGAGTCCCTCGGGAACGCTCGTCCCGCCTGACCACGGATGGGGCAGGCCGTCCGGAACCCACAGCTCCGGCAGGGCCCCCGGCTCCACGGCAGCGTGCCACACGCTGTGTTCGGGTGAGCGGCTGGTCAGGGTGAAGACTGGGTCGGTGACCTCCGCGTAGGTGGGCAGGCGCACGGCGCTGCCCTCGGGGAGGAGGTCGTTGATCCAGTCGACCAGTAGCTCCGCCTCGGTGCGGGTGATGCCCACGGCGGGGTCCGTCGGCCTCTCCCCGGCGGGCTTGCCGGAGAAGAGGGCGTACAGCTCCCGCGAGACCGGCCGGACCGTGACCCGGGCGTCGTCGGTGAGGCGTACCGTGTCGCGGAGTTGGCGGACGACGGTGACCGCGGTCATCAGGCGGCGGCGCGGGGAGCCGGGTGGCTCGTCCAGGAGTTGCCGACGCAGGGTGTCGAGGCGGTCCGCTGTGGCCGGGGACAGTTCCGTGGCCTGTTCCGCGCAGTCGAAGGCCAGGGCCAGCGTCCGGGTGGTGTCCGCCGTCAGGCACGCCTCCACGATCGGGGCCGGATCCGTACGGGCCGCGTACAGCAGCGTCGTCTCCCGCCACCAGTCGGCGTCGATCCCGGCGACGAGCACGTCGACGAGCCGGTGGTGCTGGATGTGCAGGGCCGCGAGGTGTTCCTGGAGGGTGAGGTGGGCGAAGGCGTACAGGCCGTGTTCGCGCTCCACCAGGAGTCCGCTGGTCACCACGGAGGCGAGGAAGGCGTCCGGTCCGGCCGTCGCGGCCACCCTGGCCAGCGCCGGTTCCAGCAGCTCGGCGGCCTGCCCGGCGGCGATGTCGCGACGCCCCTCGGCCATCATCGTGTACGCCAGTTCCCGCAGCACCACCTCCTTCTTCGCCCCCGGCACCTCGTCCGCGACCGTCGCCACGTTCTTCGCCTCGGCCCTGCGCCACAGCAGTACCTGGCAGATCTCCGCGTACAGCTCCGCCCGGCTGCCGGGCAGCGCGCCCCGGTAGCGGTGCACGTTCGCGATCATCGTCAGCAGCAGGGGGTTCGCCGCCAGGTCGTACAACACCGAACGGTCGCGCAGGCGCCGGATCAGGTCCTCCGCCTCCGCCGCCGCCCGCGTCTCCACCCCGGCGTCGTGCACGCCCGTGCTCAGGCGCTCGATCGTCCGGTACCAGCCGTGCAGGAAACGGGAGATCTGCTCACCGGTGAAGCGGCGCACCTGGAGGACGCGGGCGCGGTTGAGCGGGGCGGTCCTGTAGCCGTGGGGGCGGGAGGTGAGGACGAAGTCGTTGCGTTCGTAGCGCTCGACCTGTCGCTCCGCCCACGCGGAGACATGCCTCCGGTCCTCCTCCCGTGCCACCTCGTCCAGACCGTCGAGCAGCACCAGGCAACGCCCGTCCCGCAGTTGCTCCTCGAACCAGCCCTCGGGTTCTGGTGGTTCCAGGCCGCCCAGCGACGCCGTGATGATCTGCGGGAGGGTGAGGGAGGGGTCAGCCGTGATCGCCTCTGCGTGGTCGCGCAGGTAGAGGAGTATGGGCACGCGGCCGCGAGAGTCTCCCGCCAGGCGTAACGCCAAGTGCTTGAGCAGCGTCGTCTTTCCCGTGCCCGGTGCGCCGATCAGCGCCAGGCACGCACCCTGTTCCCCGCCCAGGAACGCGTCGATCGACTGCCGCGCCCCCGGCCCCGGTACGGCACCGGCCAGCGGCTCCCGTTCCGCCGTGTGCACCGGCCCCGGCGCCACGCTCACATCGACGAACACCTCTTCCAGCCCCGGCGTGTAATCCCCGCGCGTGGCCAGCCCCTTGAGACACACGAAGCGGTGCGTGCTGCGCACATGACGCCGGTACGACTGCTCGAACCTCGACGTCCGCCGTTGCACCCAGCGGTCGACCGCGTCGGCGACCCGCGTCACCCAGCGGCCCTGCAACTCCCCGAAGACCTTGCCCGCGAACCCGGTGACGACCACCAGCACCTCGTACCCGACCAGGGCGCAGGCCGCGAGAACGGGATGCCGCGCAACGGCGGACGGATACACCGCCGCGAGTGCCCCCGGCGGCGCAACCGTGAGCGCGACCAGGCCGACCCGGGCCAGAACCGTCGATCCTCCCCCGTCCCCCATCGCCGTGGCCCCCTACGAGGAGGCGATCCCCGTCAGAAACGCCGACCAGGAGGAGAGGGAGAGGGTCAGGTGGGGGGCAGCTCTGCGCTTGGAGTCGCGGATGTGGATGGCGGAGGGGTGGGTGCGGACTTCGAGGCACTCGCCGCCCCCGCCGCTGCTGTACGACGACTTCCGCCAGGTGTAGGCGGCTTCGACGCATTCGCCGCCCTCGCCGCCGCTGTAGCTGGACTTGAACCAGGTGAGTTGCTGACTGTTCACAGCTCCTCCAGCTTCTTCTCGATCAACGCCCGGGATTCTGCGGGCGGAAGAGCCATCGCCCGCATGATCCCATAGCGGTCAGCGATCGTCCGGACCTCTTCGGGGTCGGTGATCAGCCGGGGAAATCCCTGTACTTCTGTGTACCCCACCTGCGGGTGCTTCGGCGGAGTCAGCAGGTTGAACCCGCCATCCATGTTGGGGTGGTCCTCGATACCGGTCGGCATCACCTGGATCTCCACGTTCCGCAACGCGCCGATACGCAGCAACTGCTTGAGCTGCGCCTGCCGCACCGCACGGCCTCCGATCGGCCGGTCCAGCACCACCTCTTCAAGCACGTAACTGCACATCGGCGCGGGCCACTTGTCGAAGACCTGCTGTCGTGCAAGGCGGTCGGCGACCCGCTTCTCGATCATCTCCTCGTCGAGCAGCGGACGTCGGCGGGAGAACACGGCCCGCGCATAGTCCTCGGTCTGCAACAAGCCAGGCACGCCTTGGTTGGCGTAGAAGTGCAGCTCAACGGACCCCGCCTCCAGCGCCGCATATCCCCTGTACCACTCGGGATGCCGCGTCCGCGCCCTCTTCATCGCCTCCTTCAGCTCAGGGAGCGCCGCGACCAGCAACCCCCCGGCCCCCAACAACTCGTCCGCCTTCACCAGCATGTCCGGCTGCGGGACCCGCACCCCCCTCTCCATCGCCGAGATGGCATCAGGGCCGTACCCCACCGTCGCCCCGAACTCCTTCTGCGTGAGCCCGGCCCGCTCGCGCAGCAGCTTCAGCATCTTGCCCAGGGCTGTGATCAGCCCCGTCGTCCCGTCGGCCTCCGCCGGAGTCTCCGGCCTCCGCTCCTGCTGTACGTCCGTCACGCACCCACCGCCTCGACGTCCTCGTGGTCACGGCCGACGACCCGTACGCCTCACTCGACACACCCGTACGGTCACCGTGAGTCGCGCGATCGCCCCTGGTCAGCGTACGAAGAACCGACCACGCTCTGTCACGTGAACGCCGAAATCTCCACCCCCACCGCCGAACTGACCCAGCGTCTGAGCGCCACCCCACGCGGCGCACGCCTGGCCCGCCGTCTCGTGGCCAACGCGCTGGACACCTGGGGTCACCCCTATGACGGCGACCTGAACCACACGGCCCAGCACCTGGTCGCGGAGCTGGCCGCGAACGCCGTCACCCACGGTCGTGTCCCCGGCCGGGACTTCGAGGTGCGGGTGCTGCTGCTCGCCGACGACGACACCCTCCGTATCGAGGTGAGCGACGCGAGGGGCGACCGGGGACTGCGGTTCGTGACGGATCCGGAGGCGGACGGGGGGCGGGGGCTGGTGCTCGTGTCGCTGCTGGCCCGTACCTGGGGAGTCACCGGGCGGGACGTCGGCAAGACGGTGTGGGCCGAGCTCGCGCTGTCTGTCAGTGGCGGCCGTTAGGGTCCGCGACCATGACCGCCGACTTCATCACCGCCACCCGCACCTTCTACGACGCGATCGCCTCCGACTACGCGGACCGTTTCCGCTCCGAGTTCACCCAACGGCCCGTGGAGAGGGCCATGTTGGACGTGTTCGCCGAACTCGTCGGCCCCGGCGCCGAGGTGGCGGACCTCGGCTGTGGTCCCGGCCGGGTGACCGGCCGGCTGGCGGCACTGGGTCTGTCGGTCTTCGGCCTCGACCTGTCCGAGTCGATGCTGGCGATCGCCCGCCGCGAGAACCCCGGTCTGCGCTTCGTCCAGGGCTCGATGCTGGAGCTGGAGGTGGCGGACGGGGCGCTGGACGGGGTGCTGTGCTGGTACTCGTCCATCCACACCCCGGACGACCGGCTGCCGTCGCTGTTCCAGGAGTTCAGGAGGGTGCTGAGGCCCGGCGGGCACCTGCTCCTGGCGTTCCAGGCGGGGGACGTGGCGCGCAGGCACACCAACCCCTGGGGGCACCCGGTGACCCTGGACTTCGAACGGCGCCGGCCGGAGGCCATGACCGGGCTGCTCACGGAGGCCGGCTTCACCGTCCACTCCACCACCGTGCGGCAGCCGGACGCACGACTGGAGGAAACGAGCCCGCAGGCGTTCCTGATGGCGACGGCCTGAGATCCACGCCGGGCCGCGCGGGCGATCCGGGATACGGCCGCCCGGTGCGACTAGCGCTGCGGCTCCGCGGCCCCCGGCTCCACCCGCTCGGCCCCCAGTTCCGTCGCCCGTTCCTGCAGGTCGCGCAGGGCCGCGTGGGCGATTTCGGGGTAGGGGCGGCCGTCTGTCGCCTCGGTCCAGTGGAGGTAGGAGGCGGTGAGGGCGAGGAGGCCTACTTCGGTGGCGAGGCGGGCGGTGGCGTCGGCGGTGCCGCGGTCGCGCAGGGCTTGGGTGACGGCGGTGCGGACGCGGGCGGCCTTGAGGAGTTCGCGCTCCTGGAGTTCGCTGTGGGCGTCGATCACCAGGCGCCGCAGCCGGGCGAGTTCGCGGTGTTCTTCGGTGAAGGTGCCGGCGACCGCGTCCAGGGCGACGGCGAGGCAGCCGACGACCGTGGTCCCGGGCGGCGCGTCGCGGATCGCGTCGGCGACGCGGTCGGCCATCTCGCCCTGCCCGCCGAACAGCACCTCGCGTTTGTCGGCGAAGTGCCGGAAGAACGTGCTCTTGGTCAGACCGGCGCGGTCCGCGATCTCGGCGACCGTCGTGGCGTCGTACCCGCGCTCGACGAAGAGGGCGAGCGCGGCGCGCACCAGCCGGTCCGGCGCGTTCGGTTCCCATCGGGCCATGGCCCACATCCTAGGCGACGGGACTGAATCCCGTCACTGACGGGACTTGGTCCCGTCGCGGTGTTAGGGTCGGAGTGACGGGACGAAGTCGCATCACTTTGGGGAGTTTCCATGCGTGTGTTCGTCACCGGCGCGTCCGGCCACATCGGCTCGGCCGTCGTCTCCGATCTCCTCGCCGCCGGGCACCGGGTCACCGGCCTCGCCCGCTCGGACGCGTCCGCCGCGGCCGTGACCGGGCTCGGCGCGACCGCGCTCCGCGGCGACCTCGACGACCCGGTCGGGCTGGCGGCGGCGGCCGCGGACGCCGACGGGGTGATCCATCTGGCCTTCAAGCACGAGGAGGCGTTCGCCGGCGGCTGGGGCGACGCGCTGACCGCGGAGTGGACGGCCCTGCGGGCACTCGGCGACGCGCTCGCGGGCAGCTGCAAGCCGCTGGTCTGGGCCTCGGGCGTGGCCGGGGAGTCGCGCGAGCGCATCCTCACCGAGGAGGACCCCGTCGCCCCGAGCGAGGAGGGCGGCGGCCGCGGGGACGTGGAGATCGCCGTGCTGCGGCTCGCGGAGCGGGACGTGCGGTCCTCGGTGGTCCGGATCCCGCCCATCACCCACAGCGCCCTGGACCGGGCGGGCTTCGCCCGGATGCTGATCGCCACCGCGCGCAGGAACGGCTTCGCCGGCTACCCCGGCGACGGTACGAACCGCTGGCCCGCCGGCCACACCCTCGATGTCGCCCGGGTCTTCCGGCTCGCGCTGGAGAAGGCACCGCCGGGCACCCGGTGGCACCCGGCCGGGGACGAGGGCATCCCGGTGCGCGAGATCGCCCAGCACATCGGGGACGGCCTCGGGCTGCCGGTGCGGAGTGTGCCGACGGCCGAACTGCCGTCGTACTTCGGCCCGTTCATGTCGCGGGTGATCGTGAACAACTCACCCGTGTCGACCTCCACCACCCGGCGCGTCCTCGGCTGGGAACCGTCCCACCCGGGCCTGTTCGAGGACTTCGACAAGCTCGACTACTTCTCCTTCGCGTAGAGGCCCTCGATCTCCGCCGCGAAGTCCTTCATGACCGCCTCCCGGCGCAGCTTCATCGAGGGGGTGAGGTGGCCCGCCTCCTCGGTGAAGTCGACGGGGAGCATGGCGAAGCGGCGGATGGACTCGGGGCGGGAGACCAGCTTGTTGGCCTCGTCGACCGCCCGCTGCAGGATGGCGCGCAACTCGGCGTCGTCCAGGAGGAGTTCCGGCGGCACCGGGTGCTTGCCGTGCATCTGCCGCCAGTGGGTGAGGCCGTCCCGGTCGAGGGTGATCAGGGCGCTGACGTACGGCAGTCCGTCGCCGACCAGCATCACCTGGGAGATGAGGGGGTGCGAGCGCAGCCAGTTCTCCAGCGGGGCGGGGGCCACGGACTTGCCACCGGCCGTGATCAGCATCTCCTTCTTGCGGCCGGTGATGGTGAGGTAGCCCTCGTCGTCCAACTCGCCTATGTCGCCGGTGGCGAGCCAGCCGTCGCGGGTCGCCGGGACGACCCCGCCGGCCGCCGGGTCCCAGTAGCCGCGCAGCACGTGGTCGCCGGCGACCAGGATCTCCCCGTCGGCCGCGATCCGGATCTTGGTGCCGGGCATCGGCCAGCCCACCGTGCCGAGGCGGGGCTTGAGGGGCGGGGTGCAGGTGCTGGCGGCGGTGGTCTCGGTCAGGCCGTAGCCCTCGTAGATCTCGATGCCGGCCCCGGCGTAGAACGCGGCGAGCCGGCGGCCCAGCGGGGAGCCGCCGCAGATGATGTGGCGGACCTTGCCGCCCATGGCGGTGCGGATACGGCGGTAGACCAGCGGGTCGTAGAAGGTGCGGGCGGTCTTCAGGGCGCGGCCGGGGCCGCCGCCGGTGCCGGTCTGCTTGGCCTCCAGCGCCTCGCCGTACCGCTGGGCGATGTTCGTGGCCCGGTCGAAGGCGGAGACCCGGCCGCCCGCCTCCGCCTTCGCCCGGGCGGTGTTGAAGACCTTCTCCAGCATGTACGGGATGGTCAGCAGGCAGGTCGGTCTGAAGGCGGCGAGGTCCGGGAGCAGGTCCTCGGCCTTGAGGCTCGGGGCGTGGCCGAGGCGGACCCCGGCGCGGATGCAGGCGATCGCCACCATCCGGCCGAAGACATGGGACATGGGCAGGAAGAGGAGGATGGAGACCTCCTCGTCGTTGCGCGCCTTGAAGATCGGGTAGAGGAGTTCGATCGCGTTGTCGACCTCGGCGAAGAAGTTGCCGTGCGAGAGGGCGCAGCCCTTGGGCCGGCCGGTGGTGCCCGAGGTGTAGATGAGGGTGGCGAGGGTGTCGGGGCCCAGCATGCCCCGCCGGACGCCCACTTCGGCGTCGTTGACGTGCTCGCCGGCCTCCGCGAGCCGGTCCACGTGCCCCTTCTCCATCACCCACAGGTGCCGCAGATCGGGCAGCCGGTCGAGTTCCGGGCCGAGCGCGGCGGCCTGCGCGGCGGTCTCCGTGACCAGCGCGACCGCGCCGGAGTCGTGCAGGATCCAGCGGGTCTGGAAGACCGACGAGGTCGGGTAGACCGGGACGGTCACCAGGCCGGCCGCCCAGGCGCCGAAGTCGAGGAGCGTCCACTCGTACGTCGTGCGGGCCATGACGGCGATCCGGTCGCCCGGCATCAGCCCCTCCGCGATCAGCCCCTTCGCCACCGCCTGCACCTGCGCGGCGAACCGGTCCGCCGTCACCTGCTCCCAACGGCCCTCGCCGTCGGCCGGCTTGCGGCTGAGCACCACCGCGCCCGGGGCCCGCTCCGCGTTCTCGAACGGCAGGTCGGCGAGCGAGCCGTGCCGCACCGGCGGCGCGAACGGCGGTACGTACGCCTCCCGCACCACGCCGTCCAGCCGCTGCACCTGGGGCTCGACCAGGATCGGCTTCCCGTCGTAGTCCGTGGCCTGGATCGCGACACCGGAGGAGACGGGGGCGGCGTGCTGGAAAGAGGAAGTGGACACGGGGCGGCTCCTCGGGCGTGCAGCGGGTGAACTGCTTGCTGCATGTCGTACGCGCCTCGCGCACCGAGGCGTTCACCGGGGCCGGGCCTCAGAAAAGGGTTACCGGCGGTTAGACAGGAGAGCGTACGGGCCTGCTGTGGCGGGGTTGTGCGTTTTCCGGGATGGTCCGGGGCCGGGCCTGTGCATTCCCGGAGGTTACGTGAGGGTCTCTCACATTCGGCACGACTGACGGCTCTTGACAGCTGTGACTTAGACTTACCTACGGTAACCTTACTCCAGAGTCAGAAATCGGGCCATCCGGGGGACGAACATGACGGACCGCTATCTGGGCTTCACCGCCACCGCACCGGGCCGCTTCCTCACCCGGCGGCTCGGGCTGCCGCAGCCGGCCCGGCTGACACGTCCCTCGCAAGCGCCTTCCCTGGACGGGGAGTTGCTGCATCTCACCGCGGGCAAGACCGCTCTCGACCTGGCCCCCGTCCTCGCCCGCACCGGGCTGCCGGCCGACGACTCGGGCACCCCCGTCGCCGTCGTCCTGGACGCCACCGGGGTGCGGGACACCGACGCGCTGACCGAGGTGCACGCG
Organism: Streptomyces sp. NPDC048288; assembly: GCF_043201555.1. Taxonomy (NCBI): domain Bacteria; kingdom Bacillati; phylum Actinomycetota; class Actinomycetes; order Kitasatosporales; family Streptomycetaceae; genus Streptomyces; species Streptomyces sp. NPDC048288. The sequence goes on from NZ_JBICZD010000003.1 coordinate 774,743, forward strand.
GCCCTGCACCCCGTCGTGCGGTCCGTCGCCACCAGCGGCCGGGTGGTGGTGCTGGGCGCGCCGCTCGACCCCGCCGACCACCACCAGAGCGCCGCCCAGCAGGCGCTGGAGGGGTTCACCCGGTCCCTGGGCAAGGAGATCGGACGCGGCAGGACGGTGAACCTCCTGCGGCTGACCGACGCCACGGCCGCCGAGTCCACCCTGCGGTTCCTGCTCTCGCCCCGCTCCGCCTACGTCAGCGGACAGGTGATCGAGGTCGGCGCGGGCACCTTCGCCGCACCCGACGACCCGCGGCGCCCGCTCGCGGGGCGCACCGCGCTGGTCACCGGGGCCGCGCGCGGGATCGGCGCGGCCGTCGCCGAGACGCTGGCGCGGGACGGGGCACGGGTCGTCGTACTGGACGTACCGGCGGCGGAGGCGGACGCCCGGGCGCTCGCCGAACGGCTCGGCGGGAGCGCGCTGGCGCTCGACATCACGGCGGCCGACGCCGGGGCGCGGATCGTCGACGCGCTGCCGGACGGGCTGGACGTACTCGTCCACAACGCGGGGATCACCCGGGACCGGCGGCTGGTCAACATGCCCGCCGAGCGGTGGACTTCGGTGCTGGAGGTGAACCTCGGGAGCGTGCTGCGCACGACGGACGCGCTGCTGGAGCGCAGCGCGCTCAACGCGGGCGGACGGATCGTGGCCACCGCGTCCATCGCCGGGATCGCGGGCAACGCGGGGCAGACGAACTACGCGGCGAGCAAGGCGGGGGTCGTCGGGCTGGTGCGGAGCCTGGCGCCCCGGGCGCTCGCCGAGTACGGGGTGACGGTGAACGCGGTCGCGCCCGGGTTCGTCGAGACGCGGATGACCGCCGCGATTCCGCTGCTCGTCCGGGAGGTGGGGCGGCGGATGAACTCGCTGGCGCAGGGTGGGGTGCCGGGGGATGTGGCGGAGACGGTGGGGTGGCTGGCGGAGCCGGGGTCGGGGGCGGTGAACGGGCAGGTCGTGCGGGTGTGTGGGCAGAGTTTTTTGGGGGCGTAGCGGTTGTTCGGTCGTGTGCGGGTGGGTGGGGGCTGGTCGCGCCCACGCGGCGGTAGCCGCATATCGGACACAGCCCCGCGCCCCTGACGGGGCGTTCCCCTCACCGGAATTGAAAGGCAAGGTCCGTGACAGTACTCAACAACACCCCTTCTCTCGGGCCCCTGCTCGCCCTCGGTGCGCTGCGGTCGCCGTTCAAGAGGCCTGCGCCCGATGCTGATTTCCCCCGTGCGCGCCTCGTGCTCCCCGGTCTGCGTCCCGATCTCGGGAAACTCGCCGCCTATGAACGTGTCTGCGGGTTCGGGACCGGTGACGACGGGCTGCCCGTCACGTATCCGCATGTGCTGGGGTTTCCGTTGGCGATGCGGCTGATGAGTGCGCGGGAGTTCCCGTTGCCGTTGCTGGGGCTGGTGCACACGTCCGTGGAGATCGAGCGGCGGGCGGAGCTGCCCGGTGACGGGACGTACGAGCTGGCGGTGCACATCGAGAAGCTGAGTCCGCACCGGCGGGGCACGGAGGCGACGGTCGTCACCGGGATGCGGGCCGACGGGGAAGTGGTGTGGGAGTCGCGGAGCACCTATCTGGCGCGGCACGGGAGCCCGGGGGCCGCGGAGGCGCCCCGGGAGGCGCCGGGCGGGCCGCTGCCCGTCGTCGCCGAGTGGCATCTCGCCGGGGACGTGGGGCGGCGGTACGGGGCGGCGTCCGGGGACCGCAACCCGATTCACCTGTACCCGTTCACCGCCCGGCTGTTCGGGTTCCCGCGGGCGATCGCGCACGGGATGTGGACCGCGGCCCGCTGCCTCGCGGCGCACGGGGTGCCGACAGCGGCGACCGTGCGGGCGGAGTTCCGGGCGCCGGTGCCGTTGCCGGGGACGGTCGAATACGCGGCGGAGGGCGGCCGATTTCAATTGCGGAGCGGAGATCGGATCCATGTGGAGGGCAGCGTAGCCCCAAGGATCTCCTGAATCTCTGCCAACGCTGTACAAAGAATGTGTTTCGCCTTTCTGTGAGGCACCTGTCACCGCCTCGCGAAATCGCAGGTGGAGGAGGCGGCCGGGGTCGGTTCCACACGGGATTCCAAGCTCGTCCAAGACGGCATAAAGGATTCCCTAATACTGCGCTTAGACAGCGTTCTTAGCCTCTGCTCACTTTCTGATCCACTGCACGAAAGGCACTGAGCATGCCTCCCAGACGCGTCGCAGTACTCGCCGACTCGGACACCCGTTGGAAATGGGGGGCGTCGGTGGCCCGGCAACTCGCCCCCGAGCACGCACTCGACGCGTACTTCCTGAGCACCCGGTCCACCCCCACCGAACGGCAGCTCGCCGAGATCGGCATCGTGCCCGACACCCGGCGCGAGACACCCGCCGCCGGGCTGGTCGACGACGCGGAGCTGGCCGACGCCGACCTGGTGGTGCTGGCGGTGGCCGGCGGCACCGTGCTGGCGCTCGTCCACAGCCTGGGACGCGCATGGGCGGACCGGGAGCACCGGCCGGTCACGGTCAGCGGGTACGTCGGCGTGGTCTACGAGAAGATGGTCGACGGTCTGCTGACCCGGGCCGGCACGGATCTGGTGCTCGCCAACTCCGGCCACGACCACCGGCGTTTCCGGTCCGTCTTCGAGAGCGTCGACGTCGACCCGGACTCGGTCGTCGAGTGCGCCCTGCCGTTCCTCTCCGGCGCGCCCTACCGGCCGTCCGCCGACCGGCCGTTCACCGTCACCTTCGCGGTCCAGCCCTCCGTGCCCAAGGACCGGCCGTCCCGGCTCGGCCTCCTGGAGCGCGCCGCCGCGCACGCCCGGCTGCACCCGGAGCGGCAGGTGCTGGTGAAGCTGCGCAGCCTGCCCGGCGAGCAGACCACCCATGTCGAGGCCGACCCCTACCAGCACCTGGTCGACTCCCTCGCCGAACCCGCCCCGGCCAACCTCCGGCTCGCCTACGGCAACATGGGCGAGGTCCTGGACCGTACCGACCTGCTGGTCACGGTGAGTTCGACGGCCGCCCTGGAGTCGATGCACCGGCGGATACCCACCGCGATCCTCACCGACTTCGGCGTCCGCGAGGCCCACGGCAACCACTACTTCGTGCACTCGGGCTGCCTCGCCTCCTGGGACGACATCGACGCGGGCGCGCTCCCGCAGCCCGACCCCAAGTGGGCGGCGGCCCAGGGCATCGGCAAGAGCGACCCGTACGCGGCGGCCCGCGCCCGGGTCGCCGCGCTGCGCGCCGCCGGCCCGCTGCCCCCGCTGCGCCCCTACTACACGGCGCAGTCCGCCGGTATCTACCTCGGCACCATCCTCCGCCACAACGGCTTCGACGAGGAGGGCCGCCCGCTGCCCGCGCCGCTGGGCGCCGCCGGTACGGGGCGGATGAAGAAGGCGGTACGACGGGTCGCCCGGCGGGGTGCCAAGAAGCTGTACCGCGTCGGTCACCAGCGGCTCGCGCCCGCCCTGCGCCGCTGGGGTGCCGTGTGAACACCGCCGCCCGGGGCGGTGTCTCATGAGCCGCACCCTCGCGCTCGTCGAGTCCCCCGCCCAGCTGCTGAACCTGCTGGAGTGGGCGCTCGGCGAGCGCGGCGGGGCACCGGACCCGGCGCTCTGCGAGGTCGCGGTGCTGCTGCCCCGGGACGCCGTCACCCGGCACCAGCTCCGGGTGACGGCGGAGCTGGCGGAGGCGGAGGGGCTGGCCGTCGGCCACTACGACATCCGCCGCGGGCCCGTCGGTTTCGCGCGGGCGGTCACGGCGCTCGGGCCGAGGCTGGCGACGGCCGGCCGGCTCTTCCTGGGCGACCCGTTCTCGGGCGTGATCCAGCGGCTGCTGCCGCTCTCCCCCGCCCGTGACCTGGTCCTCGTCGACGACGGCACGGCCACGCTGGAGCTGTCCCGTGCGCTGCTCGCCGGCCGCCCGCCGGTCCGCTGGCACCACCGCGGCCCGGCCTCGCGCGCGGCGGCCCGTACCGGCCGTCGGCTGACCCCCGGCGACGGACGGCGGCTGGAGGTCTTCTCCTGTCTGTCGGAGCGGCTGCGGCTGCCGCCCGGCGCCGTCGCCTCCGGCAACGCCTACACCTGGGCCCGGGACCGCTTCGGCCCGCCCGAGGTGCGGCCCGGCACCGACCTGATCGGCAGCTCGCTCGCCGAGACCGGTCTGATCGGGACGGAACGCTATGTGGAGGAGGTGACGTCGATCGCCCACCAGCGCAACGTCGAGCGCTACTACGCGCACCGCCGTGAGGACCCCGACAAGCTGCGGCTGCTCGCCGAGTACGGCGAGCTGGAGATCGTACGTCCCGAACTGCCCCTGGAACTGGAGCTGTTGCGCGGCCCGGTCGCCGCGGAGCTGGTCAGCCTGCCGTCGTCGGTGCTGCGGACACTGCCGCTGGTGCTGGCCGGGACGGGCGTGGAGATCACGGTCTGCGCGGAGGCCACCGGGTGGCTGCGGCCTCGGACGTCCGCGCGGGCGGCGGCCTTCCTGGACGAGGTGACGGCTATCCGGCCGACGACGTCCTGGGACCCGCGCTGACCGACCGGGACGGGTGCGACGGGGACCAGGCACGGCCCTCCATCAGGTTGCCGAGCCCCGCCCAGGAGAAGTTCATCAGGGTCGCCGCCGCCTGGTGCGCGGTGACCCCGGGGGTGGCGTTGGCCCAGGTGGCGAGGGACTCGGCCGCGCCGACCAGGGCCTCGGCGAGCCCCGCCACCTCGCCCTCCGCCAGGTCGGGATCGCGGTGCGCCTCCCGTGCGGCGACGACGATGAGCTGGGTCACGAACTCCACGATCTCCGTGCGCATCGCCGCGACCTCGGAGGCGAACCGCTCGCCGTGCGTCCGTGCCTGCAGATGCAGCACCGACCAGCCATCGGGGTGCTCGCCGGTGTGGGTGAAGAAGGCCCGTAGCCCGTCCCAGAGCTGCCGGTCGGCGGGCAGCTCGCGGTGCACACCGGCCCGTACCGCCTCGGTCAGCGCCTTCGCCTCACGGCGGATGCACGCCGTGAACAGGTCGTCCTTGGAGTTGAGGTACAGATACACCAACGGCTTGGAGACACCGGCGAGTTCGGCGATCTCGTCCATCGACGCGGCCATGTAGCCGCGCTGGCCGAAGGTCCGTACGGCGGCGTCGAGCATCTGCTGCTCCCGTACCGCGCGCGGCATCCGCTTGGTCTTCACGGTCCCCATGGAGACCAAGCCTAGTTGGGCCCGGAGGCGCGGGCGCCGCTCAGGAGGAGGTCTGGGCCTGACCCTGCGCCTGGGTCGCCTCGTCGACGGCCTCGTCCTCCTGGCTGCGGTTGGCCTCGATGTTGGCCTTCATCCGGTCGACCCGCTGCGAGACCTTGACCGAGGCGCGGTCCCGCTCCTTGCGCAGCACGATGAAGCTGATGGGTGCCGACAGGACGAGGGAGAGCAGCAGGACCCACAGGAAGTTGGAGTCGCCGAAGCCACGCGGGAACGCGCCGGCGTAGACGAGGCCCCAGACGACGAGGAGGCAGCCCGCGAAGATACCGAGGCGCATCAGCGTGTAGCGGAGCATCTCAATCCAGTCTTCCGATGACGAAAAAGGGCACCGTCCAGTGAAGCACGGGGCGGGACCGATCTTGCAGCGGGGTCCGTTCAGTCGAGCGGGAGCAGCATGGTGATGTCGTCGCGGTCGTCGCCGGGCGCGACCCGGATCGCGGCGGGGACGCGGCCGACCTCCTTGTAGCCGCAGGATCCGTAGAAGTGCTCCAGGCCGTGGCCGCCGCGGCAGGTGAGCCGTATCGCGTCTATCCCGTCGAAGCGGCGGGCCTCGTCGGCGGCGGCCGCGAGCAGGTCCCGCCCGTAGCCCCGGCCCTGGTGGCTCGGGTGCACCATCACCGTGTACAGCCACACCCAGTGCTTCATCAGGCGATGCGTGTTGAAGGAGAAGAACGCGGTGGCGGCGACGTCGCCCGACCCGTCGATCCCGACGAGCAGCCGGATCCGCCCCTCAGCCATGGCGGCCATGTGCTTCACCAGCTCCGGCCGGATCTCCTCCGCCGTCACCGGCGCGACGAACCCGACGGCACCGCCGGCGTTCGACACGTCCGTCCACAGGTTGAGGACACCGTCGCGGAGAGCGGGGGTGACGGCGGGATCGAGGGTGAAGGTAAGGGACATGGCGGGATGGTAGCTGTTACAGGGAGAGGTGCGGGTGCGTGGGGGCTGCCTCACACCCGCATCGGCTGAGGCGACTCGCGGCGCGCCGGGTCGGAGCCCTCGTACTCGCGGATGATCTCGTACCGCGTGTTCCGCTCCACCGGGCGGAAGCCCGCGTCGCGGATGAGGTCGAGCAGGTCCTCGCGGGTCAGCTTGTTCGGCGTGCCGTAGTTGTCCGCGTCGTGGGTGATCTTGTACTCGACGACCGAGCCGTCCATGTCGTCGGCGCCGTGCTGCAGCGCCAGCTGGGCGGTCTGGACGCCGTGCATGACCCAGAAGACCTTGACGTGCGGGACGTTGTCGAAGAGGAGGCGGGAGACCGCGAAGGTCTTGAGCGCCTCCGCGCCGGTCGCCATCTGGGTGCGGGCCTGGAGGCGGTTCCTGACCTTGCCGTCCTTCATGTCCACGAAGTCGTGCTGGTAGCGCAGCGGGATGAAGACCTGGAAGCCGTTGGTCTCGTCCTGGAGCTCACGCAGCCGCAGGACGTGGTCGACGCGGTGGCGGGGCTCCTCGATGTGGCCGTAGAGCATCGTGCAGGGCGTCTTGAGGCCCTTCTCGTGCGCCAGGCGGTGGATCCGGGACCAGTCCTCCCAGTGGGTGCGGTGGTCCACGATGTGCTGGCGGACCTCCCAGTCGAAGATCTCCGCGCCGCCGCCGGTCAGGGACTCCAGACCCGCGTCGATCAGCTCGTCGAGGATCTCGGAGGCGGACAGCCCGGAGATCGTCTCGAAGTGGTGGATCTCGGTGGCCGTGAAGGCCTTCAGGGAGACGTTCGGCAGGGCCGCCTTCAGCTCGCGCAGCGACCGCGGGTAGTAGCGCCACGGCAGGTTCGGGTGCAGGCCGTTGACGATGTGCAGCTCGGTGAGGTTCTCGCCCTCCATCGCCTTGGCGAGCTTCACCGCCTCCTCGATGCGCATCGTGTACGCGTCCTTCTCGCCCGGCTTGCGCTGGAACGAGCAGTACGCGCAGGACGCGGTGCACACGTTCGTCATGTTGAGGTGGCGGTTGACGTTGAAGTGGACGACGTCGCCGTTCTTGCGCGTGCGCACCTCGTGGGCGAGGCCGCCCAGCCAGGCCAGGTCGTCCGACTCGTACAGCGCGATGCCGTCCTCGCGGGACAGCCGCTCACCGGCCCTGACCTTCTCCTCCAGCTCACGCTTGAGCCCGACGTCCATGCCCACACCTCTCTACGACAACTCCGACTACGGTACGTCTACGCCTCTTCGGGCAGTTCCCCGACCCGGTTCTCCCACTTCGTGGAGAGCACGATCGTGGTACGGGTGCGGGAGACGCCCTTCGTGCCGGAGAGCCGCCGGATGGTCTTCTCCAGGCCGTCGACGTTTGTCGAGCGCACCTTGAGCATGAAGGAGTCGTCGCCCGCGATGAACCAGCAGTCCTCGATCTCCGGCAGGTCCCGCAGCCGCTGCGCCACGTCCTCGTGGTCGGCGGCGTCGGAGAGCGAGATGCCGATGAGGGCGATGACACCGAGGCCGAGCGAGGCCGCGTCGACGGTGGCGCGGTAGCCGGTGATGACGCCGGCCGCCTCCAGCCGGTTGATGCGGTCGGTGACGCTGGGTCCCGACAGTCCGACGAGGCGCCCCAGCTCCGCGTACGAGGCCCGGCCGTTCTCCCTCAGGGCCTGGATGAGCTGCCTGTCCACGGCGTCCATGCGATCGAAGCCTTCCGCTGAAAAATCCCGAAGTAGATGAGAGGTACTGCAGAGGTACTGCTACTTGCTGCCGCCGCCGAGGTCCCCTTCCCAGCGGCGATAGAGCCGGTGCCCGACGCCCGCCGCGTCCAGCACCCGCCCGGCGACGAAGTCCACCAGGTCCTGGATGTGCGTGGCTCCCGCGTAGAACGCCGGGGAGGTGGGGACGACGACCGCCCCCAGGTCGTCCAGGGTGACCAGGTGGCGCAGGGTCTGCCCGTTCAGCGGGGTCTCGCGGACGGCCACCACGAGCGGCCGGCGCTCCTTCAGGGTGACACTGGCCGCCCGCTGCAGCAGGTCCTTGGAGAGTCCGAGCGCGACCCCGGCGACGGCGGCGGTGGACGCCGGCACGATCAGCATGCCCTTGGTCCGGTACGACCCGGAGGACGGCCCGGCGGCCAGGTCCCCCGCGTTCCAGTACCGCACCCGCGCCAGGTCCGCCTCGAAGGTCCCCGGCTTGCCGTCGGCGCCCCGCGCCAGCCATTCCCCCAGGTCGTCCCGCCAATGGGCGTCCCGGAAGGAGATGCCGGTCTCGTCCAGCAGAGTAAGCCGCGAGGCCCGGGAGACCACCAGGTCGACGCTCTCCCCCGCATCGAGCAGCGCACGCAGCACAGCGGCGGCATACGGCGTTCCGGACGCCCCGGACACCCCCACGATCCAAGGCACGCGCTGCGATTCTCCTGCGTTCACATCTTGAGCGTACCGGTGCGGGTGGGAGGGCTCAGGATCGGTCGGGCGCCTTGGGGTCGACGGGAAGACCGGAGGTGGACAGGGTGAGCTTGCCGAGGGTCGAGGCGACGATCAGTTCGGGGCCGTAGGGAAGGGTGTCCCGGCCCGCATAGCCGTCCGGGCCAGGGTTCCAGAGTGTGACGACATGCCCCTGGAGGGGGTCGAAGATCAGGTAGTTGGCGATACCCCGCGAGGCATACCAGCGCGATTTGACCTCGTAGTCCCGGCGGATGCTGCCCTTGGACACGACCTCGACCACCAGCTCGATGAGATCGGGCGGGTAGGCGCCCTCGTTCTTCGACACCTCCGCGGCCGGGATGATCGCCAGGTCGGGGCAGAACTCGTTGTCCTCGTCGAAGGGGAAGGCGACGTCGCTGGTGAAGCCCCACTCTTCGGCCACCTGCTCACGGAGGGCATTCCACACCAGTCGGATGGTCTCCGCATGATGTGGCTTGACCGGACTCATCACGACGTTGCCCTCGACAATCTCCATGTGATAGCCGGGGAACATGTCCTCGAACCGGCTGAGCTGCGAGTGCAGGCGGTCAAGGTCCGAGACGGTCACGGTGGCCTCCCTGGTGTCCTGTCCTCGATGGTAGGCCGCACCGTAGTCAGACGCTCAGACCCCGAACCAGAAGATCCAGCAGCGCGCACACGAACAGGGCAATGCCGATGAAGCCGTTGACGCTGAAGAAGGCGCGGTTGAGGCGGGAGAGGTCGTGCGGGCGGACGATGGAGTGTTCGTAGAGGAAGGCCCCGGCGACGATCACCAGGCCCAGCCAGAAGAAGGCGCCGGCGTCGGTGGCGATCGCGTACCAGACGAACAGGGCCGTGACGATCGCGTGGCAGACCCGCGCCCCCCGGATCGCGGCCGGGATGCCGAAGCGGGCCGGGACCGACATGACGCCGATCTCGCGGTCGGTGGTCACGTCCTGGCAGGCGTAGATCAGGTCGAAGCCGCCGATCCAGATACCGACGGCGAGGCCGAGGATCACCGCGTCCCAGGACCACTCGCCGGTGATCGCCAGCCAGCCGCCGATCGGGCCCATGGCCTGGGCGAGACCGAGGATGGCCTGCGGGAAGTTCGTGAACCGCTTGCCGTAGGGATAGACGACCATCGGGATCACGGCGACGGGCGCGAGGGCCAGGCAGAGGGGGTTGAGCAGCGCCGCCGAGCCGAGGAAGACCGCGACCGCGATCAGCGCGCCGGTCCAGGCGTGCTTCACGCTCATCGCGCCGGTGACCAGCTCGCGGTGGGCGGTGCGCGGGTTCCGGGCGTCGATCTCGCGGTCGATGATCCGGTTGACGGCCATGGCGAAGGTGCGCAGGCCGACCATGCAGATCGTGACCAGGAGCAGCCGCCCCCAGTGGATGTTCCGGTCCAGCTCGAACATCGCGGTCAGCGCGGCGATGTACGCGAAGGGCAGCGCGAAGACCGAGTGCTCGATCATCACCAGGCGCAGGAAGGCTTTCGTCCGTCCCGGCTGCGGGAGGGCTGCGGAGGCGGAGCTCACAGGCCGTACTCCTTCCAGCGGCGGTCCACGAGGGCCGCCGTATCCGGGTCCGACAGGACCATGTCCGGCCAGCCCCCGTCCCGGGTGTAGCCCTCCTCGGGCCACTTCTTCGTCGCGTCGATGCCCGCCTTGCCGCCCCAGAACTGCTGGTAGGAGGCGTGGTCGAGGTGGTCGACCGGTCCTTCGACGATGCTCAGGTCACGGGCGTAGTCGGTGTTGCCGAGGGCCCGCCAGGAGACCTCGTGCAGGTCGTGGACGTCGCAGTCGGAGTCGACGACCACGATCAGCTTGGTGAGCGACATCATGTGCGCCCCCCAGATCGCGTGCATGACCTTCTGCGCGTGCTTCGGGTACTTCTTGTCGATCGAGACGATCGCGCAGTTGTGGAATCCGCCGGACTCGGGGAGGTGGTAGTCCACGATGTCCGGGACGATGATCTTCAGGAGCGGGAGGAAGAAGCGTTCCGTGGCGCGGCCGAGCGGACCGTCCTCCGTCGGCGGGCGGCCGACGACGATCGACTGGAGCAGTGGGCGCTTGCGCATCGTCACGCAGTCGATCTTCAGGGCCGGGAACGGCTCCTGCGGGGTGTAGAAGCCGGTGTGGTCGCCGAACGGGCCCTCGGGCAGCATCTCGCCCGGCTCCAGCCAGCCCTCCAGGACGACCTCGGCCTGCGCCGGGACCTGGAGCGGGACCGTCTTGCAGTCGACCATCTCGATCCGCTTGCCCGCGATGAACCCGGCGAACAGGTACTCGTCGATGTCACCGGGGAGCGGGGCCGTGGAGGCGTAGGTCACGGCGGGCGGGCAGCCGAAGGCGATCGCGACCGGGAGGCGTTCCCCGCGCCGGGCCGCCACCTGGTAGTGGTTGCGGCTGTCCTTGTGGATCTGCCAGTGCATGCCGATGGTGCGCCGGTCGTGGCGCTGGAGCCGGTACAGGCCGAGGTTGCGGATGCCGGACTCGGGGTCCTTGGTGTGGGTCAGGCCCAGGTTGAAGAAGGAGCCGCCGTCCTGCGGCCAGGTGAAGAGCGCCGGGAGCTGGTCGAGGTCGACGTCGTCGCCGGTCAGGACCACCTCCTGCACCGGGGCGTCCCCGGACTTCACCTTCTTCGGCGGTACGTGCGCCATCGCGCCGAGCTTGCCGAACGCCTCGCGCACCCCGACGAAGCCGTGCGGCAGCTCCGGGCGGAGCAGCCCGCCGATCTTCTCGGAGATCTCGCCGTACGACTTCAGGCCGAGGGCCTTCAGCAGCCGCCGGTCGGTGCCGAACACGTTCATCGCGAGGGGCATCGAGGAGCCCTTCACGTTCTCGAAGAGCAGCGCCGGTCCGCCGGACTTCTGGACCCGGTCGACGATCTCCCCGACCTCCAGATACGGGTCGACCTCGGCCTTGACACGCTTGAGGTCTCCCTCGCGCTCCAGTGCCCTGAGCAGGGAGCGAAGATCGTCGTAAGCCATGTGTCCCAGTATCGGCCACCCGGGGTCCGGCCCCGGTCACCGCCCCCTGCGATACTCGTCGGCCGTGAGAGGTCGTCGCCGGATACCGCTGCCACTGCTCGCCCTGCTGCTCGTGCTCGCCGCCTGTGCGCCCCGGCAGGAGGCAGGCGGCTCCGCCGTCTCCCCGCTGACCCGGGTGCCGGTCGCCGAGCGGAAGGCGGCGCCCGGCCTGTCGGGCAGCAGCCTGGACGGCGCCCCGGTCAGCCTCGCGGAGTACCGGGGCAAGGTCGTCGTGCTGAACGTGTGGGCGTCCTGGTGCGGCCCCTGCCGGGCCGAGGCGCCGGAACTGTCCAAGGTGCAGCGGGAATTGGCGGCCAAGGGCGTCCAGGTGCTGGGCGTGGACACGGAGGCCCGGCGGGAGAGCGGGCGGGCGTTCCAGCGGGAGCACGGGCTCGTCTACCCGAGCCTGCACGACCCCGGCAGCCGCAAGCTCGTCCGGTTCCCGAAGGGGTTTCTGCCGCAGGCGCTGCCGTACACCCTCTTCATCGACCGGGACGGGAGGATCGCCGCGAAGTACCTGAGCCAGCTGACCGGGGCCGAGGTCCGCGCCATCGTCCGGCCGCTGCTCGCGGAGAAGGCCGCGAAAACCTGACTAACCCCCGCTGCTCTCCAGGCACTTGGCGTGCGCCGCGATCGGCGTCACCAGGTGGCTGAGGTCCAGCAGCACCGCGTCCAGGGCGGTCACGGAGTCCGCCACCGAGACCTCCACGGCCGGGCTGCGGCCGAAGGTGACCAGGTACTTGCGGGCGCCGTCCCCGGCCCGCTCCCGCCACACCCAGTCCACGCCGTCCACGCCGACGCAGGCGTCCGTCGTCGGGCCCGGCGGGTTCACCCCGCAACGCAGCTCCACCTCGCCGTGCCCCCAGACCGCGAGCCCCGCGAAGGTCACCCGGTCCCGGTCGGCGCCGCCGAGGCGGTCGGGATAGCGGTCGGCGAGCCGCGCGCACGCCGGGTCCCCGGCCCGCGGGCCCTGCGCAAGGCCGAACACCGGCGAGTCCAGTTCGCCCGCCACCAGTCCGGCACCCGCCAGCAGGCCGGCCAGCGCCACACCCGCCGCGGCCCGGCCCCTGCGGGACCATCCGCGCACCCTCACCGCTCCCCCTCCCGCCCGAAGGCATCCATCATGCCCGTGCCCCCGGTCACGGACCCCAGCCACCCGCTACCCTGGCCGCCATGCTCAGGTATCTGCCTTTCCTGCTGGTCCTCGCGCTGTGGATCTACGCCTTCGTGGACTGCCTGAACACCCCCGAGGACGAGGTCCGCGGGATGCCGAAGCTGGCCTGGGTCTTCGTCATCCTGCTCTTCGGGGAGGTCCTGGTCGGCCCAATAGCCTGGCTGGTCGCGGGCCGCAGCCGGCAGCCGCGCGAGCGCTGGGTCGCGCCGGACGACAACCCCGAGTTCCTGAAGTCCCTGAAGCCGGACGACCCGCGCACCGACTGACACCGGCCGCCCGCCCCTACAGCAACACCCTGACCTGGGCGGCGGTCAGCGCCCGCTGGAACACCTGGACCTGCTTGACCGAGCCGGGGAACCAGTCGGAGGGCGCGCCGCCGGAGGTGGCGCGGCCGATCACCAGGGGGCCGTCGGCGGCGACCGGGTTGGTGTCGTTGACACCGGCCTCCTGGGTGCCGTCGACATACAGGACCAGCTGGTTGCGGCCGCCCTCGTAGACACCGACCAGGTGGGTCCAGACCCCCGGCGCGGGGACGGAGTACGACAGGGCGCGCAGCCCGGGACGGGCGAACGCCCAGCGGTTCTCGGCCGGCGCGTACTGGAGGTAGAAGCCGCTGACGTCACCGGCGTCCTGGCTGACGGCGGTCGCGAAGGACGTCGGCACCCCGCTCAGGGCCACCCACGCGGAGACGGTGAAGCCGCGCCCCCTGCCGGTACGGAGCACCGGCCCCCCGGTCATGATCTGGCTGGTGGCGCCGTCGAACAGCGCGGCCCCGTCCTTGCCCCGCCCCCAGCCGACCGCGGTGGCCGTCCCGTTGTACCGCCCGCTGTCGTCGGCGGCGACCGTGCCCGAGGTCTCGTCCAGCGGCCAGGCGTCCATCGGCGACGGGACGGACACCGAACCACCCGCGTGCGAGGGCGACTTCCCGCTCCCGCCCCGGTTGACGTAATGAGCGACCGGTACGGCCGCGAGCGCGGCGACGGCGAGGGCTCCCCCGGAGACCAGCAGGGTACGGCGGCTGGTGCCCGTCCCCCGCCGGTCCGACGTGTCCGGCCGGTACGGCCCCGGGTGCCGCACCGCTTCGTCGAGCCGGGTGACCGGCCGGGTCGCGGCGGGGTGCGCGGCCGGCGGGACCGGGCGCGCGGTGTCGTCCCGGGGCTCCCCGGCGGGCCGTGGTCCTGGCCCTGATCCTGGCCCTGATCCTGGCCCTGGTCGTGGTCGTGGTCGCGGGAGGAAGGCGGTGGCCTCGGGCGCGGGGCCCATCCGCGTCAGGATCTCCCGGGGCGTCGGCCGGTCCGCCGGGTCCTTGGCCAGGCAGTCGGCGACCAGCGCGGCGAGCGCCGGGTCCGGGACGTCGCTGATGTCGGGCTCGTCGTGGACCACTCGGTAGAGCAGGGCGGGGGTCGGCCCGGCCCCGAAGGGGTTGCCGCCCGTGGCCGCGAACGCGAGCACCGCGCCCAGCGCGAACACGTCGCTCGCGCCGGTCACCTCGGCGCCCGCGACCTGCTCCGGCGACATGAACCCGGGCGAGCCGACCATGAGCCCGGCCCGGGTGATGGTGGCCGACTCCACGCTGCGGGCGATGCCGAAGTCGATGACCCGCGGCCCGTCCTCGGCGAGCAGCACGTTCGACGGCTTGAGGTCCCGGTGCACCAGCCCGGCCGCGTGGATCGAGGTGAGCGCCTCGGCGAGCCCGGCGGCGAGCCCCAGGACGGTGTCCGCGGGCAGCGGCCCCCGCTCGGCCACCGCCTCCTGGAGCGACGGCCCCGCGATGTAGCTGGTGACCAGCCATGGCAGCGGCGCGTCCGGATCGGCGTCCACCACCGGCGCGGTGAAGGCACCGCTGACCTTGCGCGCGGCCGCCACCTCACGGCGGAACCGGGACCTGAACTCGGGCTGCCCCGCGACCAGTTCGGCGTGCACGACCTTCACCGCGACCGGCCGGCCGCCCGGCGAACGCCCCAGGTAGACCCGGCCCATCCCGCCCGCGCCGAGCCGCCTCAGCAGCTGGTACTCGCCGACGGAACGCGGGTCACCGGGCTCCAGAGCTGCCACGATCCCTCCCGCGCCACCGACTCCCGCAAACCCGGTCAGCATAGGGCGGCCCGGATACCGGGGATGGCCAAATCCCGTCCCCGTACCGCAAGTTGCCCCCTGGTCTGCCCTCAAGGACACCGCGTCAACCGAGCGTGGTGCCTGGTCGTACGACGGAGGGTGTAGCCGCCCCCGGAACTCAAACCCCCATGGGACGCGCCGCCCCCGGCCCGGCGCCTACGTTCCCGGTGTACCGAGGGCCGGCCGACACGGGGGCGGCCCGACACGAAGGGGGAACACCATGTCCGTTCGGAAGCGGACCGCGGCCGTCGTCCTCGCGACGGCCCTCGCGGGCGGGGGGGCGGCCGGTACGGCACCGGCGTCGGCGAGCACGTCCCAGGGCTACATCACGATGGCCACCGGCGCCGTCACCAGCGACTGGGGCGACGAGGGCAACCTCAGCACCTCCTCGCACGCCCACAGCAGCGCGACGGGCCTGTGGCAGGCCGTGCTCTACGCCGACGGCTACCTGTCCGCCTCGGGCATCGACTGCCGGTTCGGCTCCGGCACCAAGGCGGCGACCAAGAAGTTCCAGAGCCACTTCCACGCCGGCACCGCGGACGGCATCGCCGGCAAGAAGACCTTCTCCAACGCCGACAACCGCCTGCACATCGACTACGTCTCGGGCAACTACGAGGTCGTGTACTACCAGGGCATCAAGCGCAAGGTCTGGTTCAAGATCAACCTCAACAACCACCGCTACCAGGTCCGCAAGTCGACGAGCATCGGCTACAAGGACGCGTCCTACACCAAGGCGACGGCCTGCGGCTGACGGGTCAGAGCGACGAGGCGAACGCGTCCCAGGCGGCCCGGTCGACGACGATGACCGGGCCGTCGGGGTTCTTGCTGTCACGGACGGGGACGACGGAGGTGAACTCGGGGGCGATTTCGAGGCAGTTGCCGCCGTCGCTGTCGCTGTAGCTGCTCTTGATCCACGTCGCTGAGGTCACCGTAGCCCTCCATCAAGTCGCCGATCAGGGCGGCGGATTCGCGAGGCGAGAGGGTGTCCGCCGAGGCGGGGGCCGACGCGAGCGGGTCGACCGACGCCGCCGTGCTGCTGCGCAGGCATCTGCGCGGGGACCACTGGGGTACGCCGGGGCGCTAGCAGGGCGAGTCGCCCGGCAGGTGCTGCGTGGCCCACTGGCCGAGTTCCTTCAGCGAGGGTTCGAGGGCGGCACCGGCGGCGGTGAGGCGGTAGGAGACGCGGAGCGGCGGGCCCTCGTCGACCTCGCGGACGACGAGGCCGGCGGCGCCGAGTTCGGTGAGGCGGTCGGAGAGCATGCGCTCGCTGATGCCGGGGATGGCGCGGCGCAGGCTGGCGAAGTGCGTCGGCTGGTCCATCAGGACGGACAGGATCGGGCCGTTCCAGCGCTTGCCGAGCACCTGGAAGACGCGCGTGATGCCGGTGTCGACGGCTTTGCACTGTTCCGGGTCATGGGCCTGCTCCAACGCCATGGCATCAGGGTACAGCCCCGGACGGGAGGGGATGAAAAAAAGTAAGTACCTGTGTTATCTATAGCTGAGTACTAATTCTCAGCTACTGGAGATTCCCATGGCCACCCTTCTGCACATCGACTCGTCCCTCCTGCCGGGCGACGCCTCCTCCTCCCGTACGGTCACGGACGCCTTCCGCAAGGCCTGGCAGGAGCAGCATCCCGACGGCACGGTGGTCTACCGCGACCTCGCCGCCGAGCCGGTGCCGCACATCACCGCGGCCTCCCACACCGCCGGTTTCGTGGACCCGGCCACCCACACCCCCGAGCAGGCGGCGGCCTTCGCGGACCGCGTGAAGCTGATCGAGGAGCTGGAGCAGGCGGACGCGGTGCTCATCGGCGCCCCGATGTACAACTTCACGATTCCCTCGACACTCAAGGCGTGGCTGGACAACGTGATCCTGTTCGGCCGCACGGCGGGCGAGAACCCCTCCGCCAAGGGCATCCCGGTCACCGTCGTCGCCAGCCGCGGCGGCTCCTACGCGCCGGGCACCCCGCGCGAGCCGTTCGAGTACGTGCAGAACTACCTGGCGGCGGCGCTCGGCGACGGGCTCGGCCTCGAACTCGACTTCATCGTGCCGGAGTTGACGATGGCCCCGCAGAACCCGGCGATGGCCGAGCTCGTCCCGCTGTACGAGGCCTCCCGGGAGCGCGCCCTCCAGGAGGCGGCGGCCAAGGCGAAGACCCTCGCGGAGCGTCTCGCCGCGTAGGCGCCACCCGCTCGCCGGGCCGGTTGCGCCGATCGGCCCAGCAGCGCATGCGGTCCCGGTGGCGTGCGGTTGTGATGAACGGGTTGCGACCCCCCGACGCCCAGGAGGCAGTCATGCGCATCCGTTCCCTCGCCGTCACCGGCGCCGTCACCGCGGTCCTCGCCCTCGCCGGCTCCACCGCCGCCTACGCCGACAACGGCGCCGAGGCCAACGGTGTCGCCGTCAACAGCCCTGGCATCCTGTCGGGCAACGTCGTCCAGGTGCCGATCAACATCCCGATCAACGTGTGCGGCAACACCGTCAACGTGATCGGCCTGCTCAACCCGGCGATCGGCAACACCTGCAAGAACGGCTGACCCCGGCCGCAGAAGCCGTACGCGCGAGGAACTTCCGGAGGACACGCGCCTCCGGAACTCCTCGCATGCGTGCATGTTGTACGCCGGTGAGCCGCCCGAAGCGGACAGTGCGCCTCTGGGCCGGACCGGGAACGAACCCGACACTTACCTCGTATGACGACTGCTCCCGCCGGTTCCACCACCACCAGTAGCGCACCCGAATACGGTGACCGGGTCATCGCCGTGGAGGCGGCGGGCTCGGAACCGATCCCCGACGCCGAACGCCACGGCAGCCCGCTCCAGCTCCTGTGGACCTGGGCGTCCCCCAACATCGAGTTCGCGACCGTCTACATCGGCGTGATCGCGGTCCTCTTCTTCGGCCTCGACTTCTGGACGGCCACCGCCGCGATCCTGCTCGGCACCGCGCTCGGCGCGGTCACCCAGGGCGTGCTGTCCCTCGACGGCCCCCGGTTCGGCGTCCCCCAGATGGTGATCGGCCGCTTCTCCTTCGGCCACCGCGGCAACATCCTGCCCTCCGCCGCCAACGGACTGCTCGCGGGCGTCGGCTGGTTCGCGGTGAACAGCGTGAGCGCCGCCTTCGCCCTCAACACGCTCACCGGACTGCGCCCGCTGCCCTCCCTCCTGCTCGTCGTGGTCGCCGAGATCCTGATCGGCTTCATCGGCCACAACTTCGTGCACACCTTCGAGAAGTACGCGTTCCCGGCGCTCGCGGTGATCTTCCTGCTCGCCGGGGTGTGGACCTTCAAGGACGCCGACCTCGGCGGGGGCGGCTCGGGCGGCGGCGTCGGCGGCTTCCTGCTCGCGTTCAGCGCGGCCTGGGGCTACGCGGCCGGCTGGAACCCGTACGCCTCGGACTACTCGCGCTATCTGCCGCGTACGGCGGACAAGGTGAAAACGGTGCTCTGGCCGGCCGTCGGCCTGTTCGTGTCGGTGTCGATCGTCGCCGTCATCGGCGCGGCCTCGGCCACCATCCTCGCCCCGAAGGACGCCACCCCGACGGCCGCCTTCACCGGCCACCTCCCCGGCTGGCTCGGCGACCTCGTGCTGATCGCCATCATGCTCGGCGGGGTCTCGGCGAACGCCCTCAACGTGTACTCCGGGGCGATCTCCATCGCCTCCTTCGGCCTGAAGCTCCCCACCTGGCTGAGCCGCAGCGCGCTGGTCGTGGTGTCGGGCATCGCCGGTACGGCGGCGGCCTGGGCCTCGCTGGACGACGCGGGCGCCGCCTACGAGGCGTTCCTGCTGGTCATCGCGTACTGGGTGGCGCCCTGGCTGGGCGTGGTCCTGGTCGAGCGGTGGCTGCAGGGCCGTACCGCGACCGACGCGGAACTCGCCGCCCGGCTGACCGACCGCTCCTTCACCAACTGGCCGGGGCTCGCGTCCCTGTTGATCGGTGTGGCGGTGTCCGTCCCGCTCTTCTCCAACCAGGAGGACTACGTGGGCTGGGTGCCGAAGCACCACCCGGCCTTCGGCGACATCACCCCGGTGGTCGGCTTCGCGGTGAGCGCGCTGCTGTACGCGGCGCTGCGCAGCCGGGCCCGGGTCCGGCCGACGCCGTGACCCGGACCGGCTGACCGGGAGCCCTACCCGGCCTCCGACTTGAGGTACTTCTCGTACTGCTCGGCGCTCAGCAGGCCCTTGATCGCCTCCTTGTCGGAGACCTGGACCTTGATCACCCACGTGTCGTGCGGCTCGTAGTTGAGCAGCTCGGGCTCGTCGCTCAGCTCCGTGTTCATCTCGGTCACCTCGCCGCCCACCGGCATGAAGAGGTCGCTCACCGACTTCACGGACTCCACGGTGCCGAAAGGTTCGCCCGTCTCGACCTTTCGGCCCACGGTCGGCACCTCCACGAACACCATGTCACCGAGCTGCTTCTGGGCGAACTCGGTGATCCCGACGGTGGCGGTACCGCCGTCGACCTGGATCCATTCGTGGTTCTGGGTGTACTTGCGGTCCGTCGGATAGTTGGCCATGGCGCAGCTCCTTCGAAGTCGGTCGGCGCCATCAGCCTGCCACTCCCCTCGCGCTGCGTAACGGATCGGATACACCACCTGGGTGAGCTAGTCGTCGTCGCGCAGCCGGCGCCAGATGCGGCTGCGGTGCAGCAGGACCAGCGAGCCGAGCACGGCGACCAGCTGGAGACCCACGGCGAGCAGCCAGAACTCGTCCCGGGTCTCCAGCCGGTTCGTCAGGAACTCGAAGTTCATGCCGAAGAACCCGGTCAGGAACGACAGCGGCAGGAAGATCACCGACACGATCGCCAGCCGGTTGATCACGCCGTTCTGTTCGCCCGCGACCAGGGAGCCGTAGCTGGCGAAGGCCCGGCGGGCGGCGTCCTGGAGAGACTCGATGTCGGCGAGCACCAGGCGGGCGGTGCGCTGGAACTCCAGGGCGAGGCGTTGCCGTTCCACCGGGAAGTCCGGGCTCATCATCCTGCGGGTGATCACCTCCTCGACCGCCTGCAGATAGGGCAGCAGCGCGTGGTGCAGCCGGGCGGACCAGCGGCGTTCCTGGGACAGCAGGTAGATCTGCTCGGGCCGCCGCCCCTCGAACATGTCGTCCTCCAGCTCCTCCACCCGCAGCACCGCCCGCACCGCGGCCCGGCGGAACGTCACCAGCGCCTCCTGGAGCAGCAGGAACAGCGAGGCGACGGCGTCGGAGGGCCGCTCCCGCCGCAGCTGCGCGGTGATGGCCGCCGCCAGTCCGGCCCGGCGGCCCCAGTGCACGACCACCAGGAAGCGCTCCGCGGCCAGGGCGTGCACGTGGACGATGTCGCCGTCGTGGACGACCGGCACGACGAACCCGGCGGCCCCGCCCAGGAACTCGGCCCGCACGGACTCGTCCCGGCTGCCGAACCACCCGAGGTCCTCGTCCTCCAGCCCCAGCCGGCGGGCCACCGGCTCGTCCGCCGCCGCCGGGTCCTCCTCGTCGGGCAGTTCGACGTCGAGGAGCAGAAACCGGTCGGTGGCGAGCCGCTGCCGCGCCTCCGCCACGGAGATCCGCGCGGTGCCCCCGTCCGGCACCGACACCACCGTCACGATCATCGCCTCACCGCTGGTCCCGTGGCCCACGCCTTCAGCGTGGTTGCGGCGGGCGCCCGGCGCACCCGGATGCGCTCGGCTGCCGCGCGGGACGGCCCCGAACGGGTGAGGACCCCGACCGCGGGCCCGCCGGCCCGGACGGCCACCTGGCCGTCGGGGCAGGAGTTCCCGACGATGGACCCGATGACGCGGATCCGTCCACCCGAGGAGCATCGATGCCCCGAACCCGTAGGCCGATCGCGGGCCGTCCCGCGATGATCACCGGCGCCGCCTCCGGCATCGGCCGCGCCCTGGCCCAGCTCCTCTCCCGCACCGGATCACCGGTGGCCGTCGCCGACATCGACGCGGCGGGGCTGGAGGCGACCGCCGCCACGCTGTCCGGGCCGGTGCTCACCCGGGTACTGGACGTGCGGGACGCCGCCGACCAGCACGCGTTCGCCGCCGAGGTCCGCGACTGGCTGACCGCGCCGCTCGGCGCGGTGTTCAACAACGCGGGCGTCGCCGTCACGTCCTCGGTGCTGGACGCCGTACCCGAGGACGACGAATGGCTGCGCGCCATCGACTTCGACGGGGTGGTCAACGGCACCAGGGCGTTCCTGCCCCTCCTGGTGGCGCAGGGCCAGGGCGTGATCGTCAACACGTCCAGCGTGTACGGGCTGGCCGGTATGCCGTACCAGAGCGCCTACTGCGCCGCGAAGTTCGCCGTGCGCGGGTTCACCGACGCGCTGCGCCAGGAGCTGCGCGGCACCGGGGTCTCCGCGGTGACCGTGCACCCCGGCGGCATCACCACGAACATCGCCCGCAACGCCCGCATCCGCGAGGACCCCGAGGGACGCGGCCGTACCCACGCGCAGCTGGCCGCCGAGTTCGAGGCCATGACCCTGACCAGCCCGGCCAAGGCGGCCGGGATCATCTGCCGCGGGGTGGAGCAGGGCCGGGCCCGCATCCTCGTCGGCCCCGACGCCTACCTGTTCGACGCGCTCACCCGGGTGACGCCGACGCACTACTACGCGGTGCTCGGCCTGCTCCGGCGCGCCCTGCGGTCCCGGGCCGAGGGGGCCTCGGCATGACCGTCGCCGCGTTCCGTCAGGCGACCGTGCGCAGTCGGCCCGCCGCCGTCGTGCTCACACCCCGGACCACCCGGTGTGCGCAGGCCGCCGTCAGCAGCTCGCCCAGCAGGTCCGGGTCGTCGATCTCCAGGCCGAGGAGGGACTCGATGCGTTCCAGGCGCTGGTAGAGCGACTGGCGGCCGATGTGGAGGAGGGCGGCCGTGCGGGTCGGGGAGCAGCCGTGCCGCAGGTGCACCTCCAGGGTGCGGACCAGGTCGCTGGCGTGGGCCGCCTCCCAGGCCAGCAGCGGGCCGAGGGTGTGCCGGACGAGGGCGGCGAGGCGGTCGCGGTTGGCGGCGGTGCCGCCCCGGGTCAGCTCGCGTTCCAGGGCGAGGGCACGCGCGGAGGTCACCAACGGGCCTTCGGGAACCGCGGGTTCGGCGGACGGCACGGTCAGAGCCAGCTCCAGCGTGGTCCGGGCCGCGCGCAACGTCTCGCTCCAGTGCAGCCACCCGCCGTCCGCCTCCACGGCGTGCCCCACGGCCACGGTGAGCCCCGGACCGGCGGCCGTCCGGAACGCCTCCTGCACGACCCGAACCGGATCACCGCCCCCAAGCCCCCCACCGGTCACCACCCCCCTGCCACCCCGCCCAGCCCCCCTCCGCCCGCCGTCGACAGCCGCCCCACCCCCACCCCGCACCGCATTCCCGCGCCCGCCATCAGCACCACCACCCCCACCCCGCACCGCATCACCGCGCCCGCCATCGGCGCCGCTGCCGACATCCGCCCCACCCCCACTCCGCCCGACACCACTGCGCCCGACACCCCTGCGCCTGCCGTCGACAGCCGCCCCACCCCGCACCGCATCACCGCGCCCGCCATCAGCGCCGCTGCCGACAGCCGCCCCACCCCCACTCCGCCCAACACCCGTCCGCCCGCTGTCGGCAGCCGCCCCACCGCCGCTCCGCCCGACACCCCTGCGCCTGCCGTCGACACCCCCACCTTCACTCCGCTCTGCATCACCCCGCCCGCCATCAGCACCACCCCCACTCCGCCCGACGCCCCTGCGCCCGCTGTCGCCAGCCGCCCCGCCCCCACCCCGCACCGCGTTCCCGCGCCCGCCGTCGGCGCCCCCGCTCCGCCCGGCAGCTGCGCGGCCGCGGTACGCGCCAGGCAGGGTGATCAGGGCCAGGACGTCGCCGGGGAACGCGGCGCGCATCACTCCCACCCCGCCCAGCAGCCGTACCGCGCGGTCCACGGTTCCGGTCTCGCGGGGGCCGTGGACCGAGACGCCGATCAGGCGGGAACCGGGGGCCGGGTGGAAGCCGGCGAGGGCGGCGCGGGCCTCCACCTCGGGCTGGTTGAGGGCGGCGCGGTCGGCGAGGTCGGCGAGCAGGGCCGCCGTGTGGTCGTCGCCCCAGGGCCGGACCACCGACCGCCCGGACAGCCCGCGGGCGACGATCGCGCGGTTCGCGGCCTCCGCGATCCGGACGAAGGGCACCACCCGGTGCAGGGCCAGCAGCGGCAGCCCGAGCCGGCGGGCCTCGTCGGTGACCTCCGCCGGCATCGCGGGAAGCGAGCGGCCGACCTCCACGGCGAGCCCGGCCGCACCCCGCGCGGCCAGCTCGCGGACATAACGGCGGCGGACCTCCTCGCCCGCGTCGGTCAGCCCGAAGCCGTTGGTGAGCAGGAGTTCGCCGCCGTCGAGGAAGTTGGCGCCCTCGTAGACCTCGCTGGAGTGCACCCAGCGCACGGGCAGGTCGAGGGCGTCCTCCCCGGCGAGCAGTTCGGGGCGGGCCGCCCGCACCGGGTCGAGGGAGAGGACTTCGCGGAGGGTGAGTGCGGGCACGGGGACCTCCAGGGGACGGGCACGGGCCCTGACATTTCGTCCGGCCGCGGGTTGCCCGGAGGGTACTTTCCGCACGTTGCCCTCGTGTTTCGGCCACAGGAGAGTGGAGACATGGATCAGTCACAAGCCCGGGCCTGGCTCGCCACCGCCGTCGCCGAGGCCCGCGCCGGCCTCGCCGAGGGAGGCATCCCGATCGGCGCCGCGCTCTACGGCGCCGACGGCGCACTGCTCGGCCGCGGGCACAACCGGCGGGTGCAGGACGGCGACCCCTCGATGCACGCGGAGACGTCCGCCTTCCGCGCGGCGGGCCGGCAGCGGTCGTACCGGGGCACCACCATGGTGACCACCCTGTCGCCGTGCTGGTACTGCTCCGGTCTGGTCCGCCAGTTCGGCATCTCGCGGGTGGTGGTCGGCGAGGCGGCCACCTTCCACGGCGGCCACGACTGGCTCGCCGAGCACGGTGTGGAGATCGTCCTGCTGGACGACCCGGAGTGCACCGGCCTGATGCGCGACTTCATCGACAACAATCCGGCCCTGTGGAACGAGGACATCGGCGATGAGTGACACGACAAGCTCCAGCCCCCGTATCCCCACCATCGACCTGCGGCCCTGGCTCGACGGCGACGAGGCCGCCCGGCAGGAGCTCGCCCGGACCGTCGACGCGGCGTTGAAGACCGCCGGTTTCCTGCTGGTCACCGGGCACGGCGTCGACCCGGAGCTGCGCGACTCCGTACGGGAGGCCGCACGCGCCTTCTTCGCGCTGCCGGCCGGGGTCAAGCAGGCATACGAGGTGAAGGTCGGCGGCCGGGGCTGGCTGGGGCCGAAGGCCGAGGCCAACGGCTACTCGGAGGGCACCGAGACCCCGCCCGACCTGAAGGAGTCGCTGACCTTCGCGACCCACGAGCCCTTCGACGACCCGGCGGTCAACGCGGAGTGGTACGCCCCCAACGTGTGGCCGGACGAGATCCCCGCCCTGCGCACGCTCTGCGAGGAGTACCTGGAGCGGATGGCCGCACTGGAGAAGGAGCTGCTGTCCCTGCTGGGATACGCCCTCGGGCTCGAACCCGACTTCTTCTCCCGGCACATGGACCATCCGACGTACGGCTTCAACATCAACTGGTACCCGGGGACGGACGTCATCGGCGAGCCCGAGCCCGGCCAGTTCCGGATCGGCCCGCACACCGACTTCGGGACGGTGACCATCCTGGACCGGCAGGCCGGCAAGGGCGGACTCCAGGTGTACACCGACGAGGGCGGCTGGGAGGACGCCCCCTTCGACCCGGCCGCCTTCACCATCAACATCGGTGACCTGATGGCCCGTTGGACCGGCGACCGGTGGCGCTCCGGACGGCACCGGGTGCTGCCGCCGCCCACCGACGCCCCCGCCGAGGAACTGATGTCCCTCGTCTACTTCGGCGAGTGCACCCCGGGCACCCTCGTCGAGTCCGTACCGGCCCCGGTCGGCCGGGTGGCGTACCCGGCGGTCGACTCGCACGTCTATCTGCGGGGGAAGCTCGACTCCATCACCGTCGGCTGATCTCACAGCGTCAGGATTCGTGACCCAACAGTCATCACGCGATCTGGTACGAGGCAACTCCCCCTTCTTACACTTGTGTTGAGGGGGGACGGGGGTACTGCCTTGCACAGACGGTTGCACGGGCGTGGGGCGCTGTTCGACGTCGAGCCGGCCGGGCTCGTGCCGAGGATCGTCGGGTTACGGCCGTACCAGCACCGTGCCCATCCCCTCGAACACCCCGGTGAGCTGCCGTTCGTGGTGCTGACCGGCGCCCGGGGGCTCGGCAAGAGCGCGGTGCTCGGGGAGTTGCTGGACGCGTACAAGGGGCACACCCCGGTCGCGCTGGCCGACTGCGCGGAGCCGCAGTTCGCGGGGCCGCCCGCCGAGCGGCCCGCCGAGTCCTGGTCGCCGGTCGCGCAGGCGCTCCTGGTGATCGCCGAGCAGCTGGCGGAGCCGGTCACCGGAGCCGGGCGGATCACGTTCCCCCGCCTCATGTCGGGCCTGGTCGCGGTGGCCGCGGGCGGCTGGGGCGACGCGGACTCGGAGCGGATCCGGCGCGAGGTGGAGCGGATCCTGCTGCTGAACGAGAGCGGCTCGTGGATCAGCGGGCTCGCCGGGCGCTGGGCCGGGAAGGTGACCGCGAAGGTGGTGGCCGCCGCGACCGGCACCGGGCCACTGGTCTCCGGGGCCATCGAGGCCACCCTGGAGTCGGTCGCCGAGGGCTTCACCAGCCGCCGCCAGCAGAAGGCGTCCGTCTGGTACCGCGCCTACCCCAACGCCGGCGGACACGCCCAGCGCGGGCTGATCCTGCTCTCCGGGCACTTCCGGGCCGGCGGCACCTCCCGCGAGCACGCCGAGCGGTATCTGGTCCGGGCCCTGCTGGCCGACCTGACGGAGGCGTACGCGGGCGTGCTGCCCCGGATGCAGCGCCTCGGCCGGCCGCTGGTCCTCCTCGACAACGCGCAGACCGGACCGGGCCCCGGCCTGCTCGACGCCGTGCTCCGCGACCGCGCCGACGGCGTCGCCGACCAGGTGGCGTTCGTCGCCGGGCTGCGCGGCGACGGCCGGGAGCTGCTGCGGGGCGGCGTACGGCGGGAGCTGGCCGAGGTGACCCGGCGCAGCGAGTGGACGCCGGACGCGGCCGTCCCCTCCTCACGGGCCCTCCTGGTCGCCCTGCCGCCGCTCTCCCCCGACGACACCCTGCACCTGGTCGCCACCCCGGCCGCGCCCCAACTCCCGCACGCCGTGCACCGGCTGACCGGCGGCAACCCGCTGGGCATCGCGCTGCTCGCGGAGTCGGCGGCCCAGCACCCGGACCGGGCGGGCACGCTCGGCGAGCTGCTCACGGCCGAGATACGGCCCGCCGCGGACGGCCCGGCCGCCCCCGCCTACCGGCTGCTCCTGGACCGGCTGGTCCCCGAGGACCGCCTCGGCGAACTGACCGTCCTCGCCGCCGCCCACGACCACGACTCCGCGTGCGCCCTGGCCGCCGCGCTGCTCCCGGACGACTTCGGCCCGGCGGACGTCCGGGCGCTGCAGAACCGGCTGGCCCAGGAGGGACTGCCGGTGGTGCCCGGCCAGTTCGTCGGCGACCCCTTCGTACGGACCCTGCTGCTGCTCCGGCTCCATCTGCGGGACGCCGACCACGGCGGCTGGCGCACCGCCCACGAGACGCTGATCGCGCACTACGCGGAGCACCTGGGCACCGAACGGCTCGCCCGCTTCCGGCTCCACCACCAGCTGGCGCTGGGCCGGACCGAACCCGCGGTCGCCCACCTCCGCGACGGCTTCGCGCTCCTGGACACCCGCACCTGGCTGCACACCCTGCGCTTCATCGCCTCGGCCCCCTACTTCCACGCCCACGACGCCGAGGGCCGCGACTTCACCGGCCCCGGCGACCGGCGGGCGGCGGTGGCGCTCGGCCGCACGGACGCGCACCAGCGGGTGCCCGAGGACGCGGAGGCCGTCCTGCACCTGCGCGTCCGGCGGCTGCTGCACGCCGTGTGGCATCTGACCGACCCGCTGGTGCTGCCCGACCCGAACGTGGGCAACCGGCTCCGCTTCGAGCTGGAGCAGCTGTCCAACCTGCGGCCGGCCGGCAACGCCCTGCTGTGGCGGGCCTCCCGGGACTGGCCGGCGGCGGCGCTCGCGGGACGGCCGCTGACGGAACCGGAGAACGACGGGCACGACGGGGACGACGAGGGCGACGACGAGCGGAGCGGGGTGGCGTGATGGCGGGGCGGGGCCTGGGCACGTGGTTGCGTGAGGGCGTCTGGGAGATCCCGCTGCGCCGCTATCTCGCCCTGCTGGTGGCGGCGGGGCTGGTCGCGGGAGCGGTCGTCGGGGTGCGCGCGGCCGTCCACGACGACCGGTCCTGCGCGCCGGGGGTGGCGCGGCCCGCGGACAGCGAGGAGTGCGTGGGCGTGGCGACGACCGCGTTCGACTTCGGGCACCCGCAGCTGCGGGACACGGTACGGGCGATCGCCCGCGAGAACGCCCGCCTGAAGGCCGGGAGTTATGTGACGGTGGCGGTGATGCTGCCGTACACCGCGACGGCGGCGGCGAGCCTCGCCGACATCCAGCACGAGCTGCAGGGCGCGTACGTGGCCCAGTACCAGGCCAACCACGAGTCCAACGGCCAGTCCCCGGCGATCCGGCTGGTGCTGGCCAACCCCGGTTCCACCAGCCAGTACTGGCGGCCGATGGTCGACCGGCTGGCCGCGATGACCGGCGGCACGGACCGGCTGCGGGCGGTGGCGGGCGTCGGGCAGAGCACCGACAACAACAAGAAGGCCGTCAAGGAGCTGACCCGGCGCGGGATTCCGGTGGTGGGCTCCTCGATCACGGCCGACGACCTGGCCAACGGCCAGCACGGCAAGGACCCCTACCCCGGCCTGGCCCGGGTCTCCCCGACCAACACCGACGAGGCCCGCGCGCTCGCCTCCTTCGCCA
Source organism: Streptomyces sp. NPDC048288 (assembly GCF_043201555.1). NCBI lineage: Bacteria > Bacillati > Actinomycetota > Actinomycetes > Kitasatosporales > Streptomycetaceae > Streptomyces > Streptomyces sp. NPDC048288. Next base: position 802,610 of record NZ_JBICZD010000003.1, read on the forward strand.
AGGTCGCCGCGGGCCGGGCGCTGCTGGTCTACGACAAGCCGGGCGACCCCTACACCCGGACCCTGCAGACCTCGTTCGCGGCCCTGATCAAGGGGTCGCCGTACGAGCCGCAGCCGTTCACCCCGCCGGCCGACCGCAGCCAGGAGGGGACCACCGCGAACACCTTCCGGCAGATCACCAACCTGGTCTGCGACACCTCGCGGTCCACCGACACGATCCTGTTCGCCGGCCGCCACACCCAGCTGCGGCAGTTCATCAACGCGTTGGGCGTACGGGGCTGCCAGGACCGGAGGTTCACGGTGCTGACAGGCGACGAGGGGTCGTACCTCACCGGCGAGAAGGACCTGCACCGCGACGCGCTCCGGCACAACCTCGCCGTGCGGTACACCGCCCTCGCCCATCCCGACGCCTGGGGCAAGGACAGCCCGCGCACGGGCGGTTCGGCGGCGGACGCGGCGACCCTGACCCGGCTGCTGGCCGACGCCCGGAAGGCGCCGGTGGGGCCGATCGGGCCGGTGGCCCTGGAGGACGGGCAGCTGATCATCGCCTACGACGCGATGCGGCTCGCGGTGCACGGGATCCGGGAGGCGGTGCCGGAGGGCCGGCGGGTGCCGACGCTGGCCGACGTGGGGCTGCAGTGGCCGCAGGTGAAGGGGTCGCTGCGGGTGGCCGGGGCGAGCGGGTGGATCTGCCTCGACGCGCACGGGAACCCGTACGACAAGGCGGTGCCGATCGTGGAGCTGCGGGCGGAGGGTGGGTCGCGGTTCGTGACGATCGCGTGGCCGGAGGGGAAGCCGCCGGGTTCGGAGTGTTTGCCGCCGTCGTGAGGTGCGGGTTCGGTGGGGGTTGAGCGCGCAGTTCCCCGCGCCCCTGGCGGGGCGCTTCAGCCGGGGCGTATCAAGAAGCCAAGGAGTCGATCAGGCGTTCGAAGCGCGTCCGCCATGCCTGTTCCGTGTCCACCTCGCCCTTGAACTCGTGGGTGAAGCGCAGGGCCGTACCGCTCTCCCCGTCGCGCTCCAGGTGGAAGCGGATCCGGCCGCCGCCCTCCACGGTGTACTCGGCGATCCGGTCGACGTCCCACGCGGTGACCGTGCCCGTGCCCAGATCACCGAAGGTGACCGTGCCGCCCAGTCTTGGTTGCAGGACGTCGGCGGGGGTGAACCAGGCGGCCAGGCCCTCCGGGGTGGAGAGGCTCGGCCAGACCTGGTCCATCGGTCTTGGCAGTCGTATCAGCAGCTGAAGGACGGCCATGGGACCAGTGTCGCCCCTGGTCGGCTCAGACGCCCGCGTAGGAGTGCTTGCCGGTGACGAAGATGTTGACGCCGTAGTAGTTGAACAGCCAGCAGCCGAAGGCGATCATCGCGAGGTAGGCGGCCTTGCGGCCCTTCCAGCCGGCGGTGGCGCGGGCGTGCAGGTAGCAGGCGTAGGCGACCCAGGTGATGAAGGACCAGGTCTCCTTGGGGTCCCAGTTCCAGTAGCGGCCCCAGGCGCTGCCCGCCCAGATCGCGCCCGCGATGATCGTGAAGGTCCAGAGGGGGAAGACCGCCGCGTTGACGCGGTAGGCGAACTTGTCGAGGGAGGAGGAGGCGGGGAGGCGCTCCAGGACCGAGGTGGCGAAGCTGCCGGGCTTGCCGCCGGCCTCCAGCTTGCTCTCGTAGGAGTCCTTGAAGAGGTAGAGGATCGTGGCCATCGCGCCCACGTAGAAGACCGCGCCGCAGAAGATCGCCGTCGAGACGTGGATGTACAGCCAGTACGAGTGCAGGGCCGGGACCAGCGGCTCGCTCGCCGTGTAGAGGACGGTCACCGCGAGGCCCAGGTCCAGCAGGACCGAGGTGATCAGGAAGAGGCCGAGCCAGCGGATGTTCTTCTTCAGGGCCAGCAGGGTCAGGTAGACGCCGACCGCGACCGTGGAGAACGTGAGGTTGAACTCGTACATGTTGCCCCACGGCGCCCGCTGCACGGAGGCCGCGCGGGCGATCACGCCCGCCAGCTCCACGAGGAAGGCGAGGACCGTGAGGGAGATCGCGATCCGGCCGTAGAGGTCGCCCTGCTCGTCGCCGCCGTGGGCGCCGGGGCCGTCCGGGACGTCCCGCGAGCCCGCCGCGGACCGCACGACGATCTGCGGGCGTTCCAGTACGGCGGTGCCGCCGGCCTTCTTGACCGTGACGGCGGGCGCCTTCTTCGTCTCCGCCGAGGCGGTCAGCGCGTTGGCCGTACGGGCCACCCGGCTGCGGCTGCCGAGCAGCCACTCGAAGATGTACGCGAAGAAGGCCAGCGTGTAGACGGCCATCGAGGAGTAGATGAGCGTGTTGCTCATGCTCGCCAGATGTTCGTTGGTCGCGGCGAGGGTCGTTGCGGCGGCGGAAGTCATCGCTTCTCAGCCCCTTCGGCAGGTACGACTTCGGGGTCGGGGGATTCTGCGGGGTCTTCGGTTACGGGGTCGGGGGCCCCTGGTGCCTGGTCGTAGAGGATGCCCGCGAGGTCGCCCAGTTCCTCGGGCACCTTCGCGGACTCGCTGCGGCCGAGGCCGGCCATCTCGACGACGGTGACGCCGTCGGGCCCCTGCACCGCGCGCACCCACACGCGGCGGCGCTGGATGAACAGCGAGGCGGCCAGGCCGAAGATCGCGGCGATCGCGCCGGCCAGCGCCCAGCCGCTGCCGGGCTCCTGCACGATCTCGAAGCCGGCCCATTCCTTGACGTCCTTCTCGAACGTCACGGAGCCGGCGCCGTTCGGCAGCTGCATGGTCTGGCCGGGCTTGAGGTTGTCGCGGAGCTGCGCCCCCTTGGAGTCCTTGAACTCCTTCATGTGGGACTTGTCCAGCTGGTACACGCTCTGCGGGATGCCGGAGTTGACCCCGAGGTCGCCGTGGTACGGCGTCAGGTTCAGCACCGGGTTGTTCAGCGCCGGGAAGCTGGACAGCACCGAGGTGCCGCCGCCGTAGGTCGGCAGGAAGAACAGCGAGATGCCGAGCTGTTCGCTCACGTTCTGCGCGTTCTTGTAGCCGTCCATCACCTTCACCACGCCCTGGGAGGTGACGTTGGCGTCGAGCGGGAGCAGCGGCACGGCGTCGTGGTAGACGACGTTGCCCTTGCCGTCGCGGACCGTGATGACGGGCGCGTAGCCGTGGCTGACGAGGTAGACCTTGGCGTCGTCGATGTGCAGCGGCTCGTTCACCTTGATGGTGGTCCGCTTCGACTTGCCGTAGGCGCCCTCGCTGTAGTCGATGTCCGCCTTGAAGGAGACCGCGGTGCCCTTGCTGGGGCCGCTGGTCTGGTAGCTCGCCGAGAAGTTCTTCAGGTCGAAGCTGAACGGCACCAGGTCGTCGGTGCTGAACATCGAACCGGACTTGAAGTCGTCGTACTGGAGGATCGAGTTGGCGAACCCGTCGCCCTCGACGACCAGCTTGGTGCCGTCCGACTTGTACATCTGGCCGGAGGCGAAGGCGACCAGGAGCACGATCAGCGCGATGTGGAAGACCAGGTTGCCGAACTCACGGACGTAGCCCTTCTCGGCGGCGACCGCGGTACCGACGGGGTGCGCGCGGAAGTGCCGCTTCTTCAGCAGGGCGAGGGCGTGCTCGCGGACCTCCTCGGGGGCCGCGGTGGTCCGCCAGGTCGTGTACGCCGGCAGCCGGTCCAGCCGCTTGGGGGCGCCCGGCGGGCGGCCGCGCAGCTGGCCCACGAACTGCCAGGCGCGCGGGATGATGCAGCCGATGAGGGAGACGAACAGCAGGATGTAGATCGCCGAGAACCACACCGAGCTGTAGACGTGGAACAGGCCGAGCTTGTCGTAGATCGGCGCCAGCGTGGTGTGGGACTTGCGGAAGTCGGCGACCTTGGAGATGTCGGCGCCGGACTGCGGGATCAGCGAGCCGGGGATCGCGCCCAGCGACAGCAGCAGGAGCAGCAGCAGCGCGACCCGCATCGAGGTCAGCTGCCGCCAGAACCAGCGGGCCCAGCCGACGACCCCGAGACCGGGGGCGATCGCCGTCTCCTCGACGGGGGCGGTGGAGAGCTGGGAGCCCGCCGCGCCGATGTCCGGGTCGGTGTTCTCGGTGTGCTCGGTTTCGGTCTTGCTCATCGATCAGATCCCCACAGTGAAGCCGTCGGACCAGCCCTGCATCTCCTGCACGAGGCTGTCCCAGGCCCCGGTCAGCAGCAGCACACCGGTCACGATCATCATCGTGCCGCCGATGCGCATCACCCAGACATAGTGGCGCTTGACCCAGCCGAAGGCGCCGAGCGCCTTGCGGAAGGCGACCGCGGTGAGCACGAAGGGGACACCGAGGCCCAGGCAGTAGGCGACGGTCAGTATGGCGCCCCGGCCGGCGCTGCCCTGCTGGGAGGAGAGGACGATCACCGAGGAGAGCGTCGGGCCGATGCAGGGCGTCCAGCCGATCCCGAACAGCGCGCCGAGCACGGGTGCCCCTATGAGGCCGGCCACCGGCCGCTTGTGGAAGCGGAACTCGCGCTGGGTGAACCAGGGCATCAGGCCCATGAAGAACACGCCCATGGCGATCATCAGCACGCCGAGGACCTTGCTGAGCGCGCCGGAGTGCTCCAGGAGCGTCGAGCCGAAGTAGCCGAAGAGCGCACCGCCCGACACGAACACCGCGGTGAAACCGAGCACGAAGAGCGCGGCACCCGTGGCCATCCGGCCGCGCCGGGCCTCGGCGAGATCGGTGCCGGCGACGCCCGTGACGTACGAGAGGTAACCGGGGACGAGGGGCAGCACGCAGGGCGAGAAGAAGGAGACGAGTCCGCCCAGCAGCGCGATCGGCAGGGCGACCAGCAGGGCGCCGTTGAGGACCGTCCCATTGGTGCCGACGGCGGCGGCGAGTGTGCTCACGTCACTTCTCCGCGACGACCGGCTTGATCATCTTCAGCAGGTTCTCCTCGCTGAGCGCGGCCAGCGAGCGCGCGGCGACGTTGCCCTGCCGGTCGAGGACCAGGGTGGAGGGGATGGCCTGCGGGTTGAGCGTGCCTTTCTTGAAGCGGAGCATCAGCTTGCCCGTCGGGTCGTACAGGCTCGGGTACTCGATGCCGTTCTGCTTCTCGAAGGCGACCGCGGAACCGGTGCTGGTGTCGCGGGTGTTGATGCCGACGAACTGGACGCCCTTGCTCGCGTAGTCCTTCGAGACGGACGCGAAGTAGGGCGCCTCGGCACGGCACGGGCTGCACCAGGAGCCCCACACGTTGATGACGACGACCTTGCCCTTGTAGCTCGCCACGTCCAGCGTCCTGCCGTCGATGGTCTTGCCCGACAGGTCGGGGGCCGCCGCGCGGTGGCCCTTCGCGACCGTGTCGATGCCGTCCTTGCCGGTGACGAAGTTGGTGTCGCCGCCTCCGCCCGAGGTGCCGCCGTTGCCGCACGCGGACAGGGTCAGGGCCGCCGCGGCGGCCATGGCGCCAAGCAGGACGGCGCGGCTACGGGTACTCATGTGAAAAGTTTCGCATGCCCGTTCTGGGGATCTTGCGCACCCCCCTCGCGGACGCTTCAGGCGGCCGCCCCCTGCTTGAGGAAGCCCTTCCAGCCGCCCGCCGGCCGCTGCCCCACATCCAGGGTGCGCAGCTTCGCCAGCACCCCCGGCTTCTGCACGTCCATCCAGTCCACGAACTGCCGGAAGGAGACCATGCGCACGTCGGCGCCCTTCGCCTTCTCCCGGGCGATGTACTTGAAGGCCTCCTCGACGGCGTCCATGTAGATGCCGCCGTTCCACTGCTCGAAGTGGTTCCCTATGAAGAACGGCGCCCGGTTCGTCGTGTACGACCGCTCGAATCCCGCTATGTACGCCTGCCCGGACTGCTTCCGCCAGCCCGGGTAGTTGTAGGCCGGGGCCTTCGTCGAGTTCACCGACTGGTTGGCGAGCATGTTGTAGTCCATGGAGAGGACCTCGAAGGAGCGCCCCGGGAACGGTATCTGCTGCAACGGCAGGTCCCAGATGCCCAGCTTCTTCGTCGGCCAGACCTGGCGGCCGCCCGGCGAGGAGGCGTCGTAGCGCCAGCCCAGCTCGCGGGCGGTGGGCAGCAGGTTGTTCTGGCCGAGCAGGCAGGGCGTACGGCCGCCGACCAGCTCCTTGTCGTAGTCGAAGGGCAGGGCGGGCAGGTCGGTCCAGCCGGTGTTGGTGCGCCAGCCCTTCACGAACGCCTTGGCCTGGTCTATCTCGCTGCGCCACTGCTTGGGCGTCCAGTTGCCGACCGTGCCGTAGCCGCCGCAGAAGTGCCCGTTGAAGTGGGTGCCTATCTCGTGCCCTTCGAGCCAGGCGCGGCGGACGTTGGTGAGGGTCGCCCTGACGTGCTCGTCGGTGAGGTAGCCGATGTCGGAGGCGCCGCGGGGGTTGTTCGGCGGGTCGTAGAGCCGCTTCTTCGACTCGGGGAGGAGGTAGAGCCCCGAGAGGAAGAAGGTCATGGCGGCGCCGTGCTCCCTGGCCAGGTCGAGGAAGCGCGGGAAGAGGCCGGTGCCGACCTCGCCGGCGCCGTCCCAGGAGAAGATCACGAACTGCGGCGGGGTCTGCCCGGGCTCCAGCGGCTCGGGGGCGGCGGGCTGATGCGGCTGCCGGCCGGTGTCGGAGGTGGAGCCGTCACCGAGGGGACGGGCGTTCGGCTTCCTGGAGGCCTTGCCCGACGGCCGCTTGGTGGAACCGGCGGCGGGGGTCGATCCGTCCGACGGGGTGAGGGTGCCGCAACCGCTGAGCCCGAGCGCGAGCCCGGCCGTGGCGCCCGCGCCGACGCCGAGCATTCCCCTTCGCGTGATGGTCCGCATGCTTCCCCGATTCGTCACGTCCTCTGGTGGTCATCCAGTCAGAGGGCGTGACGAACAAGCGGGTTCCGCGGCGTCTGCTGTATTTCACGCCAAATATGATGAACGTACGGCTATGTACCGTACGTCACCGTGGGCTCACGCCCCGAAGGCCTTGTCCTTCCCCTTCACCGGCTTGGCGCCGGCCCGCAGATGGGCGGGGACGAGGTCGATGGCGGGCTCGGAGTACCCCACGGAAACGATCCTGTCGCCCTCGTAGGTGAACGTCGTCAGGGAGGCGAGGGTGCACTGCCGCTTGCGCGGGTCGTGCCACAGCCGGCGCTTCTCGACGTGCGACCGCAGGATCCAGATCGGCAGCTGGTGGCTGACCAGCACGGCCTCGTGACCGCGCGCCTGGTCCTTGGCCGCGTCCAGCGCGCCCCGCATCCGGACGACCTGGTCGACGTACGGCTCGCCCCAGGACGGCCGGAACGGGTTGACGAGGTACTTCCAGTTGCCGGGGTTCTTCAGCGCCCCGTCGCCGACCCCGAAGGTCTTGCCCTGGAAGATGTTCTCCGCCTCGATGAGCCGCTCGTCGGTGCCGAGGCCGAGCCCGTGCGCCTTGGCGATCGGGGTCGCGGTCTCCTGCGCGCGCTCCAGCGGGGAGGCGACGACATGGGTGACGTCCCGGCCGGCGAGGTGCTCGGCGACCCGGTCGGCCATCTGCCGTCCGAGCTCGGAGAGGTGGTAGCCGGGAAGTCTCCCGTACAGCACGCCCTCCGGATTGGCGACCTCCCCGTGCCGCATCACATGCACGACGGTGATGTCCCGCTGCCCGCTCTGCCCGCTGTACTCACTCTGCTCACTCTGCTCACTCTGCTGGCTCATGCTGCCGTGGCCTCCGCGGCCGCTCGGGCCGCCGCCGGGAGGGCGTCGGCGATCTTCTGGATGGCCCGCTCGTCGTGGGCCGTGGACACGAACCAGGACTCGAAGGACGACGGCGGCAGGTAGACGCCGTCGGAGAGGAGGGAGTGGAAGAAGGCGGTGAACCGGAAGGACTCCTGGGCCCGCGCGTCCTCGTAGTTCCGCACCGGGCGGTTGGTGAAGAAGACGGAGAACATGTTGGAGGCGGTCTGCACCTGGTGCGCGACGCCCTCCTTGTTCAGCGCCTCGCCGACGAGTCCCCGGATCTGCTCCGACACCGCGTCGACCTTCTCGTACGCCGCGTCGTCGAGCAGCCGCAGCTGGGCGAGGCCGGCGGCGGTGGCGACCGGGTTCCCGGAGAGGGTGCCGGCCTGGTAGACGGGACCGGCGGGCGCGAGATGCGCCATGACGTCCGCCCTGCCTCCGAAGGCGGCGGCGGGGAACCCGCCCCCCATCACCTTCCCGAAGGTCATCAGGTCGGGCACGACCCCGTCGATCCCGAACCAGCCGGCCCTGCTCGTCCGGAACCCGGTCATGACCTCGTCGGAGATGTACAGCGCGCCGTTCTCGCGGCAGGCGTTCTTCAGCCCCTGGTTGAACCCGGGCGCGGGCGGCACGACACCCATGTTCCCCGGCGAGGCCTCGGTGATCACGCACGCGATCTCGCCGGGGTGCCGGTGGAAGGCCTCCTGCACGGCTTCGAGATCGTTGTACGGCAGCACGATCGTGTCCCCGGCCTGAGCGCCGGTGACACCGGGCGTGTCGGGCAGCGCGAAGGTGGCGACGCCGGACCCGGCGGCGGCCAGCAGGCTGTCGACGTGCCCGTGATAACACCCGGCGAACTTGATCACCTTGGTGCGCCGGGTGAACCCGCGGGCCAGCCGGATCGCGCTCATCGTCGCCTCCGTCCCGCTGCTGACCAGCCGCACCTGCTCCAGCGGCTCGATCCGGGCGACCATCTCCTCCGCGAGGGCGACCTCGCCCTCACCGGGGGTACCGAAGGAGGTACCGCGCGAGACGGCGTCCTGCACGGCGGCGATGACCTCGGGGTGCGAGTGCCCCAGGATCATCGGCCCCCACGAGCACACGAGGTCGACGTACTCCCGCCCGTCCGCGTCGGTCAGGTAGGCCCCCTTGCCGGAGACCATGAAACGAGGCGTGCCGCCCACGGCACGGAAGGCACGCACCGGCGAGTTCACACCACCGGGCGTGACGACGGAGGCACGGTCGAAGAGCGCCTGTGAGACGGGCGCGTCGTAGGGATAGGGCATTTCGCTCTGGGCACTCATGACGTGCGACTTCTCCGACTTCTCGGACTCCGACTGCTGGGTGACCTCCTCAGGGTAGGCCGAGGAGGGAGCCGACGCGGTGGGGGCACCTCCCGGCCGAGGGCTGGGGGACGTCGGCGAGGGGCGACAAGGCGGAGGACGGTGGTCTTCTCGCGGTGGAGGACGGCGATCTCCGGTCGGCGGGCGGGGCATCTGCGAGACTGTGATCCGATACACGCAGCTCATCCGGTACGCAGGCGGCCGGAGGCTGTAAAGATCCTGCGGACTGATGTTTCGACGCACGTTTCGGCGGGCGGCCGTGGGGGAGGTCACTGACACGATGATCGGGTTGCGCGGCGGGGGCCACGCGTCCTAGAAAAGCAGTCGGGTGGAGATATGCATCGCGGTGGCGGACTGGGCGAGGGGACCGATGACCTGGGTCCTCGACGCGCCCATCGGGGAAGGCACCGACGCGAGGCGGAGGAAGCGGCGGAAGCAGCACGTCAGGAACAAGGCGTACCGAGTGAGTCGGAGCGGCGCGACCGACGTATCGATCAGTGGGACCAGAGGGGCCGGCGGATCGATCGCGGGATCGACCGTTCTGAGAGCGGGAGCAGGAATGGTGGTCGGGTGGGGGTGACGTACAAATACTTCGGCGCACCGGACGGCGCGACCGCGGCCCGCGTCCCGATCTCGATGCGTCCCGAGGAACTCGGCGGCGACGAGCTCGGCATGAACGGCATGTTCACCAAGATCAAGCCGGAGACCATGGCCGCGATGGTGCTGACGGGCATCGAAGGCGTACCTCTGCACAAGGTGCCGCCCCTGGAACTGGTCGTCCTGCACCCGGACTACGCCGTCGTCAAGCTCCCCATGACCGTCGTCGACCCGCTCCGCGGCATAGGCGAGGAAGCCGTCGGCGCGGCCGCCTTCATCTGGTCCACGGTCCCGGACCGCGGCGGCCCGAGAGACGCCTTCAACGTCTACCAACTGCTCCACGAGTGGCAGGACTTCTCACACCGGCTGCATGAGGCGGGGCACCAGCCGTACTGCCTTGTCTGGCCGTGAGCCGAGGTTTCGCTCCGTTCGGGCGAGGTCTTCGGACCTCGCCCTTTCTGCTGCGACCAGTCCCTCAACAGGCCCACTCTGCATGACGCCCATCGCCCCACCCGCGTACCCACCTGGCGTATCCGCCACCCCGGCGAGCCCCACGGCTCCGCCCCCCCGCTGACTGTAGGAGCGGGCGGTCTCCACCCACAGGGCAGATCAGCGCAACAGCTGCCCGCCGATCGCCTGAGCTTCCCAAGCTGAGAGCGCGAGTTCGATTCTCGTCACCCGCTCCAGCAGAAACCCCCAGGTCGTGGACCCGGGGGTTCTTTGTTGTCTAGACCGGCGAGCGGGTGCCGCACCACTGGCGCACCATTAGCCCGCTGATAACTCCTGCGTGTGGTGCGGACGGCCGTCCTCGCGGTCCTTCTTGTGGTGCTTCGCACGCTCGGATCGCACCATGCCGTCCAGTCCTGCGGGGACCTCCCGTTGCCGCTCGTCGTCAGAGTGCTGGCAGATCATCGCGGCCTTCTCGGAGGATTGGCCGGCGGGACGTCTAGGTCGACAGACTGGCAAGGTACGGCCGTGTGCGAGACCGGTCAGCGGCAGAGTTCCATGATGGTGTCATCGAAGTCTGGGAACTCTCGGGTCGCTTGCTCGATGCCGGCAGCAGCCGATTGCTTGTGGTCGGCCGCGAATCGTTCAGCGACAGCCGTCAGTTCCTGGTTGTGACGCGCGGTCCAGTCGGGTTCGTACGAGGTGGTCGCCTCCCGCGGGCCGTATCCCCCGGCCAGCACCCACAAGAAGGCACTCAAGTCGCGCGCAACGACACCGGTCTCGCCCTCGGAACCGAGAAAGACCACAGGCTGGTCTACGAGCGGGCGGTGCGGGCGGATGAGCCAGAAGGCCGCGTATCCGCCCGAGCCGTCCTGGCCGAACACACGGAAGCGGTCGCCGTCCAGCTCCGCGTTGCCCGTCCAGGCGCGGAACCAGTCGGTGGTCTCCTCGATGGACAGGAAGGCAGGGAAAGGCTCGAAGTCCACACCATTGCCGTCGTCATAGTCGAACGGGAGCACGAGCGCGGCGGCGAGGGCCGCGGGGAACTGCCGATCGTCGGTAGGAATCACGCGGTCACGCTAGCGACCACCACTGACATTGAGACCCGGATTCGCTGCGTCCGCTGATCTCCCCAGCGCCCGACCGAGGTAGGCACGGCGGAGGCGCGCACCTTTGTCCGAGCCGCTGCCCGTACGCCCATGCGCCGGTTCGTGAGGGGAGACGACAGCGCCTTAGGCAGTCATGCTAATTGCTTCCATCCAATTCGGAGGGATTCGACAGGGGGAAGGTTCTTATGTCACCTATACGTCTTTCGCGAGGTACCGTGATCGGCGCGGCCTGGACGTTGGCCGTGAGCGCAGCGATCGTCGGTCCCATCGGAGGCGCCACACCGGCCGCCGCAGCCAACCCGTGGACGTGTCCTGCGGGTGGCGACCCCAGCTTGTGGAATCCGCGCTATACGTCAACAGTTGGTACGGCTGAAGTCTGGTGGCGGAAGATCGAACTGCGCTACCACAGCGGTACCCGCTGTGCGTGGGGGCGGATTTCCAACGGCTCGCCTGGCGACTCGGTCTGGGTGGACTGGTCTGCCAACGGGGGGCAAACCTGGAAGCAGCTGGATGTGACCAAGATCCCGAGGGGTGGCCACGAGGTGCACACGGTCGCTCACAACGACGCCGGGTATGTGATGCGAGCATGCGGCAAGGCAGGTAACCGCCGCGAAATCGTCTGCACCGGCTGGTACTAGATCGTCTGCCGCAGGCGCGGGTAAGCGCCACCGGGCTAGGACAGGGTGATAGGGGTTCCAGGCGCAGGTTCTAGCCGCCGGGGACTGTTGCTGTGTCCCGTATGACCTCCAATGACCGATCTCTACAGAGCTACGGATCAGAAGGGTCTTGAACCGGTCGCCAAGGAGGAGGCCAGGGTGCCTCGCGCACCTGGCCCATATCGGCTATCTGCAGGCTGCGCCGCGCATGCCGGTAAAACTCTGCGCGCGCAGCGCGGTACTCGCTGAAGGCCTGCGCCCAAGTGGAGGGGTTGCCAGTCAACTGGCCCCGAGCGAGCCACTCAAGGTGCCAGACGCTCCTGTTGAGTATTTGCACTGCCTGCGCGGTTTCAGCGTTGGCCAGGAGGCTGAGAGCTTCCACCAGGGCTGAGCGCCGGCCTTCCACGTCTGCAGCTTGCTCCAGCTCCGTCTCGGTCGGCTCAAGCGGTGCCGGATGGTTGGTGAGACCGCGGTGAGCGGCAAACCGTTGGTAGCGGGTAGCACAGTCCTTCACCGCATGTCCGTATTCGCTGTATGCCTGGAGGAGCTGACTGTCCCAGCGGATCTCCTGCTGTCTACGCCAACGACTGCGTTCGGTGAGTGCTCCAACCACGTAGGACATCAGACCACCCACTACTACGCCGATCAGCGTCGGTAGTTGATCAAGAACCCCACTCATATGCCCCCCTGAGACGCCTGCGAGTTACATACCCTGCCCGACTCCTCGGCTTCGGTTTGCCGAGAGGGACGACAACGCAGACCTGCTCTGCGCTGTACGGAGGGCAACATCGTGTGCCCGCACCACAACCGCACCAGATCGAGCGGGGAACAGCGGGGAACCACGGGGAAGGCAACCAGGCCCCACGAGGCCACAGCCCGACCGTTCTCCCAGGTCATCCCTTGTTTCGACCCCAAATGCCCGCAGCTTCACAAGCTGAGGTCACTGGGCTTCTGCACGACCGTTCAGGTCGAACAACAGCCACTCCAGCCAGGCCGCCGACACGCCCAAGGCGCCGGCCCACACGTGCATGGCCCCCACATAGGCGACGTACCGAGCCGACCAACGACGGGTGCCTGCGGCTTCCTTGCTGGACCAGCCGAGCGCGTTGAGGGATCGGAAGACGCGATCATCCAGGATCAAGGCACGCTCGCGTTCGGCATCCCGGTCATCGACAGTGGCAAACCACTTGGTGAAGAACGACCGCCTCACTCCCCGCAACGTGAACTCGGTGTACGCCCGGGCCAGCTCGCCGACACGGACAGCGCTACGTGTCGCGTCGCGTCGCGAACCCTGCTCCCCAGATCATGACCGCGATGCATCTCGACGAGCGGTCGAAACCGCTCCACCATGTCTCCCTGGGATGCCATGCGGACAGCATCCTCAGCGACCGCCGCTGCCCCCAGCCTCCTCGCCAGGCTGTGGCGCGACCGTTATGAGCGTCGGCGTACCCCGATCTGGTGGCGGCACCCGCCCAAGTGGTGGGGCGCCGCCACGGTAGGGTCCTCCTCTGCTGGTGGGGAGGAGCTACAGGTGACGGCGTACAAGGTGGGCTATGCGGAGGGGCAGTGGACCGTATGGATCGCCCTGGGCCTGGCGGCAGTCTGGGTTGCGACAGGACGATGGCGGGACTACCCAAGCGGTGAAGGCAGGAACGCGGAGCAGCTCGCGTCCGAGGTGCGGCGCCGGTCCCGGTTGGTCAATCGTTCGATCCTCGCCGTCGCCTCGCTGTGGATCCTGACGAACATCGTCGTCGGTGTCTGGGCGGTCCGGCAGTAACCGTCGTCACGGATCCTTGCGCGGGGACTCACCGGGGAATCCCGGACGGTCGGCCGTGCGCCGGGGAACATCGGCAAGGCGAACTGGCCGGTCCCTATGTTGGCAGCAGCGCTCAAGTCCAGGCGGAGTGTGACACGTGGTCGCGGAGACGCAGCGTGCCACCTACGCCGACGTTCTCGATGCCGTTCAAGAGGCCGTGTCAGAGGGTGAGTAGTTCCTCGTGGAAGCCGCCGAACTGCCGGGGTCGGTGGATGAGGTGGATTTCGAGGATCCAGTGGCAGGTGCGGCCGGTCTTGTCGGTGCGGCGCAGGGGGGTGTCGTTGGCGGGGGTGATGTAGGACTCCGTGTCGGCGCCGTCGATGGTCTCGTGGGGGAACTCGCCGACGAGGTGTCCGGCGTGCCAGCCGCCGAGTTCCCAGCCGGCCTCGGCGGCCAGCCGTTCCACCTCGGTGTACAGCTGCTTGCCGGTGATGTCGCCGTGCTCGGCGAAGTACCGCTTGCCGGCGTCGAAGATCCTCGGCAGGTCGGCGCGGAGCCGGTGCTTGTCGGGGTCGTCGCCGAGGACGAAGGTGCGGCCGAAGTCGGCCTCGTACTCCTCGAAGATGGGCCCGAAGTCGGCGAAGACGATGTCGTCCGCGGTGATACGGCGGTCCGGGGGGTTCTCCCGGTACGGCGCCAGGGTGTGGGGGCCGGAGCGCACGATCCGCTTGTGCCAGTGGCGGGTGGTGCCGAAGAGTTCGTTGGCCAGGTCGCGCACCCGGTCGCTGACCGCCCGCTCGCCCTCGCCGGGCGCGACCAGGCCGCGTGCCTCGATCTCCGCGAAGAGCCGCTCGGCCTTGGCCTGGGCGTCCAGCAGGCGGGCCGCACGGGTGGGTTCGTCGTGAGCGTCATAAGCGTCGTGAGCGTCGTGAGGCATGGCAGTGAAAGTACGTTCCAATAAATGTTCGAGTCAATCAGATTGGACTCTGCGGGGCCGGGGCGCCTGTCGTCAGTGGTCGTGCGGGCCGGGCCGGTGGACCGGGCCGTGGGCGTCGTCGCAGTGTTCCGTCTGATCGGCCGAGGGGGTGGCGATCTGCAGCAGTTCCTCGCCGTCGCCGTCCTCGCCGAGGTGGTCGACCTGGAGGGTGGCGTGGGTGATGGCGTGCCGGTCGCGCAGCAGCTGCTGGAGGTCGCGGCGCACGGCGTGGCAGTCACCGCCGGGTTCGACCAGGACGTGGGCGGAGAGGGCGGGTTCGCCGGAGGTGATGGTCCACAGGTGCAGGTCGTGGATCTCGACGACCGCGGGCCGGCCGGCCAGTTCGTCACCGATCGAGTCCGGGTCGAAGCCGACCGGGGCGGCTTCCAGGAAGATCCGCCCGGAGTCCCGGACCAGGCCGTAACCGGCCTTGAACATCAGCACGACCACGACGAGCGTGGCGATCGCGTCGGCGCGGTCGAAGCCCGTGAGGACGACGATCAGCGCGGCGATCGCCGTGCCGATGAACGCGAACAGGTCGTTGAGGATGTGCTGGTAGGCGCCCTCGACGTTCAGCGAGCCACGGTTCGCCTTGGAGATGCACCAGGTGGCCGCCACGTTGACGACGATCCCGGTGAGCGCGGTGGCCAGCATCAGGCCGCCCTCGACCTCGGGCGGGCTGATCAGCCGGCGCACCGCCTCGTACGCCAGCCAGGTCCCGAGCAGCAGCAGGGTCAGGCCGTTGGCCTGCGCGGAGAGGATCTCGGCGCGCTTGAGGCCGTAGGTGAAGCCGCCGCGCGCGGGGCGGGCCGACAGCCGCATCGCGACGAGCGCGAGCACGATCGAGGCGGCGTCGGTGAGCATGTGCGCCGCGTCGGAGATCAGGGCCAGGGAGCCGGCGACGACACCGACGACGACCTCCGCCGCCATGAACACCGTGATGAGGGTGAGGGCGATGGCCAGCCAGCGGCGGTCGGCGTCCGCCGAGACGCCGTGGGAGTGCCCGGCGTGCCCGCCCTCACCGTGGCCGTGGCCATGGCCGTGGTCGTGCCCGTGATCGTGATCGCCCATGGCGGTTGCCGCCCCTCGCGTCGGGTGTTCCGCCTCGCAGTGAAACGCATGGCCGGGGTGAACGCCAAAGGCTGCACCGGTGACCGTTGTCATCTCCGTTAGCTCGGCCCTGGCCTGCGGAAACGCGGCCTGCCCGGAAGGCGGCCGGGCCCGTTTCCGACCGGCTGTCCGGCTGAACGCTCTCACTCGTCCCGCCGTATACGACGAGGTGACGACCGGGCCCGGCAGCGGTGCCGTAGCAGGCCGGGCCGGCCACGCGGGGACGTGTGCGCGGGCCGGTCTGTTCGCCGTGCTCGGGACCGTCCTCGCCACGTTCGGGCATCACGCGGTCGCCGGGACGGCCGTGCCCTGGCGGCTGGTCATCCTCTCGACGGCCGTCCAGTTCGCGGCGGTGTGGCCGCTGGCCCGGCGCCGCTACGCCGCCGTCGCCACCGTCGTCTTCACCCTCGGGACACAGGGCCTGCTGCACCTGGCGCTGTCGTACGCGGAGGGTGCCGGTGGCGGTGTCGGGGGTGGCGTCGGGGGCAGTAGTGGTGGCGGTGGCGCATCGGGCCACACCATGCACGCAATGCACACCGTGCACGCCGTGCACGCCGTGTCCGGGGACGGACACGCCTGGCATCGGGCCGGGACGGCGATGACGGTCGTGCACACGGTCGCCGCGCTGGTGGTGGCCTGGCTGCTGCACCGCGCCGACGCCCGGATGACGGCCGCGCTGCGCGCGCTGCGCACCCTGGGCCGGGCCGCCGCGGAGGCGCTGGCGTGGGTGCTGCCGCGACCGGTCGTCCGCCGCCGTGGTGCGACGGCGGCGCGGCTGCCCGTCTGGCGGTCGGCGCCGGGGGCGGACGACGACACGCTCGTACAGGAAGAGGTACTGGAGCACGCGGTGGTGCGCAGGGGCCCACCAGCCGGGGAGCGGCTCCAGAACATCACCGGATCCGGCGTCCGCCGGTCCGGATCTTCCCGTACCGGCAAGGAGTTCCCCTGTGTCCCACGTGTCCCACGTGTCCCACGTGTCCCATGGATCCCATGGATCCGCTGCCGCGCGTCCCTCCGTCCTTACGACGGCCCGGCGCGCGGCGCTCGTCGGCGCCACCGCGCTGACGGCCGCGCTCGCCCTGGCCGGTCCCGCCTCCGCGCATGCCGAGGTGGAGGCCGACACCCCGCGGGCGCTCGCCACCGGCGTCACCCTGACCTTCGTGTCGGAGGCCGAGTCCGACTCGGCCGGCTTCACCGAGCTCCGCGTCGTGCTGCCGGAGGGCATCTCCCCCGGTGACGTGAGCCTCGACGACGCCCCCGAGGGCTGGAAGCTGACGGCGGCGGGCAACGGGTACACCGTCGCCGGACCGGCCCTGAAGCCGGGTGTCGACGCCGAACACAGCATCAAGGTCAAGCAGCTCCCGAACGCGAGGGAACTCGTCTTCAAGACCGTCGAGACCTACAGCGACGGCGAGATCTCCCGCTGGATCGAACTGCCCACCGGGGGCAAGGAGCCGGAGCAGCCCGCACCGGTGCTGAAGCTCAAGGCCGCCGCGGCGGGGGCCGCCTCACTCGCCCCCAGCCCCAGTGCGAGTACCCCTACTAGTGCCAGTGCCAGTGCCAGTGCCGATGTGACGCGGAGTCCGACCCCCTCGGCCGTGCGGGCGGCCGGGGACGACGGCGGCGGTATGCCGGCGGGGGCGGTCGTCGGCGGAGTGGCGGCGGTGGTCGTGGCCGTCGGCGGCGGGGCGTGGTGGCTGGCCGGGCGCCGGCGCCGTTCGGCCGCCGCGCAGAGCTGATCCGGGGCTCCGGGGCGGCGTTTCCCGCGCCGCCCCGGGGCCGTGGTCAGGACGGGCTCTGCGTGACGCCCGGGCCCATGCCGCTCATGTGCACGATGTCGCCGCCGAGCTTGGGCCGGAACTCCTTGAGCACCTTCGGCTGGGCGCTGACCACCCAGCGCGTCCCGACCAGGTAGGTGCCCTGGTACATGCTGATCGTCTCCAGCCAGGTGTCCTGGAACCGTTCCTCCGGGAACGTGG
This sequence comes from Streptomyces sp. NPDC048288, assembly GCF_043201555.1. Classification (NCBI taxonomy): domain Bacteria; kingdom Bacillati; phylum Actinomycetota; class Actinomycetes; order Kitasatosporales; family Streptomycetaceae; genus Streptomyces; species Streptomyces sp. NPDC048288. Next base: position 820,233 of record NZ_JBICZD010000003.1, read on the forward strand.
TGATCAGGTAGTCGCCGCCCTTGGTGTGGCACACGCCCTCGCGCAGTTCCTCCGCGTCCACCCGGATCTTGGCCTTGCACTGCGTCAGGTTGGCGATGACCTCGACCTTGGCGGGCGCCACGACCTGGGCCTCCTGGGCGGAGACCGTCCGTTTCCCGGCGGACTTCTCGTCGGTGGCGTCGTCCTCGCCGCTGCAGGCGGCGGTGAGCGGGAGAAGGGCGAGGCTGCCGACGACGGCCGCACCGCGAACCAGTCGGGCGGTGGGTGAACGTCGTTGCTGCTGCTGGGGCACGGGACGGCTCCGATTCATCGCGGTTGCGCGGGTGAAGGGGGACCCCTGACGGGGGGTACGGCCGAACACCGACGGGTGTTCAGCACGTGGGGGTGGGGTGGGGCAGGGTGGTGTGGGGTGGGGTGGCCGGTCAGCCGCGGAACGTCTGGAGGGCGGCCGCGTCGGGGGTGTGGGCCGAGGCGGGACTCCGGGGGTCCCTCGCCGTACGGGGAAGGAGCGCGCGGGCGGGTGCGTCGGCGTCCGCCGGCGTCGCGGTACCGGTCGACGGGGTCTCGGCGGACGACCGCGCCTCGGCGTGCTGGCCGGTGCGCGGAGCACGGACCGGCGAGTCGGCCGCCGCGTCCACGTGGACCGAACCGGCACCGACGGCCCCCGCCGGCTCCGCCGCAAGCACCGGTGCTGCCGTCACGGCCGCCGTGTGCACGGCGTAGGAGGCGTGGTGCGGGGTCGCGATGTGCAGGAGCACGGCAGCGGCCAGCAGTACCACTGCCGCCGCCATGCGCCGTACCACCACGCAACTCCCGACGTCCGCTCCCACCGACGTCACGACGCTACCCGCCCGCCCCCATCGCCCGGCCCGAACTCACAGGCCCACGAGGTGATGTGGGCAACACACCGCCTCCGGCCGGGAGGCCGGGAGGCCGGCAGGCCGGCAGGCCGGGAGGCCAGCAGGCCGGCAGGCCGGCAGGCCGGGGACCATCGCGCTATTTCCCGGTGCCGGACGTCGCCGTCGTCGTGGTGGTGGTGGTGTAGTGCGGGCGGTTGCGTATCAGCAGGGCCGAGGCGAGGGCCGCGCACAGGAAGACGGCGGCGACGACGGTCATGCCGGCGTGGACGCCGGAGGTGAAGGCGTCGCCGATCGCGGCGGTCACGTTCGGCGGGGTCGCCCCGTGGCCGCCGGTGCCGGTGGCGACGGCGTGTTCGACGGCGGGCCAGGCGGCTCGGGGGACGTCGTGGGCGTCGAGCTGGGCCGGAAGGCGGGACTGGAGGCGGCTCGCGAGCAGGGCGCCGAGGAGGGCGGAGCCGGTGACGGAGCCGATCTGGCGGAAGGCATTGACGGCCCCGGAGGCCATGCCGGCGTGTTCGTGGGAGACGCTGACCAGGGCGGCGGCGGTGCTCGGCGCGGCCACCATCCCGGACGCGGCGCCGAAGAGCACGTACAGCCACCACACCCGGGCGTAGGGGGTGGTCGGCTCCACCGTGGTGAATCCGGCCGTGGCGGCGGCACCGACGAGGAAGCCCAGGGTGAGCGGGAGTTTGAAGCCGGTACGGCGGATCACGCGTCCGGTGGCGTAGGCGACGACGACGTAGACGCCGAAGAAGGCCAGCAGCCGCCAGCCGACGTCCAGGGCGGACAGGTGCTGGACGCGCTCGTAGAAGAGCACCGAGAGAATGGCCACCCCGGTGAAGCCGAACAGCGACACGGCCGCGACGAACATGACGGCGCTGAAGGACGGCGACCGGAACAGGCTCATGTCCAGCATGGGGGTGCGGGCGGCCCGTTCGACGAGGACGAAGCCGCCCAGGGCCGCGACCGCGACGATCCAGGCCGTGAGGATCCGGGGGCTGGTGTAGCCGTCGTGGCCGCCTTCGATGAGGGCGTAGACGAGGGCGGCGATGCCGAGGGCGGCCAGCACCTGGCCGGGGATGTCCAGCTTGCCCGCCGGGCCTCGGGACTCGGCGACGAAGACGGCGGCGGCCATGGTGACGACTGCGAGCGCGGCGGTCGACAGGAAGACCGTGTTCCAGTGGAAGTGGTCGAGGAGGGTGCCCGCGATCAGCGGGCCGGCGGCGAGGCCGATGCCGGAGGCGGCCGCCCAGGCGGTGACCACCTCGGTGCGCCGGTGCGGGTCGGGGAAGGCGGCCCCCAGGATGGCCAGGCTGTTGGGCAGGATGAGGGCGCCGCCCAGGCCGGAGATCAGCTGGCCGGCGATGACACCTCCCGTCGAACCGGCGGTGTAGACGGTGAGCGACCCGATGATCATGACCGCGGCGCCCGCGAGGAAGGCGCGCCTGCGGCCGTAGCGGTTGCCGAGGGTGCCCGCGGACATCACCAGGCTGGCCACGAGCAGCGTGTACGCGGAGGGGATCCAGACCAGGCCGGTCGGGGAGACCCGCAGGTCGTCCTGGATGGCCGACAGCGCCGACACCGACGCGGTGATCAGCAGGAACGTCGTCATGGCGCCCAGGCACATCGCGACGAGCGTGACGGCCGCGGCCCGCCGGGAGAGCGGCTCGTGCGGCTGCTGTGGCTGGTGCGGCTGCTGCTGCGGCTGCTGCTGCGACTGGTGCTGCGACTGGCGGGAGGCGTGCCGGTCGGCCGGCTTGAGCCGGCCCGGGGCGGGAGCAGGGGTCGGGGCGTCGGGGGCCATGGAGTCCTCGTCTCGGAGCCGGGCTGCGGGCAGCGGACGGCGACACGCCTCCGGAGACCCGAGCTGACTTACGATTGCAGAAGTCAGCTACGACGCTATAGGCTGACTTCGCACGAGGCAAGCCAGGTGGAGGTGGAGCGGTGAGGGACACAGAGGTGGACGGGGAGCCGAAGGATCTGCTGCGAGAGCGGGACGCCTGGTCCATGGCCAACTGCTCCGTCGCCCGGACCCTGGAGATCGCCGGCAACAGGACGGCGCTGCTGATCATGCGCGAGGCGTTCCTCGGCACCCGCCGGTTCGACGACTTCGCCAGGCGGATCGGCATCGGCGAACCCGCCGCCTCGGCCCGCCTGAAGGAACTCACCGCCGCCGGGCTCCTGGAACGCGTGCCCTACCAGGAGCCCGGCCAGCGGACCCGGTACGCCTACCGGCTGACCGAGAAGGGGCGGGACTTCCTGCCCGTCCTCACGGCACTGCGGCAGTGGGGCGACACCTGGGCCGCGGACGAGCAGGGTCCCCCGCTGGTGGTCCGTCACAAGGACTGCGGCGCCCCGGTGCGCGCGGTGCTGCGCTGCGACGACGGCCACGACGTCCGGCGCGGGGAGTCGCTGGTCGACGCCGGGCCGGGTCTCATCCGCGTCGGCCCGACGGCAACTGAACCGGACGGCAACTGAACCCGACGGCGGCAGGACTCACGCAACCAAAAGCACGAAGCACGAAGCACGAAGCACGAAGCACGAACGAAGCGCTACGAGGAGTTGTCTTGACCCACGACGTCAACCCCGGACAGGGGTCCAGGTCCCGCACGTTCGGCTGGGAGGACCCCGCCGTCTCCGCAGGCGCCGTCCCGCACCACAGCGGCCTCGACTTCCTCCGGGAGATCCTGGCCGGGAGGCTGCCCGCCCCGCCGATAGCCGCCACCCTGGGCTTCACCCTGGAGGAGGCCGAGTACGGCCGGGCGGTCTTCGTGCTGGTGCCGGGCGAGGAGCACTACAACCCGATCGGCAGCGTCCACGGCGGGGTCTACGCCACGCTCCTGGACTCGGCGGCCGGCTGCGCGGTGCAGTCCGTGCTGCCCCAGGGCACGGGGTACACCTCGATCGACCTGACCCTGAAGTTCCTGCGCCCGGTCACCGTCGACACCGGCAAGGTGCGCGCCATCGGCACCGTCCTCAACAGCGGCCGCCGCACCGCCCTCGCCCAGGCCGAACTCCGCGACTCCGAGGACCGGCTGCTGGCCCACGCCACCAGCAGCTGCCTGCTCTTCCCGGTCACGGCCGGCTGACGGTCACGGCCGGCTGACGGCTCCGCCGCAGGGGCCGGCGGAGGGTCAGCGGACGCGGGCCACGCCCGCGTAGATGCCGGCGTCCGGCTCCGGTTCCGGGGCCGGGGCGGAACCGAGCCACCGCGTCGACGTCACCAGGCCGGGGGCGACGAGGTCCAGGCCGTCGAAGAAGCGCTCCACCTCCGGGCGGGAGCGGAAGGCGAGCCGGATCCCGCCCTTGGCGTACTCGGCGACGACCTGGGCGGCGAGCTCCGGGTACACGTCGGAGGCGGCGTGCGACAGGATCAGATAGCTGCCCGACGGCAGGGTGTCCATGAGGGCCCGGACGATGCCGTGGGCGTCCTGCTCGTCGGTGATGAAGTGCATCAGCGCGATGAGGGACAGCGCGACGGGGCGGTCGAAGTCCAGGACGTGCCGGGCGTGCCGGACGATCGCCTCCGGGTCGCGCACGTCCGCCTGGATGTAGTCGGTGGCCCCCTCGGGGCGGGAGATCAGCAGCGCCTCGGCATGCCGCAGCACGATCGGGTCGTTGTCGGTGTAGACGACCTTCGCCGACGGCACTATCTCCTGCACGATCTGGTGGAGGTTCGGCTCGGTGGGGATGCCGGTGCCGATGTCCAGGAACTGGTCCACGCCCTGGGCCGCGAGCCACGCGGCCGCCCGGTTCATGAACTGGCGGTTCTGCCGCGCGGCGTCCCTCGCCTCGGGCGGCAGCTTCTCACCGACCGCCTCGTCGACCGGGTAGTTGTCCTTGCCGCCGAGCAGCCAGTCGTAGACCCGCGCGGGATGCGCCCTGCTGGTGTCGATCGGCGAGGAGGGCTGAGGGCTGGTCGGCATGGCAACTCCGTCGCGCCGGTGGAAGGTTCGGACCGGGTTCGCGGTGATCGTACTCGGACCTCCCATCTACCTTGTGCGAGAGGGGACTTGCGGCGGACGGGACCCTGCCGTCCGCCCCACCGGGCGGAGTTGGCACGGTGTGACGGACGGCAGGGTCCGAGTGCGGGTCCGGTCAGCCGGGCATGGCCGCACGGACCAGCGCGGTGTCCACGAACTGTTCGAAGCGGACGATCAGGCCGCCGCGTACGACGAAGTGGTGGGCGACCCGGACGTCGACCGGGCGCCCGGTGGCCCTGTTGACGGCCGTGTAGCGGGCGAGGACGACGACGTTCTCGCCGTCGACGACATAGGTGTCGTCGTGGGCGGTCCAGCCGTCCCACTCCTCGCCGAGCCGCTCCATGACGTGGGCGGTGACGCCCTCGGGCGTGCGGTAGGTGCCGGCCAGCGGGAAGCCGGCCATCTCCGTCCACTCCACGTCGGGGGCGAGGGTGGCGCGCAGGGCGGCCAGGTCACCGGCCGCCGAGGCCAGGTACTGCCGTCGTACGACGTCGGCGGGGGCGGTGGACAGGGCGAACTCGCTCATGGTCAGCCCCACTTCAGCTCGCCCTTGGCGACCTTCGCGCCGATCTGGGCGGCGATCAGCATGCCGTGGTCGGGGTAGCGGGCGACGAGCGCCTCGGTGAGCGCGGCACCGTCGGCGGCCTTGTCCAGCTCCTCCTCGAAGGCGAGCAGGTAGTCGCGGGTGGCGGTGACGGCGGAGATGTCGGCCGGGGTGCCGGGCAGCCGGTGCCCGGGCACCACCAGCTCCGGCTCCAGGGCCGCCATCTCGTCCAGCAGCCGGATCCAGGCCGAACGGTCCTCGGGGGCGGGGGTGTCGGCGACCCACACGTGCTCCCGCTGGAAGAGCAGGACACCGCCGAGGAGGGCGCGGTGCCCGGCCTGCCAGAGGTAGTGGCGGTCGGGCAGCCCGGCCGGGCCGCCCCGGAGTTCGAAGCGGTGGCCCTCCAGGGTGAGGTCGCCGGTGAGCGGTTCGAGGTCCACCAGGCGGGTCGGCAGGTTCGGGCCGAGGGCCGCCCAGGCCTTGAGCTTGCCCTCGTAGGAGTGCCGGATGTGCTCGATGGTGATCGGGGTGGCGACGAAGCGGGCGTCGGGGAAGGCGTCGGCGAGGACCTCGGCGCCGAAGTAGAAGTCGGGGTCGCCGTGGCTGACGAAGACGGTGGTCAGCCGTTTGCCCGAGTCCAGGACCGCGGCGGCGAGGCGGTGGCCGTCGGCGCGGGTGAAGGCGGCGTCGACGAGCAGGGCCTCGTGCTCGCCGGTGACGAGGGTGGCCGTCTTGTTCCGGGAGCCGGCGGGGAAGTCCAGGTCGAGGACGGTGAAGTCGAGGGCGGGGCTCATGGAGTGCTCCTGAACGCAGAGGGAGAGGGCGGCGGAGGGAGGGCCGGCCGCCGATCGTGAGCGATTCACCTGACGGAACAGTAACTGACGCGTCAGATATTTCTCCGTGCGTGTGGCTCCCGTCACACCCGCATCCGGGGTCAGGGCAGCCGGGGCAGCACGTCCCGCGCCGCATGGCTGAGGATCCGCAGATCCTCAGCGAACCGGTCACGGTCCTCCGGCGGCAGCGGCGCCAGGAAGAAACGGCGGATGTTCTCCACATGCACCCGGGAGGCGGCCACGGCGGTCTCGGCGCCCTTGGCCGTCAGCCGGACGAGACGGCCGCGCCGGTCGGCGGGATCCTCCGCCCGCTCGACCAGCCCGGCCGCCTCCATCCGGTCCACCAGCCGGGTCACTCCCCCGGTGGTCAGCACCTGCTCCTGCGCGACCGCCCGCATCGGCAGTCCCGGCTCGCCCGCCCGCCCCAGGATGAGCAGCACCTCGTACATGAGGTGACTGATCCCGCACTCCTGCTCCAGGGACCGCCCCAGGAGGTACTCCAGCCGGTTCGCGGCCCCCTGCAACCGCCCGAAGGCCAGCACCAGCGGGTTGTTCGCGGCGTCCCGCGGCGTCGAGATCTCCACCTGCTCGTCCACGACCCCGGAACCCCTCTCCTCGTAGCCCGCACCCGCACCCGTACCCGAGCCCGCACCCGTACCCGCGCCCGCTTCCGTCCGATCATCCCCGAGCGGAACCGGACCGGCCAACGCGCGCCGCCGCAACGTCAGTCGGTCTCGCCGTGCTGCCTGCGGATCCGGGCGGCCACCTCGTTCTCCTCCGTCTCCCACCAGGGGCGGACCCGGTCGGCGGCCGGGGCGGGCACCGCGGCCGGAGCGGCGGCCGGAGCGGCGACAGGCGCAGCGACAGGAGCGGTGGCGGCCTGCTGCCGGTCCAGGTGGCGGTCGAGGGCCGCCGTCTGGACGCGTTCCGCACGGGCCCACTGGAAGAGGATCGCCAGCAGGAAGGGCAGGGCGACCAGTTCGGCGATGCCCAGCATCGCGCCGCCGCCGATCTGCTGGTCCTGGCGGACGTCCGGGGACCAGGACGGATGGTGGTGCAGGTACCAGGCGCCGGCGATCAGCGTGCCGTGCGTCATGACGACGAGCCCGGGGATCGCGTCGACCACGCTGTCCAGGAAGACCAGGGCCGCCCGGACCGGGTGCGTGCACCAGGCGGGGAGGGTCTCCTCCCGGGTCAGGACCGGTACGACGAACAGGCAGCCCGCCGCCAGCAGGTTCAGGTACATCAACTCGTGCAGCCAGCCGACCCGCAGGGCGGTGGCGAAGTACGGGGTGAAGTAGACCGTCAGCTCGGTGGCGAGCACCAGCGCCGTGCTGACCAGCGGGAAGGTCAGGACCCGGAGCACCCGGCCGGTCATCGTCCGGCGCACCCGGGCCGCCGCGCCCTCCGGGAGCGCCGCCAGCGCGAGCCGGAGCGGGTCGCCCAGGGCCAGGCCCAGCGGGGCCACCAGGTCGAGCAGGATGTTCTGGACGGCCGCCGGCCAGAAGAGCACGTGGTCGTAGACGGCGAGCGCCGACATCGTCGCCACCACCAGCGCGCCGAGGCCCAGGACCGTGAAGGCGGCGGTGCGGGCCGCCGACCACGGCTCCCCCCTGCCGCGTACCCGCGCCACGCCCCAGCCGTACAGCCCGCCCAGGGCCAGGACCAGCAGCAGCGCCGGTACGTCCGGCTGCCACGACGTCAGCAGCCGGCCCACGGTCAGCTCGGCCATCCGGCTCACGCTCCTCAAGATCCGGGACGAAACGGGTCAGGTCTGGCCCACTGCGCGACGCTATACCGGGCCCGCCCGACCCTCGCACAGGGGTGGCCTGCAGAATCGGCGCGGTCATCGGACCGGTCATCGCACCGGCGATCGGCGCAGTTCACAGAGGTTCACAGAAGTTCACAGGGGTGGGGTTCATGTTCGGAAAGCGGCTCGTCGTGAGCGGGGCCATCGCGATTCTGATCGGCGCGCTCGGCGCGTGTTCCAGCGGCGGGGACGAGAGCGGGTTCGACGACGGCGTCACCTACGGGCAGGACGACACCGGCACCGGCACCGGCACCGCCACTTCCGCCGCCGCCCCCACTCCCACCCCCACTCAGGACGACACCGTCCACGGCCTGAAGGACGACGTCCGGCACATCGCCGCGAAGACCGCCAGGGCCACCCGGCCGCACCTGGTCAGGAAGTGCACCACCGCCACCCGCCGGGTCCGGCACACCTCCAGCAGCGGAAGCGGCAGCAAGCGGAAGACCCGTACCTGGTACACCACCGAGCGGTACCGGTCCTGCACCAAGGTCCGCAGCGGCACGGAGACCTACCGCAGGACCGTCCGCGCGGAGCAGTGGTGCGTGGAGCTGGACGACGTGAACGGCGACCCGAAGACGGACGACGTCTGGTACCAGGTCGGCCGTACGGTCTACGACGACGCCCGGGCCGCGGACGACCACGCCCGGCTGGAGTTCGTCCCGGCCCACGAGGGCTGCTGAGCCGCCCGCCCGGCCCCTGTCACAGTTCTGTGCCAGGCCGAGGTGACCCTTGTTCACTTTCGTTCAGCCGTACTTAAAGTGATCAACGCGGCTTGTGGATCTTGAAGAGCTCCGCCGCCGCACGGGGACACGGGGAACACGGGGAACACGGGGGCTTTTCACCATGGGGGAACGATTCGTCGCGCCTCGGCGCATGCCGGCACGGCCCGTCGCCGCGCTGCTGGCCGTCGTCGGGGTCCTCGCCGGGGTGCTGGTCGGCAGACCGGGGCTGGAGTCGGTGCCGGGCTGCGGCCCGTCGGGGGAGCTCTATCCCTCGCAGACCGCGCAGGACTGGGTGTCGTACGCCGATCATGTCGTCGTCGCCAGTCCGACGCGGGAGCGGGACACCAACCGGCAGGACTACGCCAAGGGGGCCATCGCGTACACGGCGGACCGGCTGGTGAGCTTCCGGACCGAGCGCCGGCTGTGGTCGGCCAAGTCGCCACGGCACGCGATCGGTTCCGGCTTCGACCTGGTCGCCCCGGGCTGGAAGGCCTACCGGCCCAGTGGCACCCGGGTCGCGCAGATGGCCGTCGACTCGCCCCGCTTCCAGGCCGGGCACACCTATCTGCTCGCCGTGCGCTGGCACGAGGGCGCCTGGGCGGTGCTCGGGGAGGGTGCCTCCGTGCCCTTCGACGACCACACCGGCGACCGGGGCGAGTGGTGCGGCCGGGTGCTCGGCGAGGACGACATCGCGGAGGGGGAACGATTCTCCCGGCATGACGACCACAGCCTGGAGAAGGCGCTCCTGGGGCAGGACGAGCAGGCTGCCATCAGCGCCCTGGACCGCGCGGCCCGCGCGGCCCGCGGCTGAAGCCGATCGCACGGCCGTACCCGTGCCGTACACCTGACCGCATCCTGAACGGCACAGGACCGGCAAAGCTTTGTCCCTCAGGACCCTCCAGTACACAGCCACCCACATCTCCCCCACCGAAATGGCATGCACTGTTCACGCGCTCTCCACTTTCGACGCGTTGATGCGCAAGGAACCGGCCATTGACTCTGCGGCGCGGCACCCCGATTCGGAGCCGTGTGGGGCGAATCGTTTCCGAACAGGGGGGGCACTGTGGTGTCCGCGCTCGAGGGTTCCGCCGGGGCGGAATCCGAAAGACCCGTGCCCAGGCGGCTGTCGACCGCCCGAGGGCTCGGGGACCGGATCTTCCGGTACCAGTTGACGGCCACCGGTGGTGTCGTCCTCGCCATCATGGCCGCCGTGGGGCTGTTCCTGCTTCTGCGCGCCGGACAGGCGCTGAGAGCCCGGGGTGTGTGGGCCTTCCTCACCACCGCCCAGTGGCAGCCGGACGTCCACAAGTTCGGCATCGCGGCCGTACTCACCGGCACGCTGCTGATCGCGGCCGTCGCCGTCACGATCAGCGTGCCGCTGGCCGTCGGCACCGCGCTGTTCATCTCGGACGTGGCTCCCCGGGGACTGCGCCGGACGCTCGTCACCATGGTCGACCTGATGGCCGCCGTGCCGTCCGTGGTCTACGGCTTGTGGGGGCTCTTCTTCCTCCAGCAGCACGTCATCGGGCTGTCCCGCTGGCTGTCGGACTGGTTCGGGTGGATCCCCTTCCTGCACGTCGACGGCACCCAGCCGGGCGAACCGCTGGCCTCCCAGAGCGTGTACACCGCGTCCACCTTCGTCGCCGGGATCGTCGTCGCGCTGATGGTCGCGCCGATCCAGTGCTCGGTGATGCGCGAGGTGTTCGCCCAGGCGCCGGCCGGTGAACGCGAGGGCGCCTACGCGCTCGGCGCCACCCGCTGGGGCATGATCCGCGCGGTCGTGCTGCCGTACGGCATGGGCGGGATCATCGGCGGCACCATGCTGGGCCTCGGCCGGGCGCTCGGCGAGACCATCGCGGTCTACCTGATCATCTCCCCGGTCTTCACCATCCAGCCGCACATCCTGCAGACCGGGTCGAACTCCGTCTCCTCCCTCATCGCCCTGCACTACGGCGATGCCTCCACCTTCGGCATGTCGGCGCTGATGGCCGCGGGCCTCGCGCTGTTCCTGCTGACCCTGGCGGTCAACTTCACCGCTTCCTCGATCGTGGCCCGGTCACGGTCCGGCGCACAGAGCGAGGCGTGACGATGACCGTCGTAGACCTTGAGAAGGACGTCCCCCAGGACGCCCCTCGGCCGGCTCCCCAGGACGCTTCCGCGACCGGGCCCGCGACCGACGCCGACGCCGTCGCCGTCGCCGAACTCCCCGACGTGCCGCGCCGGATCGGCGGGTTCACCCGCTCCGGGGTGCTGTCGCTGCTCGGCGCCGCCGCCTCCGGGCTGTGCGTCACCGTCCTCCTCTTCGGCGAACTCGCCCCCTTCTCCGGGGCATTGGGCTTCTTCATCACCGCGTACCTTTCTTTCCTAGGTATCTACGCGGTGTTGACAGGGCTTGAGGAGGACGCGCAGGCGGTCCGGGACCGGGTGATGACCGTCGTCCTGTGGACCGCGGGCGGGCTGATGTTCTGCGCGCTCGCGATGGTCGTGGGCTTCACCGCCTGGCGCGGCCGCGAGGCCCTGCCGCACGGCAACTTCTTCACCCAGGACATGCAGGCGGCGGGTCCGCTGGACCCGCTGAGCCACGGCGGCATCGCGCACGCCATGCTCGGCACCCTCATCATGATCGCCATCGCGCTGACGATCACGGTCCCGCTGGGCCTGGCCTGCGCGGTGTACCTGAACCAGATCCCGGGCCGCTTCTCCCGGTTCGTCCGCACGATCGTCGAGGCGATGACCGCGCTGCCGTCCATCGTGGCCGGCCTGATGGTGTACGCGGTCTGGATCCTCGGCCTGGGCATGCAGAAGTCGGGCCTCGCGGCCGGCTTCGCGATCAGCGTGATGATGCTGCCGATCGTGATCCGCGCGGCGGACGTGGTGCTGCGTCTGGTGCCGGGCAACCTGACGGAGGCCTCGGAGGCGCTGGGCGCGCCCCGCTGGCGGACCGTCTGGCACGTGGTCCTGCCGACGGCCCGCTCCGGTCTCGCGACCGCCGTCATCCTCGGCACCGCCCGCGGTATCGGCGAGACGTCCCCGGTCCTCCTCACGGCGGGTTTCACGGCCGCGCTCAACGCCGACCCGACGAGCGGCCCGATGGTCTCCCTCCCGCTGGCCGTCTTCAACTTCGTCAAGTCCCCCGAACCGACGATGATCGCCCGAGGCTTCGGCTCGGCGGCCGTCCTCATGGCCCTCGTCCTCATCCTCTTCGCCATCGCCCGCGTCATCGGCGGCCGCGGCCCCGGCCACCAGAGCAAGCGCCAGGCCCGCAGAGCCGCCCGCGCCTCCCGCCGCGACACCGACCGGTTCGGCCAACTCCACACCCCGGGCCTGGACCTGTTCGAGCCCACGGCCCCGGCGAACCCCGGCGAGACCAGCGCCCCTCTTGGGGACGCTGAGAACCCCGGCGAGAGCAGCGCCCCTCTTGGGGGCGCGGGGCTGCATCAATCAGCGGCTCCGCCGCGGAGCGCGACCAGCCACGACGCACCCGCACCCGAAAACGGCGAACCGGCCCCCGAACCCGCACCCACCGACGGCGAACAGCCCCTGTCCTCCACAGGAGACGAGCACTGATGTCCAGCCAAGTCATCAACGCCCTGAGACGGCTGGGCATCCTGGCCGCGATTCTCAGCATCCTCAGCCCCCTCACCGTCCTCGGCATCGCGCAGAGCGCCTCGGCCGACACGTACACCCCCATCGCCGGCGCCGGCTCCACCTGGGCGGAGAACGCCGTCGACGAGTGGCGCCGCGCCGTGAACCAGTACGGCATGCGCATCAGCTACGCCGGCACCGGCTCCTCCGACGGCCGCCGCCAGTTCCTCTCCGGCACGGTCGACTTCGCCGTCTCCGACATCCCGTTCCAGACGAACCCCACCGACGGCAGCGCGGCGGAGCGCCCGGCCTCCGGGTCGTACGCCTACATGCCGATCGTGGCCGGCGGCACGGTGTTCATGTACCACCTCACCGTCAACGGCAAGCGGGTCACCAACCTCCGCCTCTCCGGCGACGTGGTCACCAAGATCTTCACCGGGGCCATCAAGACCTGGGACGACCCGGTGATCAAGGCCGACAACCCGGGGCTGCAGCTCCCGCACCGCACCATCGTCCCCGTCGTCCGCTCCGACGGCTCCGGCTCCACCGCCCAGTTCACGATGTGGATGGCGAACCAGCACAAGGCGCTGTGGAACGCCTACTGCGCCAAGGTCGGCCGCTCGGGAGCGTGCGGGCAGACGTCGTACTACCCGACCGTCTCCGGCATGATTGCCCAGTCCGGTGACCTCGGTGTCGCCGGTTACGTCGCCCAGAACTACGGCGAGGGCGCGATCGGGTACGTCAACTACTCGTACGCGCTGAACGCGCACTACCCGGTCGCCAAGATCCTGAACCACGCGGGCTACTACACCGAGCCGACCCCGCAGAACGTGGCGGTCTCCCTCCTCAAGGCGGAGATCAACACGAACAAGAACTCGTCGGACTACCTCACCCAGCAGCTCAACGGCGTCTACAACGACAGCGACAAGCGCAACTACCCGCTGTCCAGCTACTCGTACATGATCCTGCCGCTGAAGGTGCAGGGCACCTTCACCAAGGCCAAGGGCAAGACGCTCGGCGCGTTCTCGTACTACTTCATGTGCCAGGGCCAGCAACAGGCGCCGAAACTCGGCTACTCGCCCCTGCCGATCAACCTCGTCCAGGCCGGCTTCGACCAGATCCGCCGGATCCCGGGCGTGGAAGCGCAGAACATCAACATCAAGAACTGCAACAACCCGACGTTCACCGCGAACGGCGAGAACAAGCTCGCGCAGACCGCGCCCTACCCGGCCGCCTGTGACAAGAAGGGCGCCGCGCCCTGCACCAGCGGCAGCGGCGGCGCCAAGTCCGGCTCGGGCGGCTCCTCCTCCAGCGGCGGCTCCTCCAGCAGCGGCGGCACCACGGGCGGCACCGGGTCCACGGACGCCTCGACCGGCGGCACCGGCGGTACCGGCGGCGGCAGCGCCCAGCCCTCCGTCGACCCCGACACCGGCCAGACCATCTCCCCGGACGGCTCCACGGGCTCCGCGTCCGGCGGCACCGGTGCGGCGGCGGCCGGCGGCACGGTCGCCCTCGCCCAGCCCGTCGCGGTGGCCACCGGGCACGGCTGGACCGCCACCCAGACGCTGATGCTGCTGGCCGCGCTGCTGGTCTTCGGCCTGCTCCTGCTGCCCTCGGTGGTCTCCCGGCTGGTCGGCAACAAGCGTTCCGACGACGGGAGTTCCCGATGAGACGGACCAGTCGCACCCGGATACGCAACGCCCTGGTCCGCCTGCTCGCCGGCGCCACCGTCGGCGCCCTCGCCGGACTCGCGGTCGCCCAGGCCGCCCCCAGCGCCACCGCGGCCACCGGTTCCGCCGTGACCGTCGCCGGGCGCGGTGAGTTCAAGGACATGAAGTTCACGGTCTCCCAGACCAAGAACCTCACCAGCCAGGCCGTCACGGTCAGCTGGACCGGCGGCACCGCGACCACCTTCGCGGGCACCCAGTTCAACACCGACTTCGTCCAGATCATGCAGTGCTGGGGCGACGACGACGGCACGGTCCCGTCCAACCCGGGCCCGTCGCGCACCCAGTGCCAGTACGGCGCCTCCCCGACCACCAACCGCACCAGCTGGCCGGGCAACGCCCTGGACGACACCCGGCAGGTCTTCTACAGCGCCGACCCGACCAACTACGGCCAGGACAACCGGTACGGCGCCGCCAACCCGAACGCCGGCGGCGAGGTCCCCTTCAAGTCCGTCGACGGCACCACGATCACCACGAACACCCAGAACAACGCGCTGTTCAACTACAACACCACCAACGAGATCGACTTCGCCCGCACCGGCACCAACGGCACGGGCAAGGAGTACTTCGAGGTGCAGACCGCCAACGAGGCACCCCACCTCGGCTGCGGCGAGCCGGTCAGCACGAACGGCGTGACCAAGCCCCGCTCCTGCTGGCTGGTGATCGTCCCGCAGGGCCATCTGGACCTGGACGGCAAGCCGTACGCGGACACGAGCCAGGTCAACGCGGGCTCCCCGGTCTCCTCCACCAACTGGAAGAACCGGATCGCGGTCAAGCTGAACTTCAACAGCGTCGGCACCAACTGCGCGCTGGGCGCCGACGAGCGCCCCACCACCGGCAGTGAGCTGGTGGCGGACGCGATGACCAGCTGGCAGGCCCAGCTCTGCTCGTCCGGCAAGGTCTACGGCTACACCGAGCTCGGCGAGCCGGACACCCGGTCCCGGCTGACCTCGGACGCCTCCTCCACGGGCATGGCCTTCACCACCCGCAAGCTGGGCGCCGACGCGGGCACCACGGCACCGTCGGGGACGACCACGTACGCGCCGGTCGCGCTCTCCGGAGCCGTCATCGGCTTCACGATCGAGCGAAGAGCCAAGTCCGACGCACCGGACAGCATCAAGAAACTCGCGGGCACCAAGGTCGAGTCCCTCAAGCTCAACGCCCGCCTGGTCACCAAGCTCCTCACCGAGTCGTACCGCAGCTCCCCCTGGGGTTCGATCGTCAACGGCACGGTGGCCAAGGGGTACGGCTGGGCGAAGAGCAACCCGGCCGGTATCGCCTCCGACCCCGAGTTCATCGCTCTGAACCCGGAGTTCCAGTACCTGTCGGTCGCCGAGACCCCGGCCACCGACACCGACCTGATCACCTCGCTGGGCCACTCCGACACCGCCCGCGCGATCTGGCAGTGGATCCTCGCCGACAAGGACGCCCGGCAGTTCCTCGCCGGTGTCCCGGACGACGACGGCATGCGGGTCAACCCGTACTACAGCACCAACAAGGACCTGAACCCGACCGGGATCGCCTTCGACCCGTCGAGCACCGACGACTACCCGAAGAGCGACCCGTGGTGCACGGTGCCGCCCGGCTCGGACGCCCCGTCCACGGCCACCCAGTGCATGACCGACTTCCACCCCTACGTGGACGACATGCACGCCGGCGCCCTGCACACCCGGCGCGCGGACACCCTGTGGAAGTCCAGCTGGGACGCGCTGTCCAGCCCGCAGGCGTACAAGAGCCCCGGCCCGCAGACGGTCGGCTCGCGGTTCATCATCACGATCACCGACGCGGCCTCCGCCGCCCGGTACGGCCTGCAGACCGCCCAGCTGGAGAACAGCGCCGGCAAGTACGTCGCCCCGACCACGGCCGGGCTGACCGCGGCCGCCGCGACCGCCTCCGGCAGCGGCGTCGCCGAGATCACCCCGGACAGCACCACGGCCAAGGCCGCCTACCCGCTCGCCGAGCTGGTGTACGCGGCGGTCCGGCCCGGCAAGGTGAGCAAGGCCGCCCGCCAGGACTACGCGGCCCTGCTGCGGTACGCCGCCGGCACCGGGCAGACCCTGGGCGCCGACCCGGGCAAGCTGCCCGAGGGGTACGCCCCGCTCTCCACGAAGCTGCGCGCGCAGACCGTGAAGGCGGCGGACGCGCTGCTCGCCTACACCGGGCCGACGTCGACCGACGGGGGTTCGGCGGACGGCGGCGGCACGGACACGAGCGGGGGCGGTCCCTCGGGCAGCGGCGGTACGGCCGACGGCGGTACGACCGGCGGTGCCGGTACCGGTACGCCGGCTGACGGTGCCAGTGCCACGCCGAGCGTGAAGGCGTCGTTCGACGGGGGCAAGGCGCTGGAGACGACGGCGGCGGGCAACACGCCGGCCGATCCGTCGAATCCGCTGCGGTACGCCGTTCCGGCGGGGGCCGCGATCGGTGCGGTCGCCGGGGTCGGGGCGCCGTTCGCCGGCGGGCGACGGCTGTCGATGTCTTCCGCTGTGGCGGCAGTTCGTCGGCTGCGGGTTCGTCGTGGCTGGTCGCGCCCACGCGGCGGAGCCGCAAATGGATAACGCCCCGCGCCCCTAAAAGACGGGGCGTTGAGCCCCACCGGAGCTAAATGCTCCCCACAATCGGCCGCCCGCCCCGAAAGGCAGTCGGGGCGGACGGCTCGTACCACCCTGCCAGATCCTCTGGCAACACCCAGCTAGCAAGCTCTCGTCAGGAGACTCTCGATGCGCAATCTGCGCTCTTCGGCGGCGTTCGTCGCCGCTGCCGTGGTGGCCGGCGGCCTCGCCCTCGCCACCCCGGCGGTCGCCGACCCGGACGCCGGTGCCTTCCGCCAGCTGGTCGGCGTCGGCTCGGACACCACCCAGGACGTGCTGAACGCCCTGGCCGGTGACACCGTCAACGGCACCAGCTACTCCGCCACCGCCGTGAAGTCGACGAACGGCGCGGGCATCGCGTCGTACGACGCGATCGAGCCCGGCACCGGCTCCACCACCTCCACCATCAAGACCCGCACGGACGGCCCGTCCTTCCTGCGCCCGAACGGTTCCGGCAACGGCCGTCTCGCCCTCAGCGAGGCGCTGACCGGTGACAAGTACCCGACCAGCGCCGGTGTCTCCATCAGCGGCCAGGTCGACTTCGCGCGTTCCTCCGGCGGCCCGTCGGCCTCCGGCACCGCGCTGACCTACATCCCGATGGCGCGTGACGCGGTCGGCGTCGCGGTCAAGGGCTCGGCCCTGGACACGCTGACCGCGGACCAGCTGCACGACATCTACTCGGGCACCGTCACCACGGTGAACGGCCAGACCGTGCACCCGCGGATCCCGCAGGCCGGCTCCGGCACCCGCAAGTTCTTCCTCGCGGCGATCGGCCTGACGGACGCGACGCTCTCCGCGAACGTCACCACCGTCCAGGAGAACCAGGCCAACGCGGCCCTGACCGAGGACGGCGCGCTCGTCCCGTTCTCCGTCGGTTCCTGGATCGCCCAGAACAACGGCGTCTCCCCCGACTACAGCACCACCGCGGTCGCGGCCGGCGGCCACCTGGCCGCCATCCAGCTGCCCGGCGACACCGGCGCCACCAGCCCGGTCACCACGGTGAACGGCAAGCTGTCCCCGGTCACCGCCTACTACGACAACTCGACCTTCGGCCGCGACGTGTACAACGTCGTCCCGAGCCGGGCGATCGACACCACGAGCATCTTCTTCGACAAGGACCTGTACGACGTCTTCGTCACCAGCGGCAGCCACACCGCCGCGCTGGCGTCGGACGCGGCCGAGACGGTCATCGCCAAGTTCGGCTTCGTCAACGAGTCCTACAACGGCTCCATCTCCGTGGCCAAGCACGCCAAGCTCGGCGGCCTGGAGGAGTCCGGCGTCGACACCTCGGTGCCCGGCGCCCCGACCGTCAAGGCCACCGTCGGCGACGCGAGCCTGAAGCTGTCGTGGACCGCCCCGTCCGCCACCGCGCTGCCGGTCACCGACTACCGCGTCACGCTGACCGACGCGGACGGCGGCGTCGTCGCGGTCAAGGACGTCGCGGCCTCCGCCACGTCGTACTCCTTCACGGGCCTGGCCACCGGCACCTACACCGCCACGGTCACCGCCAACAACCTCAACGGCACCGGTGCCGCGGCCACCTGGACCGGCGCGGTCAAGTACAAGAGCACCACGACCGCCGCCACCGCCACCACCGCGTACGGCAAGACCCCGAAGGTCGCCGTCACCGTCGCCGGCTCGCACAGCGTCACCGCGAGCGGCAAGGTCACGGTGAAGGAGGGCTCCACCACCCTCGGCACCGGCACCCTGAGCTCGACCGGCAAGGTCACCATCAGCCTGTCGAACCACCTCAAGGTCGCCACCCACTCCCTGACGGTGTCCTACGGCGGCAGCTCCAAGCTGAACTCGTCGTCCGCCACCGTCTCCCTGAAGGTCACCAAGGCCTCGGCGGCGGTCTCCACCTCCGCCCCGACCTCGGTGAGCCACACCGCCAAGGCCAAGGTCACCGTCAAGGTCACCGCGACCGGCACCACCCCGGGCGGCACCGTCCGCGTCTACCAGGGCTCCAAGGTGATCGCCACCGGCACGCTCAGCAGCGGCAAGGTCACCATCACCCTGCCGAAGCTGGCCAAGGGCAAGCACACCCTGCACGCCTTCTACGTCGGCTCCTCGACCGTGAACTCGAAGACGGGCGCCAACTTCTCCATCACCAGCAAGTGACCGTCTGACGGGCCCGCCGGGAGCCACCACGGCTCCCGGCGGCCCCTCATCGGTCTCTCCGAACCGATCTTCCCGAACCGAACGTTCCGAACCGATCTTTCCGAAGGAGGCGGGCCGCCGTGACGGTCGCCGTACCGACACCGAAAGCTCTGGCTCCGGCCGTGCCGCGCAGGCCCGTCCGCAGCCTCACCTTCGTCCGCCACCTCTCGCGCGGCGGACTGCTCAGTCTCGCCGCCCTGCTGCTCGGCATGACCGTCCAGCTGCTGGTGGTCAGCGGCGCGCAGCAACACTCCGCCCAGCACTCCGACTTCAACCGGCTGCGCGAGGAACTCGCCCTCGGCACCGCCCCGGTGGCCCAGACCGACCAGGACGGCAAGCTGCTGGCCCCCGGTTCGCCGGTCGCCATCGTCGAGATACCGAAGCTGGGTCTGAGCCAGGTCGTCCTGGAGGGCACCGACTCCTCCGTCATGACGGACGGCCCGGGGCACCGCCGGGACACCCCGATGCCCGGCCAGGCCGGTACCAGCGTGCTGATGGGCCGGGCGGCGGCGTACGGCGGCCCGTTCGGCCGGCTCTCCGAGCTGACCTCCGGCGACACCTTCACCGTGATCACCGGCCAGGGCAAGGCGAAGTACCTGGTCATCGACGTACGACGGGCCGGTGACCCGGCGCCGACCGCGCTCGCCTCCGGGAAGAGCCGGCTGGTGCTGATCACGGCGACGGGCCCGAAGTTCATGCCCTCGGGCGTCCTGCGCGTCGACGCCGACCTGGTCTCCGACACGTTCCAGACGCCGGCGGCCGTGATCCGGGCCGGTACGCTCCCGGCCTCCGAGGAACCCCTGGCGCGGCCCTCCGGGATGCCGTGGCCGCTGGTGATGTGGCTGCAGGCACTGCTGCTGACGGCGGTCGCCGCCGTCTGGGCCTGGCACCGCTGGGGCCGCCACCAGACATGGATCGTCTTCGCCCCGGTCGTCGCCGTGCTCGGCCTCCAGGTCGCGACGCGCACCACCGAACTGCTGCCGAATCTGCTGTGACAGGTGAATGAGATGACCGAGACCGCGACGACCGACACCGCGACCACCGAGACCGCCCCCGAGGCGGCCGACCCCGCGCTGACCGACACCGCCGTGCTGCCCGCCCCCGTGGTGGACGGCCCCGCCCCCGCCACCCTCGAAGCCCGTGCCGTCTCCGCCTGGTTCGGCTCCCACCAGGTGCTCAGCCGGGTGTCGCTGACCATGCCCGCGGGCGAGGTCACCGCGCTCATCGGCCCGTCCGGCTGTGGCAAGTCGACGTTCCTGCGCACCCTGAACCGGATGCACGAGATGATCCCGTCGGCGCAGTTCGGCGGCGAGGTGCTGTTCGAGGGCGAGGACATCTACGACGCGTCCTGGCGGCTGACCGACGCCCGCCGCCGGATCGGCATGGTCTTCCAGAAGCCGAACCCGTTCCCGGCGATGTCGATCTACGACAACGTGGTGGCCGGCCTGAAGCTGACCGGTACGAAGGTCGGCCGCCGGGAGAAGGACGAGCTGGTCGAGGAGTCCCTCACCCGGGCGGGCCTGTGGAAGGAGGTCCGCGACCGGCTCCGGCAGCCCGGCGGCGCCCTGTCCGGCGGCCAGCAGCAGCGGCTGTGCATCGCGCGGGCGCTGGCGGTCCGCCCCCGGGTGCTCCTGATGGACGAGCCGTGCTCGGCGCTGGACCCCACCTCCACCCGTCGGGTGGAGGAGACCATCCACGACCTGGCCGGCCAGGTGACGATCGTGATCGTCACCCACAACATGCAGCAGGCCGCCCGTGTCTCCCAGCAGTGCGCGTTCTTCCTGGCCGAGCAGGGCACCCCGGGCGGCATCGTCGAGCACGGCGCCACCGAGACCGTCTTCAACTCCCCGGAGGACCAGCGGACGGCCGACTACGTGGCCGGCCGCTTCGGCTGAGTTCACTCCGGGGGTCGCTCCGGGGGGCCCTGGGGGTCGCCTGGGGGTCAGCAGTACGGCGGCTGGTTGGTGAGCGAGGACGCCACCCGCATCCAGACGCCGAACTGCTGGTAGAGCGCCGGGAGCAGGCCACGGGCGTGGACGGTGCGGCTGTCCGTGGCCGTCACCCCCGGGATGCCGAGGAGGACGGCCGGGACCGAGGCGGACTGCCAGCGCACGGCGAGGAGCGACTCGCCCTCGGGCGCGGCGGGCCGCTTCGGCGCGGGCGAGAGGGCCTCGGTGACCGTCTCCTCGATCGCCCGGCGGGCCTCCCCGGCCGGGCGCAGCTCGGCGGCGAACCGGTCCCGGGCGTACTTCACGGGGACGGTGACGACCGATTCGTCCCATGCCGTCATCTCGGCGCACGCCGCGTCGTCACCCGTGAGGGCCACGACGGGGACGCCGAGCGCGGCGGCGGTGGCGTGCGCAAGGCCGATCTCGCCGACGGGCCTGCCGTCCAGCCACATGTCCTCGATCTCGTGGCCCATGAAGCTGTGGCTGAGGACGCCGAGGGCGCCGGCCCGGGAGTGGTAGCCGACGCATATCGCCGCGTCGGACTCCGCGGTGAGCCCCTCCAGCATGAGCATCCGCTTCGGTTTGCCGCGGACCAGGCGGGCCGCCGGATGCAGGGCTTCGGGGAGGAGGTTCCGCATCGGCCCGTGGGCGTCGTTGACGAGCACCTCGGTCGCGCCGGCGGCCACCGCCCCGCGGATCGCCGCGTTCACGTCCTCGGCCATCATCGCCCGGCCGCGCTCGTAGTCCCGCCCACCCGGCTGCACGTCGTCCCTGTCGACGAGCCCGGTGATGCCTTCCATGTCCACGCTGATGTAAATACGCACGTCCTGAGGCTATCCGGACCCTACGTATTGTAGGTTCCCCATCGGCCACGGCGGCCGGTCAGCTCATCGGGGGTACTCATGCAGGGCACGGAGACACAGGAGGCACGGCGCAGCCTGGCCCCCACGGTGACGGTGCTGGTGGCGAGCCTGCTGGTCGCGGCCGTGGGCGTGTACGAGCTGTCCGGTTTCGGTCTGCACAGCCTGGACCGGCGTCCGCACCTGTTCAGCGACGGGCTGGCGACGGGCGGGGTGATCGTGGCGGCGGTGGCGGCCGGGGCGGCGATCGGCAACCTGGCGTGGGTGCTGGTGGCGCGGCGGCGGGCCGGGCGGGAGTGCCCGTAAGAGGCCGTCCGCCCCTTCATACCGTTTTCCGCACCGCGGCAGGTCTCTCCCCCGCCTCCCGCCGTTACCCTACAGGCTGTAGGGTCAGCTCCCTTCCGTCATCGTCCCCGTCCCCAAGGTGACCGGTCCCCATGCCCGCACAGCAGTCGGCCCTGAACCCCCCGCGCGCCTCCGCCGCCCGCCGTACCCCCGGCGACGACCCCGGCGCCGCGCTCCGCAGGCGAGCCGCCGACGCCACCGTCTGGTACCTGCGGCTGATCGCGGTACTGAACATAGTGGCCGTGATGTCCCTCCCGTTCCGCCAGGAGGTCGACGAACACAACAACGGCCGCCTCACGCTCCATCTGCACCGGCAGCACGCCCACCACTCCGGCCAGTTCTTCACGCCGTACCTGGCGACCGCGGGCCTGGTCTCGGCCGCCCTCGCCATCTTCTTCGTCCTGGTGATGCGGCGCCGCAAGCGGGCGGCCTGGGTGGTCAACATGTGCCTGGCCACCCCGCTCCTCGCGCTCTACGTCCTCGCGCTCACCCAGCACGAGTACCGCGCCCATGTCTTCAACTGGGTCTCCGTCGCCCTCACCGGGCTCTTCGTGGCCGCGCTGCTGATCAGCCGCCGGGAGTTCAACGCGGTCGGCGACCCGTCGAACCCGCGGCTGGCGCTCGCGGTCGGCGCGGGCGGCCTCCTGGTGACCGGCGGCCTGGGCACGCTCCTCGTCCACGCCACGAACAAGCTCCCGGGCGCCACCCTCCCCGACGAGATCGCCTACACCCTGCTGCGGGGCGTCAGCGTCGGCCCGCTCGCCGACCACGTGACCGCCGTACACGCCTCCCGCTGGACCGACATCGTCATCAACATCCTCCTCGCCGCCGCCTTCTGCCTGGTCCTGTACGCCCTCTTCCGCTCCCCGCGCGGCCGCCGGCTGCTCGGCCCGGAGGACGAGTCCCGGCTGCGCGGCCTGCTGGAGCGGCACGGCGCCCGCGACTCCCTCGGCTACTTCGCCCTGCGCCGCGACAAGGCGGCGATCTTCTCCCCCACCGGCAAGGCGGCGGTCACCTACCGCGTCGTCGGCGGCGTCAGCCTCGCCTCCGGCGATCCGATCGGCGACCCGGAGGCCTGGCCCGGCGCGATCGACGCCTGGCTGACGGAGGCCCAGCGGCACGCGTGGACCCCCGCCGTGATGGGCGCGAGCGAGGAGGCGGGCACCATCTACGCCCGGCACGGCCTGGACGCCCTGGAACTGGGCGACGAGGCCATCGTCGACATCGCCGACTTCACCCTGGAGGGCCGCGCGATGCGCGTCGTCCGCCAGGCCCACAACCGGGTCCGCCGGGCCGGCTACACGGTCCGCATCCGCCGCCACGAGGACATCCCGCCGGACGAGATGGCCACCTTGATCGAACGGGCCGACAGCTGGCGCGACGGCGCCACCGAACGCGGCTTCTCCATGGCCCTGGGCCGCCTCGGCGACCTCGCGGACGGCCGCTGCGTCATGCTCGAATGCCGCGACGCGAACGACACCCCCCGCGCCCTCCTCAGCTTCGTCCCCTGGGGCGAGCACGGCCTCTCCCTGGACCTGATGCGGCGCGACCGCGACTCCGAGAACGGCCTGATGGAGTTCATGGTCGTCGAACTCCTCCTGCGCGCCGCCGAGCTGAAGGTCGACCGCGTCTCCCTCAACTTCGCCATGTTCCGCTCGGTCTTCGAACGCGGCTCCCGCCTCGGCGCGGGCCCCGTCCTGCGCCTCTGGCACGCCACCCTCACCTTCTTCTCCCGCTGGTGGCAGATCGAGTCCCTCTACCGCGCCAACGCCAAGTACCGCCCCGTCTGGGAACCCCGCTACATCCTCTTCACCAAGTCCAGCGACCTCCCCCGAATCGGCCTGGCCAGCGCCCGCGCGGAGGGCTTCCTCACGGTTCCCTGGGGGTCGTGACGGGACCGTGGGTCAGAGGCGGTAGGTGCCGGTGCCGGGGAAGCCGCCGCCCACGGTGAAGCCGATGACCGCGCCGCCGCCCTCGCGGCGGAAGGCGAAGGGGGCTCCGCCGTGGGCCATGGCGACCTCGCGAACGATGGAGAGGCCGAGGCCGGAGCCGGGGAGGGAGCGGGCGTCGGCGGCGCGGTAGAAGCGGTCGAAGATGCGGATGAGGTCGCCGTCGGCGATACCGGGGCCGCGGTCGAGGACCTCGACGCGGACCGTGCCCTGCCGGGCGGGCCCGGTGACGTTGATCTCGATGGGACCCTTGCCCTCGCGGTCGAACTTGGCCGCGTTCTCGACGAGGTTCGACAGGGCCCGCTGGAGCATCCCGGGGCGGCCGTCGGTCGTCGTGTCGCCGCTGAAGCGGAGCAGGATGTCGCGGCCGGTACGACGGCGGGCCAGCCCGGCCACGTCCTCCGCGATGTCGGCGAGGTCCACCCGCTGCGGCGGCTCCGAGTCCGACTGCCCGGCCGCCAGGTCGACCAGCTCGTTGACCAGGTCGGTCAGCTCACGCGCCTCCTGGCCGAGGTCGGCGACGAGTTCGTCGCGGGTGGCGGGCGGGAGTTCGTCGATACGGCGGAGCAGGGAGATGTTCGTACGGAGCGAGGTGAGCGGCGTACGGAGTTCGTGCCCGGCGTCCTGGACGAGCCGCCGCTGGTCCTCCTCCGACTGCGCGAGCCGGCCCAGCATCCGGTCGAAGGCGCGGCCGAGCCGCCCCACCTCGTCGAGGCCGGTGACCGGGACCTGGATGCCGAGCTGCCGGGTACGGGCCACGCCCTCCGCGGCCGAGGTGAGGATCACCAGCCGGCGGGTGATCCGCCGGGCCAGCCACCAGCCGAACAGCCCGGCGGCGACCACGACCGCCGCCATCAGGATGAGGGTGCGCTGCTGGAGCGCCCGCAGCAGGTCCTCGGTGTCGCTGAACTCCTGCGCCACCTGCACCGCGCCCCGCCCGTCGCCGAGCGAGACCGTGGCGATCCGGAACAGGTCCTCACCGACCCGGACGTCCTTGTGCTGGGCCGTCTTCCCGGCGGCCCCGGCCATCGCGGCCTCCCGGTCCGCGGCGGTGACGGGCAGCACCGGGCTCCCGTGGTCGACGATCTCGCCGCGCGCGCCGAGCACCTGGACATCGGTGCGGGCCGGGCGGACCAGATCATGCCCGGGCCGCGAGGAGGAGAAGTCCTCCGGCACCATCTTGTGCGTCTTCACCTCGTCCTGGACGTCCGAGACGACCTGCGTGAACACCGACTGCTGGTCGACCCGGACCAGCCGGGCGGCGGCGTTGTAGGACAGGATGCCGACGACGATCGTGACGGCCGCGGTGACCGCCGCGAAGGAGACGACGAAGGTGGTGCGCAGGGAGACCAGCTTCGGCCGGCGCCGGGCCAGCATCCGCCTGAGCCGCGCCGGCCGCCCGAGACGGCCCACTCAGTCCTCCCGCAGCACGTAACCCACGCCCCGGACGGTGTGGATCAGCTGCGGGGCGCCGGGCTCGTCCAGCTTGCGGCGCAGGTAGCCGACGTAGACGGCGAGGTTCTTGGAGCCGGGGCCGAAGTCGTAGCCCCAGATACGGTCGTAGATCGTGGAGTGGTCGAGGACGATCCCCGCGTTCCTGGCCAGCAGCTCCAGCAGCTCGAACTCGGTACGCGTCAGCTCCAGCTCGCGCCGGCCGCGCCAGGCCCGGCGGGCCTGGAGGTCCATGCGCAGACCGGCGGCCTCCACCTGGCGGTCGGAGATCTGCGGCTCCCGGCCGGGCTCGGCGGGGGCCACACCGCCGCCTCCGCCGCCACCGGCGGTCACCGGGGAGGTACGGCGCAGCAGCGCGCGCAGCCGGGCGAAGACCTCCTCCACGTCGAAGGGCTTGACCACGTAGTCGTCGGCGCCCGCGTCCAGCCCGGCGATCCGGTCGGCGGTCTCGACCAGCGCGGTCAGCATGAGGATCGGGGTCCGGTCCCCCTCCGCGCGCAGCACCCGGCAGACCTGGAGGCCGTCGATGCCGGGCATCATCACGTCGAGGACGAGGACGTCGGGCCGGTCGCGGTGGGCGTGCGCCAGGGCTTCCACACCGTCCGCGACCGCCGTCACCTCATAACCCTCCAGGGTGAGGGCCCGCTCCAGGGCGTGGCGGATGGCGCGGTCGTCTTCGGCGAGCAGCACAGTCTGGGGCACGCACCCAGTCTGCCAAGGCCTCCGGCGGTTAGGCCGGGCTGAGCGGGCCTACGATCACCCTTTTTACCTGCCTCTCACCGTCACAGAGGCAACGGGCCTTTTGTTTTGGCTATCGGCCGGTGGGGGCTGAGCGCGCCCACGCGGCGGAGCCGCACATCGACAGGGTCCCGCGCCCCTTACGGGGCGCTGAGCCTCGCCAGCTGTTCCGCGAACGGGATCACCTGCAGGTCGTCGGACTTATGCGGCTTCGTCGCCGCCAGGCCCGTCATCAGCCCCGCCAGTTCTCCCGCCGCCCGCTCGATGCGGTCGTCCAGGCCCTCCGCGCCCCAGTCCTCCGAGGCCGCGTAGACGCCCGTCGGTACGACCACGGCCCGCAGGTAGGCGAACAGGGGCCGCAGCGCGTGCTCCAGCACCAGCGAGTGCCGGCCGGTACCGCCGGTCGCGGCGACGAGTACCGGCTTGCCGACCAGCGCTTCCTTGTCGAGGACGTCGAAGAACGACTTGAACAGACCGCTGTACGAGGCTGTGAAGACCGGCGTCACGGCAATGAGCCCGTCCGCCTCGGTCACCGCCGCCAGGGCGGCCGCCAGCTTCCGCCCCGGGAACCCGTTGGTGAAGTTGTGGGCGATCTCGACCGCGAGGTCGCGCAGCTCCACGACCTCGACCTGCACCTCGGCCTCGCGCCCCACGGCGGCGGCCAGCCGGTCGGCCAGCAGCCGCGTGGA
The DNA here is from genome assembly GCF_043201555.1 of Streptomyces sp. NPDC048288. NCBI lineage: Bacteria > Bacillati > Actinomycetota > Actinomycetes > Kitasatosporales > Streptomycetaceae > Streptomyces > Streptomyces sp. NPDC048288. The sequence goes on from NZ_JBICZD010000003.1 coordinate 847,030, forward strand.
CGACGGCACGCTCAGCCCCGCCGACACGACGACGAGCTTCATGCCCGGACCTCCTTCGTCTCCGTCTTCTCCGCGGCGGCGGCCGCGACCAGCGACGCGTGCGTCGGCGCCTCGGGAACGTCCGCCGGACGGCCGTTCGCGAACTCCTTGCGCAGCACCGGTACGACCTCCTCGCCCAGCATGTCGAGCTGCTCCAGGACCGTCTTCAGCGGCAGCCCCGCGTGGTCGACGAGGAACAGCTGGCGCTGGTAGTCACCGGCGTACTCGCGGAAGGCCAGCGTCTTCTCGATGACCTGCTCGGGCGTGCCGACGGTCAGCGGGGTCTGGTCGGTGAAGTCCTCCAGGGAGGGCCCGTGGCCGTAGACCGGCGCGTTGTCGAAGTACGGCCGGAACTCGCGCACCGCGTCCTGCGAGTTCTTCCGCATGAACACCTGGCCGCCGAGGCCGACGATCGCCTGCTCGGGCGTGCCGTGCCCGTAGTGGGCGTACCGGGCCCGGTACAGCTCGACCATCCGCTTGGTGTGGTCGGCGGGCCAGAAGATGTTGTTGTGGAAGAAGCCGTCGCCGTAGTAGGCGGCCTGCTCGGCTATCTCGGGCGAGCGGATGGAACCGTGCCAGACGAAGGGCGCGACGCCGTCCAGCGGGCGCGGGGTGGCGGTGAAGCCCTGCAGCGGGCTGCGGAACTTGCCCTCCCAGTTCACCACGTCCTCGCGCCACAGCCGGTGCAGCAGCGCGTAGTTCTCGATGGCGAGGTTGATGCCCTGCCGGATGTCCTGACCGAACCAGGGGTAGACCGGGCCGGTGTTGCCGCGGCCCATCATGAGGTCCACCCGGCCGTCGGCCAGGTGCTGGAGCATCGCGAAGTCCTCGGCGATCTTCACCGGGTCGTTGGTGGTGATCAGGGTGGTGGAGGTGGAGAGCAGGAGCCGCTCCGTCCGCGCGGCGATGTAGCCGAGCATGGTGGTCGGCGACGACGGCACGAACGGCGGGTTGTGGTGCTCGCCGGTCGCGAACACGTCCAGACCGACCTCCTCGGCCTTCAGCGCGATCGCGACCATCGCCTTGATGCGCTCCCGCTCGGTCGGCGTCCGCCCCGTGGTGGGGTCCGGCGTGACATCGCCGACCGTGAAGATCCCGAACTGCATGCTCGCTCACCCTCCAGGTTGTTTACGATTCAACTATACCCACAGAACGAGACCCCACGTCCACCTATTCCCGCCCCTCGGCCACCGGCCCCCTCCGCTCAGCGGGCCGCCTGGAAGGCCCGGCCCGCCGCCGTGGCCGTCGTACCGTTCGTGAAGAGCCCGCTGCTCGGCTTCGCCGGGTCCGCGCCCAGCCCGAACCACGCGTAGCGACGGACGTACGACAGACCGTCCAGCATCTTCGCCGACGCCGTGACGAAGTCCGCCTGCTGCCGCGCGGACGGGAAACGCGTCCCCTGCGAGAAGTCGATCAGCGCGTACTCGGTGAGCCAGATCGGCTTGTGGTACCGCGCGTACACCGACGTCAGGTACTGCCTCAGCTGCTCCACGGCCTGCGGGGTGCGGAAGTCACCGCCGTACCAGTGCAGCGTGATGAAGTCGACCCGGTACCCCTTCGCCGAGGCCCCGGACATGAACCGGTCCAGCCAGCCGCCCGGATCCGCCGCACCGGTCGCCACCGCCGGGCTGCCCAGCACCTTGCCCGCCGCCATCAGCTTCGGCCACAGCCCCAGCGCCTGCTCGACGGTCATGTTCGACTGCTGCGCCATGTCCGGCTCGTTGAACCCGAGCAGGTACGGCCCCGCCGCGCGCGCCTGCGCCAGCGACGCGTCGGTCACGGACGCCGCTCCCCAGATCATCGGCACGAAGGAGGCCGACCCCGGGGCCGTCACGCCCTGGTGCCGGGTGTCCCAGGTGTAGTACCAGCTCGCCCCGCTCGCGGCGAGCGCCTGGCTCACCCTGTCGAACGTCCACACCCCGACGCCCTTCTTGGCACCGGAGACGACCTGCACGGGCGCCGCGCCGTGCTTCGAGGGGTTCGGCTGCGGCGACGACTTCGGGGACGGCTTAGGGGAAGGGGACCCGCTGGGGCTGGGACTGGGACTACGGCTGGGGGTCGGGGCGGCGCTGCTGGAGGTCACGGCCACCGGGCTCGGCGGCGGAGCCGTCTCCGCGACCGGGGCGGACGGTCCCGCCGTCAGCCGGGCGGCGACCAGCGCGGCCACCGCGACGGTCGCGACCACCGCCGAGCCACCCACCACGAGCTGCTTACGCGCCAGCCGCCCGACCGTACGCCCACGCCCGTGTCCGTGTCCGTGCCGCCGCCGCGGAACACCACCGGAACCGGAACCGGAACCAGAGCCCGAACCCGAACCCGAAGCAGAGCCCGAACCCGAACCCGCTGCCGCCAGTTCCAGTACCCGCCCCGGATCGAGGCCGGCCGGCACCGCCACCAGCGGCAGGCCGCTCAGCAGCCGGTCCATCGGCAGCAGCCCCCGGTCCAGGCCCTCGCACACCCCGCAGCCACGTATGTGACGGCCGAACCGCTTGCGCCACAGCGGACTCGGCGTGCCGTCCCACGGCAGGGCGATCCCGTCCAGCTCCGCACAGCGCGGGTCGGCCCCCAGCCCCCGCACCACGCACCGCGAGACCTCCATCTGCTTCTTCATCCGCTGCACGCGCACGGCCGCGTGCCGGTCGGACAGCCCCAGCGCACCGGCGAGTTCGGCGCGCTCCAGCTCGCCGGTCTCCTCCAGCCACCACAGGGACAGCAGCTCCTGGTCGTCCGGGTCGAGCCAGCGCGTCGCCTCGGCGACCTCCCGGCGCTGCTCGGTCAGCCCCAGCCGCAGGATGGTCAGCCCGGCGAAGTCGAGGGCGGGATCGGTGATCGTCTCCGCGTCGTCCAGGTGCGCCCTGCGGTCCCGGTCCGCGGCCCGCGACTGCTCCCGGTCGCGCACCTGCCGGATCGTGATGGCGACCAGCCACGACCGGAAAGCGGACGGATCCCGCAGCTTCGGCAGCCCCCGCACCATGCGCAACAGCGTCTCCTGTACGACGTCGTCGACATCGGCGTGACCGTTCAGGGCCCGGCCGACGATGTTGTAGACCAACGGCAGGCACTGGCCGACCAGTTGCTCCAGGGCCGGTCCGTCGCCGGCGCGAGCCGCCGTCACCACGCCGGGGTGCGGCCCCCTCCGGTGGTTCTCGATCATGTGGGTCGTTCCTCCGCGCAGAGTCGGGCTGTCGGAACGGAGACCCCCCGACCCCCACGAGGACAACAGAAAAACCGGCGGGCGGACACCGAAACCCGTTCGGCTCCGCGATTTGTGTTGTACGGCCCCCACCGACGCGGTCACCGAGAGGCAGGCACACATCCGGCACCGCCCGAGGAAGGCACAAGGATGGCACGAGGACGCAGGAGACACGGCGCGCGACCACCGCGACGACGCGCCTGGTGGTACGCCGGAGCGGCCGCCGCCCTCGCGACGGCCGCCGCCGTACTGATCGGCTACGGCACCTGGCCCCCGTCGACCGAGACCGGGACCGACACCGCGAGCACGGTGCACACCCGGACGTCCACGGCCCTCCCGCCCGGCTCCCCGCACCCCACCTCCTCCCCCACACCGAGCCGCGCCCCCTCGCCCTCCGCCTCCCCCAAGACCACGCCCAAGGCATCACCGAGAACCACCCCGAAGCCGAAGACGACGGCCTCCCGAACCTCCGCCGGGCCCACCACGGCCCCCGCCGGCAAACGCCTGATCACCGTCGTCAACAAGACCCCGAAGACGGTCTGGGCCGTCGTCACCAACACCGCCGTCTACCCGGCCGGCCGCGAACTCGCCCCCGGCCAGAGCCTGTCGGTGACCGTGGCCGACAACTGGGGCGGCCGCATCTGGGGCCGTACCGGATGCACCGACGGCACGGCCGCGGGCCCCTGCGCCTCCGGCGACTGCACCAGCGTCTGCACCGGCGGCAACCCGCCCACCACCCTCGGCGAGTTCACCTTCGACGCCTACGCCGGCATGGACTTCTACGACGTCAGCATGGTCGACGGCGCGAACCTGCCCATGTGGATCAACATCTCCCACACCACGACCACCGACCCGGTCAGCTCCACCGGCTGCTACCGGGGCGTCTGCACCACGGACGTCGACTGCCCCGCCGCCATGCAGGCCCGCTCCGGCGGCCGGGAGATCGGCTGCAAGCCGCCCTGCGCGGCCTTCGGCGGCGACACCTACTGCTGCCGCGGCGCCTGGGCGGGCCGCGAGAACTGCGTCCCCGCCAAGTGGCCGGTCGACTACACCCAGGTCTTCAAGCGCGCCGCGCCCTACGCCTACGCGTACGCCTTCGACGACGCGGCGACGATGCCCTGCAAGGGCGCCTGCTCCTACCGGATCACCTTCGGGACCACGAACGGCGGCACCTGACGCGGGCCCAGCGGACCCTCGGGACGCGTTCACCCGGACGGCCCGTCCACGAGGCCGCGCCGTCCGGGGACCTCGACGCTGGAATCCCGGGCGTCACCCGACGCCCTCGCAGCAGAGGACCGGCATGCGCATATCCCGTGAGTCCCGCCGCACCGTGCACATCGCCCGCTGGGGCGCGGCCCTTCTGGCCCTGTCGGGGGCCACCTCCGTCCTGGCACCCGACACCGCGCGGGCCGGCGGTCCCAGCGGTGACCCCGGCCGGGCGAAGCCCACCATCGTGCTCGTGCACGGTGCCTTCGCCGACGCGTCGAGCTGGAACGGCGTCGTGGAACGGCTCCAGCAGAACGGCTACACGGTGGCCGCACCGGCCAACCCGCTCCGCGGCATCCCCGAGGACTCCACCTACCTCGCGAGCTTCCTGAAGTCGATCACCGGGCCGGTCGTCCTGGTCGGCCACTCCTACGGCGGTGAGGTGATCTCCCAGGCCGCCGTGGGAAACGACAACGTCAAGGCCCTCGTCTACATCAACGCGATCATGCCCGACACCGGGGAGTCGTTCACCAGCCTCTCCGCGAAGTTCGCGCCCGCCCCGCTCACCAAAGCCCTCAAGCAGGTGCCCTTCCGGGGCCGTGACCGCACCACCGGCACGGACGTGTACGTGCAGCCGAACCTCCTGCGCCGGGTCTTCGCCGCGGACCTGCCCACGAGCCGGACCGCCGTCCTCGCGGCCACCCAGCGCCCGATCGCGCTGTCGGCGTTCACGGACAAACTCACCGGCGCCGCCTGGCGGAACAAACCCGTCTACGTCCTCGTCGGCAAGCAGGACCAGGCGATCAACCCGGACCTGGAACGCTTCGAGGCGAAACGCGCCAACGCCCGCAGGACGGTCCAGATCGACTCCTCGCACGTCTCCCTGGTCTCCCACCCACAGGCGGTCAAGGACCTGATCACCGAGGCAGCCGAGGACTACATCTGGGGCACGACGAAAAAGTCCTGACCGTCCCCGTCCCGCTCAGAAGGCGTACGGGTCCCCGGTCGCCAGCACCAGCACCCGCTGCCTGTCGTTCGTACGGTCGTGGTCCACCGCGCTCCCGCTCCAGGCCACCTCCACCGCCAGCGTCACCTCCGACGGCCGCTCCCGCAGCCGTACCGGCACCACCAGCTGCTCGCCGGGCAGCTCGGCCGCCAGCGGCCCGGTGCCGCACACCACCTCCCGGTCGCCGGTGCGCGCGCAGGCGGCCGGCAACCGCTGCTCGTCCGCCAGCGCCGCCGACCAGCTCAGCCGCACGCTGGCGTCGGCGACGGCGTCCGGCCCGAGATCGGCCGGGGTCAGCCGGACCTCCATCACGCCCCCGCTCATCACGGCGGAACCGTGCACCTCCAGGTCGGCGTCCCCGGCCCAGGCGGCACCGCCCGTCCCCAGCACCAGCGCACCGGCCGCCACCGCACCGGCCACCGCACCGGCCACCGCAAGTCCGTATCGCCGCATCGCCACGCCATCCGTCCCGTCCGGCTCCGACAGTCCTACGGATGTATGCCACCCGGGCCCCACCCCGGTTACCTCCCAACAGGTGACGCGGGCCCGACGTGACAGGCTGCGAGCATGCTGATCCTCCGCTCCGCCGCCCTCTTCATTGTCGCCGCCCTCTTCGAGATCGGCGGCGCCTGGCTGGTCTGGCAGGGCGTACGCGAGCACCGCGGCTGGCTCTGGATCGCCGGCGGCATCCTCTCCCTCGGCGCCTACGGCTTCGTCGCCACCTTCCAGCCCGACGCCCACTTCGGCCGCATCCTCGCGGCCTACGGCGGCATCTTCGTCGCCGGCTCACTCCTCTGGGGCGCCGTCGCCGACGGCTACCGCCCGGACCGCTGGGACCTCACGGGCGCGGCGATCTGCCTGGCGGGCATGGCGCTGATCATGTGGGCCCCGAGAAACTGACGTGAGACGAGCGCCCCCGCAGGGGCGCTGGGGGTCCCCCGGCCGAAGGCTGGGGGAGGAACTGCGCGACCAGCCCCCACGGACCCACAGCCGCCCGACTCCGCACCATCCACGGCGCCTAGACTCTCCGGAACAACCCGCACAGGACACACCCCGCTGAGGAGCACACCCCCATGGCCCCGTCCCGCATCGCGGTAGTCACCGGCGCCAGCAGCGGCATCGGCGCCGCCACCGCCCGCCGGCTCGCCGCCGCCGGCTACCGCGTGGTCCTCACCGCCCGCCGCGAGGACCGCATCGAGGCGCTGGCCAAGGAGATCGGCGAGGCCGGCGGTGAGGCGACCGCCTACCCCCTCGACGTGACGGACCGCGCGGCCGTCGACGAGTTCGCGACGGCCTTCAAGGCGATCGCCGTCCTCGTCAACAACGCCGGCGGAGCCCTCGGCGCCGACCCGGTGGCCACCGGCGACCCGGCCGACTGGCGCACGATGTACGAGACGAACGTCATCGGCACCCTGAACCTCACCCAGGCCCTGCTCCCCAAGCTGGAGGCGAGCGGCGACGGCACGGTGGTCGTGGTCTCCTCCACGGCCGGTCACGGCACCTACGAGGGCGGCGCCGGCTACGTCGCCGCCAAGCACGGCGCGCACGTCCTCGCGGAGACCCTCCGCCTGGAGATCGTCGGCAGGCCGGTCCGGGTGATCGAGATCGCGCCGGGCATGGTCAGGACGGACGAGTTCGCGCTGACCCGCTTCGGCGGCGACGAGGAGAAGGCCGCCAAGGTCTACCAGGGCGTCGCCGAGCCCCTCACCGCCGAGGACGTGGCCGACACCATCACCTGGACGGTCACCCGCCCCAGCCACGTCAACATCGACCTCCTCGTCGTCCGCCCCCGCGCCCAGGCCTCCAACACCAAGGTCCACCGGGACCTGTGATGCCGGACGAGGACCCGGCGGCCGCCCTGGAACAAGACCTGGAACAAGCCCGCCTGAAGCAAGAGACCCGGAACGAACGCCAGGTCTGGTACTTCCTGGCCTACTTCCTCTTCGGCATCCACCTCATCGCCTTCGTGATGATCTACGCGGTCCGCCACGCGAAGTGACGGACCGCGCGGTCACCCCTTGACGCAGACGACCTGCTTGAGCTTCGCGACGACCTCGACGAGGTCCCGCTGCTGGTCGATGACCTGGTCGATCGACTTGTACGCACCCGGGATCTCGTCCACGACACCGGAGTCCTTGCGGCACTCCACGCCCCGGGTCTGCTCCTCCAGGTCCCGGGTCGAGAACCGGCGCTTGGCCGCGTTGCGGCTCATCCGCCGGCCGGCGCCGTGCGAGGCCGAGTTGAAGGACAGCGGGTTGCCGAGGCCCTTCACGATGTACGAACCGGTGCCCATGGACCCCGGGATGATCCCGAACTCCCCGCTCCCCGCCCGGATCGCGCCCTTGCGGGTGACCAGCAGGTCCATCCCGTCGTAGCGCTCCTCGGCGACGTAGTTGTGGTGGGCGCTGATCTCCGGCTCGAAGACCGGCCTGGCCTTCTTGAACTCCTTGCGGATCACGTCCTTCAGGAGCGCCATCATCAGCGTGCGGTTGTGCTTCGCGTACTCCTGCGCCCAGAAGAGGTCGTTGCGGTACGCCGCCATCTGCGGGGTGTCCGCGACGAAGACGGCGAGATCGCGGTCGACCAGGCCCTGGTTGTGCGGGAGCTTCTGGGCCACACCGATGTGGTGTTCGGCGAGTTCCTTGCCGATGTTGCGGGATCCGGAGTGCAGCATCAGCCACACCACACCGGTCGTATCCGTGCAGACTTCGACAAAATGGTTGCCGGAACCGAGCGTTCCCATCTGCTGATGCGCCCGTTCCTGACGGAACTTGACCGCATCCGCCACCCCGTCGAACCGCCCCCAGAACTCCCCCCACCCGGCCGTGGCCAGTCCGTGGAAGTCGCCCGGCTCGACCGGATCGGTGTGCATGCCGCGGCCCACCGGAATCGCCTGCTCGATCTTGGAGCGGAGCCGCGAGAGGTCGCCCGGCAGGTCGTTCGCCGTGAGGGACGTCTTCACCGCGGACATCCCGCAGCCGATGTCGACGCCGACCGCGGCCGGGCACACCGCGCCCTGCATCGCGATGACGGAGCCGACCGTGGCGCCCTTGCCGTAGTGGACGTCGGGCATGACGGCGAGGCCCTTGATCCACGGCAGGGTCGCGACGTTGCGCAGCTGCTGGAGCGCCACGTCCTCGACCGTCGTCGGGTCGGTCCACATCCGGATCGACACCTTGGCGCCCGGTATCTCCACGTACGACATGACTTCCTCATTCCCCCGCGAACAGCACATCAAAAAGGACGAACAGAATTAATGACATGAAACGCAAATGCAGCGCCAAGGTCGCTGAAATCAGACAAGGGACCGGCGTTCACAGCAGTGCGTGCGATACACATTGTCTCCAGGGGACTCCCCGCTGCGGCAAGCGAATAACCAGCGGGGACACTGGAGCAGGACCGAGCGACCCAGTGAACGGAAGGGAGCCTGACCGTGCAGCGGAAGGCGTACGTAACCGGCACCGCCGCGCTTCTCGCGGCCCTGCTGGCCGGCTGCACGAGCGGTTCCAGCGGGGGCGACGACACCAGCGACAAGAACGCGGACACCAGCACCTCCACCGTCGCCGCCCAGCCCGGCAAGTACCGCACCCTCCCCGAGGCCTGCGGCGCGGTCAGCCACGACACCCTGGACTCCCTGCTCCCCGGTATCGCCCAGATCACCGACCAGGAGCAGCGCGACAAGGCCTACGCGGGCGACGCCACGCTCACCTACGACACCGACCGCAAGGTCGGCTGCCGCTGGAAGGTCGAGTCCAGCGACGCCACCGACCGGCTCTCCGTCGACTTCGAGCGCGTGGTGTCGTACGAGAACGCGATCAGCGACGACACCGAGGCGCAGACGATCTACACGCAGATGGAGGCGGCGGCCGACATCCCCGAGTCCGCGTCCCCGACCGCGAGTGCGAGTACGAGCACGACCGAGTCGGAGTCGGATTCGCCGTCCGGGTCGCCCTCCTCGTCGGTGTCCCCCTCGGCCTCCGCCACGCCCACCGCCTCCGGTTCCGGCTCGGCGTCCGGGTCCCCCTCCGCCTCCACCACCCCGGCCGCCCTCCAGCCCCGCACGCTCGCCGACCTCGGCGACGAGGCGTATCTCGACGATCAGCTCAGCGCGTCCGGTTCGACGGCCGAACAGCGGACCGTGACTGTGGTGTTCCGCACGTCCAACGTCGTGGTGACCATCGAGTACGAGGAGCAGCCGATGGCCACCGGGACCGTCCCGGACAGCAAGGAAATGCAGGACAGGGCCCAGAATCTGGCCGCCCAACTGGCCGAGGCCCTCAACGGCTGACCGGCCGGGCACGCCGTCCGCACCCCGTCCGCAAAGCGCGCGAACCAAAACCGCACAGCTCCCTCACCGCGTACCGTGGCCCCTCGGACCCGATCCGACCGCAGGAACCCCGAACGTATGAGTGAAGGAACCATGCAGCGAGTAGCAGTCCAGCCAGCCGACCAGAGCGCCCGCACCGAACGGAACGCACCGCGACGGGCAGGGCGCCTGCGCCGCGGTCTCGTCTGCGCGGCGGCCGTCCCCGCGGTGGCCCTGTTCGCGACGGCCTGCTCCTCGGACTCGGACAGCGGCGCGCAGGGGACGGGCAGCGGCTCCAGTACCGGCACCGGTACCGTCACCTCCCCCTCCGGCGACTCCACGGCCGCCTCGCCGACCGTCCAGGCGGCCAAGTACCAGAAGCTGCCCGAGCCGTGCGCGGTGCTGTCGAAGAAGACCCTCACCGAACTCGTGCCGAAGGGCGTGAAGTCGGGCAAGGAGGGCAGCTCGGACGATGTGGCCACGCGCAACAGCTGCTCCTGGAGCAGCCTGGACAACAACGGTGTGAAGGGCTCCCAGTTCCGCTGGCTGAACATCTCCTTCCTGCGCTTCGACTCGGACGCCAACCGCGGCTCCGGCGAGAAGCAGGCCGAGGCGTACTACACGAGCCAGCTGCAGGACGCCCAGTCCGTGACCGGCGCCAAGAACACCAAGTCGGTGCCGGTGACCGGGGCCGGCGACCAGGCCACCGCGGTGCGCTACGACCTGAAGAAGAAGGAGGGCGCCTTCAAGCAGCAGACGGTGGTGGCCCGGGTCGCGAACGTGGTCGTCACCCTCGACTACAACGGCGCGGGTCTGGCCGGCGAGAAGACGCCGTCCGCCGACACGCTCACGAAGGCCGCGGAGAAGGCCGCCAAGGAGGCGGTGGCGTCCGTCTCGACCGCCAACGGGTCCGGTTCCGCTCCGAGTTCACCTGCGGCGACACCCTCCAAGTCCGCTTCCGCGTCCCCCTCCGCCTCCGCGTCGCCCTCCAAGTCGTCAGCCAAGAAGAGCTGACCGGCAACACGTGCGCCGCACACATGTGCCACCCTGTTGCGCGCAACAACACGCAAGGGGAGGGGAGTACGGGTGGCCGAGCGAATACAGCTGACTCGGATGCACCGCGTTCTCATCGGCGTGGTCGTGACCGGCGCGATGATCATCGCCGGCATCGGCTTCGCCGGTTCGTACGCGGCCGTCCGTGAGCTGGCCATCAAGAAGGGCTTCGGGAACTTCGCCTATGTCTTCCCGATCGGTATCGACGCGGGCATCTGCGTCCTGCTCGCCCTCGACCTGCTGCTGACCTGGATCCGCATCCCCTTCCCGCTGCTGCGGCAGACGGCCTGGCTGCTGACCATCGCCACGATCGCCTTCAACGGCGCGGCGGCCTGGCCGGACCCGCTGGGCGTGGGCATGCACGCGGTCATCCCGGTCCTGTTCGTGGTGGCGGTCGAGGCGGCCCGGCACGCGATCGGGCGGATCGCCGACATCACGGCGGACAAGCACATGGAGGGGGTCCGCCTCACCCGCTGGCTGCTCTCCCCGGTCCCGACCTTCCTGCTCTGGCGCCGTATGAAGCTGTGGGAGCTGCGCTCCTACGACCAGGTCATCAAGCTGGAGCAGGAACGTCTCGTCTATCAGGCGCGGCTCCGCTCCCGCTTCGGCCGGGCCTGGCGCCGCAAGGCTCCGGTGGAGTCCCTGATGCCGCTGCGCCTGGCGAAGTACGGCGTCCCCCTCGCCGACACCGCCCCGGAGGGGCTGGCGGCGGCGGGCATCGACCTCCCGGCCCTCCTGCCGGCCCCCGCACCCGCCGTACCGGCCCCGGCTCCGGCGGCAGCGGTCGCACCGCCCGCCGAGCAGCGCCCCGAACTGGCCGCCGGCGCCGGGCAGCCGGCCGTTCCCCGGCAGGCCGCGGCGCCGGAACCCGAGGGGGACGTCAACCAGTGGCTGCACGCCAGGGACCCGCAGCAGATCCAGTACCACGGCGACTACAACCCCGACTTCGAGCCGCCGTACGAGCCGCAGTTCACCGAGGAGCAGTACGCGGCCTGGTACGAGCAGGAGCAGCAGCGGTACCAGCAGGAGCAGCAGTACCAGCAAGAACAGCAGTACCGGCAGGAACAGCTCGCCCAGAGCCAGTTCCCGGAGGAGCAGCCGCCCCTCCCCGAGGAGTCCCCGTCGGAGCAGACCGGCAGCTTCCCCATCCCCTCCGGCCCGGGCCGCACCCGTGAGCTCGGCGAGGGCGGCGGGCCCCCGGAGCCGACGGAGGAGGACTTCTACCTGGTCTTCAAGAAGTCGATAGACGGCGGTTACCCCAGCTCCGGCCAGTTCCGGGGTGACGTGGAGGCGACCTTCGGCATCACGCTCCCGCAGCGCGACGCGGATCGCATGGTCAACCGCTTCACCAACCGCCACACGGCGGAGCTGCAGGAAGACCACATCGCGTAAGCCGAACGAAGGGGCCCTCCGCCGAGGAGGGCCCCTTCTTCATGCTTCGTGCCTCACATCCCGGTGCTACGCCCCGAGCAGGGCCCGTACCCGCTCCTGCCCCACCGCGAGCAGCAGCGTGGGCAGCCGGGGGCCGGTGTCCCGGCCCACCAGCAGGTGGTACAGCAGCGCGAAGAACGTGCGCTGGGCCGTCTTGATCTCGGCCGGCAGCTCCTTGGGCGTCGCGTCCGCGGAGAACCCGGCCTGCACCTTGGGCACGCCGTACACGAGGTGGGTCAGCCCGTCGAGCGACCAGTGCTCGGCGAGCCCGTCGAGCAGCAGTCGTACGGACTGCTGGGACGCCTCGTCGAGGGACTTCAGCAGCTCGGCGTCGGGCTCCTCGCGGACGATGGTCCGCTGGTCGGCCGGTACCTGGGTGTTGATCCAGGCCTCGGCCTTGTCGTACCGCGGGCGGGCCTCGTCCACCGACCCCAGCGGGTTCGCCGGGTCCAGCTCGGTCAGAATCCGCAGCGCCTGGTCCTCGTGCCCGGCGGTGATGTCGGCGACGGAGGCGAGGGTCCGGTACGGCAGCGGCTTGGGCGTCCGCGGCAGCTCACCGCCGGCCGTGCGCACGGCACGCGAGTGCGCGGCGACGTCGGCGGGCAGCGCGGCGCCCTCCGCGACCTTGGCGTCGAGCTTGTCCCACTCGTCGTAGAGCCGCTGGATCTCCTGGTCGAAGGCGATCTTGAAGGACTGGTTGGGCCGGCGGCGGGCGTACAGCCAGCGCAGGATCTGCGGCTCCATGATCTTCAGCGCGTCGGCCGGGGTCGGCACCCCGCCCCGGGACGACGACATCTTGGCCATGCCGCTGATGCCGACGAAGGCGTACATGGGCCCGATGGGCTGCTGCCCGCCGAAGATCCCGACGATCTGCCCGCCCACCTGGAAGCTGGACCCCGGCGAGGAGTGGTCGACACCGCTCGGCTCGAAGATCACGCCCTCGTAGGCCCAGCGCATCGGCCAGTCGACCTTCCAGACCAGCTTGCCGCGGTTGAACTCGTTCAGCCGGACGGTCTCGGTGAAGCCGCACTCGGCGCAGACGTACGACAGCTCGGTGCTGTCGTCGTCGTACGCCGTGACGGTCGTCAGGTCCTTGCCGCAGCCCCCGCAGTACGGCTTGTACGGGAAGTACCCGGCGGAGCCGGACGAGCCGTCGTCCTCGCTCGCCGCGCCCGAGCCCTCCTCGGCCTCCAGCTCGGCCTCGTCGACGGCCTTCTGCTGCTGCTTCTTGGGGGCCTTCTTCGTCCGGTACTGGTCCAGGATCGCGTCGATGTCACCCCGGTGCTTCATGGCGTGCAGCACCTGCTCCCGGTACACACCGGACGTGTACTGGGCCGTCTGGCTGATCCCGTCGAACTCCACACCCAGCTCGGCCAGCGACGCGACCATCGCGGCCTTGAAGTGCTCGGCCCAGTTCGGGAACGCGGAGCCCTTCGGCGCGGGCACGGAGGTCAGCGGCTTGCCGATGTGCTCGGCCCAGCTCTCGTCGACCCCGGCGATACCGGCGGGCACCTTGCGGTACCGGTCGTAGTCGTCCCAGGAGATCAGGTGCCGCACCTGGTACCCGCGCCGCCGGACCTCGTCCGCGACCAGGTGCGGGGTCATCACCTCGCGCAGGTTGCCCAGGTGGATCGGCCCCGACGGCGAGAGCCCGGACGCGACGACGACCGGTTTGCCCGGGGCCCGACGCTCCGACTCCTCGATGACCTCATCCGCGAAACGGGAGACCCAGTCGGTGGTCTCGGTGCTCTGAGCCACGTCGGCACGTCCTTCTTTCTGGCAACGGGCAGCCGGTACGGTCGCACGGCTGACCGCTCCATTCTCCCAGGCGCCGTCACATCTACGAAAACGGGTTCCCGAGAGGCCCCCGACCGGCGGCGCAACCGCCGCTTGGGGGCGCTGGGCTGTATCCGATATGCGGCTCCGCCGCGCGGGCGCGACCAGCGACCGCGCACCCCCCGACCGGCGGCGCAGCCGCCGCTTAGGGGCGCGGGGAACTGCGCGACCAGCCCCCACGCACCCGCACCCGGCAGCGCACCGCACCACCCCCACCCCGTGGCCGCAAAAACCCCTTTACCCCCCGTGAAATACTGGACCCGTCTACCCGCACCCACGAGGAGAACGGCTCCCACCCCATGGCCCCGGTCACGTCCCTCAGCGACTCCGTCACCCAGCAGCTCACGAACGCCCTCTCGGCCACCCTGCCGGAGGCCCCCGTGGACCCCCTGCTGCGACGCAGCGACCGCGCCGACTACCAGGCGAACGGCATCCTCGCCGCCGCCAAGAAGGCCAAGGCCAACCCCCGGGAGCTGGCGACGCAGGTCGTCTCGCACATCACCACCGGCGCGGACCTGATCCAGGACGTCGAGGTCTCCGGCCCCGGCTTCCTCAACATCACCCTCGCGGACCGGGCGATCACCGAGAACCTGGCCGCGCGGTACGCGGACGGCGACCGGCTCGGCGTGCCCTCCAAGCCGCACCCGGGCCTCACCGTCATCGACTACGCGCAGCCGAACGTCGCCAAGGAGATGCACGTTGGCCACCTGCGCTCCGCGGTGATCGGCGACGCCCTGCGCGGCATGCTCGACTTCACCGGCGAGCGGACGGTCGGCCGGCACCACATCGGCGACTGGGGCACCCAGTTCGGCATGCTCATCCAGTACCTGATCGAGAACCCGGCCGAGCTGGCCGCGGAGACCGACACGGACGGCGAGCAGGCCATGTCGAACCTGAACCGGGTCTACAAGGCGTCCCGGGCGGTCTTCGACGCGGACGAGGAGTTCAAGGAGCGGGCCCGGAAGCGGGTGGTCTCCCTCCAGTCCGGCGACAAGGAGACCCTCGACCTGTGGCAGCGGTTCGTGGACGAGTCGAAGGTCTACTTCTACTCGGTCTTCGAGAAGCTGGACATGGAGATCCGCGACGACGAGATCGTGGGCGAGTCGGCGTACAACGACGGCATGCCCGAGACCGCCCGCCTCCTGGAGGAGATGGGCGTGGCGGTCCGCTCCGAGGGCGCGCTCGTCGTCTTCTTCGACGACATCCGGGGCAAGGACGACCAGCCGGTCCCGCTGATCGTGCAGAAGGCGGACGGCGGCTTCGGCTACGCGGCCTCCGACCTGACGGCGATCCGCAACCGGGTCCAGGACCTGCACGCCACGTCCCTGCTCTACGTCGTGGACGTCCGCCAGTCCCTGCACTTCAAGATGGTCTTCGAGGCGGCCCGCCGGGCGGGCTGGCTCACCGACGACGTCACCGCGCACAACATGGGCTACGGCACGGTGCTGGGTGCGGACGGCAAGCCGTTCAAGACGCGTGAGGGCGAGACCGTACGGCTGGAGGACCTGCTGGACGAGGCGGTGCAGCGGGCCGCCGAGGTCGTCCGGGAGAAGGCGCAGGACCTGACCGAGGACGAGATCCAGGAGCGGGCCACGCAGGTCGGCATCGGCGCGGTGAAGTACGCCGACCTGTCCACGTCCCCCAGCCGGGACTACAAGTTCGACCTGGACCAGATGGTCTCGCTCAACGGCGACACCTCGGTCTACCTCCAGTACGCCTACGCCCGGATCCAGTCCATCCTCCGCAAGGCGGGCGACGTCCGCCCCGCCGCCCACCCGGAGCTGGAACTGCACACCGCGGAGCGGGCGCTGGGCCTGCACCTGGACGCCTTCGGCGACACGGTCTTCGAGGCGGCGGCCGAGTACGCCCCGCACAAGCTGGCCGCGTACCTGTACCAACTGGCGTCCCTCTACACCTCGTTCTACGACAAGTGCCCGGTCCTCAAGGCCGACACCCCGGCCCAGGTCGAGAACCGCCTCCTCTTCTGCGACATGACCGCCCGCACCCTCCACCAGGGCATGTCCCTGCTGGGCATCCGGACACCCGAGCGGCTCTGACCGCGGGCAGGAGACCCGGTCGACACCACGGCGCCGCGCCCCGAAGAACATTCGGGGCGCGGCGCCGTGGTGTCGGTGTCCGTGTCGGGCGGACGGCTACTTGTTCTCGCCCGGCCCCGCGCTGCCACCGCCGCCGAACGCCCCGTACAGAGTCGCCATGGCGAGGACGACGAGCGCCAGGGACTGGGGCTGAACTCCCATGTGGGGCTATGCCGATCCGGTACCTGGGTCCTGACCCTCGGCCGTACTCATCCGCATCAGGACGTGAACTCGCCCCACACCACCTTGCCGAGCTCCCGCTCGCACACCCCCCACTTGTCGGCGAGCGCCGCGACCAGGAACAGACCGCGTCCACCCTCGCCATCCGTCTCGTCGGCGATCTTCGGCACCCCCGTCCCGCTGTCGTGGACCTCCACGCGGACGACGTCACCGTCGTACCGCAACCGCAGCAGGAAGCCCCGTCCGGGCGGCACCCCGTGCAGCAAGGCATTCGTGGCCAACTCGCTCACGCACAGCGACACGTCGTCGGCGCGGGCCCAGTCCGCCAGGCCCCAGCATCTGAGCGACTGCGCGGCGAACCGCCTGGCCGCGGGCACGGATCGGCGCTCCCGGGCGTAGAACTGTTCGCGGGGGTAGAGGAGTTCGGTTACGTCGTTCACGGGACGAATGTCGCGCAGAGTCACTAACGTGAGGCAGGCAGTGAACCCGTACGAAATTTTTGTACGGGTTCCGACCCGGTGACGTACGCGTGCCCCAGGGGATTGAGACCGACATGAGCGCGAAGAAGCCGCCGCGGCCGAAGAACCAGACGTCGATGAAGATGCTCGGCAAGCAGCTCGGCGCGGCCCGCCGGGTCGCCGGTCTGACGCAGACCGAGCTGGGCCTTCGGGTGGGGCTCGACGAGCAGACGGTCGCGTCGATCGAGCAGGGCAGGCGGGCGCTGAAACCGGACGTGGCGGCACGGATGGACGAAGTCCTGGACACGAAGGGGATGTTGGCAGCGGGGGTGGCGAACCTGCCGGACGTGGACCAGTTCCCGATGTGGGCCGAGGTCTACATGGAGCATGAGCGCGAGGCGATCGCCCTGTCCTGGTACGACAACGCGGTGCTCCCCGGTCTTCTGCAGACGGAGGCGTATGTGCGGGCCGTCCTGCGCAACCGCGTGCCCGCCTACGACGGGGACGAGGTCGAGACGCGGACGGCGGCCCGGCTGGAGCGCCAGGAGATCCTGCACCGCAGGAACGCGCCGACGCTGAGCTTCGTCGTCTGGGAACCGGTGCTGCTCATGGCACTCGGCGGACCAGAGGTGCGGAGGGGCCAGCTCCGCCACCTTCGCGAGCTCGCCGAACTGCCCTGCGTGTCATTGCAGTTCCTGCTCCTGAGCAGCCCCTGCCACGCAGGAGTCAACGGCCCCTTCATCCTCCTCGAAACGCCGGACCACCAGCACCTCGCGTACACCGAATCACAGCGGGGCAGCCAGTGGGTATCCGACGCGGATGAGGTCTCCAGGCTGGCGCGCAAGTATGCGATGCTGCGGACACAGGCCCTGACCACTCAGGACTCGATGGGTCTGCTCGACCGCCTGCTAGGAGAGCGATGAACACCGAGGCGCTTCAGTGGTTCAAGTCGACCTACAGTGGCGACGAGGGCGGCCAGTGCATCGAAGTCGCCGTCGCCTGGCGGAAGTCGAGCTACAGCGGTGACGAAGGCGGCGCATGCGTCGAAGTCGCCGCCTGCCCCCACGCCATCCACATCCGGGACTCCAAGAACCCGGCGGAAACCGGCCCCACCCTCACCGCCTCCCCCGCCGCCTGGGCCGCCTTCACCGCGTCGGTGGGATAACCGCTTCCGCCGTTGTCAGTGGGCCCCCTTACAGTCATCGCCATGGCGACTCTTCCCAACCCGCTGCCCAAGCTGGCGACCGACCCGAGCGGTCGGTCCCTGGGGCTTCAACTCCCGCCCGGGACACTGGTCGACGACACGCTCGACGGCCCGTGGCACGAGCCGTTGCTGTGGTACGCCGGGCAGCCCGCGGGGCCCGGGACCTGGTCCGCGCTGGGTGCGCCGGCCACGCGCGCGGGGCTGCTGCCGGTGCTCGTCGACGTGTCCGAGATCGACGACTGGGACTTCGCGCCCGGGGAGACCTCGTACCCGGGGGACCACGACGCCGACGAGGTGCTGGAGGACTTCTGGGAGGAGGACCCGCTGGAGGGCGCGGAGTGGCCCGGGCTCGCCCCCGCCCCGGCTCTGGTCGCCCACCCGGACGCGCGGGCCGCCGATGTCGCCGACGCGCTGAGCCAGGGCCGGCCCTGGCTGAAGGAGCCGCACCTGGCGCTGGTGTCGGCCCGGCGCAGCGCCGACATACCGGCGGCGATCGGCTGGAGCGGGCCGGTGAACTACGAGGAGGACGTCGCCCGGCTGTGCGCGGTGCTGCGCTCCTGGGAGGACCGCTTCGGGATACGGGTGGTGGCCCTGGGCCTGGACCACCTCGCCCTCTCCGTGGCCGCCCCGCCCGCCGACCTCGACCAGGCGGAGGCGCTCGCCGCCGAGCACTTCGCGTTCTGCCCGTACGCCGTGCTGTCCGGCGCCGACGACACCCTCTCGTCCTACGCCGAGCAGCTGGTCGGCGAGCGGCTGTGGCACTTCTACTGGGACTGAGCCCCCGCTAGCTGTATTGACCCGGAGGGTTGTTGACTCGACTTATGGGTGGCTGCCCGCCGAGTGCGGTGTGGCACCGGTGGTGGTTGTAGGTATGGAGGAAGTCCCCAGGGCCTCGGTGCGCTCAACCTTGCCGTTCGTCTGCGGGCGATACGGCCGGGTGCGCTTGTGGGCGATGCCTGCGGTGCTCAAAGTCTGGGCGAACAGGCTGGACCTGTAGCAGGAACCGTTGTCGGTCAGGACTCGCTCGACGTTGATGCCGTGTGCCATGAAGAAGGCGTTCGCGCGCAGCCAGAACGCCGCGGCGGTTTCCTTGCGTTCGTTCGTCAGGACCTCGCTGTAGGCGAGCCGGGAGTGGTCGTCGATAGCGGTGTGGACGAAGCTGTAGCCGATCACGGGATGCCCGTTCCTGCGGACACCGGTGGCGGCCTGCCGGTTGGCGATGCCCTGCTGGCGCGGCATGATGCGGTGCCGCCGCCGTCGGGGATGTTGCCGAGCTTCTTAATGTCGACACGGATGAGCTCGCCGGCCCGTTCGCGTTCGTAGCGGCGGATGACCTGGCCGGTGGGCCGGTCCATCCAGCGGAGCCGGTTCATGCGTCCCAGGGCTCGACCAAGTTGTTGCGATAGGCGTAGCCGACGGCCTGGGCACGGTCGGCTGCGCCGATCTTGGTGAAGATGCGGTTGATGTGCGTCTTCACTGTGGCCGGGCTGACGACGAGCCGGGCACAGATCTCCGCGTTGGACAGGCCCCGGGCGATGAGGGTGAGTACCTGGGTCTCACGCGGGGTCAGAACGTCGGAAGGTGCGGGAGTTCGCGGCATGGGGGCCTGTGCTCGCTGCGCGGCGGGCGGTACGACCTCGCTGGTCTGCACGGCCGTGACCAGACGGGCCTGTACCTCAGGATCGAGCCAGATACGGCCTTCGTGGACGCTGCGGATGGCGTCCTCGATCGCGTCGTCGTCGGCGTCCTTGGTGAGATAGCCCCGCGCTCCCGCCTGCAGTGCCGGGAAGACGGAGTCGTCGTCGGCGTAGGTGGTCAGCACGAGTACCTTGCAGCCGGGTACCTGCTCACGCAGTGTCGCAGTGGCCGCGACACCGTCGAGGACCGGCATGTTCAGGTCCATCAGTACTACGTCCGGGGCCTGTTGTCCGGCGAGCAGCACCGCTTCCGCACCGTCACGGGCTGCGCCGACCACCTCGATGCCGTCCAGCATGCCGATCAGCAGGACCAGGCCCTTGCGGACGATCTGCTGATCGTCCGCGACCAGTACTTTGATCCTCTCGCCGTCAGATGCCGTTTCGCCGGGCTCCGTCACGCGGGTATCTCCATCCGTACTTCCCATCCGTGCGCTGTCGACCCCGCGTGCAGGGTGCCGCCGACCCCGGTCACGCGTTCGCGCATGCCGGTCAGCCCCAGACCGGAGCCTTCGACCAGTGCCGCCCGGACCGGTCCAGGCCCGGTCCGGCGGTCTTCGACGGTCAGGATGGTGGCACTGGGCTCATAGACGAGCGTCACCGTGGCCTGCGCGTCGCGTGCGTAGCGGACCGTATTGGTCAACGCCTCCTGCACTCCGCGGTACAGGGCTTCACCAACGTCGGGCTGCAGCTCCCGGTGCGGCCCCGTCACGGACAGCGTCACGTCGAGCTCCAGGTCCACCCGATAGCGTTCGACCAGTTCGGGCAGCCGCTCGAGAGAGGGCACACGCTCGCCGCGCAGCGCCCGCACAGCCCGGCGCGCATCGGCCACACCCTCCTTGACCAGCCCACCGGCCCGGTCCAGCAGCCCCCGCAGATCCCCGCTCGCCTGGTCGCGCCGGGCCATCCGCCGGGCGGCCTGTATCTGCACGGCCAGTCCGGACAGAGTATGGGCGAGCACGTCGTGCAGATCCTGGGCGATACGGGTGCGTTCGGCCAGCGCCGCCGCCTCGGTCTCCGCCTCCCGGGCGTCCTCGAGCTGCGCCAGCAGCACGGTGACGGCCACCTCGTTGATGATCGACTGCCGCACCACGATGCCCACGACGGCCAGGAGGACGCCGAACAGGACCTGATGCAGGAAGTTGTCGGTACCGCCGTCCAACCCGGCGGCCGCCGCACCGGTCAGACAGCCCATGACGACGACCGCGAGCACGGTGGCCGCCCGTCGCTCCAGGATGAGGAAGGCCGTCAGGACCACGACGGACGGTGGCAGGGTGGACATCGAGCCGGGCTGCAGGATGCCCAGCGCAAACCCGAAGCCGTCCACCAGCACGCAGAACACCAGGCAGCGGGCAGGGCGACCGGTGAGGGGCCACAGGTTCGACGCGGCCGCGGCCATGGGCAGCAGACAGCCGACGAGCACCAGGGTGACTGCCAGGTGCCTGCCTCTGACGCCGGGGGCGGGGGAAGCGTGCAGGGACTGGACGGCGACGGCGGCCATGACCCCCCACAACACGGGCTGCATGCGCCGGCCCCTGCCTTCGCGTCGCTCCCGCGCACTGGCAAGAGCCACGGCCAGCCGTGGACTGACCTGGCCCGTCGGCTGAAGTGTGTCCGTCACTTCTGAAGAATAGATGCGCGCTGCGCCGCTGATCGCAAAGCCCGGCCCGGGCCCGCGAACGCGGAACCGGGCCGGGGCGGAGTGTGTTGCGAGCGGCGGTCTGCTGGGTGCCACGCTTCAGGCCGCGGCGGGGGTGGCAAGGGGGGAGGTAAGCCGGTAGGCCCGGACGCGCACCACCACCAGGCGGCACACCACCTGCGTGACGGCCATCAGCAGCAGCGCGGCGGTCCAGGCGGCGGTGCCGGTGATCAGGTTGTCGCGGCTGAACTGCGCCATGGTGTGAGCGCCGCCGTGCTCGGCCCAGTACACGAAGGCCGAGCGCGCGCCCATGCCGAGCACCCACAGAAGGGCGGCCAGCCACCCGGCTTTGGAGTACGCGGCGCCGTCCTCCGTCAGGCTGACGCGGGTGGCCAGTCCACTGGCCAGTCCGAGCACTATGCCCATCGTGACGCCGAAGAGGTCCAGCTGGACGTCGTGGCCCTCGGTCGGGAAGGAATGAAGGTAGTGCGCGGCCGCGGCGCTGACGGACACCAGCGGCAGCAGGAGCGTGCGGGGCGTCAGACGGCCGCCGCGCATCTGCGGAATCACCAGAAGGATCAGGGCGGCGGAGATGAGGTAGTCAGTCGTCGTCATGGCGAAGAGCTTGCCGCCCGCGGCGCCGCACGGCCTCGGCCCGCGGGTTGACTCCTGGTTTGATACCCGGCGTCAACCCACGGGTTGACGCACGAGACCGCCCGGGTTACGTCAGCCCGTGGCCGAGGGGGTAGAGCTCGCGGGCCGGGGCGTCCGCCCGTGGCACCGGCACCGGGAGCCGTCCCGGGCGTACCGTCCCCGCGATCACCCGTGCGGAGGCGCGCAGTTCGGCCTCTGGACCATGAATAGGTGGCCAGGCCAGGTGGAGGCGAGGTGGGCGGCGTCGTAGGGGTTGCGGACTGCCACCGCGACCACCGGCCGGCCCGTCGCCGCTGCCCGGTCCGCCAGGGCGCGCTGCGCACTCGCCGCGGTGACGTTGTACGTCGTCAGCACCGCCGCGTCCGCCTCCCCGGCCGCCGCCACCGCCCGGGCCGCCACCTCGACTGACGGGCCCGTGCCAGGCGAGGCCGCGGGCGGCATCGACGGGCCGGAAGGCGTCTTTGTACTGCCAGGTGCCGTGTCCGCGTTTGAGGGCCATCACGAACGGCAAGCGGGCGTTGGGCAGTTCAGCGCGGAAGGTGCTGTGGTCGCCATAGGCGCAGTCGGCGACGACCGCCCGGAACACCACGCCGGCAGTCTTCGCTGCGCGGGCCAGGCCGGCCCCGATCTGCAGCTTGGTGCGGAAAGCCGGGCCATTCTTCCCGCCTGGGAAGTGGTGAGCGGGCGTGTAGGGCACCGCATGCAGCGGGTGGTAGAGGCGTTCGTCGGCCCAGCACATGGCCACCGTGACCACGCCCCGGCCGATTTTCCCGACCGAGCCGGGATACCGCTTGCCCACGTGCGCGGTCGCGCTGCCGTCGTTGCGATCACCGGAATCGTCGATGGCCAGCACCCCTCCTTGATGCGGCGCAGTGGCCGGGTCGGCCAGCAACGACGCAAGGCGGCGGGCCTTGACCTGCTCACCGTCCCAGGTCGACTCGGACAGGAGGAACTGCAGGCGCTGTACCGCCGCATGCTGGGCACCCTCCACGGGCTCCGTGCCGGCCAGGTACTCCCGAAACCCCCGCCGCTGGGCCAACGTCTGGAAGAGATCGTCGAAGCCGGCTGCATATGCTTCCAGCGGACCCGGTGCGGGAGGACACGGCAGCCGCTTCGTCATTTCTGGCTCCCCAGACCGTGGTTGACGCCTTCACCTCACGGCCTGCTCCCGCACGAACCCGCCGTCAACAACGCTTGTGGGCAATACAGCTAGCCGTCGAGACCCCCGGCGAGGCCCTCGGCGAGCCTGCGCAGGCCCTCCGCGATCTCCTCCGGTGTCTGTGTGACGAAGCAGAGCCGCAGGGTCGAGCGGTCGGGGTCGGCCGCGTAGAAGGGCTCGCCGGGGACGTAGGCCACGTTCCGCTCCACCACCCGGCGGAGCAGGGCGGTGGTGTCGTACGGCTCCGGGAGCCGGGCCCAGAGGAACATGCCGCCCTCGGGCCGGTTCCAGGCGGAGCCGGCCGGGAGGGCGTCGGCCAGCCCGGCGAGCATCGCGTCCCGGCGTTCGCCGTACACGGCGCGGACCTTGGCGACATGGGTGTCGAGGACGTCCAGATAGCGGGCGGCGGCCAGCTGGTTGACGGTCGGGGTGTGCAGGTCGGCCGCCTGCTTGGCCACCGCGCAGGCGCGGCGCACGGCGCCCGGGGCGCGGAGCCAGCCGAGCCGCAGGCCGGGGGCCATGACCTTGGAGAAGGAGCCCAGCAGGACCGTGCGGTCCTCGGCGCCGGGGAAGGACGCGATCCAGGGGACGCGGTCGCCGTCGTAGCGGAGCTCGCCGTAGGGGTCGTCCTCGACGATCCACAGGCCGTGCCGGGCGGCGGCCGAGGCGACGGCGGCGCGGCGGGCGGCGGGCATGGTGCGGCCGGTGGGGTTCTGGAACGTCGGGACCAGGTAGAGGAGTTTGGGCCGCTCGGCACGGATCAGCTCCGCGAGGGCGGCCGGGTCGACTCCGTCGTCGTCGCAGGGGACGGGCAGGATCCGCGCCCCGGCCAGCCCGAACACCTGAAGTGCCGCCAGATAGCAGGGGCTTTCGACGAGGACCGTGTCACCGGGGTCTATCAGGGCGCTCGCGAGGAGGGAGAGGGCCTGCTGGGAGCCGGTGGTGATCAGGAGGTCGTCCGGGCCGGTGGGCAGGCCCTGCGCCTGGAGGCGGGCCGCGAGCCCCTGCCGGAGCACCGGTTCGCCCTCGGTCGTGGAGTACTGCAGCGCCCGCTCGGGCGTCTCCTCCAGGACCGTGCGGAAGGCGGCGGCGATGCCCTCCCGGTCGAACAGCTCCGGAGCCGGCAGCCCGCCCGCGAAGTTGATCACCTCGGGGCGTGCGGTCACCGCGAGGATCTCCCGCACGGGCGAACCGCCGACGGTACGGGCACGGGCCGCGAGCGGCGGCAGGGCGGCGGGGGGTGCGGCGGCGGGGGCGCTGGTGACGGTCATGGACGGCTCTCCTGGGTCTGATCCGCGGTCTGATCCTCGTCTTGGCCGGAGCCTAGAGAGGTGCGTGCCGCCTACACCCGTCATTCCGCGATCCGGACGGACGGCGCCCGGGCCCCCGCTCCGGCGGCCCGGACGTCCCGGACCGTCGTCCCACGGGACGGGATCCGCACAGGTCACAGGGGTGGAACGGCGGCACGCGTCCCGGATTCCCGGTGTGCTCTGGCGGCGCGGGCGGACCGCCGGACAGGCTGAAGGCAGTTCGGGATCACCGACCGAGCCGAGTTCGCCAAGGGAGTCCTCGCATGTCCGCCACGCGCCCCACCCCGGCCCCCGGCCGCCGCCGTCTGCTCGCGGTGGCCGCCCTCGCGCTGGTCGCCGCGACCGCCCTCAGCGGGTGCCGGGACGGACAGGGCGTACGCGACGAGGGCCCCTCCGCCGCGTCCCTCTCTCAGTCCCCCGACGACGCGGCCCGCCAGGCCTCGCCGCCCAGCGGGAACTCGTAGGCGGGCCGCCCGTTGTTGCCGCTCGTGCGGAACGGCCGCCCCTTGTCGTCGATCCGCAGCGTCCCGTGCCGCGACCCGCTGGACCAGGACAGCTCCAGATACCAGCCGACGGAGTACGCCGAGGCGTCCGCCGTCACGTAGAACACCTCGGGGTCGGACTCGCTCACCTTGAACGGGAAGTCCCGGTGTCCCGCCTCCGGGACGACCGCCGGGCGCATCGCGTCCAGGGCGACGGTGAAGGAGCGGGTGGGCACGTTCCCGCCGCAGCCGACGCCCGGGTATCCCATCGCGTAGTCGTTCCAGGCGAGCGGCGCGCTCCGGTCCACCGTGCGGACCGCGAGGCTCTCCAGCACCACCGACTCCTTGCCGGTCCCCTGCACGGTCAGCGTGACGTACTGCTCCCCCGAGGAGACCGCCTGGTGCGCGGAGACCCAGGCGGTGGCGTCGGTCTCCAGGGGCGGCGGCGCCACGTCGGCCGGGGCCCGGTCGATCAGGTAGTGCTGGGAGCAGGGGCTCTCCCAGGAGTACGGCTGGGTGTTGACGGTGAGCGGCGGCGCGGTGGTGCCGGCGGCGGGCGCGGAGGCGGCCGTACCGGCGTCCCCTGAGCCGCCGGTGGCCGTGGCCGACACGGACGGGGAGGACGAGCCGGAGTCGCCGGAGGCGGAGGCGGACGGCGAGGCGGTGGACGGGGTGCCCGAGGCCGTCGCCCCCGCGGAGCGCGGGCCGCCGGACACCGACGCGGCGGCGCCCGCGGGTCCCTGCCCCTTGTCGTCGGTCCCGCCGGAGGGCAGCTTCACGGCGAGAACGGCGGCGCCGAGCAGGACGACGACCGCGGTGCCGGCGAGCAGCACGGGCCGGACGGCACGCCGACGCCGCCCGTCGTCCCGCCCCACCGACGACTCCGGCACCGACTCCACCAACGGCTCCGGGGACGCCGGTACGGCCGGTTCCGCAGCCGCCGATTCCGCAGCCGCCGGTTCTGCAGCCGCCGGCGCCACGCCCACCGCCGCTCCCTGGGCCGCCGTTTCCCCCGGCACCGCCTCGGCCGGCTTCCGGGGCGCGTCCGGCTTCCGCCCCCGCTCCGCGTCCGCCAGCACCCACCGCCGGTGCAGGTCGACGAGTTCCTCGGGGCCGGCCTTGCAGAGCCGGGCGAGGCGTTCCACGGGGGCGTAGTCCGCCGGTACGGCGTCCCCGTTGCAGTAGCGGTGCAGGGTGGACGTACTCATGTGCAGCCGTTTGGCGAGCGTGCCGTAGCTGAGCCCCGAGCGGTCCTTCAACTCCCGCAGCAACTCGGCGAAACCGCTTCCCGAAGTGCCGTCCGACACCGTTCCTCCGTCCCCCCCGCATCCCGTTCCCGCGTTCCAGGGAAGGGCTGTTCTTACAGGTCAGAGCCGGTATGGCCGTTCCAGCGTCCCGGATCGTCCGGCGGCTGTGGCGGACGGGACGGAGCGGCCCACAGGCTGTGGCCATCCAAGCACGCCACCACTCGAAAGAGGATTCGCCATGGCCCAGCGCGCCACCCGCCGTGTCCGTCTGCTCGCCGCCACCGGCGCCGCCGTCGCCGCCCTCGCCCTCACGGCCTGCGAGAACGGAACGGGCACCCGCGACGAGGGCGCGTCCGCACCGGCGACGACCGCACCGCAGTCGGCCAACCCGACGCCGACACCGAAGACTTCCGAAGCCTCCACGGGCAACACGGGCACCGGCACAACCGGTTCGGGCACCGCCAGGTCGACGCCCTCGCCCGTGAGCGACACCGCCACGAAGAACACGCGGCAGCCGGGCAGTAGCGGCACTTCCCGCGTCCTGTGCAACGGCTCCAACACCACCGTCACCGCCCAGCCGCTCTCCCGCCCGCTGAACCACCTGCTGCTGACCGTGCGGAACACCGGCAGCAGGACCTGCGACCTCACCTACTACCCCGTCCTGCGCTTCGACGAGATGCAGTGGGTGCCGCAGCCCGACGAGGCGACCCACCCGCAGGCGGTCACCACCCTCGCGCCGGGCGAGTCCGGCTACGCGGGCGTGCTGCTGACCGCGGCCGACGGCAGCGGCGACGGCGGCACGACCGGCAAGAAGCTGACCGTCGCCTTCCAGGGCATGACCCCCAACAGCAGCGGCGGTGCCTCGGCGACACCGCCGCTGCCAGCGAAGGGCGTGTACTACGACAGCTCGCTGCGGGTGACGTACTGGCAGCGGAACCAGGACGACGTCCTCGACTGGTGAATGGCGGGCCTCAGGCCTTCGCGCCCAGCCCCGCGTAGACGTTGATGTCCGCGTCGGTGACGTCGTTGATGTCGGCGTAGCGGACCCGCTCGATGTGGTCGAGGGACTCCAGGAAGGCGGCGTCGGGCTGCTCCGGCACGGGCGCCGCGTGGTCGGCGCGCCAGCGGTGCACGGGGACCACGCCCGGCTCGGCCAGGGCGAGGGAGTTCTCCGTGAAGAAGCGCTCGACGTCGGCCCGCGACCGCAGGACGAAGCTGAAGCCGCGCTCGGTGTAGGCCCGCTGGACCGCCCGGATGTTCTCCGGGTTGAGGTCCTCGGTGAGGTGGCTGAGCACCACCCGGCTGCCGGCGGGCAGCGCCTCGACGAGCCCGCGGACGATCGGGTAGGCCTCCTCGTCCTCCACGAAGTGCAGGATCGCCACCAGGCACAGGGCGACCGGCTCGTCGAAGTCCAGTGTCTTCGAGGCCTGTTCGAGGATCTCCACCGGGTTCCGGAAGTCGGCGTCGATGTAGTCGGTACGGCCCTCGGGTCCGCTGGTGAGCAGGGCGCGGGCGTGGGCGAGGACGATCGGGTCGTTGTCGACGTACACCACCCGGGAGTCGGGTATGACGCGCTGGGCGATCTGGTGGACGTTCTCCGCGGTGGGCAGGCCGGTGCCGATGTCGAGGAACTGCCGGATCCCGTCGGCGGCCAGCGTGTTCACGGCGCGGCGCAGGAAGTCGCGGTTGTGCCGGACGTCGAGGTAGCCGCGCGGGTTGGCGGAGAGCGCGGCGGAGGCGGCGGCGAGGTCGGCGGGATAGTGGTCCTTGCCGCCGAGGAAGACGTCGTACACCCGGGCCGGGTGTGCCTTGCTGGTGTCGATCCTCCTTCTCAGCTCGGCGGGGTCCTGACTGAGGGCGTCACCGGACATGGGCGTCTCCCGGACGGTCGGCGAAGGGCGAGGACGGTCAACAACGGACGGTCAACAACCTAACGCCATCGGCGACTTGAAAGTGCCCCCGGCCGGATCTCTCCGAGCGGGGGCACCGTGACGCACGGTCCGGCGGCTCAGCCCAGCATCCGGGCGGCCTCCACCGCCCAGTACGTCAGGATGTTCTGCGCGCCGGCCCGCTTGATGCCGGTGAGGGTCTCCAGGATGGCCCGTTCGCGGTCGATCCAGCCCTTCTCGGCGGCGGCCTCGACCATCGAGTACTCGCCGGAGATCTGGTAGGCGGCGACCGGCACGTCCACGGAGTCGGCGACCCGGGCGAGGATGTCGAGGTAGGGCCCGGCGGGCTTGACCATCACCATGTCGGCCCCCTCCGCCAGGTCCAGGGCCAGCTCGCGCATCGACTCCCGCAGGTTGGCGGGGTCCTGCTGGTAGGTCTTGCGGTCGCCCTTGAGGGACGAGCCGACGGCCTCCCGGAACGGGCCGAAGAAGGCGGAGGCGTACTTCACGGTGTAGGCGAGGATCGCGACGTCCTCGCGGCCGATCTGGTCGAGGGCGTCGCGGATGACGCCGATCTGCCCGTCCATCATCCCGCTGGGGCCGACGACATGGGCGCCGGCGTCGGCCTGCACCTGGGCCATCTCGGCGTACCGCTCCAGGGTGGCGTCGTTGTCCACGCGCCCCTCGGCGTCCAGCACCCCGCAGTGCCCGTGGTCGGTGGTCTCGTCGAGGCAGAGGTCGGACATCACGAGCAGTTCGTCGCCGACCTCGGCGCGCACGTCCCGCAGCGCGACCTGGAGGATCCCGTCCGGGTCGGTGCCGGGCGTCCCGAGGGCGTCCTTCTTGCTCTCCTCCGGCACCCCGAACAGCATGATCCCGGAGATCCCGGCCGCGACGGCCTCGGCGGCGGCCTTCTTCAGGCTGTCCCGGGTGTGCTGTACGACACCGGGCATGGCGCCGATCGGCACCGGCTCGGAGACGCCCTCGCGGACGAACGCCGGGAGGATGAAGTCCGCGGGATGCAGCCGGGTCTCGGCGACCATGCGCCGCATGACGGGGGTGGTCCGCAGCCGACGCGGCCGCGTGCCGGGAAAGGAGCCGTACTTCGTCATGCTCCCTACGCTACGCCCGTCACACGGGCACGCTTGCCGACGTGGCGTCGGTCAGACCTCCAGCTCGCTCTCCAGCTTCTTGAGGCTGTGCCGGGCCAGGGCGAGGTTGCTGCGGCCGCGGTCCAGGGCGAGGTAGAGGAAGAGCGAACCGCCGACCTTGGTCATGGGGCGGATCAGGTGGTACTGGCCGCCGAGCGTGATCAGGATGTCCTCGATCTCGTCGTCCAGGCCGATGGACTTCAGGGTGCGCTGCTTGGCCCGCACGACCTCGGTGTTCCCGGCCGCGGCCAGCTCCAGGTCCAGGTGGGGCCCGCCGCCCAGCACGCCGAGGGACATGCCGCTCTCGTAGTCGACGAGGGCGACCCCGAGGGCCCCGTCGATGCTCATTGCTTCCTTGAGGGTGGTCTCGATGTTCACGCTGGTCCCCTCGATTTCCTTACATGGGTCAACTCGGACGCGTACGGATCGGCAGGGGTTGCTTCCCGACCCCTCCCGGTCCGAATAAGTGTCATCTTTGGCCAGTGTTGCCACAGTTGGCAATAAAGTACTGTGCGAACGAGCGTCAGGAGGGGGAACTCATGACTTCGCTCGACACCGTCCTGGACGGCGTCGTCGGCACGCCCGGTGTGACCGCCGCGGCTCTCCTGGACGGCGTGACGGGTCTCCCCTACGCCGAGCACGGCGACACGGGACCGTCCCAGGACGCCCAGGAGACCGCCCACTTGCTGACCACCCACCTCAACCGGGCCGGTTTCGAGGGCGAGCTGGAGACCGTCGTCATCACGACCACCAGCCACCACCACGTGACGACCCGGGTCGACCGCGAGGGCGACCCGCTCCTGCTCTTCGCCCTGGTGGACCGGCACCGTACGAACATCACCTGGGCGCTGCGGGACCTGGCCGAGCACACGGGCCGACTGCTCGCATGACCGACGAGACCCCGGCCCCCCGCAACATCCCCGCCCTGCTGTCCGCCCTGTACACAGAGAAACGGTCCTGCACCGTTCTGGTCGCGGGCACCCCGGGCGGTGCCATCCACGTCCGGGACGGCCTGGTCGTGGGCGTGGAGACACCCGGCGCCCCCGGTGTCGAGGTGCTTCTGCTCAAGTCGCACCGGGTCACCGAAGACGACTGGGCCGCCGTCCGCGCCGCCGGCACCGACCCCGCGCGGCTGGCCCGGGAACTGGTCGCCCAGGGCCTGCTGGGCGCCGCCGAACTGGAGATCATCGGCCAGGCGGCCCTCTTCGACGCGGCCTTCGCCCTTGCCCTGACCAGCCCGGACGGCTGGGAGGTGGCCGCCGCGCGCCCGCTGCTCGAAACGGGCGCCGCGGTGCCGCCCGCCCGCCTGGTCACCGAGAACACCCGCCGTGTCCGACTGCTGGCGAACGAACGCGGCGCCACGGCCCGCTTCGCCCGCGACCGCCTCGCCCCGGCCCCGGCCGCCCGCGACCCGCGGCAGACCGCCCGGCTCTCCCCCCGGCACCGCACCGTCCTGACCGCCGCCGACGGCCGCAGGACCCCCCGGGACATCGCGTTCACCCTCGGCCGCGGCCTGTTCGCCGTCATGCTGGACCTCCGCGACCTCCTGGCCCAGGGCCTTCTCCAGCCCCCGTCCGGCACCGCCGCCGCCCGCCCCAGCACGGCCCTGCGCACCCCTCCCCACCCCTCGACGACACCCTCGCAACCCTCAGCGACCCCGCTCCCCCGCCGCAAGCGCTAGCGGTCCCGGGGAGGCCGGCCGCGCCTCCGCACCACCGAGCACGACAGGAAGTAGCCACCATGAGCGACCCCGTGCAGGACATCCTCGTCTCGTTGCGCGACCGGGTGATGGGCGTCTCCGAGACCGTCCTGGCCACCGTCGACGGCCTGGTGGTGGCCGGCGACACCGACAAGACCCACCCCGAGTCCATGGCCGCCCTCGCCTCCGCCGCCCTCTCCCTCGGCCACCGCCTCGCCGACCAGGGCAAAACCGGCACCCTCCGCCAGCTCACCGCCCAGTGCAACGCCGGCCACGTCATCATCACCGCCGTCGGCACCCGAGCCCTCCTCGCCGTCATCACGGACGAGGGCATCGACGGCCTCGCCTTCGACCGGGAGATCCCCACAGTCGTCGCCAACCTCAAAAAGGTCCTCGACAACGACACCCCGTAAGTAAAAGCGCCCCGTCAGGGGCGCGGGGCTGTATCGATATGCGGCTCCGCCGCGTGGGCGCGACCAGCCCCCACGCACCCGCAGACAACCACGAACGCAAAAGGGGTCCGGGGGCGCAGCCCCCAGACCCCTCCCGCTGCTCACCTCACGTAGTGGTACGCCTCCTGCGCGCCCCCGGCCGCCGCTCACTCGGCCGAGTCACCGGATCCCCCGCCTCCACCGCACTCGCCCGCCGCCGCAGCCCGAACTCAGCCAACGCCTCCGCCAGCTTGCCCGCCGACGGCTCCGGAGCCATCACGTCCACCCGCAGCCCATGCTCCTCCGCGGTCTTCGCCGTCGCGGGACCGATGCACGCGATCACCGTCACGTTGTGCGGCTTCCCGGCGATACCCACCAGGTTCCGCACGGTGGACGACGACGTGAACAGCACGGCGTCGAACCCGCCGCCCTTGATCGCCTCCCGCGTCTCGGCCGGCGGCGGCGACGCCCGCACCGTGCGGTAGGCGGTCACGTCGTCCACCTCCCACCCGAGCTCGATCAGCCCGGCGACCAGCGTCTCCGTGGCGATGTCGGCCCGCGGCAGGAACACCCGGTCGATGGGGTCGAACACCGGGTCGTACGGCGGCCAGTCCTCAAGGAGCCCCGCGGCCGACTGCTCACCCGACGGCACCAGATCCGGCTTCACGCCGAAGGCGACCAGCGCCTTCGCCGTCTGCTCCCCGACCGCCGCGACCTTGATCCCCGCGAAGGCCCGGGCGTCGAGCCCGTACTCCTCGAACTTCTCCCGCACCGCCTTGACGGCGTTGACCGACGTGAAGGCGATCCACTCGTACCGTCCGGTGACGAGCCCCTTCACCGCCCGCTCCATCTGCTGGGGCGTGCGCGGCGGTTCGACGGCGATCGTCGGCACCTCGTGCGGCACGGCCCCGTACGACCGCAGCTGGTCGGAGAGCGAGGCCGCCTGCTCCTTCGTGCGCGGTACGAGCACCTTCCAGCCGAACAGCGGCTTGGACTCGAACCACGACAACTGGTCGCGCTGGGCGGCGGCGGACCGCTCACCGACCACGGCTATCACCGGCCGGCCGCCGTCCGGGGACGGCAGCACCTTCGCCTGCTTCAGCGTCTGCGCGATGGTGCCGAGGGTGGCGGTCCAGGTCCGCTGCCGGGTCGTCGTACCGGCGACGGTGACGGTCAGCGGGGTGTCCGGCTTGCGGCCGGCGGCGACCAGCTCACCGGCCGCGGCCGCGACCGAGTCGAGCGAGGTCGACACGACGACCGTGCCGTCCGAGGCGCCGACCTCGGTCCAGCACCGGTCGGAGGCCGTCCGGGCGTCCACGAAACGGACGTCGGTGCCCTGCGCGTCGCGCAGCGGCACACCGGCGTACGCGGGCACGCCCACCGCCGCCGCGACACCCGGCACGACCTCGAAAGGCACACCGGCCGCCGCGCAGGCGAGCATTTCCTCGGTGGCGTACGTATCAAGTCCCGGGTCCCCGGACACCGCACGGACGACCCGCCTGCCACCCCGCGCGGCCTCCATGACAAGATGAGCCGCATCCCGCACGGGCGGGAGGGAAGCGGTTGTTGACGCACCGTCAACAACCGTGAGTTGAGGCGCGCCTGTGCCCGGATACGGGTCCGACGAGTAGTCCGGACTCGTGGGCACGACGGAGACGCCCTGCCTGGCGTGGGCCCTGATCACGTCGAGCACCTCGTGCTCGGCGACCAGGACGTCCGCGCTGGACAGTGCCTCCACGGCACGCAAGGTCAGCAGTCCCGGATCCCCGGGTCCGGCACCCAGGAAGGTGACGTGCCCGTGATCGAGGCCGGCGGGAAGGTTGGTGGGGCTCACTGTGCTCGCTCCCCCATCAGACCGGCCGCGCCCTGGGCAAGCATCTCGGAGGCGAGTTCGCGACCGAGCGCCGTCGCCTGGTCGTATGTCTCGGGCACGGGACCGGTGGTGGACAACTGCACCATCCGGGTGCCGTCGGTCGTGCCGACGACTCCC
This sequence comes from Streptomyces sp. NPDC048288, assembly GCF_043201555.1. Taxonomy (NCBI): domain Bacteria; kingdom Bacillati; phylum Actinomycetota; class Actinomycetes; order Kitasatosporales; family Streptomycetaceae; genus Streptomyces; species Streptomyces sp. NPDC048288. The sequence goes on from NZ_JBICZD010000003.1 coordinate 880,383, forward strand.
CGCAGGCGCATTTCCTTGACAATCTGCCCGTCGGCCAGAAGGTCGGCCAGCGCGCCCACAGGGGCGGAGCAGCCGGCCTCCAGGGCGGCGAGCAGTGACCGCTCGGCGGTCACGGCGACCCGGGTGAACGGGTCGTCGAGTTCCCCGAGCGCGGCGATCAGCGACGCGTTGTCCGCGACGCATTCGATCGCCAGTGCCCCCTGGCCGGGGGCGGGCAGAATCGTGTCGACCGACAGGAAGTCGGTCACCTCGTCGAGGCGGCCGATGCGGCTGAGGCCGGCCGCGGCCAGCACCACCGCATCGAGTTCGCCGTCGTGTATGTACCCGATGCGGGTGTCGACGTTCCCCCGGATCGGGACGGTCTCGATGTCCAGCCCGTGGCCGCGCGCGTACGCGTTCAGCTGCGCCGTCCGGCGCGGCGAACCGGTGCCGATGCGCGCGCCGCGCGGCAGGTCGGTGAACTTCAGCGCGTCCCGGGCGACGATCACGTCGCGCGGGTCCTCGCGCAGCGGTACGGCCGCCAGCGCCAGCTCTTCGGGCTGGGTGGTCGGGAGGTCCTTGAGCGAGTGAACCGCGAAGTCGACCTCACCGCTCAGCAGCGCGTCGCGCAGGGCGGTCACGAAGACCCCCGTGCCGCCGATCTGCGCGAGGTGCTCACGGGAGGTGTCGCCGTAGGTGGTGATCTCGACGAGCTCGACGGGCCGTCCGGTCACCTGGCTCACGGCCTCGGCCACTTGCCCGGACTGGGCCATGGCGAGTCTGCTGCGCCTGGTCCCCAGCCTCAGTGGTGGTTTGTCACTCATGCCGGTCGGTCCTTCTCGTCTGTGCTGTCCACGGCCCGGGAGACGGCGGCCACCGTCTCGGGGTCGAGGTCGAACAGGGTCCGCAGCGCGTCCGCGTACCCGGCGCCGCCGGGCTCGGCCGCGAGCTGCTTGACCCGTACGGTCGGCGCGTGCAGCAGCTTGTCGACGACCCGGTGCACGGCCTGCCGGATCTCCCCGCGCTGCCGCTCGTCCAGGCCGGGCAGGCGCCCGTCGAGCCGGGCGATCTCGCCGGCCACCACATCGGCGGCCATGGTGCGCAGCGCGACCACGGTCGGCGTGATGTGCGCGGCCCGCTGCGCGGCACCGAACGCGGCCACCTCGTCCGAAACGATACGGCGGACCTGGTCCACGTCGGCGGCCATCGGGGCGTCGGCCGACGCCTCGGCCAGCGACTCGATGTCGACCAGCCGCACCCCGGCCAGCCGGTGCGCGGCCGCGTCGATGTCGCGGGGCATGGCGAGGTCGAGGAGGAAGAGCGCGGGAGCGGGCCGTACGAAGCCGGCGACCGGCTCCGGCCTGCGCCGCTCGGGGATCCGGCCGACCCGGGTGACGGCCGCGGCGAGCGCGCCGATCAGCTCGGCATCGGCTTCGAGGAGGGTCTCGGGCGTACGACGGCCGGTCTCCCGGATGTCCACCGTCCCGTTGTCCACCCAGGCCGCGTGCTGCTCCAGCTCGGCGGCGGCCATCCCGGCGACCGCGGCCTCGCCCATCACGGAGAAGCCGCTCTGCGCGGCGGTGAGGTCGAGCGGGCAGTTCTCGTCGGCGCCGAGGCCGGGGGCGGGCAGCGGCTTCGGGGCCGCCGGTACGGTCACGTCGATCTCGGCGGCGGGTTCGCCGGTGCGTCCCTCGACGGCGGCCGCGACGGCGTCGGCGGTGAGGACAAGACCCGTCGCCCCGGTACACGAGACCGCGAGGTCGGCACGTGTCAGCTCGCCCGGCACCGCGTCCATCGGTACCGCGCGGGCCGTCACGTGCGTGTCGTCGCCCTCGTTCAGACCTTGCCCATACTGCTCTTCGAGCAGGTGTGCGAGCCGCTGCGCGCGGTCCAGCGTCCGGTTGGCCACCACGATCTCCGCGACCCCCGCCCGCGCGAGCGTCGCGGCGGCCAGCGAGGACATCGAACCGGCGCCGATGACCAGCGCCTTCTTGCCCTTGGCCCAGGTCTCGACGCCGGTGCCGGCGGCCAGCTGCTCCAGGCCGAAGGTGACCAGGGACTGTCCGGCCCGGTCGATCCCGGTCTCGGAGTGGGCGCGCTTGCCGACCCGGAGGCCCTGCTGGAACAGGTCGTTCATCAGCCGGCCGGCGCTGTGCAGCTCCTGCGCCCGGGCCAGCGAGTCCTTGATCTGGCCGAGGATCTGCCCCTCGCCGACGACCATCGAGTCCAGCCCGCAGGCCACCGAGAACAGGTGGTGGACGGCGCGGTCCTCGTAGTGCACGTAGAGATAAGGGGTGAGCTCGTCCAGGCCGACCCCGCTGTGCTGGGCGAGCAGCGTGGACAGCTCGGCGACCCCGGCGTGGAACTTGTCCACGTCGGCGTAGAGCTCGATGCGGTTGCAGGTGGCGAGGACCGCGGCCTCGGCGGCCGGCTCGGCGGCGACCGTGTCCTGGACCAGCTTGACCTGGGCGTCCGTGGTGAGCGCGGCCCGTTCCAGGACGCTGACCGGGGCGCTGCGGTGGCTCAGCCCGACGACGAGGAGACTCATGCCGGCATCACGGCGGGTACGTCCCCGTCGGGTCCCTGCTCGCCGGGCTCCTGGTGCGGGGCGGCGGGCGGGGCCGCGCCCTCGTGCTCCTCGCCGGCCTTGCGCTGCTCGTGGAAGGCGAGGATCTGCAGCTCGATGGAGAGGTCGACCTTGCGGACGTCGACACCGTCCGGGACGGTCAGCACGGTCGGCGCGAAGTTCAGGATGGAGGTGACCCCGGCGGCCACGAGCCGGTCGCAGACGGGCTGGGCGGCGCCGGCCGGGGTGGCGATGACGCCGATGCTGACGCCGTTGTCCTGGATGATCTTCTCCAGGTCGTCGGTGTGCTGCACGGGAATGCCCGCGACGGGCTTTCCGGCCATCGCCGGATCGGCGTCGATCAGCGCGGCCACCCGGAAACCGCGCGAGGCGAACCCGCCGTAGTTGGCGAGGGCGGCGCCGAGGTTACCGATACCGACGATCACGACCGGCCAGTCCTGCGTGAGGCCCAGCTCGCGGGAGATCTGGTAGACGAGGTACTCGACGTCGTAGCCGACACCGCGCGTTCCGTAAGAACCCAGGTAAGAGAAGTCCTTGCGCAGCTTGGCGGAGTTGACCCCCGCGGCCGCGGCCAGCTCTTCGGAGGAGACCGTGGGCACCGAGCGCTCCGACAGTGCGGTCAGCGCCCGGAGGTACAGCGGAAGCCGGGCGACGGTGGCCTCGGGGATACCTCGGCTGCGGGTCGCCGGTCGGTGAGTTCGGCCAGTTGCCACGGTGCTCCAACGGGTTGAGCGGGGCTGCGGACGGTCACTCGTACCCAGACCGCCCCGTCGACAGCAGGCTATGTCTTTGTGAACGCGTGCACAAAGATGGTGTCCGATTTGCCCGGCCAACGTGACCGGGGTCACGCACCCTCGGCGCGGTCGCGGGGAACCGGCGCATACGCGCTCACGCTCCGTCTCCAATGGGGGCAAAGCCGTACACACTCCTCACGAATCCCGCCCCCGAGACCAAGCCGCCGTCGATCCTAGGCGACTTTCCCACCGGTTTGGACTAGTCGGTCAGTGCCTTACGGAGCCGGTCTTCGTTCACACGCCAGAAGGTGTGCTGTTCACCGTCGACCAGTACGACCGGGATCTGCTCCCAGTACAGGTCGTGCAGCCGCTCGTCCTGGGTGATGTCCTTCTGCTCCCAGGGCACGTCGAGGTCGCCGCACACCTTCTCGACCACGACCTGTGCGTCATCGCACAAATGACAGCCCGGCTTACGGATGAGAGTGACCGATCGCGCACGAGACGCGGGGGCCTTCCGGCCGAAGAGAGGACTCATGGGGTCCATTCTCCCGCTCTTCCACGGCATGTTTGACTGGTTGTTTAACAGACCGGTCGCGGAGAGTTCACACCCAACCAACTCCCGCGACTCCGGATGCACCGAACAGACTGGCTATGCTCACGACATGGCCGCTCTCGGATGGCTCACTCCCCGTAGGCGCTCCGCCACGGCGCGGAGCGTGTTGGCAGGCGAGGCCTCGGCGGAGGCTGCGCGCAAGAACCAGGAAGCCCTGGCGGAAGAGGCGTCGGCGGGTGCCGAAGAGGCCGCCGAGCCGGACTTCCCGGTGCTCGGCGACGACAAGGCCGCCGCCTTCTTCGACCTGGACAACACCGTCATGCAGGGCGCCGCCATCTTCCACTTCGGCCGTGGCCTCTACAAGCGGAAGTTCTTCGAGACCCGCGACCTCGCGCGGTTCGCCTGGCAGCAGGCGTGGTTCCGGCTGGCCGGCGTCGAGGACCCCGAGCACATGCAGGAGGCCCGCGACTCGGCCCTGTCGATCGTCAAGGGCCACCGCGTCGCGGAGCTCCAGACCATCGGCGAGGAGATCTACGACGAGTACATGGCCGAACGCATCTGGCCCGGCACCCGCGCCCTCGCCCAGGCCCACCTGGACGCGGGCCAGAAGGTGTGGCTCGTCACGGCGGCGCCGGTGGAGATCGCCGGCGTGATCGCCCGCCGGCTGGGCCTGACCGGAGCGCTGGGCACGGTCGCCGAGTCGGTCGACGGCGTCTACACCGGCAAGCTGGTGGGCGAGCCCCTGCACGGCCCGGCGAAGGCGGAGGCGGTCCGCGCCCTGGCCGCCGCCGAGGGCCTCGACCTCTCCCGGTGCGCCGCCTACAGCGACTCCCACAACGACATCCCGATGCTCTCCCTGGTCGGTCACCCGTACGCCATCAACCCGGACACCAAGCTGCGCAAGCACGCCCGGGAACTGGACTGGCGCCTGCGCGACTACCGCACCGGCCGCAAGGCGGCGAAGGTCGGCATCCCGGCGGCGGCCGGGGTCGGCGCGGTGGCCGGCGGCACGGCGGCGGCGATCGCGCTGTCCCGCCGCCGCCGGTAACCACCGCGGCCGGACCGCACAGCCCCACAGCGCCACAGCCGGACAGCCGGGCGCCCCTCGCGGGGCGCTCCTCAGGCATGCCTTCGGCCCGCCCGCGCCCGAACATTCCGGCGTTCTCCCGCCACGCGCCCGAATTATCGCGCGGCCGCCCCAACACGCCCTCGACTCCGCCTGAACACGCACCATTCTGATCAACAATCAGTCACTCTGCGGCACTTGAACCATCTCAAATCGGTGAGAGAAGCGACGCAATCGATGATTTGAGCAACTCGGTGTAGCAGTGCCTGCACGAAGCGTTATTCTCCTCAGACGCAAACCGGTACCCCTCCGTCGCTACGACGGGTGAAAGGTCCCGTACTGCACGTGATGGAAGCTCTGCCTCTGGGAGTCCCGTGTACCCACACGTCGGGGTTGACGCCTCGGGCCTGGCTACGCTGCGCGCAACAGTCGCGACGGTCAAAGAGACGCTGCGCGGCCTCGTCCCGTCCGCGTACGCCGTCCCCGCCTTCGCCTTCGCCACCGCCGCCCCCGTGGGCCCGTGCTACGCACTGGCCGACGGCGGCGCCGCCGTCGGCAGACGCAGCCGGACCTCCGGCAGCGCCGCCACCGCCCGCCGTCCGGCCGCGGACAGCGACAGCGCCCGCATGATGGATCTCGTGGAGCGTGCCCAGGCCGGCGAGTCCGACGCCTTCGGCCGCCTCTACGACCAGTACAGCGACACCGTGTACCGCTACATCTACTACCGCGTCGGCGGCAAGGCGACCGCCGAGGACCTCACCAGTGAGACGTTCCTGCGCGCGCTGCGCAGGATCGGCACCTTCACCTGGCAGGGCCGCGACTTCGGCGCCTGGCTGGTGACGATCGCCCGCAACCTGGTCGCCGACCACTTCAAGTCGAGCCGCTTCCGCCTGGAGGTGACGACCGGCGAGATGCTCGACGCCAACGAGGTCGAACGCTCGCCCGAGGACTCCGTCCTGGAGTCCCTCTCCAACGCGGCGCTGCTCGACGCCGTACGACGCCTCAACCCGCAGCAGCAGGAGTGCGTGACGCTCCGCTTCCTGCAGGGCCTCTCGGTCGCCGAGACCGCCCGGGTGATGGGCAAGAACGAGGGCGCCATCAAGACGCTCCAGTACCGGGCCGTGCGCACCCTCGCCCGGCTCCTCCCGGACGACGCCCGCTGAGCCGGGCACCCTCGGCGACGTCCAACTCACGCTCGGTGAACGCCTGTTGCCATTCTCAGCCGATCACCGGTCGTCCGTAACCCAAGTGCCGAGCCGCTCGTTGTGCGGGATACAGGCTCCCTGTGGTCACGTCCAGCAAGACCCTGATCACACGATCGTGTGGATCGGTCGAGGGCGTGCAACCCTCAGGACCCCCTGGGGAGTCGACCGTCATGACGAGAGGAGGTGCCGCCAGTGATCGCGAACGTATCGGCCCACCGGCGGGCGAACGCCTTCGCCCAGGCCCTGGAGGAGCAGCCCGACCGGGACCCGGCGGCCGAGCGGTCCGAGGCCCCGGCGGGCGATCCACCGGCCGCAGCGGATCGCGCCGAACGGACCGAGCCGGGCGAGCTGCTGGCCCTGGCGACGGGTCTCGCCGCACTGCCCAAACCGGAGCTCGACCCGAAGGTCAAGGTCGTCCAGCGGGCCCAACTGGTGGCCGCGATGGAGGCCATGCTCGCGGAGGGCACCCTGGGCGGGGCGGCGGACACACCCGTGCCCGAGCAGCGGTCCGGCCGGGCCAAGGGCGCGCACCGGGCGAGTCCACTGGGCAAACTGCGACCGCGTTCCCGGCTCACCAAGGGGCTCGCCGCGGGCGGACTGAGCGTCGGCGTGGCCGCCGGAGCCTTCGGCGGCGTCGCCGCCGCCAGCTCCGACGCCCTGCCCGGCGACTCCCTGTACGGCCTCAAACGCGGCATCGAGGACTTCAAGCTCAACTATCTGTCCGACGGCGACGACCAGCGCGGCCAGACCTACCTCGACCAGGCCTCGACCCGGCTGATGGAGGCCCGCCGGCTGATGGAGCGGGGCCGCGGCGGCCACCTCGACCACGAGTCGATCGGCGAGATCCGCCGCACCCTGTCCGGGATGCAGCAGGACGTCACCGAGGGCCACCGCCTGCTCCACGAGGCCTACGAGCGCGATCCGAACTCCCTGGGCCCCATCCAGGCCCTGTCCGCCTTCGCCCAGTCGCACCGAGAGGCCTGGGGCGCCCTGCGCGACAAGCTTCCGGTGCAGCTCGGGGACGTCAGCCAGCAGGTGTCGTCGGTCTTCGACGCCATAGACCAGGAAGTCGGCCCGCTGCAGTCCCTGCTCCCCCAACCGCCCCAGAGCACCGGCGGCACCGGCAGGCAGGGCTCCGGCACGGCGTCCACCGGGTCCTCCGGCCGCCACCGGTCGACGGCCCCGTCGTCCTCCGGCAGCTCCTCCTCCGGCCACGACTCCGGCACCGGCAGCCCCAGCGGCTCGGCCTCCGGCAGCGCCGACAACGGCCTGATCGGCGGCACCACGGGCGGCCTCCTCGACCCCCCGAAGACCGGCACCACCAGCCCCTCCCCCTCAAAATCCGCAACCACCGAACCCGACGTCACCCTGCCCCCACTGCTGCCAGGCCTGCTACCCGGCCTGGGCATCGACAGCGAGGACACCGGCAACTAGCCGACAGAGGTTCACTCCCCGCGCCCCGAAGGGGCGCGGGGAACTGCGCGACCAGCCCCCACGCACCCGCACCCAAAACTCAACGCATCGCGCCTCAGAAGAAAACCGACCTCCGCTGCACAAGCAACTTGTACAGCGTGTGCTGAATCTGCTCCCGCACCTGATCCGTCAGATTGAACATCAGCATCGGATCCTCGGCCGCCTCCGGCGGATAGCCGTCCGTACGGATCGGCTCCCCGAACTGAATCGTCCACTTCGTCGGCAGCGGAATCCCGCCCAACGGCCCCAGCCACGGAAACGTCGGCGTCAACGGGAAATACGGAAATCCCAGCACCCGCGCCAGCGTCTTCGCGTTGCCGATCATCGGATAGATCTCCTCCGCCCCCACGATCGAGCAGGGAATGATCGGCGCCCCCTTCCGCAACGCCGTCGACACGAACCCGCCCCGCCCGAACCGCTGGAGCTTGTACCGCTCGCTGAACGGCTTCCCGATGCCCTTGAACCCCTCCGGCATCACCCCGACCAGCTCCCCCTGGGCCAGCAGCCGCTCCGCGTCCTCCGCGCACGCGAGCGTGTGCCCCAGCTTCCGCGCCAGCTCGTTGACGACCGGCAGCACGAAGACCAGATCCGCGGCGAGCAGCCTGAGGTGACGATTCGCCGGATGGTGATCGTGCACGGCGACCTGCATCATCAGCCCGTCCAGCGGCAGCGTCCCGGAGTGGTTGGCGACGATCAGCGCACCGCCCTCCGCCGGGATGTTCTCCATGCCCTTCACCTCGACCCGGAAGTACTTCTCGTACACCGGCCGCAGCAGGGACATCAGGACCTGGTCGGTCAGCTCCTCGTCGTACCCGAAGTCGTCGACCTCGTAGTCCCCGGTCAGCCGCCGCCGCAGAAACGCAAGCCCGCGCGCCACGCGCTGCTCCAGGCCGGCGTCGTCGTGCGGCTGCTCCACGCCCGTCTCAGGGCTCTCCCGGTTCACATGCACATCTTCCTGCGCGGGGATCCGCCCGGCGAGAGGCTGGACCTCACGCATCACCGCCGCCTGCTCGCCGCCGCCCCGGCGGCCCCCCTGACCCCGGCGCCGGGCCGGCCGCTGCACGGCAGCCCCACGGGACCGGTCGTCGTCGAACGGAATGACCTTGGCGTCCGCCATCGTTGTTGCGCTCCTCAGTTGGCGCTCTTGGTCGGGGTCTTTGCCGGGCCGCCGCCCAGCGCGGGCAGCGCGGCGAGCCGGTCGACGGCCGCGGCCACCGCCTCGGGCGGCAGCAGCCCCGGGGCCTGGGCCCGCACGAAGTCCGCGAACGTCTCCGCCGTCGTGTACTTCGGCCGGAAGCCCAGCGTCTCGCGCATCTGGTCGGTGGACACCACCCGGCCGTGCGTCAGCAGCCGGATCTGCTCGGGCGAGAAGTCGCTCATACCGAGCGTCCGCACCAGGGACCCGGCCCAGGTGACCGCCGGCAGCAGCAGCGGCACGGTGGGCCGCCCCAGCCGCCGCGAGCACTGCGAGAGCAACAGCACCCCGTCACCCGCGATGTTGAACGTGCCGCTGTTGAGCGTCCCCCGGACCGGATCGTGCGAGGCGATCCGCAGCACGTCGATCACGTCGTCCTCGTGCACGAACTGCAGCCGGGGGTCGTACCCGAGGACGGTGGGCAGCACGGGCAGCGAGAAGTAGGACGCGAGCGGGGTATCGGCGGTGGCCCCGAGGATATTGGCGAACCGCAGCACGCACACCGCCACGTCCGGCCGCCTCCTGGCGAACCCCCGCACATACCCCTCGACCTCCACCGTGTCCTTCGCGAACCCCCCGCTGGGCAGGGATTTCGGCGGGGTCGTCTCGGTGAAGACGGCGGGATCCTTCGGCGCGGAGCCGTACACGTTCGTACTGGACTTGATCACCAGCCGCTTGACGTTCGGCGACTTCTGACAGGCGCCGAGCAGCTGCATCGTCCCGATGACGTTGGTCTCTTTGACGGTGGCCCGGCTGCCGCTGCCCAGCGGTGTCCCGGTCACGTCCATGTGGACGACGGTGTCGGCACCGCTCTCGGCCAGGACCCGGGCGATGCTCGGCTGCCGGATGTCCGTCTGGATGAAGTCCGCCCCGCCCAGATGGTGCTCCGGCGCCACCGCGTCCACGGCGACGACCCGGTCCACTTCGGGGTCACGCTGAATACGTCGTACGAACCGGCCCCCGAGCTGACGGGCCACTCCGGTCACGAGCACGACCTTCCCCAAGATCAGCGCCTTTCTTCCGTGTTCCCGTATGCGGGCCAACTTAGCGGGTCGATGTTGCGCCGGCATGACCCCCAGCAGGCCACGACGAGCCGCGACGGCCGGAAAATGCATGTGGCCCCCCACCGTACTGGTGGGGGGCCACACACAAGCTCTCGCGGCTCGACGCCGTAATTACTTCTTGTTACGACGCTGAACACGCGTGCGCTTGAGCAGCTTGCGGTGCTTCTTCTTGGCCATCCGCTTGCGCCGCTTCTTGATAACAGAGCCCACGACTACCCTCGCTCACTTCTCATCACTCGGTGCTGGGCATCATGGGCCCATACGACCTACGAGGGGCTAGCCTACCCGCCCGAGCGCTGAGGTCGTAATCGAGGTGCCCCGGGACGAATCCCGGAACGGCCGTCAGGCGGTCTCCACCCCCACATAGCTCTCGCGAAGGTACTCGTGTACCGCTTGTTCGGGGACGCGGAAGGACCGCCCCACCCGGATCGCGGGCAGATGACCGCTGTGCACCAGTCGGTACACGGTCATCTTCGACACTCGCATCACCGCGGCGACCTCCGCCACGGTAAGGAACACAACCTCGTTCAGAGGCCTCTCGCCAGCTGCCATGACACACCTGAACCTTCCGCACTCGACGGGCCACCGGCTTCCCCTTCCGGTGACTCTTCGTCGTTGCGTGCTCACTCCCCAATGTAGGGGCGGGTGATGCGAGTGGGGAAGAGGTGCACCCATCGGCGGCCTACTGTGACAGACACGCTCGATTGAGTACGTAGCGGGTAAGCGGCGTGTAGTAATCAGACCGCACGCCGTCATCAACCGGAACGGCGACGGACACGACCCCCTCGGCCTCCCCCACGAAGAGCGCAGGGTCATCCGTATCCGCGAGCCCAATGGCCTCAAACCCGAGCTGACCTGCACCGCAGACCCATCCATGGTCCCCCACCACCAGCTCCGGCAGCGGCCCTCCGCCCCCCGCCGCCGCATCCAGCGCCACCCGAACCGGCAGCGGCGAATGCGTGTGCGCACCCGGCGCACAACCGGGGCGTTCACGGCCCGTTTCTCTCATGAACCCGACGCCTCGTACGTAATCAAGGTCGCAGGTACGTAGACCGAACCGGGTCGTTATGTCGACACAGCGACCCTGCGCAGGGGTGAGAACCTCACACCCCGCCGCCGACAACGCGTCCGCGAGACCGGCGTAGAACCCGATCAGCCGGTGCGGATGCCCGGTCCCGAACAGCACCGGGGCCCGCCGCCCGGCGACCTCACCCACCCGCTCCGCGAAGGCATCCAGCGCGGCCACCGTGCGTTCCGGGTCGATCACATCATGCCCTGAAACACACCGCGGATCGTCCGAAACCCCACACTTGCCCGCCATCAAGCGAACCAATTCCCGCTCGCTCCACGTCCCTTGCGGATCAATCCCGATCAACACCCGAGGATCCCGAGCAGCGAACAACCGGTAACGCCGAAGACTCCGCTCCCGCGAGGTGGCCACCACCCCGGCAAGCCGCACAGCCACCAGATACGCACGAAGCTCACCAGCACTCAACACGGCTGAGATGGTGACGGACTGCGCCCGCCGAGGAGCGGAGACCAGAAGAACACCGCACGGTCGGCGTAACGATTGACCACCCCAGCCCGCAGGGACGGCGCCCCCTACGCCAGCAACCCCCGCAACGGAAACACGGCCCGCCGCGTCGCCAGCACGGCCTGGTCCAGCCGATCGGCCGGGTCGTACCCCGACTCCCACCCGGCCCACCCCACCGGCCACCGCCCGTCCGTCATCCGCCCCGGCCCCAACTGCCGAGTCCGGGCGAACACTTCCTGCCGCCACCCCTCGGGCACCAGCGTCTCGGGCTCGATCTCCCGCCCCGCCGCGATCGCCACCAGATGCGTCCACGACCGGGGCACGACATCCACCACCTCGTATCCGCCCCCGCCCAGCGCGACCCACTTCCCCCCGGCGTACTCGTGCGCCAGCTCGTGACAGGCCACCTGCACCGCCCGCTGCGCGTCCAGCGAGACGGCCAGATGAGCCAGCGGATCCTCGAAATGCGTGTCGGCGCCGTGCTGGGTGACCAGCACCTGCGGCCGGAAGTCGGCGACCAGCTCCGGCACGACCGCGTGGAACGCCCGCAACCACCCCGCGTCCCCGGTCCCGGCCGGCAGCGCCACGTTCACCGCGGACCCCTCCGCCGCGCCGTCCCCGACCTCCTGCGGCCACCCGGTCTGCGGGAACAGCGTCCGGGGATGCTCGTGCAGCGAGATCGTCAGCACCCGCGGGTCCTCCCAGAACGCGGCCTGCACCCCGTCCCCGTGGTGCACGTCCACATCCACGTAGGCGACCCGCTCGGCACCGAGCTCCAGCAGCCGCGCGATCGCGATCGAGGCGTCGTTGTAGACGCAGAACCCGGACGCCGCCCCCGGCATCGCGTGGTGCAGTCCGCCCGCGAAGTTCACGGCGTGATCCGCGTCCCCCCGCCACACGGCCTCCGCGGCCGCCACCGACTGCCCCGCGATCAGCGCGGACACCTCGTGCATCCCGGCGAAGGCCGGATCGTCGACCGTCCCCAGCCCGTACGACTGGTCGGCCGCCGCCGGATCCGCCGAGGCCGCCTTCACGGCCTCGATGTAGTCCTCCCGGTGCACCAGCCGCAGCGTCGACTCCCCGGCCGGCTTCGCCGCGACGACCTCCGCCACCCGGTCGAGCCCGAAGGCACCGACCAGACTCCGGGTCAGCGCCAGCCGGACCGGATCCATCGGATGCCCCGGACCGAAGTCATAGCCCGTTACTGCTTCGTCCCACATCAGCTGTGCGCGGCCGCTCATGCCCGTCACCGTATCGGTCCGACCTGGTCGCGAACGAACGGGCGTACACCAACGTCACCAGCACCAACACCATCGGCACCAGCATCGCCCCGCGATAACTCCACGCGTCGCCGAGCGCACCCACCAACGGCGAACCGATCAGAAACCCGACGTAGTTGAAGATGTTCAGTCGTGCGATGGCCGCATCCGAAGATCCGGGGAACAGCCTCCCGGCCGCCGCGAAGGTCTGCGGCACCAGCACACACAACCCGAGCCCCAGCAGGGTGAACCCGACCATCCCCACCCAGGCCCCCGGCGCCACCGCCACCACCGCGAACCCTCCGGCAGCCACCAGCGCCCCCAGCCGTACGACGGCCACGGCCCCGAACCGCCGTACCCCGAAGTCCCCGAGGGCCCGCCCGACCAGCGTGGTCACCATGTACACGTTGTAGGGCACGGTCGCGAGCTGCTCACTGCTGCCCAGCACGTCCTTCAGGTACTTCGCACTCCAGTTGGAGACCGTCGAGTCCCCGATGTACGCGAAGGTCATCACCAGGCAGAGCGGCAGCAGCAGCTTGAAGACGACACCGCCGCCCGCACCCTCGCCCGCCGCGTCTTCCGTCGACCCGTCCTCCGCCGGCGCGGGATCGCCGTCCACATACCACCGGCTCCCCACCAGCGCGGCCGGCAGCAGCACCGCCACGACCGGCAGATACGACACCCACAGCGCGAGATGCCAGTGCGCGCCCACCCAGGCCAGCGAGGCCCCCAGAATCCCGCCCAGGCTGTACGCGGCATGGAAGCTGAGCATGATGCTGCGCCCGTACGTCCGCTGCAGGCTCACCCCCAGCATGTTCATCGAGGCGTCCAGCGCCCCGACGGCCAGCCCGAACACGGCCAGCGCCACCGCCAGCTCGGCCATCGCCCCGCCGGCCCCGACCCCGAGCAGCGCCAGCATCACCACGGGCTGGGACCAGCGCAGCAGCAGGCTCGGCCGTATGCGCTTCACCAACTGCTCGGTGGTGACGCTGCCGACACCGGCCAGGATCGGCACGGCGGCCAGAAAGACCGGCAGCAGCGCGTCGGAGACGCCGTACCGGTCCTGGATGGCGGGGATGCGCGTCACCAGCAGCGCGAACGTGGCGCCCTGGGTGAAGAAGCTGAACGCCAACGAGGCCCTACCGCGCCGCAGCACATCTGTCATGGCGGCGAGCGTAGGGCCCCGGCGTACTCGTGGGTAGATCCAGCCAAAGATGAATTTCCTTCAGCTTTACCTTCGTGGCGCTCAGGCGGCGACCGCGAGCCGCGGTTCCTGCCCCTTCTCCTGCTCCTTCTCCTGCTCCCGCGCGGTCGCCTTCTGGCGCTTCACCTCGTCGGTGATCAGGCACGCCATCGGCTCGGCGGCCGTCCCACCGCAGACCACCATCCCGAGGGTGATCGCCACGACCAGCAGCAGCGAGCTCAGCCAGACCATGGTGTCCACGGGGATCGTGTAGGCGCCGACGACCCGGGCCACACACTCCACCAGCAGCACCAGCCCCCAGATCACGGAGAAGACCCGCTCCTTCTTCAGGAACTCCGCCGACCGGACCGCGGTCCCGGAGGCCAGCCGCTCCCAGGCCGCCTCCCGCGCCGCGTCCCCCTTCACCAGGAAGGGCTTCAGCCCCGCCGTCATCATCGGCTTCCCCAGCGCCACCGACACCAGGATCCCGATCCCGACCGTGCTGCTGACCGCACCGTCCTTGGCCAGCATCAGCCGCGGGTCGCCGGAGACGAAGCTGAGCGCCAGCCCGACCACGTTCACCACCAGGATCAGCGCCGCCAGCCCGTTGACCCGGCGTTCCCTGACCACACTCCAGACCGTCCGCACGGCCGGCACCACACTGCTCCAGGCGAGCGCCGCGAAGGTGCTCATCCCGAAGGCCCCCTTGAAGAAGTAGTACGACCCGAGGGGCACCGCCACATCCACGATCAGCGGCCGGAGGTTCTCCAGCACGCTGTTCTGCCGCTGCTCGCTCTGGGACCCAGTGTTCGTCGTCTTCGTCATGCCCTCAGCTTCGCGTCCCGGCGGGGTCCCCCAGTAGAAACGAACGTCCGGAGCTCTGCATGACAATTGTCAGCACCCCCGTCATGCCTCAGGTCATTCCAGCAGGTCAAGCAACTGACCCAGACCGTCGAAGAGTTGAGTGGCACCCCGCAGCCGCTCGGCCGGCGTCATGGCCGTGAACCCGTACACGTCCATCCCGGCCGCGACAGCCGCCCGCACCCCCAGCGGACTGTCCTCTACGACGGCGCAACGCCCCGGCGCGACCCCCATCCGTTCGGCCGCGTACAGGAAGAGATCCGGCGCCGGCTTCCCCCGCCCCACGTCCTGCGAACTGAACACCCGCGACTCGTCGAACCACCGGTCGAGCCCCGTCGTCCGGTGCCCCACCCGGATCCGCTCATGGCTCCCGGACGACGCCACGCAGTACGGCACCCCGTCCGCCGCCAGCCGCTCCAGCACCTCCGCGGCACCCGCCACGGGCTTCAACTCCCGCTCGAACGCGGCGAACACCCGTCGGTGAAAGACATCGTCGAAGTCGTCGGGCAACCGCTGCCCCGTGCGTTCCTGGACGAGCTCATGGACCCGGTGCATCGCCGATCCCATGTAGTCCCGTATCGAGTCCTCGTAGGAGGTCGGATGCCCGAGCTCGGTGAGGTAGGCGGCCAGGAGCCGGTTGGAGATGGGCTCACTGTCGACGAGAACGCCGTCGTTGTCGAAGATGACGAGGTCGTAGCGCATACCCCTGAGCTTAAATGCAGAAAGGCCCACGCCATACGGCGTGGGCCTTTCCCAATATTTGTTCGGCGGCGTCCTACTCTCCCACAGGGTCCCCCCTGCAGTACCATCGGCGCTGTAAGGCTTAGCTTCCGGGTTCGGAATGTAACCGGGCGTTTCCCTCACGCTATGACCACCGAAACACTATGAAACTGTTCAGCCGCACCATGCCGTGACCATGGCATGGGGCTGTTCGTGGTTTCAGAACCAACACAGTGGACGCGAGCAACTGAGGACAAGCCCTCGGCCTATTAGTACCGGTCACCTCCACCAGTTACCTGGCTTCCAGATCCGGCCTATCAACCCAGTCGTCTACTGGGAGCCTTACCCTCTTATAGAGGTGGGAGTCCTCATCTCGAAGCAGGCTTCCCGCTTAGATGCTTTCAGCGGTTATCCCTCCCGAACGTAGCCAACCAGCCATGCCCTTGGCAGAA
>NZ_JBICZD010000004.1:0-452890 GCF_043201555.1 Streptomyces sp. NPDC048288
CCGCTACGAGCGCAAGCCGGAACACTTCCTCGCCTTCACCGCCATCGCCGCGACCCTCATATGTCACCGCCGACTCACCAAATGAAATGGCGTCTTATCCGCCATGCTGCCGCCTCCCAGCAGCGATACTGGATGCATGGACACGACGATCGCCGCCCCCCGCGCCGAGGTGCTGCGGCTCCGCTACCGCATCCGACTGCCCGAGCGGTTGCAGGAGCTGGTCGGCCCTGTCGAGGGCGATGTGGACCTGCCGCTGCACATTGTCTGGTCCGGGCGGACGAGCTACAGCCTGGACCGTCCGAAGTCCCGTATGACGCTCTACCGGACCGTCCTTGCTGAGGGACTGAGTGAGGATCTGGTGGCCCTCCTGCACCACCGGCTGCTCACCGAGCAGTGGCCCGTGCTGCGGCGCTTGATCAGTCCCTACATCCGCGAGGTCTGGGAGGACGCCTTCCCCGAGCTGCTCCGCACCGACACGACCGCCGCGTGAAGCTCACTCCGCTCCACGAGCGGCTCCTCGCCGACATCCTCGATCTCGGCTCCCCCTACCCTCTGGTCCTCACCGGCGGATACGCCGTGCAAGCCCACGGCCTGGTCGAACGCTTCAGCCGCGACCTCGACGTCGCCACCGAGAATCCCGCTCCGA
The DNA here is from genome assembly GCF_043201555.1 of Streptomyces sp. NPDC048288. NCBI lineage: Bacteria > Bacillati > Actinomycetota > Actinomycetes > Kitasatosporales > Streptomycetaceae > Streptomyces > Streptomyces sp. NPDC048288. The sequence continues at coordinate 647 of NZ_JBICZD010000004.1, forward strand.
TGCAGGAGATCGTCGCCTCACTCACGACAGGTCTCAGCGCGCGCGGATGGCGGACCACGCACGTCCAGACCGATCCACTCAGCGGCCGGTTCCTCGTCACCGATCCGGACACCGGCGAGGAGTGCGAGGTCGACGTCCTAAAGGAGGCGTTCTGGGCTCCGCCCGCCCAGACCCCCTACGGCCCCGTTCTTTCCCTCGACGACGTGATCGGCACCAAGGTCCGTGCGCTCGCCGACCGCGGCACCGTCCGCGACCTCATCGACGTCCAGGCTGCCTCCCGCCACCGCTCCACCGCCGACCTCGAATCCCTGGGCCGCCGTCGCGCCCACGACGAGTTCAGCCTCGAAGATCTGCGGGACCGGCTCGTCGGCGCTGACTGGTACGAGGATGAGGACTACGCCGCGTACGGGCTCACCTCCCGGCAGATCGAAGAACTCAAGGCGTGGGCGCTGGAGTGGGCGGAGGATCTGGGGGCGCGGATTCATGACGAGAACGCCTGAGATACGGTCCCACGTCCATCCCCTCTACCGCCGTTGCAACGAGAGGATGCGGTGTAGCCAGCAGGTTCCAACCCGGAGCCGTCCACGGTGGGTGGCTGCCCTGCACGGCGGATGTGTCAATCCCCTCGAATCGTGGAGACCTTCCTATGCAGCCAGCTCCTCATCGAGGCTGGCCCAGTAGTCGTGTTCGTAGTCGATCGGGCTCTTGAAGCCGCACACGCTATGTAGCCGACGGTTGTTGTAGAGGTCGGTGATCCAAGTCGCGATCCGGATCCGGGCCGCGATGCGTGTGGCGAAGGCTTGCCGGTGGACGTACTCGACTTTCAGCACGCTGTTGAACGCCTCGCTGACGGCATTATCGAAGCAGGAGCCGACCCGGCCCATGGACTGGAAGACACCCAGCCGGCGACAGGCCCGGCGGAACCTTCGAGAGCCGTACTCGCTGCCGCGGTCCGTGTGGAGAGCAATGAGCAGCGAACTGGGGGACGTCGACGTCGTAGAGACCGAACAGTTGCGGCAAGGTCATTCCTGACACTGAGGCAGAAAAAGGTACTACGTGTCGCATCTTGCGTGCAGTCCGTGACAGCTGGGGATGTTGGTCGTTGTGGCGGAGAAGTGTTGAAAGTTCACGGTCAAGCGGTAGCGACCGGCCCCGTAGGCGGCGGTGGTGTGACTGGAGCGCACCGGGATCGGTGGAGGGTCTGATGTGCCCCTGCTGTGGCGCTGTGCCGCCCCTTCCAGTACGACGAGCCTGCGGAAGCTCCAGACGAACGGCCCCGGTTCCGTACCCTCGTCGGCTGCGATCAACTTGAGCACCTGGTCCACGCTGTCGATCTCGGGGAGCAGCGGGTAGTGCGGGCCGAGCTCGCCGATGTGCCTCCTCCCATGCCTTGAGCACATAAACCGGTCCGGCCGCGTCCAGCCATTACGACCAGGTATCGCGTAGCGGCGTCGGTCACGACGGCAGGCTCGATCAGCAACGGCCCGCCCGAGCCGGTACGCCGGGTCAAGATGAGAGGGACCCATTCGCGCTCCCGTGCTGCTGCCCTGTGGGGCACCTCGTGCAACGATCCTCGTACCCGTGCGAGCGGGCTGGTACGGCAGGCGAAACGAAGCGGCCGGACGCGGGAATCGACGGGTTCACGCCGACCGCCGTTTCCGCGCCTTCCTCTTCCTCGACGATCTACGATCGGTAACCGGGGGATCACACAGCAAGGGGGGCGGGGATGACCGCTGAGCGGGGCGGGTCGACGGCGGCCGAGGTGGAGCAGGCGATCCGGGCGGCCGAGGAACTTATGGACCGCGAAGGGCTGGCGGGCGGGGCGGAGGTGGCGGAACCGGTCGGGCCCGAGGCGACGTGTGCGGCCGTCGAGTGGCTCGGACGTCTGTTCGTGGAGCTGCCCGGACAGATGCGGTACGGGCTGCGCCGACAGCGGGACAACGGCGGGGACCTGTCGACCGACCCTCTGCAGGGGCTGTCCGAAATCGTGCAGAACGCCGACGACCTCGGGGCGAACAAGGTCAGGATTTTCGTACGTGACACGGAACTTCTGGTAGCGCACGACGGGCGTCCCGTACGGCTGACCGATGTGATGGCGCTGGCCATGCCGTCGCTGACAAGCAAGGACGACGACCCCGACGCCACCGGGCGGTTCGGCATCGGGCTCATGACCCTCCGGCGTCTGTCCCCAGTCCTGGAGATCTTCTGCGGCTTCTACCGCGTCCGGATCGGGGACCCTGAGGTGTCCCTCGCCGCCCCCTTTCCGGTCCCCTCCTGGTTCGCTCAGGACGGTTGGACAGTGCTGCGTATTCCGCTCGCGTCCCCCACCGACGTTCAGGGGCAGGATGTGGACGACTGGCTTGCCGCATGGGGTGACGAGGCGTTGCTCTTCCTCGACCACGTGCGCACGGTCGAGCATCGGCGTGAGGGCGGTGACGTACACACCCGGCTCGCCTTGGAGTGGGGCGAACCCGATGCCTATAAGGCCGTCATCGGCGGCCGGGACACCATGATCGACGTGCGCACAGCCCGGTCGCCCGGTGGCATGACCTGGCAGGTCAGCCATGCCACCGTGCCGAGCCCGCCGGACGTGCCGAGGATTCGGAAGGCCGCGGGGGAATCGACTGGCCTTACCGTCGCGATCCCGCTGCACGAGGGCGCGGGCGACGAGGTTGCCGGGCAGGTGCATGTCGGACTGCCCGTGACCGAGCTGGGACTTCCGTTCCGGGTCGGCGCCCAGTTCGATCCGAACCCGAGCCGTCAGCACCTTAACGACACCCCGTGGAACCAGGCGCTGCTTCCCCTGCTGGCCGACCTCTGGGCCGCCGCCATGGTGCGACAGCTTTGGCTGAACCCGACCGCGGCATGGCAGTGCCTGCCTCTGCCGCACGATGTCCGGTCGCCCAAGGGGCCTGTACACGACCTGGAGCTGCAGTTCCTGACCCTTGCGCGAGCAAGGGTGTCGTACGCACTGCGTCTGCGGACGCCGCTCCACGGTGACCTCGGACTCGCCGACCTCGCTGTCGGCGACGAGGCGCTTCTGCGAGCGCTCTCGGAGACGGAGATCGCCCAGGTGGCCGGGCGTACGGCCGTACTGCCTCCGGCGGCGCGGGATGCGGAGGGGCGGTGGCAGGACGTGCTCGCGGACTGGGCTGAACACGACGGTGCCGCGTCCGGGACCGTCACCCTCCCGATGGCTGTGGACGCGCTCCTCGGAGATGTGTCCCGGAGCCCGGAGGCGACGGTCGCACTCGCTTCCGTTGCCATTGCCGAGGGCGCGATCTCGAAGCTTCGATGGCATAACTGGCTGGTGGACGACTCCGGAGCACGGCACCGGGTGCCCTGGTTCGGCGCCGCGGAGTTCTTCACCGACAAGGCGCAGGGGCTCTCGAAGGTGCTTGGGCTCAGCCACGTCCTGCACCCGGCCTTCGTCGCCGAGACTGGGGCAGCGGCCCGAGTCCGTTCGTGGCTGAGTGAACAGAAGGTCTTCGTCACGGGCGCGGATCCAGTGCCCGCCATCCGTCAGCTTGCCGCCCGTGGCGCCCAAAAGGACACGGCACCTCTGGTCCTGGACGATGGTCAACTGGTGGCGCTGCGCGACGGGTTCCTGAGCGTCCCTGTGAAGGAGCGCCCACGGCTGGGCAAGGACGTGGGCCGCGCCGTATTGCTGCCCGGCCGCCGGTTCGGGCCGGGTGGCCGTCGGGAGGACGTTCAGGTCAGGCCCGTGGATGCATATCTGCCAGCAGGGTTGGACAGTGTGGACCGGGAGGACAGCTTCGAGACGGCCGCAGGTACCGCTACCGGCCTGACGTGGCTGCTGCCCCGCTATGCCCAGGTCCTGCCCGGGGCGGGGACGGGTCTGGGTGCTCGGGCCTTCTTCCACCTGCTCGGTGCCGAGAAGGGACCACGGCTCCGGCCCCACCCCGGAGTCGAGCACCGGTTCACCGCCTCGTCCCCGAGCGAGGGACTGCCGGCCCGGGTCTCTGGCGGCCCTGCGGAGAGGTCGCAGGACCTCCGTGACAAGTCGGCCACCTACACCCTGGAGGACTGCGACAGCCCTGATCTGATGGCCGTCGTCCATGACATCGCGGCGGAGAAGGACGGGCGGGTACGACGCCGACGAGCCGCCGCGCTACTGCGAGTGCTGGGACGCAACTGGGGCGCCTTGTCCGAGCACCGTAGGGTCCGCGCCGTCTTGGACTACCACACTTGGAATTCCCGCGGGGAGACGGACGGTTTTTGGCTGTGGCAGTTGAAGACCACGGCGTGGCTGGACAACCAGGATGGCGCACCGACCGCTCCCTGTGGCCTGCGTGAGCGCACGACCAGTACCGTCGCCGTCTACGGTGCGGACAGTGCCGGATTCCTGCACCCCGACCTCCAGCAGGCGGTGGGCCGACGAGGAGAGGTGCTCGTTGCTCTCGGCGTCACCGGCGAACCGGGTGTCGCCGACCTCCTGGAGGCGCTGCGTCGTCTGCGCGGCCGGGCAGCCGACGCCCCCGACCATCCGGCGGCGCAGCTCCTCTACCGAGCGCTCGCCGAGCGACTGGCCGCTCACCGGAGCAAGGACGCCACGCAGGTGACCGCCACCGTCGTGCGCGCGTTCGGGCAGGGCCGCGGGCTGGTTCTCACGTCATTGGGATGGCGTCGGCCGGGCGATTGCTTCCGCGGCCTCCCGGTCTTCGGCCGGTGGGCTGCTTTTGCGCCGTCGTTCAAGGGCAGTGACGCCCTCTGGGAGGCCCTCGGGGTTCCGAAGGCCGGTGTGGAGGACGTGGTCCGGGTTGTCAGGGACGTAGCCCGTGAGGCGAGGGAGCGGGGTGTGCGGGCGCCGGTCGACGCCGAAGCCGAGACCGTGGTGCTCGAGACATTGCAGATGCTCGCCAGAGCAGTTGGCGAGCGGCCCGAGAGGGTGACAGCCTCCATGGTGGGGAGACTGCCGTTGCGCACGAGCCGGGGTTGGACCAGTAAGCGCCCAGTCTACGCGGCCGACGCGACGTTGGCGGAGGCCCTGGGCTCACGGATCCCGGTGTGGCTGCCGGGCGCGGAACTCGAACAGTTTAGGGCGCTCCTCGGACCCCTGCGGGTGACCCAGCTGGGAGCGGCGGACATTACTTTCCGTCCCGCGGAGGAGGCGCCCGTCGACAAGGAAGCGACCGACCTGGTGCGTCATGCGCTGGATCTGCTCCGCGAGGACCTACAGCGCAACGCCGTCGCCGTCGCGGGATCCCTCGACTGCCCGTGGGAGGACTTGGCCGAGGTCGAGGTGCGGATCACCTCGTCGCTGGAGTGTCTGGTCTCCCTCCCCGGTGGGGAACCAGTGCGGGGGCCGGTGCGTACCGCCCTCGACTGGGACTCCCGCACGCTGTGGACGGTGGACCGCGAGCTGTTGGGGCGACCGTCGGAGGCGGGCCGGGCCATCGCGACTCGTTTCACGGAGGACCGGCGGCAGGTCGCCCACTCCTGGGCGGCCGCCTACGAGGAAGCGGAGCGCGGAAGAGAGGCGGTGCGGCTCGAGCTGGCCGAGGAGCGGGTCGCACAGGACCAGGCGGCGACGGATGCCAAGCGTGCCCAACGCCTTGCCGCGCTGGAGACCGAAGTCAAGACGGCTCAGAACAAGGCAGACAGCCGGCCGCCCGCGTCGGTACCCCTGCCCTCGGTCACTGTCCGCCCGGCCTCGGCCGTCCCATTGTCGGCACCGCGAGAATTCGTCGATCCGGCAGCTCTCCGCATCACTGGCATCCGCCCGACCACCCAGGCGTCGCCATCCGCTGGTGGTGTGCCCGGGGCTGGCGGAGGTGTATCCCCCAGGACCCGCCTCACCCCGCCCGCCTACGCACCGGCCGTGCCCGCACCGCGTCCGGTCCCCCCTGCCCCCAACATCGGCCGCCAGGAGAAAGTGGCTCTGGACCTCCTGCGCAAGGTTCTGGGCACTGAGCAGGAACCGGAGTGGCTGCGCGATCTACGGCACCAGCACGGCGTGGGGGCCGACGCCGTGGACGCGCTCGATCGGTTCTACGAGCTGAAGACGACCTATGGCCCCGAGCAGGACACGGTGACCCTCACCGCCAAGGAATGTGAACGGGCGGCCTCGGGAGCCGAGTTCTTCCTCGTCGTGGTATCCGGGCTTGCGGCGGACTCCGATCCTGTCCTGCGCATCGTCCCGGATCCGCTGCACCGACTGCGCATCCGCCCGAACGGAAACGTCATGCTCACCGGGATCAAACAGTCCGGAAGCCTCATCGTTGAATTCGGCGCAAGGGAAGAGCCGGAGCCTTCTTGACTTTCCTGCTGCGGGGTACAGCCCTCGCCCGTTACGGACTTGAGGCAGCCGAACGGGATGCACAAGGACTGGTCTCTCCCGCATTCGCCGGTTCGGTGCCCTGGGGCAGCGGGGACCAGGCCGAGGGCGTCGGTGCTCAGGTGCCGCTTGCGTCCTTCGGACTTGTTGCCGGCGACGACGGGCATGATTTGAGGCGGTACCGGTGTTCGCTTTTCACGCAGAGCTAGGTGCTACCGGCAAGCGACTCTTCCTGCCCCTCACTTATCTGATTTGCCGTCAGGTAAGTCAGCATCTGATCAGTATCAGTCCCTCACATTCCGAGACAGCTGTCCGAGCAGACGCCTCGCCGGCGGCGTCACAACAGCCTGGTTTGCGTGGAAGTGCAGGCAGTGAGCCTTCTCCCCAGACTGAAGCGATGTTCCTTACAATCATCGACTTCGACGAGTGCCCGTGTACAGTGAAGACCGCCCTTGACCTGCATAAAGCTGGCAGGGAGCCGTCTTCCAGGAGTCCAAATGCTGCGTACTCTGTTCAAGTCCAAGATCCATCGCGCCACCGTCACCCAAGCCGACCTGCACTACGTGGGATCGGTGACCATCGACGCGGACCTCCTCGACGCCGCCGACCTGCTCCCCGGCGAGCTGGTCCACATCGTCGACATCACCAACGGCGCCCGGCTGGAGACGTACGTCATCGAGGGGGAGCGGGGCTCGGGGGTCGTCGGGATCAACGGGGCGGCCGCCCATCTCGTCCACCCCGGCGACCTGGTGATCATCATCAGCTACGCTCAGGTCACCGACGCCGAGGCGCGTACGCTTCGGCCGCGGGTCGTGCACGTCGACCACGGCAACCGGGTCGTGGCCCTCGGCGCCGACCCGGCCGAGCCGGTACCGGGCTCGGACCAGCAGCGCAGCCCGCAGGCCGTGTCGGCCTGACCGAGGACCAGGAGGGCGACATGAGCGACATCGAGATCCGCGACGACCGGGCGGCCGGCCGTCTGGAAGCGGTCGTCGGCGACGAGGTCGTCGGTCACATCGAGTACTTCGTCCTGGAGTCGCCCTCCCGGGCCCTCGTCCCCGTCCACACGATCGTGGAACCGGAGCACGAGGGGAAGGGCATCGCGGGCTCCCTCGCCCGTGAGCTGTACGCGATCTCGGAACGCGAGGACACCCCGGTGGCCCCGCTCTGCCCGTACGTCGTCAGGTGGGCCGAGCGCCACCCCGACGTGGCGCCCACCCCGGACCCCGAGCTGCTGCGCGCGGCGAAGGAGTGGCTGGTCGCCCACCCCGGCCGCTTCTGAGGATCCACCCGTGCTCGCCCTTCTCCACACCTCGCCCCTCCACATCCCCGTCTTCGACGCCCTGCGCGACGAGGACCACCCGGGTCTGGAGCTACGACACCTCGTGGCACCCGAACTCCTGGCCCGGGCCCGCCGCGAGGGCCCCGAGGCGGTGGCCGGCGACGTCGCCGCGGCCCTCCGCCGGGCGGCGGCGAACGCCGATGTCCGGGCCGTGCTCTGCACCTGCTCGACGATCGGCGAGGTCGCCGAGCGGGCCGCCGCCGAGGTGGCCGTACCGGTCGTCCGCGGCGACCGCCCGATGGCCGCCGCCGCGGTGGCGGCGGGCCCCCGCGTCACCGTCCTCGCGACCGTCGAGAGCACCCTGGCCCCCACCCTCGCCCTGATCGAGGACGAGGCCCGCCGCGCGCACCGCCCGGTCCGCGCCCGCGCCCAGCTCGTCCCCGACGCCTGGACCCGCTTCGAGGCCGGCGACACCGAGGGCTGCGCCCGCCTGGTCGCGACCACCGCGGACACCGTCACCGACACCGACGTGATCGTCCTCGCCCAGGCCTCCATGACCCCGGCCACGGACCTCGCCACCACAACGGTCCCGATCCTGTCCAGCCCCCGCCCCGGCCTGGCCGCCGCGGCGAAGGCGGTCCGCCCGGCGTGAGTGCGTGGCCCGCCGGTCGGGTAGGTGGCACATAGACCCCCAGAGGCGAAATCCAGCCACTGGCCGGAGGCCACCATGACCACCCCACACCCCCCGGACCCCTACCCCACCCCGGTACCCACCCCCGAACCCTCCCCAGCCCCCGAACCAACCCCGGTCCCACCACCCCCCGCCCCACCGACCCCCTCACCCACCCCCATCCCCCCGGACCCCGAACCAGTCCCCACCCCCGAACCAGGACCACCTCTCACCTGAGCGAGCCCTCAGCAGAAATCACATAGCGGCACCCCAACAGCCGCACCGAGACAGCCCCGCACCGGACCGCCGTCATTAGCCCGGCACCACCCCCCCAGGGGCGCGGGGAACTGCGCAAAATCCCACCACGCACCCGCACCGGACCGCCGTCATCAGCCCGGCACCCCCCCAGGGGCGCGGGGAACTGCGCAGAGCCACAGCTCACCCGCACCCATCCGACGAGCGGAACCCCCGCTGCTACGCCGAGACCTCGCTCCGGTCCCCGCCCCACAGCGTGTGGAAGGAGCCCTCCCGGTCCACCCTCCGGTACGTGTGCGCCCCGAAGAAGTCCCGCTGCCCCTGCGTGAGCGCCGCAGGCAACCGCTCGGCCCGCAGGGCGTCGTAGTAGGCGAGCGCCGCGGAGAAGCCGGGTACCGCCACCCCCTGCCGGGTCGCCGCGATGATCACCTCGCGCCAGTCGTCCTGCGCCCCCGCGATCTCCCGCGCGAACGTCTCGTCGGACAGCAGGCTCGGCAGGTCGGCGCGGGCGTCGTACGCCGCGCGGATCCGGTCGAGGAAGGCCGCCCGGATGATGCAGCCGCCCCGCCAGATCGAGGAGACGGCCCCGAGGTCGATGTTCCAGTCGTACTCGTCGCTGCCCGCCTGGATCTCGTGGAAGCCCTGCGTGTACGACACGATCTTCGACGCGTACAGCGCCTGCTCCACCCGGTCGGCGAACGCCGCCGCCTCCGCCTCGGAGAGCGGTGCCGGCTTCGGCCCGGCCAGCCCGCGGGACGCGGCCCGCAGGTCGGCGTGGCCCGACAGGGACCGCGCGAAGACGGCCTCGGCGATGCCCGACACCGGCACGCCCAGGTCGAGCGCGATCTGGACGGTCCAGCGGCCGGTGCCCTTCTGCTCGGCCTGGTCCACCACCACGTCCACGAACGGCTTGCCGGTCGCCGCGTCCACGTGCGCCAGCACCTCGGCCGTGATCTCGATCAGGTACGAGTCGAGCCGGCCCGTGTTCCAGGTGCGGAAGATGTCCGCGATCTGCGCGGGGGAGTACCCGGCGACATCGCGCAGCAGCTGGTACGCCTCGCCGATCAGCTGCATGTCGGCGTACTCGATGCCGTTGTGCACCATCTTCACGAAGTGCCCGGCACCGTCGGGGCCGACGTGCGTCACGCAGGGCGCGCCGTCCGCCGCCGCCTTCGCCGAGATCTTCTCCAGCATCGGGCCGAGCGAGTCGTACGACTCCCTGGGGCCGCCCGGCATGATGCTCGGCCCGTGCAGCGCGCCCTCCTCGCCGCCGGACACGCCCATGCCGACGAAGTGGATGCCCTGCTCGCGCAGCGCCTGCTCACGGCGCCGGGTGTCCGCGAAGTGCGCGTTGCCACCGTCGATGATCATGTCGCCGGGTTCGAGGAGCGGCGCGAACTCCTCGATCACCGCGTCCGTCGGGCCGCCGGCCTTGACCATGATGACGAGACGGCGCGGCCGCTCCAGCGCCGCCACGAACTCCTTGGCGGTCTCGGCCGCGATGAAGTCGCCCTCGTCCCCGAAGTTCTCCACCAGCTCGTGTGTCTTGGACACCGTGCGGTTGTGCAACGCCACCGTGTAGCCGTTGCGCGCGAAGTTCCGGGCGAGGTTGCGGCCCATGACCGCCAGACCCGTGACGCCGATCTGCGCCGTAGTGCTCATACCGCCTGCTCCTCAAAGATCAAGTCGATCCCGTAGCACGTGCAAGAGATGCTGCCGTCGCTCGTGCCCGCCAGTATTGCCCAAAGGCCATCCTGACTCGCCGTTCGACCGGCCGCACTTGCAGATACGGACGGCAGCGGCCGACGCCTCAGTAGCCTCACCGAACGCTTCGGAGAGGTACGGAAGAGGTACGGAGGCGGTACGGGAGAGGCGCATGAGAACGCGGCGTGTTGAAGAGGCGTCAGTTCCGGTTCCCACCGCGTCCCTTCACCACGTGACGGCCGTTTCGCCAGGGGCGAGAGGCGGCTGATTGCCCTCTTGTCATGGCCTGTTCGGGGCGCTTACTTTTGGCCTTCCTGACGCGCGTGGCGAGGGGGGCTCCAGACATGGCCGAACGCGGCCGGCACCGCCGGTACCAGCCGAACCGGATCAACCGGGCCTCGCTCACCGTCACGGCGGGCGGCGCCGGTCTGGCGATCCCGCTGGCCGCCGCCGGGAGTGCCGACGCGGCCTCCGTGTCCACCTGGGACAAGGTCGCCGCCTGCGAGTCCAGCGGCGACTGGCACATCAACACCGGCAACGGCTATTACGGCGGGCTCCAGTTCACCCAGTCCACCTGGGAGGCGTTCGGCGGCACCAGATACGCGCCGCGCGCCGACCTCGCCACCAAGGACCAGCAGATAGCCGTGGCCGAGAAGGTCCTCGACGGGCAGGGGCCGGGTGCCTGGCCCGTCTGTTCGGTACGGGGCGGGCTCACGCGCGGCGGCGACGCGCCGGACGTGCACACCGAGAGCACCCGCACCCGTCCGGCCAAGAGTTCCGTACGGGACGTACAGCCGCAGACCACGCCCCAGTCCCGGGCCGGGAAGGCCGAGATGTACACCGTGGTGCGCGGTGACACGCTCTCCGGGATCGCCGAGGAACACGACGTCAACGGCGGCTGGCACCGGCTGTACGCGGCCAACCGGGCGACCGTCGGCTCCGACCCCGACCTGATCCTGCCGGGCCAGCGGCTCAGCCTGACCGGTGAGGCAGCGGCCAAGGCGAAGGCGGGGACGAAGGCCAAGCCGAAGGCCAAGCCGAAGGCAAAGACCGAGCCCAAGCCGGCCGCCGAGACCAAGAAGGCCGCCCCGCGCACCGGCCGCACCGTCGTCGCCCCGGTCGACGCCCCGATCGGCACGCCGTACCACGCGTCCGGCTCGCACTGGTCGAAGGGCTACCACACCGGCGTCGACTTCCTCGTGCCCACCGGAACCTCGGTGAAGGCCGTCGAGGCCGGGCAGGTCGTCACGGCGGGCTGGGGCGGCTCGTACGGCTACCAGGTGGTGATCCGGCACGCCGACGGCCGCTACTCGCAGTACGCCCATCTGTCGGCGATCTCCGTGCGGGCCGGGCAGAGCGTCTCCGCCGGCCAGCGGATCGGCCGCTCTGGTTCCACCGGGAACGCCACGGGCCCGCACCTGCACTTCGAGGTGCGGACGGGGCCCGGTTTCGGCTCGGACATCGACCCGGTCGCCTATCTCCGGGCCGGCGGCGTCAGTATTTGACCCGCGTCCGGTGCCGGTCGAGGAGCGGGCCGTGCACGTAGTCGGCGGCGGGCAGCAGGACGTCGGGCACCTCCGCCGGGGACGAGGTGCGCTGCTGCGGCATCTCGATCCGTGCCGGGCCTGCCGCCGGGCCCGCCGCGTCGCCGTCCGCCGCCGCGCCGACGGTGAGCACCGCGCCGCCCACCGGCTCCGGAGCCGGCTCGGCCGGACCTGACGACCTCGCCGGGCCCGCTGCCGCGAGTCCCGCTTCCGTGAGCCCGGCCTCCGCCAGTTCCACCAGTGCCTCGACCAGCGGCTCGGGGGACGCCTCGGGCAGCGGCTCCGGGACCGTCTCCGCCGGGTGCGGGGTGTGCTCCAGGCGCTCGGTCGTCAGCAGGATCAGGCCACCCGCGGCCACCACGCCGCAGCCGAGCGCCAGCAGGGTGCCCGTCGTGCCGTAGCGGAAGGCCTCGCCGAACATCGTGATGCCGACGGCGGCCGCCAGCACCGGGTTGACCACCGTCAGGGTGGCGAGCGGGGCGGCGAGGCCGCCGCCGCGGTAGGCGGACTGGGAGATCAGCACGCCCGCGACGGCGTAGACGCCGATCACGCCCAGCCAGAGCAGGTCGGAGACGGCGATCCCGCCGTCCCAGTCGATCGCCACGACCTTGGTGAACACCGAGGACATGCCGAAGGCTATGCCGGACGCGGTGGCGAGCAGCACGCTGCGCACCGCAGGGTGCCGGTGTGCGGCCCGGCCCGCGATCATCAGCGCGACCACCGCGCCGCCGGTGACCACGGAGACCCCGATCCGCCCGGCGGAGTCGAGGGTGTGCGAGTCGGAGGTGCCGACCAGGGAGAGCAGTCCGGCCAGACCCACGGTGGCCATGATCGCGCCCCGCCAGGCGGTCGCCCCGGCCCTGCGGCCGACGAACAGGGCCGCCATGGGGAGGGCGAACACGATGGTGAGCGCGCCCAGCGGCTGGACCAGGCTCAGCGGGCCGTAGGCCAACGCCACGACGTGCAGCAGGCCGCCGAGGCCGTTGAGCGCCATCGCGCCCCACCAGCTCGGGCGGCGCAGCGGCGCGTACTGCTCGTCGGGGGAGGAGACCGCGACCTGCTCCTGCACGATCGCGCCGCCGGCGTAGGCGACGGCGGAGACGAAGGAGAGCAGGACGGACAACGCGAGGGCGCTCATGTACGGCTCCTCTGCGTCAGGCACGGCCCTGGGGCCCCGCTCGGTGATCGGTCGGCTTCCATGAGCAACACTCTGCCGTCCCCGGTGCTTCCCGTCGTCGTACCTGAGCACCCAATGAGTCGTACTACCGATGGAGTAGGAGAGGGCCCTGATCATCCCCAGGGTGGGTGACGGCGGGTGGAGGAGCGGGCAGCCGGAATCCTAAGAACCCTGGTACTACTGCTGTTCGTGGACCTCGACCCTGATCTTGCCGCGCTCCGGCCGCTCGGCGGCTTCTTCGTGCTGCGGACGGTCCGATCGGCGGCCGGAGATCCGGGTGCGGCGCTGATCGACGAGCTGCCGACTCTCGCAAAGGCCTATAAAAATCTCAGGTCGGATGTTTACCGAGATGTCCTAACTTTCCGTGTCGAGGCTGTCGCGAGGGGTTTGCGGACCTCCGAGCTCCGGGTCGCGGCCTCCATCGCCCATCAGGCGCTGGCCGCGCGGCTCTGGTCCGTGGCCCTGGGCTGTGCCGTCCGGTACGGCGGCCTCCCGGATCTCGACCCCCGCCTGCTCCGCTGGGACACCGGGGCCGGCGCCCCCGACGACCTCTGGCTCACCGAGGTGCGCCCGCTGCCCGGCGGCGCCGATCCGGCCGTGCTCGCCGAGGCCGTCGTACACGGTCATCTCGAACCCCTGGGGGAGGCCGTGCGGGCCCGCTACGGCGTGGCCGCCGGCCTGCTATGGGGCAACGCGGGCTCCGCGCTGGCCGGGGCCGCACGGGAACTGGGCCGCTGGGCGCGTGCGAACAACCGTACGGATGTGGCCGTCCGGACCCGCGCCCTCACCGACGCCCTCTTCGCGCACCCCCGGCTGAGCGCCACCGGCACCCGCACCGGCCCGGCCTTCCGGCGGCGCAGCTGCTGCCTCTACTACCGGGTACCGGGCGGCGGGGTCTGCGGTGACTGTTGTTTCACACAACCACCGCGCTCTTCCCCGCGCGCCGCATCTGGGTGACCATGGACCAACCGGGCGTGGAGAGCGAGGGGTTGCGGGTGCGAGTCGGACTGCTGACCCGGGAGTACCCCCCGGACGTCTACGGCGGTGCGGGTGTTCATGTGGAGTTCCTCGCCCGGGAGTTGCGGCCCCTGGTCGACCTGGAGGTGCACTGCTGGGGCGAGGGCCGCGGGGTCGGCGTCGTCCGGCACCGCCCCTGGTCCGCCCTGGACACCGCCAACGACGCGCTGCGCACCTTCTCCGTGGACCTCGCCATGGCCGCGGGGCTCGAAGGCCGCGACCTGGTCCACTCCCACACCTGGTACGCCAACCTGGCCGGTCATGTCGCGAAGATGCTGTACGGCGTCCCGCACGTCGTGACCGCGCACTCGCTGGAGCCGCTGCGCCCCTGGAAGGCCGAGCAACTCGGCGGCGGATACGCCCTGTCCAGCTGGGCCGAGCGCAGCGCCGTAGAGGCCGCCGACGCCGTGATCGCCGTCTCCGGGGCCATGCGGGCCGACATCCTCGGCTGCTACCCCGCCCTGGACCCGGCCAGGGTCCACGTCGTGCACAACGGCATCGACACCGCCCTGTACCGGCCGGACCGCTCCACCGACGTGCTCGACCGGATCGGCATCGACCCAGGCCGCCCGTACGTGCTGTTCGTGGGCCGTATCACCCGGCAGAAGGGTGTGCCGCATCTGCTGCGCGCCGTACGGGACATCGACCCGGCCGCGCAGGTGGTGCTGTGCGCCGGGGCGCCGGACACACCCGAGATCGACCGGGAGTTCCGCGAGCTCTTCGAGGAGCTGAGCCGGGTCCGCGAGGGCGTGCACTGGATCCCCCAGATGCTGCCGCGCGCCGACGTCATCCAACTGCTCACGCACGCGGCCGTGTTCGCCTGCCCCTCGGTGTACGAACCGCTCGGCATCGTCAACCTGGAGGCGATGGCCTGCGGCACACCGGTCGTGGCGTCCCGGGTCGGCGGCATCCCCGAGGTCGTCGAGGACGGCAAGACGGGCCTGCTGGTCGATCTCGACGACGACTTCGAGGCGGGCCTGGCGCGGGCGCTGGACGCGATCGTCGGCGACCGGGAGACGGCCCGGCGGATGGGCGAGGCCGGACGCGAGCGGGCCGTCGGGGAGTTCGGCTGGGACGCGGTGGCCCGGCGCACGGTCCGGCTCTACGAGGAGATCCTCAAGCAGGCGTAACGACAGGCGTAACGAACAGGCCGCCTGTTCGACGCGATGCCGGTGCAGGCTTAGCGGGTGTGCTCCCAGGGCAAGCATGGAGCACCAGGGTGAGGGGAGCGGCCATGCGTCGTGGTGGACCTTCGGTACTCGGGATCGTGCTGGCCGGTGGGGAAGGCAAACGCCTGATGCCGCTGACCGCCGATCGCGCGAAACCAGCTGTCACCTTCGGCGGGACATACCGTCTGGTCGACTTCGTCCTGTCCAACCTGGTCAACGCGGACGTGCTGCGCATCTGCGTGCTGACCCAGTACAAGTCGCACTCGCTGGACCGGCACATCACCACCACCTGGCGGATGTCCAGCCTGCTCGGCAACTACGTCACACCGGTCCCGGCGCAGCAGCGGCTCGGCCCGCGCTGGTACCTGGGCAGCGCCGACGCGCTCCTGCAGTCCCTGAACCTCGTCAACGACGAACAGCCCGAGTACGTCGCGGTGTTCGGCGCGGACCACGTCTACCGCATGGACCCCCGGCAGATGCTCCAGCAGCACATCGAGGGCGGCGCCGGGGTCACGGTCGCGGGCATCCGGGTGCCGCGCACCGAGTCCTCGGCGTTCGGTGTGATCAAGCCCGGCTCGGACGGGCAGACCATAGAGACCTTCCTGGAGAAGCCCGCGGACCCGCCGGGGCTGCCGGACGCCCCGGACACCGTGTTCGCCTCCATGGGCAACTACATCTTCAGCACCAAGACCCTGATCGAGTCGCTGCACCGGGACGCGGAGGACGACGACTCGGTGCACGACATGGGCGGCTCGATCCTGCCCCAGCTCACCGCCCGCGGCGAGGCCCAACTCTACGACTTCGGCACCAACCACGTCCCCGGCGAGACCAGGAGCGACCGCGGCTACTGGCGGGACGTCGGCACGCTCGACGCGTACTACGACGCCCATATGGACCTGATCGCCGAGCGGCCGGCCTTCAACCTCTTCAACCGCAACTGGCCGATCTACACGCACTCCAACCAGCTCTCCCCGGCCCGCTTCAACGCCGGCGGCATGGCGAGCGAGTCCATCATCAGCGCGGGCTGCCTGATCCGCGGCCAGGTCACCCGGTCCGTGCTGTCACCGGGGGTGCGGGTCGACCCGGGCGCGGTGGTGCAGGGGTCGATCCTGCACGACAACGTCATCGTCGGGCGCGGCGCGGTGGTGCGGGGCGCGGTCCTCGACAAGAACGTGGAGGTCCCGCCGGGCGCGACGATAGGCGTCAACCCGGAACGGGACGGGGAGCTGTACACCGTCTCCAAGGGCGGGGTCATCGCCCTCGGGAAGGGCCAGCTGGTCACGTAAACCCCCTGCTCTGGCCATGGGCCCGGCGCCGACCGCGCGCCGGGCCCGTCACGTGCGCGACGCGCTGCGCGCGAAAACCCCTCCTTGCCGGGCTTTTCGGTCTTTCCCCCTCACGATGCAGACATCGATGTCGAGCTTCGGAGGTCATCCGACATGAGAGGGACCCGGCGCACACGGCTGTGCCTGGCCGGGGTGCTGACAGCGTCCGTGCTGTCCGGCGCCCCCGCCGCAGTGGCCGCCGAACCGGCCGAAGGCCGCCTCACCGACCTGGTGAACCCCTTCATCGGCACCCAGGACGAGGGCAACACCTTCCCCGGCGCGGCCGTCCCCTTCGGCATGGTGCAGCTCTCCCCGGACACCGGGCACAGCACCGGCTACGACTACTCCCAGCACCTGATCCGCGGCTTCTCCCTGGTCCACCTCTCGGGCGTGGGCTGCGCCATCGGCGGCGACCTGCCCGTCCTGCCCACCACCGGGGACGTGACCCGGACGGACTACGCCAAGTACGCCGCCGGGTTCAGTCACGGCGACGAGCAGGCGAGCCCCGGCTACTACCGCGTCGGCCTCGACTCCGGCATCCGGGCCGAGCTCACCGCGACCGCCCGCACCGGCGTCCAGCGCTACACCTTCCCGGCCACCGACAAGGCCAACGTCCTGCTCAACGCGGCCCAGTCGCTGCACAAGCCGGTGAGCGGCGAGGTCGAGATCCTTGACGACCACACCGTCCGCACCAGGATCACCGGCCACGGCTTCTGCCGGGACACCGCCCCCTACACCGTCTACACGGTCACCCGCTTCAACCGCCCCTTCACCGCGTACGGCACCTGGAACGGCACCGCGATCACCCCCGGCTCCCGCACCGGAGCCGGCGGCGCCTACGTCCGCTTCGACGCCACCCGGGACCGTACGGTCGAGGCGACCACCGCCCTGTCGTACGTCGACCCGCACGGCGCCGAGGTCAATCTGCGCGCCGAGGGCGGACGTTCGTTCGACACGGTACGACGGCAGGCCCGGGACGCCTGGGAGCGACGGCTCGCCGACGTGCGCGTCCAGGGCGGCGACCCGACCCTGCGCCGCACCTTCTACTCGTCCCTGTACCGCACCTTCCTCGCCCCCAACGTCGGTAGCGACGCCGACGGCCGCTACACCGGCTGGGACCGCCGGATCCACCGGGCCGAGGGGTTCACCTACTACCAGAACTGGTCCCTCTGGGACACCTACCGCACCCAGGCCCAGCTGCTCGCCCTGCTCGCGCCGCGCGAGGCCCGGGACATGGCGCTGTCGGTGCTGAAGGTCGACGAGGAGGGCGGCTGGCTGCCCCGGTGGGGCTACGGCACGGTCGAGACGAACATCATGACCGGCGACCCGGTCACCCCGTTCCTGACCACCGCCTACCAGATGGGCCTGCTCAAGGGGCACGAGGAGCGGGCCTACCGGGCGCTGAAGAAGAACGCCGACGGCGTGCCGCCCGCCGCCAACCCCGGGATCGGCCGGGAGGCCAACGCCGAGTACCTCGCCGACGGCTTCGCGCCCTACCTCAAGGGCCGCCCGCACACCAAGGTCGGCGACTCCGACTACGACCACGGCGCCTCCGTCACCCTGGAGTACGCCCTCGCCGACGCGATGCTCGCCCAGATGGCCCGGGACCTCGGCCACGGCGCGGACGCGGCCCGCTATGCCGGCCGGGCGCAGAACTACCGCAACATCTTCGACCCCTCCACCGGCTTCTTCCGCGCCCGCGACGCCGGCGGCGCCTTCACCGGCAACCCCGACCCGGCCCGCGGCATCGGCTTCCACGAGGGCACCGCCTGGCAGTACCAGTGGCTGGTCCCGCAGGACCTGCCCGGCGTGATCTCCCTGATCGGCGGCGAGCAGGCCACCAACCGGCGGCTCGACTCCTTCTTCGCGTACGACAGACTGCTCGCCGACCCCGCGAAGACCGCCCGCGAGGTCTGGGTGCACGGCAACGCGTACGCCTACTACAACGCGGCCGTCTACAACCCGATGAACGAGCCCGACCTCATCGCGCCGTACACCTACCTCTCCACCGGCCAGCCCTGGAAGACCACCGACGTGGTGCACGCGGCGCTGACCCTGTTCACCGACGGGCCGACCGGGATGACCGGCAACGACGACCTCGGCACCATGTCCGCGTGGAACGTGCTGTCGTCCATCGGCCTCTTCCCCGTCCAGCCGGGCTACAGCACCTGGGGCCTGTCCACCCCCGTGTTCGACCGGGTCGACGTCCGCCTCGACCGCCGTTACTGGCCGAGCGGCGGCTTCACGGTCACCGCGCCGGGCACCTCGGCCGCCGACCGCTACATCCAGCGGGCCCGCACCGACGGAACCGACTACCGCCGGACGTATCTGACGACCGGTTCGCTGCGCTCCCTGCGATCGCTGGCGTTCACGGTCGGCTCGCGCCCGTCAGAGTGGGGTACGTCATCCGAGGCGGCGCCACCGGCGCTGAGGTGACCTCAGGTGTCCCTTGAGTCCCGCCTCTTTCGGAGGGGGCGGGACTTAATCTGCTGTTAACTGAGCGTAGCGTGATCGTACTTGACCGTAATCATGAGTCGGCGTTTGACTGCTGATCCACCCTCCGTCGACACGAGGCACCCTCTTTGATGACTGCGACTGCTGATCTGCTCGCCCCTCTCGATCTGGCGTTCTGGAACATCGAGTCCGACCGGCACCCGATGCACCTCGGCGCGCTGGGCGTCTTCTCGGCGCACTCGCCGACCGCCGGCGCCCACGCCGCCGATCTGCTCGCGGCCCGCGCCGCCGCCGTGCCCGGACTGCGCATGCGCATCAGAGACGTCTGGCAGCCCCTGGCGTTCGGCGGCGCCGCCCGCGAGACCGACCCGGACTTCGACCCCCTGAACCACGTCCGGCTGCACGCCCCGACCGCCGACTTCCAGACCGTCGCCGGCCGGCTCATGGAACGCCCGCTGGAGCGCGGCCGGCCGCCGTGGGAGGCGCATGTGCTGCCCGGCGAGGACGGCGTCTCCTTCGCGGTGCTGTTCAAGTTCCACCACGCCCTCGCCGACGGGCTGCGCGCCCTCAAACTGGCCGCCGGGGTCATGGACCCCCTCGACCTGCCCGAGCGCACCGCCCGCGCGATCGAGCCGCCGCGCCCGATGATCGCCCTGCCCGACGTCCGCAAGGTGCCCGAGCTGGTGCGCGGCGCCCTCTCCGACGTGGGCCGGGCCCTCGACATCGGCGCCTCCGTCGCCCTGTCCGCGCTCGGGGTGAGCTCCTCGGCCGCCCTGAAGTCCGAACCCACCGGCACCCGCTCCATCGCCGGGGTCGACCTCGACATCGACGACGTGCACCGCGTCCGCAAGGCCGTCGGCGGCACCGTCAACGACGTCCTGATCGCCGTCGTCGCCGGCGCGCTGCGCCGCTGGCTCGAAGAGCGCGGCGAGGGCACCGAGGGCGTCGCCCCGCGCGCCCTCATCCCCGTCTCCAAGCGCCGCCCGCGCACCGTCGCCCCCCAGGGCAACCGGCTCTCCGGCTACCTGATACGGCTCCCGGTCGACGACCCCGACCCGCTCGCCCGCCTCGACCGCGTCCGCACGGCGATGGTCCGCAACAAGGACGCCGGCCCCAACCGGGGCGCCGGTGCCGTCGCCCTGCTCGCCGACCATGTGCCGGCGCTCGGGCACCGGCTCGGCGGGCCGCTCGTCGGCCAGGCCGCCCGGCTCTGGTTCGACATCCTCGTCACCAGCGTCCCGCTGCCCGGCCTCGGCCTGCGCCTGGGCGGCCACCCACTCACGGCCGTCTACCCCCTGGCCCCGCTCGCCCCCGGCCAGTCCCTCGCCGTCGCCGTCTCCACCTACCGCAACCAGGTCCACTACGGCCTCGTCGCCGACGCCACCGCCGTCCCCGACCTCGACGTCCTCGCCCGCGCCGTCACCGACGAGGTCGACTCCCTGATCGCGGTCTGCGACACCTGACGACCGGATTCGTGACGCCAGGGGTGGCGCGCGCGGCGGCGCACCACCCGCGGTTCGCAGGGGCGGTGCCGGCGGTCACCCACGGCGGCGAACGGAGCGCGCCCGCCGAAGACCGCCCACCGCGCACACCGAACGCGCTTCCGCTCATCCGAACGGTCAGCGGAATCACGAGCCGTCTCCCCGCGCACACGAACCACGGGCGCACGGGCGCACCCCGCAGCCGGGGGCCGTCCGTCATCCGTCATTCGGGCGGGTTTGGTCCTGGGGCCCGGTGCTCCGTAAAATTCCCCGTTCGAAAGCGGGCGCGAGTCGGAGCGCCGGTGGTGGATCAGGGAAGCGGCAGCGCGATGACGGTGACACAGGACGGCTCGACGGCCGAGGACGCGGTGGACGCGGTGGTCTACGGCCCCGGCATCGACCCCGAGCGGCTCGCGGTCTGCCTCGGCGTGCTCGAGGAACTGGACAAGCTGGACGTCGACCACCCGGACGCCATCACGGTGCGCCGGGCCACGGCCGGCATCTACCGCACGGTGAAGCAGCGCCGCCGCCAGGACCGCCGCGCCGCCAAGACCGCCCACGACAAGGCGGTCACCGAGGCCACCGCGACCGGCTCCGCCCAGCGCATCGACGACGAGACCGAGGGCCTGCTGCCCTCCTCGCAGACCCAGGAGGGCCGGGTCGCGGGGATACTCCAGCGCCCGCGCTCCTGCTACACCTGCAAGACCCGCTATGTCGAGGTCGACTACTTCTACCACCAGCTCTGTCCGGACTGCGCCCGGCTGAACCGCGCCAAGCGCGACGCCCGCGCCGACCTGACCGGCAAGCGCGCCCTGCTCACCGGCGGCCGGGCCAAGATCGGCATGTACATCGCGCTGCGGCTGCTGCGCGACGGCGCGCACACCACGATCACCACCCGCTTCCCCAAGGACGCCATCCGCCGCTTCACGGCGATGGACGACTCGGCGGACTGGCTGCACCGGCTGGAGGTCGTCGGCATCGACCTGCGCGACCCGGCGCAGGCCGTCGCCCTGGCCGAGCGGGTGGCCGAGGCGGGCCCGCTCGACATCCTGGTCAACAACGCGACCCAGACCGTACGCCGGCTGCCCGCCGCCTACGCCGCCCTGGTCGACGGCGAGAGCGCCCCGCTGCCCGCCGGTGAGCTCCCCGCCCACCATGTCATCGGCGCCTTCAACTCCGGCGCCGTCGACGGCATCGCCGCGCTGCCCATCGGCACCAGCGGCCTCGACGCCCAGAAGGTCGCCGACCTCGCGCTCGTCGCCGGCAACGCCAGCGTCGCCCGGCACCTCGACGGCACCGCCATCGACGCGGGCGGACTCGTCCCCGACGTCGTCGACAGCAACACCTGGGTGCAGACCATCGACCAGATCTCCCCGGTGGAGCTCCTGGAGACCCAGCTCTGCAACTACACCTCGCCGTTCATCCTGATCAGCGCGCTGCGCCCGGCCATGGCGGCGGCCGCGAAGAGGGCGGCGCGCGGCCGGTCGTACGTCGTGAACGTCTCGGCGATGGAGGGTGTCTTCGGCCGCGGCTACAAGGGCGCCGGGCACCCCAACACCAATGCGGCGAAGGCGGCCATGAACATGGTCACCCGGACCAGCGCGGTGGAGATGTTCGAGTCCGACGGGATCCTCATGACCTCCGTCGACACCGGCTGGATCACCGACGAGCGCCCGCACTTCGACAAGCTGCGGCTCGCCGAGGAGGGCTTCCACGCGCCCCTGGACCTGATCGACGGCGCGGCCAGGGTCTACGACCCGATCGTGCGCGGCGAGGACGGCGAGGACGTGTACGGCGTCTTCCTGAAGGACTACGCGCCGGGCAAGTGGTGACCCCCGCTTAATCGTTGGCGGCCTCCGGCACCGGCGCCCTACTGTTCAGACAGGCGCCGGTGTGCCCGGTGCGCAGGTCACGCGTACTTCGTGGTTCGATCCCATACGGGTCCACCCAGGGGCCCGTCGCCCGTCGGGGGCAGCCGCGTCGCCGACTCGATCTCGGGCACAGCCGGTCGCTACCGCGCCGTGTGCGCCGCTCTCACCCGGGTGCCGCCGTCGACCACCAGGTCGGCTCCGGTCACCCACGCCGCGGCGTCCGACGCCAGCCACAGCACGGCACCCGCCACGTCCCCGGGCTCACCGATCCGCCCCATCGGCAGCCCCCGGGCGATCTCCGCCTCCCGCGGCTCCCACATGAACCGCGCCATCTCCGTGCGCACCAGCCCCGGCGACACCGAGTTCACCCGCACCCGGGGCGCCAGTTCCCCCGCCAGCTGCTGGGTCAGATGCAGCAGCGCGGCCTTGCTGGTGCCGTACGCGCCGACGTCGGGGCCGACATGGGCCGCGCCCTCCGTGCAGATGTTGACCACCGAGCCGCCGTGTTCCCGCATCCAGCCCCGCCACGCGCACTGCGTCAGCCGCAACGGCGCCTCGACGTTGACGGTGAACGCCTCCCGCCACATCCCGAGGTCGGCGTCCATGAGCGGTCCGTACGGGCGGTTCGTCGCGGCGTTGTTGACGAGGATGTCCAGCCGCCCGAACCGGTCGAGCGCCAGCCGGGTCAGCTCCCGGGCGTGCTCCGGCTCCGCCACACTGCCGGCCAGGCCGATGCCGCCCAGCTCCGCGGCCGTACGCCGCACCTCGCCGGCGTCCCGCGCGCTCACGCACACCAGTGCCCCGGCCGCCGCCAGCGCCTCGGCGACCGCCCGCCCGATCCCGCGCGTGCCGCCGGTGACGACGGCCGCCCTGCCCCTGAGCCCGTACGACGACGTCATCGCCGTACCGTCTCATGACGGACCGTCAGTCGACAGCCCCGAGGCGGGAGTTGCGGGCCGCGACCAGTTCGAGCACGGTCCGCCAGTCCTCCAGGACGCCCGCGTCGAAGCCCGCGGTGCGGCTCTCCTCGTCGGCCTGGCGCAGCCGCAGGACGTCGTCGTCGGCGGGGACGCCGTCGCCGCGGACCAGGTGGTAGACGCGCTCCCCGAGCAGGTGCCGTACGGCGTGCGCGGCGCCGTCGGCGGGGCCCAGCAGTTCCTCGATGCCGTGCACCAGGCCCGCCACCTGGAGTTCCTTGTCGGCGGGGCGGCCGCGGCGCAGCAGGGCCGCGGTGCGCAGGGCGCGCTGGTGCCGGCAGGCGTACAGCAGATCCATCAGCTCCTCGACGCTGCGCAGCTCCATGCGTCAGTCCTTCCGCGAGACAGCCGTTGTCCTGCGCCATCGGATCATGTCGAGTTTTCGACCCGGCCAACGCAACCTGAACTGCACAGCCTGTGAAGGGAGCGGGGGCTCGTTATTTCGAAGATGTGTTCGTTCGGTTAGGCCGAGCGGGTGGACCACAAACGGGGCATGATGTTACGAACAGGTGCATTTCCGGTCCGCCGAAGTGCGGAGCGACTCGCGATAGTTACAGCTTGTTTGCACTCCCTATCGAGCGGACCTGCGCTCATTTGGTTAACCTAGGGGGGACGGACAGCAGTACGGGGTCCCACCCACACCCACGGTCCGTCCCGGGACAAGCCGGTAGACAACGGCCTGCTCTCTTCTGAGTTACCGGCGCCACCGCGTCCGAACTGGCCTTCCATCCAGACCCGCGCGGGCGCCCGGCACCGGTACGCAGACCGTCCGGTACGCCCCGAGGGTGACCGACACATAAGGAGTGCGCGGTGACACCGGAGAAGACGAATCGCGAGCAGCGCCCCAAGGAACGCACGGAGCGCGCCGGCAGCAGGCCCGGACAGCTCGGCAGCCTCGACGTGTGGGCCCGGTCCGCCCCGATCCGCCTCGCGGGTTACGAGGAGGACCTCGCCGAGCCCCACATCCTGCCCAGCGTGGACTGACCAGCCGGTCAGTTCCGTCGCGATCGCCGACGCGCATGGGCGTGCGAGACTCACGCCCATGCTGATCAGAGAAGCCACCGCGGCCGACTGGCCGCAGATCTGGCCCTTCTGGCACCGGATCGTCGCCGCCGCCGAGACGTACGGATGGGACCCCGACACCTCGGAGGAAGCGGCCCGCGCCCTGTGGATGAGCCCGGCGAAACGTGTCTACGTCGCCGCGGACCCCACCGGCGCCGTCGTCGGCTCCGCCTATCTCACCCCCAACTACGGGGGTCCCGCCGCCGGTGTCGCCAACGCCGGCTTCATGGTCGATCCGGACCGGGGCGGCCAGGGCATCGGGCGCGCGCTCGCCGAGCACGTCCTCGCCGAGGCCCGGGCGCACGGCTACCGGGCGATGGTCTTCAACGCCGTCGTCGAGACCAACCCCGCCGTGGCCCTGTGGACCTCCCTCGGCTTCACGATCCTCGGCACGGTCCCGCGGGCCTTCGACCACCCCCGGCACGGGCCGGTCGGCCTGCACATCATGTACCGCGCCCTGTGAGGCGCGTCGGCCGGCGAGGCTCAGTCGAGCGGCGCCGTCCGCTGCCACGGCCGCAGCGTCTCCAGCTGCCCGGCCACCTCCAGCAGCACGGCCTCGGAACCCGGCCGCCCCACCAGCTGTACGGCGCAGGGGGCGCCCGAGGGCAGCGTGCCGAACGGCACCGACATCGCCGGCCAGCCGGTGAGGTTCCAGGGCGGGGTCAGCGGCGAGTAGTTGGTGTTGACCAGCACGTTGCGCAGCCAGCCGCGCTCGTGCCAGGGGCCCGCCTTGGGGGAGCGGCGGGCCAGGGCCGGGGCGAGCACGACATCGTGCTCCGCGAAGAACGGGGTGAGCCGGGCCCGCAGCCGCTCACGCGAGTCGCCGCCCCGCACGCCGCCGAGGAAACGGCGTCCGAGGGCCGCGTGCACCCGGGTCCTCCGGGTCAGCAGCGCCGGATCCAGCGCCGCCGCGTCCACCGCCGTCCCCGCGGTCCAGTGCCGCAGCGAGGTGATGCTCAGCGACATCGGATACGGCGGCTCGGCGGGCCGTGGCCGGTGCCCGGTGCCGGCCAGCAGACCGGCCGCCTCGCGTACCGCGTTCGTATACGGCTTGGTCACGCTCACCCCGGCCAGCGGGCTGCGCACCGAGACGGCGATCTTGTACGACGGACGCTGCTCCGCGCTCTCGAACCCGTTCTCCGCCAGGACCGAGAGCATCAGCCGGGCGTCCTCGACGGTGGTCGCGAGCGGCCCGTTCTCCGACATGCCGAACCAGTCGCCGTTGCCGATCCCGGCCGGGACCACCCCGAACCCCGGCTTGATCGTGACCAGGCCGCAGTTGGCCGCCGGGATGCGCAGCGAGCCCATGCCGTCGTTGCCCAGCGCGATCGGCACCATCCCGGCGGCGACCGCGGCGGCGCTGCCGCCCGAGGAGCCACCGGCGTTGCGCGTGGTGTCCCACGGGTTGCGCGCGGTGCCGTGCACGCCCTCGGTGGTGCCGAAGACGCACAGTTCGGGCACGTTCGTCAGCCCGACGACCACCGCGCCCGCCGCCCGCAGCCGGGCCACGGTGACATGGTCGGCGTCGGCCGGGGTGTCCGGCGTGGCGGCGGAACCGTCCCGGTGCGCCTCGCCGCGCACCGCCAGGTTGTCCTTGACGGCCAACGGCACACCGGCAAGGGGGAGTTCGGCGAGATCGGCGCGCGCCGCGACCTCGTCCGCCTCCGCCAGCGCCGCGTCGGCCCGGACCTTCCGGAACGCGCCGATCCGCCCGTCCAGCCGGGCGATCCGCTCCAGATGCCCGGCCACCACCTCCCGGGGGGTGACCCGCTTCTCGCGGACGGCGGCGGCGATCTCGGCGGCGGTCCGGCCGGTCCAGCTGGTCACGGGTGCTCCTAGGGGTACGGAAAGAGGCCTACTAGTCGGTATGAAAGGGCACTCTGCCCCGTTACCGGCCCGGCGTCGAGAGCGGGAACCGCTAGGGCCGAGGTCGGACGTGGTGCCGGGCGGAACTCGGGCCGCGTACTTTCTTCGCAGATCATCCGATCACTGACTCAACTCCCGCACATGTACGCCCCATTGACAGGCCTCTGAGCCCGCTCAATCATCAGACATCCGATGAATGGAGCCGCGCATGAGCATGTCTCCTGTTCCAAGACGCCAGGTCCTCGGGGTCGCGGCCGGTGCCGCCGCGGCGAGCGCCCTCTCCCTCTCCGCGACGGCCGAGGCGCGGGCCGCCGAACCGGCCGGCGCGAGGAGCGGCGGGGGAGCGGACGGAGCGGCCGCAGCCTCCTGGGTTCCCGTCCCCGACCCGGTCCCCGTCCCGCTCGACTCCCTCTACGACAACGACGGCATCGACACCGCCGCCGCCCGGGGCGGTGACTTCGACGGCTCCGGCTACACGTTCCCCGGCGAGGAACTCCCGGCCGGCCGGGTCGAGGTCGACGGCATCCCCTTCGACTTCCCCGCCGCGACCGCGGGCGCCAGGAACAACGTTGTCGCGCGGGGCCAGCGCATCGATCTCCCGCCGGGCCACTACCTCTCGGCCGTCTTCCTGACCGCCGGCAGCTACGGCAACGCCTCCGGCACGGCCACCGTCCACTACGCCGACGGCACGACCACCACCGCGGGTCTGAGCGGCGGCGACTGGTACGCGGTGGGCGGCCCGCTGGCGGCGCCGTACCGCTACCGGCCGGACGGCTCCAAGGACGAGCACGGCGTCGGGATCGGCACCTCGGAGGTGTGGACCGACCCGGGGCGCGAGGCGGTCGCCCTGACCCTGCCGGTCACCGAACCGGCCGAGGCCGGCAGGACCGCCCTGCACGTCTTCGCGCTCTCCCTCCAACCCGTCGCGCAGGGCAGGGCGTTGGTCCTGCGCGACGCCCGCTCCACCAGCTCCCTGCTGGCCGCCACCGGCGCCCAGAGCGTGGAGGCCACCGTCGTCAACGCGGGCACCGTGCCGATCCTGGCTGGCGACGCGGTGTCCGTCCGGGTGGACGTCCCCGGCGCCCGCACCGTCGAGCCCGCCCGCGTCCGCCGCCTCGACCCCGGCGAACAGGCCCGCGTGCACGTCGGCATCCGCAACCGCACCGGCACCGCGCCCGGCACCGAGCAGGACGGCACGGTCGGCGTCCACGGCCGCGGCAGCCAAGTCACCTCGGCCCGGCGCACGTTGACGCTCGGCACCGCCGACTACCGGCCCACCGAGACCTCGTTGGCCGGCCACCGGGCGCCGTACTGGTTCAACGACGCCAAGTTCGGCATCTTCATCCACTGGGGCGTCTACTCGGTGCCCGCCTGGGCGCCGGTCGGGGTGCAGTACGCCGAGTGGTACTGGGACCAGATGCAGGACCCGAACAACCCCACCTACACCTACCACCGGAACACCTACGGCGAGGACTTCGCCTACGACGACTTCATCCCCCGGTTCACCGCCGAGAAGTTCGACCCGCGCGCCTGGGTGGAGCTGTTCCGGGACGCCGGCGCCCAGTACCACGTGCTGACGTCCAAGCACCACGAGGGCTTCGCCCTGTGGGACACCAAGGTCTCCGACCGCAACGCCGTGAAACTGGGCCCCCGACGGGACCTGGTCAAGGAGCTGTTCGCCGCGTCCCGCCGCCACACGCCCGAACTCCACCCCGGCCTCTACTTCTCCATGCCCGAGTGGTTCAACCCCGACAACCCCTGGATGGGCCACGCCCCGCGCAACCCGTACACGCTGGAGCCGCTGCCGTACACCGGGTACACGGCGGGCAAGGACTACGTGAAGGACCTCCAGGCCCCGCAGCTGCTCGAACTGATCCACGGCTACGACCCGGAGATCATCTGGTGCGACATCGGCGGCGCGAACGACAGCGTCGACGTCCTCGCCGAGTACTTCAACCACGCCAAGAACCGCGCCCGCCCGGTGGACGTGACCGTCAACGACCGTTCGGGCATCGGCTTCCACGACTACACGACCCCCGAGTACACGACGTACGCGGACACGGTCGTCGCCAAGTGGGAGGCCAGCCGCGGCCTGGACCCCCGCAGCTACGGCTACAACGGCGCGACCCCGGACGACGCCTACATGACCGCCGAGGAGGTCGTGCACAGCCTGGTCGACATCGTCTCCAAGAACGGCAACTTCCTGCTGGACATCGGCCCGCGCGCCGACGGCACCATCCCGGAGATCATGCAGACCCGGCTGCGCGAGACCGGCGCCTGGCTCGCGGTCAACGGCGAGGCGATCTACGGCACGACGTACTGGTCGCGCATGGCCGCACTCGGCGAGGACCTGCGGTTCACGGTCCGCACGAACGAGGCGTTCTACATCCACTCCCTGACCCGGCCGGGCGCCCGGCTCACCGTCGAGGCACCGGTGCCGGTCCGCAGTGGCGACAAGGTGACCATGCTCGGCCACGACCGGCCGCTGACCTGGACCGTCCGCGACGGAGCCCTGGTCGTCGACGTACCCGAGGCGGCCCGGCGGGCAGGCCGGCACGTCTGGGTGTTCAAGGTGGAATGGCATGGGTGAGCTGAGGAGGAGACTGCTGCGGCTGTTCGGGCTCGCGGCGGCGCTGACCCTGCTGACGACCCCGGTCCCGGCGGTCGCGCAGGAGCGACAGCAGACCCCGGTCACCGTGCCCGCGCTGACCGACTGGACCCCGGAGCAGGGGAGTTACACGTTCGGCTCCGGGACCCGGCTGGTCACCTCCGGCGCCGCCGGCCGCAGAGTCGCCGACACCCTCGCCGACGATCTCCGCACGGCCGGACACGGGGCGGTCCCGGTCGTCACGGGCGCCGCCCGCCCCGGCGACATCGTGATCGACGTCCGCCCCTCCGCCGGGCCCACGCTGGGCGCCGAGGGCTACGAACTCCGCTCCGGCCGCACACTGTCCCTCACCGGCGCGACCGGGACCGGTGCCTTCTACGGCACCCGCACCCTCCTCCAGCTCCTCGCCCAGGGCGACCGGATCCCGGCCGGACACACGGTCGACGTACCGCGCTACCGCGAACGGGGCGTCGGCGTCTGCGCCTGCTACATCCACGTCTCCCTGCCCTGGCTGGAGAACCTGGTCCGCGAGATGGCGTACCACAAGCTCAACCAGCTGCTCCTGGAGCTGAAGGTGAAGAGCGACGCCCATCCCGAGGCGAACACCTGGGGCTACTACACCAAGGACGAGATACGACGGCTGGTCGCCCTCGGCGACCGCTACCACGTCGAGATCATCCCCGAGATCAACTCCCCGGGCCACATGGACCCGTGGATCGAGAACCGCCCCGACCTGCAACTGACGGACTCCGACGGCGTGAAGCAGCCCGCCCGGCTCGACGTCACCCGGCCGGAGGCCTTCGACTACTACACCAGCCTCATGGACGAGTACGCCCAGGTCTTCACCGCGACGTCCTGGCACATGGGCGCCGACGAGTACATGCTCGGCTCGGACTACGCCAAGTACCCGCAGATGCTGCGGTACGCGCGGGACAAGTACGGCCCCGGCGCCACCCCGCAGGACGCGTACGTCGACTTCGTCAACCGCGTGCAGGCCTACGCGGCGAGCCAGGGCAGGCAGCTGCGCATCTGGAACGACGGCCTCACCGGAGCCAACACGGTCCCGGTGGCGGCCGGGACGACCGTGGAGCACTGGCTGGACGTGGCCGTGAAACCGAGCGCGCTCATCGCCCAGGGCTACGCCGTGATGAACGCGTCGTACTCCCTCTATCTCGTCCGCGGCGGCTTCCACAGCGACACCGAGGCGCTCTACGACCAGAGTTGGGACCCCCGCTCCTTCGAGGGCGAGAAACTCACCTCCGCCGCCGGCGTCACCGGCGCGAAGATCAGCCTCTGGCCCGACAACGGCCGCGGTGAGACCGAGAACGAGGTGGCCACCGAACTCCGGCCCGCCCTGCGCCACATCGCCCAGGCCACCTGGGGCGACCCGCATCCGGACGCCACCTACGCCGAGTTCACCGCGCGCGGTACGGCCGTCGGACACGCACCGGGGTGGCGGGACCTGACGACGGTACCGGTGGCCGACGGGACGTACACCTTCCGCGCGGACGGGCTGTCGTACACCCTGTCCGTGCTGCGCACGGCGGACGGCTACGCGACCCTGCGCGGAGCCGGCGGCTGCCTGGAGATGAGCGGGGGCAGGCTCACGCTCAACGTCCCGCTGCAGCCCGGCGTCGAGGCGACCTGGGCGCCCTGCGACAGCACGAACACCCTGCAGCGCTGGGAGTTGGAGCCCGCGGCCGACGGCTACCACCTGATCAACGCGATCACCCGCATGGCGCTGTCCGTGACCGACGACGGCCGACCGGTCCAGTACCCGCCGGACCAGCGCACCCCCGCCCTCTGGCACCTCTCCTGACCCGAGGAGCACCCCCCCATGGATCTCTCAAGGCGCGTCTTCGTCGCCTCGGCAGCCACCCTCGCGGTGACGGCAGGCCTCCCGGCCCTCCCGGCCACCGCCGCGGACCCCGACCTCTCCCGTATCCCCGTCACCCCCGACGACACCCCGGCCGACCTGGTCCGCAAGGCCTCCCAAGTCCGCCCCACCGCACGGCAGACCGCCTGGCAGGCACTGGAACGCACCGCCTTCCTGCACTTCGGCGTGAACACGTTCACCGGCCTGGAGTGGGGCACCGGCGACGAGGACCCGAACGTCTTCCAGCCGACCGGCCTCGACACCGACCAGTGGGCCCGGGCCCTGCGCGACGGCGGCTTCCGCCTCGCCATCCTCACCGTCAAGCACCACGACGGCTTCGTCCTCTACCCCTCCCGCTACACCAACCACACCGTGGGATCGAGCAGTTGGCGGGACGGCCACGGCGACGTCCTCCGCTCCTTCGCGGACTCCATGCGCCGCTACGGCCTGAAGGTCGGCGTCTACCTCTCCCCGGCCGACGAGAACCAGTACCTGCACGGCGTGTACGCCAACGGCAGCGCGCGCGGCACGCACACCGTCCCGACCCTGGTCGACGGCGACGACCGGACCCCCGACCGGTTCCTCACCCTCGACGCCACCGACTACGGCGCCCACATGCTCAACACCCTCTACGAGGTGCTCACCGAGTACGGCCCGGTCGACGAGGTCTGGTTCGACGGCGCCCAGGGCCACATCCCGCCGGACAAGGTGGAGAACTACGACTGGGACAGCTGGTACTCCCTGGTGCGCACCCTCGCCCCCGACGCGTCCATCGCCGTCACCGGGCCCGACGTCCGCTGGGTCGGCAACGAGGGCGGCCTCGCCCGTGAGGACGAGTGGAGCGTCCTCCCGGTCAAGGAGAACCAGTACGGCCGTACGGACTGGGCACTCTCCTACGACACCGCCGACGAGGGCAGCAGGGCGGCCCTGGTCACCGCCCAGCCGAAGACCGACTACCTGCAGTGGTGGCCGGCCGAGTGCGATGTGTCGATCCGCGACGGCTGGTTCTACCACGCCGACCAGCAACCCAAATCCGTCGACGACCTGACCGAGATCTACTTCGGCTCGGTCGGCCGCAACGCCGTCCTCCTGCTCAACGTCCCCCCGGACACCGACGGCCTGCTGCACGCCACGGACGTCGTCCGGCTCCGTGAGTTCCGGGAGCGGGTGGACCGGGAACTGCCCGAGGATCTCGCGCGGGGCACGCGGCGCTCCGTGACACCGGGCGGGGTGACCGTGGACCTCGGCCGCGAGCAGGAGGTGGACCGCATCCGGCTGGCCGAGGACATCCGGTTCGGGCAGCAGGTGGAGAGCGTCGTGGTCGAGGCGTACACGGCGGGCGCGTGGTCCCCTGTGGCCACCGCCGGCACGGTCGGCGCGAGCCGGATCCTGCGGCTGACGCGGCCGGTCCGCGCACGGCGCTGGCGGGTACGGGTCACGGCGGCGCGGGCGGGGGTGCGGATCGCGGAGTTCGGGCTGTACCGGTCGTCGGTCTAGGAGCGGGTGGCGGGTGCCGTGCTGCCCCGGAGCGCGAGGCGGGGCACCGGCACCCGCACCGCCCGCGCCGCACCCCCGTCCAGCAGGGACGTCAGTTCGCGGGCGGCCGTGCGGCCGAACTCGGCGCTGTCGCGGGAGAGCGCGGAGAGCCAGGGCTTGACCATGCGGCAGAGGGCGGAGTCCTCCCAGGAGACGACGGAGATGTCGTCGGGGACGGAGTAGCCGAGTTCGGCCGCCGCGGCGACGCCGGCGACCGCCATCACGTCGTTGTCGTAGATGAGGGCGGTCGGGGGCGGGGTGGTGCGCAGGACGCGGCGGGTGACGGCGGCGCCTTCGGCGTCGGAGTAGTCGGTGGTGACCGAGCGGACCTCGGACAGGCCCCGGCCCTCCGCCTCGGTGCGCAGGGTGCGGATCCGGCGCTGGGTGTGGGCGAGGCCGGGCAGGCCCGCGATGTGCACGATCCGGCGATGGCCGAGCGCGGTCAGCTCGTCGACCACGGAGGCCATCGCGGCCGCGTCGTCGGCCCAGACCGTGGACAGTCCGGGATGGCGTTCGTCGGGGGCACCGCCGATCACCACGGCGGGCAGGCCCAGTTCGTCGAGGAGGTCGGGGCGGGGGTCGTCGGCGCGGGGGTCCACCACCAGGATGCCGTCGACCCGGTGCTCGGCCCACCAGCGGCGGTAGACCGCGCACTCGTCGGCCACGTCCTCCGCCATCTGGAAGAGCAGGCCCAGATGGCGTTCGGCGAGCACCTCCTGGATGCCGGAGACCAGTTGGAGGAAGAAGGAGTCCACGCCCAGGGAGTGGGCGGGGCGGGCGAGGACGAAGCCGACGGTGGCCGCGCCCTCGCCGGACAGGGCGCGGGCGGCCGTGCTGGGCCGCCAGCCGAGCTGCTCGGCCACCCGGTGGACCCGGGCCCGGGTGGTCTCGGAGACCCCGGGGCGGCCGTTGAGCGCGAAGGAGACCGCGCTCTCGGAGACTCCGGCCCGGCGCGCGATGTCCTTCATCGTCGGCCGGCGCGCGGGGGTGCGTTTCTCCGCCAACTCACTTCCTCATTCGGTCGGGACCGCGAACCGCTAATGCGCTTGAGTGGTACCATCCTAAAGCGTATTAGTGATCGGCCGCAATGTGCTGCAAGCACCTTTCTGAGCAGGGATTTTGAGTCACTAATGACTTTAGCCGTGCCGAATCCATTGACGCGGTGCGGAAACGGCGTGCAAGGTCTGGCGCGGCACCTCAGGCCGCCGCCGCAAAGCCGACCCCGCCGCAAAGGAGCAACGGACCATGCGCATCTCCCGCAGAGCCTTCGCCCTCGCCGCTGCCGCCGTCCTCGCCCTGCCGCTGAGTGCCTGCGGTTCCGGGGAGGACGGCGGCGGATCCTCCGACGCCTCGGGCAAGGTCGAGGGCGACATCACCTTCCAGACCTGGAATCTGCGCGCGAACTTCAAGTCGTACTTCGAGGGCGTCATCGCGGACTTCGAGAAGAAGTACCCCGACACCCACGTCAAGTGGATCGACCAGCCGGCCGAGGGCTACGCCGACAAGATCAGCGCCGACGCGGCCGGGGGCACCCTCCCCGACGTCGTCAACGTCTCCCCGGACCTGGTCGCCCCGCTCGCCAAGGCGGGCCTCGCCCTCGACCTCGACAAGGCCGCGGCCAAGTACAAGGCCGAGTACCTGGACGGGGCCTGGGCCAGCCATCGGATACCGGGGACGACCGGGACGTACGCCTTCCCCTGGTACCTGAACACCGGGCCGCTCTTCTACAACAAGTCCCTGTTCGAGCAGGCCGGCCTCGACCCCGAGCAGCCGCCGAAGACGTACGACGACCTGTTCGCCGACGCGCTGAAGATGGCGCGGCAGAGCGACGGCAAGGTCGCCACCCTCGCCAACGTGCCGACGATCGAGGACTTCGGGCGCTACGGCGTGGAGCTGATGGACAAGGCGGGGACCGGGTTCGCCTTCAACGACACCAAGGGCGTCGAACTCCTCACCAAGTACAAGGAGTTGTACGACGCCAAGGCGCTCGACCCGCAGGCGCTGACCGCGACCCCGGAGTCCTCCGGCAAGAAGTTCCTCACCGGGGCCGTCGCCATGAACCCCGGCAGCGCCCTGGACCTGGACAACTTCAAGAAGCAGGCGCCGACCCTGTACAAGAACATCGGCATCACCGACCAGATCACCAGCACCGGGCACGTCAACATGTACGTGATGGGCGTGATGGTCAACACGAAGACCGAGCACACCCCGGCCGCCGTCGCCTTCGCGCACTTCGTGACCGACGCGCGGAACCAGATGTCCTTCGCCAAGCAGGTCGCCATCTTCCCCAGCACCGCAGGCTCCCTCGACGACCCGTACTTCACCAAGGAGGACGGCACCGATGAGACCCGGGTGCGGATCGCCGCCGCCAAGTCCCTGAAGAACGCGGTCAACTACACGCCGGTGCTGTTCAGCGACCAGATGAAGACCGCGCTGCGCAACGAGGTCGCCAAGGCCCTGCAGGGCAAGGAGAGTCCCAAGGCGGCCCTCGACAACGCTGTCAAGGCCTGCGACACCCTGCTTCAGCAGCAGGGGTGACCCGGATGGCCGGTGTCTCGCGGGTGCGGCGTCAACTGCCCACCAGTCCCTGGTTGTTCGCCGCCCCCGGGCTGCTGGTCGTCGGCGCCTTCGTGCTCTATCCGTTCGTCTCGACGGTCGTGAACTCCTTCACCGACCGCCGCACCCTGATCCCGGGCGAGTTCGTCGGTCTCGCCAACTTCCGCGAACTGATCCACGACGACATGTTCTGGACCGGACTGCGCAACAGCACCCTGTACGTCCTCGGGGTGGTGCCCGCCCTCGTCGTGCTGCCGCTGCTGCTCGCCCTGCTGGTGCAGAAGAACATCCCCGGCATCGCCTTCTTCCGGTCGGCGTTCTACACCCCGGTCGTCGCCTCGATCGTCGTGGTCGGGCTCATCTGGGTCTGGCTGCTCGACGAACGCGGGCTGGTCAACTCCCTGCTGGAGACCGTCGGGATCGGCCGGATCGGGTTCCTCAGCGACCAGTGGCTGCTCCTGCTGAGCGCGATGGCGGTCACCGTCTGGAAGGGCCTCGGCTACTACATGATCATCTATCTGGCGGCGCTCGCCAACGTCCCGCGCGAACTGCACGAGGCGGCCGCCGTGGACGGCGCCGGAGCGGTGCGCCGCTTCCTCGCCGTCACCGTGCCCGCCGTACGCTCCACGATGGTCCTGGTCGCCGCGCTCTCCTCGGTCGCCGCCTTCAAGGTGTTCTCCGAGGTGTACCTGATGGCGGGCCCGACCGGCGGCCCGGCCGGCGAGGACACCACCCTCGTGATGCTCGTCCAGCGCACCGGCACCGGACTCACCGGCCGGGTCGGCTACGCCTCGGCGCTCTCCGTCGTCGTCTTCGTGGTGACGGTGACCCTGATGCTCCTCGTGCTCCGCGCGGACCGCAGGGAGCGCCCATGAGCGTGACCGACGAGCACGGCCGCCGCGTCCGGGTCGGCGAACTGGTCCTGCGGTACGCGCTGCTCCTGCTCGTCCTCGCGGTCACCGTCGGCCCGTTCCTGTGGCAGCTGTCCACCTCGCTCAAGGGCCCGACCGAGGACATCTTCAGCTCGCCGCCCAGCTTCCTGCCCGAGCATCCCACCCTGCACAACTACCAGCGGGTCGCCGACACCATCCCCGTCTGGGACTACGTGCTCAACTCGCTGAAGGTCGCGAGCGCGAGCGTCGTCACCAACTGCGTCGGCTCGGCACTCGCCGGCTACGCCCTGGCCCGGCTGCGCTACCGGGGCCGCCGGATCACCACCCTGGTCTTCATCCTCGCGATGCTCGTGCCGGTGGAGGGCATCATCATCGCCCAGTTCACCACCATGCGCGAACTCGGCCTCAACAAC
This sequence comes from Streptomyces sp. NPDC048288, assembly GCF_043201555.1. Lineage (NCBI taxonomy): Bacteria > Bacillati > Actinomycetota > Actinomycetes > Kitasatosporales > Streptomycetaceae > Streptomyces > Streptomyces sp. NPDC048288. The sequence continues at coordinate 36,681 of NZ_JBICZD010000004.1, forward strand.
ACCCTGATCGGCGTCGTGCTGCCCGGCTCGGTCGGCGCCATGAACGTGCTGCTGATGCGCAACGCCTTCCTCAACCTGCCCTACGAGATCGAGGAGGCGGCCTACGTCGACGGCGCCAACGTCTGGCAGCGGTTCCTGCGGATCGCGCTGCCGGCCGTCAAGGGCACCGTCGCGGTCGTCGCGATCTTCGCCTTCATGGGTGCCTGGGACGACTTCCTGTGGCCGCTCATCGTGCTCAGCGATCCCTCCAAGTTCACCCTCACCATCGGCCTCAACTACCTGCACGGCACCTTCGCCAACGACGAACGGCTGGTCGCCGCCGGCACCGTGATCGCCGTGGCCCCGCTGATCGCCCTGTTCGCCTGCCTCCAGCGGTACTTCTTCCGCGGGGTCGGCGAAGGCGCCGTCAAGGGCTGAACCCCCGTTCCCGCAAGGAGACCGCACATGCCTCCTGCCCTGCCGCGCTTCGGCGTCAACTACACCCCCAGCGAAGGGTGGTTCCACCACTGGCTCGACTTCGACCTGGACTCGGTCCGCGCCGACCTCGACTCGATCGCCGCGCTCGGCCTGGACCACATCAGGGTCTTCCCGCTGTGGCCCTACTTCCAGCCCAACCGCACCCTGATCCGCCCGCGCGCCGTCGAACAGCTCCTCGCCCTCGCCGACGCGGCCGCCGAACGCGGCCTGGACGTCAACGTCGACGGCCTGCAGGGCCACCTGAGCAGCTTCGACTTCCTGCCCGCATGGACCCGCACCTGGCACCGGCGCAACCTCTTCACCGACCCGGACGCGGTCGACGCGGAGGCCGACTATCTGCGCACCCTCGCCGCCGCCCTCGCGGACCGGCCCAACTTCATCGGGATGACCGTCGGCAACGAGGTCAACCAGTTCGCCGCCGGCCCGCATCCGGATCCGGACCGGATCACCGAGCAGGAGGCGGAGCGTTGGCTGGTACGGCTGCTCGCCGCCTGCGCCGAGGGCGCCCCGGACAAGCTCCATCTGCACGCCTCCTACGACGCCGCCTGGTACCAGGACGACCAGCCCTTCACCCCCGACCACTCGGCCCGGCTCGGCGACCTCACCGCCGTGCACTCCTGGGTGTTCAACGGCACCGCCCAGCGCCACGGCCGCACCGCCTTGCAGACCGGTCAACACGGCGCGTACCTGGTGGAGTTGAGCAAGGCCTGGGCCCACCGGCCGGACCGGCCCGTCTGGCTCCAGGAGGTGGGCGCGCCCGCACCGCTGATCCCCGCCGAGCACGCGGCGGCCTTCGCCGAGGCGACGATCACCGCCGTACTGGACTGTCCCGACCTGTGGGGCATCACCTGGTGGTGCTCCCACGACGTCAGCCGCGCCCTCGCCGACTTCCCCGAACTCGAATACGGTCTGGGCCTGTTGACCAACGACCGCAAACCCAAGGACATCGCCCACGTCCTCGCGGCGGCCGAGCCCGCCACGGCGACGGTCCGCCGTACGGCTCTCGTCGTACCCGCCGACCCGGCCCTGCGCTCCCGGTGCGCACCCGGCGGACCCGTCTTCGACGCCTGGTTCCGGCTCGCCGCCGACGGCGCCCGCCCCACCACCGTCCTCGACACCCGCGCGGCCGACCGGGACCATCTCACCGCGCGCGGCATCACCGAAGTCGTCACTCCCGACCAGGTACTCCCCACCCCACAAGGAGGCACCCGCTCGTGAACCCCAGCAGACGCACCGTCCTGATCGCCGCCACCGCGGCGGCCTTTCTACCCACCCCCGCCACGGCCGCGGCCTCGAAGGCCACCGAGGCCGCCGCCACGGCCACCCCGCCGTACGCCGCCTACTTCTACCCGGACTCCTTCCCGTCCGGCAGCCCCGGCACCGGGATCACCTGGCGCAGCCTGAAGACCTGGACGGCGGCCGGCGACCCCGACCTCGCCTTCAACGCGTCCTCCGTGCCGCTCGCCGCCCGCTTCACCCCGACCCCCGCCAACACCACCGCCCGCTCCGGGCAGGCCCGCGTCCAGTCGCTGGTGTCCTTCGGCCCCACCTCCGGCAACCCCTCCCAGGGCTCGGCCACCGCCGACTACTACGCCCTCACCCACTGGGCCTACCTCGACGAACTGGTCTTCTGGGGCGGCTCGGCCGGCGAGGGGCTGATCCTCGCCCCGAACGCGCCGATCGTCGACGCCGCCCACCGGCACGGCGTGCCCGTCCTCGGCAACATCTTCCTGCCGCCCACCGCCTACGGCGGTCAGCTCCAGTGGACCCGCGACCTGGTCCAGAAGGACTCCGCCGGGCACTTTCCCCTCGCGGCTCAACTCGTCGCCCTGGCCGCCGCCTACGGCTTCGACGGCTGGTTCGTGAACGCCGAGACCGGCGGCGGCAACACCGCCCTCGGCACCGACATGCTCGGCTTCGTCACCGAGCTGAAGTCGCTCGCGGCCGCCCAGGGACAACGTGTGACCTGGTACGACGCGATGACCGTGAACGGCGCGGTCAGCTGGCAGGGTGCGCTGAACAGCCAGAACCAGGCCTTCTTCCAGGCCGCCGACGACATGTTCGTGGACTTCCGGTGGAGCACCTCGACCCTGGCCTCCTCGGGCACCAAGGCCGTCCAACTCGGCCGCACTCGCTACGAGTTGTGGGCCGGTGTCGACGTCGAGTCCAACGGCTCCAACACCTCCGTGAACTGGGACGCGATGGTGCCCAGCGGCTCGGCGCACATCACCTCGATCGGCTTCTACCGCCCCGAGTGGACCCGCAACCACCTCCCCGCGAGCCGCACCCCCGGCGACTTCCACGCCGCCGACGACCGCTTCTGGACCGGACGGTCACTCGACCCCGCCCGGCCCGACAGCACGGACCCCTGGCGGGCGCCGGCCGTGTCGGTGGCGGACCGGTCGACGGTGTCGGCGGTGCCGTTCGCCAGCGTCTTCAACACGGGCCACGGGCTGCGCTGGTACGAGGACGGGGAGGTCGCCTCGGACACGCCCTGGAACCACCTCGGGCTGCAGGACCGGCTGCCGTCCCGGCGGTGGGCGCTGCGCACGGCGGGTACCAGGCCGACGGTGACCCTCGACTTCTCCGCCGCCTGGCGGGGCGGCAGCAGCGTGCTGGTGAACGGCACCCTGGACCAGCCCGTGGTCCTGGACCTGTACGCGACCCGGCTGCCGATCTCGGCCGGGACGGTGGTCGAGCTGACGTACCGGACCGACGCCGGCGACGTGGACGTCGAACTCGCCGTCGCCACCGCCGAGCCGGACGGCGCCGGCGCGGCACCGCCGTACACCTATCTGCCGGTGGAATCGGGCGACGGCGGCTGGTCGACCGCGACCGTCCCGCTCACCGGCCTCTCCGGCACCGTCCACGCCCTCGGCGTCCGCCTCACGGCGAGCGCCGGACCCGTGCAGTGGCGGCTCGGCGGGATCGCCGTACGGGACGCGGTGAGTACGCCGTCCGCCCCCGCCGCCGCGCAGATCACCGCGGCCGACGGCGGTAGCCTGCGCCTCGCCTGGGACGCGGCCCCCGGCGCGGTGCGCCACTACACCCTGCACCGGCTGCTGCCCGACGGCTCCCGGCGCTTCCTCGGCGCCACCGGCCAGCGGGCCTTCTACCTCACCGGGCTCCAGCCGGAGCAGGGCGAGGAGACGGCACGGTTCGAAGTGCGCGCGGTAGGGGAGCTGTACACCTCGTCGGACCCCGTGACCGTCACGCACACCTGGTAACCGGTAACGAACAAACGGAGCACCCCACATGCATGACGACCGCAGCCTGGTCGAAGCCCGCCTGAGGCGCGTCCTCGACGAGCGCATCCGCCCCGCCGTGTACCCCGAGTCCGTGCCGCTCGACGTCGCCGTCTGGCACGCCCCCGGCGAACCCGTGCCGGTCGACGAGGGGCTCGCGGCCGAGCCCGAGCCGATCGCGGTGGGCGCCCGGTGGGGTGCTCCGTGGGGCACCAGCTGGTTCCGGGTGACCGGAACCGTCCCCGAGGAGTGGGCGGGCCGGACCGTGGAGGCCCTGCTCGACCTCGGCTTCGACGAGAACATGCCCGGCTTCCAGTGCGAGGGCCTGGTCTACCGGCCCGACGGCACCCCGGTGAAGGGCCTCAACCCACGCAACCAGTGGGTCCGCGTCGGCACCCCGGCCGAGGGCGGCGAGGAGGTACGGCTGCACATCGAGGCCGCCTCCAACCCCGTCATCCTCGACTACCACCCCTTCCGGCCCACCCCGCTCGGCGACAAGGACACCGCCGGCCAAGAGCCGCAGTACACGCTCACCCGGATGGACCTGGCCGTCTTCGACGAGACCGTGTGGAACCTGGTGATCGACCTGGAGGTGCTCGGCGAACTGATGGCCGAACTGCCGGCCGACGGGGCACGCCGCTACGAGATCCTGCGCGCGGTCGAACGCGCCCTGGACGCCGTCGACCTCCAGGACGTGGGCGGTACGGCGGCCCGCGCCCGTTCCCTCCTCGCCGACGTCCTCGCCGTGCCCGCCGCGCCCTCCGCCCACCGGATCAGCGCCGTCGGCCACGCCCACATCGACTCGGCCTGGCTGTGGCCGCTGCGCGAGACGGTCCGCAAGGTCGCCCGCACCACCGCCAACATGACCGCCCTCATCGAGGACGAGCCCGACTTCGTGTTCGCCATGTCCCAGGCCCAGCAGTGGGCGTGGGTGAAGGAGCACCGGCCCGAGGTGTGGGCGCGGGTGAAGAAGGCGGTCGCGGAGGGGCGGTTCGTGCCGGCCGGCGGGATGTGGGTGGAGTCGGACACCAACATGCCCGGCTCGGAGGCGATGGCCCGTCAGTTCGTGCACGGCAAGCGGTTCTTCCTCGACGAGTTCGGCATCGAGAACGACGAGGCCTGGCTGCCCGACACCTTCGGCTTCGCCGCCGGACTGCCCCAGATCATCCGGGCGGCGGGCTCGACCCGGCTCCTCACCCAGAAGATCTCCTGGTCCCAGACGAACAAGTTCCCGCACCACACCTTCCAGTGGGAGGGCATCGACGGCACCCGGATCTTCACCCACTTCCCGCCCGTCGACACCTACAACTGCTCGATGAAGGGCAGCGAACTCGCCCACGCGGCCCGCAACTTCAAGGACAAGGGCCGGGCCCGGCACTCCCTCGCACCGACCGGATGGGGCGACGGAGGCGGCGGCACGACCCGCGAGATGGTCGCCAGGGCGGCCCGGGTCCGCGACCTGGAGGGCGCGCCGACCGTCGTCTGGGAGACCCCCGAGGCGTTCTTCGACCAGGCGCAGGCCGAGTACCCGAACCCGCCCGTCTGGGTCGGCGAGCTCTACCTCGAACTGCACCGCGCCACCCTCACCAGCCAGGCACAGACCAAACAGGGCAACCGGCGCAGCGAACACCTCCTGCGGGAGGCCGAACTGTGGGCGGCCACCGCCGCCGTGCGCACCGGATTCCCCTACCCCTACGAGGACCTGGACCGCATCTGGAAGACGGTCCTGCTCCACCAGTTCCACGACATCCTGCCCGGCTCGTCGATCGCCTGGGTGCACCGCGAGGCCCGGGCGACCTACCGGCGGATCGCCGCCGAACTGAACGAGATCATCGACGCGGCCCAGCGGGCCCTGGCGGGGGAGGGGGACCGGCCCCTGGTCTTCAACTCGGCCCCGCACGGCAGGAACGGCGTGCCCGCCGCGGGCGCCGCCGTCGCCCAGCCCTCCGGCGGCGTGACCCGGTCGGAACGGCCCGAGGGCGGCCACGTCCTCGCCAACGGCCTCCTGCGCATCGAGATCGACGCCCGCGGCCTGGTCGTCTCCGCCTACGACCTCGACGCCGACCGCGAGACCGTCGCCCCCGGCACGGCCGCCAACCTCCTCCAACTCCACCCGGACTTCCCCAACATGTGGGACGCCTGGGACGTCGACGCCTTCTACCGCAACGCCGTCACCGACCTCACGGACACCGACGAGCTCACCGCCGACGACCAGGGCGTCCGGATCGTACGGTCCTTCGGCTCGTCCCGGGTCACCCAGGTGCTGTCACTGGCACCCGGCGAACGCCGGCTCCTCATCGACACGGAGGTGGACTGGCACGAGACGGAGAAGTTCCTGAAGCTGGCGTTCCCGCTGGACGTGCACGCCGAACGGTACGCGTCCGAGACCCAGTTCGGGCACTTCCACCGCCCCACCCACACCAACACCTCGTGGGAGGCCGCCAAGTTCGAGGCCTGCAACCACCGCTTCATCCAGCTGGCCGAACCCGGCTGGGGCGTGGCCGTCGTCAACGACTCGACCTACGGCCACGACGTGACGCGCAGCGTCCGTACGGACACCGACCGGTCCACGACGACCACCGTCCGCGTCTCCCTCCTCCGCGCCCCCCGCTTCCCCGACCCCGAGACCGACCAGGGCATCCACCGCTTCCGGCACGCCCTGGTCCCGGGCGCCGACATCGCCGACGCGGTCCGGGAGGGCTGGCGGATCAACCTGCCGGAGCGCGCACTGACGGGCGGGCAGGACGTGCCCCCGCTCGTGACGGTGGACAACGAGGCCGTGGTCATCACGGCCGTGAAGCTCGCCGACGACGGCACCGGCGACGTGGTGGTCCGCTTCCACGAGGCCCACGGCGGCAGGGCGCGAGCGACCCTCACGGCGGGCTTCGAGGTCGCGGACGTAAAGACGACGGATCTCTTGGAGCGAGCGTTGACGGATGCGCCGGAGCGTTCTGGCAACAGCGTCAAACTGCGCCTGCGCCCGTTCGAGTTGGTGACCCTACGACTGAGTCGAGCATGAGCGCCCCATAGGGGCGCGGGGAACTGCGCGCTCAGCCCCCACCCACCCGCACCCGACATCACAACGGTCTAACCCCCTATCCGCTGTGCGCGCAACCACTCCTCCACCTCACCCACATGCGCAGCCGCCGCAGCCCTCGCCGCCTCCGGATCCCGGGCGACGAGGGCCCGGTGGATCGCCGCATGCTCCCGCCGCGTCCGCGCGAACGCCCCCTCCTCCTGGTACCCCCGCCACACCCGGGCCCGGAACGTCCGGGACGACAGCCCCTCCAGAATCGCGGCCATCGTGTCGTTCCCGGCCGCCCCCGCGATCACCCGGTGGAACGCGAGATCGTGGGCGAGGATCTCCTCGGGATCGTCCGTCGCGTTCATCGCGGCAAGATGCTTCTCCACCTCGGCCAGCTGATCGGCGCTGATCCGCGCGGCGGCCAGCGCCGTCGCCGTCGACTCAAGGACCCGCCGCACCTCAAGCAGCTCCACCAGCCGGGGCCCGCGGGACAGGTCGGCGACCACCCCGAACGTCTCCAGCAGGTCACCCGCCTCCAGCTGGGTGACGTAGATCCCGGAGCCGTGCCGGGCCTCCAGCACGCCCAGGACCGTCAGCGCGCGGATCGCCTCGCGCATCGAGCTGCGGGAGATGCCCAGCTGGGCGGCGAGATCCCGTTCCGTCGGCAGCCGCTGGCCCGGCTCCAGGCGGCCCTCCCCGATCATCGCCTTGATCTGCTCGATGGCGCGCTGCGTCACCGTGCCCTTCTGCGGGGCCGCCTCGTCCACACCGCGCTCGTCCACACCGCTCCTCCTGTCGCCGTGGGCCGCAGTCTAGCCAGCGAGGTGGTCGGACCACTATGGCTCTTTCGACGGGAAAATCGCGTCCGCAGGGTGTTGAAAGCGCCGAGTGGTCTGATAAGTATGCGGGCATCTGCTCGAACACGCTCGATGAGGAGCTGCCAGATGCCCGGCAGAACACTGAGGAAGCGGAACAGGTACCGGATCACCGGCGCGGCGGCCCTGGCCGTCGGTGCCTCGCTGATGCTCGCCGCGTGCGGCAGCACCAAGGACACCGGCAGCGGCAGCGCCGGTGGCGGCGGCACCGGCAAGGTCGGGGTGATCCTGCCCCTGCTGACCTCGCCGTTCTGGCAGTCGTACAACGACTACGTGCCGAAGATGGCGAAGTCCGAGGGGGTCGACGCGCTGAAGACGGTCAACTCCAACAGCGACCCCTCGCAGCAGATCACCGACATCAACAACGAGCTGAACCAGGGCGTGAAGGGGCTGGTCGTCGCCCCGCTGGACAGCGCCGCCATCGAGGCCGGCCTCGACCAGGCCGAGCGCAAGGGCGTGCCCGTGGTCGCCGTGGACGTGGCGCCCGACAAGGGCAAGGTCGCCATGGTCGTACGCGCCGACAACGTCGCCTACGGCGAGAAGGCCTGCGAGTACCTCGGCGCGCACATCACCAGCGGCAAGGTCGTGCAGATCATGGGCGACCTGGCCTCGGTCAACGGCCGGGACCGCTCCGAGGCGTTCCGCTCCTGTGTGAAGCAGAAGTACCCGAAGCTCAAGGTCCTGGAGATCCCCGCCAAGTGGGAGTCCGACACGGCCGCCTCCCAGCTGGGCACCCTGCTCAACGCCAACCCCGACATCAAGGGCATCTACATGCAGGCTGGCGGTGTCTACCTCGCCCCGACCCTGCAGACCCTGAAGTCCAAGGGCATGCTCAAGACGGCCGGGCAGAGCGGGCACATAGTGATCGTCTCCAACGACGGCATCCCGCAGGAGTTCGACGCCATCCGCAAGGGCCAGATCGACGCGACCGTCTCCCAGCCCGCCGACGCCTACGCCAAGTACGGCATGTACTACATCAAGGCGGCGATGGAGGGGAAGACCTTCAAGCCGGGTCCGACCGACCACGACTCGACGATCGTCAAGCTGTCCAGCGGGATCCTGGAGGACCAGCTGCCGGCGCCCCTGGTCACCAAGGACAACGTGGACGACCCGAAGCTGTGGGGCAACACGGTCAAATGATCACGCCACTCGTTGAGGCCCGGGACATCGTCAAGCGGTACGGCCCCACCGTCGCCCTCGCCGACGGCCGGCTCACCGTGCTGCCCGGCGAGTCCCACGCCCTCGTCGGCCGCAACGGCGCCGGCAAGTCCACCCTGGTCAACGTCCTCACCGGCCTGCAGGCCCCGGACGAGGGCACGGTCCGCTTCGACGGCGAACCCGCGCCCGCGCTCGCCGACCGGGACGCCTGGCGGCGCAAGGTGGCCTGCGTCTACCAGAAGCCGACCGTCGTACCGGAACTGACGGTCGCCGAGAACCTCTTCATCAACCGGCAGCCGCTGCAGCGGGGATTCATCAGCTGGCGGCGGCTGCGCGGGGAGGCCGCCGCGCTGCTCGACACCTGGGACGTGCACGTCGACCCCGAGGCCCGCACCGCCGACCTCAAGGTCGAGGACCGGCAGATGGTCGAGATCGCCCGGGCGCTGAGCTTCGGCGCCCGGTTCATCGTCCTCGACGAACCGACCGCGCAGCTCGACAACCGGGAGATCGAGCGGCTGTTCGGCCGGATGCGGGCGCTGCAGGACTCGGGCGTGACCTTCCTGTTCATCTCGCACCACCTCCAGGAGGTCTACGAGGTCTGCCAGACCGTCACCGTCCTCCGCGACGCCCGCTGGATCACCACCGCCCCCGTCGCCGACCTGCCCAGGGCCGCCCTGGTGGAGGCGATGGCGGGGGAGGCGGTGACCGGGCAGGAGCAGCGGGCGCGGGACGCGGTGCCCGCCGGGGCGCCCGTCGTCCTCAGCACCAGCGGGCTCACGTCGGAGGCGTACGACGGCATCGATCTCACCGTCCGCGGCGGCGAGGTCGTCGGTCTGGCCGGCACCAGCGGCAGCGGCAAGATCGAACTCGCCGAGACCATCGCCGGGCTGCGCACCCCGACCGGCGGGACCGCGCGGCTGCGGGACCAGCGGCTGCCGTTCGGCGACGTACGGGCCGCGCTGAGGGCCGGTGTCGGCTTCGTGCCCCGCGACCGGCACGACCAGGGCCTGGTCCCCGGCATGAGCATCGGCGACAACGCCACCATGACCGTGCTCGACCGGCTGGGCCGGCACGGGTTCGTCGGCACCGACCGCAAGCGCGGGTTCGCCACCGGACTGATCGAACGCCTCGACATCCACGCCGAGGGCCCCGAACAGCCCGTCTCCGACCTGTCCGGCGGCAACGCGCAGAAGGTCGTCATGGCCCGCGCCCTGGCCTCCGACCCCCGGCTGCTCGTCCTGGTCAACCCCACCGCGGGCGTGGACGTGAAGTCCAAGGAGTCCCTGCTGGCCCGGGTGGACAGCGCCCGCGAGGACGGCACCGCCGTGCTGGTCGTCTCCGACGAACTCGACGACCTGCGGCGCTGCGACCGCGTCCTCGTCCTCTTCCACGGCCGGATCGTCGCCGAACACCCGGCCGGCTGGCACGACCACGAGCTGATCGCCTCCATAGAAGGAGTGGACCATGGCTGAGACCAAGGCTCCGCCGCTCACCCCGGTACGCTCCCCGGACCCGCGCGCGGCCCGTACCGTCCTGCTGCGCCGGGCCCGTGAACTCGCCCTCGTCCCCGCCCTGTTGCTGCTCATGGTGCTCGGCGCGGTGGTCAACGACTCGTTCCTCACCGAGCGCAACCTGATCTCCATCCTCGGTGCCTCCGCGGCCCTCGCGATGGTGGTGCTCGCCGAGTCGCTGGTGCTGATCACCGGCAAGTTCGACCTCTCCCTGGAGTCGGTCGTCGGCATCGCGCCCGCCGTCGGCGCGCTGCTCGTGCTGCCCTCCGCGGAGTCCGGCTGGGGCACGGAGCTCCCGGCGCCCCTCGCCCTGCTGGCGATCCTGGTGGTCGGCGCGGCCGTCGGCGCCTTCAACGGCATCCTGGTCGTGAAGTTCAAGCTCAACGCGTTCATCGTGACGCTGGCGATGCTGATCGTGCTGCGCGGTGTGCTGGTCGGCGCCACCAAGGGCAAGACGCTGTTCGGGATGCCCGACAGCTTCTTCACCCTGGCCACCACCACCTTCCTCAACGTCCCGATGTCGGTGTGGCTGGCCGCGGTCGCCTTCGCGGTCACCGGGCTCGTCCTCAGGTACCACCGCGTCGGCCGCGCCCTCTACGCCATCGGCGGCAACGCCGACGCGGCCCGCGCCGCCGGCATCCGCGTCGACCGGGTGATGCTCGGGGTCTTCGTGGTGGCCGGGGTGCTCGCCTCGGTCGGCGGGATCATGCAGACCGGGTACGTGGGCGCGATCAGCGCCAACCAGGGCAACAACATGATCTTCACGGTGTTCGCGGCGGCGGTGATCGGCGGCATCAGCCTGGACGGCGGCAAGGGCACCATGTTCGGCGCGCTGACCGGCGTACTCCTCCTGGGTGTCGTACAGAACCTGCTCACCCTGGCGCAGGTGCCGTCGTTCTGGATCCAGGCCATCTACGGCGGCATCATCCTGGTCGCCCTCATGATCGCCCGTGTCACCACGGGACGGGCGCAGGACTGAACCCCCGCGCCCCGAACTCCCCCCGACGGAAAGGCAGTCCGTGTCCCCGAGCCCCGGTTCCTCTGGTCGCGTCACCGCGGTCGACACCTATGACATCCGCTTCCCCACCTCGCGCGAGCTGGACGGCTCCGACGCGATGAACCCGGACCCCGACTACTCGGCGGCCTATGTCGTGCTGCGCACCGACGCGGGCGACGGGCACGAGGGGCACGGGTTCACGTTCACCATCGGGCGGGGCAACGACGTCCAGGTCGCCGCGATCGACGCGCTGCGGAACCATGTGCTCGGGCGCCCGGTCGACGAGATCTGCGACGACCCCGGATCGCTCTTCCAGGACCTGATCGGGGACAGTCAGCTGCGCTGGCTCGGCCCCGAGAAGGGCGTGATGCACATGGCGATCGGCGCGGTGATCAACGCCGTCTGGGACCTCGCCGCCCGCCGTGCCGGAAAGCCGCTGTGGCAGCTGCTCGCCGACGCCGAACCCGAGTGGATCGTCCGCCAGATCGACTTCCGCTACCTCACCGACGCCCTCACCCCCGAGGAGGCCCTCGACCTCCTGCGCCGGGGCCGCGAGGGCGCCGGGGAGCGCCGGGCCCGCCTCCTGGAGCGCGGCTTCCCCGCCTACACCACCTCCGCGGGCTGGCTCGGCTACGACGACGAGAAGCTCACCCGGCTGGCCGCCGAGGCGGTCGCCGACGGCTTCCGGCAGATCAAGCTGAAGGTCGGCGCCGACCTGGCGGACGACATCCGGCGCTGCCGGGTGGCCCGCGCGGTCGTCGGCCCGGACATCCGGATGGCCATCGACGCCAACCAGCGCTGGGACGTCGACGAGGCGATCCGCTGGACCAGGGCCCTCGCCGAGTTCGACCCGTACTGGATCGAGGAGCCCACCAGCCCCGACGACATCCTCGGCCACGCCGCGATCCGCCGGGCGGTCGCCCCGGTGAAGGTCGCCACCGGCGAACACGTCCAGAACCGGATCGTCTTCAAGCAGATGCTCCAGGCCGGTGCCCTCGACGTCGTCCAGATCGACGCGGCCCGGGTCGGCGGCGTCAACGAGAACCTCGCCATCCTGCTGCTGGCCGCCAAGTTCGGCGTCCCGGTCTGCCCGCACGCGGGCGGGGTCGGCCTGTGCGAACTCGTCCAGCACCTCTCGATGTTCGACTACCTGGCGGTCTCCGGCACCACCGAGGACCGGGTCATCGAGTACGTCGACCATCTGCACGACCACTTCCTCGATCCGGTGGTGATCCGCGAAGGTCACTACGCGGCACCCACCGCACCGGGCTTCTCGGCCGCCCTGCGACCGGAGTCCGTCGCGGAGTACACCTACCCCGGCGGCACCTTCTGGGCCGCCGACCCCGAGACTCAGAAGGGACAGGCGGCATGACCGACTTCGAGGGCCTCAGGGCCCTGGTCACCGGCGGCGCCTCCGGCATCGGGCGGGCCACCGCCGAACTCCTCGCCGAGCGCGGCGCCCAGGTCGCCGTCCTCGACCTCGACCCGTCCTCCGTGGAGAAGCCGCTGCTCGGCTTCCGGGCCGACGTCACCGACGACACCTCCGTGCGGACGGCCGTGGCGAGCGCCGTGGACGCACTGGGCGGCCTCGACGTGCTGATCAACAACGCGGGCATCGGCGCCCAGGGCACCGTCGAGGACAACGACGACGCCGAATGGCACCGCGTCTTCGACGTCAACGTCCTCGGCATGGTCCGCACCGCGCGCGCCGCCCTCCCGCACCTGCGCCGCTCCGCGCACGCGGCCGTCGTCAACACCTGCTCCATCGCCGCCACCGCAGGGCTGCCCCAGCGCGCCCTGTACAGCGCCACCAAGGGCGCGGTCTACTCGCTCACCCTGGCCATGGCCGCCGACCACGTTCGCGAGGGCGTCCGCGTCAACTGCGTCAACCCCGGCACGGTCGACACCCCGTGGATCGGCCGGCTGCTCGGCAAGGCCGCCGACCCGGCCGCCGAACGCGCCGCCCTGGAGGCCCGCCAGCCCACCGGCCGCCTGGTCTCCGCCCCCGAAGTGGCCCTCGCCATCGCCTACCTGGCGAGCCCCCTGTCCGGCGCCACCACAGGCACCTCCCTCGCCGTCGACGGCGGTATGCAGGGCCTGCGGCTGCGCCCGGCGGGCCGGTGAACGCCCTCGGCCGCAGCGGCGTCCGGGTCAGCCCCCTGGGCCTCGGCGCCGCCGTCATCGGCAACCTGTACACCGAGGTCCCGGACGAGCAGGCGCACGCCACCGTCGGCGCCGCCTGGCAGCAGGGCATCCGCTACTTCGACACCGCCCCGCACTACGGCCTCGGCCTGTCCGAACGGCGGCTGGGCGAGGCGCTGCGGGAGTACGACCGTACGGCCTACACGCTCTCCACCAAGGTCGGCCGGCGCCTGGAGCCCGGGCCCGGAGACGGCGACGACCTCGCCAACGGCTTCGCCGTGCCCGACACCCTCCGCCGGGTCTGGGACTTCACCGCCGACGGCATCCGCCGCACCCTGGAGGCCAGCCTGGAGCGGCTCGGCCTCGACCGGGTCGACGTCGTCTACCTCCACGACCCCGACGACCACGCCGAACAGGCCTTCCGCGAGGGCTACCCGGCCCTGGAGAAGCTCCGCTCCGAGGGGGTCGTGGGCGCGATCGGCGCCGGCATGAACCAGACCGCCATGCTCACCCGGTTCGTCCGCGACACCGACGTCGACGTGGTGCTGTGCGCGGGCCGCTACACCCTCCTCGACCAGAGCGCCCTCGCCGACCTGCTGCCGGCCGCCGGGGAACGCGGCGCCTCGGTGGTGATCGGCGGCGCCTTCAACTCCGGCCTGCTGGCGAACCCGACGCCGGACGCGACCTACAACTACACCCAGGCACCGCACGAGTTGCTCTCCCGCGCGCTGCGCCTCAAGTCGCTCGCCGAACAGCACGGCACCACCCTGCGCGCCGCCGCCCTCGCCTTCTGCGCCGCCCACCCGGCCGTGGCGAGCGTCCTGGTAGGCGCCCGCTCGGCGGCCGAGATCGAGGACGGCGCACGGCAGTTCGCCACGCCCGTGCCCGCCGCCTTCTGGCAGGAACTGCGCGCCACCGGCCTGCTGCCCGCCGACGCCCCCCTGCCGACGGAGGGTCCGGCATGAGAATCGCCCTGCACACCAGGGTCAGGGCGGACCGCGTCGCCGCCTACGAGGCCGCGCACCGTGAGGTCCCCGCCGAACTCACCGACGCCATCCGGGCGGCCGGTGTCACCTCCTGGACCATCTGGCGCAGCGGCACCGACCTCTTCCACGTCATCGACTGCGCGGACTACGGCCGCCTCCTCGGCGAACTGGAGAAGCTCCCGGTCAACATCGCCTGGCAGGCCCGGATGGCCGAACTCCTCGACGTCGTCCACGACTACTCCGAGGCGGGCGCGGACGCCGGCCTGCCCGTCGTATGGGAGCTGCCGTGACCATCGACGCCCACCACCACGTCTGGGACCTCTCGGTACGGGACCAGGACTGGATCCCCGAAGACAGCCCGCTCAGAAGAGGCTTCGGTCTCGCCGACCTCGAACCCGAGGCGCACGCGGCCGGTGTCACCCGCACCGTCCTCGTCCAGACGATCACCGTCCCCGAGGAGACCCCCGAGTTCCTCGCCCTCGCCGACGCCCACGACCTGATCGCCGGGGTCGTCGGCTGGACCGACCTGACCCGCCCCGGTGTCGCCGACGAACTCGCCCGGCTGCGCGAACTCCCCGGCGGCTCCTACCTGAAGGGCATCCGCCACCAGGTCCAGGGCGAGCCCGACCCCCGGTGGCTGCTGCGCCCGGACGTCGGCCGGGGGCTGAGCGCGCTCGCCGACGCGGGCCTGGTCTACGACCTGATCGTCCAGGCCCACCAGCTCCCCGCCGCCGTGCGGGCCGCCGAGTCCCATCCGCACCTCACCTTCGTCCTGGACCACCTGGGCAAGCCGCCCATCGCCTCCGGCGGCCTCGAACCCTGGGCCACCGCCGTCCGCGCCCTCGCCGCCCTCCCGAACACCTTCTGCAAACTCTCCGGCATGGTCACCGAGGCCGATCCCGCCTCCTGGACGGTCGGGGACCTCCGCCCGTACGCCGACACGGTCCTGGACGCCTTCGGTCCCGATCGCCTGATGTTCGGCTCGGACTGGCCGGTGTGCACCGCGGTCGCGACGTACGGCGAAGTCCTCGACGCGGCCACCCGGCTGATCGCACCAACCGACCGCACCGCCGTCCTCGAGACCACCGCCACCCGCGTCTACGGACTCTGAGACCGGCCGTCGTCCGCCAGCCGCGTCGGCGGCAGGAACTCCCGTACGTACGTCCGCTCCCAGCACGCGCCCGTCTCCCTCAGCTCCCGCCAACTGGTGTAGCGGTAGCGGAAGAGGCGGGCGCGGACGAAGTGCGGGGGCCGGTCCGGCGGGAAGGGGGAGCGGCGCAGCAGCCGCAGGGTGTCGCGGTCGTTCGCCAGGAGGCGTTCCACCAGGCCGCCGAACCACTCCCCGGCGTACGCGGGGGAGAGGGCCGCGAACCACATCAGCCAGTCCAGGCGGAGGTGGTAGGGGGCGAACTGGCGCGGCCAGTGCCGGGGATCGCCCGGCTTGCCCTTGAACTCGTACTCCCGCCACTGCGCGTCCTCGCGCGGGGTCCGGTCCAGGGTGCCCTCGACCACCACCTCGTAGCGGATCCGGCTGACGCTGCCGAACGCGCCGTAGGTGTTGACCAGGTGGAGCGGGTCGAAGGAGCGGTTCATGACCTGCCGGCGGGAGATCATGTTCCGCACCGGGTGGTAGCTCAGGAAGAGCAGCAGGGCGGTCACGGCGAGGACGGCCACCTCGTACCAGAGCGGGGCGGGCGGCGCCGCGCGGTGGCCGGCGGGCAGCCGGACGGCCGACAGGGCCAGCACGATGGTGATCCAGTTCAGCCAGGAGAAGTTGCCGGAGACCACCAGCCACAGCTGGGTGAGGATCATCAGGGACGCGGCCGCCGTCGCGACCGGCTGGGGGGTGAACAGCAGGACCGGGACGACGAGCTGGGTGACGTGGTTCGCGGCCACCTCGGCCTTGTGCACCGGCCCGGGCAGATGGTGGAAGAACCAGCTCAGCGGGCCCGGCATCGGCTGGGTCTCGTGGTGGTAGTGGAGGCAGGTCAGCTTCCGCCAGCAGGCGTCCCCGCGCATCTTGATCAGGCCCGCCCCGAACTCCACCCGGAACAGGATCCAGCGCAGCAGGAACAGCACGACGACCGGCGGGGCCACCTCGTCGTTGCCCAGGAAGACGGCGAGGAAGCCGGTCTCCAGGAGCAGGGACTCCCAGCCGAACGCGTACCAGGTCTGGCCGACGTTGACGATCGAGAGGTACAGGGCCCAGGGGAGCAGCCACAGCAGCATCCCGGCCCACAGGGGGAGCAGCGAGTCCGCGCCCGCCAGCAGGGCCGCCGACACCGCGCAGCCCGCCCAGGCGCAGGCCGCGAAGAACCGGTCCGAGTAGTACAGGTGGAACAGGCTCGGCGCCCGGCGGAACGGGATCCGTTCGACGTACCGGGGGATCGGCAGCATCCCGCGCTCGCCCAGCAGCGCCCGGAACTGCAGTGCCGCCACCAGGAACGCGCACAGGTACACCCCGGCCAGGGCCCGCTGGAAGACCAGCCAGCTCAGCCAGTACCCGGGTGCGGTGAACCAGTCCACGGCCGTGCGCTCCTGCCTTCTCCATGGTGCGGCCCCGGAGTCCGGACGGGCCTGTCACCCTGTGTACCGCGCCTCCCCGCTTGCGTAACCCGAGCGAGTGATGTGGACAATAGGGGAGGAATTGCCCATAGGGGGTTCCCCTGGCATGGTGGCCCCATGGCTGATCGGGGAGCGCGCGCTCCGTCTCTCCCGGACGACTGGCCCGCCCATCCGGACCACCCGATCCTGGCGCTCAACCACATGGGGACCTTCGACTGGGACCTGGACACCGGTCTGTTCCACATGGACGCCCAGGCGCACGAGGTGTTCGACCTGACCCCCGAGGAGTACGACGGGCGCCCCGAGAGCCTCGCCGTCCGGGTGCCCTCGGCGGAGTCCAGCAGGCTGGACGCGGTGGTGTCCCGGGCCATCAAGGACGGCAGCGAGAACTACGGGGCGTACTTCCGCATCCGCCGCCGCGACGGCACGCCGCGCTGGACCCACACCCAGGGCTACATCCGGCGCGACGCGACCGGCCGCCCGCGCCGGGTCGTCGGGATCGTCCGGGACGCCACCCAGGAGCTGGAGGACAGCGAGGCGCGCACGCTGCGGGCCGCCCAGGACGAGGCGCTGCGCCAGCAGACCGGCGTCGTCCAGGTGGTCACCGCCGCCCTCGCGCACGCCCGCAGCGTCCAGGAGGTCATCGACGTCCTCAAGGACACCCACGGCATCCCCAACCTGGGCGCGACCAGCCTGGTGATGGGCCTGGTCGAGGCCGGCCGGATCCGGCTGGTCGCCGAGGGGCCGGTGGGCAGCTTCGTGCCGGGCACCCGGATCACCCGGATAGACGAGCCCTACCCGATGGGCGAGGTGGTGCGGACCCTCAGCCCGCGCTTCATCGAGTCCCCCGAGGAGTTCGCCGACGGCTACCCCATACTGTGGCCGCACATCACGGAACTGCGGATCACCTCGGCCGCCTATCTGCCGCTGATCGCGCAGGCCCGCCCGATCGGCGCCATGGGCCTGCTCTACAACGACCGGCTGGGCTTCTCCGCCGAGGAACGCGCCGTGCTGGTCGCCCTCGGCA
This sequence comes from Streptomyces sp. NPDC048288, assembly GCF_043201555.1. Classification (NCBI taxonomy): domain Bacteria; kingdom Bacillati; phylum Actinomycetota; class Actinomycetes; order Kitasatosporales; family Streptomycetaceae; genus Streptomyces; species Streptomyces sp. NPDC048288. The sequence continues at coordinate 54,689 of NZ_JBICZD010000004.1, forward strand.
GCAGCATCGCCCAGAGCCTGCAGCGGGCCATGCTCTTCGAGCAGGAGAAGGACCTGGCCCAGGGCCTGCAGCAGGCGATGCTGCCGCGCACCATCCCCAGCGTGCGCGGCGCCGACGTCGCCGTCCGCTACCGCTCCGCGGCCGCCGGCGGCTCCCTGGGCCGGGACATCGGCGGCGACTGGTACGACCTGATCCCGCTGCCCGGCGGCCGGGTCGGCGCGGTCATCGGCGACGTCCAGGGCCACGACACCCACGCGGCGGCCGTCATGGGCCAGCTGCGCATCGTGCTGCGCGCCTACGCCGCCGAGGGGCATGCCCCGGCCACCGTGATGGCCCGCGCCTCCGTCTTCCTGGACGAGCTGGACACCGACCGGTTCGCCACCTGTCTGTACGCCGAGGCCGACCTCGCCACGGGGGTCGTCCAGGTGGTCCGTGCCGGGCACATCGACCCGCTGCTGCGGGCCGCCGACGGCGGCTGCCGCCGGGTCCCGGTGGAGGGCGGGCTGCCGCTCGGCCTGTCCGCCGAGTTCCGCAGCCTCGAATACCCCGTGTCCACCCTGGAACTCGACCCCGGCGAGACCCTGCTGCTGTGCACCGACGGGCTGGTCGAGCAGCCCGGCACCGACCTGGGCGAGGGGATGCGGGCCCTGACCGAGCAGGTCGCCGGGGGTCCGGAGGACGTACGGGACCTGGCCGACCTGCTGATCGACATCGCCGAGGACCGGGGCGGCGACGACGACGTGGCCCTGCTCCTGCTGCGCCGCCGCGGCCTGGACAGCGCGCAGGCCGTCGGGCGCCTCCAGCAGCACGTGGCCTCCGGCGACCCCGAGGCGCTCGCGCTGGCCCGGCACATGGTCCGCGCCGCCGTCCGCGCCTGGGGCGCCGAGGACCGGGCCGACGAGATCGAGCTGGTCGCCGACGAACTGATCACCAACGCGCTCATGCACACCGAGGGCTCGGCGATCGTCACGCTCCGGGTCCTCGGCGGCAGCGACCGCCGGCTCCGGGTCGAGGTCGAGGACTCCTCCAGCGCCCTGCCGCGCCGGCGCGAGGCCGGGGAGGACGGGGTGTCCGGGCGCGGGCTGCTCCTCGTCGACCAGCTCGCCGACGTGTGGGGCGTGGAGGCGCGCGGCGGCGGCAAGGCGGTGTGGTGCGAGTTCCGGATGCCGGAGAAGGGCGACGGGGACTGACCCCGCGAGCCCCGGGTGGCACTCTGGACGCATGCCCGAACTGCCCGAGGTCGAAGCGCTCAAGGACTTCCTGACCGAGAACCTGGTCGGCCACGAGGTCGTGCGCGTCCTGCCGGTCGCCATCAGTGTCCTGAAGACGTACGACCCCCCGGTCACCGCCTTCGAGGGCCGCGAGGTCGTCGCCGTGCACCGGCACGGCAAGTTCCTGGACGTCGAGGCCGACGGCGGGCTGCGGTTCGTCACCCATCTGGCCCGCGCGGGCTGGCTCCAGTGGAAGGACCGGCTGCCGGACGGTCCGCCCCGGCCCGGAAAGGGCCCGCTGGCGCTACGGGTGGCGCTGGAGACCGGTGCGGGCTTCGACCTCACCGAGGCCGGCACCCAGAAGAAGCTCGCCGTGTACGTCGTACGGGATCCGCGGGAGGTCCCGGGCATCGCCCGGCTCGGTCCCGACCCGCTCGCCGCCGACTTCGACGAGGCCCGGCTCGCCGCCCTGCTGAAGGACGAGCGGCGGCAGCTCAAGGGCGCCCTGCGCGACCAGAGCCTGATCGCCGGGGTGGGCAACGCCTACAGCGACGAGATCCTGCACGCGGCGAGGATGTCCCCGTTCAAGCTGGCGGCGTCGCTGACGCCCGAGGAGGTCCACGGGCTGTACGAGGCGCTGCGCACCACCCTCACGGAGGCGGTGGAGCGCTCCCACGGCCTGGCGGCGGGCCGGCTCAAGGCGGAGAAGAAGAGCGGGCTGCGGGTCCACGGCCGGACCGGCGAGCCCTGCCCGGTCTGCGGCGACACCATCCGCGAGGTGTCCTTCAGCGACTCCTCGCTCCAGTACTGCCCGACCTGCCAGACCGGTGGCAAGCCGCTCGCGGACCGCCGGATGTCCCGGCTGCTCAAGTAGCCGGCGGTCATTTGGGGTCGATGCTCACGAGGCGCTGCCCGTCGGCGTTGCGCACCTCGTAGTGGTCGATCTCGTCGGGGTGCATCGAGGAGCCGCCCGTCATGGTGCTCACCCGGTCGTCGTGGTCCCGCTCGGCCCAGGTGGTCACGATCTGCTCGGAGCCGTCCCGGCCGATCGCGATCAGCCGGCAGGAGCGCGGCCCGTCCGCGTCCTTCACCTGCAGTTCGATGTCGGTGCCCGAGTCGGTGTCCGCCGCCCTCACCTGCGCCCACACGCCCGACTGCGCGTCGGTGGTCGCCGCGACCTGCACGGTCGGGGCGGCGTCGTGGCCGACGTAGCTCACGATGCCGGGCCCGGCGACCGCGAACACCACCGAGGCGGCGAGGCCGTAGAGCAGCCTGCGGCGCTTGGCGCGGTGCCGGGTCGCGACCTCGGCCAGCAGCCGGTCCAGCAGTCGGGGCCCCGGCTGGGCCATGGGGTGCACGAAGCGCGGCGTGGCCCGGCGGTACAGCATCAACTGCCGTGCCGCGGGGCCGAATTCAGTCACGTGTGCCGCGCAACGAGGGCACTCCATGAGGTGGTCCTCGAAGCGGAAGGCCTCCGCCTCGTCCAGCACGCCGAGCGCGTACGCGCCGACGTCGCGATGCCTTTCCAGGGACCTCATGACGAATCCTCGTGCCGAAGGGTGGGGGTGGGGTTACTCGTTGTTCCTTGCCCCCACCCGTACGCAGTCGGCAGCCGTTTCACTCAAGCCACGTACAGAATCGTAATCAACGGATTCGGAGCGGCCGGGCCCGCGGATTGGTCCTGAATCAAAAAAGATGGATGGCGAGATGCCCGAGGGGCAGACCGAGCCGCCAGGCGGGGGTCCACACCTTCGGTCCGTCGTCCTCGCCGAAGACCGAACCGCCGCCCGGCACCGCGTCCAGATCGGGCGCGAGCAGCTCCGTCTCCTCCAGCCAGCGCCAGGCCGCCTCGGCCAGATCCAGGTCCGGTGACGGGCCGCCCGACCGGACGGCCTCGGCGCTCAATCCGTTCATACGTTCCGCGACCCACTCCTGCCACGGCTGGTCGTACGCCGTGAGCGAAAGCCAGTTCTCCAACTGGGAGACGACCCGGATGCCCGACAGTTCGCCGTCCGTGTCGGAGAGAAAGATGGTCAGCGCCAGCGCGTCACGGCCGGCCCGGAACTCGAAGGACGTCGGTGGCATGAGATCGCCTGTGCGCAGCAGCTCGTCGGCGATGTACTCGGCGTACAACCATGCCATCGGGACCGCGAGTTCCCCGCTCCCGGCCCCGTCCGTGCTCTCTTGACCTCTGTGCAGCATCCCGTCCTGCCTTCCTCCGGTGCGCGCGTGGCCCCGACCCCGGGTCCGTCCCTCTCCCGGTGCGGAACACGGATGAAGACAGCTGATTGCTCAAACACGGTCCTCAGCAAGGCGCTTTACCGAGGTTTGACCTGGCTTACGGTTTCATCGCAGGTCGGGTGCGTAACCGGGTAGGACCCGGCGCAGGGCGCGCAGCGCGTAGTAAGCGCGCGATTTCACGGTACCGGGTGGGATGCCGAGAGCCTCGGCGGCCTCCGCCACACTCGCCCCCTGGAAGTACACCAGCACCAGGACTTCACGGTGTTCGGGAGTGAGAGTCTTCACAGCCTCCCGTACGTCCAGCGCCGCGGCGGCGCGTTCGGCGTGGTCGCCGACGGCCCGGGTGTTCTCCAGCACCGCGTCGGGCACCTCGGGGGGCCGGGCCTGCCGGGCCCGGCGCGCGTCGATGGCGAGCCGCCTGCCGACCGTCAGCAGCCAGGGCCGTACGGAGTCGAAGGCGTCGGCGCGCAGCGCCTCGGGATGCTGCCAGGCGCGTACGAGCGTCTCCTGGACGAGATCCTCGGCCCGCTGCCGGTCCCCGTCGCTGAGCCGCAGCAGCAGCGCGAAGAGGGGTCGGCCGTGCTCGCGCTGGAGCGCGGCGAGCTCGTGCTCGGCGGTCGTCGTCCCGTGGGGAAGTCCGTGGGGAAGTCCGCGGGGCAGCCCTTGGGGAGGCCCATGGGAAAGGGTTGTTCCGGCCGTCATGGCCGTATGGCATCGCAGGGCCGGGCCGGGGGACAGGGGCCGCACAGGGATCTGCGGCGGACGGTCGATCGCGTCGGCGAACGGTGCGACGAACGGTCCGTCACCCCCCGTACCCGACCCGGATGGGTCAATCGGGGCGCCTGAGTTGTTTGCGGTCCCGCTCACCTTCGTACCCATTGATCTGTAAATAGGACGAGCCTTGCGACTCTGGGGTGCTCCTGATGATCAATCGCAGACGACAGGCGGCCCTGGCCCTGACCGCCCTCCTCGCCACCGCGGCCGCCTGCCAGAACCACGAGCGGCAGGAGGGCGGCGCTCCGCCCGGCCCTCCGGCCCCGTCGGTGGCGGCCGCCGGCCGCTTCACTCTCGTCGCCTCCGGTGACGTGCTGCCGCAGAAGTCCGCGATCGACCACGCGAACCTCGACGCGGGCGGCAACGGCCACGACTTCGGCCCGATGCTCGCCGGCGTCCAACCCGTGGTCTCCCGCGCCGACCTGGCGCTCTGTCACCTGGCGACCGTCTCCGGCACGGTCGGCGACGAGTCCGGCCGCACCTCGCCGCCGCAGCTCGTCCAGGCCTTGGCCACGGCCGGCTACGACGGCTGCTCCACCGCCTCCGACCGCGCCCTGGACGACGGCTTCGCCGGTGTCCAGCGCACCCTCGCCGTCATGGACCAGGTGGGCCTCAGGCACGCGGGCACCGCCCGCACCGAGTCCGAGGCGGGCACCCTCACCCTGCTGACCGCGGGCCGTGCCCGGGTCGCCCACCTCTCGTACACCTTCGACGTCAACGGCAACTCGCTGCCGCCCGGACAGCCCTGGGCGGTGAGTCTGCTCGACGAGAACCGCGTCCTCGGCGACGCCCGCGCCGCCCGGAAGGCCGGCGCCGACGTGGTCGTGGTCTCCGTGCACTGGGGCACCGAGGGCAAGGACGCCCCGGACCAGCAGCAGCTCACCCTCGCCAAGCGGCTCACCGCGTCCCGCACCGGCGGCCGCCCCGACATCGACCTGATCCTCGGCACCCACGCGCACATCCCGCAGGCGTACGAGAAGATCAACGGCACCTGGGTGGTCTACAGCCTCGGCGACCAGATCGCCGGCGAGATGTACAACAGCCAGGGCCGCCAGGACCCGCGCGGCAACGAGTCCACCCTCGCCCGCTTCACCTTCGCCCCGCCCGCCCGCCCGGGCGGCCGCTGGGAGGTGGCCAAGGCCGAGTTCATCCCGCAGCTGTACGACCTGGACGCGGGCCGGGTCGTCGACCTCAACGCGGCCATCGCCCAGGGCGCCGACTACACCGCCGCCCGCGACAGCATCCGGGACATCGTGCTCAGCCGCGGGGCCGAGAAGGACGGTCTGGTGATGGGGGAGTAGCGGACCTCACTCCACGTCCACGTGGTCGAACGTCGTCAGCAGCTGCTTCAGCACCCGCACGCACGCCGTGATCTCGGCGTCGGTCAGATCGCCGCCGACCTGCCGGTTCAGGGCGTGCTCGCGGGCGAGGACGGCGGTGATGACGGCCCGGCCCTCGTCGGTGAGCCGGATCAGGGAGGAGCGCTGGTGCGCCGGGTTGGGGGTCACCTCCGCCCAGCCGCGCGCCACCGCGTCGTTCACCGTGCGCTGCACGAACTGCCGGCTCAGCGCCATGATCCGGCCCATCTGGGGCACCGTCATGGGCTCGTACCGGCGCAGCAGGTCCAGCACGGAGCGCACGCCGACGGAGGCCCCCTCGATCTGCTCGCCCTGCTCGATCTTGCGGAAGGCGCGCCGGTAGAGCGGGCCGATCAGATCGAACACCTCGGTGATGCGGTCGCCCAGCTCGTCCGGGGGGAGGGGCTTGTCGATGTCGTTCACCCGGCCATCATGCACCCCGGTCATCATGACAACTTGGTTGTCAAAATCCCGGGAAGATGACACCTTGGTTGTCATGAATGGTGCTGCGGACCTCCGCTTCCTCCCGTCCTCCGACGGCGACCTCGCCTACCTCGACACCGGCTCCGGCGCCCCGGTGGTCCTGCTCCACTCCGGGTACGTCGACCACCGCTTCTGGCACGAGCAGATCCCGGCGCTCGCCGCCGAGTTCCGGGTGATCGCCCCGGACGTGCGCGGCCACGGCGCCTCCGCCAACGCGACCGCACCCTTCCGCTGGGCCGACGACCTCGCGGAGCTGCTGCGCCACCTGGACGCCGGGCCCGCCGTGCTCGTCGGCCTGTCCATGGGCGGCGTGATCGCCACCGACACCGTGCTGGAACACCCGGAACTGGTCCGCGCGGTGGTCACCTGCGGCGCCGTCACCGGCGACTTCCGGTACACGGACCCCTGGCACACCGCACTGCAGGCCGAGTACGCCCGCACCCTGGGCGCCGGTGACATCGAGGGCTGGCTCGACGCCTTCGTCAGGGTCGTCCCGGGCGAGCACCGCGCCCCCGACGCCGTCGACCCGGAGATCCCGCGCCGGCTGCGGGAGATGGCCCTGGGCTCGATCTCCAAGCACACTCCGGACGAGCCGGACCACCTCGTCCGGGTGACCGACTCCTGGCCCCGGGTACCGAAGATCGACGTCCCGGTGCTCGCGATCAACGGCGGCCTGGAACCCGCCGACCTGCTCGCCGCCGCCGAGCGCCTCGCCCGCGAGGTCCCGCACGGCCGCGCCGAGGTCGTCGAAGGAGCCGGCCACTATCCGAACCTGGAGCAGCCGGAGGTCTTCAACGCCCTTCTGCTCGACTTCCTGCGCGCGCTCTAACGCCCGGCCAGCCGCGACCTCTTGTACGAGTAGCCGAAATAGATCACGCAGCCGACCACGAACCAGACGGCGAACCGCACCCAGGTCTCCCACTTCAGGAACGTGATCAGCCAGACGGAGAAGACCACACCCAGCGCGGGCACGAACGGCATCCACGGCGTGCGGAAGGAGCGCGGCAGCTCCGGCTGCCGGTAGCGCAGCACGATCACCGCCACGCACACCACCACGAACGCCAGCAGGATGCCGATGTTGGTGAGCTCGGCCGCCTCGCCGATCGGCACGAACCCGGCCAGCAGCGCCGACGCCACCCCGACGATCCAGGTCACCCGGGTCGGCACGTGCCGCGTCGGGTGGGTCTTCGCGAACCACGCGGGCAGCAGCCCGTCCCGGGACATGGCGAACCACACCCGGGTCACGCCCAGCATGAACGTGAACATGACCGTGAGGATGCCGATGATCGCCCCCACCGCGATCACATCGGCGAGCCCGCTCAGCCCCACCGACTTGAACGCCGTCGAGAAGCCGCTCTCCGGGTCGATGTCCTTGTAGTTCTGCATGCCGGTCAGCACCAGACAGGCCGCCACGTACAGCACCATCGAGATCGCCAGCGAGTAGATGATCGCCTTCGGCATGTGCCGCTGGGCGTCCTTGGACTCCTCGGCCGCCGTCGACATCGCGTCGTACCCGAAGACCGCGAAGAACACCGTCGCCGCCCCGGTGAACGCGCCGCTGACACCGAAGGGGAAGAAGGGGTGGTAGTTCGCCGTGCTGATGTGGAACACGCCGACCCCGATCACCAGCAGCACCACGAGGACCTTGAGCACCACCACGAACGTCTCGAAACGGGCCGCGCTGCGGATGCCCCGGTTCAGCAGGTAGGCGATCAGCAGACAGAGCACGGCGGCGAACAGGTCCACCCGGTGGCCCGCCCCGGTGCCGGGGGCGCCCAGCATCCAGTCCGGCAGGTTCGCCCCCATCTCCTCGACCAGGAAGCCGAAGTACCCGGAGATGCCGATCGCGACCACCGCCACGATCGCCGTGTACTCCAGGAGCAGGTCCCAGCCGATGAACCAGCCCGCGAACTCGCCGAGCACCGCGTAGCCGTACGTGTACGCCGACCCCGCCTTCGGGATCAGCCCGGCGAACTCGGCGTACGACAGCGCGGCGCAGGCGCTCGCCAGACCGGCGATGAGGAAGGAGACCAGGACGGCGGGACCGGCCGTCTCGTTGGCCACCGTGCCGGCGAGGGTGAAGATGCCCGCGCCGATGATGCCGCCCACGCCGATCGCTGTGAGCTGCACCAGCCCCAGCGACCGGTCCAGCCGGGGGCCCTCGGTGACCTCCGTCTCCTCGATGTGTTCGATGGGTTTGCGACGGAGAATTCCTTCACCCATGCGGAGCTTGGCCATGTGCCTCACCTCTTCGCCGATCGCGAACGGCTGACGGCCGATCATGATGGCCCAGGCGCGTCACGGACGGAAGGCGCCACGCAAAGCCCAGTGGGGAGTCCAGGTCCCGGCGCCGGTGGGCGCCGGCCGCGCGTCGGCCAGATGGGCGCGCAGCGCGGCGAGCCCCGGATGCGGGTTGGCGGTCGACCAGAGCAGGGAGTGCGGGTAGACCGGGGTCGGATCGGCGAGCGGGATGCGGCGCAGGTCGTGGGCGTCCGGCCAGACCAGCCGGGTCCGCTCGCTCACCAGGGTCGCCAGCGTGTCGGATGCGGCGACCGCGTCCTGCACCGCCCCGGTGAAGTTGGGGCCCGAGGAGTCGATGGTGAGCCCGAACTCGGCGGCCAGCGAGGCGTAGTAGGCGGCCCACTCGGTGCCGTCGACCAGCCCCGGCATCCAGATCCGGTGCCCGGCCAGCTCCCCGGGCGAGACCGACCCGCGCCCGGCCAGGGCGTGCCCCGGGCCGGTGAGCAGCTGCACGGGCTCGTCGTACACCCGGACGGCCTCCACGCCCCTGGGCAGCGGCCGGCCGGGCATGGCGACGGCGCGGAAGGAGGCGTCGACCGATCCGGAGCGCAGGGCGGTGAGCGCCGAGTCCACGTCGAAGAGGGTGACGACGTCCAGGGCGATCTCCGGGTGCGCCTGGTGGAAGTCGCGCAGCAGCGCGGCCGGGGCCAGCCGCGCGCCGACCACGTCGACCCGCAGGGCCTGCCGCCCCGGCCGCACCGAGGCGATCGCGCGCTCCTCGGCCAGCAGCAGCTCACGGGCGTACGGCAGGAAGGTGTCGCCGTCGACGGTCAGGGCGGCGCCCCGGGCGGTCCGCACGAACAGCCGCACCCCCAGCTCCTTCTCCAGCGCCGCGATCCGCTTGGAGACCGCCTGCTGGGTGATGGCCAGGACGGCGGCGGCCTCCTGGAACTGCCCCGAGTCGGCCACGGTGACGAAGGTGCGCACTGCCCTGAGGTCCACGTCGTCACCGTACAACCCGTGGTTGTGGCAGGGCGCCCGGTAGTTGTTTGATTCGGCGGCCACCTGCACGTTTTCATGTCCCGGGTCAACGGGAGGTTGTGCATGGGACGGCGGTTCGGGTGGCTGTGGGCCGCGTACTCGGCGAGTGCGCTCGGCACCTATCTGGCCTTCGACGCGTTCTCGGTGATCGCGGTCATCGCGCTGCACGCCGGATCCGCCGAGGTGGCGCTGCTCGCCGCGACCGGGCCCGCCGTCGGCGCCGTGGCGGCGGTGCCGCTCGGGCCGTGGGTGGAGTTCCGGCGCAAGCGGCCCGTGATGATCGGCATGGACCTGCTCAGGTTCGCCGCGCTGCTCACCATCCCGGTCGCCTACGCGCTCGGCGGCCTCGGGCTCGGCCAGATGCTGCTCGTGTCCGTCGTGGTGGCGGCCGCCGACATCACCTTCAACGCGGCCTCCGGCGCCTTCCTCAAACACCTGGTCCCGGCCGACCGGCTGCTCACCGCGAACTCCCGGTTCGAGTCCACCAACTGGACCGCGCTGGTCCTCGGACCACCGCTCGGCGGCGCCGCGATCGGCCTGTTCGGGCCGGTCACCACGGTCGTCGCGAACGCGGTCAGCTTCCTGCTGTCGGCCCTCGGCATCCGGGCCGTCGGCGGCGGCGAGCCCCGCCCCCAGCCCGCCCGGGTGGAGCGGCTGCGCGCCACCGACCTGCTGGAGGGCTGGCGGCACATCCTCTCCAGCCCGGCCCTGCGGCCGCTGTTCTTCAACAGCCTCGCGGGCAACGCCCTGATCATGGTCGCCACACCGCCGCTGGCCGTCCTGATGCTCGGCACGCTGGGCTTCGCCCCCTGGCAGTACGGCCTCGCCTTCGCCGTGCCCTGCCTCGGCGGCCTCCTCGGCTCCCGGCTGGCCCGCCCGCTGGTCGCCCGGTACGGACAGCTGCGGGTCCTGCGCACCGCGGGCGTGCTGCGGGCCGTCTGGCCGGTGGGGCTGGCCTTCGTCGGGCCCGGGCTGCCCGGCCTGCTGCTGGTGATGGCCGTCGAGTTCGGGGTGATCACCAGCTCCGGTGTCTACAACCCGGTGTACGTCACCCGCCGCCTGGAGTGCACCCCGGACGACCGGGTCGCCCGCACCCTGTCCGCCTGGTCGATCACCGGCAAGGCCACCACGGCCGTCCTGACCGCGCTGTGGGGTCTGCTGGCGACGCTCACCGGCCCGCGCACCGCGATCGCCGTCGCCGGAGTCCTGCTCCTCGCGACCCCGGTGCTGCTCCTGCGGGAACCCCGAGGGGCTACGGCACCACCGTCACCGGCCACCGTCCCGCCTTCACCAGACGGATCGCGACCGAGCCGATGAAACGGTGGCCGGCCTGCTCCGAGGCGCCCACCACGACCGCGTCCGCCTTCAGTTCGTCGGCCGCCTTCACCATTCCGTTGTAGGCGTCACCGCGGAAGGTGTGGAACTCCCAGCGCACCTCGAATATCCCCTTGAGCCGCTCGGTCGCGTCCCTGATCTCGGCGACCAGGCCCTCCGCGATCTCGTCGGTCGTCTCCGCCACCGGGGCGCCGAGCGCCGCCCCGGCCGCCAGCACCGGCTGCACGTACACGATGGCCAGCAGCGCGTGCTGGCGCCGGGCCAGACCGGCGGCGTACGACGCCGCCCGCCACGAGGAGTCCGAGCCGTCCACCCCGACGACGATGACCTTGGGGCCGTCCGTGCCCCGCTCGAACTGGTGTTGTTCCGCCACGCTCCGAGGCTATCGGAATCCGCAGGTCCGGTCAGGGCCCGGGGCCTCCCGCCGGGTCAGCCGTGCGCCGTCCGGGTGCGGGCCCGGTGGGGGCTGGTCGCGCAGTTCCCCGCGCCCCTTTCAGGGGCGTCCACCTGGCGCCCCTTCAGGGGCGCGGGGAACTGCGCGAGCAACCACCCACAACCCGCACCCGGACGGCGGTCGAGGTCGCTCGACGGGCGGGCCCGCCGCCCCCTTCCTAGAGTCGGAGGCATGACTGCCGCCGCGGAGCCCGCCACCAGCAGGGAGCCGGCGGGCCCGATACGCCCGCCCCGCGGCAGGCGGTTGTCCTGGGTTCCGGAGGCCTTCGGGAGCTTCTTCGGCGCCCTCGCCCTGCTGTGCGCGCTGCTCTCCTTCGTCGCCCCGCTGCGCGTACTGCTCCGTCCGGTGGTGCACTTCCTCAACGCCGTCGTGGTGCCGGTCAGCCCCAATCTGGCCTACGCCGTCTTCCTGTTCCTGCTCGGCGGCGCCACCGCTGCCCGCAAGAAGGTCGCCTGGTGGCTGGTGGTGATCTACCTCGGCCTGCTGGTGCTGGCCGACGTCCTGACGGTCGCCTTCGGCTTCGACTGGTACTCGTTCAGCTCATTGGTGGTGTGCGGACTCGCCCTCGCCCTGCTGATCGTGGCGAGACGGGAGTTCTACGCCGCCTCCCGCAAGGCCGCCGTACGCCGGGCCCTCGGTGTCCTCGTGGTGGGGCTGCTCGTGGCGATCCTGGCCGGCTGGGGCCTGGTCTCGCTCTTCCCCGGCTCCCTCCCGCACGGCCAGCACCTGGCCTGGGCCGCCGACCGGGTCTGCGGCGGCCTGGTCTCCGGCTACAGCTACGGCGGCCGCCCGCCCCGCTTCGTCGCCTTCCTCCTCGGCCTCTTCGGCGCCCTGGCGCTGCTCAACGCCGCCGCCACCCTGTTCCGTTCGCAGCGCCTGGAGGCCGCCCTGCACGGCGACGAGGAGGCCCGCATCCGCGCCCTCCTCACGGCCTACGGCGACCGGGACTCCCTCGGTTACTTCGCCACCCGCCGCGACAAGGCCGTGGTCTTCTCGGCCAGCGGCAAGGCCGCCGTCACCTACCGCGTCGAGGCCGGCGTCTGCCTGGCCAGCGGCGACCCCGTGGGCGACCCGGAGGCCTGGCCGCACGCCGTCGCCGCCTGGCTGGACCGGGCCCGCCGGCACGCCTGGGTGCCCGCCGTGATGGGCGCCTCCGAGGACGGCGCCCGGGCCTACGTCCGCGCCGGACTCGGCGCCCTCCAGCTCGGCGACGAGGCGATCCTGCACGTCGCCGCCTTCGACCTCGGCGGCCGCGAGATGCGGGTCACCCGGCAGGCCGTCAACCGGGTCCGCCGCACCGGCGCCACCTGCCGGGTGCGCCGGCACGCCACCCTCACCGAGACGGAGATGGAGGAGGTCGTCGACAAGGCCGACGCCTGGCGCGACACCGAGACCGAGCGCGGCTTCTCCATGGCCCTGGACCGGCTCGGCGACCCCGCCGACGGCGACTGCCTGCTCGTCGAGGCCCTCGCCGAGGACGGCCGGCTGCTCGCCCTGCTCTCCTTCGTGCCCTGGGGCGGCGACGGCGTCTCCCTCGACCTGATGCGCCGTGACCGGGCCGCCCCCAACGGGGTCATGGAGTTCATGGTCGCCGACCTGTGCGCGGCCGCCCCCAAACTGGGCGTCCGCCGCGTCTCGCTGAACTTCGCCGTCTTCCGCTCGGTCTTCGAGGAGGGCGCCCGCATCGGCGCCGGTCCGGTGCTGCGGATGTGGCGCCGGCTGCTGCTGTTCTTCTCCCGCTGGTGGCAGCTGGAGGCCCTGTACCGCTCCAACGCCAAGTACCACCCCGAGTGGTACCCCCGCTTCCTCTGCTACGGCGAGGCGGGCTCCCTGGCCCGGGTCGGCCTCGCCTCCGGAATCGCCGAAGGCTTCGTCTCCGTACCGTCCTTGCGCAAACTCTGGGGAAAGGGGCACCCGAAGACCGGACCGCGGCCCGCGCTCCCCGAGGGGCCGCCGTCTTCGCCGGTGCCCGGTCCCGACGGAGGGGAGGGGGCCGGGCCCGGTGGCCGGGACAGCGAGCTGCCCGAGCAGTTCCGCGTCCGCCGCCGGACCCTGGACCGGCTGCGCGCGGCGGGCGTCGACCCCTACCCGGTGGCGACGGTACGGCCCACCCGCGCCCTCGCCGACCTGCGCGAGGGCGAGACGGCCACCGTCGCCGGACGGATCACGCTGGTCCGCGACTTCGGCGGCATCGTCTTCGCCGTGCTGCGCGACTGGTCCGGCGACCACCAGCTCGCCCTCACCCGGGACGGATCCGGTGCCGCCCTCGACCGGTTCACCGCCGACACCGACATCGGCGACCAGATCACCGCGACCGGCCGGGCCGGCGTCAGCGACCGGGGCGAGCCCACCCTCTTCGTCACCGACTGGCAGCTCACCGCCAAGTGCCTGCGCCCGCTGCCCGACAAGTACCGCGGTCTCGCCGACCCCGAGGCCAAGGTCCGCCGCCGCTATCTCGACCTCGCCACCAGCCCCGCCGCCCGGGCCGTCGTCCGGGCCCGCTCCACCGCCGTACAGGCGCTGCGCCAGGGCCTCCTGGACCGCGGCTACCTGGAGGTCGAGACCCCGATGCTCCAGCAGATCCACGGCGGCGCCAACGCCCGCCCCTTCACCACCCACATCAACGCCTACGACCTCGACCTCCACCTGCGCATCGCCCCCGAGCTCTACCTGAAGCGGCTGTGCGTCGGCGGGATGGAGAAGGTCTTCGAACTCGGCCGCACCTTCCGCAACGAGGGCGTCTCCTACAAGCACAACCCCGAGTTCACGATGCTGGAGGCCTACCAGGCGTACGCCGACTACGACGTGATGCTCGACCTGGCCCGCGAACTGGTCCAGGGCGCCGCGACCGCCGCCTTCGGCGCCCCGGTGGCCCGCAAGGACGGGCTGGAGCACGACATCTCGGGCGCCTGGCCGGTCAAGACCGTGTACGGGGCCATCTCGGAGGCGCTGGGCGAGGAGATCGGCCCCGGCACCGAACTGCTCCGGCTGCACCGGCACTGCGACCGCGTCGGGGTGCCGTACACCGGCGACGACGGGCCGGGCGACGTCGTCCTGGAGATGTACGAGCGGCTGGTGGAGGCGCGGACCGGGCTGCCCACCTTCTACAAGGACTTCCCGACCGACGTCTCCCCGCTCACCCGGCAGCACCGCACCGACCCGCGGCTCGCCGAGCGCTGGGACCTGGTCGCCTTCGGCACCGAACTCGGCACCGCCTACTCCGAGCTGACCGACCCGGTCGAACAGCGCCGCCGGCTCACCGCCCAGTCGCTGCTCGCCGCCGGCGGGGACCCCGAGGCGATGGAACTCGACGAGGACTTCCTCGACGCCCTCGAGTACGCGATGCCGCCCACCGGCGGCCTCGGCCTCGGCGTCGACCGGCTGGTCATGTTCCTCACCGGCCTGACCATCCGGGAGACGCTGCCGTTCCCGCTGGTCCGCCGCCGCTGAGCCGCCGCGGTTCGCGCGAACGGGCTGCTGAAACCTTCCGGCTCTGGGCCGTGCGAGTGCTTTCCTGCCGCCGCACCGGTGTCGATGTGGTGCGCCGGACCCCGGCCGGGCGACTGATGAGTCATGCAGAAGGATCAGTTGTTCACCCGCCGCCGGCTGCTGCTCGCCTCCGCCGCCGCACTCGGGGCCGCGGCCACCGCGGGGGTCGTGGTGGCGAGCGACGGCGAGGAGGCGGCCGGCACCGTCGCGGCCGCCGCCGGACCGCCGCCCCGCCAGGCGCTCAAGCCCTCCGCCTTCCGGCTCCAGCCGCTCACCGGATACGGGCCGCCGCCCACCACGCCGGGCAGGCTCAAGGTCCGCAAGCAACCCATCATGGAGATCGACGGCAGCGGCAAGCGCATGATGCTCACCTTCGACGACGGTCCCAACCCGAACTACACCCCGCACATCCTGGACACCCTCGCCAAGTACGACGTGCGGGCGATGTTCTTCCTGTGCGGGGAGTGCATCGTCGTGAACCGGGAGCTGGTCGCCCGGATGGCCGACGAGGGCCATGTCGTGGGCAACCACACCTGGACGCATCCGCTGCTGACCACGCTGAACCGCAGCGAGATCCGCGACGAGATGGTGAGCACCAGCGACGCCATCGAGGACACCTACGGCGAGCGGCCCCAGTGGTTCCGCGCCCCCTACGGCGCCTGGAACCGCGCGGCCTTCCAGCTCGGCGCCGAGATGGGCATGGAGCCGATGGCCTGGACCGTGGACAGCACCGACTGGACCGTCCCGGGCACCCGCACCATCGTCGACACGATCGAGAACGGCGCCGCCCCCGGTGTCGTGGTCCTCTCCCACGACGCCGGGGGCGACCGCTCGCAGAGCGTCAAGGCCCTGCGCGAGTACCTGCCCTATCTGCTGGACAACGGCTACCACCTGACCGTGCCGCGCCGCCGGGTCTGACGGGCCCCTCGCCCGCCCGGTGGCGGCCTCAGCGGACCCCCACCAGGCGGGCGAAGACCACCACGTTCCCGTCGTAGCCGTTCTGCTTCGAGAAACCGCCGCCGCAGGTGATGACCCGCAACTCCGGCGTGCCCTTGGAGCCGTAGACCCGGTCGCCCGGGAAATCGGCCTTCGCGAAGACCTCGATGCCGTAGATCTCGAACACCGCGGTCCGTCCGTCGGCGCGGTCGATCTCGACCTTGTTCCCCTTCTTCAGGGAACCGAGTCCGTAGAAGACCGCCGGGCCCTTCGTGTTGTCCACATGGCCCACGACGACGGACGTGCCCTTCTCCCCGGGCGAGACGCCCCCGTTGAACCAGCCGGCCAGATTGGGGTCGTCCGGAGGCGGCGCCGCGATCCAGCCGTCGGCGTCCAGGCCCACCGGCATCACGGGCGCGTCGACCCGGATCGAGGCGATCCTGATGTGGTTCGCCGGCGAGTAGGGGAGCGTCACGGGTGCCGTGGCGAAGGTCTCCGGGACCGTGGTACGACTGTCCGGGGCGGCCGCCGAGGCCGGCTGCGGCGGACCGGTGTCGAACTCTCCCGAGCCATTGCGGATGAGTGCCAGACCGGTCAGCAGAACCAGCGCTATCACGCCCCAAGGGGCGCGCTTTCTGCGCCGTTCCTCCTCTTCGGCCAGCTCGGAAAGTTCGGACGCGGACATTCGCCTTCCCCTCTCGACGCGGCCGTCGCGATCTCCGTGTCGCGCATGGGGAAACGCTAAGTCCCGCGCGCGCGAGCGGCGACGGGGCGACGGGCGAACGGGTGGCCCGCGCGTATTCCGGTGCGCCATCCGAGTTGCCGTTCACAGGATTTTTCTGACGGTCCGTGACCTGCGGCAATATCCGATTGTGCGCTTTTCTGACGGCGTGTCTCCTCACCAGGACGGACCATTCTCGAAATGCGGGCGTGTTCAGGGCATCTGAGGGTCTATCCGGGAGGTGCTTTCTCGCCGATCTTCCGGGGACGGTTCCCGGGGCGCCTTCCGCGGAGGAAGAGATGCGAAACTCACGTGCCCTGGCGGCCGCGTGCACAGTGGTCGCCGTACTCGGAGCCGCCGCCCCCATGGCCGTCGCGGACGGCATGGGCAACGGCGGCGGCCCGGCCAACACCCAGGCCCCGGTCGTCGGCGGGACGGGCGTCGCCCCGGGGACCGGCGTCGCCCCCGGAGTCGGCGGCGTCGGGGTCGCGCCCGGCGTCGGCGTCGGCGGTGTCGGGGTCGCCCCGGGCATCGCGGCGGTCCCCGGCGTCGTCGTTCCCGGCTTCGGCGTCGGCGGCAACGGGTTCAACAACGGCTACGGCGGACGGGGCAACGAAGGGTTCGGCGGACGGGGCAACGAAGGGTTCGGCGGACGGGGCAACGAAGGCTTCGGCGGACGGGGCAACGAAGGGTTCGGCGGGCGGGGCGGCAACGGGTTCGACAACGGCCGGGGGAACGACGGCTTCGGCGGACGCGGCAACGAGGGCTTCGACGACTTCGGCGGCCGCGGGGACGACTCGCGGTTCGACGACTTCGGCGGCCGGGGCAACGGCGTGCGCAACATCGTCGCCCAGCCGAGCGTGATCTCCAGCGGCGCGCGGCTGACCGTCACCGTCAACGGCTGCCGCAGCGGCGTCATGTCCTCCCGCGCCTTCCGCACCACGTCGCTGTTCCCGTTCGGCGGCGAGATGGCCCGCGGTGTCGCCACCATCGACCGGGACGCCCGCCCCGGCCCCTACGACCTGACGGTCCGCTGCGACAACGGCCGGACCCTGACCCGGCCGGCCGCCTTCTCCGTGCTCGGCGGGGTGCGCGGCGGGCTCGGCGGCAGCGTCTCCAACGGCGCCACCCCGGCCGACATGGCGATCGGCGGCGGGCTGGTGGGCGTGTCCGTGCTGGCCGGTTGCGGGTTCTGGCTGCGCCGTCGGCACGAGAAGCGCATCTGACCGCCGCGCGCCGTCAGCGGGTCTTCGCTCCCGTCCCCGCGGAGGGGGCCGGAGGGAAGGCCCGCGCGGCCGGGTGACGGTCAGGCGCCGTCCTCGGCGGACGGCCTGCGCGAGACGCGGTACGCCGTACCGACCGCGCCCACGACGAGCGCCGCGCCGAGCCCGATCTCCTTCAGGTCGAACCCCCCGAAGCTGCCGCCCTCACCGGCCTGCACACCGCGACTGGGCGGAAGCGGCTGCGGGTTGAGCTCCTCACGGCCGTTCGTACCGCCGCCGCCGTCGGTGTCGCTGTCGCTGTCGCTGCCGGTGCCGCTGTCCTCGGTCCGGCCGCCTGTCTGGTCGTCGCCACGGCCGTTCTCGTTGCCGTTGCCGTTGCCGTTGCCGTTGCCGTTGCCGTTGCCGTTGCCGTTGCCGTTCCCGTTTCCGCTCCCGTGTCCGTCCGTGCGGCCCTCGCCGTGTCCGTCCGAACCGCTTGCCGCGCGGGCCGGTTCGGCCGGGGCGCTCAGCCCGGCGCAGGTGAACAGCATCGGGTACAGGGCCTGCGACCCGGTGTTCAGGGCCCCCGCGCCCTGCCCCGGCGGGATCAGGACCGTACCGAACAGGCCGGAGGTGACCGGCGTGGCGGCCCGGCAGCCGCCGTCGGTCGCGTGGGCGGCCGGAGCGGAGAGGACGAGGGCGCCGACGCCCAGCAGTGCGGCCGAAGCGACGCGTATCGCGCGCATGGTGGTTCCTCCGGTCCCGAGGAGCAGCATGCGGACCTGTTCCGCCTGTGCCGGAAATGCACCTCGATGTTCGGAACGCTAGGAACATCCGCACACGCGCGCGAACGTAGTGGGTCGAACGGGTGAGACGACTGGGCCGCCCAGGGGACATCGACGGCGTGGCGCGGTGCGGTTCCCCCGGGCGGCCCGTGGCGTGCGGCCGCGGCCGCTATCCCCTGATGTGCGGGAAGAGGTTCAGGAAGGGCTGCGAGGTCGCCGTGATGCCCCGGCTGTAGGGCTCGTCGAAGTCCCAGATCAGGAAGAGCATGAAGGTGATGGTCGCGGAGAACAGCCCCGCCAGGATCAGCTCGCGCCGGGTGCGCCTGATCTGCAGGGCGAAGACCATGCCGATGGTGACCACGGCACCGGTCAGCAGGCCGAACCACACCACGTTCGGCATGGTCGCCCCCGTCGAGTCGGCCCGGGCGCTGCGCGACTGGTCGACCGCGGCCACCTGGTCCACCAGCGGCTGGTAGGCCTGCGCCTGGAAGTCGGTCTTCGGCTCGTAGTCGGTGACGTCCTCGCGGATCTTCGCGAGCAGCTCGGCCCCCTGCGGGGTCAGCCGTCCCTTGTCGGCCATCACCTTCCACTCCTTGTCGACGACCTGTTTCGCGTAGGCGTCGACGTCCGCCCGGATCCGGTCACGGACGTCGGGCGGATACACCCGTACCCGCTCGTAGATCTCGTGCAGCGCCTGCGCCTCCGCCTGCACATGGTCCTGGGCGGCGCTGCGGGCCTCCCACACCCCGGCCACCGCCAGACCGAGCACGATGGCGTAGATGACGCCGATCCACATGGTCATGTACTCGATGACGTCCGGCGTCTCGGAGGGATCCTCGTCCTCCGCCGCCGTCTTGTGCCGTACGAGGGTGATGATGACCACCACGGCGCAGGCCGCGAGCATCGCGAGGACGAGAACAAGCCAATCCGGCAACGGAAGCCTCCAGAATTCGGTGCGGGGGCCGTCAGCGCGCGCGGAACGCGGCGACGGCGATGATCGCGGGTACGGCGATGAGCAGGACGTAGGTGACCGGGGAGGTGCGGTGCGGGGCCGTCGCACCGGTCGACTGGACGTGGTGCGGCGGGTAGACCACCGGGGTCGGTGAGGGCCGCGGGGTGGGCTTGGGTGGCGGGGTGGGGGTCGGCGTCGGCGTCGGCGCAGGTCGTGGCGCGGGCCGGGGGGCCGGTGGCGGGGTGGGCGTGGGTGTCGGCCTGGGGGCCGGTGCCCGCCGGGGTGGCGGTGGTGGTGCCGGGGCCGGCGGCTTGGGCTTGGGGGTCGGCTTGGGCTTGGGGGGCGGTTTCGGCGGCGGGGTGGGAGTCGGTGTCGGTGTCGGGGTGGGTGTCGGAGTCGGAGTGGGCGTCGGGCACGGTGGCGGGGTGGGAGGCGGACAGGGCGGGGGAGTGGGCCAGGAGTCGCCGGCGACGGCCACGGCGTGGATGCCGTCGGGGCCCGTCGACGCGTAGGCGCAGGCGTCGGCCGACGCCGTGCCGACCGGGCAGCCCACCAGGGTCCACGTCAGCGCCAGCAGGGCCAACACCCTTGGAGCGGGCGCGACTCGGGTCGCTTCGGGTGCATGCACGACGGAGATCATGAGGCGTCGGGCGCCGTCGCACGCCGGAGTACGGATGGATTGGCCCGAACGGGGGACAGGCGGCGTAAACCGGTTTGAATCAGACTGTCCGCCGATTGGCGCGAAGCGTACGCCCGTGCGGGACGCGGCCCGCGGCCACAGTGTCCCGAAAGAAATTTGTGAGCCCGTTGAACACTCCGGCCCCCAGCATCCGTACCTGGTGTCGTGCGGCGGCGCAGAGGCGCTGCAATATCCAGGCGATTATGGGGAGTTGGAAATGAAGACCTCCTGGAGGAGCGCCTCTTTGGTGGCCACGGCCGCGGGCGTGCTGGCGCTGACGACGGCGTGCGGTCAGGGCAACACGACCACCCCGTCCTCGGCGGCGCAGAACGTGGGCGCCACGGCGCCGGCCGGGATCGGCAGCATCACCGACCCGTCCGCCTCCACCGGCGCGGGCAACGGCTACGGCGCCGACGGCAGCCAGGCCTCCAGCTCCCCGGCCGCGGTGCAGCCCGCCGGCAAGCTGACCGTTGCCAGCAACCCCGATCTGGGCAACGTGCTGACCGACGGCAGCGGGCTGACCCTCTACCGCTTCGACGCGGACACCGCGAACCCGCCGAAGTCGAACTGCGACGGCGACTGCGCGACCACCTGGCCGCCGGTCCCCGCCGACGACGCCGCGGCCGGCGCGGGCATCGACAAGGCGCTGCTCGGCGAGGTCACCCGGACCGACGGCACCAAGCAGCTGACCGTGGGCGGCTGGCCGGTGTACCGCTACGCCAAGGACGTCAACGCCGGTGACGTCAACGGCCAGGGCGTGGGCGGCAAGTGGTTCGCGCTGGCCCCCGACGGCAAGAAGGCCACCCTGGCCGACCTGCCCGGTCTCTCCGTCCGCAAGGACGCCAAGCTCGGCGACATCATCGTCGACAAGAACGGCATGACGGTCTACCGCTTCATCAAGGACAAGGCGTGGCCCAAGGTCGTCTCGAACTGCACCGGTGACTGCCTGGCCAAGTGGCCGGCCGTCGCCGAGGTCTCCTCGGACGACACCAAGGGCGTCGTGAAGAAGGGTCTGATGGGCTTCACCCGGCCCGACAACGGCCAGAAGCAGCAGACGGTCAACTGCTGGCCGATCTACACCTTCTCCGGTGACGCGAAGGCCGGGGACACCAACGGTCAGGGCGTCGGCGGCACCTGGTACGCCGTCTCGCCCGAAGGAAAGCTGGTCGGCGCGCCGAGCAATTAGGGATCACCTCCCCAGGGTTGATCGCCCCGCCCACATCCACATTCGCGCATCGCGGAAGGGAGGGCAGAGGCCAGCGAGAGTCCCGGACGACGACACAACGCGCGTACGACCGCCCGCCCCCTCCACACCGCACGGAGGGGGCGGGCTCCTTCGCGTTCCCGGGGCGCCCCCCGAAATCCCCCAAACCGAACACCGAATTCCCAGCTCCTGACCGGGAACGGACGGTCAATTTCCGTTTCGGCTCGCCCTGTTCGCAGGCGATCAGTAGCCTCTGCTCGAACACCGGATCGCCTAAGCCCTTGGAGAGATACATGGAGCGTCCCGCCTGGGCCCCACGGAGCATCGACATCTCGGTGCCGAGCGTTTCGCGTATCTACGACTACTACCTGGGCGGTTCGTACAATTTCGAGGTCGACCGGGAGGCGGCCCGCAAGGCGATGCGGCACCTGCCGGGCCTGCCGAAGATCATGCAGGCCAACCGCGCCTTCATGCGCCGCGCCGTCCGCTACGCCGTGGGCACCGGCATCGACCAGTTCCTGGACATCGGCTCCGGCATCCCCACCTTCGGCAACGTCCACGAGGTCGCCCAGGCCGCGAACCCCGGCGCCCGCGTGGTGTACGTCGACCACGACCCGGTGGCCGTGGCGCACAGCGAGGCCGTGCTCACGGGCAACGAGGACGCGGACGTGGTCGCCGCGGACCTCCGCAAGCCCCAGGAGATCCTGTCGAGCCCTCAGGTGGAGCGTCTCATCGACCTGAATCGGCCAGTCGCCCTGCTCCTCGTTGCCATACTGCACTTCGTGGAAGACGCGGACGACCCGTACGAAGCGGTGGCACAGCTGCGCTACGCACTCGCGCCCGGCAGCCTGCTCGTTCTCACCCATGCCTCGTACGAGGGAATCCCGCTGCCGGCCGAGCGGGCCGAGGGCGCGGTGGACGTATACAAGGACATTCGCAACCCGCTCATCATGCGCTCGCGCGCCGAGATCGCAAGGTTCTTCGAGGGGTACGACATGGTGGAACCCGGACTGGTGCCGATGCCGCACTGGCGGCCGGAGTCGGCACCGGAGGACGAGGATCCTTATGCCTTCTCCGGATTCGCCGGCGTGGGGATCGCGGCGTGAGCGCGGAGCCGGACGGGCCGGAGGACAGACTGCGCCGGTTCGCGACGATCTGGAGCCGGGCGGTGTTCCCGGTGACCTCGACGTCCCTGACCCGGCCGGAGTTCGAGGAACAGCTCCTGCCGCTCGCCCGCAGGCTCAGCGAGGTGCTGCTCGCGCACGGCTTCGACGCCGACGAGGCCCGGCAGGTGGGCGCGGCGCTGATCGACGCGCACTGCACCGACCCGGAGGCGCTCACCCGCACCCTCGACTGCGTCGACGCGTACCTGGCGCTTTACTGCGGCGAGGACGGCCCCCAGGAGGAGCTGCGGATGCGCTCCTCGCGGATCCAGCACGCGATGGCCGCCGGGTTCGCCCAGGCGCTGCGGGAGCGCACGCTGGCCGAGCAGGAGGCCATCGCCCAGGCCGCGTTGCGCGCCCAGGGCGTGGTCGCGCAGGCGCTGCACGCGAGCGAGGCCCGCTTCCGGGCCGTCTTCGAGGGCGCGGCGATAGGGATCGGCATCGCCGACCTGGAGGGCAACGTCCTCCAGGTGAACGGCGCGCTGCTGCGCATGTTCGGCGGCTCCGAGCAGACCCTGCGCAGCCGCAACGTCCTGGAGTGGACGCACCCCGAGGACGCGCCCCAGACCTGGCGGCTCTACGAGGAGCTGGTGCGCGGCGACCGCGAGCACTACCACGTGGAGAAGGCGTTCAACCGCTCCGACGGTACGGTCCTGTGGACCAACCTGACCGTCTCCCTGCTCCGGGACGCCGACGGCGAGCCGCAGTACCAGCTGGCCCTCATGGAGGACACCACCGAGCGGCGGCTGCTCAACCTCCGGCTCCGCTACGAGGCCACCCACGACGCGCTCACCGGCCTGCCCAACCGGACGCTGTTCTTCGAGCGTCTGGAGAAGGCCCTGGCGGCGGGCGAGGGCCAGCGGTTCGGGCTGTGCTACCTCGACCTGGACGGCTTCAAGACCGTCAACGACAGCCTCGGCCACTCGGCCGGCGACCGGCTCCTGGTGGAGGTCGCCGACCGGCTGCAGTCCTGCGCGACCGCGCCCGGCGAGATGGTCGCCCGGCTCGGCGGCGACGAGTTCGTGGCGCTGACCACCGGACCGGCCACCCAGCGCGAGGTCGACGACCTGGCCGACCGCATCATGAACGCGCTCGTCACCCCGATCAGCATCGACGGCCGTGACCTCATGGTCCGCGGCTCCATCGGCATCGTCGAGGGCCCGGCCGGCGAGCGCACCCCGGCCGAGGTGCTGCGCAGCGCCGACATCACGATGTACCGGGCCAAGTCGGCGGGCGGCAACCGCTCCGAGCTGGCGGACCCGGAGGCCGACGCCCGCGCGATCACCCGGCACGGCCTCACCACCGCGCTGCCCGCCGCCCTGGACCGGGGCGAGTTCTTCATCGAGTACCAGCCGCTGGTCCACCTCGGCGACGGCAGCGTCCGCGGCGCCGAGGCCCTGGTCCGCTGGCTGCACCCGCAGCACGGCGTGCTCGGCCCCGACCGGTTCATCCCGCTCGCCGAACACACCGGTCTCATCGTGCCGTTGGGCCGCTGGGTCCTGGAGGAGTCGATCCGCCAGGCCCGCGAGTGGCGAGAACGCTACGGCGAGCAGGCCGGCGCCGGCCCACTGCGCATCAACGTGAACCTCTCCCCGTGCCAGCTCACCCACCCCGGCCTGGTCCAGGACACGGTGGAGATCCTGGAGCGCTCCGGAGTGGCCCCCGACGCCCTGTGCCTGGAGGTCACCGAGTCGGCCCTGATCGGCGCCGACGACGACCTCCTCAAGCCCCTGCGGCGCCTCGCCGAGATGGGCGTCGACATCGCCCTCGACGACTTCGGTACCGGCTACTCCAACCTCGCCAACCTCCGCCGCCTCCCGGTGAGCATCCTCAAACTGGACCGCTCCTTCACCCAGAGCATGCAGCAGTTCCCGGCGGACCCCGTCGACCTCAAGATCGTCGAGGGGATCGTCTCACTGGCCCACAGCCTCGACCTCGCGGTCACGGTCGAGGGCGTGGAGACCGGCGCCCAGGCCGAGCAGCTCCGCATACTGGGCTGCGACACGGCCCAGGGCTGGTACTACGCCCGCCCGGGCCCACCGGAGAGACTGCACGACCTCGCATTGGTGGATGCGACGGGTTGAGCGCTCCGAAGGGGCGCGGGGAACTGCGCGACCAGCCACGCACAACCCCCGCGTCCCGCACGGCGATCCACCACAGCGGCGCGGCCGGGCACAGTCACCTCTCCAGCAGCATCCGCTGAAGCTCCCGAGCGGCCCGGGGCGGAGCCACATCGCTCCGGTGCGCCAGCGCGATCGTCCGGTGCAGCCCCGGCCGAGCCAACGGAGTGACCCGCAGTCCCCGCCCCGACCGGGCCGCCACCATCCGGGGCACCACGGCCACCCCCAGCCCCGCCCGCACGAACCCCAGCACCGCGTCCATCTCACCCCCCTCGACGGCGAACCCCGGCTCGAACCCGGCGGAGCGGCACGCGGCGACGGTCAGCTCCCGCAGGTCGTACCCGTGCCGGAACATCACCAGCCGCTCCCCCTCCAGATCGGCGATGTGCACCCCGCCCCGCCCGCGTCCGGGCACCGTCGCCTCGGGGGAGGAGACCACCACGAGGTCCTCCCGCAGCAGCTCCACGGTCGTCAGCGCGGGCGACGCCGGCGGCAGCGGCAGCACGATGAGCGCCAGGTCCAGCGCCCCGCGCGCCAGCTCCCGTACGAGATCGTGCGAGCCGCTCTCCTCGATCAGCAGCTGGATCCCCGGATACCGGTCGTGGAAGGTTCGCAGCACGTCCGGCAGCAGCCCGGTGCACAGACTGGGCGTCGCCCCCAGCCGCACCCGGCCGCTCCGCAGCTGCACCAGTTCCTGCACCTCGTGCCGGGCGGTGTCGGCGTCCGCGAGGATCCGCCGGGCCAGCGGAAGCAGCGCCTCGCCCGCGTCGGTGAGGGTGATGTTCCCGCGCGCCCGCAGGAACAGATCCGCCCCGAGCTCCCGCTCCAGCGCCTTGATCTGCTGGGACAGCGACGGCTGGGCGACATGGACCAGCTCGGCGGCCCGGGTGAAGTGCCGGGTCTCGGCCACGGCGACAAAGTACTGAAGCTGCTGGAACTGCATGGTGACACGATAGCTTCAGGCTATGGAATCCAGCCGTACCATGTCTTGGACCGATCGGGTCGTCCGGCCCTAGCGTCATCCCCATGGCTCTGGCAACGCGGACGGACCGACGGCCGTCCATGGCGCGCACGATGTGGGACAGCTCCGTCGGCAAGAAGACGGTGATGGCCGTCAGCGGCCTGATCATGCTGCTCTACCTGGTCGTGCACATGATCGGGAACCTGAAGATCTACTTCGGGGCCGGCGAGTTCAACCACTACGCCCACTGGCTGCGCACCATCGGCGAACCGTTCATGCACTACGAGTGGACGCTCTGGCTCATCCGGATCGTCCTGGTCGTCGCCGTGGTCGCCCACGCCACGTCCGCCTACCAGCTCAGCCGCCGCGACATCAGGGCACGCCCCAGCAAGTACGTGCACAAGAAGGCCCGGGCGTCCTACGCGACCCGCACCATGCGCTGGGGCGGGATCATCCTCGCCCTGTTCGTCGTCTGGCACATCCTCGACCTGACCACCGGCACGGTGCACTCCGGCGGCTTCCAGGAGGGCCACCCGTACCAGAACGTCGTGGACACCTTTTCCACCTGGTACGGCAACGTCATCTACATCGTCGCGATGCTCGCGCTCGGCCTGCACGTGCGGCACGGCTTCTGGAGCGCCGCCCAGACCCTCGGCGTCGGCGGCCGCACCCGCGACCGTGCCCTCAAGATCACGGCCGACGTCCTCGCGTTGCTGCTCACGGCCGGCTTCATCGCCGTACCCGTGGGCGTCATGACCGGAGTGGTGAGCTGACATGACCGACTACGTGAACTACCCGACCGGCACGCCCGTCTCTGACGGCAAGGCCCCCGACGGCCCGGTCGCCGAGCGCTGGGACAAGCGCCGCTTCGAGGCCAAGCTGGTCAACCCCGCCAATCGGCGCAAGCACACGGTGATCGTCGTCGGCACCGGCCTGGCCGGCGGTTCCGCCGGGGCCACCCTCGCCGAACAGGGCTACCACGTCGTCCAGTTCTGCTACCAGGACTCCCCGCGCCGCGCCCACTCCATCGCCGCCCAGGGCGGTATCAACGCGGCGAAGAACTACCGCAACGACGGCGACTCCATCCACCGGCTGTTCTACGACACGGTCAAGGGCGGCGACTTCCGGGCCCGCGAGTCGAACGTGCACCGCCTCGCCCAGATCTCCGTCGAGATCATCGACCAGTGCGTGGCGCAGGGCGTGCCGTTCGCCCGTGAGTACGGCGGACTGCTCGACACCCGGTCGTTCGGCGGCGTGCAGGTCTCCCGCACCTTCTACGCCCGCGGCCAGACGGGACAGCAGCTGCTGCTCGGCGCCTACCAGGCGCTCAGCCGGCAGATCGCCGCCGGGAACGTGGAGATGCACCCGCGCACCGAGATGCTCGACGTGATCGTCGTCGACGGACGGGCGCGGGGCATCGTGGCCCGGGACCTGATCACGGGCCGGATCGACACGTACTTCGCCGACGCCGTCGTACTGGCGAGCGGTGGTTACGGCAATGTCTTCTACCTGTCGACGAACGCCATGAACTCCAACGCCACCGCGATCTGGCGGGCGCACCGGCGCGGCGCCTGGTTCGCCAACCCGTGCTTCACCCAGATCCACCCCACCTGCATCCCGCGCACCGGCGACCACCAGTCCAAGCTCACCCTGATGAGCGAGTCGCTGCGCAACGACGGCCGGATCTGGGTCCCGAAGGCCAAGGGCGACACCCGGCCCGCGAACCAGATCCCCGAGGACGAGCGCGACTACTACCTGGAGCGCATCTACCCGTCCTTCGGCAACCTGGTCCCGCGCGACATCGCCTCCCGCGCCGCGAAGAACGTCTGCGACGAGGGGCGGGGCGTCGGCCCGGGCGGGCAGGGTGTCTATCTGGACTTCGCCGACGCGATCAGGCGGATGGGGCGCAAGGCGGTCGAGGCGAAGTACGGCAACCTCTTCGACATGTACCAGCGGATCACGGACGAGGATCCGTACGAGGTGCCGATGCGGATCTATCCCGCCGTGCACTACACGATGGGCGGGCTGTGGGTCGACTACGACCTCCAGACCACCGTCCCCGGCCTGTTCGCGGTCGGCGAGGCCAACTTCTCCGACCACGGCGCGAACCGGCTCGGCGCGAGCGCGCTGATGCAGGGCCTGGCCGACGGCTACTTCGTCCTGCCGGCCACCATCAACGACTACCTCGCCCGCAACCCCCACCAGGAGGCGGTGACCGACGAACACCCCGTCGTCCAGGAGGTGCTGGCCGAGACCGAGGACCGGCTGAACCTGCTGCTGTCCGTCGACGGCGACCGGACGCCGGACTCCTTCCACCGCGAACTCGGCGAACTGATGTGGGAGTTCTGCGGTATGGCCCGCACGGACGCCGGTCTGCGCAAGGCACTGGAGCGCATTCCGCAGATCCGGGAGGAGTTCTGGCGGCGGATCAAGGTGCCGGGGACCGGCGAGGAGTTCAACCAGTCCCTGGAGAAGGCGAACCGGATCGTCGACTACCTGGAGCTCGCCGAGCTGATGTGCCTCGACGCGCTGCACCGCGCCGAGTCCTGCGGCGGCCACTTCCGGGAGGAGTCCCAGACGCCGGACGGCGAGGCCGCCCGCCGGGACGACGCGTTCGCCTACGCGGCGGCCTGGGAGTTCACCGGCACCGGGGACGCCCCGGTGCTGCACAAGGAAGACCTGGTCTTCGAGTACGTCCACCCCACCCAGCGGAGCTACGCATGAAGCTCACCCTGCGCGTCTGGCGGCAGCGGAACGCCGACGCCGACGGAGCGATGTCCACGTACGAGGTGGACGGCATCTCCACCGACATGTCGTTCCTGGAGATGCTCGACACGCTCAACGAGGAACTCATCCTGCGCGGCGAGGACCCGGTCGCCTTCGACCACGACTGCCGCGAGGGCATCTGCGGCGCGTGCTCCCTCGTGATCAACGGGGACGCGCACGGGCCGGAGCGGACCACGACGTGCCAGCTGCACATGCGGTCCTTCCAGGACGGCGACACGATCGACATCGAGCCGTGGCGGGCGTCCGCGTTCCCGGTGATCAAGGACCTGGTGGTGGACCGGTCGGCGTTCGACCGGATCATCCAGGCGGGCGGGTACGTCACCGCGCCGACCGGGGCGGCGCCGGAGGCCCACGCCACGGCGGTGCCGAAGGCCGACGCCGACTTCGCCTTCGAGCACGCGGAGTGCATCGGGTGCGGGGCGTGTGTCGCGGCCTGTCCCAACGGGGCGGCGATGCTGTTCACGTCCGCCAAGGTGAATCACCTGAACGTGCTGCCGCAGGGGGCGCCCGAGCGGGAGACGCGGGTGCTGGACATGGTGGCGCAGATGGATGAGGAGGGGTTCGGGGGGTGCACGCTGGCGGGGGAGTGTGCGACGGCTTGCCCGAAGGGGATTCCGCTCGTGTCGATCACCAGCATGAACAAGGAGTGGTTGCGGGCTACCCGGAAGGTGGGGAAGCGGTAGCGCCGTTGCGGGGTGCGGCGCCGTGGGGGCTGGTCGCGCAGTTCCCCGCGCCCCTGACGGGGCGCTGTCCTTAGACCGTGTCCTACGTGGTGAGGCGGACGTTGACTCGGTATGGGGCGGGGTACGTGGAGTTGGATTGTTCCGGATGGGCTGTGGGAGATCGCGAAACCGCTGATCCCTCCGTCGAGGGTGCGTCCGCAGGGCGGCGGTACGCAGGACACGCCTGATGAGACGCTGTTCGCGGCGATCGTCTACGTGCTGGTCAGCGGTTGCGCCTGGCGGGCGCTGCCGCCCTGCTTCGGGATATCGAAGTCGACCGCCCACCGCAGATTCCTGATCTGGTCGAGAGCCGGTGTGTGGGGCCGCCTCCACGAAGCCGTACTGCACCGGCTCGACGACGCCGGCCTTATCGACGTCACCCGCGTCGTCCTGGACACCGCCCACGTCAGGGCTAAAAGGGGGGCGAACACACAGGTCCGAGCCCCGTGGACCGGGGTAAGCCCGGGTCCAAGATGCACGTCCTGTCGGACGCGAACGGACTGCCCCTCCTCGTCGGCGTCTCGGCCGGCAACACCCACGACAGCGAAGGGCTCAAGCCCATGGTCGAGGGGCACCAAACGAGATACGACCCTCACCGCGGCCGGTACTTCAAGCCCCAGCGCCTCCACGCAGACAAAGCCTACGACCGCGCCGACCTGCGCAGATGGCTCCGTTGGAAGCGAATCGGAGTACGAATCGCCCGCAAGGGCATCGAATCCAGCGAGCGATTAGGACGTCGGAGGTGGGTGATCGAGCGCACGATGTCGTGGCTGTCCGGCTATCGCAGACTCAGTCCCCGCTACGAGCGCCATCCCCGCAACTACCTGGCATTTCTCGGACTTGCCGCCGCTCTCTGCTGTTACAAGCGCCTCG
Organism: Streptomyces sp. NPDC048288; assembly: GCF_043201555.1. Taxonomy (NCBI): domain Bacteria; kingdom Bacillati; phylum Actinomycetota; class Actinomycetes; order Kitasatosporales; family Streptomycetaceae; genus Streptomyces; species Streptomyces sp. NPDC048288. The sequence goes on from NZ_JBICZD010000004.1 coordinate 84,421, forward strand.
TCCGCCTCACCACGTAGGACACGGTCTAAGCGCCCAACACCAGGCAGTCCCACTTAGTTCTACGCCACGGGTTACACAGGACTCGGCGTCGGCTCCTCGCGCTTCGGAGCAGAAGTGGCCCTGGACCTGCTGGCCGGCCACCGCACCGAACGCACCGGCCTCACATCGGTCTCCCGCCCGCCTTTGCCGTTCCCCTGGAGCCGCTGCATTACCCGATCGCCAGGACGGCCAAGGCCACGCTGGCCCGTGAGGGTCGAACCCGGCCGACGGGGAGCCTTTCTGGGCCTGCTGGACCGCTACGGCGTCGGCTTCAACAGCTGACGCTCCCGCTCTGCGCGTGAGCGCACCCCTACGGAAGAGACAGAGATGGCCAACGGCCTGCACATCAACGGCGTCAGCCGCCCCGGCGACGGGGCGGTGCGCACCCTGGTGGACCCCGCCACAGGGGACCCGGTCGACGAGATCGCCGAGTCCACGCCTTCGCAGGTCTCGGAGGCGGTCGCTGCCGCACGTTCCGCCCAGCCGCGCTGGGCGGAGCACACCGCCGGGAGCGTGCCCGTATCCTGCTCAGGCTCGCCGACCTGGTCGAGGAGCATGCGCACGAGCTGACCGAGCTGGAGGTGCGCGAGTCCGGCAAGCCTTGGACCACCGTGCTCAAGGGCGAAGTGCCCTTCGCCGCGGACAACCTGCGCTTCTTCGCCGGCTCCGCGCGCTCGCTGGAGGGGACGGGCGCCGGGGTGCTCAGCCAGGGCTACACCTCGATGCTGGTACGCCGCCCGATCGGCGTGATCGGCAGCATCGCCCCGTGGAATGTCCCGCTCGTCATGGCGATCTGGAAGATGGGTCCTGCCCTCGCCGCAGGCAACACAATCGCCATCAAGCCCTCGCCCACCACTCCTGGTTCGACACTCCGCCTGGCGGAACTCGCACGAGACGCGGGACTGCCCGCCGGCGCCCTCAACGTCGTGACTGGCGGCGCGGACGTCGGTAGCGCGCTGGTCGCCGATCCGGGAACCGACATGGTCTCCGTCACCGGCTCCACCAGCACCGGCCGGGCGATCACGGCCGCAGCGGCGGAAAGCGTCAAGCGCGTGCACCTCGAACTGGGTGGCAAGGCCCCCGCCCTGGTCTTCGCCGACGCCGACATCGAGGCCTCCACGCGAGCGATCGCACTGGGCGCGACCTACAACACCGGTCAGGACTGCACCGCGGCCACCCGCATGTACGTCCACCGCTCCCGCTACGCAGACGTGGTGGACCAGCTGACCGAGACTCTTGCCAAGATCCGCTTCGGCGCGCCCCTCGACCCCAGCCCCGATGTCGGGCCACTGGTCTCCACCGAACAGCGCGACCGCGTCCACGGCTTCGTCGAACGCGCACGTGATGACGGCGCGCGGACCGTCGTCGGCGGCGAGGTCCCCGACGCGTTTTACCCGCCCACACTGATCGTCGGCGCGCGGCAGAACAGCGAGATCGTCCAGGGCGAAGTCTTCGCCCCGGTCCCGGTGGTGCTGCCCTTCGAAGACGAGGACGAGGCCGTCGCCCTGGCCAACGACAGCCCCTATGGGCTGGCCTCCTCGGTGTGGACGAACGACGTCGGCCGCGCACTGCGCGTCGGCCACCGCCTGGAAGCGGGTGTGACCTGGTTCAACGACCACCTCCCAATCGCCTCGGAGGCCCCGCACGGCGGTGTGAAGGGCAGCGGCTTCGGCAAGGACATGAGCCACGAGGCGGTACTCAAGTAGACCGTCACCGGTCATTTCATGATCAAGCACGCTGCGGCCGACGTCCCCTCGGTCTTCCGGCCGGCGCAGCCGGGCGGGGCCGTGCCCAGCGGGGTCCCGCCTGCACCGCCTTCGGCGTCCGAAAGGCAGCCTGCGCACCGGTGCCGCACCTCCGGCTGGCGCCCGGCACCCTCTTGTGCCGGGCGCCGGACCTCGGTGCGCAGCTGTTGCCGTCCTCGTGCCGCCTCCAGCCTGTCCCGGGCTCTTTCACCGGGCCGCGCGGGCGCGTAGCTCCAGCCCGTCGATGAACAGGTCCACGGCCGTCGTGTAGGCCGTCTCACCGGAAGCGGTGACCAGCTTCGGTCCCAGTCGCTTCAGCCGTGGGTACAGCTGAGGGTCGGCCGCGGCATGATTGACCGACCACCGCTGACGGTCCGCCTTCCGGACTTCCTCGGGCAGTGCGGCGAAGGCCGCGTACACCCCGCACATCGCCAACACCATGTCACCGTAGGCCCGGTAGGCCCGCACCGCGTCGATGCCGGTCAGTCCGGCCGCCTCCATGCTCGCCAGCACTTCCTCGATGATGCGGGCCTCGTTGGCGCGCCCGGTGGTGCGTGAGGCAACAAGCATCGCGGCCCGGGGGTGTTCCTGGTACGCGCGGTGCGCGCGCATCGCCAGGTCGCGCAGGTCGGCCTTCCAGTCGCCGCTGCGGCTGTATCCGTCAAGGCTGATCCCGATCAGCCGGTCAGCGATCTCCAGCACGAGGTCGTCCATGTCGGTGAAGTACCGGTAGACGGCCGTAGGGCTGGCTCCCAGGGCCGCGCCCAGCCGCCGGACCGTGAGCGCGTCGCTGCCGTGTTCGGCGATGAGGCCCATGGCCGCACCTACGATCAGCTCGCGCGAGAGCACCACTCCCGCCTTCGTCGCCGTGCGTCTCACTCGCTCCGCGATGACCCGTTCGCCCGTCGCCACGCCGCCCCTCCGTACTCGATCAGTCCGCCGTGCCCGTACACCAAGCCACCATAACGGGCCGCTCGTCTGCACAAATTGTTGCGTGAACAGTGTTGACGCAAGAGATGTGGTCGGGGTTACATCATCGCCACACGTATTCCCGGCGGCACCTCTTGAGCCCCCATGCGTCGCCCTTCACACATCGGTTTCCCAGTCCAGCCGCGCGACCCGCCCTGGCCAGTTCCACGCCTCGCGCCGGCCCCCAGTCCTGGAGGAGTTCCCATGGAGGCCCCCTTGCCCAGCGGACGCGCCGCCGCGCCCGAGCACACCCAACCGCAACTCCGTCAGGTCATCGGAGCGGTCGACGGCGCCGTGATCGCGATGTCGAACACCGCGCCCACCCTGTCCATCGGCATCGGCATGGGAGCGATCGCCGGCATCGTCGGCGGCGCGATACCCGCCGTCGTGTTCCTCGCCTTCCTGCCGATCCTGGGCATCGCGAGTGCCTACGGGCGGCTCAACCAGGTCGAACGCAATCTCGGCACAGGGTTTGTGTGGGTGCGCCGCGCCCTCGGCGCCAAGATCGGCCCCTGGCTCGGCTTCCAGAGCGCCTGGGTCAACGTCGTCGGCACCACCATCTACCTGGCCTACGGCAGCCAGGTCTGCGGCGCCGCGATCATGTCGTTCGCCAGGCAGTGCCACCTGAACAGGATCGCCGGAATCGCGATCGACCCGGCCTCCACCGCCCAGACCACCGTCCTCGGCCTGACCGTGCTGACGGTGCTGACCTGGAGCGCCATCCGCGGCGCGGACTTCGTGGCCCGCTTCCAGACGCCGCTGATCATCTTCGAGTACCTGGTCCTGCTCGGCTTCTGCGGCTACGCCCTCTTCGCCGGCGAGCACGATTTCAGCGGTCAGTGGTTCAACCCGGGTTCGCTCCCCTCGCTCAAGGTGCTCGCCAACGGACTGGTCGTCAGCGTCTACATCTTCTGGGGCTGGGACAGCGCCTTCGCCGTCACCGAGGAGACCCGCTCGCCCAAGGACGCTGCGCGGGCCGGCTTCGGCGCACTGTGGATCATGCTCGGGATGTTCCTGCTGGCCGCCATCTCCTTCGAACGGCTCTTCAGCGTCGACCAGATATCCGGCAATGCCTCCTCGCTGCTGGCCTACATGGGCACCACGCTGGCCAAGGAGCCGCTCGCGCTTCTGCCGGTGATCGCCATGCTCTTCTCCTCCGTCGCATCGCTGCAGGCCGGCATGCTGCCCACCGCGAGGCTGACCATGTCGATGAGCCGCGAGGGAACGCTCGGCCCGGTCTGGGCCCGCCTGCACCGCAAGTACGCCACCCCGGCGCTGGGCACCCTGATCCTGTGCTCGATCTCCGCCCTCCTGGCGGTGCTGGCCATCGGCATCGGCACACTGAGCCAGTTCATCTCCGCCGCCGCGACCGCAGTGGGCATGCTGGTCTCGCTCTACTACGCGCTGGCCGGCATCGCCTGTGCGGTCCGCTTCCGCGGCACGCTGCGCGAGGGCTTCCTGCCCGCTCTGCGGGCCGTCGTCCTGCCGGGGCTCAGCGCGCTCGCCCTGCTGGTCGTCGGCGGCTTCTTCGCCGTACAGGAATGGAACCAGTCCTCCTCCTTCGCCTTCAGCGCGGTCAACGGCCGGTTCGTCGTCGCCATCCCGGCCACCATCATCCTGGCGGGCATCGTCTTCTCCGCCTGGTCGAAGTGGGTACGCAAGTCCCCCTACTTCCAGGACACTCCGACCGAGTTGTCCGCCGCTCTCGAGCACGGCTCGCCAGCCCCCGCTGACCTCCCGGCCAGCACCGGCAGCCCCGCCTGAGCCAGCGTCGGCGGGCCAGAGAGCAACCAGTTGTACTCCCTCCCACGCACGTACGGCGACGTCGAGACAGCACGAGCGTCGAGCGAGGGCGCCCGCCCGGGTGTATGGTGCGGGCCCCATCGCGCTCCAGGAGCAGCGTGCCGCTCGCCTGCGGATGCGCGGGGCCTGTTCAAGGTGCCTGCGAAAGGTGGTGTTCCGCTCTGCGGCACACCACCTTTCCTTCGGCCCGGCAGCGGAGGTGGACTGGGCCGCTATGAGCGCCGTCATAGATCAACTCCATTCGCGCACGGGGACGCAGGGCAACTGTGGCGCCGGACCGCTGTCGTGGTTGTCAGGACGGTCGACTGCTTCAGCAGGCCCGACGCTCGCGTTGCCGAAGCCGGGTCGCGGGATTCTCCGGCAGCTCATCCGGCTGTTCGCCCCGGAGTTCGGCGACGCCTTCAACTGAATCTCCACTCTCGACGTCAAGTGAGGTAAACGTGGGAAGAATCAGGCGCCTTGTCGCGACCCTGTCGGCAGCATTACTCCTGGTGATGGTGCCGGTGGCCGCGTACGCGGCCACCGGCATCCAGACGCTAGGCAGCCGGCTGACGCTCGCCCAGAAGTGTGCAGCGTTCAGCCCTCAGCCGCTTCCGAACGGAGCGACGCTGGTCAGCACGTCACTGCGGGCCGCGACGTCGTACACACCGACGGTCTGCATCGCACGAGGAGCGATCGTCTCGTCACCGGGCTCAGTGATCAACTGGGCCGTGGAGCTGCCCGATCCCTCCAAGTGGAACCGCAAGACCCTGACCATCGGGGGAGGCGGGTTCGACGGGTTCATCCCGACGGACAGCCCGTGGTACCAGAAGATGGCCGGCCCCTACTCCTACAAGTTCGTCAAGATCAGCAGTGACTCCGGGCACCAGGGCAGGGACTTCTACCCGTGGGCCACCGACGACGTCGCTCTGCGGAACCACGCCTACGACGCGAACCACCTCGTGCTTGGAGTCGGTACGGCGATCGCGACGCAGTTCTACGGGAAACAGCCCCTGTACCGCTACATGATGGGCCAGTCCAACGGCGGACGTGCTGGACTCGCCGCCGCACAGCGTTTCCCGAAGGACTACGACGGCGTCCTCGCGCTGGAACCGGCGATCAGCCAGCAGAACCATGAAGCCAACCTCACGCAGGTGAACCGACACATCTACGGCAATCCCAAGAACTGGCTCAACGCGTCGAAGACCGCGCTCTTCGCCCAGGCCGAGATCAAGCACTGCGACGGTCTCGACGGGCTCAAGGACGGGGTCATCAGCAACACCGCGGCGTGCCACTACATCCCGACCGATCTCCTCTGTAAGGGCACCGACAATGACGAGTGCCTGACGGCTGGGCAGATCGAGTCGATCCGTCTCCTGTATTCGGATCACATGGTTCCGGTCAAGTTCGCCGACGGTTCCGTGGGATACCCCCGCTTCGCCCCTGGCGGAGCGGCGACCACCGACTGGCACTCCTATGTGTTCGGGTCGAGCTTCACGGCACGCGAATCGTTCGACTATTTCGTGGGTGACCAGACCGCGAAGGTGGTCACAAACGATGCGAACACGGACTACATGACCTACAACGTCGCGGCGCACCGAAGCCAGTGGACCAGGCTGTCTCGCCAACTCGCCACGACGGATCCGGATCTGTCGTCCTTCGCTGACAACGGAGGGAAGCTGATGATCTGGCTGGGCATGGCCGACACGTGTGTCACGCCTTACCAGACCGCTGCATACTTCAACAGCGTGAAGAAGACCATGGGCACCAAGCAGGTCGCGTCCTTTGCGAGGTTGCTCTCCTCACCCGCGGTCGGCCACAGCATGGATGGGCCCGGGGCACAGCCGACGGGCAGCGCACTCCTGCGTGCTTTGGTCACCTGGACCGAACACGGGCAGGCGCAGGACCGCTTGGTCGCCGCAAAGACCGCGTCCGGGTCGACGACTCCCCTGTTCACCCGCCCTGTATGTGAGTACCCGAAGTACCCGCGCTACAACGGCTCCGGCGACACCACGGACGCGGACAACTTCACCTGCGTGGCATCCCGGCGCTCATAAGTCGCCGGCAGAGGGAGGATCAGGGCCTGTCCGGCCGATTCCCTGTGCAGAGCCAGATGGTGAGGGCTGCGGCGGTTGCGGTGCCGAGGTAGACGTAGCGGCGCTTGTCGTAGCAGGTGGCGACTACCCGGTGCCGCTCGTCGGAGCGTGCTGGCTCAACCTGCAGGAAGCCTGGTGGCGCATCTTTCTCAAGGCCGCCCTCGCAGGCCGGTCGTTGGCCAACCCCGATCCTCGACGGCCGTGGAGTGCTCCTCGCCACGGGCGCGCCGCGGCCGTCGTCTGAGCTCCGAGATCGTGCTCGTCCGGACCGGCATCGCCGACGCCGACACGCTCGCCGGCTGGGCCGCGCACCAGCCCAGCCCGATGGTCGAGCCGGTAGGTACCGCAGTCCGGCTCTGTGGTGGTTCTGCGTCGGCAGCGACTGCCCTCGGCTGCGTGGAAACTGTCGTTGACACTCCGGCAGGCGGCCGCCGACGGGCCTCGCCCGCGCCACTCCGCCGTCCGCGGCTCCCTCGACCAGGAATGGCCTCGTGGTTGGTGTAGGCGTCCTAGTCGGTCACGGCCAGGCCGGTTCCGGGGCCGGTCACGTCCTCGAAGACGGCGTACCGGCGGGCCTTCATTCGGCACGAGCCTGCGTGGGCCGGCGCGGCGTGACGGTTCCCGACCTGGTGGACGCCTCCAGCGCATCGCGCAGAGGAGTTCTCACCAGGGTCGGGTTCCTTACCGTTGCGGCAGGGGACTGCGGTACCGGGACTACTTGCTCTTGGTCTGCGGGCGTGTGCCGCTGCTCGGACCCCGGCCAGCGGCGGAGTGCTCGGGTGCGGCATCGGGCTGTGCGGGGTCCGAGGTACGGGACTCGACTTGGCCCACTCCCCAGCCGTAAGCAAGCTTGTGGACTTCCAGGACAAAGAACGACTCGGTGGCGATGACTCCGTCGATGTGATGCATGCGTTCGTTCACCAGGTCGGTGAAGTGCTGTGTGTCGCGGCAGATGACCTCGGCCATGATGTCGTACTGGCCGGTCGTCATGATCACATAGGAGGTCTCGGGATATTCGCCGAGTTGCCTGCACACTTCGCGTGCGGTACCTGGACGGACCTTCAGACCGATCATCGCGAACCGGTCGAATCCGATGGTCAGAGGGTTGGCGATGCCGACGATCTGGAGGATGCCGTTCTCCTCCAGCCGCTGGACCCGGTAGCGGACAGAGGAGGCTGGGATACCAAGGTCCTCCGCCATCTGGCTGTACGGACGACGGCCGTCGGCCTGGAGGATGGCGATGATCCGACGGTCAGTGTCGTCGAGGGGATTGTCCTGTTGTGCCATGACGGTGTGCGGACTCTTTTCTGGCTTCTGCCCCTGGGCCGGGCCTGTCGTCTGGTGGTCTGTTCCTGAAGGCTCCGCATATTGTGGCGGGCCCTCAGGGCACCGGTCACGAGTCGAAACCGAGGCCCAGTCTGTCAAGAGTGCGTAGCCAGAGGTTACGGCGGCCGTGGCTGTCCTCGCGGGCCAAGGAGGCCCTGGTGGCCTGGACACCGAGGTACCGGACCGGTTCCGGCGGGAAGGGGACGGGGCGCCGACGGATCATGGCGGGTTCCAGGCGTTCGGTGCGCTCTCCGCTGAGCAGGTCGAGCATGACTTCTGCCCCGTACCGTGTGGCGCCCACTCCGAGGCCGGTGAAGCCGAGCGCGTAGGCGACACGGTCATGTGCGGCCGTGCCGACGAACATGCTGAAGCGTGTGGAGGAGTCGATGATCCCGCCCCATGCGTGAGTGAAGGGCACTTCACCGAGCTGGGGAAACGTCTGTGAGAACTGCTGGGCGAGTTTGGCGAAGGTGGCAGGACGTTGCGTGAGGTGCTCCTGGCGGCTGCTGCCGTAGTGGTAGACGGCGTCGTAGCCGCCCCAGAGGATGCGGTTGTCGTCGGTTTTACGCAGGTAGTGGAACTGGTTGCCCGCGTCGGTGATCCCGTGGGAGCCCTGCCAGCCGATGGAGGCGAGCTGGTCGTCGGTGAGTGGTGCCGTGACGAGGGCGTAGTCGTAGACGGGGAGGATCGAGAGCGACAGCCGTCGCAGGAGGGGGCGGTAGACGTTGGTGGCGAGGGCGACACGTTGGGCCGTGACGTGCCCGTAAGGGGTGTGCAGGCGCAGCGGGTTCTGGGTGTCCAGTGCCGTGACTTCAGTGTGTTCCGCGATGCGTACACCGTGCTCGAGGCAGGCGCGGCGAAGTCCCCAGACGAGCTGTGCGGGGTCGAGCAGGGCGTAGTCGGGACTGAACATGCCGCTCTGCCACAGCGGGGAATCGACGTATTCCTGCAGCTGTCCGGCGTTCAGAAGGCGTGCTTTCTCGCCGTGTTGTTGGGCGAGGGCGACCGCAGCAGGCAGTGCGTCGCTCTGCCAGGCCGTGGCGGCGACGGTGACCTTGCCGCTGCGCACGAAGCCACAGTCGATCTGGAAGTCATCGAGGTCGCGCTGGAAGGCGTCGAAGTTCTCTGCACCGAGGCGCTGAAGGAGTTCGATCTCGTGGGGCCAGCGTTCTATGCCGTTGGCGAGACCGTGGGTGAGACTCGGAGAGCAGAAGCCGCCGTTGCGCCCGCTGGCGGCATGTCCGCATATGGCCTGCTCCAAGACGAAAACGTCCTGGCTGGGGTCGCGGCGCTTGGCCAGGAGCGCTGTCCACAGCCCGGTGTAGCCGCCGCCTACGACGGCGAGATCGCAGTGGGTGTCCCGGGTGAGGCGGGGTTCCGGTTCGGGGCGTTCACCGCGGCTGAGCCAGAACGCCTGGGGGGTCGCGTGGCTGAGGCGTTCACGGGAGTCGTCGGACGGGGAAGGGGTGGTCATGGAGTCCTCGCGGGGAAGGGGCGGTTGTGGAGCAGACAGATGAGCCGGCCCGGCGCCCTAGCGGAGGGTGGGGCGCACGGGCCGGCTCGGTCTGCTACAGGCTGATGACGCCGGTGCGCGTGTCCGTCATGTCCATCAGCGTCCACTTGCCGCCGATGCGGCCCCAGCCGGTCGACCGGCTGCCGGCGCCTCCGAAGGGCATGTTGATGTCCCACCAGTTGTTCGACTCGTTGACGACCACCTGGCCGACTTCCATCTCCTCGATGAAGCGGAAGGCGGACGTCATGCTTTTGGTGAAGACGGCGCCCTGCAGGCCGAGCGGGTCGTCGTTCGCGATGCGGAGCAGGTCGTCCTCGTCTCGTCCGGTGATGACCGGGACGACCGGCCCGAAGGACTCTTCCCTGGAGAGCAGGCTGTCCTCGGGCACGTCGTCGACGACGGTGAACTCGTAGTACAGGTCGGTAGGCATGCCCGGGCGGCGTCGGCCGCCGGTGAGGATGCGGGCGTTCTTCGCGAGCGCGTCTTCCATGTGCCGGTCCATCTTGGAGGCGACGGCCTCGTTGTTGAGGGGGCCCAGGAGGGTCTTGTCGTCGAAGGGGTCCCCCAGGACGACGCGCTCGGATTCCCGCAGGAGTGCCTCGACGAAGGCGTCGTGGACGTCGGCGTGGACGATGACCCGCTCGGTGGCGCAGCAGACCTGGCCGGCGCAGGGGTAGGCGCCGTCGACTGCGGCCTTGGCGGCGGCTTCGAGGTCGGCGTCGGCGAGGACCACCAGTGGACCGTTGCCGGAGCATTCCATGATGGAACGCTTCAGGCCGGCCGCTGCCTGGATCTTGGCCCCGGTGACCGAGGAGCCGATGAAGCCGATGGCGTGGATCCCGGGGTGGCGTACGAGGGCGTCACCGAAGCTGCCGTCACCGGGAAGGACGCTGATCAGCCCTTCGGGCAGGCCCGCCGCGACCATGGCCTCCATGGCCTTGAGGACCGTCAACGACGTGTGCGTGGGCGGCTTGACGACCAAGGCGTTGCCGGTGGCGAGACCTGGTGCGGCAAACTCGGTCAGCATCAGCAGCGGGAAGTTCCAGGGCGTGATGATGCCCCACACGCCCACCGGGCGGTGGAAGGTGAACATGCGCTTGCTGTTGTCCCGAGAGAGCAGCGTCTCACCGTTCAGACGCACCGCATCCTCAGCGTGGAGGCGGAAGAGCTGCGCCGCCTCGGTGACGTCGGCGACCGATTCGGCCAGCGGCTTGCCCTGCTCAAGGGTCTGCAGCCGGGCCAGTTCGTCGCGGCGGGCGTCGAGTTCGTCCGCGATGCGGTGACACAGGGCAGCGCGCTCCCACACGTTGACCAGGGCCCACTCGCGCTGCGCGGTGTGGGCGCCGGCCACTGCGGCGTCGAGGTCGGCCGCTACCGCGAGCGGAAGGGTGCCGGCTCGATCCCCGGTAGCCGGGCTGATCACGTCGAAGGTCTCGGTGCCCGAGCCGTCGGTGAAGGCGCCGTTGATGAACAGCTGCTGGGTCAGGGGAAGTGCGGATGCCAAGGCGACTCCTCAGAACAGATCCGTCGATGCACCAGATGAAACATCAGCAAAGATTCGGCGTCAATACTCATGGATGAGCAGAATGCATCCACATTGTTTGCTGATTCATGAGTATTGACTCTCGTTTCCTGCTGACTCAGAGTGCTCGCATGTCGAACCCAGCAGACGCCTCAGCGTCCCCTCCTGCCGACCCCGGCACCCTCGACAGCGCGGAGCAGGCAGCCCTCGCCAAGAAGATTCGCTGGTGGGACGGCTTCGCCATGTCCCTGACCATGCCCGCCGCCCTGATCGCGTCCCTCGGAGCGTCCATCGCCGGCCTGGGCGCATGGGGCTCGATCGCCCTGTGGGCAGCCTCCATGGTCCTGGCGACCGTCGCGAACTGGATCTACAGCGAACTCGCCGCGATGTTCCCCGACTCCTCCAGCGGCATCGCCGGCTATGCCGCTCAAGCATGGAAGTCCCGCGCACCCGTGATCGGGCCCGTTGCCAGCATTGGCTACTGGTTCCCGTGGACGACCGCCCTGGCCGTCTACGCGGGCATCATCGGCTCCTTCGTCCAGGCCCAGTGGTTCCCCGGCCAGGACTGGTCGTTCGACCTCGGCCCCATCGGCCTGTCGTTCCCCATCGTGGTCGGACTGGCCGTGATCGTGCTCCTCTACGGCGCCGCGATGATCGGCCTGCACGTGGCGATGTGGCTGGTCTATCTCACCGGCGGGGCCCTGCTCGTGCCGCTCGCCGTGTTCATCGTCGTGCCGTTCTTCAGCGGCGACTGGAGCACAAGCGGTCTGCACTGGAACCTGCACGGCATGGCAGGACTGCGCGAGGCCGTCGTCTGGCTCTACGTGATGGCCTGGACGTCCTTCGGTGTCGAGGTCTGCGCCACCTTCGCTCCGGAGTACAAGGACACCGTCAAGGACACCTCCCGCGCTCTGCGCGCAGGCGTCCTGTTCTGCCTCGGAATCTTCATTCTGCTCCCCCTGTCCTTGTCCGGATACCTCGGGGAAGCCAAGATCGCCAACGATCCGACCACCTTCTACGTCGGCGCGTTCCAGAGCCTGGTGGGCGGCGCCTCCGACATCATGGTCGTCTTCCTGATCGCATCCTTGCTCCTGATCATGATCACTGGCCTGGCGGACGGCTCGCGCGTCCTGTACGACATGGGGCGCCGCGGCCTGACCCTCCGCCAGGTCGGACACCTCAACCGCCGAGGCGTCCCGGCGCGAGCCCTCACTGTCGCCCTGGTCCTCAACGTCCTGGTCCTCTGCGTTCTCAAGACACCGCTGGCCATCATCGTCACTGGGAACCTGGGCTACATCCTCACGCACGCACTGGCGGTGTCCGGATTCCTCCTGCTCCGGCGCGACCGCCCCGATGCCTCACGCCCGATCCGGCTGCCCAACATCTTCATCCCACTCGCCTGGGCCCTGACGCTCGCACTCGTAGTCATCCTTGTGGTCGGCGCCACCGGATTCTCGATCACCGGATACGGCGGGTTCAGAGAGCTCGGCATCGCCGTAGCAGTCCTCGCCATCGCCGCACTTCTCTGGCTGTACCGCACAAAAGTGCAGGATCGCCGCGCCTCCGCAGAAGTACAGCCCCAGTCCGGCTCCTGACCGGATGGGGCCCGTCGTGCACCGCCGGAACGGACCGGCGGCGCACGGCAGAGCAGCGAAGCCTGCGTCCACAACCTGCCTGGCTGACGGCGAGAGCGGCTCACCGGACAGGTTCCGACAACGGCTCCCCCGCCAGGGCCACTCATACCGACGCGTGCCCCACCGCGGACCCCCGGTGCGGCACATCCACCCGTTACCCACATCGGAGTGTTCATGGACGCCATCGTGATCGGGGCCGGCCTGGCCGGGCTCGTTGCCGCCAGAAATTTGGCCGAGGCCGGACAGGAGGTCCTGGTCCTCGAGGCGCGAGACAGGGTCGGCGGCCGGACATGGACCGCGCCATTTCCCGAAGCGGGCCTGAACGTGGATCTCGGCGCCGAATGGATCACGCCCGACGTCCACACCGCCTTCGCCGCCGAGGCCGCCCGCTACGGCCATCGGCTGGAAGCGATACCCCCGGAAACGATCCGTCGCTGGAATCTGCTCGACACGCCCGAGGAAGGCGCAGAGGTACTCAATACGGTCGAAGCACTTGAATATGCCCGCGTATGGGCCGCAATGGGCGCACACGCCTCACTGATCGACCCCACCCACTCCGACTGGCACATCGGCCATCATGACCTCGATATACCTCTCGCGACCTACCTCGACCGCCTCAAGGTGTCAGGGAAGGCACGAGCTCGTGTACTCGCCGAAACCTTCACGCTGATGGGCGCGGACGAGAACGAGTACAGCGTGCTGCACCTGCTCCACGAGATCGCCGGCTTCGGCTCTGTCCAGGCAACCATCGCTGCAGCCGACTCCCACCGTGTCGCACCCGGCGCAGACGCCGTGGCGCGCTCGATAGCGGCAGAACTCGGCAACCGCGTCCTACTGAACCGCACCGTCACATCCGTCTCGGTCCACGACAACCGTTGCCACGTCGTTCTGGCAGACCGGGCCATGCACGAGGCCACCACCGTGATCGTGGCTGTGCCTGTCAACTGCCTGCCGGACATCGCCCTCCCCGAAACGGCGCAGATACCCTCGGCTAGGCATGCGGGACGCGCGGACAAGGTGTGGACGCACGCTCCGAGCCCGGCACCCGCCATGCTGAGCATCGGCTGGCCCGGTGTCGTCGAGACGTACGGGATGCTCGGCAGCACGGGCACCGCCGTCGCCTCCTTCCAGCTCCGCGAAGGCAGCGCAGAACACCGCGAAGCCCAGCTCGCCGAGCACCTCGCCGTCGTGTTCCCGGACATTCCCTTCGGCCCACGTCGGCAGCACGACTGGGTCGGCGACCCGTTCGCCCGCGGTTCCTGGTGCACCGCCCGTCCCGGCCAGCTCGACGAGCTGCATCAACTGGCCACGCACGAGCCGCCCCTCGTCTTTGCAGGAGGAGACGTGTCACGGCGCTGGATCGGATGGATGGACGGAGCAGTCACCTCCGGCGCCGACGCTGCCGAACGCGTCCGCGCCTACCTCAGCGGCCAGAGGGTGCCACCAGTGAAGGGGTGACCGGCCAGCCGATATCGCCTGAGCGTGTAGGTCACGAGCACAGCGGGAGCGCCGATCGCGAGGAAACACGCAAGAGGTCGTCCGATCTGCCGGTGATCGGGCCTTCAGGCGCGGCCACCGGCGTACTGAGGAGTGCTGTCAGGCTCAAACTAGCCAAACAGCAGACCAGCCAGTCCCGCACCGCAAGCGGCACCCGCGCCTGCACGTTCACCGCCCCCAGACGCTGTGTGCGAGCCCACCCGCCTGTCACCTCGGGCCGCCCTGCCGTAGGCGGCCAGGCAGTAGCCGAGCCCGAGGCGGGAGGTGCAGCCGGGCGGCTGAGCTCCATCAGGGCGCTGGAGGGGGCCGGACGGCCCGTCGCCAGCCGTCCTGGCGCCGCTGTCCCGGTGCGCGAGCAGTCCAGTCTTCCTGAAGGATCTGCGCCATCAAGTCCTGCTGTTCCTGATGAAGTTGACCGGCGCCGCGTCTGGTGCGGGCCTTGCACAGCCACGGGCCGATCATGACGCGTTCTCCGTCGATGTCGATCCATTCCCGTGGGCCGGGCGGGCGGTTCCGGTGCTCGACGAAGAGCCGGAGGATCTGCGCGTTCTGCTCGAAGGAACGACGTCGCCGTTTCACCGCGGGCGGGCGCCCCGGCTCGGCCTGGGGCAAGGGGTTCGCGGGGGTGAGCCGCAGGCGGGTCAGGAGGTCCCGTCGGGGCGGGGGCGAGACGATCCCAGGTGGAGAGCCGGCGGTGCAGCCAGCCTCCCACCTTCACCTCGCCGATCATCGTGCCGCGGTGCAGCGCGGCCGGACTGTGGCCGGCTTCGATATGGCGCCGCAACAGGTTGTACCTGCGATGCCAGTCGGGGCCGAGGGCGGCGAGCTGGGCATGGCGGCCGACGCCGAGGCGGAGAAGACGTTCCGCACGGTCGACGAACGGCTCACCTCCCGGTCGGAGGAGGCCGCCCGATGCCTGCTCGACCTGGTCCCGGTACGCGAGGCCGCCTCCTTCTCAGCCTGACCCGCTGCCAGGCTCCCCGACTCCCCCGGCTCAGGCGTAGAACCGCGACAGACTCCGCAGCACCGCCGCCGGCTTGCTGCCGCCCTCGATCCCGATCGTGCCGTCCACGGCGATCTGGACGCCGCCCGGGACGTCCTCGACCTCGGCCAGTCCGGCGGTGAGGCGAATGCGGGAGCCGGCCTTGACCGGGGAGGGGAAACGGACCCTGTCCAGGCCGTAGTTGACCTTGGTCGTGACGCCCTGGACGTCCAGGAGCTCGGTGAACAGGGGGATGAACAAGGAAAGGGTCAGATAGCCGTGGGCTGTCGGGGCACCGAAGGGGCCCTCTGCGGCACGGGCGGGGTCGACGTGGATCCACTGGTGGTCGCCGGTGGCGTCGGCGAAGGTGTCGATGCGGTCCTGGGCGACCTCGATCCAGTCGCTGGTGCCGAGGTCGCCGCCGACGAGCTTCTTCAGTTCGTCGAGGCCGTGCACGGTGAGGGTCATGGGGGTTCCTTACTGGTTGCGCTTGCGCACACGGGACTTGAGGAGCTTTCCGGAGGCGGTGCGCGGGAGTTCGTCCGCGATGACGAGAGAGCATGCGCAAGAGACCCGCTGGCATCGATGCGACACCCGCCCGCGTACCTGGGGCTCGGGCGCGGCCGCATCACAGCCGGGGGTCACACACCAGGTGCGGTGTAGACGGACCTTCCTGCGACGTAGGTGTGCGCGACCGCTGCCTCTCCGATCGCCTCGGCAGGGCCGTCAAACGGGTCCCGGTCGAGCACCACGAGGTCGGCCACGTTGCCAGCCCGCAGGCTGCCGCTGTCGTCGCGGTGGTTCACGTAGGCGCTGCCTGCGGTGTAGGCAGCCAGCGCGGTCGCCAGGTCGAGGGACTGCTCCGGCAAGAACGCCTTCGCATCCGAGCCCAGGACGGCCCGGTTGACCGCGACGTGGATGCCCTGGATCGGGTTGGCGTCGCTAACTGGCCAGTCACTGCCGGCGGCAAGCGTAGCGCCGGCCCGCAGCAGGTCGCCGAAGAGGTATTGCCGACTCGCCCGCTCGGGGCCGAGGAACGGGATCGTCAGGTTGTCCATCTGCGGCTCGTGTGCGGCCCACAACGGCTGGATGTTCGCGGTGGTGCCGAGCTGGCGGAAGCGGGGCAGATCGTCGGGCTGGATCACCTGGAGATGGGCCAAGTGCGGGCGGGTGTCGCGGAAGCCGTGAGCTCGGCGGGCCGCTTCGACCGCGTCGAGCGCCTCGCGGACCGCGCGGTCGCCCAGCGCGTGGAAGTGGACTTGAAAGTCGAGGGCGTCGAGCTCGGTGACGTACTCGGCGAGCGCGGTCGGCTCGATGAAACTGAGGCCGCTGTTGGCGGTCGCGCAGCCGCACGCGTCCAGGTATGGCTCGGTCATGGCGGCGGTGAAGTTCTCGGCGATGCCGTCCTGCATGATCTTGATGGTTGAGCAGGTGAGGCGGCCGACCGTGAGACGGCGGCGGTTCTCCACCAGCTCGGGGATCTGCTCGGCACCGCGGTCCCGCTGCCACCACAGGGCACCGGTGACCGTGGCGGTGAGACTGCCGTCGAGAGCGGCGGACCGGTAGGCCTCGGCCGGGTTGGGGTGGCCGTGCGTTTCCCCGAGCATCGCGTCCTGCCAGCCGGTGATGCCGAGCGAGTGCAACCACCGCTGTGCCCGTAGCAGGCCTGCGAGCCGCTCCGTAGAGGTGGTCGGAGGGATGTGCCGCGCGACCAGGTCGATTGCGCCTTCCTGGAGGGCGCCTACTGGCTCGCCGTGGGCGTCGCGGTTGACGACGCCGTCGACCGGGTCCGGAGTATCCCGGGTAAGGCCGGCCCTCTCCATTGCGACCGTGTTGAACCAGGCGCCGTGGTGGTCGCGGTTCGTGAGCAGGACCGGCCGGTCCTGGACGACCCGGTCGAGCAACTCGCGGGTGGGAACGCCGCCGGGGAAGCTCTCCATCGACCAGCCGCTACCGGTGATCCAGTCCGCCTCGGGGTGGGCGTCGCCGTACTCCCGGATCCGGGACAGGCACTCGTCGACGTCAAGAATCCCGGTCAGGTCGCACTGGCCCATCTCGATGCCGCCGAACACGGCGTGCACATGGGCGTCTTGGAAGCCGGGCAGCAGCAGGCGACCGTTCAGGTCGACCACCTCGGTCTTCGGGCCGCGCAGGTGGTCGAGGTCGTGGCCGACGGCGAGGATCCGGCCGTCGCGGACCGCCAAGGCTCTCGACATCGTTCGCGCGCCGTCGACGGTGAGCACCGGACCGTTGACGAAGACCAAGTCGGCGTATGTATCGCTCATGCTGCGATAGAACGGCAACCGCACCACGAAGTCAACGCTGTTCACAACGCCGTTTACTCGTTACGATCCTGCCTGGCCCGAGCGCCTCGGGCGGCGATCGCGTCGAGCAACATCCCGAGCGCCAACTCGAACTGATCTTCCTGATCCACCTCGGCGAGGTGGCCCGCGACGCTCCGGATGTGCTCAAAACGACCAGTCGGCAGCACCAGGTAGTCGCGGCTCCAGGCATAACCGTCGCGTCGCATGGCGTCAGCGTCGACGGTGCGGGAGGCAGCCCGGAAGGCCGTCCAGGCCAGCGCAGTGTCGGCGACCACCCGGTAAACACTGGCAGCCTCCCGCCCGCTCAAGCCGGCCTCCTGGATGGCACCGATCACGAGATCGGCGGCCTGGAACTCGGCATCACGGCGCAGCGTCCGATTCGCGACGAGCAGAGCGACTCGGGGGTGTGCCTCGAACGATCGACGAGTGGCACGGCACAGCGACAGGATGCGCTCTCTCCAGTCCGGTTCGTCGAGATCGACCTGGGACAGGGCCTCATCGATCAGCCGAGCACCGAGGGCGAGCAGGAGATCGTCCTTGTCCCGGAAGTGCCGCAGCACGGCCGTCGGGGTCACACCGAGAGCCGTGCCCAGGCGCCGAAACGTAAGCGCATCCGCCCCTTCGGCCTCGGCGATCCCCAGCGCCGCTGTCACGATCTCCGCCGCGCTGAGTGAACCCCGGACCCTGTCACCGTGCGAAACCTGTTCCATGTGCCCGAGTATCACTGCCAACTCAAATGTGAACAAGTAAGTGAACATCGTTGACATGGCCGTTCTCGCAGGCATACGTTCCCCCGCAACATCCAACGACCTGCCGATCGGCGTGCAGGTCGTCGGGCTACCCCCACGACGACGACACCGCGTTCCATCTCGGTGCTGCCGCCAAACGCGAACTCGGCCCATGGGCCGACCCGCACCTGGTGCCCGTACCTACGACCGCTCCCGAATTAATCGCAAAGATCGGAACCGCCGATGAATGAGGTCTTCCTCCGCCGCGCCGTTCGCGGCGCCATTGCCCTCGCCGCCACGGGTTCGCTCGCGGCATGCACTGGTGCGCCGGCCCCGCAGGCGAAGGGCTCGGCGACCGCTTCCGCGCCGACATCCGGGTTCACCGTCCTGACTCCAGCCGCCACCGCGGATGCACAGAATCTGACGTGGGCGACCTACCGGGAAACCCAGACCCTCGACCCGATCAAGGCGTTCGACTACCCGGAGAACGCCGTCGATCCGCTCCTGTGCGACTCCCTGCTACGGCAAAACCCGGACATGACAATCGGTGACGGGCTGGCCAAGGTCACCACGACGACGCCGACCCAGTACGACTTCCAGATCAACGCGGCGGCGACCTTCTGGGATGGATCCCCGGTGACTGCCCAGGACGCTGTGTTCAGCCTCAAGCGGGCTGCCGCCCCAGACGCCGGCGGCTACTACACGGCCAGCTTCGACCGGGTGTCGTCGATCAAGACGACCGGTGCCAAGACGTTCCGGATCACGCTCAAGAAGCCCGACTACTGGCTGCTCAGCGAACTGTCCGCCACCCCGGGCGAGGTCCTGAAACAGGCCTACGTCCAGAGCAAGGGCGACCGGTTCGGCACCGTGAACGGCGGCACCATGTGCTCCGGCCCCTTCAAGCTGGACTCCTGGAAGACCGGCCAAGGCGTCAAGCTCGTGCCCAACACCGGCTACTGGGACACCAGCCAGCCGAAGCCCCGGCTGACCAGCCTGACCATCATCGGCGCCGCGGACGACGCGACGCTCACCGCCGGGATCAAGACCGGATCCATCTCTGGCGGCTACCCGATGGCCCTGAGCACGCTCGGGCAACTCAAGAACGATCCCGCCGTGAACGTCTACCAGGGTGCACCGTTCGCCACTGCCTCCATGGTCGTCAGCGCCACCAAGGGGCCGCTCGCCGACCCCAAGATCCGCAAGGCCCTGTCGTACGCGATCGATCGCCAAGGCATCATCAACACCGTCTTCAAGGGCGCCGCGAACCTGCCGCACGCCATCGCGCCTCCCGGTACGTGGGGCTACGCCAAGGACACCTTCACCAAGGCGTACAGCGAGCTGCCGGAAATGACCCAGGACCTGGCCAAGGCCAAGGAGCTCGCCACCCAGGCGAACGCGGCGGGCCAGACCATCACCCTGGGCACATCGTCGGGAATCCCGACCGTCCAGACGGAAACACTTGCCGTCAAAGCGGCCGCCGAGGCGATCGGCCTCAAGGTCAAGCTGAACAACGTAAGCCCGGCCAACTTCATCAACTTCTTCACCGACCCGAAGGCGTACGGCTCGGTCGACATGTTCCCGACCATGAATTACCCCGACTACGCGGACCCGGCCGCGCTCTACCGGACCTTCGCGCTGCCCAGCGGCACGCAGAACTTCAACCGCTGGAGCAACGCCGACGTCACTCGATACCTCGACGCCGCACGCGGCGAATCGGACCCGGCCAAGCGTGCCGAGGACGTGGTGGCGGCCCAGAAGATCATCACCGAGCAGCTCACCTGGATCCCGCTCGCGGCTCCCAACACGGTGCTGATCATGAACAAGGCGGTGACCGGCGCGCCGGCGACCTTCCAGTACATGTTCGGTCCGTGGGCCGTCCACCTCGGAGGCACCGGCAAGTGATCCGCTTCCTGATCCGGCGGATGGCGATGCTCGTGGCAACTGTGTTCGTCGCGAGCTTCGCCATCTACGGCGCGTTGTACGTCTCGCCCGGCAGTCCGCTGTCGGCGCTGGCCGGCAACCGGCCGTTGCCGGCCGCGGCGCTGGCCCAGCTCCGCGCCCGTTATCACCTCGACGAGCCGTTCCTGGTGCGTTACTGGCACTGGTTGACGGCAGCGTTGCACGGCGACCTCGGCGAGTCCATCCCGCTGCACGAGAACGTGTCCACACTGATCGAGCAGCGCATCGGTGTAACCGCCGGCCTCGTGCTGCTCACCGCGGTGATCATCATCATCGCCGGTGTGGGACTCGGTCTCCTCGGCGCACTCGGCAGGGGGATGGTCGACACCGGGGTGCTGCTGACCTCGACCGTCTCGGCGGCGCTGCCCTCGTTCGCCGCCGCCGTGGTCCTTCAGTTCGTGTTCGCCGTCAAGCTCGGCTGGCTTCCCGCCCTCGGCACCGGCCAGGGTTTCGGCGACTCCCTGCGGCACCTGCTGCTGCCGTCGCTCGCGCTGGCCGCCACCTCCGTCGCGCTGGTGACCCGGGTGACCCGGGCGGCCGTCCGCGAGGAGATCGGCCGGGAACACGTGCAGACGGCCGTGAGCCGCGGCCTGCCCTGGGCGGGCGTGGTGCGGCGGCACGTCCTGCGCAACGCGGCGATCCCGATCACCACGGTTGTCGGCATCACGATCGCCAGCCTCATCGCCCTGTCCGCGGTCGTCGAGACTGCGTTCGGGCTCAACGGACTGGGCGCCTACCTGGTACAGGCCGCCCAGGACAAGGACGTCGCCGTCGTGCAGGGCATCAGCCTGGTGCTCGTGCTCGCCTTCGTCCTGACCAATCTGCTGGTCGACATCCTCTACGCGGTGCTCGATCCGCGCATAGCCCTGGGAAGTGGTGCCGCATGACGATCGTCCAGACTCCGGCGCCGGTCGCCGGGTCCGCGACCACGGGCCGTCGGCAGATGCGGCTGGGCCCGCTCGGCTGGATCAGCCTCGTCGTCGTGATCCTCGCCGCCCTGCTGGCGCTGCTCGGTCCGGTGCTGCGCCCGTTCGACCCCGACCTGGCGAATCTGTCGTTCGCCAACGTCGGCCCGTACGGCTCGCACCTGCTCGGCTTCGACGGTCAGGGACGGGACCTGCTGAGCCGCCTCATGACCGGCGCCCGCACCACGATGCTCGGCGCCGGCTTCGTGGCGCTCGTCTCGGTGGTCACCGGATCGGTCGTCGCGGTCACGACGGCCTGGTTCGGCGGTGCTGTCGACGCTGTCGCCTCCGCGGTGCTCGACGTGCTGTTCGCCTTCCCGGGGATCCTGCTGGCCGTGGTCGCGGCCGCGATCCTCGGGCCGGGGCTGTTCTCGGCCGGTCTCGCGCTTTCGATCGCGTACATCCCGTATGTGACCCGGGTGCTGCGCAGCGCCGCTCTCAAACAGCGGGCGATGGCCTACATCGCGGCTCTGGAGGTGCAGGGTTTCAGCGCGTGGCGGCTGTGCCTGCGCCACCTGCTGCCCAACATCTCCAGCCTGATCGTAGCGCAGGGCACTATCCTGTTCGGCTTCGCGATGGTCGACCTGGCAGCAATCTCCTTCCTCGGCCTGGGCGTTCAGTCACCGCAGGCCGACTGGGGTGTCATGATCTCCGACGGCAAGGCAGGGCTGCTGCAGGGATTTCCGCTCGAATCGCTGTCGGCGACGCTCTGCATCATCGCGGTCGTCTCAGCAGTCACCTTCCTCGGCGAAAGCCAGGAGGCCCGGGCCAGGCAGGCACGCCGGTGAGCGCGCTGCTCGAGGTACGCGACCTCACCGTACGGCTGCGGCTGGATAACGAGGACCGTGAGGTCATCACCGGTACCACCCTGGAGATCGCCGCGGGCGAGGCCATGGGCCTGGTCGGCGAGTCCGGCTCCGGCAAGTCCATGACCGCCAAGGCCATCGCCCGGCTACTGCCTGGCGGCGCGCAAGTGTCCGGCGCGGTCACCTTCGACGGCGTCGACGTGCTGGCCCTGCGCGGCGCCGAGCTGCGGCGGCACCGGGCGCGGGTGGCGGTCGTCTTCCAGGACCCACGGGCGCACATCAACCCGGTGCGGAGCATCGAAGACTTCATGACCGAGTCGCTGCGGCTCCTCAACGACGTGCCGCGCACCGAAGGCCGCCGGCGGGCGGCCGCCGCCCTGGAAGAGGTCGGTATCGACGACCCCAGCAAGCGGCTGCGCCAGTTCCCGCACGAGCTCTCCGGAGGCATGCTGCAACGCGTCATGATCGCTACCGCGCTACTGTCCGAGCCGCAGCTGCTGCTCGCCGACGAGTGCACCACCGCCCTGGACGTCACGACCCAGACCGAGGTGATGGCGATCCTCGATGACCTGCGCCGCGACCGCGGACTGGCCATGCTGTTCATCACCCACGACCTCGAACTGGCCGGCGCCGTCTGCGACCGGACCAGCGTCATGTACGCCGGTCAGGTCGTCGAGATCCGCGCCGCGAACCGGTTGCACGCTGACCCGCTGCACCCGTACAGCGCCGCCCTCGTACGGGCCAGGCCGGACATCAGCGCCACCGCACCGCGCCTGTACGCCATACCCGGCCGGCCCGTGTCGGCGTTCGAGGCGCCCGGCGGCTGCCGGTTCGCGCCACGCTGTCCGCACGCCCAGGACTCGTGTCGTGACCAGGAACAGCATCTCACCGACCTGGACGCAGGCCGGGTGCGCTGCTCGCGGGCCGGACAACTGCGGGGTCATCTACTCGAGGACGGTGCCCATGCCTGACGAACCGGCCCTTTCCGTACGCGGACTGCGCAAGCTGTACGGCGCCCAGGCGGCGGTCGACGACCTCTCCTTCGACCTGCTTCCGCGCCGGTCGCTGGCGATCGTCGGCGAGTCCGGCAGCGGCAAGACAACCGCCGCCCGCATGATCGTCGGCCTGGAACGGCCCACCGCCGGCACGATCGTCGCCTGCGGCCGTGACCGGTCGAGTCCCGCCCGCTCCGGCGCGGAACGAAAACGGCGCGGCCGCGAGGTCCAGATCGTCTTCCAGGACCCGTACTCAAGCCTCGACCCCCGCCAATCCGGCGCCGCGCTCATCGACGAGGTGCTGCGCGTGCACCACGATCACGATGCAACCGGGCGACGGCGGATCACCGACGAACTGGCCGAGCTCGTCGGCCTCGACCAGCGGCAGATCAACGCATCACCCCGGGACCTGTCCGGCGGGCAACGCCAGCGGGTGGCGATCGCCCGCGCGCTCGCCACCGACCCGCGCGTGCTGATCCTCGACGAATCGGTCGCCGCGCTCGACGTTTCGATCCAGGCCCAGGTTCTCAACGTGCTCGCCGATATACGCGACGAGCGCGGCATCAGTTACATCCTGATCAGCCACGACCTGGCCGTCGTCCGTCAGCTGACCGACGACGCCGTGGTGATGCGCAAGGGCGAGGTCGTCGAGCAAGGGCCGACCGGCGAGCTTCTCGACAACCCGCAACACCCGTACACCCGGATGCTGCGCGCCAGCGTTCCGGGACCCGGCTGGAAACCCACGCGGTCCGTGCGCTCGGTGGAGCGTGGCACCGCAACGACGCTTTGACCCTGCGGACACACCCCGGCTTTGGTTTGGCCGGGCGGCACAGCTCAAAGGGCTCACGCCGGAACGACGTGGTGGGCGGCGGCAAACGATCGGGCTGGATTCGTCTGCCTCCTTGCCGCAGCCGTTCGACACGTTCGGAACCGGCCTCAAGCCTGAACACTTTCGAAGGGGAAAAATATGCTGTTCATTGACGGAATCGCAAGGCCTGGAAGCGGCCCGGGCTTCGCACTTATCGACCCGGTCTCGGAAGAGGTCATCGCCGACGAATCCACCGCGAGCACGTCCGAGGTGGATGAGGCCGCGCGTGCGGCCGCAAACGCGCTACCTGCATGGGCAGCGCGTACCCCTGCACAGCGCGCTACCTGTCTCCTCGCGGTGGCCGATGCTCTGGCGGCCCACGCTTCCGAGCTCACCGACATCGAGGTGCGTGAGACGGGCAAGCCGCGAGCTGTCTTCGCCGAGGGCGAGCTCCCCTTCGGGCTCGACAATCTTCGCTTCTTCGCTGGCTCGGCGCGATCTCTCGAGGGCTCAGGGGCCGGTGTCCTGAGCGCCGGTTACACTTCACTCCTCGTCCGCCGGCCAGTCGGCGTCATAGCCGGAATCACCCCGTGGAACTTTCCCCTCGTCATGGCGATCTGGAAGATGGGCCCAGCCCTGGCAGCGGGCAACACGATCGTGCTGAAGCCGTCGCCGCAGACGCCGTCCTCCACCGTACGTCTCGCGGAGATCGCCCACGAGGCCGGGCTTCCAGCGGGCGTACTCAACGTGGTTACCGGCGGCCCCGAGATCGGCGAGGCACTGGTAACACACCCGAAAGTCGCAATGGTTTCCATCACGGGGTCGACCCGGGCAGGGCGAGCCGTCGCAGCCGCCGCGTCCGCAAGTTCAAAGCGACTCCACTTGGAACTGGGAGGCAAGGCTCCGGCTCTCGTGTTCGCTGATGCAGACCTGGCTTCCACCGCGGAGGGCATCGCCGTAGCGGCGACCTACAACACAGGCCAAGATTGCACTGCAGCGACGAGGGTTTACGTGCAGCGCGAGGTGCATGACGAACTGGTCGAAGCAATTGCCGACCGCTTCCGAACGATACGCATCGGTCGGCCAGATGACCCGACCACGGACATCGGGCCGCTGATTTCCCTTGAGCATCGTGAGAGAGTTCACGGGTTTGTCACCCGCGCGATCGCTGCCGGGGCCACTGCGCGCTGCGGGGCAGCTGTGCCATCCGGGCCCGGGGCGTTCTACCCGCCGACCCTGCTGACCGACGTTTCGCAGGATGCGGAGATCGTGCAGGAAGAGGTCTTCGGCCCGGTACTGACGGTCATTCCGTTCGAGACAGAGGCCGAGGCGGTTTCACTCGCCAACGACACCGCGTTCGGGCTCGCCTCCTCCGTGTGGACCAGCGACGGACAACGAGCACTGCGCGTCGCACATCAGATCGAAGCTGGGGTGACATGGGTAAACGACCATCTACCCATCGCATCGGAGGCGCCGCACGGTGGGCGCAAGGCCAGCGGCTACGGCAAGGACATGAGTCACGAAGCCGTGCTCGAGTACACGGTGACTCACCACGTCATGCTGCGCCACTCCAAGGAGCTCGTTCACAATGTATTCCGGCCGGCGTGATCGGGGCACGCACGCACCGAACCTCTACGGGGTGGCCTGCGGAAACGGCTGGCACGGCTCAATGACACACGCCGCCGTCAGAACGGGCGGGGTTCGGCCGAACAGACAGCCGCCACCGCCGCACCTGTCCCCGTGCTCACTAACAACCAACTCCACAGCGTTGTCTGGGACTGTTATCTCAACCGATCATGGAACGTGCGGGTCGAACAGCTTTCCCGCCGGGGTGATCTCCCCGTTGTGCGCGCATGAAGACAGGGCCTCTTGGTAGCTCGGGGATGCGAATCTAGCCAAGCAATGCCGGGAGGCCCTGGTGTCGTTGTTGTACGCGTCCGGGCCCGTTCATTTCAACTCGGCTGCTCCATCGTGTGATTGCCTCGCGCACGTGTACGGCAACGCGGCCGGTCATCCCGGTCGGGAACGCCGGTATCCGTCGGACATGACGGACGCGGAGTGGGCGGTTATCCGGCCGTTGCTGCCGGTGCCGGCCTGGTTCCAGGGCCGGGGCGGGCGGCCGGAAAGCTACTGCCACCGACAGCTGCTGGACGCGATCCGCTATCTGGTCGCGGGCGGTATCTCGTGGCGGGCGTTGCCTGCGGACTTCCCCGACTGGGGCCGGGTTTACGCCTTCTTCCGTCGCTGGCGCGAGCACGGGCTGATCACCGGGTTCCATGACCGGCTGCGCGGGAAGGTCCGTGAGCGCGAGGGCCGTGAGGCCGAGCCCACGACGGGGATCATCGACGCTCAGTCGGTGCGGGCCGCCGCGACAGTGCCGGCCTCTTCACGCGGCTACGACGGCGGGAAGAAGGTGCCCGGGCGCAAGCGGCACATCGTGACCGACTGCCTCGGCCTGCTCCTGGTCGTCGCGGTCACCGCCGCGAACATCGGCGACCGGGACGCCGCCACGGGCCTGCTGAGGCAGCCGCGCCGTCTTCACCGCGACATCACCCTCGTCTGGGCCGACGGCGGCTACACCGGCTCCCTCGTCGACTGGTGCCGTCAGAAACTGGCGCTGACCTTGGAGATCGTCAAACGCACCGACGACATGTCAGGGTTCGTGGTGCTGCCCAGACGCTGGGTGGCAGAGCGCACGTTCTCGCGCAGGCTGGCCCGGGACTACGAGACGCTGCCGGGCAGCAGCGAGGCGATGATCCGGTGGTCGACGGTCACGCGGATGAGCCGGCGTCTGGCACGGCCACGGGCCGCCGGCAGACGCTGAATGCCCCCGACGTCTCCTGCACGAGCCACCCTCCGCTCCGCCAGACGCCGGGCCTTCGAGCGCACCCCCTCGACCTTCGCCGACGTTGTCTCCAGACCCAGCCGAACCGTGATCTCCCTGGCCTTCACCGGCCCCTGGCCCTCGGGCTGCCGCTCGTCGAGCACGCCCAGAATCCGCTGGTGGTCCGGCGCCAGCACCGTCACCGGCAGTCCTTCGCGCCACGGAGGCACGATCGAGCCCGGCACCGGCGCGGGCGACGACACGGTTTCCGCCTCCGCCCCGCTCACGGCGGTGGTCTCGGCAGCCGAGGCCGCCAAGGCCTCGACCAGTTCCTCCCGTGCGATCACCCGCCGGTCCAGCTCGATCTCCGCGGCCTCCAACGCCCCGGCCAGCCGCGCGACTTCCTCCCGCAGTCCTTCCCCCCTCACCCGGGCCGCCGTCTCCCGCTCCTCCAGCATTCCCAGAACCGACGCCATAGCGCACCCCTCACTCACGGAGCGGAAACAGGAACGCCGGATCCCTCCCTCATCCAGAGCCACACCATGCCTGACCAGCAGAAATCAACCGATCACGTTCGGTTGAGATACGGCTTCTAAGGGGCGCAGAAAAGTCACAGTCGTTCGCCGAGAGGTGCGGACGGGCGAGGTCGGGGAGTGGTGCTCACCGGCCCCGTCTCGCGTTCTTTACGGCCGTTTGATCACGGTAGGGTTACTCTCGGGCGTCTGTGAGTGACCGGAAAGGCCCCGACGCCCGGCATTCAGCAGTCGCACATCCACGGGTCCCGCGCATGTCACGCCGAGTCCAGCCTGCCACGGAAGAAAGCAGGTGCAGATTTCCTCAGCTTCCGCTCGGCGCAGGAGACCTCCATGACCGCCATGCCCGCCTCACCCCCCGCTCTCGCCGCCCCAGCCGGGGACTCCGGCTATCTGGTGCAGCTCGCCCGTGACGAGGACGACGTCCGGGCCGCACAGCGGCTGCGCTACCAGGTGTTCGCCGGAGAGATGGGAGCCCGGCTCGACGGGCCGGAGCCGGGACTGGACGTGGACGCCTTCGACGCGTACTGCGACCACCTGCTCATCCGCGAGGCCCTCACCGGCGAGGTCGTCGGCACCTACCGGCTGCTGCCGCCGGAGCGTGCCGCGGTCGCCGGCCGCCTCTACTCCGAGGGCGAGTTCGACCTGAGCACGCTCGCCCCCATCCGCTCCGGCCTCGTCGAGGTCGGCCGCTCCTGCGTGCACCCCGCCCACCGCGACGGTGCCGTCATCGGCCTGATCTGGGCCGGCATAGCCCGGTACATGGTCGACCGCGGCCACGAGTGGCTGGCCGGCTGCTGCTCCGTCCCGCTCGCCGACGGCGGCGCCCTCGCCGCCGCCACCTGGGACCGGGTGCAGGCCAAGCACCTCGCACCGGAGGAGTTCCGGGTACGGCCCCTGAACCCCTGGGTCCCCACCGTGCCGGCCGCCGAGGGCCGTACCGAGCTGCCCGCGCTGCTGCGCGGGTACATCCGCCTCGGCGCCTGGGTGTGCGGCGAGCCCGCGCACGACCCGGACTTCGGGGTGGCCGACATGTACGTGCTGCTGTCGATGCGCCGCGTCAACGCGCGCTATCTGCGGCACTTCCTCTCGCTCGTCCCGGCCTGATGAGCGTCTGGCTGCCCAGCGCGCCCTGCACCCCGGGCGCCTGCGTGGAGCGCGCGGGGACCCTCACGGCCCTGCCCCGGGCCGTGCTGCGGTTCACCGCGGTGGTGTTCCTGATGCTCGTGGCGATCGCGCTGCTCCCGCTCGGCGGGCGGATCCCCGCCGAGTGGGTGCGGCGGTTCTCCAGGACGCTGGTCCGGGCCGCCGGGGTCCGGATCCGGATCACCGGCAGCGCACCGGCCACGGGCGGGGTCCTGCTGGTCGCCAACCACATCTCCTGGATGGACATCCCGCTGCTGGCCGCCGTACGGCCCGCGCGGATGCTCGCCAAGAAGGAGATCCGCGAGTGGCCGGTGGCCGGCGCGCTGGTGGCCGGGGCCGGGGCCCTGTTCATCGACCGGGACCGGCTGCGGGCCCTGCCGGACACGGTCGGCCGGATCGCCGGGGCGCTGCGGGAGGGGGCCGCGGTGGTCGCCTTCCCGGAGGGCAGCACCTGGTGCGGCCGCGCCCAGGGCCGGTTCCGCCGGGCCGTGTTCCAGGCCGCGCTGGACGCCGACGCGCCCGTGCAGCCGGTGCGGCTGCAGTACCGGCTGGCAGCGGGAGAGGCCAGCACCGTGCCCGCCTACGTCGGCGAGGACACGCTGCTGGCCTCCCTGTGGCGAGTGGTGACGACCCGCGGCCTGGTGGCCGAGGTGGACGTACGGCCGCTGATACCGGCCGGCACCCACCCGGACCGTCGTACCCTCGCCGGCGCCGCCCAGCCGGTGACCCACGAGCCGGCCTGGACGCACGCGGCTCTGGTGAGCCCCGGGCGGGGCTCTCAGTGGTCGGTCTCCAAGTGGAGCTTGAGCAAGTCGACGCCGTAGTCGCCGCCGTTGGGCGTGCGGATGATGGTGTGGATGTGCTGCTGGGTCGGCGTGCCGCCCGGACCGCCCGTCCCACCGCCGCCGCCCGGCTGGCCGGTGGGCATCCCGCCGGTCGGCTGCCCGGTGGGCTGGCCCGAGGGCCGGCCGCCGCCCGTGCCGGTCTTCGTGCCGTAGGCGAGCGGCGACTGGGCGTCGTACTCGATGAGGACGACGGGGCTGTGCACCCGGTAGTAGAAGGCCGAGGTGTCCTTGGTCTTGCCCAGCCAGTAGAAGTACGTCTGGTCCAGGTGCTTCTCCACCTCGGTCATCCTCACCTCGGCGTGTCCGTCGTCCATGTAGCCGACGTACACGCGGACCAGGTCCAGGAGCTTGTCCCGCTGGGCCGAGGTGAGTTCGGAGCCGGGCAGGCCCTGGTGGGCGAGCTTCAGGTTGTCGGAGCCCGCGCCCGCCTGCATGTCGGTGCCGGACTTGCTCACCTTGGAGTCGATCACCTTGGCGCGCTGGGCCGAGGTGAGGGACCGGATCAGGGCCAGACCGGCCTTGGTCTCCGGCTTGAAGAGGGTGATCTTCTCGCCCTCGTAGGTGGCCGAGGTCGGCTCGGAGCCCATGAAGGTCGGGGTCATCACGACCTGGTCGCCGAGCACGAAGTAGTTGATCGCCACGTGGTGGCCCTCGTACTGGAAGCCCCAGGGCTTGCTGGTCGACGGGGTGCCCATGAAGGTGAAGAAGTAGGCGCCCTCGGTGAGGGTGTCCCGGTTGCCGCCGTTGTAGTCGCCCAGGAACTGGTTGAGCTTCATGATGTTGCGGGTCTGGGTGAGCCCCTTCGCGGACAGCGCGGCACCGAGCAGCGCGAAGCCCAAGTCCCGCTTCTTGTCCGTGATGTCGCCCATCCGGACGCCCTTGCGCTCGTAACCGTCGACGTTGCTCCAGGCCAGCCACTCGTCGTCGTCCACGTCGAAGGTGCAGGAGGTGCGCTCCTTCTGGCTGAGGCCGTCCAGGAACGCCTGCGCGGCCTGGACGACCTTGTCCGTGGAGACGTCGGTGGAGTGGATCGCGTACAGGTCGTCGACGACCTTGCCGTCCGTGGTGAGGCCCACGAAGTCCTTGTACTTGACCTCGCTCTGGCCGGGGCCCATGCCGCCGGCTCCGCCGGGGCCGCCCGAGGGCATGGAGCCGCTCGGGGCGCCGGAGGGCGAACCGGACGCGTTCGAGGAGCCGTCGGAGCAGCCGGTCATGGTCGCCAGCGCGGCGATCCCGCCGGTCAGCAGCGCCTTGTTCATGAACCAGCGGCGGGAGCGCTCGGCTTCGGGGGTGCGGGGGTGGTGTCCGTGCATACCCCCAAACTTCCGAAGCAACCTGAAGCGATCCTGAAGATCGTCAGGGCAGGGAACGGGCCAGATAGGGCGCCGTGACGCTGTCCGCCGCCCGGGCCACCACGGCCGGCGGGCCCGCCGCCACGATCCGGCCGCCCCGGTCCCCGCCGCCCGGACCCAGGTCGATCACCCAGTCCGCGCCCGCCACCACGGTCATGTCGTGCTCGACGACCACGACCGTGTGCCCGGCGTCCACCAGCCCGTGCAGCTGCCGCATCAGCACCTCGACGTCGGCCGGATGCAGTCCCGTCGTCGGCTCGTCCAGGACGTAGAGGGTGTGGCCGCGCCGGCCGCGCTGCAACTCGCTCGCCAGCTTGATCCGTTGGGCCTCGCCGCCGGACAACTCCGTGGCGGGCTGGCCCAGTCGCAGATAGCCGAGGCCCACGTCCAGCAGGGTGCCCAGGCTGCGCGCCGCGGCCGGGGTGTCCGCGAAGAAGGCCGCCGCGCTCTCCACGGTCAGGTCCAGCACCTCGGCGATGTTCCGTCCCCGGTACGGCACTTCGAGTGTCTCCGGGGTGTAGCGGGCCCCGCCGCAGTCCGGGCAGGGCGCGTAGGTGCTGGGCAGGAACAGCAGCTCCACGCTGACGAACCCCTCGCCCTGGCAGGTCTCACAGCGTCCGCCGGCCACGTTGAAGGAGAAACGCCCGACGCCGTACCCGCGTTCCCGCGCCTCGCCGGTGGCCGCGAACACCTTCCGTACGACGTCGAACAGGCCGGTGTAGGTGGCCAGGTTGGACCGTGGCGTGCGGCCGATCGGCCTCTGGTCGACCGACACCAGGCGGCCGACGCCGTTCAGTTCCTCGGTGATCTCGCCGATCAGCGTCGACTTGCCGGACCCGGACACCCCGGTCACGGCGGTGAGCACGCCCAGCGGGAACTCGGCGGTGACCGCGCGCAGGTTGTGCCGGGTGACCGGGCCGACCTTCAACAACCCCTTGGCGGAACGGAGTTCACGCGGGGGAGCGGGTTCCGGCGCGAACAGGCAGCGGGCCGTGGCCGACTCCGCCACCCCGGCCAGCTCCGCCACCGGTCCGCTGTGCAGCACCTCCCCGCCGTGCTCGCCGGCCCCGGGGCCGACGTCCACCAGCCAGTCGGCGCCGCGCACCACGTCCAGGTGGTGCTCCACCACGAACACCGAGTTCCCGGCCGCCTTCAGCCGGTCCAGGACGGTGAGCAGCGCCTCGGTGTCCGCCGGGTGCAGCCCGGCGGACGGCTCGTCCAGGACGTAGACGACACCGAACAGCCCGGAGCGCAACTGGGTGGCCAGGCGCAGGCGTTGCAGCTCGCCCGCCGAGAGGGTGGGGGTGGCGCGGTCGAGGCTGAGATAGCCGAGGCCCAGTTCGACGACCGGGGCGATCCGGGAGGTGAGGTCCGCGGTGAGGACGCGCGCGGCCTCCGAGCCGGGGCCGCCGTCGAGCAGTGCGGCCAGCCCGGTCAGCGGCAGCGCGGCCAGCTCGGCGATGGTACGGCCCCCGAAGGTCACCGCGAGGGCCTCCGGACGCAGCCGGCCACCGCCGCACACCGGGCAGGGCGCGCTGGTCAGGAACCGCTCCGCCCGCGCCCTGAGGGCCGGGCTCCTGGAGTCCGCGAAGGTCTTCAGCACATACCGTCGGGCGCTCATGTACGTGCCCTGGTAGGGCCGTTGGATGCGGTCGGCGTCCCGGACCGGATGCACGGTGACCACCGGCTGCTCGTCGGTGAACAGGATCCACTCCCGCTGCTCGGCGGGGAGCTCGCGCCAGGGGCGGTCGACGTCGTGGCCGAGCGCGTCCAGGATGTCCCGGAGGTTCTTGCCCTGCCAGGCCCCCGGCCAGGCGGCGATCGCGCCGTCGCGGACGGACAGCGACGGGTCGGGGACCAGCGACTCCTCGGTCGCCCGGTGCACCCGGCCCAGACCGTGGCACTCGGGGCAGGCCCCCGCCGCCGTGTTGGGGGAGAACGCGTCGGAATCGAGCCGCTCGGCGCCCGGCGGGTAGTCGCCCGCCCGCGAGAACAGCATGCGCAGCGAGTTGGACAGGTTGGTGACCGTGCCGACCGAGGAACGGGAGGTGGGCGCGGAACGGCGCTGCTGCAGCGACACCGCCGGCGGCAGCCCGCTGATCTCCCCGACCTTCGGCGCCCCGACCTGGTGGATCAGCCGGCGCGCGTACGGCGCGACCGACTCGAAGTAGCGCCGCTGGGCCTCGGCGTAGATCGTGCCGAACGCCAGCGACGACTTCCCCGAGCCGGACACACCGGTGAAGACCGCCAGCACATCCCGGGGAATGTCCACGTCGACGCCCTTGAGATTGTGCTCACGGGCGCCCCGGACACGGACGTACGGGTCGTGGGGGCTGTGCATCGGGCGGAACTCCGTGACGGGTGACTCGCGGGACCAGGGACAAACCCCGCGATCCTAGCCCGCCCCTCGTGAACCGCCGCTACTGCGGAGGGTTGCCCTGGTCGCGGGAGCGGTCGATGTAGTCGTCGGCCTGCTTCTGGGCCGCGTCGACCTGGGACTGGTACTTGTTGCCGGTCCGCTGGTCGATGGTGTCGCCGGCCTTCTCGACGCCCTTCTTGGCCTGGTCCTCGTGGCCCTTGAGCATCCCCTTGAGCTTGTCCAGCATGGACATGGCAGCCCTCCTCGTTGGTTGAGGCTTCCGCTCCCAGCGTCACCGCCCCCGGCCCGCTCCGCATCTCGGCGGTGGTCCCCGTGCGGGCCCGGCGTGCCTGTGCGAGCTTGGAAGACGCGGATTCCCGCCGACCGCAGAGCCGATCCCAGCGCCGTCCGCAGAAAGGCCCGGCCCCATGAGCACTCCCGGTTTCGGATTCGGACGCAGTCCCTTCGAAGAGTTCGACGAGCTGATGTCCCGCTTCTTCGGCGGATCCGGACCGGGCACCCCGGCCCGCCGCCCGCAGCGCGTCGACATCGGCAGCCTGCTCTCCGAGCGGGCCCGGGAGCTGGTCGCCGAGGCGCGCGACCTGGCGGCCGTCGAGGGCAGCGAGGAACTGGACGCCCGGCATCTGCTGGCCGCCGCCACCACCCACGACTCCACCCGGCGGCTGCTCGCCGAGGCGGGCGCCGACCCGGACCAGCTCCGCGAGCGGCTCACCGCCGGGCACGGCGGCGGCGAGAAGACCGAGCCCACCGCCCTGACCCCGGCCGCCAAGCGGGCCCTGCTCGACGCCTACCAGGTCTCCCGCGCCGAGGGCGCCTCCTACATCGGCCCCGAGCACCTGCTGCGCGCGCTCGCCGCGAACCCGGAGTCGACGGCCGGGCGGGCGCTCGGCGACAGCGGCTGGGAACCGACCCGGATGCCGGCCGAGGGCGCGCCGGAGCGCAAGAAGCCCAGCACCACGCCGACCGTCGACGAGTACGGCCGTGACCTCACCGAGGACGCCCGGGCCGGCCGCCTGGACCCGGTGATCGGCCGCGACGAGGAGGTCGAGCAGACCATCGAGGTGCTCTCCCGGCGCAGCAAGAACAACCCGGTGCTGATCGGCGACCCCGGCGTCGGCAAGACGGCCATCGTGGAGGGGATCGCCCAGCGGATCGTCGCCGGGGACGTGCCCAGGACCCTGGAGGGCAAGCGGCTGGTCTCCCTGGACCTGGCCGGGATGGTGGCCGGCACCAAGTACCGGGGCGAGTTCGAGGAGCGGCTGAAGAAGCTGCTCGACGAGGTCAAGGAACACGGCGACGAACTGGTGCTCTTCCTCGACGAGTTGCACACCGTGGTCGGGGCCGGCGGGGGCGGCGACGGATCGCTGGACGCCGGCAACATCCTCAAACCCGCCCTCGCCCGGGGTGAGTTGCACCTGATCGGCGCGACCACCGTCGACGAGTACCGCAAGCACATCGAGAAGGACGCGGCCCTGGAGCGCCGGTTCGCGCCCATCCTGGTCGGCGAGCCCACCGTCGACGACACCATCGAGATCCTGCGCGGACTGCGCGACCGCTACGAGGCCCACCACCAGGTCCGCATCACCGACGAGGCTGTGGTGGCGGCCGCCGAGCTGTCCGACCGGTACCTCACCTCCCGGTTCCTGCCCGACAAGGCGATCGACCTGATGGACCAGGCGGCGGCCCGGGTCCGGCTGCGGTCCAAGACCCCGCCGGCCGACACCCGGGACGTCGAGGACCGGCTCGCCGCCCTGAACCGGGAGAAGGACCAGGCCGTCGCCGACGAGGAGTACGAGCGCGCCAAGGAACTGCGCGACCGCATCAAGGCGGCCGAGGGCGAGCTGGAGCAGGCGGGCAAGGCCGAGGAACAGGCACCGAAGGTGACCGCCGAGGACATCGCCGAGGTCGTCTCCCGCACCACCGGCATCCCGGTCGCCCAGCTCACCGAGGAGGAGCGGGAGCGGCTGATGAAGCTGGAGGAGCACCTCCACGAGCGGGTCGTCGGGCAGGACGAGGCGATCACCGCCGTCGCCCGCGCGGTCCGCCGCGCCCGCGCCGGCATGAGCGACCCGAACCGCCCCGTGGGCAGCTTCCTCTTCCTCGGCCCGACCGGTGTCGGCAAGACCGAACTGGCCCGCGCCCTGGCCGCCGCCCTGTTCGGCGACGAGACCCGCATGATCCGCCTCGACATGAGCGAGTTCCAGGAACGGCACACGGTCTCCCGGCTGGTCGGCGCCCCGCCCGGATACGTCGGCCACGAGGAGGCCGGGCAGCTCACCGAGGCGGTGCGCAGGCAGCCGTACGCCGTGCTGCTCCTGGACGAGGTGGAGAAGGCGCACCCGGACGTCTTCAACACCCTGCTCCAGCTCCTCGACGACGGCCGCCTCACCGACTCCCAGGGCCGTACCGTCGACTTCAAGAACACGGTCGTCATCATGACGTCGAACATCGGCGCCGACCGCATCCTGGCCGCCGGCACGGAGGACTACACCAAGGTCCGCGAGGCGGTCATGCCGGCCCTGCAGCAGCACTTCCGCCCGGAGTTCCTCAACCGGATCGACGAGATCATCGTCTTCCGCGGTCTGGACCGCACCCAACTGCGGGAGATCGTCGACCTGTTGCTGGAGCACACCCGGCGCCGGCTGCACGCCCAGGACGTGAGCCTCGACGTCACCGACACGGCCGCCGCACTGCTCGCCAACCTCGGCCACGAGCCCGACTTCGGCGCCCGCCCGCTGCGCCGCACGATCCAGCGCGAGGTCGACGACCGCCTCGCCGACCTCCTGCTCTCCGGCCAGCTCGTCGCGGGCGACCGCGCGGTGGTGGACGCGGCCGACGGCCAGATCGTGATCCGCTCGGACAAGCCCGCGACGGTCTAGACGCTCGGGACGGTCCGGACGGCCCGGATGGTCCACACCGGTCTAGGTGCGCACGATCGAGGCGAGCCGCCGGTAGGAGTCCAGCAGGGCCGTCCGGTCGTAGGTGCTGGTGGTGACCAGCACCTCGTCGGCGGCCGTCTCCTTCAGGACCGCCTCCAGCTCGTCGGCCACCTGCTCCTCGGTGCCGGCGAGCCGGCCGGTGAGGCCGGACTCGTAGAAGCCGCGTTCCTTCGCGGTCATGGGCCGGGTCTCGACCGACTCGGCCGGGGGGAGGGGCGGGAAGGAGCCGTGGGTGCGCGAGTACGCCATCGACCAGGCCTCCGGGACGAGCAGCCGGCGGGCCGCCTCGGGGGTGTCGGCGACGGCGATCGTCCCCGAGATCACGACGTACGGCTCGGCCGCCCACGGGGAGGGGCGGAAGCGGTCGCGGTAGTGGTCGATGCCGCGCCGCATCTTCTCCCGGTCGCGCAGGTCGCCGATGACCATCGGCAGCCCGGCGCGGGCCGCGATGCCGGCGCCCTCGCCCATCGCCAGCACGAACGGCGGTACGCGCAGCCCCTCCGCCGGACGGGCCCGCACCCCGGTCGGCGAGGTGCCCTCGAACCAGCCGAGGAGCTCGCCGAGCTGTGCCGCGAAGTCCTCGGCGTCGTCCCGGTCGCGGCCCAGGGCCTTGCGCACCCCGCCGGTGAAACCCACCGACCGGCCCAGCCCCATGTCGATCCGCCCCGGGTACAGCGACTCCAGCACGCCGAACTGCTCGGCCACGACGAGGGATTGGTGGTTCGGCAGCATCACGCCGCCGGTCCCGACCCGGATGGTCCGGGTCGCGGCGGCCACGGCGGCGGCCAGCACGGTCGGCGCGGAACCGGCGACCCCGGGCACCCCGTGGTGCTCCGACACCCAGAAGCGGTGATAGCCCAGCGCCTCCAGCTCCCGCGCCAGCGCCACGGTGTCCCGCAGCGCCTCGGCGGGCGGGTGGCCCTCCCGGGTGCGGGAGCGGTCGAGGACGGAGAACCGGGTCCGGGCGGTCAGCGCGTTCACAGAGGGTTCAACACCGGGGCGGCCACAGGATTCCCGCGGGCGCTCAGCCCCCGGGCCGCAGCAGTCCGCGCTCGTACGCCCTGACCAGGTGCTGCGGGACCAGGTGCCGGACGCCGTCGACCGTCACGGGTACGAGCGGCGGGGTGCTCGCCTTCCACTGGGCGCGGCGGTGGCGGGTGTTGCTGCGGGACATCCGGCGTTTGGGGACGGCCATGGGGCTACTCCTCGGTGCTGTGAGGGGCGGGCAGACACCGGGACGTTATATGAAAATGGATCCCATTAGCAATTGATAGGGTTGCCGGGTGACCGAGAGCAGCGGACGTCCGATCGCCGTGTTCGACATCGACAACACCCTCGCCGACACCGCGCACCGGCAGCGGTTCCTGGAGCGCAAACCCCGGGACTGGGACGCGTTCTTCGCGGCGGCGCCGCACGACCCGCCGATCGCCGAGGGGGTCGCGCTGGCCGTGGCGAACGCGCAGGAGTGCGAGATCGTCTACCTGACCGGGCGGCCCGAGCGCTGCCGGCGCGACACACTGGCCTGGCTCCAGGAGCACGGGCTGCCCGAGGGGCGCGTGCGCATGCGGCGCAACGCGGACCGCAGGCCCGCCCGGCACACCAAGCTGGAGATCCTGCGCCGCCTCGCCGAACGGCGCGAGGTGCGGGTCCTCGTCGATGACGACGAGCTCGTGTGCGACGACGCGGAGCGGGCCGGGTTCACCGTCGTACGGGCCCGCTGGGCCGACCGCTCGGCGGCGCTGGAGCAGGCCCAGGAGGGTGAGGGGCGGACCTGAGGGCCGTTTCGGCGGTCCTCGGCGGTCCTCGTCAGTCCTCGTCCTCGATGCGGAAGCCCACCTTCAGGCCCACCTGGTAGTGCTCGATCCGGCCGTTCTCGATCTGGCCCCTGACCTGTGTCACCTCGAACCAGTCCAGGTTGCGCAGGGTCTGGCCCGCGCGGGTGACACCGTTGCGGATGGCCTGGTCGATGCCCTCGTGCGAGGTGCCGACGATCTCGGTGACCCGGTAGGTGTGGTTCGTCATCGGGAGTGCTCCTCTCGTCGTCACTCCACCGTGCCGCATCCGGAAGCGGAGCGCGAGGCGTCGGTTCCGGTCCGCCGGTACCCCTTGACCCTTCGCATTGGTCCATACCAAAATCCCGTACACCCGTATGAGCCCCGGTGCTCGTTCCCCCACGTCGGGCCCTTCCCTGTGCGTCGGCCAGAACAGGAACCCCTCGTGAGACGTCGTCCGCTCGCTCTCGTCTGTGTGTCCGCCGCTCTGCTGAGCGCCTGCAGCGTCCTGCCGGGCGGAGACGGCGGGCGGCACACGGTCACGGTCTGGCTGATGCAGAACAGCGCGTCCAAGGAGTTCCTGCGCCGGTTCACCGAGGACTTCGAGCGCAGCCACAAGGACATCCGGCTCGACATCCGCATCCAGCAGTGGACCGGGATCGTGGACAAGGTCCAGACCGCACTCAAGGGCGACTCCGACGACGGCCCCGATGTCATCGAGGTCGGCAACACCCAGGTCCCGCAGTACGTCGAGGACGGCCGGCTCACCGACCTCACCCTGGAGTCGATGCGCGACTGGGGCAAGGAGCACTGGCTGCCGGGTCTCGCCGAACCCGGCCGGGACGACTCCCGCCAGTACGGCATCCCCTGGTACGCCGCCAACCGGGTCGTCATCTACCGCAAGGACCTCTTCGAGAAGGCCGGCATCACCTCCCCGCCGAAGACCCGCGAGCAGTGGCTGGCCGACACCGAGAAGCTCAACTCCGGCGGCAACCAGGGGATCTACCTCGCCGGACAGGACTGGTACACCCTCTCCGGGTTCATCTGGGACGAGGGCGGTGACCTCGCCGAGCAGACGGACGCCGCCTGGAAGGGCACCCTGGACAGCCCGGCCGCGCTGCGCGGCATGGACTTCTACCGGCGGCTCCAGGCGCTCGGCAAGGGACCCGCGGACGCGGACGAGGAACACCCGCCCCAGGCCGGGGTGTTCGCGGGCGGCGACGTCGCGCAGATCATCGCGGTGCCCGGCCTCGCCCAGTCCGTCGTCCAGGCGAACCCGCGGCTCAAGGACGAGATCGGGTACTTCCCGGTGCCGGGGCTCACCGCCGCGCACCCCGGCGCCGTCTTCACCGGCGGCTCCGACCTCGTCGTACCGCAGAACACCGACCGGCCCTACGACGCGACCGCCGTCGTGGGTGCCCTCACCGGCGCCAAGTGGGACACCGAACTGGCCCGCACCATGAACTACGTGCCCAACAAGACCACCCTGGCGGGCGCGGTCGCCGGGGAGCAGGGGGTCGCCGCCATGGCGGCCGGAGCCGCGCGGGGACGGGCGACCCCGCACACCCCGGACTGGCCGGCCGTCGAGGCGGACAACCCGATCAAGGGCTGGATGACCGCGGTGCTCGGCGGAGCGGACCCCGCGACCGAGGCCCGCCGCGCCTCGCGGCGCATCACCGAACTGCTGGCACC
This sequence comes from Streptomyces sp. NPDC048288, assembly GCF_043201555.1. Lineage (NCBI taxonomy): Bacteria > Bacillati > Actinomycetota > Actinomycetes > Kitasatosporales > Streptomycetaceae > Streptomyces > Streptomyces sp. NPDC048288. Next base: position 123,594 of record NZ_JBICZD010000004.1, read on the forward strand.
GAACTTCGGGTGACCTGGCGCATACGGGTGGGCAGCGCCCCGCAAGGGGCGCGGGGCACTGCGCGACCAGCCACGACGGCGCCGCCGCCGACGACTCTGCGGACGAACTCTGCGGACGAACTCAGCGGGCCACACTCAGCGACAGCGCGAAGCGCCCCTCCCTGTCGGTCCACCAATGGGCCAACTCCAGCCCCGCACCCGCCAGTTCGGCGGTCACCCCGTCCCGCCGGAACTTCGCGGACACCTCGGTCCGCAGCTCCTCGCCGGCCGCGAAGTCCACCGCCAGGTCGAGCGCCGGCACCTTCACGGTCTGCGCGACCCGCGAGCGCAGCCGCATCTCGATCCACTCCTGCTCCGCGTCCCACAGGGCGACGTGGTCGAAGGCGTCCGGGTCGAAGTCGGCGTCCAGTTCACGGTCGACGACGGCCAGGACGTTCTTGTTGAACTCGGCCGTCACCCCGGCCGCGTCGTCGTACGCCCGGACCAGGACCTCCTCGTCCTTGACCAGGTCGGTGCCGAGCAGCAGCGCGTCGCCGGGGGCGAGCAGCCGGCGCATCCGGGCCAGGAACACGGCGCGCTCGGCGGGCAGCAGATTGCCGATCGTGCCGCCGAGGAACGCCAGCAGCCGGGGCCCCGGGGTCTCGGGCAGCTCCATCCGGCCGGTGAAGTCGGCGATCAGGGCGTGCACGGACAGTCCGGGCCGCTCCTCGATGAGCGCTTCCCCGGCCTGGGTGAGCGCGCTCTCGCTGACGTCGACCGGCACGTACACCTCAAGTCCGGTGAGCGCGTCGATGAGCAGCCGGGTCTTCTCGGAGGAGCCCGAGCCCAGCTCCACCAGGGTGCGGGCACCGCTCGCGGCGGCGATCTCGCCGGACCGGGCGAGCAGGATCTCCCGCTCGGCCCGGGTCGGGTAGTACTCGGGCAGTTCGGTGATCTCCTCGAAGAGCTCGCTGCCCCGGGCGTCGTAGAACCACTTCGGCGGCAGCGTCTTGGGGGAGGCCGTGAGGCCGTTCAGGACATCGGCGCGCAGCGCGGCGTCCGTGGCGTCCTCGGGGAGGGTGCGGGTGACACGGAGGGGACTCACGTACAGGGCTCCTTAGGGGATGCGGATGCCGGGTCCTCGACGCGGGCGGGCTCGATCGGGGTGAGTACGACGCCCGAGCGGCTCGCGGTGAGCAGGGTGCGGTCGGGGACCTCCCGCCAGCGCGGGTCGTCGTCGTACGGCTCGGAGGCGACGACGGTGCGGCCGGGTTCGGAGAGGTGGCAGAGGCTGTCGCCCCAGGCGGTGGCGGCGATGGTCTCGCCGTCGGTGAGGAGGAGGTTGAGGCGGGCGGCGGGGGCGGCCCCGGCCACCTGGAGAACCGTTTCGGCAAGGGCCGGGCCCGGATCCGCGCCGGACCGCAGCCGGTGCAGGACCAGCGCCCAGACGAACGCCGAGTCGGTGCGCGCCTCCATGGACAGCAGGTCGGCCGGGGGCAGCAGGGGGACCAGCGGGGCCATGGAGTGCGGCCAACCGGGAATCGCCCCGTTGTGGCTGAACAGCCAGCGGCCCGCGGCGAACGGCGCCGCCGCGGCCTCCCCGTCCGCGCCCGCCAGCGTCGCGTCCCGTACGGCGGCGAGCAGCGCGCCGGTGCGGACGACCCGGGCGAGGTCCGCGAAGGACGGGTCGCCCCAGATCGGCACCGCCCGCCGGTAGCGGGCCGGCTGCGGATCCTCCGGGGCGTACCAGCCCACCCCGAAACCGTCGGCGTTGACCGTCCCGTACCGCTGCCGCCGGGGCGCCCACGACTGCCGGTACAGGGAGTGCTCGGGGTCCACGAGGAGCCGGCCGAGCGGCTCCTCGGGTCCCAGGCAGGCCAGATGACGGCACATCAGGCGGTCTCCGCGTCACGGGCGGTGCGGAAGCCGGAGAAGATCTGCCGCCGGATCGGGTAGTCCCAGTTGCGGAACGTGCCCCGGCAGGCCACCGGGTCCACGGCGAACGAACCGCCGCGCAGCACCTTGTGCTCGGGGCCGAAGAACACCTCCGAGTACTCCTTGTACGGGAAGGCGCTGAAGCCGGGGTACGGGAGCAGGTCGCTGGAGGTCCACTCCCACACGTCGCCGATCAACTGCCGCACACCCAGCGGCGATTCACCCTCGGGATAGCTGCCCGCCGGGGCCGGGCGCAGATGCCGCTGGCCGAGGTTGGCGTGGGCCGGCGCCGGGTCGGCGTCGCCCCAGGGGTAGCGGCGCGAGCGGTTCTCGACCGGGTCGTGCCGGGCCGCCTTCTCCCACTCGGCCTCGGTGGGCAGCCGCCGCCCGGCCCAGCGGGCGTAGGCGTCCGCCTCGTACCAGCACACGTGCAGCACCGGCTCCTCGGGCGGGACGACCTCGGTGACCCCGAACCGGCGGCGCAGCCACTGGCCGCCCTCCCGGTGCCAGAACTGCGGCGCCGAGATGGCGTGCCGCCGGATGTGCGCCCAGCCCTCCGGGGTCCACCAGCGCTCCTGCTCGTAGCCGCCGTCCTCGATGAACGCCAGGTACCGGCCGTTGGTGACCGGGGTGGTGTCGATCCAGTAGGCGGCCACCTCCCGCCGGTGCGCGGGGCGTTCGTTGTCCAGCGCCCAGGGCTCGGTGGAGGTGCCCATGGTGAACGGACCGCCGGGGACCAGGACTTCGGCCGGGCCGGTGAACGGCGGCGCCGGGTCCGGGTCGGGGGCGGTCAGGGCCTGCGGGCCCGTGCGGAGCTGATGGGTGATCAGCATGGTCTCGTCGTGCTGCTGTTCGTGCTGCGCGATCATCCCGAAGGCGAAGCCCGCCTCGGTCAGCCGGGTGCCGCCGAACGCCGCGCTCTCCAGCAGGTCCAGCGCCCGGCCGCGCACCTCCGCCGCGTACTGGCGGGCCTCGGCGGGCGGCAGCAGCGGCAGCGAGGGCCGCTCGGAACGCGGGTGCTCGAAGGCGTCGTACAGCGTGTCGATCTCGGGGCGCATCGGCTCCCGGCCGCCGACGTTGCGCAGCAGCCAGAGCTCCTCCTGGTTGCCGATGTGCGCGAGGTCCCAGACCAGCGGGGACATCAGCGGGGAGTGCTGGGCGGTGAGATCGGGCTCCTCGACACAGCTGGTCAGCAGTGTGGTGCGGTCGCGTGCGGTGGTGAGGGACTTCAGCGCCCGGTCACGCAGCGTCTCGATATCGATGTCGGCCTCGGTCTCGGTCATGCGCTGATCTCCTTCCCCTGGGCGCGACCGGCGGTGCCGCGCAGTCGGTCCAGCAGGTCGTCGGCCGGGCAGCGGCCCGGCAGGACGTACCGGTCCTGGTACGCCCGTACGGCGGCCACGACCTCGGGGGCCGCGCCGAGCCGGGGCAGGGCTTCCAGCGCCGCCGCGAAACAGGCGACGGCCGCCTCGTGCAGCTCCGGGTCGCCGAGCCCGGACCGGGCCGCGTCGATCCACAGCGGGTTGTGCGGGGCGGGCAGCGACATGGCGCGCTCGGCCAGCGGCTTCACCGTCCGGTAGGCGGTCTCGGCGGCCACCGGGTCGTCGAACAGCGCCGCCGTCACCGCCAGCGGCACGATCCACCCGTCGTCCCCTGGCTGCGCGTCGATCATCCGCAGCTCCAGGTGGCCGCGCGGCCGGACCGGCGGGAACAGCGTGGTGACGTGGTAGTCGAGATCCGCCCTGGTGGGCGCCCCCGACCGGGTCCACTCCCGGAAGGTCAGGCCCTCGGGCACCTCCCAGGGGCCGTTGTCCCGCCGTACGCACATCACCGGGGAGTCCAGGACGTGCCGGGCCCAGGCGGCCCGGGGGTCCCCGTCCAGCGGGGGCGCGCCCGCGCGGCCCGCGCCGATCTCCAGCCACAGCAGCTGCCGGGTGGAGAGCCAGCCGGTGGGACGACGGCCGACCAGCGGGGAGTTGGCGAACGCGGCCACCAGCACCGGGCCCAGCTGATGGGCCAGCCACCAGCGGCGGGTGTGCCCCAGCGGGCCGGGCTCCTCGTGGCCGGCGTCCAGGCAGACCTGCACGGAGGCGGAGGCGCACATCATGTGGCGGCCCGCCGGGCCGGTGCGGTCCAGGCAGGTCTCCATCGCGTCGTAGCGCGGTTCGCGCAGGAAGCGGCGGGGGGTGTGCCAGGGATCGTGACCGACGCCCGTGAGCCCGAGGTCCTGTTCGGCGAGGACCGTACGGACGGCGTCCAGGTCGGCGGAGACGGTGCCGATGCACTCCGTGAGGGAGGCGGCGGGCGGCGAGCTGAGCTCCAGCTGGCCGCCGGGTTCGACGGTGAGCGCCGACCCCAGGGGCACCGTGCGCAGTGCGGCGTAGGCCGCTTCGAGTCGTTCGGATGTGACGGGGAGCTGCGGCCGGCGCAGCTCGTGGACCAGCCATTCCACTTCGACCCCGAGGGTGCGGGGCGGGCCGGTCTTGAAGCAGATGCCCTTGACCAGGGCCTCCACCTCGGCCTCGGTGACGGCGGTGCGGTCGTCCGAGAAGTCGGTTCGCACCGACCCGCCGGTACAGTCGCCGCTGTCGGATATTGAGTCGGACATGTCGGGATCCTCCTGAGATTCCACCATGTCGCCGGCCCGGCCGTGGAGGGGTCCGGGGCGGCATCGTCCGTCCCAGCCAAGACCTTCGCGTCGATTCGCACAAGGGTGCCCATGGGGACGTTCTAGATCGGTAACCTCTGCTTCCTTGTGTGTTTCCGACCGTTTTGGGCGCAGGAAACTCCGTTGCACGGCATCACCAGCATCGCTCAGGATGCTGGTATGAGCACGACGGGGGAGGCCGCGCGGGCCGCGGTCATGGCGTCCACGGGGGTGGCGCCATGAGTGCGCGCCTGCGCGGTATCGCCCAGCAGAACGAACAGATCGTGGCGGCGGGGCGCTATCCCGCACCCGACGGCCGGGAGGTCGTCCTGGCGGCCGGCATCGCGGCCGCGCGGGCGGGCACGCGGATGTACGGCCCGGAACCGGTGCCCGTACCGGAACCGCCCGCCGCTCCCGTGGAGCCGGTCGTCGAGGTCACCGGCGAGAGCAGCCTGGAGGCCGCCCGCCGGCTGGCCGACACCCCGGTGGCCGTCCTGAACTTCGCCTCGGCACGCAACCCGGGCGGCGGATACCTCAACGGCGCCCAGGCGCAGGAGGAGGCCCTGTGCCGCGCCTCCGCGCTCTACACCTGCCTGCGCGAGGTCCCCGAGTACTACGACCATCACCGCGCCCACCGCGACCCCTTCTACACGGACCGCGTGATCCACTCCCCGGCCGTCCCGGTCTTCCGCGACGACCGCGGCCGGCTCCTCGCCGACCCCTACCGCGCGGGCTTCCTGACGGCCGCCGCCCCCAACGCGGGGGTCGTCCGCCGTACGGCCCCGGAGCGCGCCGGTGAACTGCCAAGCGCCCTCGCCGTCCGCGCCGAGCGGGTCCTGGAGGTGGCCGCCGCGCACGGCTACCGGCGGCTGGTCCTCGGCGCCTGGGGCTGCGGGGTCTTCCAGAACGACCCCGCGCAGGTCGCCGGGGCCTTCCGGGGGCTCATCGCCCCCGGCGGACGGTTCGCGGGGACCTTCGAGCACGTGGTGTTCGGGGTCCTGGACCGTACGCCGGGATCGGCGGTCCGGGCGGCCTTCGCCGACGCGTTTCAGGCCCTGGCGGCGGGCTGACGCCTCACTTCCAGCCGTAGCGCTCGTGCAGCCGGTTGCGTACGAGGTTGAAGCGGCCCCGGTCGAGCGCGCAGGCCTCCCGGCGCATCCCGTCCTCGTGCAGCCGCAGCACGCGGTCCACGTCCACCCAGGAGTCGCGGCCGGAGCGGTCCCACGGCCCGCTGCCGATCGCCACCCACTCGCGGTCGTTGTCGTGCCGCTTGCTGGACAGCTGCACGGCCAGCAGGGTGCCGGCCGCCTCACGGGCGACGACCAGCACCGGCCGGTCCTTGCCCCGCCCGTCGTTCTCCTCGAAGGGCACCCAGGTCCAGACGATCTCGCCGGGGTCGGGGTCGCCGTCGTGGGCGGGGGAGTACTCGGTGCGCACCCTGCCGACCTCGTGCGGGTCGGCCTCGGTGGTCGCGGTGGGGCCGTAACGGCCGGGGACGCTCTCGTCGTCGGTAAACGCAGTCACGAGGGCACCCTAAGGGGCCTCGGCCTGCGAGAACAGGCGGGGTACCGGTACGGCGCGGCTCGGCCTCGATCAACTCGGCGGTGACCTCGGGGCGTTCGAGGTGCGGCAGGTGACCGGCCTCCGGAATCGGCTCGAACCGGCCCTGCGGGAAGGTTTTCGCCCAGGCGGCTCCGTACCCGGACGTGACGACACGGTCGCTCTCGCCCCGGGCAGGTCCTCGCCGAGTGCTTCGCCGGGCTGTCGGCGGGGGAGCGGGAGACGCTGCTGGGGCGGCTGAACGCCCTGGAGTGAGCGCCGGGTTGGACGGGCCGCGGGTTTTGCGCGCGCGAGTGGGCCCCCGTTCCGGACCGGAACGGGGGCCCACCGCCGTCGGTTACTCGTCGCCGTCCTGCTCCAGCGGGACCTTCTGCGACTTCGGGGCCGTGGCCCCGTTGAGGACCGGTGCGCTCCCGGCGGGTGCCGGCTGGCCGTTCTGGTTCATCGACGACAGGAGCTGGCGGGCGAGGCCGAGGCCCGTGCCGCCCATGGTGAGGGCCTTGGCGAACATCTCGGCCATGCCGTCGGCGCCGTTGAGCAACACCATGTTGTCGACGTTGCCGAAGGCGGACGCGCCGGCCTTGACGATCTCCGGCCAGTTCTCGGCGAGTTGCTGGGCGACGACCGCCTCCTGGTTCTCGGCGAGGGCGGCGGCACGGGCCTTGATCGCCTCCGCCTCCGCGAGCCCCTTGGCCTTGGTCGCCTCGGCGTCGGCGAGGCCCCTGGCCTGCGCCGCGGCCGCCTCGGCCTCACCGGTGGCCCGGGTCGCCGCCGCGCTGGCCGCACCCCGGGACTTGGTCGCCTCGGCCTCGGCACCCGCGGCCGTCTTGACCCGGGTCGCCTCGGCCACCGCCGCCAGCTCCGTCTCCTTCGCCTTGGCCTGGGCCGCCGAGATCCGCGCGTCACGCTCGGCCTCGGCCAGCGTCCGCTTCTCGTAGGCCCGGGCGTCGGCCGGCTTGCGGACGTCCGCCTGGAGCTGCTGCTCCCGCCGGTGCGCCTCCAGCTCGGCGACCCGGGTCTCCTGGACGACGACCTCCTGCCGGGCGGCCGCGTCGGCGAGCGGACCGGCCTGGCGGGCCTGGGCCGCCGCCTTGTCCCGCTCGGCCTGGTAGCCGGCCTGGAGGATCTCGCTGTCCCGGGTGGCCTCCGCCATCCGGGCGAACGACTGCTGTTCCGCCTCGGTGGCGAGCCGGTTCGCCTCCGCCTGCGCGATCCGCGCGTCCCGCTGCACGGCCGCCGCGTGCGGCATCGCCAGGTTCTGGATGTACCCGGTCGGGTCCTCGATCTCATGGATCTGCAGGGAGTCCACGATGAGCCCCAGCTTCTCCATCTCCGTGCCGCAGGCGGCCCGGGTCTGACCGGTGAGCTTGTCCCGGTCGCGGATCATGTCCTCGACCGTCAACCCGCCCACGATGGACCGCAGATGACCGGCGAACACGTTGTGCACCCGCTCGGACATCATCTTCTGCTGGTCCAGGAAACGGCGGCCCGCGTTGGCGATCGACACGAAGTCGTCGCCCACCTTGAAGATGACCACACCCCGCACCTTCAGCGGAATGCCCTGCTGGGTCACGCAGTCCACCGACAACTCGGTCTCGTTCAGGTCGAGGGACATCTTGCGCACCGCCTGCACGCCCGGCAGCACCAGCGTGCCGCGCCCCGTGACGATGCGGAACCCCATCCCCTCTTCGAGCCCCTCGGTCCGGTGCTTCGAACCGGAGATGATGAGCGCCTCGTTCGGCTCGGCCACCCGCCACATCATCTTGAACAGACCGATCAACACGAGCACGGCGACAACCGCCGCCCCCGCAACGACGCCGACAACCATCGGCATACGCCCCCTTTGCATGGTGCCCTTTCGGCACCGAACGAAGGGAGTGTGCGCCCGCGTGAGCGCCGGGTGAAGACACCGGCGAATCCTTGTTGCAGTCTTAACGCATACGCCCCTCACCTGGGGCTACACGCGCTCAACTGTCGTACGCGGGAGTGACGTAGACCGTCCTCGGCGGCAGGTACTCGACCACCATCACCACCGTGCCCCGCTCGAACCGGCCGGTGCTGTCGGCGGCGTACGCGAGGAAGTGCTCGGCGCCCCCGCGCACCCTGACCATCACCTCGCCGACGAGCCCGGGCCCGACCGTTCCGGTGACCCGCCCCATGAGCCCGACCATCGACGCATCGTCCATGGTCAGAGGGTACGGGCAGGTCAACCGGCAGGAAAGCCGCCCGCCCTCACGCGGCCGGGGAGTCCACGGGCACGGCCCGCGGCGGCCAGTGCTCGTGCCAGCGCAGCGCGGCCTCCAGCTGGGCGGCGACGGAGACCAGCAGCGGCTCGCTGTCCGCCGGTCCGAGCAGCTGGGCACCCACCGGCAGCCCGTCCCCGACGAATCCGGCGGGCACGTTGACCCCCGGCCAGCCCAGCACGTTCCACGGCCAGGCGTAGGGACAGGCGGCGATCATCGCCCGGTCGGTGGCGAACTGGCCGAGGCCCAGCAGCGCGCCGATCCGGGGCGGGGGAGCGGCGGTGGTCGGCGCGAGGACCACGTCGTACGACGCGAAGAAGCCGCCGATCCGGCGTCGCAGTCCGGCCTCCGCGCGCCGGGCGGCCCGCAGCGGGACCCCGCCGAGCAGCCGGCCCAGGCGGGCCGCCTCCAGGGTGCGCCTGTCGAGGAGCCGGGGGTGCGGTGCCTCCCGGACGCGCTCGGCGATCCCGACGGTGGCGCGCGGCATGAAGGAGAGCCCGATCTGGCCGTAGGGCGGGTCGGCCTCCTCCACCGTGTGGCCCAACGCGGCGAGTTTCTCGGCGAGTTCGAGAATCCGGGCGCGGACGTCCGGCTGCAGGCGGGCGGGCAGCGCGGTGAACGGCGGCTTCAGGGAGAGCGCGATGCGCAGCCGCCCGGGGTCGCGGCCCACCGCGTCGGCGAGGGTCAACCGGGGCGGCTGATGCGGGTCCTGGGGGTGGTTCCCGCTCGCCGCGTCGAGCAGCAGCGCGGCGTCGGCGACCGTCCGGGCCAGGGTGCCGTTGACCGTGATGCCCTGGAAGGACTCGCCGCGCGGCCAGGTGGAGATGCGGCCGCGCTGCGGTTTGATGCCGACGAGATGCGTCCAGGAGGCCGGGATGCGCACGGATCCGGCGCCGTCCGAGCCGAGCGCCGCCGGTACGAGCCCCGCCGCGACGGCGGCCGCCGACCCGCCCGAGGACCCGCCCGGGGTGTGCTGGAGCTGCCACGGATTGCGGGTGTCGCCGAAGGCCGGCCCCTCCGTGAACGGCCACTGCCCCAGCTCGCAGGTGTTGGTCTTCCCGATGATCACCGCTCCGGCCGCGCGCAGCCGTCGTACGGCCTCCCCGTCCTCGGCCACCGGCGGGAAGTCGCCCCGGCAGCCGAAGGCGGTCGGCTCGCCGGCCACGTCCATGTCGTCCTTCACCGCGACCGGCACCCCGAGCAGCGGACGGCGCACACCGGCGGCCAACTCCCGGTCGGCGGCGTCCGCTTCGGCGAGCGCGGCCGAAGTGCGCACGATCCGGAAGGCGTTGAGGGAACCCTGGGTGGCCTCGATCCGCGCCAGGCACGCCTCGACCAGCTGACGTGACGTCACCTCACCCGCCGCCAGGGCGCGTACGGACTCGGCGAGACCTGCGGAACGGTCGTACGGCATAGGGGCAACCCACCTCCGGCGGTACGGCATTTACCGGAGAGTAACGTCGATCCGGTCCCCGCAGTACAGGTTTCGCACAGCCGGCGTCCAGCTGTGCCCCAGTCCCGCTCAAAGCATTGACGTGAACCTGCCGCTCCTCTTACTTTCTGCGCGACTTCTCGAACCCAGTTCGAAATACCGGACGCGCCGCACTGTGTCCGCGTCTGCACGAGCCCCCGGGAGAGCCGCCGTGACCACACGTCCCCCCACCCCGTCCCGCCCCACGCCGTCCCGCCGCACCCTGCTCCGCGCGCTGGCCGCGCTGCCGGCCACCGCCCTGGTCCTGGGCGAACTGCCCGGACTGCTCGGCACGGCCGAGGCCGCCGCCCCCGCGAGCGGCTACGCCACCCGCTACACCATCGTCCCGTTCCTCGACAGCGACGACGGCACGGTGAACGTCTACCAGTCCGACGACGCTACGGACTTCCGCCTCCTGCAGTCCTCGGCCTACACCCCGCCCAGCAACCGCATCCGCGACGCGAGCGTCTTCAAGCACACGGACGGCTACTACTACATCACCTACACCACCCACACCTGGGAGGACGAGAGCACCACCATCGGCTTCGCCCGCAGCGCCGACCGCGTCAACTGGACGTTCCTGTACGACTACACGGTCCCGATCACCAACCTGTCCCGGGCCTGGGCGCCCGAGTGGTTCGTGGACAGCGACGGCAGCGTCAACATCATCGTGTCCTGCTCCACCACCGACGACGAGTGGATCTTCACCCCGTACCTCCTGACGGCCACCGGCTCGGCCCTCACGGCCTGGACGTCACCGGTCGCCCTCTCCGGCATCGGCTCGAACCACATCGACACGTACATCGTGAAGGTGGGCTCCACCTACCACGCCTTCACGAAGAACGAGACCGCGAAGTACATCGAGTACGGCACGGCATCCGCCCTCAAGGGCCCCTACACGATCTCCGAGACCGGCGACTGGGCGGGCTGGGGCAGCTACCGCGAGGGCCCGTCCGTCATCCAGCTCGACAACGGCGGCTGGCGCGTCTTCTTCGACGGCTACGGCGACGGCACCTACTACTACAGCGACAGCTACGACACCTTCGCCACCTGGAGCACCCCCACGGCCCTGCCGACGCTCTCCGGCACGGCCCGCCACTTCACGGTCATCAAGGAGACGGTGTCGGGCGGCCCGTCGGTGACGAAGAACGCGACCCGTTCCTTCCAGTCGGCCAACTACACCACGCGCTACTGGGAGGAACAGTCCTCCCTCCTCAACCTGCCCGTGGTGACCAGCTCCAGCGCCTCCGCCGACAAGACGGCCGCCACCTTCACGGTCGTCGCCGGCCTCGCCGACTCCAACGCGTACTCCTTCCGCGACTCCGCCGGCAACTACCTCCGCCACTACAACTTCCGCGCCCGCTTCGACACCAACGACGGCACCACCACCTTCGCCAAGGACGCCACCTTCATCGCCCGCACCGGCTCCACCAGCAGCGCCGTCCGCTTCGAGTCCTACAACTACCCCGGCTACTACCTGCGCCACTACAACTACCAACTCCGCGTGGACATCACGCCCGGCACGGACCTCTTCCGCCAGGACAGCTCGTTCGTCCCGGCGACGGCCTGGGCCTGACCTGGGGCACCGCTGAGCACAGTGAGTGCTGCGTCCATCCCTGGTGGGCGCGTACGGAGGGGGAAAGCCGTGGTGCGCTACGTTCACTATCAATGGGCGGCCGTCTTCGAGGTGGGGGTGGCCATGGCTGTCGCCGCACCCGTGGTTTTCGGCACACGTGGCCTGCCGCAGGTCGAAGGCGCCGAAGTGGCTTCCTTGCTGTGCTTGGCAGGGGCCAGTGCGTTCTTCGGCCTGCTGGCGGTTACCACGCGGTTGTCCTGGCTGGGCGGTGAGAAGGGTGATTTCGAGTGCGCAGCCCCTTTGAGCGACCTCGAGGCGATACTTCCCACGCCACGTGAGTCGCTCCTCCGCAGCTTCGATGGAGTCTTCATGGTCATCGTCGCGGTGCCGTCCCTGGTTTTCGGCCTGCTCTGGGGTCCCTGGGCCATCGGGTGGGCGGTCTTCTTCGTACCGGAGCGAATCGTCAAGGGCGTGTATGCGTTCTTCTGGGAGCGGCGCCACGGCGTACTCCTGTGGCGCGGGAAGGTCGAGGAACAACCTCTGGGCAAGGATCAGTCCCTCTATTCCTCACCGCGGACCGCGACCCCTGACTGACTTCGCCGTTCGCGTCGTCGCGCATCGGGTCGGGCCTGGGAGCGCCGTGGGCCGGTGAGGGTCGTTCACCCGGCCGAGTCGCCGATGGCCAGTTCGGCCCAGATGGTCTTGCCCGAGCCCGAGTAGCGAGTGCCCCAGGCCTGGGTGAGCTGGGCGACGAGCAGGAGTCCCCGGCCGCCCTCGTCGAAGGTGCGTGCCCGGCGCAGGTGCGGAGCGGTGCTGCTGCCGTCCGAGACCTCGCAGATGAGCCGGCGCAGCGGGGGCTCCGCAGGGGCCTTTGGAGGTTCGGAGTGGATCAGGCGGAGCTGGATCGGGGGGTCGGCGTAGCGGATGGCGTTGGTGACCAGCTCGCTGATCACCAGCTCGGCCTCGAAAGCGAGGTCCTGAAGCCCCCAGCTGGTCAGTTGAGTGGTCACGAGCCTGCGCGCCCGGGCCACGACCGACGGCTGCGCCTGCAGCTCCCAGCTGGCGACGTGGCCGGAGTCGAGGGCCCTGGTGACGGCGATCAGCAGCGCGACGTCGTCACTGTGGTGAGGTGGCAGAACGTCCAGCGCCGCGTCGCACAGTTCGTCCGGAGACGTGGTCGGCCTGTGCAGCGCCGCACGCAGCCGCGCCATGCCCGCGTCGATGTCCTGCTCACGGGACTCGATCAGGCCGTCGGTGTAGAGCACCAGCGCACTGCCCTCCGGCACAGGGAACTCCACGGCCTCGAACGGCAGGCCGCCCAGCCCCAGCGGGGGACCGGCGGGGACGTCGAGGAAGTCGACGGCGCCGCCCGGGGGCACGAGCGCGGGCGGTGGGTGTCCGGCGTTCGCCAGGACACACACCCGTGAGACCGGATCGTAGACGGCGTACAGGCAGGAGGCGCCGAAGCCGCCCGCCGTGGCCGACATCGGGTCGGGTGGCGAGGTGCCGTCGGTGTCCGCGGACAGACGGATCACCAGGTCGTCGAGATGGGTGAGCAGTTCGTCCGGTGGAAGGTCGACATCCGCGAGGGTGCGGACGGCGGTCCGCAGCCGGCCCATGGTGGCGGCGGCCTGGATGCCGTGTCCGACGACATCCCCGACGACCAGGGCCACGCGCGCACTGGACAGGGGGATCACGTCGAACCAGTCACCGCCCACCTCGCCCCGCACTCCTGCCGGGAGGTAACGGGAGGCGGCCAGCACCGCGGCGTGCCGGGGCAGCCCCTGGGGCAGCAGCGTCCGCTGCAACGCCGCCGCGGTTCCCCGCTCGTGGGTGTACCGGAAGGCGTTGTCGATGTAGAGCGCGGCCCTGGTCGTGATCTCCTGGGCCAGCAGCACGTCCTCCTGCCCGAAGGGCTCGGGACGCTGGTGTCGGACGTAGAGGGCGACACCGAGCGTGGTGCCCCTGGCCTGCAACGGTACGACCAGCACGGAGTGGACGCCGAAGGTCCGTACCACCTCCTCGCGTTGCGCGTCCTCCGTCAGCCAGCCGGAGAAGCACTCGTCGTACGCGCAGCGCAGCACGGGCAGGCCGGTGGCCAGGCACTCCGCCGTCGCCGACGTGGCGCTGTGACGATCCACCTCGCCGACCGCGACCACGGCTTCCGGAGTGCCGGACAGTACGGAGCGATGGGCCGTCCGACGCAGCCGGACCCGGGACGGCGCGGTCATCGCGCGAAGATCCTCCGGAGCGCCCAGAGGGGCGGGGCCCGGGTCCGGGAACAGGTCCACGGCGGCGAAGTCGGCGAATCGCGGTACGGCGATGTTCGTCAGCTCCTCGGCGGTGAGCGTTACGTCCAGGCTGCGCCCCATGCGGTTGTTGGCGTCGTCGAGCAACTGCAGACGCTTGCGCGCATCGGGTTCGCGAGGATCCTGGAGATCCGCAGACCGCGGATCCCCGCCTCGGGGAGACCCACGGCGTCCGTGGAGTAGGTGTTGGACCTGCGCATGCGCAGGTGTGTGTCGTAGACGGACAAGGAACAGCAGGGGGACTGTTCGAAGCCCCACAGTGCCAGCGCGTCGTCGTCCTCGTTCACTTCGCCGGTCGGGTGCGCCGCGACGAAGAACCACTCCGGAGGCGTCGGTGCCGCTGTGCGGCGGTGGGCGAGGACGTACGCGACCACGCTGCGCCCGTCGCGGTGGCGCAGCGTGAGGTGTCCCGCCCACCTGGGCAGCGCGCGTATCTCCTGGAGATCTTCCGAGCTGATCGTGGCGTCCAGCAGAACCTCGGCCGGCCTGCCCACGATGTCCTCGGGCTCGTAACCCAGGAGCGTCCGAGCCCCCGCGCTCCAGCTCGTCACGACGCCGTGGTCACCCACGGCCGCGGTGGCCGCGTCGGCCTCCTCGGCATGGTCCGTGGAGTTCCCCCGGACCCAGGTATCGGGAGCGTGCCCCTGCTCCATACGGCCTCGCCTCCAGCGTGTGCGGCAAGCCCCTGCCGCCGACCGGGCTCTCCGCTGGGCCATGGACCCATTCTGCTACGTGACCAGTGAGGTTTCATCCGAGACGGCGCCGTGTTCTCTGGCCCCCGGTGACGGGTGCGTCAGGCGATGAAGGTGATCCCGCCGTCCGCGCCGATCGCCTGGCCGTTGATGTAACCGGCCTCCTCGCTGGCCAGGAAGACCAGCAGCGGGGCGACGTCGTCGTAGGGCGTCCCGAACCGGCGCATGGGGCTGTGCGCCTCGATCTGCGCGGCTGCCGCGCGTCCCTGTTCGGTGAGGTTGAAGGCGTCGCTGCGGCCGACCGGGAGGAAGGTGTTGGTGGTGATTCCGTACTGGCCCCACTCCTGCGACGCGACGCGCGTGAGGGCCATGACGGCGCCCTTGGCCATCGCGTAGGTCGCGAATCCGGGCCGGGGGCTGACCGCCGCGCCGGACGCCGTGTTGATCACACGGCCGTAGCGCCGCTCCTTCATGTACGGCAGGCACTTCTGCATGAAGAGCATGCTCTGCAGCGGACCGGTCCGGTACGCGGTCAGGCCCTCCGCCGCAGTGGCCTCCTCAAGCAGGTGGTGCTCGTCGAGGCCGCCCTGCGCGATGTTCGCGAGGATGTCCACGGTGCCGTATTCCTGGATCGTCGCGTCGACAACGGCCTCGATCTGCTCCGGCACGGCGATGTCGCACCGCACCGCGATCGCGCGGCCGCCCTTGTCCCGGATCTCCTGGGCCACCGCCTCCACCGCGGGGCCGTTGAGGTCGGACAGGGCGAGCAGGGCACCCTCGTCGGCGAAGCGACGCGCGGCGCCTCCTCCTATGCCACCGGCGGCACCGGTGACGATGGCGACACGGCCGTCAAGACGTCCACTCATGGGTCGTTCCTCTCGAAAACCTTGTTGTTCTTGCTGCGACTCGATCCGAGGTCTCTGTGTCAACAGTGTTGACAGCTGGAGCCAACACTGTTGACAGAGGGTGTGTCAACGGTGTTGGCTCCAGTTGTGTCAGAAGTTTCCTCGGCGGTTTCGAAGTTCGACCGGGCTCCGGCGACTCCCACCCAGCGCGCGATAGCGGAACAGGCGCAACGTCTTTTCCACGAACACGGCTTCTCGGGTGCGTCGATCCGGGACATCGCTTCGGCCGCCGGTGTCGACCCGTCGATCGTGATCCGGCACTTCCACTCGAAGGCGGAGCTGTTCGCAAGGGTGATCGGCTTCGACACCTACTTCAGGCCGCAGCTCGACGGTCCGCTCGACACCATGGGCGAGCGTCTCGTCGCCTACCTCCTCGCTCCCGAGCACGCGGAGATGCGCCGCACGTTCACGGTCCTCCTGCGCGCGGCCGACCACGCCGTCCTCCGGCAGGAGCTCGTCGCGGCGATGTCGAGGCTCATGGTCGAGGAACTCGGTGCGCGCCTCGAAGGGGCCGACGCGATGACTCGCGCCTGGCTCGTCTCCGCGCAGCTGATGGGTCTGGTGCAGGCCTGGGACGCCATCGAACCCGAGTCGTCCACGGGGGACGGGCGAACCCGTCTCGTGCGACTCTACGGCTCGGCCGTGCAACAGCTGATCACTCCGAGGTAGACCGCCGTACGGCCTGCCCCACCAGGTCCCGCACCCGGGCCACCGGCACCGGCACTCCCGGCGTCTCCCAGAACCAGCGCTTCGTCTCCTCCGCGCCCAGTCCCTCGGGTCGCTCGGCCAGGTACGGCTGGACGTAGACCGGCGTGCCCGGCTCGCTGCGCCAGCTGTCGGCGAGGCTGCCGGTGTCGACGGCGTCGTAGCCGAGCACGTCCAGCAGCCGGGTCACCGCCTCCTTGGCTTCCGGATCGTCACCGGCGATCGGCAGCGCGCTGCGGTCCGGGGCGCCGGCGGGGCGGGCACTGGTGGACAGCCGCCGGAAGTCGATGTTGTTGAACGCCTTCACCACCCGCGCACCGGCCAGGTGCCGTTGGACCAGCTCGGAGGAGGTCGCCTCGGCAAGGTCCAGGGCGTCGATCCGGCCGTCGCGATCGGGGTAGTAGTTCATGGTGTCGATCACGATCCTGCCGGCCAGCGCGTCGGCCGGAAGCAGACCGTAGTTCTTCAACGGGATGGTCGCCACGACCAGCTCGGCGTCCTCGGCGGTCTCCCGCACGGTGGCCGCCCGGGCGTGCCCGCCGAGGCGGGCCACGAGGTCCGCGAGGCTCTCCGGGCCGCGGGAGTTGCTCAGTACGACGTCCCATCCGGCGGCCACTCCCAGGCCGGCCAGCCCGCCGCCGATCATCCCGCTGCCGATGAGCCCGAGGGTTCGCGTCATCGCCCGTACACCCCATCTGTTCTGGAATCCGAGATCTCTACTGAAACTGAGTGTCAGGCTAGCTACGGGGATTCATATCTGCAAGCGAAGTCCGCTCAGGGAGGTACGATTGCGCGGTGGAGGCAGCAGCACGGACGAACATCAGGGACATCGCGCGGGCCGCCGTCCGAACCGAACTCGGCCTCGTGGCCTTCGAGCTCTTCCGCCGCGACGGCTTCGACAAGGTCACCATCGACGACCTCGCCAAGGCCGCCGGGGTTTCCCGCAGCACGTTCCTGCGCTATTTCGGCACCAAGGAGGACGCCGTCCTCAGCGCCTTCGACACCCACGGCGAACGGGTCGCGAGCGCCCTGAGCGCCCGCCCCGCCGACGAGGACGACTGGACCGCGCTGCGCCGCGCTCTCGGGACGGCCATCGAGCCCTACCATCAGGACCCGAACGCCTCCCTGGCCATGGCCCGCCTGGTCCGCGACACCCCCGCACTGTGCGCACGGCAGCTGGAGAAGCAGCACGGCTGGCGGCCGGCCCTGGCCCGGGCGCTCGCCGAACGCGAAGGCTCGACCCTGCCTCCCACCGTCGGCCACTGGGTCCGCGCCTCCGCCGCCCTGGACTGCCTCAACGTCGCCGTCGACCACTGGAGCGACTCCGACGGCCGGCTGGACCTCGTCGCCCTGCTCGACGAGGCCTTCGCCGCACTCGCCCCCCGCTGATCCGCGCGTCGGCCTTCTGCTCAATCCCGGGTTCCGCCGTCACCTTGGCATACCATCGCCACGTTCATCCTGATATCCACCCTTTGGGGAGATCGGACGGTCCTACCGTGGCACCCGGAAACGGCGATGTCGGTTTCATCTACTTCGGGCGATCGGTCGGCCCCAGCGAGAAACTGACCTTCAAGTACCTCTACTCCACGAACGCGGGCAGAGGTGTGGAGAGGGCCTACAGCTCGTATCTGTCGTACATGCTGGCCGTCAATGCCGATCTCGGTAACCAGAAGTTCCTCTTCTCCGATGTCGAGTCGTTCAGCGGCGGGTTCTCCTGCCGATTGAAGATGACCGACGGGGAGTACAAGGACTACTGGCTGGACATCAGCAGCGGCGGATACCCGCAGGCGTGGGGATCCAGCAGCTGCCGCTGGAAATTCGTCGACAAGGGTCCGTACTACCAGTGGACACACGCCTCCAGCGGCAACATCGTCCGGGTCTCCGCGGAGCCGGTCAGCGACGTCACGACGAGCGTCTACCTGCGCGCCCTGTCGGGCGACCCCGGGGGCAAGGGCGAATTCAACATCAAGGTGCAATGACGGCAACTGCGGCGCGCCGTCACGCGGTCACCTGGCCGTCAGGAAGTCCCGTGCGGGCAGCGGGCGGTCGACGATGCGGATGTCGCCGACGTTGCCGTGGAAGACGATGTCGACCGCGCCCGCGTACTCGTGACCGCCCACCAGCCACGGCAGGCCCAGCGAGGTGAGGCCGACGGAGAGCCGGTTCGGGCTGTCCACCACCGGGGCGCTCTCCACGTACAGCCTGGTGCGCCGGCCGTCGTTGACCACCGCGAGGTGCCACCACCTGAGCTCGACCAGCCCGTGGCCCCAGTTGGTCGTCGGATAGGTGGTGTTGAGCGGGTAGTGGTTGAACTGGGGCTCGCGGCCGTTGTTCGAGATGGACAGCTGCAGCACGGGCTCGCCCGGGTCGGTGTTCCTGCCGTGCTTGCCGGCCGCGCCGGCGGAGCCGCGGCGACTCAGCACCGCCGCCCAGCCGTTGCGGCCGGCGTCCCAGTCCAGTGGCATCATGACGAACGTCTCGATCGTGTAGCCGGACGCGAACGTCTCGTCGTTCAGCGGGGCGTTCGCCGCGGTGGTCAGGTACGTGCCGTGCAGCGGGTTCCGGCCGCCGGTGAACTTGAGGCTGGCGTGGCCCGGTTGGTCGGGATGGTGCTCGGCGGACCAGGTCAGCGCGTCGGCCGCGGTGCCCGGCACGGTCGCCACCGTCAGGTGGTTGCCCCGGCCCGACAGGTCGGGAACCGACTCGCCCTCGGTGAGCGCGGCGCCCGGTGTCCCCAGGCCGTCGAACCGCCAGTACGCCACCGTGCCCTCGACCAGTTCCCTGCTCGCCGGACGGGCGGGCCGCACCGGGACCGGGGCGAAGCTCGAGAACCGCTCGTCGAAGTCGATCGCGATCGAGAAGTCGTCCACGGGACCGGTGATCCGGGCGTGCTGCGCGGCCAGTTCGTTGCGGGACTCCGGATCCTGGGCCAGGATCCACGGGTTGATCGTCTCCACGTCGATGGTGTTCCGGGCCAGGTCGAAGTGGTAGAGCCGGATCATGCCGCCACCGCCGAAGTAGCGGTTCTGGTAGTTGGCGATGTGCAGGTGCACGTCGTTGCCGTGGGCGTTCTTCAACGTGGTGCGCCCGGCCGGCCAGTAGTGGCCGTTGAGGGTGAGGAAGATCTGGTCGTGGTCGTCGATCAGCTCGTCCCAGACCGTCCGGCCGTGGTCGGAGAGCAGGGCGTTGTTCTCCGGGTCGCCGGACTCGTACGGGAAAACGTTGTCATCGTAGGTGGAGTACACGAGGTCGTGGGTGGTGAGGATCACCGGCATCCTCGGGTGGGCCCCGATGACGTCACGGGCCCAGGAGAAGCCCTGGTCGCTGGTGCGCCAGTCCAGCGCCAGCAGCAGCCACGAGCGGCCGGCCGCCTGGAAGACGTGCGCGGTGTTGTAGCCGGACGGGTCCGCGCCCGCGAACGTCTTCGCGTGCCGGAACCGCTGCGGGCCCAGGGTCCGCAGGTAGGGGGTGTCGCCGCGGCTGTCGTCGCCGGACACGTCGTGGTTGCCGGCCAGCACGCTGTACGCGGCACCGTGCGCGTCCAGCACCGCGAACGCCTTGTCGACCTGCTGGAAGGAGAGGGGGTCGGCGTCCTGGGTCAGGTCGCCGAGATGCGCCATGAACACGATGTTGAGGTCGGGGTTCGCGCTGTTGTCGACGATGTAGCGGAACGACGCTTCCTGGGGCGCGCGGTTCACGCTGTCCTGACTGCCCCAGTACAGGAACTGGGTGTCGGGCATGACCGCGAGCGTGAACCGGAGGGCGTCCGGGTCCGGTCTCCAGGTCCCGGTCCGGTCGCCGGGGACGGCCGCCGCGGCCACGGCCGGGGTCTCGGGAAGCAGGGTCGTGCCGGCCACGACTCCCGCGCCGGCCAGGCCCGCGCTGCGCAGGAATCCGCGTCGGCTGTGCGTGAGGTCGTCTCGGGGCGGGGTGTCACCAGGAGTACACATAGCAGCCCTTCACTGGTCCGGAGTGCACACGCGCCCGACGCTAGGGAGACGGGGTTCGCTCCAGGCGGCCGGAGGGTGACCAACGAGGATCGGGTCGCTGTCATGTCCCTGCACGGAGGGTCGGGCGCGGCCCGCCCCCACTCGGCCGGGGGCGTGCCCGGCCCCGCCCGAGTGGCCGGGCCCACCCGCGGATGTCAGCCTGGGGAGCCGGGGCGGCCCGGGGTTGCGATCGCCGGGTTCCGATCGCCGGGTTCCGATCGCCGGGTTCCGATCGCCGGGTTCCGATCGTCGGAGGGACGGAAGCGGATGGCCTCTGACCTGTCCGGCCCGGCCGTCTCCCGGCAGGAGTTCGACGCGCTGTTCGCGTCGTTGCGTACCTGGGGGCGCTGGCGGCCGGCCGACCGCGGGGCCTTCAACCGGGTGACCGCCGGGCACGCGCGCCGGGCCGCCGCCCTGGTGCGGTCCGGGACGGTCGTACCGACGGCCCTGCCCTGGAACACCCGGCCCGGACCGGACAACCCCAGGCCCGCCCTGCACCACATGACCGACCTCGGTGACGTGGAGAGCCCGGAACCGGCCACCCACAAGGACTTCCTCGCCGCCGACTACCACGGCAAGGGCGTCTCCCACCTCGACGCGCTCAGCCACGTCGCCTACCGCGGGGAGCTGTACGACGGCCGTCGCGCGCGCGACCACATCGATGCCGGGGGTGCCCGATTCGGCACGGTGTCGGCGCTCGGGCCGCTGGTCACGACGGGCGTGCTGCTCGACATCCCCGCCGTCCTCGGCGTCGACTGGCTGGAGCCGGGGCGGGCGGTACGCGCGGCGGACGTGCTCGCCGCCGAACAGGCGCTCGGCGTGACCATCGGCGAGGGCGACGCCGTGCTGCTGCGCTCCGGGCACGCCCGGCGCCGCCGGGAACTCGGTGCCTGGGACTCGGGGGCGTCCAGCGCGGGCTTCCATGTGGACGCCCTGCCGCTGCTGGCCGAGCGCGGTATCGCGCTGCTCGGCGGCGACGGCGACAGCGACGTGCGGCCCTCGCCCGTGCCCGGGGTGCACTCGCCGGTGCACGCACTGGCCGTCGCCGCGATGGGCGTGCCGCTGCTGGACAACCTCGACCTGGAGGCGCTGTCCGCCGCGACCGCCGAGGCGGGCCGGTACACGTTCATGCTGGTCGTGGCGCCCCTCGACATCCCGGGCGGGACGGGATCGCCGGTCAATCCGGTGGCCGTGCTGTGACGGCCGGCCATGACTCTCGCGGTCAATGTCCGTATTCTCTTTTATATCGGTTTCTTTACGAAATAATGATGATTCGACCATGAGTGAGGCAGGGCGTGATGCGGTCCGGCAGGCAACTGGTGCCTGTGTGGCATCGGGAGGGTGACACGGGGCCCGCTCGTTTCCGCGAGCGGTTCCTGCAGGGTGAGCCGGTGGAGAGCGGCGTGCGGGCGCCGATCAAGGACTCCTGGCTGCGCTGCCGGTCCCTGGGTCTCTCGCCGGACCGGACCGACCTGCCCTTCCGCGACGACTTCGACCCCGGCGGGCGGATCGTGCGGGCGGCGGCCCCGGTGCTCGACCGGCTGCAGGTCCGGTTCGCGGGCAGCCAGATCAACATCTCCCTCGCGGACGCGAGCGGCATCGTCCTGCTGCGCCGCTTCGGCGACCCGTCGATGCCCCGCAGCCTGCCCGCGATCCAGGTGGAGCCCGGCTTCGTCTTCGCCGAGCGGTTCGCCGGCACCAACGGCATCGGGCTCGCCCTCGCCGAGCGCGGCCTGGTCCGCGTCTACGGCGCCGAGCACTTCGCGGAACGCGCCCAGGGCAACGCCTGCATCGCCCTGCCGGTACGGGACCCGCTCAGCGGGTGGATGGAGGGCGTGCTCTGCTTCGGCTACCAGCGCAGCGCCGAGTCCCCGGTCCTCGGCGACATCATCCGCCGGGCCGCGCGGGCCGTGGAACGCCGGCTGCTGCGGCAGAGCTCCGCACGCGAGCGCGTCCTGCTCAGGGCGTACGAGTCCGCCGCCGGCCTCGGCCGCGGACTCTCCCTGGACGAACCGGCCCTGGACCTGCGTCCCGACGACCGGGCCATCCTCATGGAGAAGGCCGCCGAGCTCATCTCCCACGCCCAGCACGCCGCCGTGGGCGTCTCGCTGTCCGACGGCCGCCGGGTCACGCTCGTCAGCCGCCTGGTGACCAGTCCCTCCGGTGTGCAGGGCCTCGCGGTCGAGATGCTGCTGCCGGGGGCGGAGGCGAGTGCGGCAACGGGAGCGGGAGCGGGAGAGGGAGCGGGGTCCTCGGTGCTCGTCTCGCCGCATCGGCTGCGGCTGGGCGAGGTGCTCGGTCCCGCCGCGGGGGAGTGGCTCGGGGCGCCGGGGCGCGCGGCGCCGGGGGGCCTGCTCGGGCCCCCGGCCGGCCAGGCGGCGGGCGCCGGGGCGCCGAACCGTTCCGCCGCCCCCGGCCTTCTCGTGGGCTGCGGCGGCCCGCGGCCGCCCACCGCCCCCGACGGCGAACCGGCTGCCGCCGCCCCACCGACGAGGACGTCCGAGTCCCGGTCCACCCCCCAGCCCCGGTCCCAGCACGCCACGACCCCACCGCCGCAACCGGGACCGGGGCGGAACGCCGAAGCCCCCGTCGGCACCGGTGCCGGAACTCATACCGATGTCGAGGCGGGAGCCGAAGCGGGAGCCGATGTTGAAGCCGCAGCGGCAGCCGGAGCTGGAGCCGAAGTCGAAGTCGGTGCTGGAGCCGGAGCCGGAGCCGGAGCCGGAGCCGGAGCCGGAGCCGAAGCCGAAGTCGGTGCTGGTGCTGGTGCTGGTGCTGGAGCCGAAGCCGAAGTCGAAGTCGGAGCCGGAGCCGAAGTCGGTGCTGGTGCTGGAGCCGATGTCGAAGCCGGTGCCGGTGCCGAAGCGGGAGCGGGAGCCGGAGCCGATTTTGAAGCCGCAACGGGAGCCGAAGCTGGAGCCGAAGTCGGTGCCGGTGCCGGTGCCGGTGCCGGTGCCGGAGCCGATGTCGAAGTCGGTGTCGGTGTCGGGAGCCCCGGTGCCCCCCGTCGGCTGGTTCTCTTCGGTGAGCCGGGGGTGGGTGCGTACGCCCTTGCCGCGCGGCGCAGGCTGGAGTTGCTGTCCGAGGCCAGCGCGCGGATCGGGACCACGCTCGATGTCCGGCGCACCGCCGAGGAGCTGGCGCAGACGGCCGTGCCGAAGCTGGCCGACTTCGTGACCGTCGATCTGCCCGACGCCGTGCTGCGCGGTGAGGAGGCCGACGACCCGCTGAGCGACCTGCGCCGGACGGTGGTGCACGGGGTCCGGGACGGGCTGCCGTTCACCCCGGTCGGCAAACGGATCGACTTCGGCCCCGCCACCCCGCAGCTGCGCTGCCTGACCAACGGCCGGGCGGAGCTGGAGCCGGACCTGCAGGTCGCCGCGGGCTGGCTGGCCCAGGATCCCGAGCACACCGAGCGGCTGCTGGCGCATGTGCAGTCGCTGATCGCCGTACCGCTGGTGGCCCGGGGCGTCGTCCTGGGCATCGCCAGCTTCTACCGGGCGCTGGACTCCGCCCCCTTCGGCGACGACGACCGTTCGCTGGCCCAGGAGCTGGCCACCCGGGCCGCCCTCTCCATCGACAACGCCCGCCGCTACACCCACGAACGCTCGATGGTCCTGGCCCTCCAGCGCCGGCTGCTGCCGCACGGGCTGCCCGACCAGGACGCCGTGGAGATCGCCCACCGCTATCTGCCCGCGGAGTCGGACGTCGGCGGTGACTGGTACGACGTCATCCCGCTCCCCGGCGCCCGGATCGGGCTGCTGGTCGGCGATGTCGTGGGGCACGGCATGCTCTCCGCGGCCACCATGGGCCGGCTGCGCACCGCCGCCCGCAGCTTCGCCGAGCTGGACTTCCCGCCGGACGAGGTGCTCAGCCATCTGGACGACCTGGTCGGCCGGCTGGACCGCGACGACCCCGACGGCGAGGGCTCCGGCATCATCGGAGCGACCTGCCTGTACGTCATCTACGACCCGACCGCGCAGCGCTGCGTCATGGCCCGGGCCGGCCATCCGCCGCCCGCGCTGGTCCGCCCCGACGGCGTGGTCTCCTACCCGGACCTGCCCGCCGGACCTCCGCTCGGGCTCGGCGGGCTGCCCTTCGACGCCGTAGAGGTCGACCTGCCGGAGGACAGCCGGCTGGTCCTCTACACGGACGGACTCATCGAGGACCGCCACCGCGACGTGGACGACGTACTCGAACGGCTGCGCGTCGCGCTGGCCCACCGCCCGGAGCGCACGCCGGAGGAGACCTGCCAGGCGATCCTGGAGGGCGTGGCGCCCGACCACCCGTGCGACGACATCGCCCTGCTCGTGGTCCGCACCCACGCCCTGGCCCCCGACCGGATCGCCACCTGGGAACTGCCCGCCGACCCGGCCCTGGTCGGCGAGGTCCGCGCCGCCGCCCTCGGCAAGCTCACCGAATGGGGCCTGGACGAGCCCGCGTTCGCGATGGAGCTGATCCTGAGCGAGCTGGTCACCAACGCCATCCGGCACGGATCCGGCCCGGTCCGGGTACGGCTGCTGCACCACCGCACCCTGATCTGCGAGGTCTCCGACACCAGCAACACCGCCCCGCACCTGCGCCGGGCGGCCAGTACCGACGAGGGCGGCCGCGGCCTTTTCCTGGTCGCCCAGCTCTCCCGGGCCTGGGGCACCCGGCATCTGGCCGAGGGCAAGGTCATCTGGGCCGAATGCGGACTCGACGGCGCGTGAGACGGTCTCGGCACCCCATATCGTACGGATTGATGTAATTTCTTACCGTGCGTGACGGCCAGGATGCGGCTTCCCCCTCCGCGGCGGACCCCGTGGTCGGCATCCGCGGGCTGGTCAAGCGGTTCGGCGGGACCGTCGCACTGGACGGTGTCGACCTCGATGTCACCGCCGGCAGCGTCCTCGCCCTCCTCGGGCCCAACGGCGCCGGGAAGTCCACGCTCATCAAGGTGCTCGCCGGTGTCCACCGCCCCGACGCCGGACGGATCACCGTCGTCGGACAGCCGCTTGGCAGTCCTGCCGCGACCCGCGCGATGTCCTTCATCCACCAGGACCTGGGACTCGTGGACTGGATGACGGTCGCCGAGAACATCGCCCTGAGCACCGGCTACAGCCGCCGGGCCGGCCTGATCTCCTGGCGCCGCACCCGGGAGCGCTGCGCCGCCGCGCTCGGGACCGTCGCCGCGCACCTCGACCCCGACGCGCCGGTCGCCCGGCTCGCGCCCGCCGAACGCTCCCTGGTCGCCATCGCCCGGGCCCTCGCGGTCGACGCGCGGCTCATCGTGCTCGACGAGCCCACCGCCCGCCTCCCGGCCGCCGACTGCGCCCGGCTCTTCCACGTCCTGCACGACCTGCGCGAGCGCGGCCACGCGATCCTCTACGTCAGCCACCGCATCGACGAGGTCCACCAGGTCGCCGACACCTTCGCCGTCCTGCGCGACGGACGGCTGGTCAGCCGGGGCCCCCTCGCCGGGTACAGCCCCGCCCGCCTCGTCCACGACATCGTCGGCACGCAGCCCCCCGCCCGCCGCCCCGCCGCCCCGGCCCCCGCCGAGGGACCGGCCGTCCTCGCCCTCGACGGCCTGCGCACCAGCGGCACGGGGCCGGTGAGCCTGACGCTGAGCGCCGGTGAGGCCCTCGGCCTGGTCGGCCTCTCCGGGGCCGGGCACGTCGAGCTGGGCCGGGCCCTCGCCGGCGCCCTGCCCGTTCTCGGCGGCACCGCCACGCTCGACGGCCGGCCTTACCGCCCCCGCACGGTCGCCGACGCCGTCGCCCACGGGGTCGGCCTGGTCCCCGGCGACCGGCTGCGGGAGGGCTGCCTCCCCCGGCTCACCGTGCGCGAGAACCTCCTCGCCAACCCGCGCGCCGACGGTGTCCCGGCCCTG
This sequence comes from Streptomyces sp. NPDC048288, assembly GCF_043201555.1. Lineage (NCBI taxonomy): Bacteria > Bacillati > Actinomycetota > Actinomycetes > Kitasatosporales > Streptomycetaceae > Streptomyces > Streptomyces sp. NPDC048288. The sequence continues at coordinate 149,480 of NZ_JBICZD010000004.1, forward strand.
CGCCCGATCCGCCCGCGCCGGGAACGGGCCGAGGCCGCCTGGCTCGTCGACCGGCTCGCCGTGCGCCCGCGCGACACCGAGGCGCCCGTCGCCACGCTCTCCGGCGGCAACCAGCAGAAGGTCATGATCGGCCGCCGGCTGCGCGCGGGCCCCCGCCTGCTGATCCTGGAGGAGCCCACCGCGAGCGTCGACATCGGCGCCCGGGGCGCCATCCACCGGCTGCTCGACGAGGCGCTCGCCGGAGGCCTCGCGGTGCTGCTCGTCTCCACCGACTTCGAGGAGGTCGCGGAGGTGTGCCGGCGGGCCGTCGTGCTCGTCCGCGGATCGGTGACGGCCGAGCTGAGCGGCGCCGCCCTCACGGCCGCGGAACTCACCCGGGCGGCCTCGGCCGTGCCCCCGCCCGGAACCGGCGGCCGGCCATGACCGGCCGCCGTACGCCCCGCCCGGGCGGCCATCTGATCGGCTCCTACGGCCTGCCGGTCCTCACCCTCCTCCTCGTCCTGGTCTTCTCGCTCGCGCTGCCCCGGACCTTCCCCACCCTCGACACCGCCGACTCGATCCTGTCCACCCAGTCCATCCCGGCCCTGCTCGCGCTCGCCGCCACCGTCCCCGTCGTCACCGGCGCCTTCGACCTCTCCCTCGGCTACGGCCTCGGGCTCGCCCACGTCATGGTGATGAAGCTGATCGTCGAGGAGGGCTGGCCCTGGCCGCTCGCCTGTGCCGCCGTGGTCGTCGGCGGCGGCCTCGCCGGAGTCCTCAACGGGATCGTCGTGGAGTTCGGGCGGATCGACTCCTTCATCGCCACCCTCGGCACCGGCAGCATGATGTACGCGATCACCGGCTGGGTCACCGGCGGCGGCCGGATCGTGCCCGGACCGCAGGGCCTGCCGCCCGCCTTCACCGACCTCTACGACTCCCGGTTCCTCGGCCTGCCGGTCCCCGCCTTCTACGTCCTCGCGCTGGCCGCCGTCCTCTGGCTGGTGCTGGAGCGGCTGCCGCTCGGCCGGTATCTGTACGTCGTCGGCTCCAACCCGCGCGCGGCCGAGCTGGTCGGCATCCGCACCCGCAGCTGCACGGTGTACGCGTTCACCGCGTCGGGGCTGATCGTCGGCCTGGCCGGGGTGCTGCTCGCCGCCCAGCAGCAGCTCGGCAACCCCAGCGTCGGCCTCGACTACCTGCTGCCCGCCTTCGCCGCCGCCCTCCTCGGCTCGACGGCGATCAGGCCCGGCCGCCCCAACGTCCTCGGCACGGTCGTCGCGGTCGCCGTCCTCGCCGTGGGCCTCACCGGCATCGGCCAACTGGGCGCCGACTTCTGGACCGTCCCCCTCTTCTACGGCGGCACCCTGCTGATCGCCGTCGGCCTCGCCGGCTACGCCTCCCGGCGCCGCCTCCGCACCGACACCGGCCTCCCGCCCGAGCCACCGAGACCGGCGGAGGGGGGCGCCGAATGACCCTCCGCCCGTGGAGCGTCCGGCGCCTCGCAGGGCCCGCTGTCCGGCCGGGCCGGTTCGTCCGCCGTGCTGCCGTTCTGCTGGTCACGGCGGTGGTGCTGGCCGGCTGTGAACGTGGCTCGCCGTCGGGCGGGCCGGGGGAGTCGGCGACCGGTCCGAGCGGTTGCCCCGCCGTCTACGACACCGCTCGTGCGGCCGTCGCGCGGGCGGAGCGGACCGATGCGCCGTGGCGGGGGCCGACCACCGGGCCGCGTGCGGTGCCGGGGAAGTCCCTGGTGTACGTGGCGCAGACGATGACCAACCCGGGTGTCGCGGGCGTCGCGCAAGGGGTGAAGGAGGCGGCGCGGGTCGTCGGCTGGAACGTCCGGGTGATCGACGGCGGGGGCACCCCGGCCGGGATCCAGGCGGCGATGGGCCAGGCGGTCGCGCTCAAGCCCTCGGGGATCGTCATCGGCGGCTTCGACCCCAACTCCACCTCGCAGCAGGTGTCCCGGGCCGGCGCCGGGCACATCCCGCTGGTCGGCTGGCACGCGGTCGCCGCGCCGGGCCCCAGCCGACGGCCCCCGCTGTTCAGCAACGTCACCACGCGCGTCCAGGACGTGGCCCGGATCAGCGCCCGGTGGATCATCGGGCACTCGCGCGGCCGGGCCGGGGCGGTGGTCTTCACCGACGCGTCGATCCCGTTCGCCCGCACCAAGTCCGACCTGATCAGGAAGGAACTCGCCACCTGCCCGGGGGTACGCGTCCTCGCGTACGAGAACATCCCGATCCCGGACGCGAGCAGCCGTACCCCGCGCGAGGTCGCCTCCCTGCTGTCTCGGTTCGGCGACCGGTGGACCCACTCCGTCGCCATCAACGACCTGTACTTCGCCGACGCCGCCCCCGCCTTCCGCGCGGCCGGCGCACCGGGTGCGGGACCGCCGTACAACATCGGCGCGGGGGACGGCGACCCGTCCGCCTTCCAGCGGGTCAACAGCGGCCAGTACCAGTCCGCCACCGTCCCCGAGCCCCTCACCCAGCAGGGCTGGCAGATCGTCGACGAGTTCAACCGCGCCTTCGCCGACGACCCGGCCAGCGGATACGCGGCGCCGGTGCATGTGTCGACCGCCGACAACACCGACGGCGCCACCTCCTGGGACCCGACGGGCTACCGCGAGGCGTACCGGAAGATCTGGGGCAGATGACGGACCGTCACGCAGGAGCCGGCCGGACGGTCAGGGCAGTACGACGATCTTGCGGCCCTGACCTGCGGCGAACCGCTCCAGCGCCTGCGGGTACTCCGCGAGCGGCAGCCGGTGGCTGATGAAGACCCGGGGATCGAGGACCCCGTTGGCGAAGAGTTCCGCCGCGCGTTCGTAGCTGTGCAGGACGGCCATGGAGCCGGTGATGGTGATCTCCTGGTTGTAGATGCGGTACGGGTCGATGGTCACCCGGGTCGCGTAGTCGGCGACGCCGAACTGGAGGAAGGTGCCGGCCTTGGCCACCCGCTCCAGGCCGTCCTGGATCGCCGCCGCGTTGCCGGTGGCGTCGACCACCACGTCCCAGCCGGCCGGCCGGTCCAGCTCGTCGGCCGAGGGAGCCGTCCGCGAGGAGCCCAACTCCGCGGCCGTGGCGAGCCGTTCCGGGTTGATGTCGACGACGTCGACCGAGGCGGCGCCGGTGCGCTTGGCCAGCTCCAGCATCATCAGGCCCATGGTGCCGCTGCCGTAGATCAGCACATGGGAGCCGAGCCTGCCGCTCAGCACGTCGTAGCCGCGCACGGCGCAGGACAGCGGCTCGATGAGGGCCGCGTCCTGGACGTCCACGTGGTCCGGCAGCCGTACGCAGTTGGCGACGGGGGCCACGGCGTACTCGGCGGCGCCGCCCGCCACGGTCACCCCGATCGCCTGCCAGCGGTCGCAGAGGTTGTTGCGTCCGGCCCGGCAGTAACGGCACTCGTTGCAGTACAGCGAGGGGTCCACGGCGACCCGGTCGCCGATCGCGAGTTCGGTGACCTCGCGGCCGCGTTCCACGACCCGCCCGGCGAACTCGTGACCCGGCACGACCGGCAGGGTCGGGGCGAACTCGCCCCGCAGGATGTGCAGATCGGTCCCGCACAGTCCGCAGGCCGCCACCTCGACCACGACCTGGCGCGGCCCGGGGGTGGGATCGGGCACCGTGGTGACGGTGACCCGGCCGGGGGCTTCGACGACGGCGGCTCTCACTTGACTGCTCCTAGGGACAGGCCGCGGACCAGTTTGTCCTGGGCGGCGAAACCGGCGATCAGGACCGGGAGGGAGACCAGGGTGGCGGCGGCGCAGAGCCGGGCGAGGAAGAGGCCCTCGCTGGTGATGAAGCCGACCAGGAAGACCGGCGCCGTCGACGCGTTGGTCGCGGTGAGGTTCACGGCGAACATGAACTCGTTCCAGCTGAAGATGAAGCAGATCAGCGAGGTGGCGGCCAGCCCGGGCGCCGCGACCGGGGCGACGATCCGCCCCAGCACGGTCAGCAGGCCGGCGCCGTCGACCTCGGCGGCCTCCAGGATCTCCCTGGGCACCTCGGCGAGGAACGAGCGCATCATCCACACCGCGATCGGCAGGTTCATCGCGGTGTAGAGGACGATCAGCGTCCACACGTTGTCCAGCATCCCGGCGTCCTTGACGATCAGGTACACCGGCAGCAGGGCCGCGATGGCCGGCAGGAACTTCGTCGACAGGAAGAAGAACATCACGTCGGTCCACTTCCGGACCGGCTTGATGGACAGCGCGTAGGCCGTCGGCACCGCGAGGGCCAGCACCAGCAGGGTCGAAATGACGCTGGCCATCGCCGAGTTGAGCAGGAACGGGGTGATGTCCCGGCTGAACAGCAGCCGGTACTGGTCGAAGGTGAGCGGCGCGAAGGGCGTCGGCGGGTTGGTCGCCGCGTCCGCCTCCTGGTGGAAGGAGGTGAGCACCATCCACGCCACCGGCGCGAAGAACGCCAGCGTGGCGAGCCAGGCGACGAAGGTCCACAGCGGCGACAGCCGTGCCGCGGCCCCCTGGTCCTCCCGGGTCGTCGCGAGACCTGTCATCGGGACACCTCCTCGCGGAACAGCGACGCGATGGTGCGCAGCGCGAACGTCGCGATCACGATCGAGCCGAGCACCACGACCACTCCGGCGGCGGCCGCCTGGCCGTACTCGTACTTGCGGAACATGGTCAGGTAGATCTCGTAGGGCAGGTTCGTCGTCTGCGAGCCGGGGCCGCCCTGGGTGATCGTGTAGACCGCGTCGAAGGTCTGCACGACGTAGATCGTGCCGAGCAGGACGCCCAGCTCGATGTACTGGCGCAGATGCGGCAGGGTGATGTGGCGGAAGGTGGCCGACGCCGACGCCCCGTCCACCCGGGCCGCCTCCAGGACGTCACCGGGCTGCGCCTGCAGACCGGCCAGCAGGATCAGCATCATGAACGGCGTCCACTGCCACACCAACGACGCGACGACGGCGGGCATCGGATACGACGAGACCCAGTCGACCGTCGGGCCGTTGGCGGCGCCGAACAGCCGGTAGACGGCGTTGAGGGTGCCGTTGAGCAGGCCGTAGTCGGGGTTGTAGATGGCGTGCTTCCACAGCAGCGCCGCCGCGACCGGCATCACCAGGAACGGCGCGATCAGCATCGTCCGGGCCAGTCCCCGGCCGGCGAACCGGCGGTCCAGGAGCAGCGCCAGACCGAGGCCGAGGACCACGCTGATCAGCACCACCGACGCGGTGAGCACGACGGTGTTGAGCACCGCGGTGCGCAGCCGTTCGTCGGTGAAGACGAACGTGAAGTTGGACAGGCCGACGAAGTGCCGTTCGCCGGGCTTGAGGATGTTCCACCGGAGCGTGGAGATCACGATGGTGGCCACGAAGGGCAACTGCGTGACGACGATGGTGAAGACGAGCGCCGGGAGCAGCGGGAGGCGGCGCTTCCACTTGCCGGAGCCGCTGGATGTGCGGGCGCGGTTCGGCTGTGGTGCCGTGCGGGGTGGAGCGGTGAGCGTGGTCATGGAGAGTTCCTCTGCCGGTGACAGCCGGGGTGGGGGAGGGGCGCCCGGCCGGCCGTCGGGGCCGGCCGGGCGGTGACGGTCACCGGTAGTTCTTGGCGACGTCCTCGGCCTGCTGCTGGCCGTCGTCGAGCGCCTTTTCCACGCTTGCCTTGCCGGCGATGGCGGCGGAGATCTCCTGGGTGACCTTGGTGCCCAGGTCCTGGAACTCGGGGATGGCCACGTACTGGACGCCCACGGTCGGCCTCGGCTGGGTGCCGGGGTCGGCCGGGTCGGCCTGCTCGATCGACTTCAGGGTGATGTCACCGAACGACCCGGCGGCCTTCTGGTACGCGGGGATCGCATAGGTGCTGGCCCGCTTTCCGGCCGGGACCCGCGACCAGCCGAGCTTCTCGCCGACCAGGTTCTCGTACTTCTTGCTGGACGCCCACAGCATGAACTTCGAGGCCGCGTCGGCGTTCTTGGTGGTCTTGGGCATGGCCCACGCCCAACTCCACAGCCAGCCACTGCTCCTGGTCTCGGCGGTCGGCGCGTAGGCGTACCCGACATGACCGGCGATCTTGCTGGTGGCGGGGTCCTCCAGCGACCCGGCCGCGCTGGTCGCGTCGTACCACATCGCGACCTTCTTCTGGCTCATGGCGTTCAGGCACTCGGTGAAGCCGGACTGCGCGGCACCCGCCTCGCCGTGCTTCCTGACCAGGTCGACGTAGAAGTCGGTCGCCTTCTTGAAGGCCGGGCTGTTCACCTGGGCCTGCCAGTCCTTGGTGAACCAGGTGCCGCCGAAGGTGTTGACCACGGTCGTCAGCGTTGCCCCCAGCTCGCCCCAGCCGGCCAGGCCGCGCAGACAGATACCCCGCATCCCGGGCTCCGCGTGATCGACCTTGGCCGCGATGTCGGCGATCTGCTGCCAGGTCGGGTGCTCGGGCACCGTGACGCCCTTCGCCTTCATGACGTCCTTGTTGTACATGAGGAAGGACGACTCCCCGTAGAACGGCAGGGCGTAGAGCTTGCCGTCCGAGCCGGACAGCGCGGTGACCATCGGCTTGAGCAGGTCGGCCGTGTCGAACGCGGTGTCCTGGTCGGCGTAGGAGCTGAGCTCGTGCAGCCAGCCGTTCTTCTGCCAGATCGGTACCTCGTAGGCGCCGATGGTGGCGACGTCGTACTGGCCGGCCTGGGTGGCGACGTCCTGGGTGACCTTGTCGCGCAGTTCGTTCTCGGGGAGGATCGTGAAGTTGACCTTGATGCCGGTGTCCTTGGTGAACGTGGACTTGGTCAGCTTCTGGATGTCCTCCATCTGCGGGTTGCCGACCATCAGCACGTTGATGCTCTTGCCGCCGCCCCCGGAGGCGGAGGTGCCGCCCGCTCCGCTGCAGGCGACCAGCAGCGAGCCCGCGGCGGTGGCCGTGAGCAGGACGTGGACCATTCTTCGTGTGCGCATGACTGACTCCAACGAGAGTGTTCGAGGGCGTGCGGAACCAGGGCCCCGGCCTTACGGGGACGGAAAGGGAGGAAGGGGAAGTGCGGCTCAGGCCTGGATGACCTGGGGACCCAGCAGGGCGTAGCGGCGGGCCTCGGAGGAGTGCAGCCCGGTGTCGGTGACGATGGCCTCGAAGTCCGTGACGTTCGCGAACCGGCAGAAGCTCACGGCGCCGAACTTGGTGTGGACGCCGGAGAACACCCGGCGCTTGGCGATCCGCATGACCTCGGCCTTCACCTCGCCGACCCCGGGATCGGGGGTGGTGAGTCCCCACTGGCGGGAGATGCCGTTGGCGCCGACGTACGCCAGGTCGATGACGAAGTCGGACAGCATGCGCCGCGCCCAGTGGTCGACCGTGGCCAGCGTCCCGCCCCGCACCCGGCCGCCGAGCAGCAGCACGGTGATGTTCTCGGCCGAGGCCAGGTCACCCGCCGTGGCCAGCGAGGAGGTGACCACGGTCAGCGGCCGGTCGCGGGGGAGGGCGGCCGCGATGAGCTGCGGGGTGTAGCCCTCGTCGATGTAGACGGTCTCGGCGTCCCCGACCAGCGCGGCCGCGGCGGCCGCGATCCGGGACTTCTCGGGGATGTGCTCGGTGGTGCGGAAGGCGAGCGTGGTCTCGAAGCCCGCGCTCTCCACGGGGTGCGCGCCGCCGTGGGTGCGGCGGACCAGCCCGTGGTTCTCCAGGAGGTTCAGATCGCGCCGCACGGTCTCCTTGGAGACCCCGAGATCGGCGGCGAGCTTCCCGACGTCGACGGAACCCGAACGGCGCGCCGTCGCCAGGATCCCGCGTCTTCGTTCCTCGGCGTCCACGTCGACACCTCCGTTCCCCGGCTCCGCGCAGGACGCCCGCGCCGGCTCGGCACCCGGAGTCCGGCCCGCCCGGGCTCCGGTGGCCAAATTTGTACAAGGCGAGCGCGGGCGTTGACCAGGTGCGCCGTAGGCCGGTTGCTGACCGAATGTGCCCGCTTCCCGGAGCACGGAGGCGCTGGACGCCGGGGTGCGGGGCCCCGCGGACCGGGGGCCGGATGCCCGCTCCGCGGCGGACGGGTGCCCGTTCGCCGCCCGTATGTCCCGGCGGGACCGGCGGGACATACGGATCCGGTCCGGAACCGAGCGGCCGGGCGCGGGCCGGGCAGGTCACGGCCTCGAAGCCGAAAGAGTTTCGTAACCGAGCGATTTCCCCTTCTTGTCCCTGCCATGAACGGCATGCCAGTGTCCCGGTCCAGCAGGCAGACCACCGTGTGGTGGGGCACCGCGAAAGCATTTCGCTGCGGAGCCCTTCTGCCTTGGCACCCATACGGCATGCCGAAAGAAGAGAGGCAGAGCATGCGCGGAATTCCCGCAGTTTCACAGCCCGGCACCCTGGGGGCGCCGAGACGCCGACGCGCGGCCGTGGCGGCGGTCACCGTGATGGCGGCCCTCGGCCTCGCCGCCTGCGGGAGCTCCGGCCCTTCGGCGGCCTCGTCGGCCAAGGGACTGACGATGTGGGCGCTCAACGACCAGACGATCCTCAAGCAGTCCGTCGACGCCTACAACAAGGACCACCCGGACGCGAAGATCACCCTGCGGCTGTTCGCGAACGACGACTACAAGCAGAAGCTGCGGGTGGCCTTCGGCGCGAACCAGGCCCCGGACATCTTCTTCAGCTGGGGCGGCGGGGCCCTCGACGACTACGTCAAGGCCGGCAAGGTCGACACCCTGACCGACGCCCAGGTGGACCTGCTCCGGTTCACGCCGAGCGTCCTGAAGAGCGCCACCTTCGACGGCCAGGTCTACGGCGTCCCCGCCAACGGTCTCGCCCCGGTGGTCCTCTACTACAACAAGAAGGTCTTCAAGGACGCGGGCGTCCAGCCCCCGAAGACCTACGCCGACCTGCTGACCGACGTGAAGAAGATCAAGAGCGCCGGCGTCACCCCGATATCCCTCGCCGCCAACTCCAAGTGGCCGACGCTGATGTACCTGGAGTACCTGCTGGACCGCGAGGGCGGATCCCAGGTGTTCGACCGGATCGCCGCCGGGTCCGCCGCCGGCTGGGAGGACGCCCCGGTCACCGCGGCCAACACCCGCCTCCAGGAACTCGCCAAGGCGGGGGCCTTCGGCGACAACGCCTCCTCCGTCAGCTACGACCAGGGCGCCTCCACCGCCCTGCTCTACACCGGCAAGGCCGGCATGGAGCTGATGGGCACCTGGGAGTACGCCAACATCGTCAAGGCCGCCCCGGACTTCGCGAAGAAGGACCTCGGCTATGTCGCCTTCCCGTCCCTGTCCGACGGCAAGGGCGACCCGAAGGACATCGTCGGCAACCCGTCGAACTTCCTCTCGCTGAACTCGAAGAGCAAGAACAAGTCGGCGGCGCTCACCTACCTCAAGGACTACGTCCTCGACGACTCCCAGGTCGACGCCTACCTGGCGGCCGGCAGCGTGCCCCCGGTCAACAACCTGGACGCCAGGCTGGCGGCGGTGTCGTCGGCCGACGACAAGAAGTGGCTGACCTTCGTGTACGACCTGGTGCAGAACTCGCCGAACTTCCAGCTCTCCTGGGACCAGGCGCTCCCCTCCGACCAGGCCGACCCGCTGCTGACCACCGTGGACAAGTCGTTCCTGGGGCAGATCACGCCCGAGGAGTTCGGCACGAACATGAGCAAGGCGGCGCAGTAGTGACCACCGTGGTTCGTACCCCGCGGCCGGTCGCGTCCCACAGGGCGCGCCCGGCCACGGGCCGCTCCGGGCGCCGCCGCCGCGGCGGTCTGCTGATGGCCGCGCCCGCCCTGCTCCTGTTCGGTCTGTTCGGCCTGGTCCCGCTGGCCGGTGTGCTGGTGCTGAGCCTCTCCCGCTGGGACGGCCTCGGCCCGATCGGCTGGTCCGGCTTCGCCAACTGGACCGGCGTCCTCACCGACGACGCCACCTGGCAGGCCCTGTGGCTCACCCTCAAGGTGATGGTGGTCAGCTGGCTGGTCCAGACGCCCGTCTCACTGGCGCTCGGCCTCTTCCAGGCACCCCGGGGCCGGCTGCGGGCGTTCTTCGCCGTGGTGTGGTTCCTGCCGCTGCTGCTCTCCGCGGTCGCGATCGGACTCACCTGGCAGGCCCTGCTCGACCCGTCCTTCGGCATCGGCGCCGCCCCCGGACTGCACTGGCTCGCCCAGCCCCTGCTCGGCTCGCCCGATCTCGCCCTCTACACGGTGATCTCCGTGATCGCCTGGCAGTTCGTGCCCTTCCACGCCCTGCTCTACCAGGCGGGCGTGCGGCAGATCCCGGTGTCGCTGTACGAGGCCGCCGCCATCGACGGCGCCGGCCCCGTCACCCGCCTGCTGCGGATCACCCTGCCGCAGCTGAAGTACACCTTCGTCACGTCGAGCACCCTCATGCTGGTGGGCTCGCTGACCTACTTCGACCTGATCTACGTCCTGTCCGGCGGCACCGGAGGTCCGGGCACCGCGACCCGGGTGCTGCCGCTGGCCATGTACATCACCGGCTTCCAGACCCACGACATGGGCCGGGCCAGCGCGCTGGCCACACTTCTGGTGGTCTTCGGCCTCGCGCTGTCGCTGCTGACCACCCGCCTGTCCGGCTTCACCCGGATGGACAGCCAGCAGGAGGGCATGTGAGCACCGTCGTCGCGAACCTGCGCCGTACCGCCGCCGGCGGCGCCACGCTGCTGTGGACCGCGCTGGTCGTCGTCCCCCTGTACTGGGTGGTCGTCACCAGCCTCCGCGGCCAGGCCGACTTCACCACCGGCAACCCGCTGGCGCCGCCCGCCCACCCGAGCCTCGCCAACTACCGGACCGTCCTCACCGGCGACTTCACGACCTACCTGGTCAACAGCGTGATCGTCACCGCCGCCACGGTCGCGATCGTCATCGTCGTCGCCCTGATGGCCGCGTTCTCGATCGTCCGCCACACCAACCGCTGGTCCCGCCTGACCTTCCGCCTCTACCTCCTGGGCCTGGCGATCCCCCTCCAAGCGGTGATCATCCCGGTCTACCTGCTGATCATCCGTATGCACCTGTACGACAGCCTGCTCGCGATCGTGCTGCCCTCGGCGGCGTTCGCGCTGCCGGTCACCGTGATGATCCTGGTCAGCTTCCTGCGGGACATCCCGCGCTCGCTGTTCGAGGCGATGGTCGTGGACGGTGCCGGCGACTGGCGGATGCTGTTCTCGCTCGCCGCGCCGATGGCCAGGCCCGCACTGGTGACGGTCGCCGTGTACGACGGCCTCCAGGTCTGGAACGGCTTCCTCTTCCCGCTGATCCTCACCCAGAGCGGCGACAAGGCCGTACTGCCCCTCGCCCTCACCCTCTACAAGGGCGAGTTCGGCATCGACGTGCCCGCCACCATGGCCGCGGTGGTCCTCTCCACCCTGCCCATGCTGGTCGTCTTCGTCCTGGCCAGAAGGCAGTTGGTCGCCGGACTGACCGCCGGATTCTCCAAGTAACGCATACCACGCGGGAGTCGGCCGGTGCCGTGACGCGCCGGCCGCCCTCGGCATGCCCCGAAACAACCCCCACGAGGAGTCGTGCATGACGACCACCACGCCGGACCACTCCGCGCTCTCCCCGGCGGGTGACGAGCGCCCCTGGGCCGACCCGGACCGCCCGGCCGACGAACGCGTCGAGGCACTGCTCGCCCGGCTCACCCTGGAGGAGAAGGTCGCCCAGCTGAGCAGCGCCTGGGAGGACGTGGAGCCGGCCGGCCCCGAGGTCGCCCCCGGCACCAACCTGTTCGGCCGGGTCGGCGACCTCGACGAGACCGCCCGGCACGGCCTCGGCCAGCTCACCCGGCCCTACGGCACCCTGCCCCGGACCGCTCTGGAGCACGCCCGCCTGCTGGCCGAGCGCCAGCGGCAGATCACGGCACACAGCCGCTTCGGCATCCCGGCCATGGCCCACGACGAGTGCCTCACCGGCTTCACCGCCTACGGCGCCACGATCTACCCCACCTCCCTCGCCATGGCCGCCACCTTCGACCCGGCCCTGATCCGGCGGGTCGGCGCGGCCATCGGCGCCGACATGGCCGCGGCCGGGGTCCACCAGGGCCTGGCCCCCGTCGTGGACGTCGTCCGCGACTACCGCTGGGGGCGCTGCGAGGAGACGTACGGCGAAGACCCGTACCTCGTCGGCGAGATGGGCGAGGCGTATGTGCTGGGGCTGCAGAGCGCGGGGGTGTACGCCACCCTCAAGCACTTCGCCGGGTACTCCGCCTCCATGGGCGGCCGCAACCACGCCCCGGTCGGCATCGGCCGCCGCGAACTGAACGACGTCATCCTGCCGCCCTTCGAACGGATCGTCGCCGCCGGAGTCGGGTCCGTCATGAACTCCTACGCCGAGATCGACGGCGAGGCCCCCGCCGCGAGCCGTCGGCTGCTGACCGGGGTGCTGCGCGAGGCGTGGGGCTTCGAGGGCACGGTCGTCTCCGACTACTGGTCGCTGCCGTTCCTGGTGAACGCGCACCGGGTGGCGGCCGACCTGGCCGGGGCCGGGGCACTGGCCCTCACCGCCGGGATGGACGTCGAACTGCCCGACCAGCGCGGCTTCGGCGCCGTGCTGGTCGCCGCCGTGCGCGCCGGTGCGGCCGACGAGGCCGACGTCGACCGGGCGGTGCGCCGGGTACTGCGGCAGAAGGTCGCACTCGGTCTCCTGGACCCCGACTGGACCCCGGTACCGCCCGCCCTGCGCGCGGGCGAACTCGACCTGGACAAGCCGGAGAACCGCCGGCTCGCCCACGCGGTCGCGCGGTCCAGCGCCGTCCTGCTGTCGAACGACGGGGCCCTGCCCCTCCCGTCCACCGGCCGGATCGCCCTGATCGGCCCGTGCGCGGACGACGTGCGCACGATGTTCGGCTGCTACAGCTTCCCCAACCACGTGCTCTCCGACCGCGACGACCTCGGCAACGGTGTCGAGGCGGTGTCGCTGCGCACCGCGCTCGGCGTCGAACTCCCGGATGTGACATGGGAGTTCACCCAGGGCTGCCCGATCAGGGACGAGGACCGGGCCGGGATCCCGGAGGCGATCGCCGTGGCCGCGGGCGTGGACCTCGCCGTGCTGGTCGTCGGCGACAAGGCGGGCATGTTCGGCATCGGCACCTCCGGCGAGGGGTGTGACGTCGAGGACCTGCGGCTGCCCGGGGTGCAGGAGGAGCTGGTGGAGGCCGTGCTGGCGACGGGGACACCGGTCGTGCTGGTGGTCAGCAGCGGACGGCCGTACGCCGTGGGCCGGTTCGCGTCCCGTGCGGCGGCCCTGGTGCAGGTGTTCCTGCCGGGCGAGGAGGGCGGTCGCGCGGTCGCCGAACTCCTCTCCGGTGCCGCGAACTTCAGCGGCAAGCTGCCGGTGCAGATCCCCGACTCGCCCGCCGGGCAGCCGTACACCTATCTCCATCCGCCGCTGGGCGACCGGCAGAGCTGGCTGTCCAACCTCGACCCGACGCCCGCGTTCCCCTTCGGGCACGGTCTGTCGTACACGGCCTTCGAGATCGACGGGCTGGCCGTGGACCGCGAACAGGTGCTGGTGGACGGGGAGTTCACCGTCCGGGTGCGGGTGCGCAACACCGGCGCGGTGGCCGGCGCGGAGACCGTGCAGCTGTACTTCACCGATCCCGTCGCCCAGGTCACCCGCCCGGTGCGCGCGCTGCTGGCGTTCGCCAAGGTCGGGCTCGAACCCGGAGAGGAGGCGACGGTCCGCTTCGACGTGCACACCGACCGGCTGGCCTTCACGGGTCTGGCGGGGGAGCGGATCGTCGAGCCCGGCGAGATCGTGCTGTACGCGGGTGCGTCGAGCGGCGACACCCCGGCCGAGGCGCGCGTCGAGCTGGTGGGCGGCGAGCGGGACGCGGCGGTGCTGCGCCGGCACGGTGTGCCGGTGCGGGTGGAGCGCGGCTGAGGGGAATGACGGAGAGGGGCGGACGGCTGCTGCTGTCCGCCCCTGTTCCGCTGTTCGGACGCTAGGTAGGGATGTTCAGGCGCGAGGTACGGACGTGGAGGTCCGCAGGACCAGTTCCGTCGCCAGTTCGATGCGCGGGGAGGCCGGCGGGCGGCCCTCGGACAGCTGGAGCAGGACCCGGGTCGCCTCGTGGCCCAGCTCCTCGAACGGCTGGCGCACCGCGCTCAGCGGCGGGCAGGCCATGGCCGCCACCAGGGTGTCGTCGAACGACATGACCGCGAGATCGTCGGGGACCCGCAGCCCCTGCTGCCGGGCGGCCTCCAGCACGCCGAGCGCCTGCGAGTCGCTGGCCGCGAACACGGCCGTCGGCCGCCGCTCGGCGCGCAGCAGCTGCAGGGTGGCGGTGAGCGCCTCGTCGTAGTCGAAGTCGGTGGAGCGCACGATCGCCGGGTCGTAGCCGATGCCCGCCTCCTCCAGCGCCGCCCGGTAGCCGTGCAGCCGGGCCGCGCCCGCCAGCGAGTGCGAGCGGCCCGCGACCATGCCGATCCGGGTGTGGCCGAGACCGAGGAGATGGTTGACCGCGTCCCGGGCACCGCTCCAGTTGGTGACGCCGATGCTCGGGATGTCCGAGGAGGGCGCGCTGAGCGGGTCCACCAGCACCACCGGCAGCTGCCGCTCGACGATCCGCCGCTGGTCGTCCTCGGACAGCATCGAGATCACGATGATCAGCCCTACGGCGCCGAGCGCCACGCACTCCTGGAGCCACTGGGAGATGGACCGCCGGCCGGTGGTCCCGGTGACCACGTCGACGCCGAGTTCGCCGGCCGCGTCCACGATCCCGCGGACCACCTCCAGCGTGTACGGGCCGGACAGGTCCCGGAACACCGTGATGATCTGGCGCGGCGGCGGCACCTCGCGCTCCCACGGGCGCACGTACCCGTGCCGTGCCAGCAGCTCCTCGACCCGGTCGCGCGTCCTCGCGCCCACGTCACGGCGCCGGTGCACCACTTTGGACACGGTGCTGAGTGACAGGCCCGCCTCCTGGGCGATGCTCGTCAGCAGACCGTACTGCGCGTCCAGCTGTCCCTTGTCCTGAACGGTCACTCCACGTCCGTTTTCCCGCTCGAATTCCCGCCGCAAGCCAACAGCACCGGGCGCCGGCAGACAAGACCGCGGCGCCCGGTGCTGTGCGACTATGCCCTGCTCCAGACCTGGTTCGTGGTGCCCAGGCCGGTCCACAGCTCGACCTTCGAGCCGTTCGCGGTGCCCGCGTTCGTGACGTCGAGCACGAGACCGTCGGAACGGTTCACCACGGTCCCGTCGACCCGGAACGCCCACTGCTGGCTGGTCTTGCCGTTGCAGGCCCAGAGGATGACCTGGGTCCCGGCCGTGGTGCCGTCGCCGTTCGCGGCCAGGCACTTGCCGGAGACCCGCAGCTCGCCCGCGGTGGTCCGGGTGATCGTCTGGTTGGCGTTCCCGGAGCAGGTGTAGATCTGCACCTGGACGCCGGTCGCGCCGTTCGGCACGTCCAGGCACTTGCCGGAGCCGCTGCCCTTCAGCGTGAACGTGGCGTCGGTCGGCAGCGGGTCCTGGACCAGCTGCCACTCCTGGGAACCGTCGCTGGTGGCCGCCTGCACGGTGACGGCGCCGCCCGCGGTGGCCCCCGTCATGTACAGGCTGGTGTTCTTCACGGACTGGAGCTTGTAGTAGCCGTTCGTCGTGGAGACGAGCGTCCACTGCTTGTCGGTGCCGCCGTCGTCCACCCACTGGGCCAGCTGCTGCCCGGCCGTGGCCGTGCCGGTCCAGATGCCGGCCGCGCGCCCGCCGGTCTTGTCGAGCAGCGTGACGTTGCCGCCCTTGGTGGTGACGTGCCAGCGCTGGGAGGCGTCGGTGGAGCTGACGGCGCCGGTCACGATGTCGGCGACGTCGCCCGTGAGGTTCGCGTCCTGCGTCTTGCCGCTGCCGGGGCTCAGCGCCTGCCCGGTCAGCCGGTTGACGAGGCTGTAGTAGGCGCCGTCGGACTGCCCGAGGTCGACCTCGGCGTACTTCACCGGACCGACGCTCGTGCCGCTCCAGGACGCCTGGAGGATCAGGACGCGTCCGGTGCCGTCGACGTACTGGAGGGCGCGGCTGTATCCGGAGGCGATCGGCGTCTGGTACTGCTTCCAGGTGCCGGTGCTCCTGCCGGACTCGTTGACCCAGACGCTGCCGCTGCCGGCCGCGTTGTAGACGATCCGCCCGTCGGGCAGCGAGGTCAGCACCGGGCTGCCGCCGGTCGCGAGCGCGGCCCCGCCGGACGGCACGGGCAGTGCGGTGACCGCCCCGTCGGTGCCCGCGTAGAACTTCGTCGGGTCGTCCGCGATCCGGTACCGGGTGTTGGTGCCACCGCCCCAGTACTCGTACGTCATCAGCCACTTGCCGTCGGTCGTCGGGACGACCGTCGTCATGCCGGGCCGGCCGCCGCCGATCTCCGTCTTCCCGCTGCCCATGCTCACGGTGGAGCCGGGGACGTCGACGACCGGGCTGCTCCAGGACGTGCTGGTGCCGTCCCAGGTGCGGTGCATGAGGACCTGGCCGCCGGAGTCCGTCGCCGTGGCGTTGTCCGGGTCGAGGGTCGGGGCACCGGTGGCGGTGTCGTAGCCGGTGTAGTCGTTCTCGTCGGAGTAGTAGGCGATCAACTGCCCGTTGTGGGCCAGCAGATGGGGTTCCCAGACCGGGTCGACCTGCTTGTTCGTGTTGGCGGTCGAGGTGCGGCCGATGCTGCCCGCGCTGCCGCCCTGCCAGCTGCCGGCGGCGATGATGTTCTTGAAGCTCCAGGTCGCGCCGTCATCGGTGCTCGCGTACAGGGCCAGCGCCACGTCCTTGCGGTCGCCGTCGCCGGTCGGCGTCCAGCCGGAGTTCGCCGCCTTCTGCTCCTCGTAGTAGTAGTCGTCGCCCGAGACGATGCTCGCGAGCAGCAGCGTGCCGGCGCTGAGACCGCCGACGGCCTGCGGGAGCACGTAGAGATACGGGTTCGTCCAGTTGCTCGTGTACTTCGCGTACTGGGAGTCGCCGGACAGATAGGCCGGCGCCTTCACGTCGGCGAGTTTCGCCCAGGTCGTGCCGTCGTCGTCGCTCTTGTACACGGGCGTCGTCTGCCCGACCGGAGCGGACTCGCTGTCCTCGAAGGTGGCCACGACGCGCCCGCTCGGCAGCTGTGCCGACTTCGGGTAGAGCACGCACGGGCTCTTGTTGCAGGCGGCGGTGCTGGTCGCCGTGTACAGGTCGGCCGGGCTCGGCTGGTAGGCCGAGGCGTTCGACGCGGAGGCGATGGCCAGTGCCACGCCCATGGCTGTGGCCGTCGCCGCAGCGAGAGCCTTTCTCACCCATGTCTTCATGAATACCGAAACCCTTTCGCGCCCCACCGACTCAGGGAATACGAATGCGGCTCACCGGGCCCTGAGTGGATGGGAGTCAGTATTGGGACGCGATACCGCCGTGTCACCGGCACGTTTCCGAAACTCTTTCGTATGTGGCCGTCACCGGGTGTTGACGCCGAGGGCGGAGGTGAGGTGGCGGGCCGGCTGTGGCCGGGTCACCCGAACGCCCCACCTAACCAGCAAAGGCGAATTGACAGGTTAGCCGCAGTGTGCTCGACTGGATGGGTAACCACTGAAGCGCGACAGAAGGGTTAGGGGCATGACTCCCGTAGTCCATCACCGCACTGCCACCGTCGACGGCCTGGACGTCTTCTACCGGGAGGCCGGCGACCCGGAGGCGCCCGTCGTGGTGCTCCTGCACGGTTTCCCGACCAGCTCGCACATGTTCCGCAACCTGATCCCGGCGCTCGCCGACCGCTACCGCGTGATCGCCCCCGACCACATCGGGTTCGGTCAGTCCGCGATGCCGAGCCCCGAGGACTTCCCGTACACCTTCGACGCCCTCACCGACATCACCGCCGGCCTGCTCGACCGGCTGGGCGTCGACCGGTTCGCGATGTACGTGCAGGACTACGGCGCCCCCATCGGCTGGCGCCTCGCGCTGCGCACCCCGGACCGCGTCACGGCGATCATCACCCAGAACGGCAACGCCTATGAGGAGGGCTTCGTCAAGCCCTTCTGGGACGGCGTCTTCGCCTACACCGACAACCCCGGGCCGGACACCGAGGCGGCCATGCGCGGCGCCCTCACCCTGGAGTCGACCCGCTGGCAGTACCTGAACGGCGTCGCCGACCCCAGCCTGGTCAGCCCGGACAACTGGGTGCAGGACCAGGCGCTGCTGGACCGTCCCGGCAACGCCGAGATCCAGCTCGGGCTCTTCCGCGACTACCCGACCAACGTCGAGCTCTACCCGCGGGTCCACCAGTACTTCAAGGACTCCCAGGTGCCGCTGCTGGCGGTCTGGGGCGCGAACGACGAGATCTTCGGCCCCGACGGCGCGCGGGCCTTCGCCCGGGACCTGCCCGACGCGCGGATCCACCTCGTCGACTCGGGGCACTTCGCCCTGGAGAGCCACCTGGAGGTCATCGCCGCGCACATCCGCGACTTCCTCGCCGAAACTGAAATTCTTTGACGTCCGGCACAGCAAGGCATAGGTGAGTCCGAGTACCGCTCGATGGCATCCATAGCGGCGGCTGGTGGGATTTATCCCGTCCACACAACGGGCGGGACAATCCGGGAACAGGCTCGTTTCCGGAATTCCCGCACTTCTCTCTCGGAGGGACCGTAAAGGTGCCTGAGAACAACACTCACCGCAGGTTAAAGAGCAAGTGGAAGCGCGCCGGCGTGGCCTTTGCCGCGGGCACGGCCCTGCTTTTCGGGGCGGTGTACGTCAACGCGAACGCCGCGACCGGCGATTCCACGGCCACGTCCACGGCTACGACCGCCACCTCGTCCGGTGTCTCGGACGTGGTCGACGCGGCCAACGCCTTCCTGGACACCCTCGACAGCGACCAGCAGGCGGACGTGCTCCTCGACTTCACGGAGGCGAACGCCACCGCCTGGTCGAACCTCCCGTGCGGTGCGACCTGCCGGGTCGGTATCGAGTTCAGCTCCCTCAGCGACACCCAGCTGACCGCGGCCAAGGCGGTGATCGAGGCGGCGACCGGCACCGGCAGCGACACCGGGTACGACCAGGTCTCCCAGATCCTCGAGGCCGACGACTACCTCGGCGAGACCGCCAGCGGCTACGGCAGCGGCAACTACTACCTGGCCTTCCTCGGCACCCCGAGCACCAGCGGCACCTGGCAGCTGCACTTCGGCGGCCACCACCTCGCGCTCAACCTGACCTACAAGGACGGCGCGGTCGAGGGCACCACCCCGTACTTCGTCGGCGTGGAGCCGACCAGCTGGACCGGCGACGACGGCACCTCGTACGCCCCCCTGTCCGGGATGTACGACGGGATGAAGGCCATGGTCGACAGCCTGACCACCGACGAGCTGACGGAGGCGAAGCTCTCCGAGTCCTT
This sequence comes from Streptomyces sp. NPDC048288, assembly GCF_043201555.1. Taxonomy (NCBI): domain Bacteria; kingdom Bacillati; phylum Actinomycetota; class Actinomycetes; order Kitasatosporales; family Streptomycetaceae; genus Streptomyces; species Streptomyces sp. NPDC048288. Next base: position 168,728 of record NZ_JBICZD010000004.1, read on the forward strand.
CAGCGACGTGCTGCTCGGCCCGGACGACGACGGCGCCTTCCCGTCGACCAAGGAGGGCCTCTCGGTCGGCGATCTCACCGACGACCAGCAGGCACTGGTCCTCGCCGCGATGAAGCCCTGGGTCGACGTGGCGGACGACGACACCGCCGCGTCCGTGCTGAGCACCTACAAGTCGGAGCTCGACGACACCTACATCGCGTACTCCGGCAGCACCGACCTGAGCGCCCAGGGCGACTACGTGCGCATCGACGGGCCGGGCGTGTGGATCGAGTTCGTCTGCCAGGACGGCGTGGTCTATTCGAGCCAGATCCACTACCACACCGTCTACCGCGACCACAGCACCGACTACGGGGGAGAGTTCTCGTTCTGATGAGCCGCCTGCCGATCTCACTGTCGCATGCGCTGCGCATGCTGGCCGGGATCGCGACGGCGGTGACGGCGGCGCTGCTCCTGGCAGCGCCGCCCGCGGTCGCGCATCCCATGCCGCACTCCGTGCTCCTGCTCGACGTGCACGAGACGTCGGTGGCCGCCGAACTGGAGCTGCCGATCGGCGACTTCTCCCGGGCGAGCGGCATCGACCTGGACGACGACACCACGGCGAAGCAGCTGTCGGCGCGCAAGGCCGCGGTCCGCCGCTACCTGGCCGCCCATGTGCACCCCACCACTCGCGGGGGCAGGGCCTGGACCGTCACGTTCGGTGCCATGGCACTGGGCCGGACCGAGCAGACCTCCACCGGTCGCTACCGCGAACTGACCGTCCGGGCCACGCTCACCCCGCCCGCCGGCGGGGACCCGCGCCGGTTCGTCCTCGGCTACGACGCCGTCGTCCACCAGGTCGTCACCCACACCGTCCTGGTCTCCGTCCGCGAGGACTGGGCCACCGGAAAGGTGGCGGGCGCGGGCTCGGACGGCGCGACCCAGGTCGGGGTCATCCGCACCGACACCCGCACCATGACCGTCGCCCCGCTCGACGTCGACCTGGAGAGCGGAAGCGTCTGGAGCGGGACCTACGCCATGTTCCGGCTCGGCGCCCACCACATTCTCGAAGGCACCGACCATCTGCTGTTCCTGCTCGTCCTGCTGCTGCCCGCGCCGCTGCGGGCGGCCGGAAAACGCTGGAGCGGGCTGACGGACACCCGGACCGCCCTCGGGCGAATCGGCCGTACCACGCTCGCTTTCACCGCCGGGCATTCCGTCGCGCTCGCCGTGAGCGCCTTCGGCCGTCTCGACATTCCGGCGCAACCGGTCGAGGTGTTCATCGCCTTCAGCATTCTCGTCGGAGCCGTCCACGCGATACGTCCGCTCTTTCCCGGACGGGAGGCCGTGGTCGCCGGTTTCTTCGGCCTCGGACACGGGCTCGCCTTTTCCCTCACACTCGCCGAGATGCACCTTTCCACCGGACAATTGGCGCTCAGCCTCGCGGGATTCAATCTCGGCATCGAATGCGTGCAGCTGCTGCTGGTGCTGCTCGCCCTGCCGGGCCTGATCTGCCTCACCCGGCTGCCCGGGCACGTGGCCCTGCGCACGGCCTGCGCGGCACTGACCGCCGTCGCCGCCCTCGGCTGGCTGCTGGACCGGGTCGGCCTGCCCAACCCCGTGGCCCGCGCGGCGGACAGTGCGGGGAGCCACACGTCCGGGCTCCTCCTGGTGCTCGTCACCACCGCCCTCCTGGCCGGCGCCAGGTTGGCCGGCACCGGCCGGCCGTGGCGATCTTGGCGGTTCGCTCATCGTTCATAACCCCCTCACCTGGGCGAAGGCGGGAGTTCGGGCCGTGTCGGAAAGGTCCTCGCGGCCTGTCAGAACGCATCCCCAGGGACGGATTTCGTGACCGATTCACGCGCTCGCCGGTGGCGCCGCAGCCTCCGTCTGTTCCTTGTCGCCGTCGCCGGACCGACGCTCGCCGTCGGTGCCCTGACGGCGTCCCCCGCCCACGCGGCGGCGGCCGACGACATCCGGATCAACGAGGTGGTGACCACCGGCAGCGTCAACGACTCGGTGGAGCTCTACAACAAGGGCACCGCCGCGGTGGACCTCTCCGGCTGGATCCTCAAGGACGACAACAACAGCTCGAAGTACGCGATAGCCTCCGGGACCACGCTCGCCGCCGGCGGCTTCGTGGCCTTCGACGTGCACAACGCCTTCGGTCTGGGCTCCTCCGACCAGGCGCGGCTCTACCTCGCGGACGGCACCACCCTGGTCGACAGCTTCAGCTGGACCTCGCACTCCGACCCGTCGTGGTCGCGCTGCCCCGACGGCACCGGCTCCTTCGGCTCGGCCGCCCTGACCCTGGGCGCCGCCAACGACTGCGACACCAGCGGCCTGTCGGCGACCACCTGGCCGGGCGGCAGCTCGGTCGCCACCGCCGACACCAAGAACGCCTTCGGCTCCGACATGAGCGGCCTCTACCAGGAGGGGAGCGTGCTGTGGGCGGCGCAGAACAGCGGGAAGCTGTGGCGCCTGGTGCCGGACGGCACGACCGCCTGGAAGGCCGACACCGGCAACGGCTGGACCTCCGGCAAGACCCTGAAGTTCCCCGGCGGTTCCGGCACCCCTGACGACGAGGGCGTCACCCTGACGGGCGCCGGCTCCAGCGGGGGCGTGTACGTGGCGAGCGAGCGCAACGCGGACTCCTCCGGCACCAGCCGGCTGTCCGTCCTCAAGTACGACGTGAGCGGCACCAGCACCACGATCAGCGCCTCCACCGAGTGGAACCTGACCTCCGACCTGCCGTCCGTGGGCTCCAACCTCGGCCTGGAGGCCATCACCTGGGTCCCGGACGCCACCCTGACCGCCGCGGGCTTCAAGGACGCCTCGACCGGCGCGGCCTACGCTCCCAGCGGCTACGGCTCGCACACCGGCGGGGTCTTCTTCGTCGGCGTCGAGGGCACCGGCATGATCTACGGCTACGTGCTCAAGGACGACGGCACGTACACCCGCGTCGCGTCCGTCAGCAGCGGCATGGACGGCGTCATGGAGCTCCAGTGGGAGCCGCAGGCCTCCCGCCTGTGGGTGGTCTGCGACGACACCTGCTCCGGCCAGCACCGCACCATGGCGATCAACTCGTCCGGCGTCCTCGCCGCCACGGCGATCTACAACCGTCCGACCGGCATGAGCAACTACAACAACGAGGGCTTCGCCGTCTCCGGTTCCGACGCGTGCAGCAGCGGCACCAAGCCCGTGTGGTGGTCCGACGACAGCAACGACAGCGGACACGCGCTGCGCCGGGGCACGATCACCTGCTGAGCCCCTGCCGCCGCGCCGACAGCGCGCTGTATCGTACCCGCGGCACCACCCGCACCACCGGCACATAGCGTCAACTCCCGTACCGGCACGTCGAGTTCACCGACGTGCCGGTTCCTTTCGCCGCTCCCGGAGGAACCGTGGCAACCAGCCGCCCCCACCGTTCTCGTGTGCCTCTGACCCGACGCAGATCCCTCGCCCTGACGGCCGCCCTCGCCGCCCTGTGCGGTGTCGCCCTCACCCAGCCCACCCCGGCCCGCGCGGACGCCGCCGCCGACCGCGCCGCCCTCGCCCAGTGGTGGGCCCCCGTGAACTTCCAGGACGTCGACTCCACCGGCGAGACCGCGCTCGGCGGCAAGTCCGACTACGTCACCTCCTACGACTACGACGGCGACCTCAACGGCCGCAACAACTGGGAGAACACCAGCCAGTTCCCGCTCGCCGCCCACGTCTACTACTCGGTCGTGCAGACCCCGTCCTTCTCCTACCTGCTGTACACCTACTTCCACCCCCGTGACTGGTCGGACGGAGTCCTCGACAACTACCAGGAGGACCTGACCGAGCACGAGAACGACGCCGAGGGCGTCCTCGTGGTGGTGGCCAACGACGGTTCCTCGCACGGCCAGTTGAAGGCCGCCGTCACCGTCGCGCACAGCAACTTCTACTCCTGGGTGCCCTCCGGCAGCGACTTCACCAGCGGCCAGGAGAGCGTCGACGGCACCCTGAAGCTCCAGGGCGACCCGCACGACGACGGCCACGGCCGCCCGTTCACCACCCAGCAGCCCAACACCCATGCCACGTGGGCCGAGGGGTACCTCTCCAAGGAACGCGACCAGTACGCGAGCGGCGACGGCATCGTCTACTACCCCGGCGCGACCGCCGAGGTGCCCTCCGGTTCCGACGACCGGGACGTGCAGTACACGCTGACCGACGTCTTCGCTGCCGGCGGCATGTGGGACAAGCGCACGCTGACAACGTTGTTCGCGACCACCAGCAACTTCGCCGGGGACGACAGCTCCAACCCCTACGGCGCCGAGTGCGGCGAGGGCGGTGTCCTCGGCCCGGCCAACGGCGCCTGCGACACCGACGCGGCCAACCCGCCCTGGGCCTGGGACGACGCCGACGACCTGCCCGGCCGGGGCTACCTCGCCACCAACCCCGCCGAACTCGTCTGGGACTACTTCAACTGGCCCGGCAAGCCCTCCGCGCCCGACCTCGCCTACACCTGGGACCAGTACAACGGCATCACCTCCTGACCGGGAGGCCCCGCGCTACCGCGCCCCGGCCAGGTTCGTCATCACCTGGTTCAGCTGCTCCTCGGACAGCGGGGGCGCGGGCAGCGGACGGGCCGCCTCGGTACGCAGGCCGTCGAGCACGAAGGCGATCCCCCGGCGCCAGGCGTCGGGGGCGCTGTCCTTGGCGGCCCGGGAGAGCAGGGCGTTGGTGCCGAAGACGAACAGCAGGTCCGCGTGGGTGAAGTCGGGCCGCAGGGCGCCGGCCCGCTGCGCCCGCTCGATGACGCGCCACGCGGTGGCGTGCGAGCGCTCGCACACGGACATCAGGCGGGTGGCGTCCGGATAGCGGCCGGTGACCACGTCGCTGATCGCGGGGTCGGTGACCTGGAGTTCGCAGATCGTCTCGATGTAGTAGGCGAAGCCCTCCCAGGCGTCCTCGTGGTCCAGGGCCTTTCGGCCCGCCCGGTCGAGCCGCTCCGCGGCCAGGTCGGCGACCACCTCGTCGATGAGCGCCTCCCGGGTGCCGAAGAGGTTGTAGAGGGTGCCGTGGCTGACGCCGGCCCGGCGGGCGATCTCCTTCAGCGGGGCCTGGAGGCCGCGCTCCCGGAAGAGCTCGGCCGCCGCGGCTCGCAGCTTCTCCGCGTTGCGTTGGGCGTCGGCCCGCATCCGCCGTTCCTCCTCGTGTGGTGGGGGTCCATGGTCCCATCCCTGTCACCGGATAACTTGACCCAATGGTCAAGTTATGTGTTACGGTCGCCGTCAGAACTTGACCCCCAGGTCAAGATAGCTTCCGAGGCAAGGAGAAACCATGTCCAAGGTGATCGCCGTCTTCGGCGCCGGTACCGGTCTGGGCGTGTCCGTCGCCCGCCGCTTCGGCAAGGAGGGCTTCCGGGTCGCCCTGGTGGCCCGCCGTAAAGAGCGGCTGGACGCCCTGGTCACGCGGCTCGCGGACGAGGGCGTGGAGGCCGCCGCGTTCGCCGCCGACCTGTCCGACCCGGCCGGCGTGCCCGCCCTGGTGGACGCGATCCGGGACCGCTTCGGCAGGATCGACGTCGTGGAGTACGGCCCGATCGGCGGCGACGTCTCCTTCACCCCGGCCGCCCGGCTGGAGGCGGCCGCCCTGGAGCGGTTCTCCCGGCTGCTGCTGCTCACCCCGGTCGAGCTCTTCCGCACGGTCCTGCCCGAGCTGACCGAGCGCGGCGACGGCGCCCTCCTGATGACCACCGCCCTCACCGCCGTACAGCCGATGCCCCAGCTCAGCGGCCCCGGGCCGGTCATGGCCGCGGCACGCAACTACCTGTACTCCCTCAACGCCGAACTGGCCGGCACCGGCGTCTACGCCGGCACCCTCACCGTCGGCGCCATGATCACCGGCAGTGAGGCCGCCGGGCAGGCCGGCGATGTCGAGGACGACATGCGAGCCGCCGGGCTCGCGGTGCATGTCGTCCACCCCGACGAACTCGCCGAGCACTACTGGGACATGTACACCCGCCGCGACCGCGTCGAGCAGGTCCACCCCGCGGCGGCCGCCGTATGAGCGCCGCCCGGGTGACGCGGCAGGAACCCCCGGTGGCCGACGTCCCGCAGCACGGCGCCACCGCCCCCGACGGCCTCCCGGAAAGCGGTGTTCCGGAAGCCGCGGAGGCCCCCGCCCTCACCGTCCTCGGCTCCGACGCCGCCGCCGTCTGCACGGACGGGGTGTGCACGCTGTGACGACGCTCCGCATCGACGTGTGGTCCGACGTCGTCTGCCCCTGGTGCTACATCGGCAAGCGGCGCCTGGAGACCGCCCTCGGCCGGTTCGAGCACGCCGACGAGGTCGAGGTGCGCTGGCACAGCTTCCAGCTCGACCCCGCCCACCCCAGGGGCGAGCGCCGGCCCGTCCTGGACGCGCTCGCCCGCAAGACCGGGGCGCCGCCCGCGCAGGTGCGGGCCATGATCCGGCAGGTCACCGAGCTCGCCGCCGCCGAGGGGCTGCGCTACGACCTCGAACGCGCCGTCGCCGTCAACACCATCGACGCCCACCGGCTGAGCCACCTCGCCGAGGCGCACGGGCTGGGGGCCGAAATGCACGAGCGGCTGCTCCGCGCCCACCTCGGCGAGGGCGACACCGTCGACGACCCCGACACCCTGGTGCGGCTCGGCGGCGAGGTCGGCGTCCCCGAGGACGAGATCCGGCGGACGCTCGCCGGCGACGCCTACCGGGCGGCGGTCGCGGCCGACGTCCGCGAGGCCCGCCGGTACGGCGCCACCGGCGTGCCGTTCTTCGTTCTCGACCGCGCCTACGGCCTCTCCGGAGCCCAGCCGGCCGACACGTTTCTCTCCGCCCTGCGCACCGCCCGCGCGGGCACCGCGGGGGCGGCGCGGCACTGACCGGGGCTCGACGCGCGCGAACGGTCCGGAGCTGGTGTGCTGGGTGAGGGGGTTTTCGGACCGTTCCCGTCGACCCGTTCCGGGAGAGCCGTATGAGTACCTACCGAGTCGCGCAGGTGGCCGCCGAGAGCGGGCCGTTCGAGATCGTCGAGCGGGAGGTGCCGAGGCCGGGTCCCGGGCATGTGCGGATCGCCGTGGAGGCCTGCGGGATCTGCCACAGCGACGCCTTCTTCGTCTCCGCCGCGCTGCCGGGCATCACGTTCCCGGTGGTCCCGGGCCATGAGATCGCCGGCCGGATCGAGGAACTCGGCGAGGGCATCGAGCACTGGGGCTGGCAGGTCGGCGACCGGGTGGAGGTCGGCTGGTTCGGCGGCAGCTGCGGCCACTGCAAGCCCTGCCGCCAGGGCGACTTCATCGTCTGCGTGAACCTGAAGGTGCCCGGCTGGGCCTACGACGGCGGCTTCGGCGAGCAGGTGATCGCCCCGGTCGACGCCCTGGCCCGCATCCCCGAAGGGCTGACCTCCGCCGACGCGGCACCCCTGGGCTGCGCGGGCGTGACCACCTTCAACGGGCTGCGGCGCAGCCCCGCCGAACCCGGTGACCTGGTCGCCGTCGTGGGCCTCGGCGGGCTCGGCCACCTCGGCGTGAAGTACGCCGCGGCGATGGGCTTCGAGACGGTGGCCGTCGCCCGCGGCGCCGAGAAGGCCGACTTCGCCAAGCAGCTCGGCGCCCACCACTACGTCGACTCCACGGCCCCGGCCCCCGTCGCGGAGGCCCTCCAGTCGCTCGGCGGCGCCAAGGTCGTACTCGCCACCGCGGGCAACTCCCAGGCGATCACGGCGGCCGTGGACGGACTGGCCCCCCGGGGCGAACTGGTGGTGATCGGCGCCGGCCCCGAACCCCTCGGCATCACCCCGCTCCAGCTGCTGCTGACCGGCCGGGTGGTCCGCGGCCATCCCTCCGGCACCGCGCAGGACGTGCAGGACACCATGGAGTTCAGCGCCCTGCACGGGATCCGCCCGACGATCGAGACCGTACCGCTGGAACAGGCCGGCGAGGCCTTCCAGAAGATGATGACCGGGGGCGCGCGGTTCCGGATGGTGATCACCTACGAGTGATCGGTCCCCGAATCCAGTGACCACTTCCGTACAGGAGTGATCAGTCCCGGATCGCCCGGGCCGCCAGCAGCGCGATGTCGTCCTCGGAGCCCGCGGCCAGATGGGCGAGGACCGTGTCCAGGATGGTGTCCAGCGGGTCGGTGGGGCTCAGGGCCAGTCCCGTCAGCCGCTCCAGACCGCGGTCGATGTCCTCGCCGCGCCGCTCCACCAGACCGTCGGTGTACAGCAGCAGCACACCGCCGCGTTCCGGGGTGACCCGCTGCTCGTACCGGCCGAGCCCGCTGCCCAGCGGCGGGCCGACCGGCACCGGGACCAGTTCCATCCCGCCCTGCGGGGTCAGCCAGACCGGCGGCAGATGACCGGCGCTGGCATAGGTGAGGGTGGCGACGTCCGAGTCGCCGAGGGCCAGGAAGCAGGTGGCCACCCGTTCGAAGCCGGAGTCGGCGACCATGCGGTCGGCGTGCTGCAGGATGTGCCGTGGCGACAGTCCGGCGAGGGCCAGCGCGCGCAGCGTCGAACGGTAGTGGCTCATGGCCACCGCCGCGTCCACACCGTGGCCCATCACATCGCCGATGACCAGCATCGTGCGGCCGTCGGGCAGCGCCAGGACGTCGTACCAGTCACCGCCGATCAGCGAGCCGTCGTCGGCGGGCCGGTAGCGGGCGGTGGTCTCGACACCGGCGTGCCGCTGCAGCTGGCCCGGCTCGGTCAGCAGGGCCCGCTGCAGCTCCAGGGCCATGGTGTGCTCGCGCTCGAAGCGGACCGCGCGGTCCAGGGCGCGCGCGGCACGGGCGGCGAGTTCCCGGGCCACCGTGGCGTCCTCGTTCGAGAACGGCGCCGAGTCCCCGGCCCGGGCCAGCATCAGGATGCCGAGCACCCGGCCGTCCGCGACCAGCGGCGCGAGGAGCACCGCGTGGACACCGGCGGTGATGCACGCGCGGGCCGGCGCCCAGCGCGGGATCAGCGCCCGCCACTGCGTCTCGGTGATCGCGTTGCGCCGCCAGATGCGGCCCGCCGCCAGGTTCCGCCGGGTCCCGGTGCCGCGCGGCCAGCCGACCAGCTCACCGCGCGCGTCAAGGGCCGCGAGCCCGGTGACCAGCCCGGCACGCGTGGCGTACGCCACCAGCCGGGTCGGCGCCCGGCGCGCCGACGCCGTGTCGGAGGGACCGAGTTCCACGCCGGCCGCGTCCGCCAACTCCGGTACGACGAACTCCGCGAGTTCCCGGCAGGTCCCGGCGACGTCGGTGCCGGTGCCGATCCGGGACGCGGCCTTGTCCAGCAGCGCCAGCCGCCGGTGGGCGCGCTCCAGCTCGTACACGTACTGCTGCGGCTCGCTGATCTCCAGGCCCACCCCGGCGACGCCCACGACCCTGCCGCCGCTGTCGACCATCCGGTGGTACACGCACCGCCACTCGCGCACCTGGTACGGCGAGTCCACCCAGGTCCGCCCGGTCACGATGATCTCCCGCGGCCGTCCGTCGTGCAGGATGTCCCGCAGCACCTGCTCGGGCCGCTGGATGTGCGGCAGCACCTCGTGCAGCTTGTGCCCGAGGTAGGCGGCGGCGGGCAGGCCCGTCATCCGGGCCATGTGCGGGTTGACGTACAGATAACGCAGGTCGGTGTCCAGGACCGCGAAGCTCACGGCCGAGTGCTCGACGATGCCGCGCAGCAGATCGACGTAGCCCATGTCGGCGGGTGGTGCGCCCGGGGTGACGACCGGCGGTGGTGAGGAGGCGTCCCTGTCCACCCGGTCCTCCTCGACTGCCCCCGCCCTCGGCCGCCCTCATCGTCCACCAGAGCCCCCGGCGGCGCATCTCGGACGGTCCCGCTCACACCGCCCGGGGCGGGTCTGTGCGGCGGCCTTAACCCCCGTTGATCAGGAGCGGTGACGCCGACGTAATCACTGGTACATACGGTCGAGGTCGAATGGAAGAGGCTGACCAGCAGGAACAGGGGGCGCCCGTGGCCGCGTCGGACTCGCGCAGCACCGTCACCGGCAAGGTGCGGACGGTCTGCTCGTACTGCGGGGTCGGCTGCGGCATGGTCCTGGACATCGGCAGCGGCCCCGACGGCCGCCGTACCGTCCTGAAGGCCTCCGGCGACAAGGAGCACCCCGCGAACTTCGGGCGGCTGTGCACCAAGGGCGCCACCACCGCCGACATGCTCGCCGCCCCCGGCCGGCTGACCACCGCCCTGCTGCGGCCCGAGCGGGGCGAGGAGGCCGTCCCCACCGGCGTGGACACCGCGGTCGCCGAGACCGCGCGGCGGCTGCGCGCGATCGTCGACGAACACGGCCCGGACGCGGTCGCCCTCTATGTCTCCGGGCAGATGAGCCTGGAGGCCCAGTACCTCGCCAACAAGCTCACCAAGGGCTATCTGCGCACCAACAACATCGAGTCGAACTCCCGGCTGTGCATGGCCAGCGCCGGCACCGGCTACAAACTCTCGCTCGGCGCCGACGGCCCGCCCGGCTCCTACGAGGACCTCGACCGGGCCGATGTCTTCCTGGTCATCGGCGCCAACATGGCCGACTGCCACCCCATCCTCTTCCTGCGCCTGATGGACCGGGTCAAGGCGGGCGCCAAGCTGATCGTCGTCGACCCGCGGCGCACCGCCACCGCCGCCAAGGCCGACCTCTTCCTCCAGGTCAAGCCGGGGACCGACCTCGCCCTGCTCAACGGCCTGCTGCACCTCCTGCACGAGAACGGGCACACCGATCCCGCGTTCATCGAGGCGTACACCGAGGGCTGGGAGGCGCTGCCGGAGTTCCTCGCGGACTATCCGCCGGACGCCGTCGCCGCGATCACCGGCATCCCGGAGGCCGACCTGCGCGCGGCGGCCCGGCTGATCGGCGAGGCGGGGGAGTGGACCAGCTGCTGGACCATGGGCCTCAACCAGTCCACGCACGGCACCTGGAACACCAACGCGCTGATCAACCTGCACCTGGCGACCGGAAAGATCTGCCGCCCGGGCAGCGGCCCGTTCTCCCTCACCGGCCAGCCCAACGCCATGGGCGGACGCGAGATGGGCTACATGGGGCCCGGTCTGCCCGGCCAGCGGTCGGTCCTCGTCGACGCCGACCGGGCCTTCGTGGAGGAGCGGTGGGGTCTCGAACCCGGCGCCATCCGCGCCGACGGCGTCGGCAAGGGCACCGTCGAGATGTACCGGAAGATGGCCGACGGCGAGATCAAGGCCTGCTGGATCATCTGCACCAACCCGGTCGCCTCCGTCGGCAACCGCAGGACCGTCATCGAGGGACTGGAGGCCGCCGAGTTCGTCGTCACCCAGGACGTCTTCGCCGACACCGAGACCAACGCCTACGCCGACGTCGTGCTGCCCGCCGCCCTGTGGACCGAGTCCGAGGGCGTCCTCATCAACAGCGAACGCAACCTCACCCTCGCCCGCCCCGCCGCCGACCCGCCCGGCGAGGCCACCGCCGACTGGCGGCTGATCGCCGCCGTCGCCCGCGCCATGGGCTTCGAGGACGGCTTCTCCTACGACAGCGCGGAGCAGATCTTCGAGGAGATCAAGGGCTTCCACAACCCGCAGACCGGCTACGACCTGCGCGGGGTGAGCTACGACCGGCTGCGCGCCGCCCCCGTCCAGTGGCCTGCCGCCACCGCCGAAGGACCCGACCGCAACCCCCTGCGGTACGTCAACCCCGACGGCACCCTCACCTTCGCCACCGCCTCCGGACGCGCCGTCTTCCACGCCCGCCCGCACCTGGACCCCGCCGAGATGCCGGACGACGACTACCCGTTCGTCCTCAACACCGGCCGCCTCCAGCACCAGTGGCACACCCTGACGAAGACCGCCAAGGTCGCCAAGCTCAACAAGCTCAACCCGGGCCCGTTCGTCGAGGTCCACCCCGAGGACGCGGCGGCCCTCGGCCTCACCGACGGCGACTCGGTCGAGGTGGCCTCGCGGCGCGGCCGGGCCGTCCTGCCCGCGGTCGTCACGGACCGGGTGCTGCCCGGGGCCTGCTTCGCGCCCTTCCACTGGAACGACCTCTTCGGCGAGTACCTCAGCGTCAACGCGGTGACCAGCGACGCGGTCGACCCGCTCTCCTTCCAGCCCGAGCTGAAGGTGTGCGCGGTGTCGCTGACCAAGGTGTCCACACCGGTGACCGTGCAGACGCCGGGGACCGAGGAGACTCCGGCCGCCGTCGTCGTACCCTCCGCCACCGCCGTCGTCGCTCCTACGGCCGTACTGCCCTCCGCCGCCTCCGTGTTCGGCCTCGACCCCGTCCCGCCGCCGGTCCTCACCGACCGCGAACGGCAGTACCTGGTCGGCTTCCTCGCCGGTATCCCGGCCGGTGCTCCCGGTGTGCCCGTGCTGCCGCCGGACGCGCCCTTCAGTCCCGAGCACGCCCTGTGGGTCAACGGCACCCTCGCCGGCATGTACTCCCGCTCCGCCACGGTCCCCACGGCCCCGGCCGCCGCGCCCGTCCCCGGCCGTCAGGTGGTGATCCTCTGGGCCTCGCAGACCGGCAACGCCGAGGACTTCGCCGCCGCCACCGCCGAGCGCCTCACCGCGGGCGGCCACGCGGCCTCCCTCGTCGCCATGGACGAGGCCGACCCGGCCGCCCTGCCCACCGGCGCCGACCTGCTGCTGATCACCAGCACCTTCGGCGACGGCGACGCGCCGGACAACGGCAGCGGCTTCTGGGACGGCCTCGCCGCCCTCGACACCGGCCGCCTCACCGGCCGCCGGTTCGCCGTACTGGCCTTCGGCGACTCCAGCTACGACGACTTCTGCGGGCACGGACGGCGCCTGGACAGCCGGATGGACGAACTCGGCGCGGTCCGGCTCGCACCGCGCACCGACTGCGAACCGGACTACGAGACACAGGCGGAGGCCTGGCTGGACCAGGTCCTGATCGCCCTCAAGGAGGAGTCCGCGCCCGCTCCCGCCGCGGCCCCCGCCCGGTCCCGGCGCCCCGCCCCCGTCACCGCCCGCCTCACCGGCAACCGGCTGCTCAGCCTGCCCGGCGCCGGCAAGGAGGTCCGCCGCTTCACCTTCGACACCCGCGACAGCGAGACCCCGCTGGTCTACGAGGCCGGCGACGCGCTCGGGGTCCGCCCGCTCAACTCCCGCGCCCTGGTGGAGGAATGGCTCGCCGTCACCGGACTCGACGCCACCACCGGCGTCGAGGTGGGCGGCGTCGGCGAAATCCCCTTCGCCGAGGCGCTGTCACGGCATCTGGACATCACCAGGATCACCCCGGACCTGCTCCGCTTCGTCGCCGAACGCGCCCGCGACCCGCGCGAGTTGCGCAAGCTGCTGCGCCCCGACAACAAGGACGAGCTGGCCAAGTGGTCCTGGGGACGGCAGGCGGTCGACCTCGCCGCCGAGTTCGGCACCCGGGCCGGCGCGGCGGAGTGGGCGGGCGTGCTCGGCAGGCTGCAGCCGCGCCTCTACTCCATCTCGTCCAGCCCGCTCAGCGACCCCCACCAGGTCTCCCTGACCGTCTCGGTCGTCCGCTACGAGAACCTGCGCGGCAGGCCCCGGCAGGGCGTCTGCTCACCCTTCCTCGCCGACGCCGAACCCGGCACCGAGGTCCCGGTGCACGTCCAGGGCTCCCCGCACTTCCGCCCGCCCGCCGACCCGGCGACCCCGATGGTGATGGTCGGCCCCGGCACCGGGGTGGCGCCGTTCGTCGGGTTCCTGGAGGAGCGGCGCGCCCGCGGCCACCGCGCCCCCAACTGGCTGTTCTTCGGCGAACAGCACCGGGCCAGTGACTTCTACTACGAGGAGGAGCTCACCGCCCTGCTCGCCGAGGGCACCCTGAGCCGCCTCGACACCGCCTTCTCCCGCGACCAGCGCGCCAAGGTCTACGTCCAGGACCGGATGCGCGAACACGGACCGCTGCTGTGGTCCTGGCTCCAGGACGGCGCCCACTTCTACGTCTGCGGCGACGCCTCCCGGATGGCCAAGGACGTCGACCGGGCGCTGAAGGACATCGCCACCGTGCACGGCGGGCTGACCCAGGACGAGGCGACGGCGTACGTCAAGCAGCTGGCCACGGAGAAGCGTTACGTCCGGGACGTCTACTGATTCCTCGTCAGATGGCGCATGGTGAGGGCGAGATGGAGCCGGAACCGGCCCTGCGGGGTGCGCACCGACCAGCCCAGCAGATGCTCCGCGTGCGTCAACCGGTCCTGGAGCGTGGAGTGATGGACGTTGATCTCCCCGGCCGCCGCCCGCAGGCTCGCCGTCGACGCCACCGCGTGCAGGGTGCGCAGCATCCAGGGCGCGTCCGCCGCCGCGGCCTCCACCGCGCGGACGTCCGGCGCCGGTTCGGCACCGGGGACGACCAGTGCGGCGAGCAGCGCGACATCGCCCAGCTCGTCGGCGTGCACCACGGGCCGCTCCGGTTCCTGTCCGCCGCCGTCGGCGGTGAACCGCAGCGCGGTACGGGCCGCGTCCCAGGAGCGGGGGAGATCCTCGACGGCCACGGCCGGTCCCACGCCCATCCGCCCGGCCGCGGGCAGCGCCCGGCCGTCGGCGACGATCCGGGCCGGGCCGTCGGCGACCGCCACCGCCCGCACCCGCGCGTCCGGTCCTGCGCCGTCCAGGCCGAGCGAGCGGGCCGCGTGCAGCCGGGCGGGCAGCGGGGCACCGGCGTCCAGGACCGTCTCGACCAGCGCGGGATCGTCCACCGGCGGTGCCGGGGCCCGGCCCCGGGTGCGGTCGAGCACCGACCGTACGGCCGCCGAGGCCCGCTCCAGGATCACCGCGTCGACCACGCTCGTCCCCGGGGCACCGGTCCGCTCCAGCCAGAGCGCGGGCGGCCCGCCCGGCACCAGCGGCGCGCACGGCCAGCCGGGATCGGGCGCGTCCTCGCTGTCGGCGCGCCGGCCGTCCGGCTCCACCCGCAGCCGGACCCGCCGCTCGGGGTCGGCCAGCCGGGCCGGGCAGCCGGCGAGCACGGCGGCCCCGCGCACCAGCGCCTCCAGACCGGCCCGGGACTCGGCCAGCCGGTCGAAGTAGGTGATGACCGTGACGGCGGCCCCGGCGTCCGGGTCCACCGCGGCCAGCCGCCCCGCCAGCTCTTTCATACCGCCATCATGCGCCATCCGGCCGCCGAGGGAAGGGGTAGGCAACCGATGCGGACGTCCGCCCCTCATAGCTGTCGAGACAGCCGTCGACGACAGGAGCCTCTCCCTTGGACCGCAACGCGCCCGCCCGGGCCGCCGGCCCGTCCCGCCGGAGATTCATGGTCTACACGGTGGCCGCGGCCACCCTCACGGTCGCCGCCCCGCTCGGCTGCGACACCTCGGAGGCCGACGGCGCCACCGCGGCCCCCGGGGTCCTGGTCACCGGCACCGACGAGGAGATGCTCGTCCTGGAGGTCACCGCGGACAACGAGGTCGTCGTACGGCTGCCGCGCGTCGAGGTCGGCCAGGGCATCACCACCGCCGTCGCCATGATGATCGCCGAGGAGCTGGACGCCCGCCTCACCGACGTGCGGATCCCCCTCGCCGACGCCCGCAGCAAGGGCAACCAGTACACCGGCGGCTCCAGTTCGGTCAGCTCGCTGTACGGCCCGGCCCGGCAGCTGGCCGCCACCGCGCGGGCCCGGCTGGTGACCGCGGCCGCCCGCCGCTGGCACCTTCCCGCGCACTCCCTGCGGACCTGGCACGGCCGGGTCCTCGCCCCCGACGGCCGGACCGCCACCTTCGGCTCGCTCACCGCGAGCGCCGCCCGGATCCGCACCCCGGACGTGTCGAGCAAGCCCAAGCCGGCCTCCCGGCACAAAGTGATCGGGAAGCCGACGACCAGGATCGACGCCCGGGACATCGTCACCGGCGCCGCGAAGTACGCGGGCGACCTGGCGGTGGCCGGGGCGAAGCCGACCGTGGTGGCCCGGCCGCCGACGCTGCGCGGCGAGCTGGTCTCCCTCGACGACACGGCGGCCCGCGCCCTGCCCGGCGTGCACGCGGTCGTGCGGATCTCCGGCGGGGTCGCCGTCGTCGCGGACACCTTCCACCACGCCTTCCAGGCCCGGGACGCCCTGAGGATCACCTGGGCGCCGGGCCCGCTGGCCGCCCTCTCCGACAAGGAGATCCGCTCCCGGCTGCGCGCCGCCGTACCCCGCCTGGGCAGCCCGCCGCGCGGATCGACGCAGATCGAGGGCGAGTTCGCGTTCGCGTTCGTCAGCCACGCCCCGATGGAGGTGCTCACCGCGATCGCCGACGTCCGCTCCGACCGGGCCGAGCTGTGGTTCTCCACGCAGACGCCGATGGACGCCCGCGAGACGATCGCCGCCCTGCTCGGGCTGCCGAAGACGGCCGTGCGGGTCCATGTGATGCGCGGCGGCGGCTCGTTCGGGCGGCGGCTCAACTTCGACGCGGCCATCGAGGCGGCCCTGATCTCCAAGGCGGCCCGCAAGCCGGTGAAGCTGATGTGGAGCCGCAACGACGACACCCGGCACGGCAGGATGCGGCCCGCGACCCACCACCGGATCCGGGCCAGCGTGGCGGGCGGCCGGGTGGTGGCCTTCCAGCACATGACGGCCTCGGTGGGGGAGTCGTCCGACGAGACCGCCCTGACCGCCCAGTCGGCCGGGGTACGGCCGCTGCCCAGCGACAGCGGCCTGTACAACTTCGGCCGCGTGGGCGGCGATTCGGGCGGCATCGAGCTGGCGGTCCCGCTGGGCGCCTGGCGGTCGGTGGACTCCGGCACGTCGCGCACCGTGGAGGAGATCGTCGTCGACGAGATCGCGCGCGCCCTGCACCGGGACCCGGTCGCCTTCCGCCGCAGCACCCTGCGGAGCAAGCAGGTGCGGGCGGTCCTCGCCAAGGCGGCCGCCGCCGGGCACTGGGGCCGGGCCATGCCCGCCGGGACCGCCCAGGGCGTGGCCGTGCACGAGGAGTACGGGTCCGCCGTCGCCTGCCTCGCCGAGATCGACGCCACCGACCCGGAGAACCCCCGGGTCACCAAGGTGGTGATGGCCGCCGACGTCGGTACGGCCGTCAATCCGCGCGGCCTGGAGGCCCAGCTCATGGGCACCGCCGTCGACGGCATCTCCACCGTGCTGCGGGCCGGGCTGCACATCGACCGGGGCGCGGTGCGCGAGGGCAGCTTCGCCGACTTCCACTACGCCCGCCAGCGGCACGCCCCGCTGGAGTTCGAGGCCCACATCCTCCCCTCCGGCCGGGAACCCGGCGGCGCCGGCGAACTCGGTGTCCCGGCCGCGTCGGGCGCGGTCGCCAACGCCTACGCCCGCGCCACCGGAACGAAACCCCGCAGCTTCCCGCTCGACTTCTGACCCACCGCCTCCCGACTCCCAGAAGGCACCGATGCGTTCGTACTCCTTCGTCCTCAACGGCAAACCGGTCACCGTCGAGGCCCCCGACGACATGCCCCTGCTCTGGGTCCTGCGCGACCTGCTCGGCGTCACCGGCCCCAAGTACGGCTGCGGGGTGGGCGTCTGCCGCGCCTGCACCAGCCACCTCGACGGCGAGGAGATCCAGCCGTGCACGGTCCCGGTCGCCGACTGCGCGGGCCGCGCGGTCACCACCATCGAGGGCCTGGCCGACGGCGACACCCTGCACCCCGTCCAACAGGCCTGGCTGGACTGCGACGTGGCCCAGTGCGGGTTCTGCCAGCCCGGCCAGATCATGGCGGCCGCCGCTCTCCTCAAGCGCACCCCGCACCCGACGGACGCCGACATCGACGCGATCGAGAACGTCTGCCGCTGCGGCACCTACTCCAGGATCAGGGAGGCGATCAAGAAGGCGTCGGCGAACGGGGCTTGAGCCCACCGAAGACGCCGAGGCGTAGACGAAGGACACCCCGGCGGAGACGATCGGCCGACGACCGCGCACCTCCTCCCGCCCGACCATGGGGCCGTCCGACGAGCGGGAGGCATCGCATGAGGACAGCACGGGGGAGTGCGGCCGCCGCCCTGGCGATGGCGGCGGCCGCACTGGCATCGACGGCCGCCGCACCGGCACCCTCCCTACCCGGACACCTGCCCCCTGACCCCGGCCACCCCTGCGCCGCCCACCCGACCTGCACCACCATCACGTCCACCGCGGGCCCGAGGCCGCCGTACCGCAGGGCGCTCGGCCTCCGCTGACCTGGAGTTCCCCACCCACCCGGTCAAGATCGTAAATAGTCGGTCGTTTCCGGACCGAAGGCACCGCCGAGCTCGGTGCGCACTACAGTTAGCCAGGCTCGATGGTGGGGATCCTGGGGGATTCATGCAGGAGATGGTGAAGGGGTCCAACGTCACGTTGTCGGCCCTGAGCGAGAACGTCGGCTCGGTGGTCGTCAGCCTGGGCTGGGTCAGCCCCAGCGGCGAGGGCGACGCGGACGTGTCCGTTCTGCTGGTCGGCGCCGACGGCAAGGTGCGCGGGGACACCGACTTCTACTTCTACAACAACCCGGTGGCGGCCGACGGCAGTGTGCAACTGCTCGGCAAGACGCCCACGGAGGCCGGCGACGAGGACCGGATCGGCTTCGACCTGACCGCCGTACCGCAGGACGTCGACCGGATGATCGTCGCGGCCAGCCGGTACCGGGACGCCCGCTTCGGCGAACTGGAGAACCTCACCGTCACCCTGGCCGACGCGGCCGGCGACGGACTGCTCCGGTTCACCGTCGCGGACGCCGACGCGGTGAGCGCCGTCATCTTCGGGGAGCTGTACCGCAGGACGGGGGAGTGGAAGTTCCGCGCCGTCGGGCAGGGGTACGCCGACGGACTGGCCGGTCTGGCGACCGACTTCGGCGTCGACATCGACGACGACGCCGCACCCGAGGACGCGCTGGACGGCCCCGCCGACGACGAACAGGCCGGTCCCGAACCGGTGGCCGAGCAGGAGGCGAAGGACAACCTGGACGGCGTCCCCGCGCCCCGCCCGCCCGCGGACGACACCGCGGCGAAGCCGTCGGCCGCCCGGCCGCGCACGGCGAAGAAGAAGGTCACCCTGCCGAAGGCCGCCAGGAAGTCCCTCGCGGAGAACGAGTCCTGGCGCCAGGCCCGGCTCTTCCCCGTCTCGGCCCTGAAGAGCGACCGCGACCGCGAGACGCGCGCCACCTCCGTCCTGCTCTCGGTGATGGCCCAGGTACCCGAGTTCGGCCGACGGCTCACCGCGGGCTTCGGCGCCCCGGCCGGACGCATGGAGACGTTCACCGAGGTGTCCCTGCCGCACGGCGACACCCCACGGCGCCCCGACGGCGTCATCCGCGTAGAGCGGGCCGGCAAGCTGTGGACGGCCCTGGTCGAGACGAAGACCAACGGCAACGCCCTGAAGTCCGAGCAGGTGCAGGCCTACATGGACATCGCGGCCCGCCGTGGCTACGAGGCCGTGATCACGCTCTCCAACGACGTGGCGCTGGACGGCAGTCCGCTGGTCGACGTCAAGATCGACGGGCGGCGCAAGCACAAGGTGGCGCTGCGCCACCTGTCCTGGGCCGAGGTCGCCCACCAGGCCCAGATGCTGATCCGGCACGAGGGCGTCGGCAACAAGGCGCACGCCTGGCTCCTCCAGGAACTGCTGCACTACCTCCAGCACGAGAACTCCGGCTGCCACGGCTTCCAGAACATGGGCCCCGCCTGGGTCCCGGTGCGCAACGGCATCGACGACGAGACCCTCTGCCAGGGCGACCCGCGCGCCCTCGACGTGGTGGAGAGCTGGGAGCGGCTGATCCGGCAGGTCTGCCTGGGCCTGGGCGGCGAACTCGGGCAGAAGGTGCTCCCGGTCCGTGGCTCCAGGGCCGGCCGGGACCCCAAGGAGCGCCGGGGCCTGCTCGCCGACCAGCTGTGCCTGCAGGGCCGGCTCCAGGCCGAACTGCGCATCGAGGGCACGCCGGGCGTGCTGGAGATCGAGGCCGATCTGCGCACCGGCCGGCTCCGCACGGCCATGCAGATCCCGGCCCCGGAACAGGGCTACCCGCTGAGCTGGGCCAAGCGGCTGGTGCGGTCGCTGGCCGAGGCGCCGGCCGATCTGCACATCGAGACCCTGGTCGAGGGCGACACCGCCGGTCCGCGCGGCACCCTCGAACGGCTCCGCCCCGAACCGGCCGACCTGCTGCCGAAGACCGACGGCGCCCGGATCACCGGCTTCCGGCTCTCGCTCCTCAAGGGCATGGGCAGCGGCCGGGGCAGCGCCGAGACCGGGTTCATCCGCAGTGTCGACGACGCCGTGCAGCGGTTCTACGGCACCGTGGCGGTCCACCTGGACCGGGCGACGGCCCGACGGGCCCCGGCCAAGCAGCCGGAGCCCGTCGGCTGACGGCCGCTCAGTTCGCCAGCAGCCGTCGCAGCCAGGTCAGATGGGCCGCGCGTGCCGCCTGGGAGAGGGCGGCCTGCGGGGCGAAGCCGTCGAAGCCGTGGAAGCCGCCCGGCCAGACGTGGAGTTCGGCGACCCCGCCGGACTGCCAGATGCGGGACGCGTAGGCGACGGTCTCGTCCCGGAAGGTCTCGGCGGAGCCCACGTCGAGGAAGGCCGGCGGGAGGTTCGTGAGGTCGGCGGCGCGGGCGGGGGCCGCGTAGGGGGAGACGTCGGGGCCGCCGCGGGCCGCGCCGAGCAGGGCGGTCCAGCCGGTCTCGTTGGCCGTGTGGTCCCAGACGCCGAGACCCTTCATCTGGTGGCTGGACGGCGTGTCGTTGCGGTCGTCGAGCATGGGGCACATGAGTATCTGGCCGATGACCGACGGGCCTTGACGGTCCCTCAGAAGCAGGGCAAGGGCGGCGGTGAGGCCGCCGCCCGCGCTGGCGCCGGCGATCACGATCCGGTCCGGGTCACCGCCGATCTCCTTCGCGTGCTCCGCCGTCCACAGCAGCCCGGCGTACACGTCCTCGACCGGCGCCGGATGCGGATGTTCGGGCGCCAGCCGGTACTCCACCGACACCACCACCGCGCCCAGTTCCTTCGCCCAGGCCAGCGGGACGTCCACGCCCACCCGGTTGTTGCCGATCACCATGCCGCCGCCGTGCACGTGGTAGATCACCGGCAGCGGGCCGGGAGTCGCGGAGGCGACCGGGCGGCAGATCAGGAGGGAGATCTCCGGCGCGTCCGCCGGACCGGGCACCGTGCGGTCCTCCACCGCGAACGCCCCGTCCATCGTGAGGTCCAGCTCGGCCAGCAGCTGTATCCCCGCGCCCTCCCGGATCGTGGCGATGTCGTCCATCGTGAACGCCGGGGAGATCACGTCCTTGATCAGCTCCAGGGCGGCGGAGAGTTCGGGGTCGAACGGGGGCGGTACGGAGGTCATGGCTGCTCCTCGCGGCGGTGTACTGCGGCTCGTAGGGCCATGGTCCGCTCCGCCGTATGCGCGCCGGAGGCCGCCGGACGGCGGAAGCTCCCCGCCATCCGGCGGGTGCCCGGTCCGGACTCCGCGCCGCGGCTTGACTTCGAGCGCGCTCGAAGATCTAGCGTCGAGGGAGCATACGACCATCCGGGCGGAACGGAGAACGGCCATGCGCGTGGGCGTGCACATCAACCGGTTCAACCACCCCGGCGGCGGGCCCGCCCTCGGCGCCGAACTGGCCGCCGCCGGTGCCGCGGCCGAGGCGGCGGGCGTCAGCTGGGTCTCGGTGATGGACCACTACTTCCAGATGGAGTTCAACGGCGGCGCCGAGGACCCCATGCTGGAGGCCTACACGACGCTGGGCTACCTCGCCGGCCGCACCTCCACCGTGCGGCTGGGCGCCCTGGTCACCGGCGTGACGTACCGGCATCCCGGTCTGCTCGCCAAGATCGCCACCACTCTCGACCTGGTCTCCGGCGGCCGGGCCACCCTGGGCATCGGGGCCGCCTGGTACGACCGTGAGCACCACGGCCTCGGCGTGCCCTACCCGCCGCTCGCGGAGCGCTTCGAGCGGCTGGAGGAGACGCTGCGGATCTGTCTCCAGATGTGGGACCCGGAGAACAACGGCCCCTTCGAGGGCACGTACTACCGGCTCGCCGAGACGCTCTGCGTACCGGCGCCGGTCAGCCGGCCGCACCCGGAGATCATGATCGGCGGCGGGGGAGAGAAGAAGACCCTGCGGCTGGTCGCCCAGTACGCCGACGCCTGCAACCTGATCCCCGGCTCCCCCGAGGAGCTCCGGCACAAGCTCGACGTGCTGCGCGGCCACTGCGACACCGTCGGACGGGACTACGGCACCATCCGCAAGACCATCGCGTACGGCGCCGAGCCGGCCACCACGGGCGACCTGGACGCCTTCACCCGGGACATCGAGGGGTACGCCAAGCTCGGCCTCGACACCGTCATCCTGTCGCCGCGCCTGGGCGAGACCTCGGGATGGATCGAGAGCTTCGCGGCCCCGGCCGTCGAGCGGCTCGCCGGGATCGAGTGAGCCACGGGACGTGGAAGAGAGGGGGCCGAAGCTCGTCAGCTCCGGCCCCCTCTTCTTTTCGGGCTCTTTTCGGGCGGGGGTGCCTCAGGCGGCCACGCCCACGTTGCCGTGCAGGCGGGCGACGACCTCGGTCAGCTGGGCGGCGACCTCGGCGTCGTCGGCCGGGTGGGTCTCGGCGAAGCGGACCACGGAACCGGGGATGGAGAGCTTGATGTCCTCGATCACCTTGCCGCCGGCGATGCCCACGGCCTTGCGGGTCTCGTCCTGCGCCCACACACCGCCGTACTGGCCGTAGGCGGTGCCGATGACGGCGACCGGCTTGCCGCCGAAGGTGCTGGCGCCGTACGGGCGGGACAGCCAGTCGATGGCGTTCTTCAGGACGGCCGGGATCGTGCCGTTGTACTCGGGGGAGAAGAGCAGGAAGGCGTCGGCGGCCTGGGCGGCGGCGCGCAGCTTCGCGGCGGCGGCCGGGACGGTGCCCTCGACGTCGATGTCCTCGTTGTAGAACGGGATGTCGGCGAGGCCCTCGAAGACCTCGACCTCGGCACCCTCGGGAGCGAGCTTCACGGCCGCCTCGGCGAGCTGGCGGTTGTGCGAACCGGCACGGAGGCTGCCGACGAGCGCAAGGATGCGGACAGACATGGGGGAACTCCAAGGGGGGATGAAACACTGCCGTTACGAATCCGGACCGGGGTCCGGTTAATTTCTAACATCCCAAACGGACCGCGGTCCAGTTCTGTTCCCCATGCTTTACGCTGTCTTCATGTCCAGCGTCCTGCCGCCCTTCCCGCAGCCTCAGGAGCCCTTCGACACACCGCAGTTGCTCGAAGTGGGACCCTCCGCTCCCGAAGAGCCCTGCCTGCGTGCCGACGCGGCCCGCAACCGCGCCCGGCTCCTGGAGGCGGCCGCCCGGCTGATCGCCGAGCACGGGGTGGCCGGGGTCACCATGGAGGCGGTGGCCGCGGCTGCCGAGGTGGGCAAGGGCACCGTCTTCCGCCGCTTCGGCGACCGCACGGGGCTGCTGATGGCCCTCCTCGACCACTCGGCGCGGCAGCTGCAGGCCGACTTCCTCGGCGGGCCGCCCCCGCTGGGCCCCGGCGCCCCGCCGGTCGAGCGGCTGCGCGCCTTCGGCATCGCGGTGCTCTACCGCGCGGTCGAGCAGCTGGACCTGCAGCTGGCCGCCCAGCCCGAACCGACCCGCCGCCACGCCCACCCCTCGGGCCGCGCCCTGCGCACCCATGTCACGGTGCTGCTGCGGCAGATCGAGCCGGACGCCGACTGCGAACTGCTCGCCCAGACGCTGCTGGCCGCTCTCGACCCCGCCCTCATCCACCATCTGACCAGGCAGTGCGGGATGCCGATGGAGCGCCTGGAGGCCG
Source organism: Streptomyces sp. NPDC048288 (assembly GCF_043201555.1). Taxonomy (NCBI): domain Bacteria; kingdom Bacillati; phylum Actinomycetota; class Actinomycetes; order Kitasatosporales; family Streptomycetaceae; genus Streptomyces; species Streptomyces sp. NPDC048288. Next base: position 192,386 of record NZ_JBICZD010000004.1, read on the forward strand.
GCTGGGTCGACCTGGTCGCCCGCGTCACGCGGACGGAGCCGCCCCGCTGACGTCCGGCCGCCCGGCCGCGAACAGGTCGACCAGGCCGCGCGGCGCGTCGGCTTCGAACAGCAAGGCGCCGCCCGCCGTCGACTCCGCCGCGGCCGCCGCGGCGCGCGGGAACATCCCCGCCTCGTAGGCGGCCAGGGCGGCCTCGGTGTCGCCCGGGTGCGCGAGGAGGGCCAGGCCCAGGTCGGAGCCGTCGATCAGGGCCAGGTTGGCGCCCTCCCCGGCGAACGGCGACATCAGGTGCGCCGCGTCACCGAGCAGGGTCACGCCGGGCACGCGGTCCCAGCGGTGGCCGGCCGGCAGGGCGTGGATCCGCCGGGGCACCAGCTCTCCCTCGGCGTCCGCGACCAGCGCCCGCAGGCTCTTGTCCCAGCCGTCGAAGGACCGCAGGACGGCCGCCTTGGCCGCCTCGGTGTCGGTGAAGTCGATCCCGTCCAGCCACTCCTCGGGAGCCTCGACCGCCGCGTACACGTGCAGACCGCCGTCGCTCTCCCGGTGGGCCAGGAAACCCCGGCTGGCGCCCAGCGCGAACAGCATGCCGCCGCCGACGACCTCGGCGCTCACCGGATGCCGTACGTCCGCGTCCGGCAGGTCCGCCTCCGCGAACGACACCCCGCAGTACGCGGGCAGGGCGTCCGAGACCAGCGGGCGCACCCGCGACCAGGCGCCGTCGGCGCCGACCAGCAGATCCGTGGTGAACGAACCGCCGTCCGCCAGCAGCACCTCGTGCCGGCCGTCGCCGAACGGACGGGCGCCGGTGACCTTCGCGCCCCAGCGGATCACGCCCTCGGGCAGCGAGCCGAGCAGCAGCCCGCGCAGGTCGCCGCGGTCGATCTCCGGACGTCCGCCGGTACCGTCGTCGACCGCCTCGTAACGGACCCGGGCGTCCTGGTCCAGCACCCGTACCGCCTGGCCGCCGGCATGGACGTGCGTCAGGAACTCCTCGTACAGCCCGGCCGCGCGGAGCGCCGCCTGGCCGGACTCCTCGTGGATGTCGAGCATGCCGCCCTGGGTGCGGGCGGCGGGGGAGGCGTCGCGGTCGAAGACGGCGGTCTCGACGCCGTGCGCGTGCAGCACCCGGGCGAGCGTGAGCCCGCCGAGTCCGGCGCCGATGATCGCTATGGGGTGGTGGGGTGTCGACACGGTGGTCTCCTAGTCGTGGGGTTCGGGTACGGCGGTGTGCTCGATGCCGCTGATCAGGGCCTGGAACGCCCAGGACGCGCGGGCACCGGGCGATCCGGTCATGAGCAGTCCGGACGCGGCGGCGATGTGCGGGTGGGTCCGCTCCGACACCTCGGTCAGCGCGTGACCGAGCGCGTCCCAGTCCTCCTGGGAACCCCCGCCCGCGTGCTCGGCGGCGGTCGCGGTGGCGCGCTGGAGCAGCAGGTCGACGCCCCAGGCGGCCCGCTCGCGCGGCACCCCGCCCTCGGCGAGCAGGCCCAGCAGGCTCTCGATCAGATTCAGGTAGTTCGGGCCGCTCGGCCAGGAGGTCAGCGCGGAGCGGGCCAGGCTCGGGTACTCCAGGAGCATCCGGGTGTACCCGAGGAGCACCTGCTCCAGCCGCTTGCGCCAGTCGCCCTCCGCCGGGGCCGGTGCCACGCCGCCGAGCAGTTCGTCCAGGACCGCCGCGTGCAGCTCGGCGGTGTTGCGGACGTAGACGTACAGCGAGGCCGGTCCGGTGTCGAGCTCCTGGGCCAGGCGCCGCATGGTGACCTTCTGCAGACCCTCGGCGCGCAGGATCTCCACGGCGGCGGTGACGATGCCCTCCCTGGTCAGGGCGGGCTTGGCGGGACGCTCGCGGCGGGAGCGGGGGGTGGCTGGCATGCCCCGACTCTAACGAACATGTTCGTTCCGAATAAGCTCGTGACGAACATGTTCGTCCGATGATGTCTCCGGCGGCGTGCCGGACCCAATTCGTCCAACCGTGAACCACCTTGCCCCGCCGCCATCCTCACTCGGGGCTTCTGCCAAGATGCCGTACGTCATGGTGCAGATCCCGAAACCGCCCTCGGCAGCGTCGCCGACTCCGCGCTCGGTCCCCACGAGCGCCGATGTGGCCCGCCTGGCCGGCGTCTCCCGCGCGACCGTCTCCTACGTCCTCAACAACACCAGCGCCGTACGGATCAGCGAGCCCACGCGGCGCCGCGTCCACCAGGCCGCGAAGGAACTCGGGTACGTCCCGCACGCGGCCGCCCGCAGCCTGCGCGCCGGGCACAGCCGGATGGTGCTGATGCCCGCCCCGGCCATCCCGATGGGCCCGCTCTACGGCCAGTTCATCAACGACCTCCAGTGGGCCCTCAGCCGCCTGGACTACACCGTCGTGCAGTACGGCACGGCGGGCCTGCGCGGTGACGAAGCCGCCCGCGCCTGGGCCGAGTTGCGGCCGGTCGCGGTACTGGTCCCCGACGCCGAACTCGGGCCCGAGGGCGTCGCCGTCCTCAAGCGGGCCGGTGCCCGCGCCGTGGTCACCTTCGGCCCCGAACGGGTCGACGGCGCCCATGCCCTGCTGATGGACCACGACGCCGTCGGCCGCTGCGCCGGCGCCCACCTGTACGCCCGCGGCCGGCGCCGGATCGGCGTGGTCGTCCCCACGGAGACCGGTCTTGAGACCTACTCCCGGCCCCGCGTCGAAGGACTCCGCCAGGCCCTGCGCGGCACCGACGCCACGCTCACCGAGCTGCCGCTCGCCTACACCGAGGAGTCCGCGGCCCAACTCGCCTCCGGCTGGCGGGAGTCGGGGATCGACGCGGTGTTCGCGTACAACGACGAGTACGCCATGCTGCTCATGCGCGCCCTCCAGGACGAGGGCGTCCGCATCCCCGAGGAGACGGCTGTGGTCGGCGCCGACGACCTGATGCTCGGCCGGCTGCTGCGCCCCCGGCTGTCCACGATCCACATCGACCTGCCGTCCGGCCGCGACCTCGCCGAACTGGTCGACCGCGCGGTGCGCGACTTCGGCGGCGAACCCGAGACGCACCAGGTGCTCGGCGCCGCCGTGGTGCGGCGCGACTCCAGCTGATGGGTCACCCTGGTCGGAGGGCGGTGCTTTTCCGCGCCCTCTGACTAGGATGTTGCGCGCTCAACCAAACGGCTCATGGGCGCGCCGTGAGCCGCGCAACCCGGTGATCGATCGGAGAGCCGTCATGCCGCTGCTCGACCCGAAGACCTGGCAGGCCAGCGCCCTGTCCGGCCCGCAGTACACCGTCACCGAGCCCGCCACCGGCGACCCGCTCGACACGGTCACCCTCGCCGCCCCCGCCGACGTCGCCCCGGCCGCCGCGGCGGCCCGGGCCGCCCAGCGCGAATGGGCCCGGGTACCGCACTTCGTCCGGGCCCAAGTCCTGCGCAAGGCAGGGGACTTGTTCACGGAGCACGCCGACGAACTGCGCGAGTGGATCGTCCGCGAGTCCGGCTCCATACCCGGCAAGGCGGACTTCGAACTGCATGTCGCCGCCCAGGAGTGCTACGAGGCCGCCGCCCTCGCCTCCCGCCCGGCCGGCCAGGTCCTGCCCAGCGAGGCGCCCCGGCTGTCGTACACCCGCCGGATCCCGGTCGGTGTCGTCGGGGTGATCGCGCCGTTCAACGCGCCGCTGATCCTGTCCATCCGCTCGGTGGCCCCCGCACTCGCGCTGGGCAACGGGGTGGTCCTGAAGCCCGATCCGCGCACCGCCGTCTGCGGCGGGCTCGCGCTGGCCGCCGTGTTCGCCGCGGCCGGGCTGCCGGAGGGTCTGCTGCAGGTGCTGCCCGGCGCCGCCGACGTCGGCGCGGCGCTGGTCGACGACCCGCAGGTGCCGGTCATCTCCTTCACCGGCTCGACGGCGGCCGGCCGCGCCGTCGGCGAGGCCGCGGGCCGCCGGCTCAAGCGCGCCCACCTCGAACTCGGCGGCAACTCCGCCCTGATCGTGCTGGAGGACGCCGACCTCGACGCGGTGATCTCCACCGCCGCCTGGGGATCCTTCTTCCACCAGGGCCAGATCTGCATGACCACCGGACGCCACCTGGTGCACGCCTCGCTCGTCGACGAGTACGTCGAACGCCTCGCCGCCAAGGCCGACTCGCTCGCCGTCGGCGACCCGCACCGCGAGCAGGTCCACCTCGGCCCGATCATCGACGCCGGCCAACTCGCCAAGATCCACGGCCTGGTGGAGTCCAGCACCGCCCACGGCGCCCGGCTCGCCGCCGGCGGCACCCACGAGAACCTCTTCTACCGGCCCACGGTCCTCGCCGGCGTGGACGACCGCACCCCCGCCTACGCCGAGGAGGTCTTCGGACCGGTCGCGCCGGTGCGCGCCTTCGCCGACGCCGACGAGGCCGCCGCCCTCGCCGCGGACAGTTCCTACGGGCTCTCCCTCGGCATCGTCACCCGGGACGCGGCCCGCGGACTGGACCTCGCCGAACGCATCCCGACCGGCATCGTCCACATCAACGACCAGACCGTGAACGACGAGGCCGTGGCCCCCTTCGGCGGAGTCGCCGCCTCCGGCACCGGTGCCCGGTTCGGCGGCGAGTCCAACCTGGAGGCGTTCACGGACGTGCGGTGGACGACCGTACGGCCGGATGTGGCGCCGTACCCCTTCTAACCTTCGTTAAGGGGTCTCGCTCCCGCTAGGGGGTGTCACTCGCCCTGGGCGCCGCCCTGCTGCGCGGCGATGCTCTTGCGGACCTCGTCCATGTCCAGCTTGCGGGCCTGGCCGATGACGTCCGTCAGGGCGGCCTCCGGCAGGGCGCCCGGCTGGGCGAAGACGGCGACCTGGTCGCGGACGATCATCAGGGTCGGGATCGACTGGATGTTGAAGGCCGCGGCCAGCTCCGGCTGCGCCTCCGTGTCGACCTTGGCGAAGACCAGGTCGGGGTTGGCCTCGGCCGCCTTCTCGTAGACGGGGGCGAACATCCGGCACGGGCCGCACCAGGCCGCCCAGAAGTCGATGAGAACGAACTCGTTCTCGGTGACCGTCTGGTCGAAGTTCTCCTTGGTGAGCTCCACGGTGCTGCTCATGCGTGCTTCCCTCTTCCTGATGTGGGGGCGTCCCGGGCTGGGGCGAAACCGCTCGCGACAACATGTCCGACCGGACGGGTATTCCGCCTGCCTACCCGTGTGGCCCCGGCGCACACCACCCGCGAGACTGGCCCCATGACGGAAACGGAATCCATCGCTTACGACGTAGTGGTGCTCGGAGCCGGGCCCGTGGGGGAGAACGTGGCCGACCGCACCCGTGCGGCCGGTCTCTCCACCGCGGTCGTGGAGAGCGAACTCGTCGGCGGCGAGTGCTCGTACTGGGCGTGCATGCCCAGCAAGGCCCTGCTGCGCCCGGTCATCGCCCAGGCCGACGCCCGCAGGCTGCCCGGGCTCGCCCAGGCGGTCCAGGGACCCCTCGACGCCCCCGCGGTCCTCGCCCGCCGCAACTACTTCACCTCGAACTGGCAGGACGACGGCCAGGTCGCCTGGCTGGACGGCATCGGCGCCGACCTCTACCGGGGCCAGGGCCGCCTCGCCGGCCCCCGCACGGTCACTGTGACCGGCCCCGACAGCACCCTCACCACGCTCACCGCGCGGCACGCGGTCGCCGTCGCCACCGGCACCCGCGCCCAGCTGCCTCCGCTGCCCGGGCTCGCCGAGGTGAAGCCCTGGACCAGCCGCGAGGCCACCAGCGCCCAGGAGACGCCCGGCCGGCTGATCGTGGTCGGCGGCGGTGTGGTCGCCACCGAGATGGCCACCGCCTGGCAGGCCCTCGGTTCCCGGGTCACCCTTCTGGTCCGCGGCAAGGGGCTGCTGAACCGCATGGAGCCGTTCGCCGGCGAACTCGTCGCCGACGCGCTCAAGGAGGCGGGCGTCGACGTCCGCACCGGCACGTCCGTCCGGTCGGTGACCCGCGAGAACGGCACGGTCGTGGCCGTGACCGACGCGGGTGACCGGATCGAGGCCGACGAGATCCTCTTCGCCACGGGGCGCGTGCCGCACACCGACGACATCGGCCTCGACACCGTCGGGCTGGAGCCGGGCTCCTGGCTGTCGGTCGACGACACGCTGCTGGTCGACGGCACCGACTGGCTGTACGCCGTCGGGGACGTCAACCACCGGGCGCTCCTCACCCACCAGGGCAAGTACCAGGCCCGGATCGCCGGTGCCGTCATCGCGGCGCGCGCCGCGGACACGGCGGTGCCGGACGCGCCGTGGAGCGCGTACGCGGCCACCGCCGACCACGACGCCGTCCCGCAGGTCGTCTTCACCGACCCGGAGGCGGCGGCCGTCGGGCTCTCCCTTGCGGAGGCCGAGCAGGCCGGGCACCGGGTGCGGGCCGTGGACGTCGAGTTCTCGTCGGTCGCGGGGGCGGGGCTGTACGCCGAGGGGTACAAGGGGCGGGCCCGGATGGTCGTCGACCTGGACTCGGAGACCCTGCGCGGAGTCACGTTCGTGGGGCCGGGGGTGGGCGAGCTGATCCACTCGGCGACCGTGGCGGTCGCCGGGGAGGTGCCGATCAGCCGGTTGTGGCATGCGGTGCCGTCTTATCCGACGTTGAGCGAGGTGTGGCTGCGGCTGCTGGAGGCGTATCGGGGGTAGGGCCGAAGGAGGATGGGGCGTGGGTCGCCTGCGGGCCGGTGGGGGCTGGTCGCGCCCACGCGGCGGAGCCGCATATCGACAGAGCCCCGCGCCCCTGACGGGGCGCTGCAGTTCAGGGCATTTTGAAGCCCAGCTCTTCTGCTGCCGTCGTGGGCGTCGGCTGAGACCAGCGCCTCGCCATCTCCTCGTTCGACGACAGTGACCGCAGTTCCGCGCGGTCCAGGTACAGCAGGCCGTCGAGGTGGTCGGTCTCGTGCTGGACGATGCGGGCCGGCCAGCCCGTGAACAACTCGTCCAGCGCGCGGCCGTGTTCGTCCTCGGCGCGCAGGCGTACCTCGGCGTGCCGGGAGACGACCGCCTGCCAGCCCGGCACGCTCAGGCAGCCCTCGAAGAAGGCGGCGCGGGTGGGGACGGTGGGCGCGTAGGCGGGGTTGACGAGTACGCGGAAGGGCTGGGGGACCCGGCCCCGGGCCGAGGCGACCTCCTCGGGCACGGGTGCCGGGTCCTCGATGACCGCGATGCGGAGGGGGACGCCGACCTGGGGTGCGGCGAGGCCCACGCCGGGGGCCGCGTGCATGGTGACGCGCAGTGCCTCGATGAACCGGGCCAGCAGGGCGGGGGCCAACTGGCCGTCGTAGGGGTCGGTTCCGCGCCGGAGGACCGGGTCGCCGGCGGTGACGATGGTCAACGGGCCGCCGGGGGCGAGGAGTTCCTCGATCTGTTCGGCAAGGGGCGCGCGATCACTGGGGGATGCCATCGCGCCAGGATGCCATGAGCGGGAGTGTGACGCGGGTCACTTTGCGTGGGGGGAACTCAAGGCGCGGGCCGCCCGACTACTGGACCGTCACCGCTCAGCCCCGAGTCCCCCGGAGAACCCGCCGATGTCCACCGCTCCCCCGACCTCCCCCAATCTCGGCTCCGCTCGATCGGGGGGACCCCCATCGGACGAGGCCCCGCAACCCGCCGCCCCGGCCGCCCCGCCGAGCCGCTGGGCCCCGCTGCGCCCCCTCGTCCTGCGCCTGCACTTCTACGCCGGTGTCCTGGTCGCCCCCTTCCTCCTGGTCGCCGCCACCACCGGCCTGCTGTACGCCTTCTCCTTCCAGGCCGAGAAGCTGGTGTACGCCCATGAACTGACCGTCCCGGTGGGCAAGACGGAGCTGCCGGTCTCCGAGCAGGTCGCCGCGGCCCGCAAGGCGCACCCCGAGGGCACGGTCTCCGCGATACGGCCGTCGCCCGAGGCGGGCGCGACGACCAGGGTGCTGCTGTCGGGCGTCGAGGGCGTGAACCCGGACCACACCCTCGCGGTGTTCGTCGACCCGTACACCGGCAAGGTGCGCGGCGCGCTCGAACAGTACGGCTCCACCGGCGCGTTGCCGCTGCGCACCTGGATCGACGAACTCCACCGCGATCTGCACCTCGGCGACACCGGCCGGCTCTACAGCGAGTTCGCGGCGAGCTGGCTGTGGGTGATCGCGGGCGGCGGCCTGGTGCTGTGGTTCTCCCGGCGGCGGGCGCTGCGCAAGGTGCGCGGCACCAGCGGGCGGCGGCGCACCCTCGGCCTGCACGGCACCGTCGGCGTCTGGGCCGCCGCCGGCTTCGTGTTCCTGTCGGCGACCGGCCTGACCTGGTCCACCTACGCCGGTGCCAACATCGACGAACTGCGCACCTCCCTGGGGCAGGCGACCCCGTCCGTGTCGGCGGCCGCGAGCGGCGGCGAGCACGCCGGGCACGGTACGGCGGCCGGGACCGGCGGCGACGCCGAGCACGGGGTCGGCCTCGACAAGGTGCTGGCCGCCGCGCGCGCCGAGGGGCTGGGCGACCCGGTCGAGATCGTGCCGCCCGCCGACGCGAACAGCACGTACGTCGTCAAGCAGGTCCAGCGCAGCTGGCCCGAGAAGCAGGACGCCGTCGCCGTCGACCCGACGACGGGCGAGGTGACCGACGTGCTGCGGTTCGCCGACTACCCGCTGCTCGCCAAACTCACCCGCTGGGGCATCGACCTGCACACCGGCATCCTCTTCGGCCTCGTCAACCAGCTCGCCCTGGCCCTGCTCGCCCTCTCCCTGATCCTGCTGATCCTGTGGGGCTACCGCATGTGGTGGCAGCGCGGCCGGGGCTCCGCCTTCGGCCGGCCCATCCCGCGCGGGGCCTGGGCGGAGGTCCCGCCGTACCTGCTCGTCCCGGGCATGGCGGTGATCGCGGTGCTGGGCTGGTTCGTGCCGCTGCTGGGTATCCCGCTCGCCGCGTTCCTCGCCGTCGACATCGTGCTCGGCGAGATCGCGCACCGGCGGGGGCGGCGATCGTACGGAAGGGGTGCCGGCGTGAAGTAGCGTGGTCAGACACGCTGTCGCCGGAGGGAGACGGGATCATGGCGCGGGCCCGGCGGGGGCAGGGGGAGCTGGAGGGGCAGGTGCTCGGCGCGCTCCGCGAGGCCGAAGGGCCCGTCACCGCCGCCTGGGTGCAGGAGCGGCTCGGCGGCGACCTCGCCTACACCACCGTGGTGACGATCCTGACCAGGCTGCTCGCCAAGGACGTCGTCGCCCGCGAACGGCAGGGCCGCGCCTTCCTGTGGACGCCCACCGCCGACGTGGCCCGGCTCGCCGCCCTGCGGATGCGCCGGCTCCTCGACGGCGAACGGGACCGGGAGGCCGTCCTGGCGAGCTTCGTCACCGCGCTGCCGCCCGGTGACGAGCAGGTGCTGCGGGCGCTCCTGGAGGCCGCGGGGCCGGGTCCGGTGAACACTCGGCGCACCTCGCCCACCGGCCCCGGCGGTACGGAAGACTGACCGGACATGGGGGTCTTCGTCTTCCTGCCGCTGGTCCTGCCGCTGACCGCCTGGCCCGTCGCCCGGCTGGCCGAGGGGCGGCTGCACCCGCGCACCGCCACCCGGCTGCTCACCGCGGTGGCCCTGGTCATGGCCGTGTGCAGCACGCTCTGCCTGGCCCTGCTGATGGTGGTGGGCACCGCCCAGCTCCCCGGCAACCCGCTCCCGGACGGCTGGTCCGACCCGGAGGTGCGGGCCGCCGTCCCGCACGACGAGATCGCCGGCCGCGCCGCCATCCCCGCCCTCGGTGTGGTGGCCGTGCTGTGCGGGCGCGCCCTGCGCCGGCACCGCCGGGGTGCCCGGCTGGCCCGGCGGGCGCTGACCGGGCTGCCCGGCCGGGAGGTCGCCGTCCTGCCCGACGGCGCCCCCTACGCCTACGCGCTCCCGGACCGGATCGTCGCCACCACCGGGCTGCTGGGCGGCCTCGCCCCCGCCGAGCGCCGGGCCCTGTTTGCCCATGAACGCGCGCATCTCGCCGCCCGGCACCACCGCTACCTGCTCGCCGTGCATCTGGCGGCCCGCGCCAACCCCTTCCTGCGGCCGTTGCGCACCGCCGTCGTCTACACGGCGGAGCGCTGGGCGGACGAGGAGGCGGCCCGCGCGGTGGGGGACCGGCGCACGGTCGCCCGGGCCATCGGCAAGGCGGCGCTGCTGTCGACGGGCAGCCCGGCGCCCACCCTGGCCGCACTGGCCGCCACCGGCCCGGTGCCGCGCCGGGTCGCCGCGCTGCTCGGCCCCGCGCCGGTGGCCCGCGACTGGCCCTCGGCGTTCACCGCGGCCGGATTCGCCGTCTGGGGCGCGGCGGCCGGCGCCCTGGTGTCGGCGATGTCCTCGGCGAACTCGGCGATCACCCTGTTCCTGATCCTGCACGCGGCCACACCCCTGTGACGGCCGTTCACTCCTCGGGGAAGTCCCCGGCCAGCGCCGAGGCGAGGCGCAGATGCGGCTCCGCCTCCTCGTGCCGGGCCTGGCGCTGGAGCGTGCGGCCCAGCATCAGCCGGGCGTAGTGCTCCACCGGGTCGCGCTCGACGATCGTGCGCAACTCGGCCTCGGCGCGGCGCAGTTGGGCCGAGTGGTAGTAGGCGCGCGCCAGCAGCAGCCGGGGTCCGGTCTGCTCCGGCACCTCCTCGACCAGCCCGGCGAGCACCCGCGCGGCACCCGCGTAGTCCTTGGCGTCGAAGAACAGCCGGGCACGGTCCCAGCGTTCGGCGAGGGTTCCCTGCTCGTAGTACGTCGTGTCCACTCGTGACCTCCTTCGCCGCCGTCAACGGAGCCGGGTGGTTGAAAATTCCACTACTGGGGGAGGGGGCGCGGAGGGTGCCGGGACGCGCTCCAGGACCCCGCCCGCGAACACGTCGTACAGCGGCAGCGTCTCCAGATGGACATAGCCGATGTGGCAGTCGCAGCTGGTCAGCGGGCAGGCGCGGGGGCGCAGGGCGGCGCGGTAGGAGCCGTCGTAGAGGTTGCCGAGCGGGGCCGGGACGAAGTGGCAGCGGCGGACCGTGCCCTCCCCGTTCACGGAGACGACCGACTCCCCGGTCCGGCAGGGCAGCCCCGCGCTGGCGTGCGGGTGGCGGCTGTAGGGGAAGAGCGGGTCGAGGGCCGTCCACCGGTCCGCCTCCGCGTCCGTGTAGGTGTGGCCCTCGGCCGCGTTGACCCAGAGGTAGACGTGTCCGGGCAGGTCCGCGCGCAGCCGCCGGGCCGCTTCGAGATGGCCGGGCAGCCCGACGATGCCCACGCTGAACCGGATGCCCCGGTCGGCGAGGTCGCGGCACTTGCCGAGGAAACGGTCGTAGGGGGTCTGCCCGGGGTGGTAGGTGCACCACAGCGCGAGCGTGTCCGGGTCGGCGTCGGCGAGCCAGTCGGTGCGGCAGCTGAGGTTGGTCTGGATCGCCACCCGGCGGATGTGCGGGAGACGGGACAGCTCGGTGAGGGTGCGCCGGTACCAGGACCGGACCAGGCCCTCGCCCCAGGGCGTGAACAGGATCGAGAGCCGGTCCTCGGTCTGCCGCTGAGCCCAGTCCGCGAACCGGGCCAACGCGGCACGGTCCGCGCGGAGTTGGTCCGTGCTGTCGCGCCGCTTGGCGAACGGGCAGTAGGGGCAGTCGTAGTCGCAGGAGGCGAGCGGGCCCCGGTAGAGCAGGGTCAGGTCCATGGCCGGGCCGTCACTTCCGCTCGTAGGCGGCCATCGCGGCCCGCACCGCCGGGGAGAACAGGCCGGGTCCGATCGCGTCGGAGTGCGCGAGGCCCTCGGGGGTCAGACGCAGGACCGTGCCGTCGTCGGTCAGCCAGCCTCGGTCGGCGAACCGGCCGAGTTCGGTGGCGAAGTGGTCGCCGGGGGCCGCGCCGAAGCGGGTGCGGTAGTCGTCGTGCCGCAGGCCCTCCGCCTGCAGCAGGGACTGCAGCAGATGCCGTCGCCGGGCCTCGTCCACGCCGATCCGGCGGCCGATCTCGGCGTGCGCGAAGTCCCCGGCGGGGCGGGAGACGTAGTCGTCGACGATCCCGCGTATCTCGTGCATGTCCACGGCGTAGTCGAAGGAGTAGTGCAGCCCGGAGGTGTACGAGCGGGCGCCGCAGCCCAGCCCGATCATGCCGTCGGTCTGGCAGGCGTAGTCGTCGGCCCCCTGCGGCGGGGCGTCGGCGCGGCGGAACATGCGCATCGACTGCTGGGTGTAGCCGTGGGCCAGGAGGTGGTCGCGGCCGGTGCGGTAGAGGTGCAGGCGCTGGGCGTCCCAGGCCGGGTCGGAGTCGGTGGCGGTGCGGCGGCCGAGTCCGGTCAGCGGGCGGACGTAGAGCGGGTAGAGGTACAGCTCCTCCGGGCGCCAGGCGAGGGCCGCGTCCAGTGAGCGCAGCCAGGTCTGCTCCGTCTGGCCGTCGATGCCGTAGATCAGGTCGATGTTGAGCACCGGGATGCCCGCCTCACGGATCCGGGCGAGCGCGGCCTCCACGTCCGCGCGGCGCTGCGGTCGTACGGCCGCCCGTGCCTCGGAGTCGACGAAGCTCTGCACGCCGAGGCTGAGCCGGGTGGTGCCGCGCTCGGCGAGGACGGCGAGCCGGTCGGCCGTCGCGGTGGCGGGCGAGGCCTCCACCGAGAGGGGGACGGCGCGCAGGTCGGCGCCCATCCGCCGCTCGGCGATGTCGCAGAGCCGGGTCAGCTCGGCGGCGGTGAGGAAGGTGGGGGTGCCGCCGCCGAAGGCCGCCGTGGCGAACCGTACGCCGTCCTGGTCGCCGAGGGCCTCGCGGACGGCCCCCGCCTGGCGTTCCAGGGCGTCCAGGTAGGCGCCGGTGAGGCCGTCGGGGGCGCCGATGCGGGTGAAGAGGTTGCAGAAGCCGCAGCGGACCTCGCAGAACGGGATGTGCAGATAGAGGGAGAGGGCGTTCTTCGGCTCGGCGGCCCACAGGTCGCGCAGCGCGGGGCGGTCGGGCAGCCGGCGGTAGGCGGTCTTGTGGGGATAGGCGTAGACATAGCTCTGGTAGGGGCTTGTCGCGGTCGCGGTGGTCATCGGGCGGCCTCCGCCGGGTCCAGGAAGAAGTGGGCGTACGGCACGGTCCACACGGACTCGTGGCCCAGGCGGTGGCCGGTGTAGCCGTCGTCGCCGTAGGCGGTGCCGTGGTCGGAGCAGACGATCGCGAAGCAGCGGCGCCGGCTGCTCGCGGCGGCGAACAGCCGGCCGATGTGCCGGTCCACGTACTCCAGGGCGGCGGCATGGGTGGCCCGGCTGTCGCCCGCCTCGCGGGTGGCGCCCGGCAGATGGAACCAGTTGGGCTGGTGCAGGGCGGAGACGTTGACGAAGAGGAACAGCCGCTGTTCGCGGGGGAGTTCGCGGACGACCTGCTCGGCGCGGGCCACCTGGTTCTCGAAGGAGTGGGGCGAGGTGACGCCGAACTCCGGTTCCCAGTGCGCCTCGTGGAAGAGGCCGGGCAGGACGGAGCCCAGCGGGCCCCGCCGGTTGAAGAAGCCGACGCCGCCGACGCAGACGGTGCGGTAACCGGCCTCGGCCAGGCCGGAGACCAGGTCCGGGGTGTCGTAGACGAAGGTGCCGGGGGCGGTGGTCTCGCTGCCCGCGAAGCTCGCCGCGAACAGGCGGGGGTGCGGGCCGGGGGCGGCCGGGGTCGGCAGGAAGCCCGCGAAGATCGCCTGGTGGGAGGCGTAGGTGAAGCTGCCCGGGGCGTGCCGTTCCTCCCACACTCCGTTGGGGAGATGGCGGGCGAGGTGGGGCAGGCGGCCCTCGGCGGCGAGTTCCACGGCGACGTCGTGGCGCAGGGTGTCGAGGGTGACGAGGAGGAGGTCGTGGCTGCCGACCACCTCGGTCATGTCCGGCTCAGCGGCCGGGGCGGGCGAGGGCATGCGGGTCGTCCTTAGGTGTACGGGTGTAGCGGTGCAGGGCGGCGGTGACCTGGGCGGCATAGGTGTCCAGGCCCTCCGCGCCGCTGCCGGGCAGGCCGGTGAGGCGGGGCAGCAGGTCGCCGAAGGCGTTCACCTCGCCGACCGCGGCCCGCCGCCAGCCGATCGCCGGCAGCAGGTCGACGCCGACGCACAGGGTGCGCGGGAAGCAGGCGGCGGCCCGCTCGCACACCCCGAGCACCTCGGACCAGCGGGCACCGGCCGCCTCGACCGCCTGCCGGGCCGCCGCCAGGTCGCCCCGGCGGCCGCCGAGATGGAGGTTGGTCAGCGGGGTGCGGCTGGTGCGGACGACCGCGTGGGTGGCCCGGCCGGCCACCACCACGACCCGCAGATCGGCGGCCCGCCCCTGCTGGGAGGCCTTCGGCAGCCACCGCTCCAGGTGCAGCCCGTCCGGCGCGAGCGCGTCCACGATCGCCGCGATGTCCGCCTCGCTCTCGTACCGCCGTACCTTGAGCGAGTTGTGCAGCGCGCCGTCGGCCGTGCGCTCCACCGAGGTGGTCGCCCGGATCCGGCCGCCGCCCGCCGACTCCACCGCCAGCACACCGGACGCGGAGGAGCCGTGCGCCGGTTTGACGAAGAGCCGGGGCATCCGGTGCTCACGCATCAGCGCCCGCACGTCGTCCCAGCCGCGCACCGGCGCCGCGTCCGGGCCCGAGGTGGGCGAGGCGGGCACCGGCACCCCGGCCGCGTCGAGCACGGCGTGGCAGCGGCGCTTGTCGAAGAGCACGGCCAGGTCGCCGGGGTCGTCGAGGCGCAGGCCGCCGCGCAGGGTGTCCAGCGCGGCGGTGAACCCGGCGTACCAGCGGGCCGAGCCCTCCACCCGGGTCGGCTCGCGGTCGCCGCGCAGCACCCGGTCGACCTCGGTGTTCTCGCCGGGGGAGTCGATCCGGACGATCTCCTCGGCGCCGAACCCGGCACCGCCGGCCCGCAGCACGTCGAGCCAGGGGACCACGCGCGGCGCGGGCAGCCCGGCCGCGCGGACCGCGTCCGCGAAGAGCGCGACCCGGCGGTTCTCCGGGTTGCCGACGACCGCGAACCGGGCGCCCGCCCCCGCCGGTCCGCGCCGGCGGCCGGGCTCCGGGGGGAGATCCGGCACGCGGGGGAGGACCGGCATGGCGGGGCCGGTCACTCGCCCACGGCGATGTACCGCCACACCGTGCCGTCGTCGCCCTTGTACTCGTCGGCGTCGTCGTGGTCGAGGTCCACCTCGACGCCGGCGGGTATCAGGGTCGCGCGGACCCGGTCCTGGAGCCGCTCGGTCAGGTAGTTGTGGTGCAGGTCGAGCTTCTTGAGATGGGTGAGCGGCCGGCCGTCCAGCAGCGCGGCGGCCCCGTCGTCGGTCAGGACGCCCATCGACAGGTCGAGCACCTCCAGCCGGTCCAGGACGGGGGAGTCGGCCACGGCGGCGGCGACGGCGTCCTGCATCTCGCTGTTGCGCAGCGCCAGATGACGCAGGGCCGGCAGCCGGGCGCCGGACAGGATCCCCGCCAGATCGGCCGCCTCGCTGTCGCCGCCGTAGTTCGGCGTGCCCAGCCACAGGTCCAGGTGCTCCAGCGCGGGCAGGTCGCTCGCGCCCACCCCGCGCACCACCGCGGCGGGCAGCCCACCGGCCTCCATCGTCAGCCGCCGCAGCCCGGTGTGCCGCAGCGCGGTGAAGCCCAGCCCGGAACCGCCGCGCACCCCGAACTCCACCAGTTCCGGGAAGGCTTCGAGCAGCGGGGCGACATCGGTCTGGTTGATCCAGGAGATCTCGCACTCCTCCATCACCATGTCCCCGAGGAACAGCGCGCGCAGCGCCGGGAACCGGTCCCGCGCGGCCAGCAGCGCCTCGATCACCGCGGACGGATCGGTGTCGTACGCCTCCTCCCAGGCGCCGACGATCAACGCCCGTACCCGGGTGGTGTCGACTGCGGCGAGGAAGCGGGCGAACGCGTCCGCCCAGTCCTCGTCCGCGTCGTAGACGTCACCGGTGATCCGCCAGGCGACCGTCTCCGCGTCGGGCAGCCCGTCCGTGGGCGCGTCCGGGCCGGGGAAGGTGTGGGCGGGCAGCCGGTACAGGGCGGAGAGATGGTGATGGATGGTCATGGGCTGCTCCTGTGACGGAAAAGGGTGCGCTCGGTGATGATCGCAGTTGTACCAAGCGGCACTGACAACGCGGTGTCCCCTCGGTGGACTTGTTCGACCCTACGAACTTTCTGTGTGACGGGTACACAACACCGGCCATCACTGATACATCACTGATAGGAAACCTTCCTATCGGTAAGTGCGCCAACTCCCCACCCCCCACCACCTTCTGGAGCCCCCGTGAGTCATCCGAACGACGCGACCACGACCCCCGTCCTGACCTCCCGCCGCGCCCTGCTCGCCCTGCTGGGCGTGTCCGTGGCCGCGGCCCCCCTGCTGCGCCCGGTGCACGCCTCGGCCGTCTCCACGGCCGCGAGCTGTGTGGGCCTCGACGACCCGGCGAAGAAGGAGATCGCCATGAAGCTGGTGTCGAGCGCGGAGAACTCCTCACTCGACTGGAAGGCGCAGTACAAGTACATCGAGGACATCGGCGACGGCCGCGGCTACACCGCCGGGATCATCGGATTCTGCTCCGGCACCGGCGACATGCTCGACCTCGTGCAGCTCTACACCGACCGCAAGCCCGGCAACGTGCTCGCCAAGTACCTGCCGGCGCTCCGCCGCGTCAACGGCACCGACTCGCACTCCGGCCTCGACCCGAACTTCCCCTCCGACTGGCGCAAGGCCGCCCAGGACAGCGCGTTCCAGCAGGCGCAGAACGACGAGCGCGACCGTGTGTACTTCAACCCGGCCGTCAGCCAGGGCAAGACGGACGGGATCGGCACGCTGGGCCAGTTCACCTACTACGACGCCATCGTCATGCACGGCGACGGCGACGACCCCACCAGCTTCCGCAACATCCGCAAGCGCGCCCTCGGCCACGCCAAGCCCCCGGCGCAGGGCGGCAACGAGAAGACGTACCTCAACGCCTTCCTCGACGCCCGCGTCTGGGCCATGAAGCAGGAGGAGGCCCACAGCGACACGACCAGGGTCGACACCGAGCAGCGGGTCTTCCTGAACAAGGGCAACCTGTGCCTGAACACCCCGCTGGACTGGAAGGTCTACGGGGACAGCTACCACATCGGCTGACCGCCCCCGGGCTGTCGTACCGCCGGGTCACGGCACGGTACGACAGCCCGCACGCGCTACGGCTTGATGCCCACCCCGGTCCACAGGCTGACCTCCGCGTCGGTGGCGGTCGGTTCGCCGTCCGGGCGCCAGCGGTGGCCCACCGAGACACCGGGGTCGAGCAGGTCGAGCCCCTCGAAGAAGCGCGCCACGTCCTCCCGCGAGCGGAACTGCACCGGAGTGCCGGCCCCGTTGTAGATGTCGGTGACCTTCCGCCAGGTGCCCGGGTCGAAGTCGGGCGTGCAGTGGCTCAGGGCGAGCGCGCTGCCCGAGGGGAGCACGTCCAGCAGCCGGCTCACGATGCCGTACGGGTCCTGCGCGTCCGTGACGAAGTGCATCAGGGCGTTGAGGGACAGCGCCACCGGCTGCTCCAGGTCCAGGACCGCGGCCAGCTCCGGGGCGTCCAGCAGCGACTGCGGGTCGTTGACGTCCGCCTCTATGTAGGTGGTGCGCCCCTCCGACGTGCTGCGCATCAGGCGCTCGGCGTACTTGAGGACCAGCGGGTCGTTGTCGGCGTACACCACCCGTGCCTCGGGGACCACGGACTGGGCCACCTGGTGCAGGTTCGGCTCGGTGGGGATGCCGGTGCCGATGTCGAGCCACTGCCGGATGCCGTGCTCCCGGGCGAGCACCCGGGTGGCGCGGTGCATGAAGGCACGGTTCTCGCGGGCGCAGACGAAGATGCCCGGGTAGGCCGACGCCACGGTCTCGGCCGCCTTCTTGTCGACCTCGAAGTGGTCCTTGCCGCCCAGGTAGTAGTCGTACATCCGGGCGGAGTGGGGCCTGCTGGTGTCGATGTCCCGCGCCGCGTGCGAGGTGGTCATGCTGTCCCTTTCGGTGGATGCGTGGGGGGAGAGGCCGGCCGGCGGAGGTCAGCCGGTGGTGAGATGGTCGGCGAGGCCCCGCTTGATCCCGGCGACGAACGCCGTGATCTCCTCCGGGGTGTAGATCAGTGCCGGGCCGGCCGGGTCGGTCGACTGCCGCAGCGCGATCCGGCCGTCGGAGAGCTGCTTCGTCTGCACGCACTGGCCCCCGTTGGGGCCGCTCCAGGGAGACTCCCAGCCCTGCTCACCGAGGTCCGAGGCGGGCATGCCGTTGTACACGTCGTGGGCACTGCCGTCGATGATGGTCATGCGTACTCCTTGCGCATGCGGTTCAGGAGCGCCCTGCTGTGCGCGTCGGAGGTCAGCAGGGACATGCGGTTGTGCGCCTCCAGATGGGCGACGACGTCGGAGCGCTGGTCCAGGTACATCGCGCCGGAGAGGATCTCGCTGTAGACGATGTCCGGGAGTTCGGGCTCCGCGAACCGGAAGTAGGTGAACGGGGCGCAGGCGCCCACATGGGCGCCGGCGGTGAACGGGACGACGTCGACGCTGACGTGCTCCAGCTCCGAGAGCTCCAGGATCCGTTCGATCTGCTCGCGCATCACCTCGGGGCCGCCCACCACCCGGTGCAGGACGGCCTCCTCCATCACCACCCATAACGTGGGGGCGTCCGCCCGCTCCAGCAGGGCCTGCCGGCGCAGCCGCAGGTTCACCCGCCGCTCCAGGTCCTCGTCGCGGTCGTTCGGGAAGCCGCCGCCGAGCACCGAGCGCGCGTACGCGGGGGTCTGCAGCAGCCCCGTGACGTAGTGCGGCTCGTAGGTGCGCACGGTCTGGGCCCCGGTCTCCAGGCTCACATAGGCGCTGAACCAGGTGGGCAGCACATCGCGGTAGGTGTGCCACCAGCCCGGCTCGTTGGCCCGCTCGGCGAAGGCGACGAACTCGTCCATCTCCTGCCGCTCGGCGCCGTAGGTCTCAAGGAGCTTCTCCACGTACAGGGGCTTGAGCGCCACCTCCGCCTTCTCCAGCCGGCGGATGGTCAGGGGAGTGACCCGGAGCGCCCGTGCCGCGTCCTCCAGGGAGACGCCCGCCCCCTGGCGCCGCTCCTGGAGTCTGCGGCCCAGGATCATGCGCAGAACGGTGGGCGCACTGGTGCTGCCCGCGTTCGAACGGCCTTCGCTCACGCCCTACCTCCTGAGGGACTGTCACCGGGTCGAGTGTGACAGGCACTTGATGAAGCGACCATACGGATACCCGCATCCTGAAATTATCAGGGAGTCGGTTGCAGGCTGAACTTGCGGGCGCGCATAGTTACTTGAGTAAATCGCGTGCACGATCACGGGCAACGTCCGCCTCCCGTGGAGACGTTGCCCTGCCCTGCCTGTTCCCCGCCGCGCCCGCCTTACGGAAGGCAACACCGTGTCCCCCCACACGACTTCCCCCCGCGATCTGTTAGACGTCGCCGACCCCGCCCAGGCGCACTGGATCGAGCTGCCCTCGCACCGCTCCAGTGTCAGAGTCGCCCGCCGCTCCGTGAGAGCCCGGCTGAGCGAGTGGGGGCTGCCCCGCACGCTCTGCGAGGACGCGGTCCTGCTCGTGTCCGAACTGGCCACCAACGCCGTCATCCACACCCTGAGCGTGCGCATCCTGTGCGGGATGGGCCTGGTCGCCGACGGATGCGTACGGCTCGAGGTCCACGACCACGACTACTCGGGCCGCGGCCTGCCCCGCTGCGAACCCGGCCCCGACGACGAGGGCGGCCGCGGGCTGCTGCTCGTCGAGCAACTCGCCCACTCCTGGGGCGTCGACCGCTCCAGGCTCACCAGCGGCCACGCCGTGTGGGCGACACTGACGGCCTGAGAGCGGCGCCGGGCACCCATGGGGGTCTTGGGGTGCCGTCCGGGCGGGCCGGGGAACCCGCCCGGACCGACTCCGCCGGGAACACGCGGAGCCGGCGCCGGTCCGGTGGGCGCGGTCGCCCCGTAGGGGGCGGGCGACCGCGCCCACCGACGCGCGGGGCACGCGGAGTGACGTGGCGTGTGCGCCTGGTGAAGGCCGTGGAGGCGGGTGCCCGCCCGGCTTGCCGGCCGTCCGCCGATTTCCGGCCCGGTGGGCCCGGGCCGCTTGAGCCGCCCCGTGGGGGGCACCAAGTAACTATGGAAGGCGCGCCCGTGATCGTGCAGCCGCCGGGCTCCGACGGCGGCCGGAAGGTCACGATCCGTGGAGAGTACGTCGGCACCGCGTACCACCTGCTCGACGTCGTCGAGTTCCTGCGCCGGGCGGGTCTGCCCGAGAGCAACACGACGGTCGACGACCCCGAGCTGATCGAGTGGCGCGGCATGGGCCCGAAGGCCTGGACCGCGGCCGGCTGACCGGCGGCCCCGGGCGGGCCGCTGTGCGCCGATGCGCCGTCCGGTGCGGCACGCCCTCGGATGGGGGTCCGCCGTGTGGGTGACGCCCGCGATGCCCGTGCCGGCGCGGAAGCCGGGGATTACGGCCCGGTCGAACACTTCTCACGCCCAGGTAAACCCTGGATAAAAGTGGCAAAAGGGACGCCTCTCTGGACAGACTGAATCCGCCGGTTCGTGATCAGGAACATCCACGTTCTTCAGGAGATCGCATGGTGGAGCAGTCCTCCGAGGTCGTGTCGGAGCCGGACGAACCTGCCGTCGCCCTGAGCGGCACCGGCCCCGGCGCGGCGGACACCGAGCGGCGGTTCGCGCAGGTCCTGGCCGACCTCCTCGGTACCGAGCGGGTTCCGGCCGACGGCCACTTCTTCACCGATCTCGGTGCGAACTCCCTGGTCATGGCCCAGTTCTGCGCGCGAATACGCAAGACCGCGGATCTGCCGTCGCCGTCCATGAAGGACATCTACCGGCACCCCACGATCCGCGGCCTGGCCACCGCCCTCGGCGAGACCGCCCCCGCCGACCCCGCGGCCGCGCCCTCGGCACCGGCGCCCGTACCGGCTCCGGCGGCCGGGAAGGGCGGGCACCGGCCGAGCCACCTGCTCTGCGGAACCCTCCAGCTGCTGGTCTTCCTCGGCTACTCCCTCGTCTCCGGGTTCGTCACCGCCGCGGGCTACGAGTGGATCGCCACCGGCAAGGGCCTGGCCGACGTCTATCTGCGGTCCGTGCTCTTCGGAGGCGCCGCCTTCGTGGCGCTGTGCGTGTTCCCGGTCGTCGCGAAGTGGCTGCTCATAGGCCGCTGGCGGCCCGCCGAGTTCCCCGTCTGGGGCCTGGCCTACCTGCGCTTCTGGCTCGTCAAGGTGCTGCTGCACGCGAACCCGATGGTCTTCCTGACTGGAACCCCGCTGTACGTGCTGTACCTGCGGGCCCTCGGCGCGCGGATCGGCAGGGGAGTGACGATCCTCTCCCACTCCGTCCCGGTCTGCACCGACCTGCTGACGATCGGCGCCGGCACCGTGATCCGCAAGGACTCCTTCCTCCTCTGCTACCGGGCCTACGCCGGACACATCCAGACCGGCCGGATCACCCTCGGCGAGAACGTCTTCGTCGGCGAGAAGACCGTGCTGGACATCGACACCTCGATGGGGCACGGCGCCCAGCTCGGCCACTCCTCCGCCCTGTACCGCGGCCAGGCGGTCCCGGACGGCGAGCACTGGCACGGATCCCCGGCGGAGCCCACCCGGGTCGACTACGTCAGGGTCGCCCCCGCCCCCTGCGGCACCCTGCGCCGCGCCTGGTTCGGCCTCGGCACCCTGCTGCAGCTGCTCTTCCTGTACATCCCGCTGCTGGTCGGCGGAATCTACATGCTGTTCACCGAGGTACCGGCGATCGGCAAGCGACTCGATCCGGAGACCGCCGCACTCGCCCCGTCGGCACTCCTGCCCGACGCCCTGGTGCTCTCCCTCGTCCTGTTCTTCGGGTTCCTCGTCCTGGGCCTGGCCGCCCTGTGCACGCTTCCGCGCCTGGTGGGCCTCGTCGTCAGACCCGACAAGGTCTATCCGCTCTACGGATTCCACTACGCGCTGCAACGGACCACGGCCCGCATGACGAACGTCAAGTTCTTCGCCTGGCTCTTCGGCGACAGCTCCTACATCGTGTACTACCTCCGCGGTCTCGGATACGACCTCTCACGGGTCGAGCAGACCGGGTCGAACTTCGGCACCGAGGTGCAGCACGAGTCACCCCTGCTGGTCTCCGTCGGCAGCGGAACGATGGTCGCCGACGGCCTCTCCGTCCTCAACGCCGACTTCTCCAGCACCTCCTTCCGGCTGTCCAGAGCCACCATCGGGCCGCACAACTTCCTCGGCAACAACATCGCCTACCCGGCGGGCGGCAGAACCGGGGACAACTGCCTGCTCGCGACGAAGGTGATGATCCCGCTCGACGGCGAGGTCCGCGAAGGCGTCGGCCTGCTCGGCTCCCCGTGCTTCGAGATCCCCCGCACCGTCGAGCGCGACACCCGCTTCGACCACCTCAGGACCGGCGACGCGCTCCACCGGCGGCTTGCCGCGAAGAACCGCTACAACCTCCGCTCGATGGCGCTCATGCTGTTCGTGCGCTGGCTGCACACCTTCGCGCTCACCCTGTTCGGGCTCGCCTCCGTGGACCTGTACGGAGTGCTCGGGCAGGTGGTGATCGCCGGATACCTGGCGTTCACGCTCGCCTTCTCCACCGTGTACTTCATCCTGGTGGAGCGCTGCATCGGGTCGTTCCGCGCGCTGCGCCCCCGGCTGTGCTCGATCTACGAACCGTACTTCTGGTGGCACGAGCGGCTGTGGAAGGTCCCGGACCACTTCCTCAACGTCTTCAACGGAACCCCGTTCAAGGCGCTGGTCTGGCGGCTGCTGGGGGTGCGCATCGGCCGCCGGGTGTTCGACGACGGCTGCTATCTGACCGAACGCACCCTCGCCACCATCGGCGACGACTGCACGCTCAACGCCGGCAGCAAGATCCAGTGCCACTCGCAGGAGGACGGCACCTTCAAGTCCGACGTCACGACGCTCGGCACCGGCTGCACCCTGGGCATCGCCGCCCATGTGCACTACGGCGTGACCATGGGCGACGGCGCGGTGCTCGCCCCCGACGCCTTCCTGATGAAGGGCGAGGAAGTCCCCCCGAACGCCCGCTGGGGCGGCAATCCCGCGATCGACATGCCCGAGCGCGGCAGCCCGCCGCGCGCCGTCGGCCGGGTCACGTCAGCAGCCAACGCCGCCACGGCGACCGTGAGTTGAGGAAGGCCATTCGATGGGAACGCGCGTGGAAGCGGACCGGGAGTTCTGGCGCCGGACACTGACCGCCGGCGGTGCCACCGCTGTGCCGCGGTGGGTCCGGGAACCGGCCCCCGGCACGGCCGAGCACGGGATGCCGGTGCCGGACGACCTGACCGGGGCCGTACGGGAACTGGCCCGGCGGACTGAACTCACCGTCGACGCCCTGCTGCTGGCCGCGCACCTGAAGGTGCTGGCCGTGCTCTCCGGCGAACCGGAGGTGGTCACCGGGTACACCCCCGGCGGACGCGGCGCCCCCCTCCCGTGCCGGACGGCCGTCCCCGCCGGCTCCTGGCAGGCCCTGCTCACCGCCGCCCGGCAGGCCGAGGCCGACCTGCTGGCCCACCGGGAGTACCCGCCGGCCGAGCTGCACCGGGAACTCGGGCTGACCGAGCCGCCGTACGACGCCGTGTGCGGCCCCCTCCAGGCCGACGCGAGCCACGCGGACCACGGCGCCCTGCACGTGCGCTGGTCCGACGCGGACGGCCGGCTGACCCTGCACCTGCGCCACCGCACCGACGTCCTGGACGCCCGGGCCGCCGCCCGGATCGGCGGCTACCACCTGACGGCGCTGCGCCTGATGACCACGGAACCGGACGCCGACCACACCCGGCGGAGCCTGCTGTCGGCCGAGGAGGAACGCGAGCAGCTGGAGGGCCTCGCCGGGCCGAGCCGGCCGCTGCCCGACGCGCGCGCCCACGAACTGTTCGAGCAGCGGGCGAGGACCCACCCGGAGGCCGTCGCGGCCGTCCACGGCGAGCGGGAGTGGACGTACGGCGAACTCGACCGGCGTGCGAACCGGCTGGCGCGTGCCCTGCTGGCGCGGGGCCTGGGCCGGGAGGACGTGGTCGCCGTCGTCACCGAACGCGACCTCGACTGGCTGGCCGCGGTCCTGGCGGTGTTCAAGGCGGGCGGCGTCTACCTGCCGATCGAGCCGCACTTCCCGGCCGGCCGCATCATGGCAACGCTGTCACGGGCGGACTGCCGGCTGGTCCTGACCGAGACCGGCAGCACCGACACCCTCGACGAGGCCCTGGCCGGCCTGCCCGGGGTCGAGAGACTCCTGGTCGGGACGGCCTACGCCGAATCGCACGCCGACCACGGCCCCGACGTCCGGGTCGACCCCGGCCAACTCGCCTACATCTACTTCACGTCCGGCTCCACCGGCGAGCCGAAGGGCGCGATGTGCGAGCACGCGGGCCTGCTCAACCATCTCCACGCCAAGATCGACGACCTGGCGATCGGCGAGGGCAGCGTGGTGGCGCAGACCGCCCCGCAGTGCTTCGACATCTCCCTGTGGCAGCTGCTGGCCCCGCTGCTGGCCGGCGGACGGACCCTGCTGGTCGAGCAGGACGTGATCACGGACGTGCAGCGGTTCGTCGACACCCTGGAACACGGCCGGGTGGCCGTGGCCCAGCTCGTGCCCTCCTACCTGGAGGTCGTGGTCTCGTACCTGGAGCGCCACCCCCGCACCCTGCCCGACCTGCGCCGTGTGTCGGTGACCGGCGAGGCGCTCAAACGCGAGCTGGTCCAGCGCTGGCTCGCGGTCCAGCCGGACATCGCCCTGCTCAACGCCTACGGCCTGACGGAGACCTCGGACGACACCAACCACGAGCTCCTGAGGGAGGTCCCCGACCGGGTCCTGCTCGGACGGCCCGTCACCAACGTGCGCGTCTACGTCGTCGACGAGCACCTGGCGCTGGTGCCGCTCGGCGCCCCGGGACTGATCGCGTTCTCCGGCGTCTGCGTCGGCCGCGGCTACGTCAACGACCCCGAACGCACCCGGGAGGCGTACCGCACGGACCCGTACCGGCCCGGCGAACGCCTCTACCTCGGCGGCGACTGGGGACGCTGGCACCCCGGAGGCAAGCTGGAGTTCCTCGGCCGCCGGGACAGCCAGGTCAAGATCCGCGGCTTCCGCATCGAGATCGGCGAGATCGAGAACACCCTGCTGCGCGCCGACGGGATACGCGACGGCGCGGTGGTCGTCGCCGAACGCGGCGGCGGGAACCGGCACCTGATCGCCTTCTACAGCGGCGAACAGCGCCCGCCGGAGCTGCTGCGCGACACCCTGGCCGCGGCGCTGCCCGCCTACATGGTCCCCTCCGCCTTCCACTGGCAGGACAGCCTTCCGCTGACCGCCAACGGCAAGATCGACCGCAAGGCCCTGACCAAGCTGGCCGAGACGGCCCCCGGCACCGGCGGACCCGGAGGCATCGACGGAACCGGAGGCACCGACGGACCCGGGGCGGCGGCCGGGGACGAACTCAGCCCCGCCGAACGGCGGGTGGCGGCGGCCTGGGCCGAACTGCTCGGGGTGCCCGAGACCCGGATCGGCCGCGGCGACCACTTCTTCCACTCCGGCGGCACCTCCCTCACCGCCGTCAGACTCTCCCTCGCCCTCGACCGCGCGGTGTCCCTGAAGGACATCACCCGCCACCCCGTGCTCGCCGACCTCGCCGCCCTCCTCGACGGCACGGCCGCCGGGCAGCGGACCGAACTGCTGCTGCCCCTGGCCGGCGGGACCGGCACACCGGAGTGCGCCCTGGTCTGCTTCCCGTACGCGGGCGGCAACGCCGTCAACTACCAGCCGATGGCGACCGCGCTCGCGGGCAGCGGCCTGGCGGTCCTCGCCGTGGACCTGCCCGGCCACAACCTGGCCGCACCCCCCGAACCGTTCGCGACGATCGAGCAGGTCGCCGAGCAGGTGGCCGCCGAGATCACGGCCCGCGGCCTGACCCGGGTCATGCTCTGGGGCCACTCCGCCGGAGCCGCCCCGGCCGTCGAGACGGCCAGGCGGCTCCAGGCGCGCGGCACACCCGTGACCCGGGTCTTCCTCGGCGCACAGCTGCTCGGCACCGCCACCGCACGGCACACCGCCGCCACCGAACTGACCGGCCGCGGCGACACCGAACTCGCCGTCCGGCTGGCCGCGGACGGCGGCCACACCGAACTCGCCGAACTCAACGAGCGGCACGCCGCACAGATCGCCGCCGCCTACCGGCACGACTGCGTCGGCGCCCACCGCTACTTCCAGCAGGCCCTGGAAGCCCCGCCGCCGGTGAAGCTGGCCGCGCCGGTCTCCGTGGTGGTCGCCGCCGACGACCCGCACACCGCCGGCCACACCGGGCGCCACCGGGACTGGCTGCTCCTCGCCGACCACGTCGAACTCCACGAACTCGCCGACGGCGGCCACCACTTCCTGCGCACCCGTCCGGCCGAGGCGGCCCAGGCCGTCCTGAACACCGTCCTCCCCCTCGCCTCCTCCTGACCCGTCACACCCCAGGCGGTCGACCGAAAGGAACCCGAGATGCCGTTCTCATCCCTGGCATCACCGCTCGACGTGGAGCTGCGACCGGACAAACCGGCACTGCTGCGCGTCGATCCCACCGACGACGCCCCGAGGTGGACGGCCGAGCACCGCGAGGCGCTCCGCGCACAGGTCGCCGAACACGGCGCACTGCTCGTCCGCGGCCTCGGACTGCGGGACACCACTCGGATCGGTGCCGTCTTCGCCAGGCTGGCCGGCGACCTCATGACGGAGCGGGAGGCCTTCGCCCCCCGCGAGACCCACGGGCCCGGGCTCTACGCGTCCACCCCCTGGCCGGACAACCAGCCGATGTGCATGCACCACGAGCTGAGTTACGCGCTGGAAGTGCCCGGCCTGATGCTGTTCGCCTGTCCGACCGCGCCCGAGCAGGGCGGGGCGACGGCGGTGGCCGACGCCGAAGAGGTGCTGCGGGCCCTGCCCACCGGCCTCACCGAACGCTTCGAGCGCGAGGGCTGGATCCTCACCCGCACCTACAACGACGAGATCGGCGCGAGCCTCACCGAGTCCTTCGGCACCGGCGACCGTACCGAGATCGAGCGCTACTGCCGGGCCAACGCCATCGACTTCAGCTGGCAGCCCGACGGATCGCTGCGCACCCGGCAGCGCCGCAACGCCGTCGTCCGCCACCCGGTCACCGGCCGCCGCTGCTGGTTCAACCAGATCGCCTTCCTCAACGAGTGGACCCTGGCCCCCGAGGTCCGCGAGTACCTGGTGGACGTCTACGGCGCCGACGGACTCCCCTTCAACACCCGCCACGGCGACGGCACCCCGATCGGCGAGGACGTCGTCCAGCTCATCAACAGCACCTACGAGGCGCACACCCGCCGCGAACCCTGGCACTCCGGCGACCTGCTGCTCGTGGACAACATCCGCACCGCGCACAGCAGAGAGCCGTTCACCGGAGAACGGCGGGTACTGGTCGGCATGGGCGAACCCGTCCGGCCGGCCGACGACTGCCCGGCCCTGGAGGCGAGCGAGCGATGACCGATGTCCTGTCAACCACCGCACAGCGGGCCGTGCCCGGCCGCCCGGAGGTGCCGACCTTCTCGGTGATCTCCGGCGAACAGGTCCAGCAGGCCCTGAGCGGACGTGAGAAACAGCTCGTGGAGCTGGTCGAGACCGTCTACCGGCTGCACGGCGCCGGGGACTCGGTGAACCCGCCGTCGTACTTCCTGCGCTTCACCGACCGCCCCACCGCGCGGATCATCGCCCTGCCCGCCTCCATCGGCGGACCGGTCCAGGTGGACGGCCTGAAGTGGATCTCCAGCTTCCCGGAGAACGTGGGCGCCGGGCTGCCGCGGGCGTCCGCGGTGCTCATCCTCAACGACCACGACACCGGCTACCCGTTCGCCTGCCTGGAGAGCTCGATCATCAGCGCCACCAGGACGGCGGCCTCCGCCGCGCTGGCCGCCGACTGGCTCAGCCGCAACCGCACCCGCCCCACCCGGGTCGGCTTCTTCGGCACCGGCCTGATCGCCCGCTACATCCACACCTTCCTGCACGGCACCGGCTGGGAGTTCGAGACCGTCGGCGTGCACGACCTGTCCACCGACAGCACGGCCGGCTTCTGCGGCTACCTCCGCCAGCACGGCAGCACCGGGCAGGTCACCGTCCACGACAGCGCCGAGGACCTGATCCGCTCCAGCGACCTGGTGGTCTTCGCCACCGTCGCCGGCGAACCCCATGTCACCGACCCGGCCTGGTTCACCCACAACCCGCTGGTCCTGCACGTGTCGTTGCGCGACCTCGCCCCCGAGGTCCTGCTCGGCGCGGCCAACTTCGTCGACGACGTCGACCACTGCCTGAAGGCCGACACCTCACCCCACCTGGCCGAACAGCGCACCGGCAACCGGGACTTCCTCAACGGAACCCTCAACGACGTCATGCTCGGACGCGCCGCGCCGCCGGCCGACCGTCCGGTGATCTTCTCGCCCTTCGGTCTCGGCGTCCTCGACCTCGCCGTCGGCAAGTACGTCTACGACGAGGTCTCCCGGACGGGGAACCTCCGACTCATCGACGACTTCTTCCACGACCTGCGCCGGTACGGCTGAGCCCGTCGACGTCGGCCTGGCACCAGGAGGCCCGCCGTGCCTGTCATCTCCGCTCCCCATGCCTTCAACGAGGGCGACCTCTTCGTCGACCTGGAGTCGATCTGCGGACACCAGCTCTATCTGAAGTGCGAGGCCTTCAACTTCGCGGGATCCATCAAGCTGAAGGCCGCCAACGAGATGGTGGAGAACGCCGAGCGGGACGGAATCCTGAAAGCGGACTCCGTCCTCGTCGAGTCCTCGTCCGGGAACCTGGGCGTCGCACTCAGCATGATCGCCGCGAGCAAGGGTTACCGGTTCCTGTGTGTGACGGACTCCCGTTGCAACCTGTCGACCAGACTCCTGATGGAGGCCCTCGGCAGCGAGGTGCACATCGTGGCCGACCAGGACGCCAACGGCGGTTTCCTGGGCACGCGGATCGAGTACGTCCGGAAACTGTGCGCGTCGGACGACCGATACGTGTGGCTCAGCCAGTACACCAACGCCGGCAACTGGACCGCCCACTACCGTACGACGGCCCCGGAGATCGCCCGCCGGTTCCCGGAGCTGGACGTCCTGTTCGTCGGGGCCGGCACCACCGGGACCCTGATGGGCTGCGCCCGCTACTTCCGGGAGTGGCACCGCCCGGTGCGGATCGTCGCCGTGGACGCCATGGGTTCGGTGGCCTTCGGCGGCGAGCCGGGCCGCCGGATGATCCCCGGCCTGGGCATGAGCATGCGCCCGCCGCTGCTCGACGAGTCCCTCGTGGACGAGGTGATCCGGGTCGAGGAGCCGGACACCATCCGGATGTGCCACCGCATGGCCAGACACGGGTTCCTGTTCGGCGGCTCCACCGGCACGGTGGTCAGCGGCGCGACGGACTGGCTGGCCCGCCACGACGGCCGTGACCTCACCGCGGTGGCCATCGCCCCGGACCTCGGCGAGCGCTACCTCGACACCATCTACCAGACCAACTGGCTGCAGGACCTCTACGGCGACCAGGTGCTCGTCGAGGACGGCGACCGGGTGCCCGGCACCGTGGACGAGGACCAGGTCCTCGGCGCCGGGGACACCGCATCGCCCAAGCCGCTGCCCCGGGAGCCCAAGTCCGCCTCCCGGGCACCGGCCCGCCGCCGCAGCCCCTAGCCCGCCCCGAGCCCGGCCCCTCGGGGGACTGCCCGCACGGCAGCCACCCGAGGGGCCGCGGCGCGTCCGGTGCCGGCGCTGTCAGTAGCGCACGGGCAGCGCGAGCAGCCCGCGGGTGCGCATCGACGGACGCCAGTTCAACCGGTCCACCGGCACGTCGAGTTCGAGACCGGGAAAGCGGTCCAGGAGCGTGCCGAGGGCGATCTCGGTCTCCAGCCGGGCCAGCGGCGCGCCCAGGCAGTAGTGGATGCCGTGGCCGAGGGCCAGGTGCCCGGTGGCGTCCCGGCCTAGGTCCAGCCGGTCCGGGTCGGGGAAGCGGCGCGGGTCGCGGTGGGCCGCCGCCAGGGACAGCAGCACAGTCTCGCCCGCCGGCACGGTGACCCCGCCCAGGGTGACGTCCTCCGTCGGGAAACGGCGGATGGCGAGCGGCGCGGGCCCGTCGTAGCGGGCCAGTTCCTCGACGGCCGGACCGAGCAGGGCGGGATCGGCACGCAACGCGGCCAGTTGGGCAGGGTCGCGGAGCAGGGCCAGCGTGGCGTTGCCGATGAGGTGGACGATGTTCTCGTACCCGGCGAACAGGATCAGGAAGACCAGGGACATCAACTCGTCCTCGCTGAGCCGGTCCTCCTCGTCCCGTACGGCGATCATCGCGGAGACCAGGTCGTCGGCGGGCTCGGCGCGCTTGCGGGCGAGCAGCCGGGCGAAGAAGCCGAGCAGCGCCCCGACGGCCTCCTTGGTCCGCTCCGGCCGGGCGGGGTCGGGGACGACCAGGGCGTCGGTCCAGGACCGGAAGTCCGGCCGGTCCTCCTCCGCCACCCCCAGCAGCTCGCAGATCACCACGATGGGCAGCGGCCCGGCATAGGCGGCGATCAGGTCGGCACGGCCCAGCGGGGCGATCGCGTCGAGCAGCGCGCCGGCGGTCCGCCGGACGGGTTCGCGCAGCAGGGCGACCCGGCGCGGGGTGAACGCCTGCGACACCAGGCGCCGCACCCGGGTGTGGTCCGGCGGGTCCATGTTCAGCAGGTTGGCGTCGAGCGCGGGCGGCAGCGCGAACCCGCGGTAGCCGCCGGGCTTCGCGTGCGCCTTGTCCAGGGAGAACCGCGGGTCGGCCAGGGCCTGCCGCACGTCCTCGTACCGGGTCACCAGCCAGGCCGGCAGCCCGTCGGTTCCGGCGACGCGGTGCACGGGCCCGGCCTCCCGGAGCCGGGCGTACACGGCGTACGGGTCGGCGAGCAGCTCCACGGGGTCAACGTCGGCCGGGCCAGGGGGCGTTGTACGGGCGTCCATGCCCCACACCCTAGGGGCACCCGCACCCCGCACCCCGAGCCGCCGCCGTGCTCCCGGTCCGGGCCCGTCCGGAGAACCACGCGCACAACCCCACCACCAAGGCCGCTCCGCAGGCCCAGACGGGCAGCCACAGGGTCGTGGTGGTGGACAGGAAGTCGCCGACGACGGTACGGCTCTGGACTTCCTGGGCCTGGGCCATCGCCGTACTCGCGCGCGGGGCCAGGTCCGCCCCCGAGCCTGGCCCGAGCGGTGGCGGCCCGCGCGACGCCGGGTCAGGAGACCGGGACGCCGTCGGCCGTGTCGGTGGCGCGGAGCAGCCGCAGGAACGCCTTCACGCCCGCGATGATCTCCTGGTTGTCGGTGAGGCGGTTCACCGTGGACTCGAACTCCCTGCCCAGCGCGGCGATCCTGCGGTCCGCGTCCTGGCTCCGCTCGTACGTGCTCATGGCCAGCGCGTCCACGGCACGGCGCAGTTCGCCGAGGGCCCGGTACTGTTCCTCCGCCTTCTCCTCCAGGACCCGTGTCCCGGCCTCTGCACGGTCCAGCCGGGCCCGCACCTCGACGACGTCGTCCCGCGGATACGTGACGTCCTTCAGGAGGGTGCCCAGGCGCCGCCGGAGCTGGCCGAAGTACGCGCCGGCCGGCCGGAAGAAGGTGCTCAGCAGGAAGAACCCGGCGAACCAGTAGCCCGTGAACTCGTCCGTCGCCCAGGTGACCGCGACGACGACCACCGCCGTCAGCACATGACCGGCGACCGCGGCCCGCAGCATCGTCCGGGCGATCCGCGCGGCCTCCGCGTCCCGGCTGGGGGAGACCGTCATGCCCTTCTCCCGGCTCACCGCGATCTCGGCGAGCACCGCTTGCGCACGGAAGTACAGGTTCCAGGGGACCGTGAGCAGAAGCAGCAGCCACAGCAGACTCAGCACGCCCGCCCCGACGGCGAACACCACGGCGGGCGGTGCCCCCGCCACATACGCGAGGACCAGCGCCGCGAACGCCGCCCCGACGGCCACCACCACCGCCAGAAACCTTCCCATGCCCCCGCCTCCCGTCCACCCGCCGACACCGCCCATCGTCCTTGGCCCGGCCCGAGGCGGCATGAGTAGGCGTACTCAGTCCGTGTGGACGGGTCGGCGCCAGTGCCGGCGCTCGCGCGCGCCCCAAAAGCCTTTGCGGGGGCCGCCGTCCGGATGGTGGGATGGCACGGTGATCAGCCATGACGAGGCGGGGATCGTCCGGCCGTCGACCCTGGCCTGGGTGGGCCGGCAGCTGCGGCCCGGCGAACGGATCGTCAGAACCGAGGCGCTGCACGGCGGCATCACCGCCGAGATGCGGAGGCTGACCATCGGCACCCGGGACGGAGACCTCCGTGACCTGGTGCTGCGGACCTTCGTCGACCCGTACTTCGTCGAGCACGCCGAGGAGTTGCTGACCCGGGAGGCCGGGGTCCTCGCCCAGCTCACGGGGACCGGGGTGACGGCTCCCGGACCGGTCGCGGTCGATCCGACCGCCGCGCACTGCGAGTATCCGTCGCTCCTGATGACCCACCTGACGGGCCGGACCGTCCTCGACGACGAGGGACTGGCGGCACGCGTCCCGCTGCTGGCCCGTCAGCTCCTGGCGATCCACGCGCTGCGGCCCGCCGAGCGGCCCGGGGAGTACCGGGCGTGGACGACCGCCGACGCCGTCGTCCCGCCGGACGGCGCCGACGCGGCGGCCTGGGCCGCGGCGGCCGACGTGCTCCGCCGCCCCGCGCCGCCGTACGAGGGGCGGTTCCTGCACCGGGACTTCCACCCCGGCAACGTGCTGTTCGACGTGGCGCCCGCCGGCCCGGCACGCCCCCGGATCACGGGGGTCGTCGACTGGGTGCAGGCCTCCTGGGGCCCGGCCGACCTCGACGTGGCGCACTGCTCCAGCAACCTCGCGATGCTGCACGGCCCGGCCTGGGGGCTGCGGTTCGCCGAGGCGTACGAGGAGGCCGGCGGGGCGCTGGCCGCGACCCCGGGCGAGCGGCTGTACTGGCGGCTGCTCGACGCCCTGTCGTTCACGCCGGGCGTCGAGTGGGTGGCCCGGCCGTGGCGGGAAGCGGGGCGGGCCGAGCTGACCACAGCGGCCGTGGAGGCACGGCTGGACGCCTATGTCACGGCGCTGCTGGACGCGTTGGGCTGAGCCGGAGCGGCCTGCGGCACGGCACACACCTCACGGCCTGCCGGCTCGGCGCAGATGCTCGACGCAGAGCCGGGCGGCCGCGCCGATCACGACGTCGGTCCGCGTCGGATCGAGGACGGGTCCGACAGGTTCGGCGGGTTC
Organism: Streptomyces sp. NPDC048288; assembly: GCF_043201555.1. Classification (NCBI taxonomy): domain Bacteria; kingdom Bacillati; phylum Actinomycetota; class Actinomycetes; order Kitasatosporales; family Streptomycetaceae; genus Streptomyces; species Streptomyces sp. NPDC048288. The sequence goes on from NZ_JBICZD010000004.1 coordinate 225,572, forward strand.
GGCTGTTCCGGCGGATCCCGTGCGTCCGGTGGGCCTGGTGAACACTGCCACCGCGAAGCGGGACCCGTCCGGATACGCGACCACGCCGACGTCGTTGCTCACGCAGCCGGGAACGCTGCCCGACTTGGCCGCCGTCCGCACCTCGGTACCGAACCCGGTGGCGATCTTCCGGGTCAGCCGCTGCCGGCCCAGGACGGTGCGGACCGCCGCGCAGGCCCGGCCCGGTCCGGCCTCGTCCCGCCAGATCAGCCTGAGCAGGGCGGCCATCTGACCGGCCGTGGCGCTCGTGACGCGTCCGGGCCGCAAGGACGGTGCGGCCAGCGCGCGTGCCCAGATGCGGTCGGTGTCCCGAGGCGAGCCCGCCGCACCCATCGCACGCTCCATCTCCGTCCACCCCGCGAACCCGGCATCGCGGCCGATCGCGTCGAACTCCTCGCGGATCGTGCCCGCCAGCCGGATCCGGTCCAGGCCCAACCCGGCCAGTCGCGCATGGATCCGTGGCACCGACACCCGGCGGATCAGCACATCGGTCGCGGTGTTGTCGCTGATCGTCATCATCATGCGGGCGGCATCGCGCAGCGACACCTCGGCCTCGTCCTCGAAGATGCAGAAGCCCTGCCCGCCCGGTGTGGCCTGCGACGGGGCGAGACGGACCCGCTCCGTCAGGTCCAGGGTCCCCTCGGCTCCCCGGCAGAACAGCTCCAACGCCACCGCGATCTTGAACGTGGACGCGGCGACCATCCACTCGTCGGCGCACAGCACCACCTGCCCAGGACCGTCGATGTCCATTACCGCCACGCTGCCCGCGCACCCGGCCGCACCGAACAGACGCTCCAGCTCGTCCTCGACCATCCCTCCACGATGATCCGAAGTGCGCTGCCCCGGGGGGTGATTCGCCGGCGGTGAACAGCGGCTCACGCGGCCGGGTCCTTCTCCCTGGCGACGGCGGCGGCGGAGGCGAGCGTGGCGCCGGTCAGGGTGCCCCAGAGGGCGGTCGGGCCGTGGGGTGCGAGGGCGGTGATGACGGCGGGGGAGACGGCGAGGCCGAAGCCCGTGGAGAGCTGGAAGCGGGCGAGGGCGCGTCCCAGGACGGGGGCCGGGGCGAGCGCGGTGACGAGCGCGGTGGCGCTGCCGGCGTAGACGATCTCGCCGATCGTGCAGACCACGGACACCGCGGCGACGGCCGGGACGGCCCAGCCGTGGCCCAGCGAGGTGGCCGCGAGGAAGCCGAGGTAGGACACCGCCAGCACCACACCGGAGAGGGACAGCACGGTCCGCCGGGAGAAGCGGGACATGAGGACGGTGACCGGCACCTGCAGGGTGACGACCAGCACCGTGTTGGCCACGAAGACGGCCGCCGACCACATCGTGGACGCGTGCAACTGCGTCACCAGGACCAGGGGGAGCGCGACCTCGGGGACGTTGAGGCAGAAGACGTAGACCACGTTGGCGGCCAGCAGCGTGAGCATGTGGGGCGCGGGCGCGCCGGCCCGGTCCTCGGCCCGGGGGGCCTGGGCCGGATCCGCGTCCACATGGACCGACCAGGCCAGGGCGGCCGCGGCGAGGTAGGCGAGCGCGGTCACGGCCGCGAGCGCCCGCAGTCCGCCGGCGCCGCCCGCCAGGCACGCGGTGGCGAGGAGGGCTCCGACACCCAGAGCGGCGTTGCGCAGGGCGCGGGCCGCCGCGAGGGCGGTGTCGCGTTCCCGGCCGTGGGCGACCGTGGCCACCAGCGCGGCGTGGGCGGCCGGCCAGGCCTGGTTACCGATGCCGAGGAAGAGCGCCGCCGTCGCGAACAGCCCGACGTGTCCCGGCGGGGCGGCCGGCAACAGCGCCACGCCCACCACCCGTACCAGCATCGACGCCGCCACGACCGTGCTGCGCGCACCCCGGTCCAGCCAGCGGCCCACCGCGGGCATGCACACCAGACCCGCGACGATGCCGACCGTCATGGCGGTGCCGGTGACCGGAGCGGACAGCCCGAGGACCGTCACGCCGTAGAGCAGCAGGAAGGGCCGCAGCAGGCCGGTGCCGAGCGCGTCCACCGCCAGAGCGACGGTGTAGCGGGGGCCGCCGGAGGCGCGGACGAGGGCGCGGGGCCGGACTCTCGTGAGGGTTTCCATGGCGTCAGACGGTGCGTCCGGCCGCCGGGCGGGGCACGTCGGTTGACGCTCTTCGTCAATCGGCACCGTCGCCGGGGTGCCCGCGCGGTGATGATGGGGGAATGACGCTGAGGATCGACATCGGCGGTCTGCCGTCCGAGCGCGTACGGTTCGCCGCCTCCCCGCTGGCCGAGCTGACCGCGATGCTGCACGTGCTGGCCGAACCCGGTCACCATCCGCAGTTCGCCGGCTGGGCCGCGGACGTCTGGGCCGGGCTGCGGCCGGAACTGGCCGAGCGGCTCCGGGAGGCGGAGTTCCTCTGGCGTTCCTCACAGGCCGACTTCCTGATCCCCGCGCGGCCCCGGCAGGCCCTCGCCGAGGAGCTGGACGACGTGGACCGGATCGACGACGAGACGTATGTGACCGCCGCGCTCGTCACCACGTGCGGCAGCAACCGGGTCCACTTCCGCGGCGCCTCGCCGCTCACCGACACCACCGCCCGCGAGCGCGCCCTGGACCTAGCCCAGGCCCGCGGCGCGCTGCAGGAGGCCTTCGCGGAACGGCTGCTCGCTGACCCGGCCACGGTGCGGGCGCGGGTGCGCGACACGCTCGAAGAATGCGCCGAGGCGTTCTTCGACGGCGCCTGGGCGGGCGTCGCGGTGCAGCTCGCCACCGATCTGCGCCTGAAGAACGAACTGCTCCGACGCCAGGGCGTCGGGGCCGCACTCGCCTCGGTCTCCGGCGCGGTCACCCTGGCACCGGACGGCGACCGCATCGTCGTGGACAAGGTGCAGGACAAGGCGACCGCCGCCCGCGGCGCCGGGGTCACCTTCATCCCCAGCGTCTTCGGCCGCCCGCACCTGGTCGCGGTCCACGCGCCCGGCTGGCATCCGGTGGTGCAGTACCCCGTCGCCGAGCCGAGTCCCACGGAGCCGGTCTCCCTGGAGACGGTCACCCTCCGGCTGGAGGCGCTCGCGCATCCGGTACGGCTGCGGCTGCTGCGCACGCTGGCCCGCGGCCCGCACACCACCGGCGAACTGGCCAACTTCTGGGAGCTCTCACCCCCGGAGGTCTCCCGCCACCTCGCCGTCCTGCGCCGCGCGGGCCTGCTCACCTCCCGGCGGGACGGCCGTTACGTCCGCTACTCCCTCAACCTGCCCGACCTGACGGCGCTGGGCACCGACCTGCTGGCGGCCGTACTGCGCTGACCATCTGTCAGACGGCTTGCCCCTCGCCTTCGGCGTCTTCTGGATGCGCAACTTCTTCCGCTCGGTACCGGTCGGCATCATCGAGGCGGCCTGGCTGGACGGTGCCTCGGACTGGCGGCTCCTTGGGCGGATCCCCGTCCCCACCAGCCGCCCCGCTGGGCCTGGCCTTCTTCCAGAGCGAGCACACCACCCAGTACTCCCTCCCGGCCGCCGCCTCGATCATCGTCGCCCTGCCGGTCGTCGCCCTCCACCTCTTCCTGCAACGCCACTTCATCTCCGGCATGCTCTCGGGCGCCGTCAAGGCATGAGCGGCCTACTCCGTGCGCAGCGCCGTCGCCGTACGGGCCCTGGCCGCCCAGCCGGCCGGGAGCAGGGCGCCCAGCAGGGCGATCGCGACACCGGCCAGCCCGAGCAGCACCAGTTGGGGAGCGTCGTACACATCGAGGACCGACGGCGGCAGGTTCGTGCCCGCCGCGTGCCCCATCACCGGCAGCACGAAGCCGTGCAGCGCGAACCCGAGCGGTACCCCGACCAGTCCGCCGAGCACGCCGATCCCGGCGACGGAGGCGAGCACCAGGCTCACGGTCTGCCGCGGCGACATGCCGAGTGCCTTGCAGACGCCCAGGTCGTGGACGCGTTCGCGGGTGTCGAGGACGACGGAGTTGAGCACGCCGAGGCCGGCCACGGAGACCAGCATGAGGGTGAGCAGCGCCGCGATCGCGTCCAGGAGGAGGATCATGTTCTCCTGCCGCGAGGAGGAGTTGGCCATGACAGCGCCGCCCAGTGGCTCCACGACCGCCTGGAGCTTCTCGGCGTAGGCGGCGGGGGAGACGCCCGGTTTCACCTCGATCTGGAAGACCTGGGGCTCGGCCCCGGCGAAACTGGCGAGGTCCGCGTGGACCGACAGGCCGTCGTCGGAGGTGTCGAAGGCCTCGCCGACGATCTTCAGGGTCTCCGTGTCCTTGCCGAGGGTCACCCGGACCGGATCGCCGACCCTGGTGCCGGTCCGCTCCAGGAAACCCGTGGGGACGACGGCCTGCCCCGCGCCGGTGAGCCAGTGCCCGGAGATCATCTCGTAGCTGCCGGGGCGTGAGTCGCCCTGGTAGAGGGTGGCCCGGACCGAGCCGGAGATCCCCGCCACGGTGACGTAGTTCTTGGACATGCCGTAGTACGAAGCGGTGCCGGGCTGCGCCGCGACGGCGGCGCGGATCTTCGCCGGGTCGGCGGACGGAGAAGTGTCGTTCCCGTTCTCGGGGCGCGGGCCGCGCACCGCGCCCGGGGCGCCGCCCGCGACGGTCGGCCCGCCGGCGATGGCGGTGACCTCGGCGCGGTCCTCGGGATCCGACGCGCTGCCGACCGCGTTCAGGGACGAGGTCAGTCCCACCGCGAAGGTCGCCGCGACCGTCCCGAAGGCCACCGCGAGCAGCATCGCGGCCGTACGGACCGGATGCGTGAAGGGGCCGGCCAGGCCGTAGGTCACCGGCCGCGGCAACGGCAGCCGCCCGGCCGCCCGGTGCGCCCACTGACCCCGCCCGGTGCGCGGTGCCCGGCCGACCGCGATGGCCTCCGCCGTGCGCAGCCGTCCGGCCCGCAGCGTGGGCACCAGCGCCGCGACCCCGACGACCAGCAGCGCGCCGGCCGGCACCACGACATCCACCCACCAGGCCACCGTCAGCGAGGCGGTGCCGTAGGCCCGCCCGGTGTCCGCCAGCAGGGGCGCGGCCAGCACGTCGCCGAGCACGACCCCGAGCGCGATACCGGTGCCGGCCGGGATCAACGCCTGGGCCACATAGGCCCGTACGACCTCGCGCGGGGTGAAGCCGACGGCCTTGAGGATGCCGATCCTGCGCAGGCCGGTGCCGACCGCGCCGCTGACCACACTGCTGATGATGATCACGGACATCACGATGCCCAGCACGCCGAAGGCCACCATGAACGGGATGGTCGCCGCCGCGCCCGCGTCGGCGGCACGCTTGGTGTCCAGGTAGGACCGGGTGCCCGACAGGGCCCCGGACGGAACGGCGGCGGTGAGCTCCGCGCGGTCGGCGGCGATCTGCGCCCTGGTCCCCGCGGAGTCGAAGCGGTAGAGCATCTGGCTCGTGACCGGTGTCTCCTCCGAGGCCAGCGCCTCGACCTGCCCCGGCGTGGCCCAGGCGTCGGCGGTCTCGCTGACCGACACCGCGAAGCCGACGACCTTCAGCGTCGGGCTGCCGGCGGCGTCAGAAGCCTTGAGGGTGTCCCCGACCTGGAGAGCGGGGCCCTCGAACGAAGCGGAGAGCACGACCTCGCCCTCCCGCGCGGCCCACCGGCCGGACCGCAGGTCCAGGTCGTCGACGTCGCCGTGCGGATCGGACCGTCCGACCAGACTCACCTTCGGCAGATGCCCGCCGCCCGGATCCACCGGGCTGACGGTCGTCGTCGGAAACGGCCCCGCGCTCGCGGTGACGCCGTCCAGCCGCCGTGTCGCCCTCAGTCGCGCCGCACTCACCTTGCCCGGATCGAACTGCGCGGTGACATGCGCGCCGTGCTGCTTCGCGAAGGCGTGGTCGAAGGGGGCGTTGGAGGCGACGAGGAGCGACCCGGCGATCACGGCCGCGGCGACGGCCATCATGGTGGCCACGGCGATCACCACCGTCTGCACCCGGCGCCGGCCCACCCCGGAGCGTACGACCCGGCCGAGCGCGCCGGTGCCGAGGAGTCTCATCGGACCGCCTCCGCACGGGAGTCGAGGGAGAGACGGCCGTCGACCAGCCGGATGGTACGGCTCGCGCACGCCGCCGCCAGCGCCATGTCGTGCGTGACCAGCACGACGGTCTGCCCGCCGCGGTGCAGCTCCACCAGCAGCTCCCGTACGTCGTGGCCCGAGGCGGTGTCGAGCGCGCCGGTCGGTTCGTCGGCGAGCAGCAGCGCCGGCCGGTTGACCAACGCCCGGGCGACCGCGACCCGTTGGCGCTCGCCGCCGGACAGCCGGCCCGGGTAGGCGCGGGCGTGCCTGGCGATGCCCAGCAGTTCCATGAGCTCGCCGGCGCGGGCCGCCGCCTGGCGCCGCGCGGTCCCGGTCAGCTGGGCGGGCAGCTGGATGTTGTCGGCGACGGTGAGGTCGTCGAGCAGGTTGAAGAACTGGAAGACCATGCCGATCCGCTCGCGGCGGAACCGGGCCAGCGCGTGCTCGCTCAGCCCGTCGATCCGCTGCCCGGCCACGGTCACGGCGCCTTCGGTCGGCTTGTCGAGGCCGGCCACCAGGTTCAGCAGCGTGGATTTTCCGCTGCCGGAGGGGCCGGTCACGGCCAGCGCCTCGCCCTGGGCGACGACGAGGTCCAGCGGTCCGAGCGCGGGCGCTCCGGCGCTGTCGTAGCGCTTCGCCACGCCCGCCAGTTCGATCACGTGAGTCATGGGTGTGGTCCGTCCCTTGCGGTCGAGAGAGATGGTCTGTACGAGCTGGATGCGCCGGCCCAGCGACGGTAGGGCCGTGGCCCGGTGGGGCGCGTCCGCCGCGGCACCGACATCCGGGCCTCCCCGCGAAGGAGCGGCCCGCGGCCTCCTCCCTGCGAAGTACTCCTGAGAGACGGTGCGTTGACCGCTCAGGGGGACGCGAAGACCGGTCGGGCACCGCACAATGAGCCGGTGGAGACGGAGGACCGGCGAGGCTGGCATCGGCGACTGCGCGACGCGCTGCGGTCGGAGGCGCGGGACGCCCCGCGATCGCGGCGGGCGGTACGCGCCGACGTGGTGCTGGCGGTCCTGCTGACCGCCGTCGCGCTGGTGGTGGCGTTCCGCTATCCCGGCGACGGGCCGGTCCGGTTCAGCTCGAAGGCCGAGTCCCGGCAGGCCGAGCGGACGGTGCCGGTCCCGCGTCCGACGACGCCCCCGGTCCCGGTCCCGGATCCGCGGGTCACGGAGGACAGGCCCGCCGCCCCGCCCGCGCCGCTCGTCGTGCTGTCCGCGCTGCCGCTGGCGGTCCGGCGCCGGTATCCCCTGACCACCTTCGCGGTGGTGATGGGCGCGACGCTGGCCATGGTCGACGGCGCCTCCTGGATCAACGTGCTGACCTGTGTCATCGGTGCCTACAGCGCCGTCATGTACAGCCGTCACCGGGCGCAGGCGACGGCCGGGCTGGTCGTCGCCGCCGTGCTGGCCGGCCTCGCGTTCCGGGACACGGATCCGGTGCTGCCCGGCTGGTCGAGCCCGGCGGTCGTACTGCTGGTCGCCGGGGTGCTGGCCAGCACCGTCCGCGTCTGGCAGCGGCGGCTGGCGGCCAGCCGCGACCGGTACACGCGCCTGCAGCAGGCCCAGGAGGAGAGCATGCGCCGGGCCGTCGAGGAGGAACGGGCCAGGATCGCCGCCGAACTGCACGACGTCGTGACCCACAATGTGAGCGTGATGGTCATCCAGGCGGGCGCGGCACGCAAGGTGATGGACGCGGCACCGGAGCGGTCGAAGACGGCCCTGCTCGCGGTCGAGGCGGGCGGGCGGGCCGCGATGGCCGAACTACGGCATGTGATGGGCCTGTTGGCCGCCCCGGACACCGGCCGTCACCCCGGCCGCCCCGCCGACGGCCCGGCCGACGGCCTTGAACCACAGCCCGGCCTCGGCCAGCTCGACGACCTCATCGAGCGGGTACGGGCCGCCGGGACACCGGTCGACGTCACGACGTCACTGCCACCCGACCCGCTGCCGCCCGGAGTGGACCTCGCGGCCTACCGCGTCGTACAGGAGGCACTCACCAACACCATCAAGCACGCGCCCGGCGCCGAGGCCCGCGTCACCGTCAGGCACACCGGTGACCTGCTGGAGATCGAGGTCACCGACACCGGAGCCGTCCGGGGCGCCCCTCGCGCGGACGGCAACGGGCGCGGGCTGATCGGGCTGCGCGAACGGCTCGCGGTCTACGGCGGTGACCTCACGGCCGGTCCGACCCTCGCCGGCGGCTACCGGATCACGGCCCGAGTCCCGTGGCGGACGGAGTGAACCGGCCGGCGCTGCGCGCCGTCATCGCCGACGACCAGGCCCTCGTCCGCACCGGTTTCGGAATGATCCTGGCCGCGGACGGCATCGAGGTGACGGCCGAGGCGGCCGACGGGGCCGAGGCGCTCGCCGCGGTCCGGCGCACCCGGCCCGACGTCGTGCTCATGGACATCCGGATGCCGCGGATGGACGGCATCGAGGCGACCAGGCGGATCCTCGCCGACGACGGGCCGCCCGGCATCCGGGTCATCATCCTGACCACCTACGACCTCGACCACTACGTCTACGCCGCGCTCACCGCCGGGGCCAGCGGCTTCCTGCTCAAGGACGTCAGCCCCGAGCATCTCGTCGCCGCCGTACGCCTGGTGCAGTCCGGCGACGCCCTGCTCGCCCCCGTGATCACCCGCCGGCTGATCGAACGCTTCGCCCAGCGCGAGGAGGACCGGCCGGCCGGCCTCCACCGCGACCTGTCCAGCCTCACCCCGCGCGAACTGGAGGTGCTCCGGCTGCTCGCGACGGGACTGAGCAACGCCGAACTCGCCGACCGCCTGCTGCTCAGCCCGACCACGGTCAAGACCCACATCGGCCGCATCCTGTCCAAGCTGAACCTGCGCGACCGCGTCCAGGCCGTCGTCCTCGCGTACGAGACGGGCCTCGTCTCTCCTGCGGGCGGGGGCTCCTAGCCGCACCCCGGTCCGTCTACTCTCCCCGTGCGTGCGGGGCGCGGAGTACGAGCAGGGTGATCTCGCTGGGGGCGAAGACGCGGAACGGCGGGCCCCAGAAGCCGGTGCCGCGGCTGGTGTAGAGGAGGGTGCGGGTGCCGTGCCGGCTGAGGCCGGCCACGACGGGCTGGTCGATGCGGACCAGGTGGTGGAAGGGCCAGATCTGGCCGCCGTGGGTGTGGCCGGAGAGCTGGAGGTCGATGCCGGCGGCTGCCGCCCGGTCGACGAACTTGGGCTGGTGTGCCAGGAGCAGGACGGGCAGGTCGGGGTCGGCGCCGTCCAGGGCTCCGGCGAGGTGGGCGCGGTGCCCGGCCAGGCCGGAGGACTCGGCGGTGACGTCGTCCACGCCGGCGACCACGAGGGTGTCGCCGCCGCGTTCGAGCAGCAGATGGCGGTTGCGCAGCGGCTCCCAGCCCAGTTCGTCCATCAGGTCGACCCAGCCCTGGGCCTCGCTGTAGTACTCGTGGTTGCCGGTGACGTAGACCCGGGCCCGGGTGGCCCGCACGGTACCGAGCGGGGCGGCCTGGGCGCGGCGGCGTTCGGCCGTGCCGTCCGCGATGTCGCCGGTGTGGCAGACCACATCCGCCTCCAGGGTGTTCACCGTCTCGCACACGCGTGCCGACCAGCGGGCGCGATCGAGCGGGCCGTAGTGGGTGTCGGTGATCAGGGCGACCCGAAGGCCGTCCAACCCGGCACCCAGACGCGGGAGTTCCACGTCGAGCCGGCGTACGCGCGGCACCCGGCGGGCCTCGGCGTATCCCCAGGCGAGCAGGACTGCGGTGGCGCCGAGGACGGCCCAGGTGACGATGCGGGCACGGTCCTGGCTCCCGCCGACGCCGGCCATGGTCAGGGCGAGCCGCAGGAGGACGCCGAGCAGCACGGACCAGGTGAACAGCACCCAGCTCGCGCCCAGCAGGGTGTCACCGGCGATCGCCGCCCGGTCCTGCTGACGCCGGCCGTGACCGCGCACCATCGCGAGCGGCATACCGGCGAGACCGAGGACGAACAGGGCGGTGCCGGCCGCCGTGACGGGCAGCGGCCAGTGCTGGCCGGTGTACAGGAGCACCCCGCAGGGCACGGCCCACAGCAGGACGGGGGCGATCAGCGGGAGGTAGCGCATCAGGCGGGCCAGTCGGCTCCGCCGCGGCGCCTGCGCCTCGCCCTCGGCGGGCCGGGTACTGCTGGTGTCCGTCACGCTGTCCCTCCCTGACCTGGCTGCCGTCTCGCGCACTGTATCCGGTCCCGCCTGCCGGACTTCAGCACAAGAGAAGCTCCGTTGCACATCCCAACAAGGACCATGTCCACGGCGGCACTGCCGGCCGTGACCACCGCGCCGCCACCGTCTCACCGGGCGGTCCGCCGTCGCCGCGGGCGCCGCCCGCGCCCTCCCGCCGGGCCAGGACGTCGATCGTGTCGCTGATCGTGTTCACGCCCTCGGGCGAGAGGTTCACCGCCCGCAGCGCCACACTCCGCACCCCGGCGTCCCGCAGGGCCCCCGGCAGCTCCAGCTCCCTGGCGATGGCGGCACCCTGGTCGTCGTCGAAGAAGTAGGCGACGGGGACGTCGAAGTACTGGGCGAGCGCTTCGAGGTGCCGTTTCGTCGGGTTGTCCCGCCGTACGATGCGGAACAACGCGTCGATCCAGTCCGCGAGGCTGCCCGGCGAAGCCGCGTCGGCGGTACTCACGTGCGGCCTCCCTCTGCTCCTGCATCAGCCTCGGTGGAACGGTCCACGATCCCCGTTCCGGTGCGGACGTCCGGTGCCCCGCCTCCCCGCGGAGCGGCGGGGCACCGGTGTGCCTGCGGTCAGCCCTGCCGGCTGCGGGCGTCCTTGATCCTCTGGGTGAGGTCGGCGGTCTGGGCGGCCGGCGGCGCCTTCACCGGGGCGGTGGCGCCGAACTTCTCGAAGTCCATGGTCACGGTCGCCTTGCCGAAGTCGTCCTGCAGCCGGACCGGGAGGTCCTTGGCACCGATCCACACGTCCATCGTCACCGAATCGGCGCCGCCGGTCAGCGTCTTCATGCCGTCGCTGCTGAAGGCGTCCTTGTACTTCCCCAGTTCCGCCTGATGGACGACGGCCCGGTAGTGGGTCGTGCTCTGCCCGTCGACGGTCTCCTTGCCGAGGTCCTTCACGTCCTTGGCGTACTTGAGGGCCTGAAGCGTCGCCGCCGGGTTGCCTCCGGCGTTCCCGTCGAAGTCCTGGGCGCCCTTGTCGCCGAAGAGCGCCGACGCGTCGACCTTCATCCACTGCTTGCCCTTGAGGGGGCCGGAGGGCTGGGGGTCGACGTTGTAGTAGTAGGCACCCTTCACGAACAGCGTCCGGATCGTCGCCTTGTGCTGGAGCGCCTGCATGTTCGCGGCCTTGGTGTCCATCAGGACATCCATCGCCAGGCCGTCTCCCCAGGAGTAGGTGCCGTCCAGGGTGACCGGCGTGCCCGTGCCCATGTCGGTGCTCATCCTGACCTCGGCCGAGCCGAGCCTGTCGGTCCGGTCGGTCGCGTGCGAGAGCACCGCCATGATCTTGTCCGCGCTGTCCACGGCCGAGGTGGCCGTCTTCACCCCGCCGGAGCCGCACGCGGACACCGCGACCGTCGCCGCCGCCGTGAACCCCACCCAGGCAGCGGTGTACTTCAGCTTCATGAGTCCCCACCCATTGCTGTGATTCGGTTGTGAGTTCTGCTGTCGATGACTCTAACGGCACACACTGACAGGTCCGGATACCGGACGTCCTCACCATTTCCACGCCGGCCCGCCGACCCCGGGACCGGCACAGACCGCGCTGCGCGTGGGCCGGCCGCCACGGCGTGAGTGAATGGGCCGCATGCTCCTCGACTTCGCGCACGGCCACGACGGCGAACGACTCAGTGGTGTGTACGGCGGTGATCCGGGCGGGATCACCGCCGTGGTGCTGCATGGCGCGGGCACCAGCAGCACGGAGCGACTGCTGCCGCTGGTGCGGGAGTTCGTGGCCCACGGCTGTCGCGGGATCGCCTTCGACTTCTCCGGGCACGGCGAAAGCACCGGCAGACTGGACGAGTTGAGCCTGCGGCGACGGTTCGAGCAGGCCGTGGCGGTGATCGACGCGTACGCGGGGGCGGACGGTCCGCTGGTCCTGGTGGGATTCAGCATGAGCGGGCAGACGGTGGCCGATCTCGCCCGGCACTACGGCGATCGGGTGGCCGCCCTGGGGCTGTGCGCACCCGCCGTGTACACCGCCGAAGCGTGGGACGTGCCCTTCGGGGACGGGAACGGCCGGTTCAGCGGGATCATCCGGCAGCCGGACAGCTGGCGTGACGCACCCGCGCTCGAGGTGCTGAGGGCGTACGAGAGCCGCGCGGTGCTCGCCGTGCCGGGCACGGACACGGTGATCCCGCCCGCCGTGACCGAGGCCGTACAGGACGCGCTGACCACGCGCGCCCAGTACACCCGGTTCGACCTTCCGGACGCCCGGCACCGGCTGGGCATGTGGTTCCGCGATCACGGCGAGGACCGGCGAAGGTTCGTGGCGGCGCTGCTCACCGGCCTCCCTGATCACGGCTGGACGGCGACGCGCGCGTGGGTGGCCGAACAGCTCGGCCACGGCCGCTCGGTCACCGACTCCCGCCTCCTGTCCGGCGGCTGGAGCTCCCAGATGCGCCGGCTCACCCTCGACGACGGCACGGACCTGGTGCAACGCACCTTCGTGAAGCCGTTCTTCCGCCACCACGGACCCGGGCTGCTGACCCGCGAGGCATCCGTCCTGACCCTGCTCGCGGGCGAGGAAGGCATCCCCGCGCCCGGTATCGTCGCCGTGGACGCCGGCGCCGAACACTGCGACCACCCCACCCTGTTGATGTCCGCGCTGCCCGGCCGCGTCCGGGTGGACGAGGACGACCTCGACCGGCGCCTCGACCTGCTCGCTTCCCAGCTCGTCCGCGTCCACGGCGTCGTACCGGCCGCAAGACCGCGCACCTACCAGGCGTGGACGTCCGCGGAGCGCGTCCGTACCCCCGACGGCCCCCTGTGGGAACGGGCCGTGGACGTGATCCGTCGCGACCCGCCGCCGTACGACGGCTGCTTTCTGCACCGTGACTTCCACCCCGGGAACGTGCTCTTCACGGGAACCGGACCCGAGCTGCGGATCACCGGTGTCGTGGACTGGGTCGAGACCTCGTGGGGACCTGCCGACCTGGACGTCGCGCACTGCTCGACCGCGCTCGCGCTGCTGCACGGGCCGGCGCACGGGCTGGACTTCCGCGAGCGGTACGAGGCACACGGCGGCCGGGACCTCGCCGACGACCCCGACCACCTGTACTGGCGGCTGCTCGACGCCCTGCATTACAGCCCCGACGCGGCGAAACTGGCCGGACCCTGGCGTGATCTGGGACGGGACGATCTGACGTCCGAGGTGCTGGCAGAACGACTGGAGGCGTACGTGGACGGACTGCTGCGACGCTACGGCTGACCGAAGTACGGCGCCCGACCCGACCGCAGCCGGTCAGCCGGGCAGTCCGGTGACAGATGCTCAGGCGCTCAGGAGCCGGAGGGCGTGGGCGGTGGGGGAGTCCGGTTCGGCGTTGTAGACGCACAGGGTCTGGTCGGGGTCGCCGAGAGGCCGGAAGGACTCGTACGAGAACTGGAGTTCACCCACCAGGGGGTGGCGGTAGGACTTGGAGCCGTGGGTGCGGCCCAGCACCCGGTGGTCGTTCCACCAAGTGGAGAACTCGGGTGATGTGAGAATGAGTTCGCCGACGAGGTCGGCGAGCCGCCGGTCGTGGGGGTGGCGGCCGGCTTCGAGCCGAAGGGTGGCGACGGTCTCTGCGGCGACCTGCTCCCAGTCGACGACCCGTTCGCGGGCCTCGGGGTCGAGCAGGTAGTAACGGGCCAGGTTGCGGCGCGGGGCCGGCAGAGCGTCGAAGTCGGTGAGGATCTCGCGGGCGAGGCGGTTGGAGGCGAGGACATCGGCGCGGCGGCCCAGGACGAACGCGGGCACATGGTCGAGGGTCTGCAGCTGCAGATACAGGCCGGGCCTGACCCGCTGCTGCGGGGCCGGGCCCCGGCGTGCGGCCGTAGGACGCGCCAGCAGATTGGTGAGGTGCTCGTGCTCGGACGGGTCGAGCTGGAGGGCGCGTGCCAGGGCTTCGACGACTCCGGGCGAAGGGGAACCGACGCGGCCCTGTTCGAGGCGGGTGTAGTACTCAGTGCTGACGCCGGCCAGCCGGGCCACCTCGTCGCGACGTAGACCGGGCACCCGGCGGGTGCGCCCGTCGGCGGGAAGCCCGGCCCGGTCCGGGGTCAGCCCGGCGCGTCGGGAGCGCAGGAACGCGGCGATCTCACTGCTTCGGTCCATGACTCCAGTGTCGCGGGACCGAACTCCTCCTGCCGTGTCATGGGTGGCCCGGCCAGTACCTGCCTCGTGAGGGCCTGTCCTGGCAGGGCCGGTCCGGGCGCTCGATGTGGTGCGCGCGACTGCTGTCATGGATGGAGGAGGTGCGGTGACGTCCGCACCTCCTCCATCCATGACAGCAGTCGCCGTCCCTCGTACTTTCCGGAAGGTGTTCATCATGACCACGCAGATGTCCCCCCGTCCCCTGGCCGGCCGCGTCGCGGTCGTCACCGGAGCCTCCAGCGGTATGGGCGCGGCGTCGGCCGAGCACCTGGCGGAACTGGGTGCCGAGGTCGTCGTCCTGGCCCGGCGCGCAGAGCGCCTGGGCGACCTGGTCGCCAGGATCGAGAAGAACGGTGGCCAGGCCCTGGCTCTGGCCGTCGACGTGACCGATGCCGCGGCCGTGCAGTCGGCCGCAGACCAGGTCGCTGCCGAGCTGGGCGGTGCCGACCTGCTCTTCAACAACGCGGGCGTCATGCTCTTCACCCCCGCCGAGGCCCTCGCGGAAGGTTCGTGGCGCAGTGAGATCGCCCTCAATGTCACCGGGCTGACGAACGTCATCGCCGCGTTCACCCCCCAGCTCGTGCGCGCCGCCGCGGAACGCGGAGTCGCCGACCTCGTCAACACCTCGTCGGTCGCCGCGTCCTCGGTGCTCCCGGCCTTCTCCGTGTACGCCGGGACCAAGGCGTACGTCACCCACCTCTCCCACAATCTCCGGGCCGAGCTCGGTGCTCAGCGGGTCCGGGTCTCGGTGATCGAGCCGGGTCTCGTCGACACCGAGCTGAAGGACCACGTCGCCGACAGCGGGGGTCCGGCCTTCCCGGAGGGCTTCAAGGCCGTGGTGCCGTGTCTTGAGCCCAAGGACATCGCCGAGACCGTCGGATTCCTCGCCGGCCTCCCCGCGCGGGTGAACCTCTCGCACATCACCGTCCTGCCCACCGGTCAAGCTGCCTGACGGGATTCCGGGCAGCTCGGCGGAAGCCCTCGCGGTCCTCTGTCATTCCGCTATTCCTTGCGTGCCTCCGCCGCGGACCAGCCGATCAAGGCGCCCCGCAGAGCGGATACGAGACGGGCGGCGGCCTCGTCCTCGGTGCGTCCGCTCTTGATGAGGTCGAGGATGTCCCGAGGGTCGAACAGGACGTTCCACACGTAGAGGGCTTCGTCGCCGAGATCGCCGAGCCCGAGGTCCTCGGTGGTCTGCCGCAGCGGCTCGGCCAGTGCCTCGGCCTGCGGGGTGAGATAGCCGGTGCCTTCGCGCAGCCGCTCCAGGTAACCGCGGTGCGAGCGCATCTGGGCCATCGCACCGCCGTGTTCGAGGACGAGGGACACCCAGTGGCGCGACACCGCTTCGAGTCTGGCCATCCCCCGGCTGCTCTGCTGGGCGCTGAAGTCGCGTAGATCGGAGCCGACTTGGGCGCGGAAGGCGTGCAGGATCTCCTCGACGGAGGAGAAGTGACGGTAGGCCGTCGCGGTGGACACCTCGGCCTGCTTGGCGATCTCGGCGAGGCTGACCGGCGTCGGCGAGTTCTCGAACAGCAGCGCGGCGGCCTTGATGAGCTGCCGGCGATTGCGCTCGGTGTCGCTGCGCATGGGGCGACTCCTCGGTGCGTACGGGACAGAGCTCATCGCAGTGCCGCGAGACCGTCCGCCAGTCGGCGGACCCCCTCGGTGATGGACCGCGGGCTGGCAGCGTACGACAGGCGTAGATGATTCTCCCCACAGGCCCCGAACTCGCTGCCGGGCCGCACCGCGACGCCGTGCGAGCGCAAGGCCGCCACGACTTCCACCGACGGCAGGTCGAGGTCGTAGCGGGGGAATTGGTAGAAGGCGCCTTCCGGAGCGCTCAGGGTGAGGCCGGGGACGGCGGCCAGCGCGTCGCGCATGATGTCCCGGCGCTCCTCGTACGCGGCGCGCATCCGGGCGACGTCCTCGGCGCAGTGCTCCACCGCGGCGAGCGCGGCGTCCTGGACCACGGTGTTCACCGAGCCGTTGAAGGTGTTGTGGACTCGCGCCGCGGCCTGGATGACCGGCGCGGGTCCCCAGAGGTAGCCGACGCGCCAGCCGGTCATGGCGTAGCTCTTGGAGAAGGTCTGGCAGTAGACCGTGCGTTCGCGCAGGCCCTCGACGCAGATCGCGGAGGTGAAGGGGCGGCCGGTGTAGTCGAGGTCGGAGTACGCCTCGTCGGAGATCACCAGGGTGGGCGTGCCGTCGAGCAGGTCGGCGAGGGCTTCGAGTTCCTCGCGACTGTGCACGATGCCCGTCGGGTTGACGGGGTTGCAGAAGACGAAGAGCTTGGCGTCCGTGAGGGCGTCGGCGAGCCGGTCGAGGTCCCAGTGCAGATCCGGCGCGAGCGGTACGGGCACGACGGTGCCGCCTGCCATGGCGACCAGGTCGCCGTAGAGGGAGTAGGTCGGGTCGGGGACGACGACCTTGTCGCCGGGGTTGACGATGCCGAGGATCGAGGCCGAGAGCCCGGCGGTGCCGCCCTGGGTGATCAGAACGTCGGCGGCGGAGGCAGGCGCCCCGGCGATGGCCGAAAGCCTGGCCGCGAGCGCTTCCCGCAGGGACGCCTCGCCGAGCAGCGGGGAGTAGTGGGTGCGTCCGGAGCGCAGTGAGGCGGCGGCGGCCTCGGTGACCTTCTCCGGGGTGTCGAAGTCGGGTTCGCCCATGGCGAGGGAGACGAGGTCGCCACGGGACTGCGGCTGCTGGGCGCGGCGCGAGGCGGCGGCGATCCGGGCGACGGCGTTGGCGGTGCCGTACAGCGGCGGCTGGGCGGTGATGGTGAGCGGCATGCGCTTCTCCTGTCGGCGGGTCGGTCAGGCCTGCGGTGTGCGCTCGGCGGGTGCGCCTGCCCAGCGGCTGGTCTCCAGGTCGGCGGAGACGTCGCGCTGCCGGGTGGGGGCGACGACGATCTCCTGGAGCACGACCCGCTGGGGCAGGGCGACGGCCAGCCGGACGGCCTCGGCCACGTCCTCGGGCTGCACCATGTTCGTACGCTCCTCGGGGGCCGGGGGCCGGGCACGGTTGTCGAGGATGGGGGTGTCCGTCTCGCCGGGCAGCACGGTGATCGCGCGCAGACCCTGGTTGCGGAAGGTGTTGTGCAGGAAGGTCATGAAGTTGCGGACGCCGGCCTTGGCGGCGCCGTAGGCGGCGCCGCCGAGCAGGTTGGGGTTGACCGCGGCGAGAGAGGAGACCGTGACGATCGTCCCGGTGCCGCGGTCGAGCATGTCGGGCAGGACGGCCTGGGTGAGCTGGAAGACCGCGGTGAGGTTCACTTCGAGGACCTGGCGCCACTCCTCGTGCGGGAGCCACTGCGGGTTGAGTACCGAGGAGGCGCTGCCCGCGTTGTTCACGAGGATGTCGACCGGGCCGAGTTCGGCCCGCGTGCGGTCGAGGGCGCGCCGGACGTCGTCCGCGCCGGTGATGTCCGCGGCGAGCGCGAGAGCGGTCCCGCCCTCGGCGCGGATCTTGTCGGCGACGGAGTCGAGCGCTTCCTGGCGGCGGCCGAGCAGCACGACGCGGGCGCCGTCCCGGGCCAGGAGCCGCGCGATCTCCAGGCCCATTCCACTGCCGGCTCCCGTGATGAGCGCGACCGCGCCGGGCGTTGTCATCACCCGTTCCTCCTACTCCGTCGGTGATCCTCGGTTCTCGGAGGATCTGAAAAGCCAGTCACAACTGAGAATAATTTCTCAGTTCGTGTGAAGCAAGGGCGCCGTGAAGCCGACTGCGCCGAACGCCTCCGCTGTCGCCCGCCCCAACGTGCGGAGCCCGGTCTCGACGCGGGCTTGGCGCCGTACCGAGGTCTCGCGGTCGACCCACCGGAAACGCAGCTCGCGTCCCGGCCCGGCCTGACCCAGCAGAGGCAGCGACGCCCGGGAGGCAACGCCCACGATGGGATAGCCCGCGGTCAGGCTCCGGTAGCGGCCGAGGACGATCAACTCGTCCGCGTGCGGGATCTGCAGCGCCCCGACGGGCACGCCGTGCGACACGATTTCCGTGTCGGTCTCCGGGTGCCGGACCGGCCCGGCGAGTCGCAGCCCGACGTGGTCGGAGCGGGGGGTGACCACGTAGACCGACTCCTCGATCAGTTCGCGGATGCCGGCGATCGACCGCATGCCGTGAGTGGCGACGACATCGACAACCCAGGCGCCGTGGTCGAAACGTGGGACGGGAACCGGCAGCCTGAACAGGGGCGCCTCGAACAGGCGTCGGGCGAAACCGCGGAACTCCGTCCGCACCAGGATCCGCGATCCCCGTACGAGTGCCTGACCGAACCCCATACGGGGGTCCGGGGCCGCACTGCCCAGCAGGGTCTCGGCGTCGGCCGTCCCGTTCACGGCCAGATAGGTGCGGGTGCCCCGGCTCATGTCCCCGCGGACCCGCACCTCGTGGCCCGCGGGCACCACCAGCGGCGACCAGCTGTCGGAGGGCGAGCCGGCGACGGTGACCTCGGCAGGGGTGCCGGTGACGGCGATCAGGACGTCGGCATCGGGTACGAACGCCAGCTCGCCGCCCAGGCTCTCGATCAGGGTCGCGTCACGGCGGTTGCCGACGAGCAGGTTCGCCACCACGGCCGAGTGCTGGTCGGCGGCTCCTCCGGTCGGCACACCGCGTTGTTCCGTACCGCTGCGGCCAAGGTCCTGGAAGGTGGTGAGCCAGCCGGTGCGGGTGAAGTCGAGTGCCACCGTCCTCATACGGCCACCTCCGTGACCGGCATCAGCAGTCCGGAGCCCAGTGCCTCGGCCTCCGCCCGGGTGACCGGGACGAAACGCACGACGTCGCCCGTGCCGAACGAGACGGGTTCCGGGCGGGAGATGTCGACGATGGTGCGCGGCGTGCGGCCCACCACGCGCCAGCCGGTCGGACCGGGGAACGGCTGGATGATCGCGTTGGTGCCGGCGATCATGACGGCGCCGGGTGCGACGTCGGTGCGCGGCTCGGCCCGACGGCGTACGGGTCTCGGCACCCGCAGACCGTCCATCATCGGCGCCATCGCGGCACCGAGCAGGCTGATGGTGAAGGTGGATCCGGCGATCGCCTCGACCACCTCGGCGGGGGACAGGCACAACTCCTCGGCGACGGACGCCAGATCGGGGCCGTGCTCGTCGTCGAAGACCACGGGGACGGCGAACGTCCGGACCCGTCGTGCGGGGGCGGCCGGGTCGTCCACGGGCGGGGGTGCCCACCGCGCCACCAGTCGGGCCGCGTACTCCACGTGTTCCAGCGCCGTGACCAGGGGGTCGTACTCGATGAGCAGGGATTCGAGGCCGGAGACGACATCGAGCACCCCGTCCGGGCGATGGGCCAGGAAGCGGTCGCGGAACGCGACGATCCCCGCCCTGCGGACAGCTTGGTCGGTGTGGGGGATGGTCACCATCGCCGCCGAGTCCCCGAAGGGCTCGACGGTGATGGCGCCGTACTGTGCTGTGGTCATCGGCTCATGCGCTCCGCCTCAGCCGGCGAGCGCGGCCTCCGCCTTCTCCGTCTTCTCCGCCTTTTCTGCCTTTTCTGCCAGGACCTCGCGCAGACCGGCGACCCGGATGCCCTCGGCGGCGAGCGCGGCGCGCAGCGCGGTGCCGTTGGCCAGGACGGACGGATGGTCGCCGTGCAGCAGCAGGACGTCGGCGTCGTGGCCGAGCGGGACCACGTTGCCGTCCACCGAGCGGACCGTGCCCTCCCGTACGACCTGCGCGGACCGCTCGCCGATCAGCTCGGGGTCGTGGATCAGCCCGTCCGGGCGCGAGCGGGAGACGGGCATGCCGTCGTCGCCGTAACCCCGGTCCGCGAGGAAGACGTAGCCGACCTCCAGGCCGCGCTTGCGGGACTCCTCGGCGAGCAGGCCGCGCTGACAGATGACGACGTAGTCCTTGTTGTACGCGGCGATCGCGTCGGTGATGGCCCGGGCGTGCCTGGCGTCGGTCTGGGCGATCGAGCCCATCCGGCCGTGCGGGGCGACATGGCTGATGGTGCCGCCGTGCACCCGGGCGAACGCGTCCAGGGCGCCGAGCTGGTAGAGGACGTCGGTACGGATCTCCTCCTCGGTCGCCTCGATGAGCCGGCGGCCGAAGCCGACCAGGTCGGGGTAGCCGGGGTGGGCGCCCAGTTCGATGCCGCGCTCGACGCAGTCCTTGACGGTCCGGTCCATGATGCGCGGGTCGCCGGCGTGGAAGCCGCAGGCGATGTTCGACGAGGTGACAAGGCCGAGCAGGGCGCCGTCGTCGCCGATGGTGTAGTTGCCGAAGCTCTCGCCGAGGTCTGCGACGACTGCTACGGAGTTGATACCCATGAGAGTTGCTCCTGTTGTGGGGATGGGCGGCTCAGCGGGCCTCAAGGGGCCTGCCCTTGGTCTCGCGCAGGAAGGCGACGGTGGTCAGGGTAATCAGCGCGGTGAGGATGGCGGCGAAGGCCGGGATCAGGTTGGAGCCGGTCGACTTGATCAGAGAAGTCATGATCAGCGGGGCGCTGCCGCCGAAGATGACCGTCGAGATGCTGAAGCCGATGCTGTAGGCGGAGTAGCGCACGCTGGTCGGGAACATCTCGGCCAGCATGGTGTGCACCACGGCCGCGTGCCCGGAGAAGGCGATCGCCAGGACGACGGTGCCGATGCAGGCGAGCCCGAACTGCCCGGTGGTGATGAGCTTGAACATCGGGTACGAGACGAGCGCCATGGCGATCGCGGAGCCCGCCAGTACGGGCTTGCGGCCGTGCCGGTCCGAGAGACGGGCCATGACCGGGATGCAGATGACGATGGCGACCAGGCTGAACGCGGTGACCATGAGTGCCCGCAGCATCGAGAAGTTGTGCGCGCCGAGCGAGGTCTTCAGGTAGGTCGGCATGTAGGCGAACAGCAGGTAGTAGCCCGGTCCGTTGAGTGCGGGCAGGAAGATCGTGAGCGCGATCGCCTTGAGGTGGCGCGGGTTGGTGAAGGTGTCCTTGAGGGGGTTGCGTGCGACGGTGTTCTGTTCGCGCAGCGCCGCGAAGTGCGGGGTCTCCTCCAGACGGCGGCGGATGTAGAAGCCGATGTAGCCGAGCGGTACGGCGAGCAGGAACGGGACCCGCCAGGCCCAGGAGGTCATCGCGTCGTCGCCGAGTGTGGTGATCAGGATCGCGGAGAAGGCGCTGCCGAACATCAGGGCCACGAACGAGCCGACGGCGATGAAGCTCATCATGAAGTTGCGGCGCGCGTTGGGCGCGTACTCACCGACGAAGGACATGGCGCCGGCCACCTCGCCGCCGGCGGAGAAGCCCTGCAGCACCCTCAGGAGCACGAGCAGGACCGGCGCACCGACACCGATCGCCGCGTGCGAGGGGATGAGGCCGATGGCCGCGGTGGCGGCGGAGATCAGCACCAGGAGAGTGGCGAGGAGCCCCTTGCGGCCGATCCTGTCCCCGAGGTAGCCGCAGATCACACTGCCGAACGGGCGAGCGATGAAGCTGATCAGGAAGCCGACGTTGGTGAGGAAGAGGTTTCCGGCGTCCGCCTCGCCCATGATGTTGATCGCGAGGTAGGTGACGAGCAGTCCGTAGATGCCGTAGTCGTACCACTCGACGAAGGAGCCCACGGAGCCCGCGAAGGTGGCCTTGCGGACGACCTTGTGGTCGGCGGAGGCGGTGTCGAAGGCTGCCGCACCGGGCTCGTGTGCCGCACCCTCGTGACGGTCCGATGGGATGCCGAGCTGATCTGACGTTGCCATACGCGTTCACTTTCAGTGTCGCGGACTCCGGGGACGGTGTCCTGAGGGTCGTGCGCCGAGCGAAGCTGCTGACAGCGATCGCTGCTGCGCCGAGATGCACCCGACGATGTGGGTCATGAGGGGGAGGCCGGCTGGAGGACAGGTGGACGGCACCAGAGCCAAGATGCGACTTGAATCGCGAATGAGAATAGGTTCGCATTCTGGGGTGGTCAAGGATGTGGTGTTGACTCTGTATTAACTCGCGGTTTCACCCCGCTTCCACCTTCGCTCCTGCTGCTCCGGCGCCCAGGTGACCCCCGATTCCACGGCCCTGGCGGGGTTGGCGCGGCCTGATTCGGCCAGTTCGGCACCCCTTGTGCTGTGCGGTCGATGGATGCAGACTGGCTCACATCAAAACGCGAAAACTTTCGCATTTTGCGGTGGAGGTGCCCCTGATCTCCCCACGCCCACACACCCGAAGGAACCTGCGATGACCCAGGAGAACGTGCGTACGAGCACCGCATGGGAGCGCGTCGACGGACACGTGCTCGATCGCTTCCGTGCCCACTCGGTGGCCAACCTCGGAGACGCCCTCGACCGCCTCAACATCGTCGACGGCGGCATCGCGCCGGTCTGGAACGGCGCCACGGCCGTCGGCACAGCCCTTCCGGTGCTCACCGTCGCGGGCGACAACAAAGCCGTGATCGAGGCCCTCGACCACATCCGCCCGGGTGACATCCTCGTCATCAACGCGTTCGGCTACGACGGCCGCGCGATCATCGGTGACAACCTGGCCCAGCGTTTCGCGGTGTTCGGCGCCGTCGGCGCGGTCGTCGACGGCTACGTACGAGACGCGGCGATCATCGAGAAGCTCGGCGTCCCGGTCTTCGCCCGCGGTCTCACGCCGGCCGGCCCCTTCAAGAACGGTCCCGGCGTCATCGGTGAATCGGTCGCGATCGGCGGCGTCGTCGTGAATCCGGGCGACATCGTCGCCGCCGACGGGGACGGTGTCATCGTCATCCCGCCGCACCGCGCGGAAGAGGCGCTGAGGGGCGTCGAGGAGATCGTCGCCCGCGAGGCCGCGCTGGACGCCGAGGTCGAGGCCCTGCGGAATGCGGCTGCCCGATGAGCGGACGGGCCGACCGACCGGACCGGCTCCGGGTCGCGGTCGCCGCACCGCTGTCCGATGAGAACCGCGCACGCGTCCAGGAACTGGAACCGCGGGTCGACCTCGTCGTCGACCGGGACCTCCTGCCACCGATGCGCTGGCCTGCGGACTTCGCCGGCGATCCGGACTGGCGGCGGACCGAGGACCAGCAGCGGTCATACGAGGCCGTCATCGACTCCGCCGACGTCCTGTACGGGATCCCCGACGTGGACCCGGGCGCACTGGCCCGTGCCGTTCGTGCCAACCCACGGCTGCGCTGGGTGCATACGATGGCGGCCGGCGGAGGCGGACAGGTCAAGGCGGCCGGGCTGACCGATGCGGAACTCCGACGGGTGCACTTCACCACGTCGGCCGGAGTGCACGGACGGCCGCTCGCCGAGTTCGCCGTCTTCGGTGTGCTCGCGGGAGCCAAGGACCTGCCCCGCCTCAACCGCCAGCAGCGCGACCACACATGGAGCGGTCGCTGGACCATGGGACAGGTGCACCGGCAGACCGTTCTGCTGCTCGGACTCGGTGGGATCGGTCGTAAGGTCGCCGAGGCACTGCACGCGCTGGGAGCCACCGTCATCGGCACGAGCAGAAGAGACGTCGGCGTGCCAGGCGTCACGACCGTCGTGCATCCCGACCGCATCACGGATGTGGCGCCCACGATCGACGCGGTGGTGAACACCCTGCCCGGCACCGATGCCACCGAGCACCTTGTGGGCAAACGGTTCTTCGACGCTCTTCGGCCCGGAGCCACGCTGGTCAATGTCGGACGTGGCAGCGTCGTCGACGAGGCCGCCCTGCTCGACGCGCTCGATTCCGGCCGGGTCGGCTTCGCCGCGCTGGACGTCTTCGAGACCGAACCTCTGCCGGCTCGCAGCCCTCTGTGGGGCCACAACCGTGTCCTGGTGAGCCCGCACACCGCCGCACTCGACGCCGCGGAGGACCGCCTCATCGCCGAGCTCTTCGCCGCCAACGCCACCAGACTCCTCGACGGCCACGACCTGATCAACCGGGTCGACACCGTCGAGTTCTACTGACCCCCTGCTGCCACCGACCCCTGCGAACAGGAAAGACCACCACGAACATGTCCTCCCCCTTCGACCTCACCGGCAAGGTCGCCCTGGTCACCGGATCGAGTCGCGGCATCGGGCTGGGAATCGCGACCGGGCTCGCGGACGCCGGAGCGACCCTCGTCCTCAACGGCGTCGACCCCGTCCGCCTGGAGAAGACCCGCACGTCACTGGCCGGGCGGTTCGGCGACGACCGGGTCGCGGCCCGCGCGTTCGACATCGTCGACGAGAACGCCGTCGCGGAGGCCGTCGAGTCGGTCGAGTCCGGGATCGGGGCCATCGACATCCTGGTGAACAACGCCGGGGTCCAGCACCGGGAGCCCCTGACCGAGGTGAGCCTCGACGACTGGCGGCGGGTGATCGACACCGACCTCACCGGCGCCTTCGTGGTGGGTCGCCATGTCGCGCGCCGGATGCTGCCGCGCCACGCGGGGAAGATCATCAACATCTGCTCGGTCCAGACCGACCTGGCCCGCCCCACCATCGGCCCGTACACGGCGGCCAAGGGTGCTCTGCGCAATCTCACGCGGGTCATGACGGCCGAGTGGGCCGGGGAAGGGCTCCAGATCAATGGGGTCGCCCCCGGATACATCCATACCGAGATGACGCAGAACCTCGTGGACGACGAGGACTTCAATTCCTGGATTCTCGGCCGTACTCCGGCCCGGCGCTGGGGGACGGTGGCCGACGTGGTCGGCCCTACCGTCTGGCTCGCGTCCAGCGCTTCCGACTATGTCAACGGCCAGGTCGTCTTCGTCGACGGCGGCATGACGGTCGTCGTCTGAGAAGGGAATCTTTCACGATGTCCATGACCACCACGGCGGTCGTCGCACATGGCGCCGGCGACGTCCGCATCCAGAACGTCGACGTGCGCACACCAGCGCCCGACGAGGCGGTGATCGCCGTCGCCTACGGCGGTGTCTGCGGCTCCGACCTGCACTATTGGCGGCACGGTGCCGTGGGTGAATCGGTCCTGCGGGCACCGATGATCCTGGGACACGAAGTGTCCGGAACCGTCGTACAAGCGGCGGCTGACGGAACCGGCCCCGCAGCCGGAACCCGGGTCACCGTGCATCCGGCGAGGCGGGAGCGAACAACCGTCCGCTTCCCCGACGACCGCCCCAACCTCTCGCCCGGAGTGCGCTACCTCGGCTCCGCCGCACGATTCCCGCACACCGAGGGAGCCTTCGCCGGCGAGGTCGTGCTGCCTGCGGTCATGCTCCGCGCGCTGCCGGAAGCCCTGGACCTGCGCATCGCCGCCCTGGCCGAGCCCGCCGCCGTCGCCTGGCACGCCGTGTCCCAGGCAGGCGACCTGCGCGGCAAGCGCGTCCTGGTCGTCGGCAGCGGACCCATCGGCACCCTGGCTGTCGCGGTGGCGAAACGGTCCGGGGCCACCGAGATCGTGGCGGTCGACCTGCACGCCAAGCCCCGCGAGATTGCGAGGGCGGTGGGAGCGACACGCACCCTCGACGCGGGCGACAGCGAGGGTATCGCGGGTGTGGACGCAGACGTGGTGATCGAGTCCTCAGGCAATCATCGAGGCCTGGCCTCCGCCGTCAAGGGCGCTACCCGTGGCGGCACCGTGGTCATGGTCGGCCTGCTGCCCAACGGTGACCAACCCGTGCCGATCGCCCACGCCATCACCCGGGAGGTCCGCCTCGTCGGTTCGTTCCGCTTCAACGACGAGATCGACGAGGTGATCCCGGCTCTTGCCGACGGCTCCCTGGCGGTCGAACCGGTCATCACCCACACCTTCCCCGTGGACGAAACGCTGAAGGCACTCACCGTTGCCGCTGACTCCTCTGTCTCCGGCAAGGTCCTGCTCGCCTTCTGAACACATCGCACTGAACGAAAGAGGTACGGATGAACACCCGAGCAACCGCCAACATCGGCGTCGTGGGGTTGGCGGTGATGGGGTCGAACCTGGCGCGCAACCTCGCTTCCCGTGAGGGCAACACCGTCGCCGTGTACAACCGCACGCGGCAACGCACCGAAGAGCTTGTCAGCCGGCACCCGGAGGCGGGACTCATCGCCGCCGCGTCGATCGACGACTTCGTCGCCTCGCTGGCCCGGCCGCGCACCGCCATCGTCATGGTGCAGGCCGGAGCGGGCACCGACGCGGTCATCGACCAGCTCGCCGAACGCTTCGAACCCGGAGACATCATCGTCGACGGCGGCAACGCGAACTTCCAGGACACGATCGCCCGCGAGAAGCGGCTCGCCCCCACCGGCGTCCACTTCGTGGGCGCCGGCATCTCCGGCGGCGAAGAGGGCGCTCTCAACGGCCCTTCGATCATGCCCGGCGGCTCGGCGGAGTCCTACCGGACCCTCGGACCCGTCGTCGCCTCCATCGCGGCCGTCGCCGAGGGCGAGCCCTGCGTCACCCACGTGGGCACGGACGGCGCCGGCCACTTCGTGAAGATGATCCACAACGGCATCGAGTACGCCGACATGCAGTTGATCGGCGAGGCGTACGACCTGCTGCGCACGGTGGGCGGTCTGCAGCCGCACGCGATCGCGGACGTCTTCGCCGAGTGGAACAAGGGACCGCTGGAGTCGTACCTGATCGAGATCACAGCCGAGATACTCCGCCAAGTCGACCCGGCCACCGGACAGCCGTTCGTCGACGTGGTGCTGGACCAGGCGGGGTCGAAGGGCACCGGGGTATGGACGGTGCAGAACGCTCTTGACCTCGGCGTCCCCGTGGGCGGCATCGCGGAAGCGGTCTTCGCCCGTTCTGTCTCCGGGAGGTCGGCGCAGCGGGCGGCGGTCCGGCGGGTAATTGCCTCACGACCCGAAGTGCAGAAGGCCGACGACACCTTCGCGCAAGACGTGGCCGCGGCCCTCTACGCCTCCAAGGTCGTCGCCTACGCACAGGGCTTCGACGCCATCGTCGCCGGGGCCGAGAAGTACGGCTGGAACATTCGCAAGGACCAGATCGCCAGGATCTGGCGGGGTGGCTGCATCATCCGGGCACGCTTCCTCAACCGAATCGCGGAGGCGTACACGGAGACCCCGGACATCGCCACACTGCTCGAAGCACCGTACTTCGCACGGGCCGTCACCGAAGGCGAGGAGGCGTGGCGCCGCGTCGTCGCGACGGCGGCACTTTCCGGCGTACCGGCCCCCGGGTTCGGCGCGGCACTCAGCTACTACGACTCCTTGGCGGCCGAACGGCTCCCTGCCGCACTCATCCAGGGCCAGCGAGACTTCTTCGGGGCCCATACCTATCGCCGCGTCGACAGGCAAGGCGTCTTCCACACCGAGTGGTCCGGCAGTCGCACCGAGATAGCGATGGACACCGACGAGCACTGAGGGGCGTCCGCTCTGGGCAGTGGGCAGTGAGGTGGTAGGGACGTACCGACGTCTGTGTACCACCTCACACTCGGCAGGGTAGTAGGACGTCCTACTATTTCTTCCGGAACACCTCCGATCGTCGTACCGCCCCCGGGCCACCGAACGGGAGAAGCCCTCCCAACTGCGCTGCCCTCAAAGGTGCTGAGGTCAGCGGGAAGTACATCTTTGCTTGTCGATGGATGCCATCCGCATGTGCTCGCTCCAGCGGATCGCCGACGGCTTCATCGAGGCCGGGGGCCGGTATCGCCGTCAACGTCTGAGAGGACCCTCCATGGATTCCATCACCCGGCTCGGAGTCGTCGGCTGCGGCCTCATGGGCTCCGGCATCGCCCAGGTCGCCTCCCTGGCCGGCCTTGACGTCCGCGTCGCCGAAGCCACGTCCGACGCGGCCGAGGCTGGTCGTCGCCGGGTCGCTTACTCTCTCGACCGAGGAGTCGAGCGGGCGAAGCTCACTGAGGACCAGCGTGACCAGGCCCTTGCCCGACTCTCCTTCACCCACGATCTCGGCGATCTGGCCGACCGTCAGTTTGTTGTCGAGGCCGTCGCCGAGAACCGTGACATAAAGGCCGACGTCCTCCGTTCCCTGGACAAGGTCGTCGAGGACCCCGCAGCGATTCTCGCCACGAACACCTCCTCCATCCCCATCGTGGACCTCGCCGTCGCCACCGAACGCCCCGAACAGGTCATCGGCATGCACTTCTTCAATCCCGTGCCGGTGCAGCGGCTGGTCGAACTGATTCCGGCCCTCACCACCAGCGCGGACACCGAACGGCGTACGGGTGCCTTCGCGGAGCAGCTCGGCAAGGCGACCGTCCGGGCAGTCGACCGAGCCGGGTTCGTCGTCAACGCCCTGCTGGTCCCCTATCTGCTCGGCGCGGTCCGCATGGTGGCGTCCGGCGGCGCGCGCCCCGACGACATCGACCAGGGCATGGAGTTGGGCTGCGCCCACCCGATGGGTCCGCTCCGCCTGCTCGACCTCATCGGTCTGGACACGGCTCAAGCCATCGCTGAGTCGATGTACGAGGAGTACAAGGAGCCGCTGTACGCGCCCCCCGCTCTGCTGCGCCGGATGGTCGCCGCCGGACATCTCGGCCGTAAAAGTGGACGCGGGTTCTACACCTACGGCAACTGAGCTGATGCGCCGGCGGGCGACGGCGTTCGCGGCGCCGACCCTTGAAGGGCTCGGGGCGGCCTCTCGCCGATATCAGGTAGTCGGCAGGAGGACAACACCGTCCTGGTCGGCGTGCAGGATGTCGCCGGTGGTGAAGGTGACGCCGCCGAACGACAGGGGTATGTCGACGGCACCGGCGCCGGCTTTCCCGCTCTTACGAGGGCTGGTGCCGAGGGCCTGGACACCTATGTGCATGCCGGCGAGGACGGCACTGTCGCGGATGGCCCCGTACACGACCACACCGGCCCACCCGTTGTCACGTGCCCGCTCGGCCATCAGATCACCGAGGAGCGCGGACCGTAGCGAGGCCCCGCCGTCGACGACGACGACACAACCCTCCCCGGGGGTGCGGAGCAATTCGTGCAGCAGGGCGTTGTCACCGGGACAGGAGACGGTCCGGACCGGTCCGGCGAAGGAGTGCACCGCGCCATAGGAGTTGAACTGCACCTCACAGACTCGGAGTTGGTCCTGGTGCTTGTCAGCGAGGTCGGCGGTGGCGATGGGAGAGGTTGTGCGCACTGCAACTCCAAGGTGTCGTGTGAAGCCGCGACGGGCGCCGGACTTCCTTCGTGATGGCGCCGCTGGCTGTCGCCAGGACCATGTCAGCTTCGGTCGGCGCGCTCGGCGTGGCCGAGTCGCCATACGGCCGTTGCTCCGAGGCTCGTGTCGATGTGCTTCCGCATGATCTCCGCGGCGCCCGCGCCATCACCGAGAGCGACACATTCGACGAGCGCCTCGTGCTCCTCGGCCTTCTGATCGCGGGCGTTCTGGCCAGGATCCGTGCGGAGCGCGAGGAGACGATAGCGGTCCGCTTTGTCCCACAGTGCCTCCAGAGTCCCGATCAGCAGGTCGTTGTGGGACGCCATATAGATCGCGGCGTGGAAGCGGCGATGCGCCACCAATTGCTCGACGCTCGGATGCGGGTGGAGCGGGGCCAGCCCCTCCGCCGCGGCTCGGATGGCCTGGATGTCGGCGTTGGTGCGCCGTTCGGCCGCGAGTGAGGCGGCCAGCGGGTCCAGGGACCGTCGGATCTCCAGCAGGTCGCGCGCCTCCTCGGCCCGCAAGGGTGAGACCCGGGCATCCCGGTGGGCGTCCAACTCGACGAGCCCCTCGCTCTTGAGGCGGCGGAGTGCCTCACGTAGCGGTGTGGTGCTGATGCCGATGAAGCTCGCGAGCTCGCGCTGTTGGATCACCGAGCCGGGTCCCAGTTCCCCGGAGAGGATCCGGTCGCGGACCTGGCGGTAGGCGAAGTCGCTCTTCGTCTCGAAAGTCTCAACTGGCTGCGACATACGGCCCCCTCTGGCGTCCATGGTTATAACCTACCGAGTCGTCGTTGACCCCACAACCGCGCATCCTACTTGGTGGGGTGTGAGGGAGTGCTTGATGACGGCGATGCATGCCCTTTCCTCAGGACGCTTTGGTGCCAGGTGGCCATCGGATCTTTCCTAAAGGGTTGACGTCATAGGTTATAACCGTCACTGTTTGCGGCACCCGAGGCGCACGCCGGGTCTCTTCAAGGAGGAAGAGCATGACCGTAAACCCCCGCAGAACCGCACTGGACGCCGGCCGGACCGTGGCGGATGCAACCCGCCGCTGGACCAGGAACGCTCTCGCGCTCGGCGCCGTGGCGTCCCTCGTTCTGGTCGCCGCCTGCGGATCCGGAGACGACGAGCCGGGCGCCAACAACGTCATCGAGTCCGGCAAGGCGCCTTCGTACTACCCGGCCGCGTACAAGGACATCATCGCGGCGTCGAAGAAGGAGGGTGGCGCCCTCACCATCTACTCCAACACGGACCAGGAGAACTGGGCCCCGATCTTCCGCGACTTCAAGAAGAAGTACCCCTGGGTCAAGAAGATCGACGCGAACAACCTCGACAGCGACGAGGTCTTCCAGCGGGTTCTCAGCGAGCAGGCCACCAACGGCTCCCCGGCGGACGTCCTGGTGTCCAACGCCTCGCAGGCGTGGGCCGACTTCGCCGACCGCTCCGGAACGCTGCTGCCCTACAAGTCGCCCGAGGTGGCCAAGCTCCCCGCGAACGCCACGCTGCTGCCGAACGTCTACGCGATGTCGATGGACCCGCTGTCCATCATCTACAACTCCTCGCTCGTCAAGGGGAAGCCCACCGGTCTGAAGTCGCTGGCCGACATCGTGGCCAAGGATCCCGGCAAGTACAAGGGCAAGATCACCACCCGTGACGTGACCGGCTCGTTCGGGTTCTCGGTCTCCCACGCCTTCACCGAGAACCGTCCCGAAGCCTGGTCGACGCTGGAGAAGCTGCTGCCCTACGGCAAGGCCGAGTCGTCCTCCGGAACCCAGCTGGAGAAGGTCCTCTCGGGCGAGTACCTCGCCGGCTTCTTCGTGAGCGCCGCCCCCGCCTATCCCAAGGTGAAGGAGAGCGGCGGCCTGCTGGCCCTGACCTTCCTCGACGACGGCACCGTCGTCATGCCCCGCGGCATCGGCATCGCCGCCAAGGCCCCGCACGCCGCGACCGCGAAACTGTTCACCGACTTCGTCCTTTCCGCGGAGGGCCAGCGCGCCGTCGCCGAGGGCGGTCTCACCTCGTACCGCGACGGCATCGAGGCCACGGACGGCCGCCACACCTATCAGGAACTGGTCAAGGCGGTCGGGCAGAAGAACGTCATCGACGTCAAGTACACCAAGGTCCCCGACGCCGAGGTGAAGGCGTTCACCACCCGCTGGAACGGGCTCCTCGGCCGCTGAGCCGCCAGACCCACGAAAGGCCTGACAGAACATGCCTGCTACCAAGACGGCGCCGTCGCCGTCCGGCAGCGACAGCCCGCCGCGGCCCAGCGGTCACCCGGCTCCCCGATACCGGCGCGTCCTCGGGCGGGGGCGGGAGGTGTGGCTGCACTACGCGGTCATCATCGTGCTGGCGCTGCTCGTGCTCGCGCCTGTGGTGCCGACGCTCTACCAGTCCCTGCTCGACCGGCCGCTGTACGAGGCCGGGGGAGTGCTCAGTTTCGACAACTACGTCAAGCTGTTCACCGACGCAGGCTTCGGCCGGGTGGCGCTCAACACGGCGCTGTTCGCGGTCCTCACCACTGTCTTCACCCTGGTCATCGCGATCCCGATGGCGGTGGCCGTCGTCCGCACGAAGATCCCCGGCGGGCGACTGCTCGCCGCCGCGATGCAGTGGCCGTTCTTCATCTCCTCCCTGATCCTCGGCTTCGGCTGGATCACGATGTACGGCCCTGCGGGCTTCGTCAGCGTGAAGGTCGCCCAGGTCTTCGGGAGCGTGCCCTGGAACCTGTATTCCATCCCGGGCATGGCGCTCACGGAGGCCGTGGCTCTGGCGCCGATCGCCTACACCTTCTGCGCGGGAGCACTGCGCCAGAGCGACGCCTCACTGGAGTCGGCCGCCCAGGTCTGCGGCGCGGGACCGCTTCGCATCATCTTCCAGGTCATCCTGCCGATGCTGCGCCCGCCCATCGTCTACAGCTCGATCCTGGTCGTCTCGATCTCCGTGGAGACGCTCAGCGTGCCCCTGCTGTACGGCCAGCCGACCAACATCCAGGTCTTCTCGACCTTCCTGTACCGCAACGGACTCCAGTCCATCAACCCCGACTACGGGGTACTCGGCGCGGCGTCCGCCATCATCCTCTTTGTCACCGTTGGCCTGGTCGCGGTCCAGGCCAAACTTCTCAAGGACGCCCAGCGGTTCGTCTCGGTGCGGGGCAAGGCCACCCGCCCGCGCCGCCTCGAGCTGGGCTGGCTGAAGTGGATCAGCCTGCTCTCCATCGTCTTCTACGTCGTGATGGGCGCCCTCGTGCCCATCGGAGGCCTGATATTCCGCTCGTTCACCCTGGTCTTCACCCCGCTCCAGTCGCCACTGAAGACCCTGACGACCGCCAATTACGAACGGATCTTCAGCTACACCGCCTACGTCGACTCCATCGTCAACAGCCTGATCGTCGCGGGCGTAGGTGCCGTCCTGGTGAGCTTCCTCGGACTGCTGGCCGTGATGGTGGCCCGCCGCTCCACCTTCCGCTTCCGCAGGGCGGCGGAGTATCTGGCGCTCGCGCCGCAGGCGATGCCGGGGATCATCGTCGGCATCGGCCTCTTCTGGGCCTTCGCCTACGCCCCGTTCGGAATCGGCAACCTGCTCCAGGGCACCCTGTGGGCCATCATCATCGGCTTCGGACTGCGCGCCCTGCCCAGCGGATTCGGCTCCTTGGCCCCCTCGATCATGCAGATCGGCCAGGAACTCGACAACGCGGCGCGGGTCTCGGGCGCCGACTGGATCAAGACGTTCACCATGATCCTGGCCAAGCTGCTCACTCCCGCCTTCGCCGGCGCGCTCGTCCTGACCTTCGTGACGATGCTCAAGGAGTACTCGCCGGCCGTCTTCCTCGGCTCGGCCGACAGCAAGATCATCGGCACCACGATGCTCGAACTGTGGGTCCAGGGGAACACTGGGTCTGTCGCCGCGCTGGCCACCCTGCAGATCGCCATCACCGCGGCCTTCGTCGGGCTCGCCGGACTCCTCCTGAAGGGACGCAACAACGATGCCTGACGTCAAGGTCTCGCACCTCCAAAAGCAGTTCGGGGGCAATGTCGTCCTCGACGACGTCGACTTCACCATCCGGGACGGCGAGTTCTTCACCCTGCTCGGCCCCAGCGGCTGCGGCAAGTCGACCACCCTCAACTGCATCGCCGGTCTCGAACAGCCCACCAGCGGCTCGATCTCGGTCGGTGACACTCCCTTCGTGGACAGGGAGAAGAAGCTCTTCGTGCCGCCCGAGGGCCGCAATCTGGGCATGGTCTTTCAGTCCTATGCCCTGTGGCCGCACAAGACCATCGCCGCCAACCTGGCGATGCCGCTGCAGATCCGCAAGGTCGACAAGGCCGAACAGCGCCGGCTCATCGACGAGGCCCTGGACAAGGTCGGCTTGTTGCACCTGCGCGAGCGCTACCCCCACCAGATGTCCGGCGGCCAGCAGCAGCGCGTCGCCCTCGCGAGGGCGCTGGTGTATTCGCCGAGCGTCCTGCTCCTCGACGAGCCGCTGTCCAACCTGGACGCCAAGCTGCGAGAGCAGGCCCGTGCCTGGCTCAAGCGACTCCAGGAGGATCTTGGTATCACGACCGTCTACGTCACCCACGACCAGGACGAGGCTCTAGCCCTCAGCGACCGGATCGCGGTCATGTCCGGCGGCCACATGCTCCAGGTCGGCACCCCCCAGGAGATCTACGAGACCCCGGCCACCGCCGAGGTCGCCGCGTTCGTCGGCCGCTGCAATTTCCTCAAGGCCACGGTCACCGAGGCCACCCGGGACGGAGCCGTCCTGAAGCTGGCGGCCAACGGACAGGCCGTGTCCGTCACGACGACCCGGAGCCTGGGCACGGGCGAGACCGTCACCCTCGCTATTCGCCCCGAACGTCTCTCCGTCCTCGCCGCCGCCGACCACACGGCGCCCGGCACGAATGTCATCAGTGCGGAGGTCCTCACCACCTCCTATCTGGGCTCCCGCTTCGAGTACGACCTCAAGGTCGGCGACCTGGTCGTCCAGGTCGTCAGCGACCGCGGCGGCCTCACCGGTCCCGTCAGCCTCGCGGTCGAGCCGGCGGCCTGCCTCGTCTACAGCGACACGGTCGTGCTCTCGGAGGACGCCCAGGCTCTCCTGACCGTCACCGGCTGACATCCACCCCCACGAACAACAGAGGAGTCCCGTGGTCACCAGCGGCATCCCCCACCGTTACACCCTCGGCGTCTTGCACGGCGACGGCATCGGCCCCGAGATCGTGCCGGCCGCCGTTCTGATCGCCGACACCGCGCTCGCGGCCACCGGAGCCCCGCCCATCACCTGGCAGGAACTCCCCCTGGGCTGGCCAGCCATCGAGGGGTTCGGGGAGGCGACCCCCAAGGCCACACTCGAGTCCCTCGCGGAGACCGACGGGTGGCTGCTGGGCCCTCACGACAGTGCTTCCTATCCCGAACCGTTCCGTTCCGAACTCAACCCCAGCGGCACCATCCGCAAACACTTCGACCTGTACGCCAACGTGCGCCCCGCCAAGGCGTTCGGGGGTGGCGACGTCATCGCCCCCGGAACCGACCTGGTGATCATGCGGGAGAACACCGAAGGCTTCTACGCCGACCGCAACACCCACCTGGGCACGGGCGAGTTCATGCCCACACCGGACGTCGCCATCGCGATGGGCATCATCACCCGCACGGCCTGTGAACGCATTGCCCGCGAGGCCTTCGAACTGGCCTCCCGGCGGCGCAAGAAGGTCACCATCGTCCACAAGGCCAACGTCCTGAAGCTGACCACGGGGTTGTTCCGTGATGTGTGCCGCGACATCGCACGGCACTACCCCGACGTCACGGTGGACGACTTCCACATCGACGCGATGACTGTGCACCTGCTGCGGCGGGCCCATGAGTTCGATGTCGTGGTCACCGAGAACATGTTCGGCGACATCCTCTCGGACCTTGCCGGCGAATTGGCCGGATCGCTGGGAATCGCCCCCTCCCTGAACGCCTCACAGGACCGCGCCATGGCACAGGCCGCACACGGCTCCGCGCCGGACATCGCCGGGCAGAATCTGGCCAACCCCGTCGCGATGATCCTTTCCACCGCGATGCTGCTGGAGTGGCTAGGGACGCGGCACCGGGACGAGGCACTCGTGCGTGCGTCACGGATCGTGGAGGAGGGCGTGGCCTCCACCCTCGAGCAGGGGACCCGTACCAGGGACATGGGCGGATCAGCCGGATGCCGTGAATTCGCCGAGGCGGTCGCGACCTCGATCGGGATGCCGTGAGCGGGTATTCGGCCGACAGGTCGCCCACAGTGGCTGTCATCCACGCCGCCCCGGCGTCGATCGAGCCCGCTCGGACCGCACTAGCGGAGGGCTACCCCGAGGCGTCAGTGTGGAATCTGCTGGACGACCGCCTCATCAGCGACGCAGAGAGGGCCGGCGGGATCACGCCCGCCCTGTCCGACCGGATGCTGTCGCTGATCGGCTATGCCGTCCATGGCGGTGCCGACGCCGTCCTGCTGTCCTGCTCCCTGTACGGGCCGGTGCTGGAACAAGCCCGTCAGGAGCATGGGCTGCCCCTGATGAGCTCGGACGAAGGACTCTTCGCAGAAGTCTCGCACCGACGGTTCGACCGTGTCCTGCTCCTCGGCCACCTCGCCCCGGCGGTTCAGGACTCGGTGGAACGACTGCTGCGAATACTTTCCGCCACGGAGGACGGGGAGCACACAGAAGTCACCGGACACACCGCTTCTGGGGCGGCCACGGCAGCCGCGCGGGGAGACCTCGACGCCCTGGAGAAGTCGCTGACCGAGGCTGCCACGCCGTACCTGCAGGAAGTCGACGCGGTGATCCTCGGCATGTTCTCGCTCTCTCCCGCACGTGCCGGCGTGGAGAAGGCACTGGGGCTGCCGGTACTGAGCGCTCCACTCCTCGCCGCCCGCTCGCTACGCGAGAAGGTCGCGGTGGAGGCCGGCGCTTCTCAGGAAGGCCCGCGATGACCTGCCGACGGTGGCCGGCGTGCCTCGCCGCGGCCGGTTACGCCTCCACCTTCTTCGTACCGTCCTTCTCCGGGGTCCTCCCCGAATCATCCGCCGCGGAGGCATTGTGATGGGCCGTAACCACCTGGCGGGATCCGGGCTCGACGCGCTGGGCACCCGGTCACGCCTCGACGTCTTCGGACAGCCGCTGTCGTACCACCGCATCGACCGGCTCGCCCCCGCCGACCTGCCGGTCAGCCTGCGGATCCTGTTGGAGAACGTTGCTCGCTTCCACGACGGCACCAGTCGAGGCGACGACCAGGTGCAGGCGATCCTGGCGCGCGGCGCCGCGGGAACACCGGTGGACCTCTACGCCTCCCGGGTGTTCCTGCATGACACCAATGGAGTGCCTACGGTCGTCGACCTGGCTGCGATGCGCGACGCCATGGCCGACCTGGGCGGCGACCCGGCGCTGGTCAATCCGGTCATCGCGTCGGAACTCGTCATCGACCACTCGGTCATCGCCGACGTCTTCGGACGCCCGGACGCGCTGACCCGCAACGTCGAGCTGGAGTACGCCCGCAACGGTGAGCGGTACCGCTTCCTGCGGTGGGGACAGCAGTCGCTCAAGAAGTTCGCGGTCGTACCTCCCGGCACCGGGATCATGCACCAGGTCAATGTGGAGCACCTCGCCCGAGTGGTCATGGTCGAGGACGGCCTCGCGTTCCCGGACTTCTGTCTCGGGACCGACTCGCACACCACCATGGTCAACGGACTCGGCGTACTGGGCTGGGGCATCGGAGGCATCGAGGCCGAGGCCGCCATGCTCGGCCAGTCCATGTCCGCCCTGGTCCCGAACGTCGTCGGCGTACGCCTCACCGGCGAACTTCCCGCCGGAACCACGGCCACCGACCTGGTCCTCACCCTCACCGAACTGCTGCGGGCACACGGAGTCATCGGCAAGTTCGTCGAGTTCCACGGCACCGGCCTCTCGGCCCTGCCGGTAACCGACCGTGTGACCATCGCGAACATGAGCCCCGAGTTCGGCTCGACCTGCGCGCTCTTCCCCGTCGACGACGAAACTCTGCGCTACCTGCGGTTCACCGGACGCTCCGAGGGACAGGTCGCACTGGTCGAGGCGTACGCAAAGGAACAGGGCCTGTGGCACCAGCCCGGGAGCCCGCCTCGCTTCTCGGAAGCCGTCGACCTCGACCTGTCCACCGTCGTCCCCTCACTGGCCGGGCCTTCCCGGCCCGAGGATCGCGTTCCCCTGGACCAGGCCAAGACCCGCTTCCGTACAGCGGTCGAATCCGTTCGTCAGCACGGCGCGAGCAGCGACACGAAGACCTTGAGCACGGCCACCGTGGTCATCGACGGCACCGCGCACGAACTCTCGGACGGCGCGGTGGCGGTGGCGGCCATCACCTCCTGCACCAACACCTCCAACCCGGCGGTCATGGTGGGGGCGGGACTGCTCGCACGCA
Source organism: Streptomyces sp. NPDC048288 (assembly GCF_043201555.1). Taxonomy (NCBI): domain Bacteria; kingdom Bacillati; phylum Actinomycetota; class Actinomycetes; order Kitasatosporales; family Streptomycetaceae; genus Streptomyces; species Streptomyces sp. NPDC048288. The sequence goes on from NZ_JBICZD010000004.1 coordinate 263,316, forward strand.
ACGCGGTCAGGGCGGGACTGCGGAGCAAGCCGTGGGTCAAGACCACCCTCAGCCCCGGCTCACGAGTCGTCATGGACTACTACCAGCGAGCCGGTCTCATCCCCGACCTGGAGGCCCTTGGCTTCCACCTCGCCGGGTTCGGGTGCATGACGTGCATCGGAGCCTCCGGCCCGCTCATCGGCGCGGTGTCCGAGGCCATAGCCGAGACCGGGCTGACCGTGACGTCCGTGCTCTCGGGAAACCGCAACTTCGAAGGTCGTATCCAGCCCGACGTCGCGATGAACTACCTCGCCTCACCTCCCCTCGTCATCGCATACGCCCTCACCGGCACGATGGACATCGACCTGCGCACCGAACCTCTCGGTCACAACCTGCAGGGGGAGCCCGTCTATCTGCGCGACATCTGGCCCGACCCGGCCGAGATCGAGGCCGTGTCGTCCGGGAGCATCGACGCGGCGATGTTCACCGACGCCTACGCGAACGTCTTCGCCGGCGACCGGCGGTGGCAGGACATCAGCGTCCACGCGACCGAGAGCTTCGCGTGGGACGAGAACTCCACCTACATCCGCCAACCTCCGTACCTGAACGGGATGACCAGGGAACCTGAAGCCGTCAAGGACATCACCGGGGCACGGGTACTGGTCAAACTCGGTGACAAGGTCACCACCGACCACATCTCTCCGGCCGGCGCCATCACCGCCTCCAGCGCCGCGGCCCGATTCCTCACCCAACTCGGTGTACCCGCAGGGGACTTCAACACATACGCTTCCAGGCGCGGCAATCACCAGGTGATGATGCGGGGCGCGTTCGCCAACATCAGGCTGCGCAACCAGGTGGCCCCCGGCACCCGGGGCGGCCGGACCCGCAACTTCCTCGCGGACGGGCGAGAGGACTCGATCTACGACACGGCGGCGGCCTACCGCGCGGCCGGAGTCCCCATGGTCGTCGTGGCCGGCAAGGACTACGGCGGTGGGTCCTCCCGGGACTGGGCCGCCAAGGGGCCCGCGCTGCTGGGCATCCGCTCCGTGATCGCACAGTCCTTCGAACGCATCCACCGGTCGAACCTCATCGCCATGGGCGTCCTGCCTCTGGAACTCATCGACGGCGGGCCTCAGGACCTGGCCCCCACCGGCACCGAGACGATCACCATCTCCGGACTGGAGTCCCTCAACTCCGGACACATCCCGGCGACGGTGCGGGTACTCGCCGACGGCCGTGAATTCACTGCCCGAGTCCGCCTGGACACCCCCCGCGAGGCCGACTACTTCCGCCACGGCGGCGTCATGCCGTACGTCCTGCGCGGACTGCTCGCCCATCCCGCCGAAGCCGACCAGTGAGGTGCACCCTCGTGAACCCGATGGCCTCCCGGAGGACCGTACTGCTGGCATCGGCCGCCTCCCCTCTGGCGTTAGCGGCCACCGTGCGTGACGCTACGGCGGCCACCCACGCCGGTAACTCCACCGGCTCCCGTGGAGGCTCCGCTGCCCAGTACGCCTATGTGGGCTCGCGGACCACGACACAGCGCAACGCCCGAGGCGTCGGCATCACCGTATGGCGTGTCGACCCCGGCCAGGACTCCTGGGAACTGCTGCAGACCGTCCCCGCCGACGACGGGGATCCCACCACACCGGTGTCGCCCGGCACTATCCCGGTCAACCCGTCCTTCCTCGCGCTCAACGCCGAAGGCACCCGCCTGTACGCCGTCCACGGCGACGCCACGAGAATCAGCGCCTTCGCCGTCGACCCGGCCCGGGCCACGCTGACGTGGCTCAACACCGTCGACGCGGGGCGCGGCAACCCCGTCCACCTCACGCTCGACCCCACGGGACACTGGCTGGTCGTCGCCTTCCTCGCGGTCCCCGGATGCGTGGCGACCCTACCCATCCGGGCCGACGGCTCCCTCGGGCCCGTGGCCGGCGTCCTCGAACTTCCCGGAGCCCCCGGTCCGCACAAGACCGCGCAACTGGGTCCCAACCCCCATCATGTCGTCTTCGACCCCACCGGGCGGTGGCTGGCGATACCCGACCGTGGCCTGGACAGGGTCTTCGTCGCCGAGATCGACACCGGCACGGGTGCGCTGACCCTCAACGACCCCGGGTGGGTGCAGACCAGGGAGACAGAGGGGCCCCGGCACATCGCGTTCCATCCCCGACGTCCCCTGGCCTACGTCCTCAACGAACTCCGCTCCACTGTCCACACCTACCGGTGGAACGTGCAGGCAGGCGTCCTGACGCCTCTCCAGACACTCTCCGCGACCGAGCCGTCCATGACCGGCGACAGCCGCGCCGCTGAGATCGCCGTCTCACCCGGCGGCGGACACGTGTACGTCTCCAACCGGAGCGGGGCCGGGGACTCCACTCCCGGCGGGCCCGCCCCCGACACCCTCGGTGTCTTCACCGCCGAACGCCACGGTGGCCTCAAGCCCGTCGGCTGGGTCTCCACTCATGGCATCCGGCCACGCTTCTTCGGCGCCGAGCCGACTGGACGGCGGCTGTTCGTCGCCAACGAGGTCACCGACACCATCGTCGGCTACGACCTGGAGGCCGGCGGCGGTCACCTACGTCCCCTCGGCGTTCTCGCCGAGACCGGTTCCCCGACGTCCATCGTCTGGCGCAGCGCGCACTGACCCGCAGCGCGCCCCGTCCACCAGGGGCAGGAAGCAGGCGCCCGCCCTTTCCGGTCCCTAGCCCGTTCCGAAGTCAGTTCCGACACGCAGGTCGACACAGGAGGAAACGATGACGCGTACCAGGCGTGAATTCGGCGCGATGGTCATGGCAGGCGTGGGCGCGACGGCCATCCCGTCCGCCCTGAACATGAGTACGGCGGCTGCTCAGACCGCCGAGGCGCCGACTGCGACGGCGGCCCAGGCCGCCGCGGAGCAGCCTTGGGGAGGCCCGCTTGCCCCCGACAAGCCGCTGGCCAAGGCCTATGCCGACGCGGCCAAGGCGCTGGCGGAGGTGGACGACAACCCGATGATCCGCTGGCAGTACCGCGTGTGGTGCCAGACCGGCTACCGCAGCCCGGGCAGCGCCGGCACGGGGCAACCCGTCGACCAACTGACGGATCCGACAACCGACTTCGTCTCGCCCAAGGGCTTTCTGTACAAGGACTACGTCCGCCCCATGCCTGCGGGTGGCGTCCGATTCCTGGACAACGCCTGGTTCTTCGGCACCGACTTCACCGGAATCGTGGTTGTGCGCACTCCGGACGGGCTCATCATGCTCGACGCGTTGACCAACCCGCAGGACATGCGCAGCCAGTTCCTCGACCAGGCCGCGGCCGCGGGACTCGACCCCCGGGACATCCGCTACGTGTTCCTCGGCCACTCCCACATCGACCATGTCGGTGGCGCCAACCTGATCAGAGACCACTACGCCCCACACGCCAAGTTCGTCATGGGGCAACCCGACGCCGCGGTCATCGCGGCCCAGCGTGCCGACCTGAAGAAGCGGAAGGACGAGTACACCGAGGAGGAGTACCGGGCGCGGTTGGCCCTGCTCCCCAGCCGGATCGACATCGAGGTCGAGGCCTACCCCGGTCACACCGTCGGCATGAAACGCATCCGGATCGGTCGCCGGACGACGGCCGTCGCCATGCTCGCACCCGGCCACACCATCGGCCAGATGCACGTCATCGTGCCGGTCGTCCACCAAGGGGAAACCCACAAGCTCCTCGTGTGGAGCGGCAACGACAACATCGACGCGGCAGCCCAGTACGCGATCTCGACCGATTTCGTCCAGGGGCTCGCCGGCCAGGAGGGCGCAGACGTCTTCCTCAACACCCACGCCTACCAGAGCGCCGCCTTCAGCCATCTGCGCGCGCTCAAAGCGGATCCGTCGGCGCCCAACCCGCTGCTGATGGGCCGCGCCGGGGTCCAACGCCACCTTGAGATCTTCGGCAACGCCCACCGTGCGCTGGCCCAGCGCCTCATCGACGGGACGTGGAAGGCGATGTAGCGGAAGGACCGAGGCCGCTGGCGTCGACGGTAACGAGTTGACTCGTTCGTCGTATGGCGTCGCGGTGTGCGCGACAGCCCGGGCACCTCTGTACGAGATGCCCGGGCTGCACCGACGGCTTTGGCTTGTTCTGCCGGGTGTCGTGTCGGTGATCGGTTGGGAACCCGAGGCTTGTCCTGGAGCACGGCAAAGGTGAGGAGTTGACCGGGGGCGGGGTGCGTATCCCGCGGAGGCTCGGACTCTGCGAGCAGGCTAGATCTGGTCGTTGTCGCAGATCGCTCCGATGGCCGGAGAAGGGAGGAGTCGTCACTACCTTTTGAATAAGAGGGGGGACGCGGTCGGTGTGATTCACACCGACCTCCAGAAGGGCTTCATCGAGCGGAGGTCATATCCGTCGCGGACTTGGTGGAGAGGGGCTCGGTCGCAGAGGCTGACGTCAAAGGGAAGGCATGGATGGAGGGCATGGAATAGGTGATGCAGCACGGGGACGTGAGTCCGGTTCTTCGGGGGCAGATCCCTTGATTTCTGCCCTGCTGAAAGCTTACTGATCGCGCGGGTACCCTGGGTGTGCACGGCCGTTTGGAGAGGGCCATGCCGTTTATCGGGCCTTCAGCACACGTTCTTCACATGATTAAGGCCCGTCGCGGAAATAAATCTCTTGCCGCCCGACGTTGTCGATCTCCGATGAGGAAACGGGGGCGGATGGTTTGAAACTGTTTCGTACAGACGTAGCGAAAAACGGCCTGACCGAGGTCACGGCGCGTCTTGCTGAGGCCGAGGCGGATGTGCAGGGTTTCGTCGAGGCGCATATGGAGACGTTGCTGGGTGTCCGGTTCCTGGCGAGCGAGTACGGCACCGGGTCGGTGCACGGGGGCCGGATCGATTCGCTCGGGCTGGACGAGAACGGCTCGCCGGTTGTGGTGGAGTACAAGCGCGGTACGGATGCCGGTGTCATCAACCAGGGCCTGTTCTATCTGGCGTGGCTGATGGACCACCGGGCGGAGTTCGAGCGCTTGGTCCGTGACCGGCTCGGGGTGACGGCCGCTTCCCAGGTGTTGTGGAGCGGCCCGCGTCTGATCTGCGTCGCCGGCGACTTCACCCGCTACGACGTGCATGCCGTGCGGGAGCATCGGAGGCCGATCGATCTGGTCCGCTACCGGCTCTTCGGTGACGACCTGCTCGGGCTTGAGACCGTGGCCTCCGTGAGCGGTGGCATGCCGGTGGCCCGCCGGGCACGGCGCCGGGTGGTTGCCCGGGCGGCGGCCGACGTACAGGGCGTGGCGATGGCGGAGTTGGCGGGCGCGGTCGACGAGGTCCTGCTCAGGCTCGGGGACGGTGTGAACCGGGTTGACCGCAAGACCTACCGGGCGTACCAGCGGTTGCGGAACTTCGCCTGCCTGTGTCCGCCGCAGCGGAGCAAGCTGCTGGTCTACCTGAAGGTCGACCCGAAGGACGTCGACCTGGTTCCGGGCTTCACCCGGGATGTGTCGGGTCTCGGTCACCACGGGACGGGTGATCTTGAGGTGCAGCTTCGTACGATGCGGGACGTGGAGCGGGCGCAGGATCTGTTCCGGGCGAGCTACGCGGCGGCGTGATCGGCTGCCGCTGCCTGTCTCCTGGCCGGCTCGACTTCGTGCTGTGTCTGCGGTCGTGGGCGGGGGCCTTTCGACGTGCGGGCAGGGCGTGGCGGTGGACTGTCTATGGTGCGCGGGATCGCCGGTTTGGCCAACCGGCGATCCCGCGCTGTGTTGCCCCGCCCTCGTGCGTCGTCGGCGGTCAGCGTGACCGGCTGGCGGCTGCACTGGCCGTGACGGGAGCGGTGGCCGGCGGGCTGGTGGTGAGGCTGGTCTTTCGTGCGCGGCCTGCGGGCCGGGCGTGGCGGGTGCCGGTGTCGTGGGCGAGCGTTTCAGACAGGTCGGCGAGCAGTGAACTGGGGGTGTAGGGGGATGCCGTGACGGTCCAGGTGGGGTGGTCGGTGCTGGGGCCGGACCAGAGGGTCCAGGTGGTGAGGTTGCTGTTCGGCTGGTGGGCGGCGAACGCGTCGAACCGGATGCCGACGTCTTGGGAGGGGTCCGTCCACCGGATCCAGCGTCCGTCGACGGTGTGCTCCCAGCCGGCGTCGGTGAGGGGTTGGGTGGCGGCGGTGACGGACTTCTCGGTGACGGGGCTTCCGATGGCGGTGTCCCACGCCTCGCCTGCGGCGAGGTGGCGGAGCAGGGTCTCCAGTACGGGGGCGGGGGTGGTGCCGGTGGCGGTGAGGTGCCACATCCTGTCGGAGACGGGCGTCTCGTAGGCGGCCACGGTCCAGGCGGCCTCGCGGGGGTCTGCTTCGTGGACGCGTTCGATGCGCAGGGTCTGGGACTCGTGGATGGCGTGTGTGGTGTCGGCCGACCAGGTCCGCCATTTCTGCCATTCCCGGTGGGAGTCGATGAACGTCTCCAGGAGCGCGTCGTGGTCGCCGGCGTCGGCCAGGTAGGCGGGGACCGTCTCCGGGCCGGGGCGGGACGGTTGGGCCTTGGCCGTGGTGACGTCGAAGACGGCTCGTGCTGCGATGGCGGCGCGTTCGGTGTCGGTCAGGGGCGCCGGGCCGGGGCGCATCGCGGCTGCGTGGACCTTCTCGAAGGCGAGCAGTGCCGCTGCGGGTGAGTCGAAGGTGTCGGCGATCTGGCGCAGGTGGTTCTCGCCGTGGAGGTAGACGGACTTGCCGCTGCGGTGAAGGTAGGTGCCGACCGCGACGGTGGCGTGGCCGTCGTGGGCGTGGGCGTGGGCGTGGATGAGGAGGTGGCCGTGGCGGATGTCGTCGTAAATCTGTTGCGCCTGGTTGGAGACCTCGCGGATCTCGCTGCGGGTGCACCACGGCATCGGGTAGTTGGCCCAGGTCCATTCCTCGTCCATGGCCTCTTGGAGCCGGGGGGTGATCTCCACGGCGATACCTTCGGCGCACAGGTGCTCGGCTGCGTCCTTGGCCCAGTGGGGCTCCTCGTGATCGATGCGGGCCAGGACCAGGACGTTGGTGGCGGCGACGCTCCACTCGACAGCCTCCAGGGCCACGAGGGCGATGTGAGCCTGGCTGCCGGTCAGGACGGCCTGCACGGCGCTCGGGTGAGTGGGGTGGGTATCGAGGCGGACGTGGGCGTCGATGGCGGGAGTCATGTGAGGGGTCTCGTCTGTTCTGCCGGTGGCCGGGCCGTCGGGTCCGGCCACCGGCGTATACGGGGGCTATCGGGCTGCTCGCACGGGGCGGGTGGCGTGCGCGGCCGTGGTGGTGGGTGGGCCGGCGCGGGTGGTGGGCGCCGCTGACGGGCGCCGCGTCGGGACCGTGGTGGTGGCGTGCTGCCAGCGGGTGCGGACGGCGCCGATGTCGGCGAGGGCGCGTCGGGCGCCGACGACGAGCTGGAAGGGGGTGTTCGCCGGGTCGCCGGCGTACGCCGTGATGCGCCGGCCGGTGTGCTCGGTGGTGGTCAGGAGGGAACGCTGCAGGGCGCGCTCGGCCCAGTGCTCGACGGATCCCGCCGGTTCGGCCAGCATCCGCAGCACCTCACCAGGATCGCTTCCGTCGTCGAGAAGGCCGCGTTGCTGGGCTTCCCACAGGACGGTGACGGGGTCGACGGGTTCCTGGCGGCGGGCCAGGGCGGTCAGGCACTGCCACAGGCCGGCGTGCAGCGGCACGACGAGGTCGCCGGGGAGCAGCCACGGGACGGCGTCGATGCCGGCCGGGTAGGCGGTGGCGGTCGCGAGTAGCAGCCGCTCCTCCTCGATGGCTTCCATGTAGTCGGGTACAGCGGGTGGCGGCGGAGCCGCGGTGCGGGGCAGGACTCCTGCGCGGGGCGGGAAGCGGGCTGCGATGTCGTCCACGAGCGTGGCGAGCGCGTCGGCCTCGGTGAGCACCGTCTGGACGGGGTGGGGGAGGGAGGCGTCGTGGACGGTGTGCACGAGGCGTTCCGCGGCTGCCTCAAGGCGGCGGCGGGCGTGTTCGGCCTCGACCATCCGCGCGTAAGCCGGGGCGTGGCGGGGCCAGGGGCAGACCTGGACGAGGGTGTGAAGGTCGGAGGCTGTCAGCCCACGGGCCTGCTCGCGTGCCGTGGTGAGCGCGAGGCCGAGCCAGGTGGCGTTCTTCGAGTGCTCGGCCGGGTCGGGCGGCGGCAGGGTGCTGATCGCGGCGAACACGGCCGTGTGGGCGGCGGTGGAGAACGAGTCGGCGGTGATGCCGGTCAGGTGACCGAGGAGGCGGGGATCGAGGAGGAGGGCTCCGAGGAGGGCCTGCTCGGCGTGGAACACCGGCTGCGGCAGCGCGCTGGCGTAGAGGTCGAGGTCGTGGTCGTCGTGGGGTTCTGGAGTGTGGGGCATTAGGCGGCGAGGGTGAAGTCGTCGGGGTCGAGGCGGACGCCGAGGTGCGGGGCGAGGAGATGGCCGGCGAGCAGTGGCGGGACGGCGTTGCCGATCTGCGAGAACTGCTGGCCCTTGTTCCCGGCCCAGGGATAGTCGGCGGGGAAGGTCTGCAGGAGGCCGGCTTCTTGTGCGGTGATCCGGATCGGCTCGGGAACGGCCGGCGCATCGGCTTCTTTGGCCGGCGGCGAGGCGGGTTCGGCGACCCAGGTGCACTCGTTCGCCCGGTGCCCGAAGAACAGCGTCCCCGCTGGCTCGGACAGTGGACGGACGGTGGCGTTGGTCTGGTTGTTGCTGCGCAGGGACCATGACCAGCGGTGGGCCTCGGCGGTGAATATCGCCGCCTGAGTGTCGGCGGCACTGGTCTCCTGTGTGCTGTGCCTGGCCTCCCGGCCGGCGCCATCACGGCGGGACTGCTGGATCATCCCGTTCGGCCGGGGTGTCCACGTGCCGCGCTCTCGGGCGTCGGACAGCGTCTTGCGGGAGCCCGACGGGAACGGTTCGGGTCCGCCGCCGGGTCCGCCGCCCGCGCACACGGTGGGGACAGGCCGGTACCCGATCATTCGTTCATGCCCCTGAGAGAGACCCTTACCCGAGTCGATGCAGACCTGGTCGCCGGCCGGGTCCCCGTGGCGCGCCAGCGCTTGCGCGGTCTCGTCTCATCCTTCCCGTACGACCTGACGCTCCGCCGGCATCTGGCCGGGGTGTACCGGCTCTACGGCGATGCCGCCGAGGCCGGACGCTGGATGTACCTCGAAGAGGACCGCAACGCCGACGAGACCGCCGCTTTCGAAGCGCGGTACGGATCTCCCGGGTGGCGGATGAAGGCCCTCGCCTGGCGCGGCCCCGAGGCCATGGCTGCCACGGCCTTCGCGGAAGGGCAGTTGGTCGCAGTGCGGACCGCCTGCTCCGAGAAGCTGGGGCGCCCCGTTGACTGGGACGACCCCGCCTCCTACCGGGACGGCCTGGACGGGAAGTACAAGGCGCCCTCCGAGTCGTGGACGGTCGGCGGTGTGCTGGCGGGTGTCGGCTGCCTAGTGGGGGCCCTCGCGTTCCTCGCCATCTGGGTAAACGGAGTCGTTGCCCTCTTTGGCTGACCCAGGTCATCAGGGCTGGTGAACGGGACACCTGGCGACGAGTGAAATGATCTCGCGGTGTCGGCTGTGATCACGGCGTCGCAGCTGTCCTGGATAGCCCCGTTCACCGGGTTGAGCCCTCGCTGTTTCCGCACGTTAGTGACGCAGCTGCGGCACGAAGGAGCTGACGCGGTCCGCAGAGGTCGGCCGTGGAGCCTGCCGCTGGAGGACCGGGTGCTGCTGGTCACGGTGGTGTGGCCAGCGGAGAACTGGGCTTGGTCGGCGGGTACGTTCCTGCGGTCGACGGCTGAGGCGAGCAGAACCTCGAAGGCGGTGTCACGGTAGCGGCGCACGGTCTTGCGATCGAGGCCCGAAATGGCGAGCGATCTCACGGATCGGGGAGCCAGTCTTGGCCACGCGGCTGATCACCTCGTGCCGGCTTCGGACCCGGTCCACTGTCAGTGTGGCCGGCATGAGGTCCAAGGCGGTGCGCCGCGGCGGGGTCTGCTGTTCGGTATTGGAGTGGCGCCTGGTTGGCCAGCCGCGTCAGACTTCACCCCGTGAACTCCTCCAGGATTCCGGTCCGTCCCGTGCCAGCATCAATGAAGGCTGTTCCCGCTGCGGCTAGGGCCTGCAGTCCGATGCGTACTCTAAGCCGGGACTTGGGTCCCGCCTGCTCAATGAAGTGCAGCGTGGGTATGACGCGCACGTCGGCGCGGGGATCGCGGAAGGTCAGACTCTCGACGGCCGCACGCGTCGTCGGTGCGTAGGCCAGAATGTGAGTGGTGACCTTTCGCCGACGCATCTGTGTTTGGTCGATGGCGATTCGTCGAAGCTGGGGAAGGCCATCGTGGGAGCGGAGTACACGCTGCGCTGCCTCCTCAGCGGTCTGTCCATCGCGCATGTTGCCCACGGGCAGCATGAGCAGTCCGTGTAAGTCGACCACGGTGAGGCAGTCGGCACCGACCGGTATCACGAGCGTCACGCCGATGATGGGCGGCCGCCAGTTCGCGTAGGCATCGCGGCTGTGCGCGGCCATCGCGACGCCTGTACGGTCCGCCACTAGATCGCCTTGCCGTCTGCCGCTGCGGCGATCTCGGCAAGGTGGCTCGGCCGACTGGTGCTGGGGATGGGTGCGATGTGCCTGCCCAGGTTCAGGAGCCATCGGAGCGCTGTGGCAGGCCCGTTGGCGTCGGCGAGGCGGCCGGCGTCGAGCGGCCTGTAAGCGACGTACGGGATGTCAAGGTCCTGGCACGTCTGGACGGCCGGGTCGAAGGGGGCATCGATGTTGAGGACGTTCTGTACTGCGGCGATGGTCAGGTACTTACCGGCCCGGAGGATCTCTTCGCGGGTGACCTTCGACAGACCGATGTGCCCGACCTTGCCCTCTTCCCGCATGGCGTCAAGAACGGCGAGCTGATCCTCGAACGCTACCTGGGGGTCGATGCGATGCAGGTAGCACAGCTCCAGCCGGTCGACGTGATGGCGACGCAGGCTCGCTTCGATGCTGGCACGAAGGTAGAAGGGGTTGCCGAGAGGCACCCACTGGCCTGGGGCGGGCCTGAGCAATCCGACCTTCGTGGCGATGAGCACGCCGTCCGGATACGGGTGGAGCGCGTCGCGGACGAGGTGTTCGGCGGTGTGAGGGCCGTAGGCATCCGCGGTGTCGATGTGGGTGATCCCGTACCTGTTTACCGCCTGGCGTAACACGTTCAGAGCTGCGCCGCGGTCTGCGTGGTCGCCCCACGTGCCGGGTCCGGTCAGCCGCATGGTGCCGAGGCCGAGCCGGGACACCTTCTTCCCGGCGATGGTGATGGTGCCTCCGGGCGAGATCATACCAGGGCCGCCTTCAGGCAGAGTTGAACCGCGGTGTCGATGGCGTGCGCCTGGCTGTCGGGGTCGCTGGTCAGGCGCCGGTGGACGATGTCGTCCTGGGCCAGGAGGAGATGGACGTGCTGGTCGACGAGGCGTCGGAACCGAGGATCGTAGTCGTGGAGGCTTTCGACGGGCTGGCTGTCGTCGAGGACGGTAGCGAACAGGAGGTCGTACTTGGGGAGTTGGGTGGAGGCGAGTGCGAGGAGGCGTTCGCGTTCCAGGCGGTGAGGTGCCTCGCCGCGGTAGTCCAGTGCGGCGTGGAAGTAGGCGATGGCGTCGTGGGCGGCACGGTCGAGGAGCACGACTTCTGCGCCCTGGGCGACCGCGGCGAGTTCGTCGGCGATGCCCTGGGTGATGATCCATTCGGTTGAGGACGCGGTGTGGAGCTGCATCTTGGGCAGGCCGGCGGCCGCGGCACGTTTGCCGAGGCCGCCGGTGCGGGCCGCGGTGATGCCTTCGGCGCGCAGCTCCATCTCGATCCGCTTGAGGAGCGTCGTCTTGCCGGTGGAGTGCGTGCCGAGCACGCCGATGCGTATGGGCGGGGTGGTGGTCACCACAGTGTGGGGTCCTCTTCTGGTCGGGGTGCGCCGGGCAGGCCTGGCGGGACGGCGGCGGCGATGAGCTGGTCCCAGGTCTCGTAGCGGTCGGCCATGGCCAGCAGGAGTTGAGCTGTGGCGTATGCGTCGTATGGCGCACGGTGCCGGCCGATGCGAGGAGCCTGCGACAGGTCCGGGCACGCATGTTCGATCAGGGAGTCGAGCGAGTACGAGGGCAGGTCCGGGTACGTCGCTTTGGCCAGGCGCAGGGTGTCGAGGACGCCGACGGGCTCCCACTTCAGCAGGTGGCGGTTCAGCGCGCGGTAGTCGATGTGGGCGTTGTGGGCGCAGATCCACGCGGTGCCGAAGAACTCGCCGATCTCGTCTGCGAGCTCGGGCCACGTCGGCTTATCGGCCAGGAGGTCGTTGCTCAGGCCGTGGATCGAGATGGCGCGTGCGGTGACCGGCCGCTGCGGACGGATCAGCCAGGCCCCCGCCGTCGTGGTGTCCGGCTGCCCTGCGCGGATGGGCAGTGCGGCGATCTCGACGAGGTCAGGCGGGTTGGTCCCGTTGCCTTCGACGTCGACGACGAGGAGTTCGGGCCAGGTGTCCAGGTTCATGGGGTGTCGGGTCCGTCCTCCGCCTCCCAGCCGATGGGTGCCCGGCCGTGCCGACGGTAGTAGTGGGGTTTCTCGCGGTCGTGGCACTGGTAGCCGAACCCGTGCTGCAGGAAGTAGCGGGGCGGCTCGTCGAGTCCCTCGACGACGATGGCACGATCGTTGATCTCCACGTCGCCGATCGCCCCGAGGGCACGAGCCTCGCGGGTGACTTCGACCGGGTCGGGTTTGACCCACGCCTTCGCGCACAGGGCGATCTGCTCGGGCGGGCAGATGTCGCACAGCTCCCGCACCCCGTAGTGGCCGTTGTAGTCGGCCTCGCCGTGGGCGTATGCGACGGCGCAGCTCGTCTTGCGGAACAGCGTTCCCCACGGCTCGCCGCCGGGGAGGCGGGCTGCTTCGAAGGCGTCCAGGATCCGCTGCTCGGCCGGCTCCGGCATGATCTTGCGGCGGGCGGTGTCGTCGTACGGCTCCGGCAGACCGTTTGCCGCGTAGTAGGCCTTGATCTCCTCACGGAAGAACAGGCCGGTGAAGACGGTGGCGTGTGAGTGGAGGGACAGTTCGCGGGCCCGTTCGATGTGCTCGTCGGAGTCGTTGAGCCCGGGGACGATCGGTCGCCAGTACAGGACGGTGCGGTAGTGCTCGGCGTGCTCGTGGAGCATGCGCAGGCTGTCCGCCGCGTACGCCGAGTTCACCGGCTCGATCTTCGGGTCGTCGATCCCGGAGTGCGTGACCAGGATCGTCAGCCGCAGGTTGCGGAAGGAGTTCAGGACGGCGCAGTCCTCGGCGCCGACCCGCCACCGGGTGATGACCAGCACGTGGTTGGTCAGGCCCCGTTCGTCGAGCTGCTGGAGCACGGCGAACAGGTGCGGCTTGACCACCGGCAGCATCGGGTCGGTGGCCCGGTTGAACAGCTGTATCGGGGTCTTGTGGGGCCGGAAGTAGGGGTGGCCGACCAGGGCGTTGACGGCGTCCGTGTCGCTCATCAGGCGCTTGGGGGTCTTCATGGCGAAGTTGTCGAAGAGGTGGCGTACGCAGTAGGCGCACTCCAGGGGGCAGCCCACGATGTGGTTCAGGGACAGTCCGGACTTGCGGTACTCGATCACCTCGGCGAGTTCGGGCTTCAACTCGCCGATCTGCGGGGCGGTCAGCAGCGGCAGCAGTCGGCGGGGTACGACGGGAGCGGTCACAGGGAGTCTCCAGGTTCTCGATGGTCAGCGGTCCGCGGGCGTCGGCTGGCGCGGCAGGCCGGCCGGTGCGGTCAGAAGGGGGCGGCGGGATCCGCCGTACCAGGTGCCGAAGTCGCGGCGGGCGGCGTCCGGGTCGTCCGAGGTGTGCACGAGGTTGTGCACCAGGCGCTTCTCGTCGAGGGCGCGGGCCAGGCTGTCGTTGCCGAGGTCGCCGCGGATCGTGCCCTGTGCGGCCCGGGTCGGGTCGAAGTGGCCGAGCAGCTGGCGCAGCCGGGCGTGGATCCCCGGCTCACCGTAGGCGAGCGCGATGGTGACGGCTTTGCCGGTGTAGGCGTCGTCCAGGCAGGCGGGGATGTTCCGGTCGGTGAAGTGGTCGGCGTCGACGAGCAGGTCCCAGTAGTGCACGTCGATCTGCCACCGCTGCACGGTGACGTCGCGGCGGGTGGCGATGGTGATGCCGGCTGCTTCGAATCGCTTGAGGATGGTGTCCACCAGACCGCGCTCCACGGCATCCGGCTTGCACAGGATCACGGAGCAGTGGTCGAAGTCGGAGGCGTGCAGACTCCGGCCGTGCCCGTACCAAGTGCCGTACTCCCGGTGGGCGCTGGCAGGGTCGTCGCTGGTGTGCACGAGGTTGCGGACGAGTCGTCGTTCCGCGTCGGCGGCGGCGAGGCTGTCGTCGCCGAGGTCGCCGCGGATCGTGCCCGGCACCGCCCGCGTGGGATCTGTAGCCCCGATGAGCCGGCGCAGCCGGGCGTGGATGCCGGGCGCACCGTGCGCCAGAGCCACGGTGACGGGTCGTCCCGTGAACGCGACGTCGAGGGCGGCTGGCAGGTCGGGCAGGTTGCGGAGGCCGGGGGTGGCCAGGAGGTCCCGGTAGACGACGTGGAGCTGCCACGGCTGGGCGAGTACGTCGAGGCGGCCGGAGACGGCGAAGCCCGCGACGGTGATCCTGTCGAGGACCTGGTCGACCAGACCGCGGACCACGGCGTCCGGTTTGCACAGGACGACCGCCCAACGGTCGAAGTCGACGCCCTCCACCACGGCGCCGCTCATCGGCCGACCGCCACTCACCGCGCACGGCCGATCGCGGCCGCGGCGCACGCCGGCCACTTGCGCTCCATCAGCCAGCGCAGGCCCGGGTGCAGCGCGGCCAGGAGGTCGGCGTCGACGGCTGCGCGCTGGTCGTGCTGGATCTGCCGGAACAGCTCGAACAGCAGCACCACTTGCTGCCAGTACGGCGCCAGGTCCAGGCCGGCGATGTGCTCGGCGCTGTAGCGGATCTCGTTCGTACGCAGTGCCTCCTCGTGCTGCAGGAGGTGCGCGAGGGTTGCGCTCCCGGTGTTCTCCGGCATCGCCGGGAACGCGAAGGACAAGGGCATGGCAGGGCGCGAGTCGGCTTCGGCCAGGACCCGCTTGACGCGATCCACGTTGACGTCGTTGACGTGGGCGGAACCGATCGTGTGGGTGTACGTGCCCAGCCGCAGGCCCAGTTGGACGGCCGCGTACTCCTGGATCATCGTGAAGGAGAAGACGTCGGACAGCAGGCCGCAGTCGAGGTCGTTGGCACGCATGTTGCAGACCATGTGCAGCTGTCCGTCGCGCGGCAGCAGATGGAGGCCGGTCAGGCACGCGACATCGGGGTTGTCGGGGTTCTTGAGTTCCTTCGCCGAGAACACGGGCAGGTAGCCGCGCTTGCTGTCGGGCTCGTTCCGCAGCAGATCCATCACCTGGTCGAACTGTGACCGGCCGGTTCCGCCGGCCGGGCTGAACAGGGTGTAGCCGTAGGCCGATCCGCCGAGGCGGACGCCGTCGGCACTGCCGGCGCGCATCGAAGGGGCGTAGTAGCCGATCATCTCCAGATCACGGCGGCCGGCGAGGTACCAGAGGGCCTCGGCGAACTGGAAGACCGGGTTGGCCTTGCGTTCGGCCAGGTACGGCAGACGCTGCCGCGGGTCAGAGAGGCGGAAGCCGACTCCGATCACCTCGCGGGCGGCGTTGCCGCGGGCGTCGATCCGGTGTTCCGGCTCCTCGGTGGCGAGCCGCAGCAGGTCGACGTAGGCGTTCTCGACACTGCCGAAGACAGGTGGTGTGAGCAAGGCACTCTCCAGTCGGGTCGTTCGGGGACGCGGACTTCCGACCGTGTGTCGCGATGGTTTGAATGTGGCGAGCTCAGAGCCGTAGGCGGCCTGCGTCCTCGGCCCCGCCGTCGAGTCCGGGGAAAGCGGGGGCCGGCGGGGAGCAGCACCGGGAAAGAGAAAGGCTGGGTGGTCGGGCCGCACTGTCGTGTTCCTTGATCGTCTTGAAGGGCGCCCGGTGCGGGGAGATTCGACGTCCAGACGGGGAGTGCTCGTCGAACCGTCGTCCCCGCACCGGGCTGATGTCCCGCGCTCGGCCATAGGGGGTGCCGGGCGTGAGACGTGGGACCCGCGCACAGTTCTTGGATGCCACGGGGGTGACCGTGCGCGGGGGCTGGGTCAGGCCACGGCGTGGTCCAGGGGGACGGGCGGGTGTTCACGGCGCAACGCTTCAACCAAGCCGCGACGGGACACCACGACGACGAGACCGTCGTGGTCGCTGACACCGGAGGCCTTCAGGACGTAGACCTGCAGCACGGCGCGCGCGATTCGGCGGTCCGTGAAGATCATGTCGATCCGGCGCGGTCCACCCTGGCCGGGCTTCGCATGGCCGGCAGTCGGAGCGATGGCCTCGGGTTGCCCAAGGGTATGGGCGGCGTAGCGCGCCGCGTCCTGCAGCCCGCTGGTCAGGAGGGCCCTGTGCAGGTACGTACAGCTCACGCGTGAGCCGTCGGGGGCGAGGTTGGTCCGGTGGTGGATGTGGGCCCGATCGGTGACCGTCGACCAGTTGATGGGAGGGACGCTCTCACCGTCCTCGATCGGGTACTCGTTGCAGTCGCCCCCACCGATGAACCCGCCGAGCCGTTCCATCCGGTCGACCCAGGCCGTGATCTCGTCGGCCTCGTCCTCGCGTCTGCGGGGGCTGTTGTACGCGGCGTGCCAGGACATGAGCAGCAGCTCGGTCTCGGGGACGCCGGCGAGACGCACTGACGCGATGGTCGGCGGTGTCCGCCAGAACGTCGCGTTGTACGTCCTGCGCTCGAAGACCGGGAAGGTCTCCGGCCGGATGAACAGGGCGGTCGGGTTGCGGCCGACGCCGTTCGGCGACAGGAAGCCCTTCATCCCCAGGAGTTCCTCAGCGGCTTTGAGCCGCCGGTTCCCGTCCAGGTGGCTGTAGGTGGCCTCCTGCCTCAGAACGATGTCGGCTTCCAGGGGCTTGAGGATCTCGTGGTGGGCGTCCAGCCAGCGCCGCGGTAGCCCGCCATCGGGAGTGTCCTCCCCGCCGTCCTTCTCCAGGTTCAGGCAGACGATCGTTATGACCTGCTCGCCGTGGGTTGAGGTCCGCACTGTTTCCTCTCTTTCAGATCTGTTGGGCTGGGCGCCCGCCGCCGAGCGCGGGGACGGGCCAAGGCGCTCGGCGGCGGGCCAGTCCCGCCCACCGCCATGCGGATGGAAAGGGGGGCCGTGCGCGGGAGTTCCTAGACGCTGACCGGCTGTTCGGCCACGGGTGGACGGGTGTGGCCCGCGTGCAGCAGAGACCACGGTGTGCGGGTGGCGGTGCCGGCTTGCTCCTGGAGGAGGCTCTCCGCGAGGCGCCGGCGTTGGACCTCGCCGGTCCCGGCGGGTGCGTAGGTGGTCTGCATGTCCCGCCAGACGCGCTCGATGGAGAGCTCCTTGTCGAGGCCGTTGGCGGCGTAGAGGTGCATGGCGTCCGTGCCGGTCTCGGTGGCGAGGTCGTGGCCGAGGGCCTTCGCGGTGAGGAGTTCGTCGTCGCAGGGCAGGCCACGGTCGAGCATGTCCACGGCGTGGTAGGCCAGGATCCTGGCCATGATCAGCCGGGCGGACATCTGGCCGAGCCGGTCCCGTATGACGCTGAGGTCGGAGAGGCTGCCCGCGTAGCGGGGGCGGTTGCTGAGGTACCGGGCGGTGAGGGAGACGGCGCTCTCGTGCAGCCCGAGGGAGACCGCGGTGAGGTTGGGGCGGCCGTACAGGATGCTGCTGGACTGGGCGACTTCGAAGCCCTGACCGACGTCACCGAGGACATGGTTCGGGGCGATGCGCACGCGGTCGAAGGTGATCTGGCCGTAGCTGAAGCCACGCAGCCCCAGTTTGCCCGGGTGCCGGACCAGGCTCACCCCGCGCTGCTCGCCCTGGACGAGGAAGGCCGTCAAGGCCTGCGACGTAGGAGTGCCGGCCGGGGCGGTGCGGGCGACCACGACGTGGAGGTCCGCGACATGGCTGTTGCCGACGTGGGCCTTGGCCCCGGTCAGCACCCAGGCCCGGCCGTCCCACTCGGCCGCGGTCGCCATCCCGCCGATGTGGCCGCCCTGATCCGGCTCGGTCACGGCGATGGACATCAGCACACTGCCGTCGGCCACGCCCGGCAGCAGCGTGCTGTGCTGGTCCTCGGTGCCGTAGTGGAGCAGGGCGGCGACGGGGATCAGGCTGGCCTGCAGGATGGCGGCGGCGGCACCGGAGACGCGGGCCAGGCGGTGGATGAGGATCGTCTTGGCGACGTGCCCGGCGTCCATCCCGCCGGAGGCCTCGGGCACGGTGACGCCGAACCAGCGGCGCTCGGCCAGCAGGCGGGCGATCTTCCGGTCCACCCGGTGCGGGGCGGCACTCTCCAGGCGCTCCACCCGAGGCCGGATCTCCTGGGCGGCGAATTCGTCGACGGCCTCCCACAGTGCCCTGTGAGCCGGCATGAGGAACCTGTCGAGTGTGGTCGGGGTGGTGGGTGTGGACATGCGCGGTCCCTCTCCCTGATGGGGCTCAGATGACGGCTGCGGTCAACGCCGGGTGTGGGGGTCCTGTGCCGGACGTACGTCAGGAGGCGGGCCGCGGCATGGGGATGTTCAGGACGTCGGCTGCCGCGAGGGCGGCCTCCCGGACGATGTTCTGCAGTCGGACCGCGTCGCCGAGGGGCCGTGGCTCCGAGTCGATGATGCAGACGGTGGCCAGGGCGAGGCCCGTCACCTCGTCGATGAGGGGGCTGCCGAAGTAGGACTGGATGCCGATCCCGTCGACGACGGGATTGCCCTGAAACCGGGGAGAGGCGGCCACGTCCGGCAACGGCAGGCCGCGCCGGCGCTGGATGACCTCGGGGCACCAGCCGTGGTTGCGGGGCATCGTGCGGCCCACGATGGGATACCCGGACTCCTGCGGGGGGTTGTGCAGCCCCAGAAACCGCTGCTCGTCGCCGAAGGCGTTCACCATGCCGTACAGGAAGCCGCTCCTGCTGGCCATCTCGGTGGCGATGTCGTCGAGCACCTCCTGCTCCTCCAAGGGGATGCCGAGTTCGGTGAAGCGGGTGAGGCGGGTGGCCATCTCCGACAGCTCGGTGGCCGGGTCGTCCGTGAAGGCCTCGATCCGGTGCTGTGTGGTGCGGGGCGTGCCCGAGGCGTAAGGGAAGGTCATCATGCGTCCAAGAGGCTGGGGTTGGGGGAACGGGTCTGTACGGCGTGCTGGACCAGGGCGAGGAGGACCGAGGCCACGGACTCGGGGGAGCGGGCGTCGCAGAACATCAGCGGCACGCCGGCATCGACGTCGAAGGCCTCTCGGATCTCCGGGAGCGTCCGCCGGGCGGTGCCGGGGAAGCGGTTGATCGCGATGACGAAGGGCAGGCCGAGCTGTTCGAAGAAGTCGGCCGCGTGGAAGCTGGAGTCGAGCCTTCGGGTGTCGGCCAGGACGACCGCTCCGAAGGCGCCCTCGGCCAAGTCGTGCCAGAAGTTCCAGAAGCGGGGTTGTCCCGGTGTGCCGAACAGGTACAGCTCGATCGGATCCGGGACGTCCCAGCCGACGCGGCCGAAGTCGAAGGCGACCGTCGTGGTCGACTTCTGCTCGACTCCGTGGAGACTGTCCGTCGCCGCGCTCTGCTCGGTGATGACCTCCTCGGTCCTCAACGGCGTGATGTCGCTGATGGCACCGATCGCAGTGGTCTTGCCCACCCCGAACCCTCCGGCGATGACCACCTTGACGATCGTCCGCTCGGTTGCCTGCGAAAGCTGCGTCATGCCGCCCTCACCCGGCCTTCGCCGATGCCTGCGGGTACCGACGCTTGAGCGCGGCGCTCAGCGCGAGCAGCTTCTGCACCTCGCGGTCCTGGCCGGGCACCTCCGTGATCGGCAGACTGAGCGCGCCGGCGTCGATCAGGTCGGAGACCAGGACCATCACCGCGGTGACGTGCAGAGCCAGCGACCCGGCCAGTTCGACCAGCGGCCGCGTGCGCTGGCGGCACAGCGCGACGATCCGCTCGCTCTCCTCTGGCACGTCCTGCGGAGAGCGGGGGCCGGGGCCGAGGACGGTGTGCAGGGTGAGGCTGTGCCGGGGCCGGGTACGCCCGTCGGTCACCGCGTACAGCCGTACGATGCTGTCCGTTTCGTCCAGCGAGACGTCCGGACCTGAGCGGGAGTTCATTCGACACCGGGGCCCTGACCCTCACGCCCACGGACGGGGGTGGTCATGAAGGGAGCGAACCGCTGGACCAGGCGGCCGGCGGCGAAGGCGACCGTGCCGATGTTCGCGTCCGTGCGGACCAGCACGACGAGGATGGTCGCCACGGCCTGACCGTCCTCGTGGAAGGCGCGTCCCGTGCCGGCCTCGGTGGCGAGGAAGAGGGTGTCGTCCCGCTCTATGAGAACCTGATCGGCTGGCATCTGCGTGTCCGACGGCCCGGTGACGCCCCTGGCCAGGCTCACCAGCCCGGAAAAGGCCGCGGCCACCTCGTCGGCCCAGTCCCCGTCCATGTGGGAGACGACGGCCTGCTTCAGGCCCTCCCGGGAAGCCAGCAGGGCGTGAGTGACACCGACGGTGTCCTTGACGAACTCGTCGAGCAATCGCGTCATCTGCCCCTGGACCTCCTTGGGGGAGATCACGGAGGGCACGTCGTAGGTCATGGCGAAGGGCTCCAAGGGGATCAGGGCTGGGTGGGGGTGTCGGCGGTCAGTCCGGCCTGCAAGCCGGAGCGCCAGTCGGCCGGGTTCTGCGGGTTCCCGGCCTGGGCCGGTACCGCCGTTGCCTGCCCGGAGGGCATGGGGCGCGGCTCACGCCGGCGCCGCGGCAGAGGGCTCGCGTCGTCCGAATCGGCTTGCGGCGGAGGGACGACGGCGCGACGGCGCGGGGCCTTTCCAGGACCACCCGCGTACGTGAGTGCCCGGGCGGGCTGAGGGTCGACCGGTACGGAGACGGTTCCGATGACCGGCGCGATGGGGACGAGGTACTGGTTGGGCACGACAACGTTGGCCGTGGTTCCGCCCGTCGGGTTCAGCGACAGCCAGACCTCAAGTCCGTACTTCGCGGAGATCTTGCCGGCCGTGACCAGGCCCAGACTGCCCACCCGGACCTGCTCCGCGACCTCGGCATGGCTCGGGTTGCTCAGCAACGCGTTCAGCCTGTCCCGTTCGGCGGGATCCATGAGCAGCAGCGCGCGGTCCTCGACCTCGAAGGCCAGGCCACGGGCCACCCTCTGCGCCCGGACGGTGACCTTGGACGCCGGGTCCGAGTGATCCAGACCGTTGTCGATGAGCTCGGCCAGCAGGTGAGTGACGTCGGGATGGACGTGGGCGGGCAGCGCGAACGCGGAACCCACCTCACCGCCCGCAGTCTGCACTCGCGTGTACTTCACGACCTCCGACTTCGCACCGCGCAGCACGGTGGAGACCGGGACGGGGGCCCGGGTCTCACGCAGCGACTTGCCGCCCAGGACCACGGAGACGCTCTCGACCATGCGCCGCAGCCGCGTCGCGAGGTGGTCGATCTTGAAGCTCCGATCGAGCAGTTCCGCGTCCTCGGTCGCCTTCTGCAGCAGCGTCAGGTGCTCCAGCATCTCCCCTATCAGACCGTGCTGACGCCGTGACAGGGTTCGGTGCATCGTCACCAGCACCGCCGCCTGCGACTCGTCGTGCACGCGCAGCTGCGACGCAGCGCCCTGCACCTGAAGGTTGCCGACCAGCTCCAGCACCCTGGTGAGCGAGTCGTCGCCCTCCCAGCGAGGTTCCTCGGGAAGCGGAGGGCGGACCCCGCGGCACAGCTGATCGGCCGTCCATATGACGCTGTTCTCCGCAGCCTGCACGGCTTTCGCGATCTGCTGCAGGTCAGCATCCCGTTTGATCTGCAGCGAGGCCGCCACTGCGCGTACACGAAGGCCGCCGACAACTCCCGCGACGAGCACGCTGCCCGCGAGACCAATGGCGATCTGCACGAGGGCGAATGTGAAGACCGAGGCGGCCAGGAGGGTCGCGCAGACCAGAGCGACGACGCAGGCCAGCGGGGGACACAGAACGCTGGCGACCTCATCGAGGAGGCAGCGGTCTAACCGAGAGCGGCCGCGTCTGCGGCGAGGGTTGACCGAGCGGACGGCTGATTGACGGGAAGACATGAGGGTCCTCGGAATCGGTACCAGCAGGGGCGGGTGAGACGACGAGACGAGTCAGCCGACCGTGATGACTACCTGGACGGTCTTGCCTACGGGCTCGCCATCGACGTTCTTCCTCACACCCCAGGACAGGCGCCCCTGGTAGTGGGACAAGCGTGAGGGACTGGTGGGTTCGGCCACGGGCTCGCCGGACGGGTTGGTCACCCTCTCGAAGTCGGGGAAGTCGGCGTACGCGTCGTCCACCTCGACAAGGAGCTCATGGGTGTCCCGGGTCACGATCAGATGGAGGGCAACGCAGCCGTCGGCGAAGGGCCGTCCGTGTCGTACGGCGTTGTCCACCAGCATGTCGGCGACGCGAGTCGCGATGTCCACGTTGCCGGGCCAGCGACTGATCTTGAGCCAGGGGCGGGCCCGCAGGCGTGCATTGGAACCCGCACCCTCATTGGCCCGTAGCGTCGTGCTCCACTCAAATGCCGGATGCGCCTCTGCGCGCAGGACAGGCGCGGTGACCACGGCCGCCTGAAGTCCCTTGGTGGCCGATGGATCGGCAAGAGGCACGACTGCTCCGCCGGCGCCGGCGGCGGGTTGCTGGATGGACGGCTTCACGGGACGCTCCCAAGTTCACGCTGCGCTCGGTCATGCACACTCAGCGAGGGCTGGTGATCTAGCGTTCACCTTGCGTACGTGGCCTTGCCATGGCCTGTCGCATGGCCTCTGCAGCACTTCCGGGTGGCGTACGTGGCCTCGGGGTAGCTTTGAAGTGGCTTCTGTTCGGGACGTGTTGCCGCGAACCGGGTAAGCGGGATCCCCTTCGAAAGAAGGGATCGATCCGTGAGCCGCCCCGACGCGGCGCCGCAAGGTTAGGGGCGGGATGAGAAGCGAACCGAGAACACTGCTTGCGGAGCTGTGTGAACGGGACAACCTGACCTACCGCCGTTTCGACCGGTTGTTCACCAAGACGGGCGTTCGCCTCTTCGGGCACAACCCCGACAACCCGACTTGCGGCGAGACGCAGTTCCGGCGCTGGACCGGTGGCAAGCTCACCGGGCTGCCCGGCCCGGAGACCTGCCAGATTCTTGAGTCGATCTGGTCCGGATACACGGCAGAGCAGCTGTTCGGCCCTCCGCACCTGGACGGTCCCCAGGCACCCGCGTTTGACCTTGAAGAGCGAGTTCAGATGACCGCACGTGAAGCCCACGACGGCGCCGACGCGTCCGCCGCGGCGTCCATCTCCGACAACACCATCGACGAACTGCGCGACCGCGTGGTCTGCCTCGCCCGGGGCTACCACACCATGCCGGCTGCGGGGGCGTACGAGGTGGCCGACACCCTCCGCCGAGAGATCGAGCGGCAGCGCGACCGGACGCAGATCCCAGTCCAGCAACAGACCTTGATGATTCTCAACGGACAGACAGCCGCTCTGCTCGCGGTCGCGGCGTTCGACCTGGGCTACTTCCCCAGCGCTCGTACGCTGGCCCGAACCGCTGCCGTATACGGCGAGAGCACGCGTTTCGCGCCCTTGCAGGCCTACGCCGACGGGACCCTGGCGTACATCGCCTACCACTCCGGCGAACCGAACGAGGCACTGGCGAAGGCTCAACGGGCTCTGTCGTACGGAGGTCTCGGTGATATCGCGCAGCGTCGCCTGCACGCCATCACCGCTCGCGCTTACGCTCACCTCGGAGATGTAGCCTCGGCACAGCGGGCGACCCAGCTGTCGCAGGAGGCGGGCCGGAACGTCTACGACGACCTGCACGACACCGTGGGCGGTGAGTTCGGGTTCTCCGCCGAGCGGCTGGCCATGTCCAACAGCACCACCGCACTGCTCATCGGGGATGCCGAGCAGGCCGAACGGGCTGCTGGCCGCGCCCTCGCCCTCCTCATGGAGAAGTCACAGGACGAGCAGTCCACCCACGTACGAGCAGGGGCAGCCGCCGACCTCGCCCAAGCCCGGCTCCTTTCCGAGAACGTGGAAGGCGCCGCCGCCGCCCTGACGCCGATCTGGGAAGTGCCGCCCGAGCAGCGCAAGACCGGGATCGTCGTGAGGACGGCACGGATCGGAAGGATCCTCGCGCAGCCGCGCTATCACGGCGCGCAGCTTCCTACCGAACTGCGCGAACAGATCGAGGACTTCACGAGGGTCTCTCCGCCGTACCAGCTCGGCACGCCCGTACCCCTTCTCGCCATCACTTCCTGATCACATGGAGGCGAGAATTTTCGCCTCCTTCTCCGGCGCGATCCCGTGTTCGCCCCAGCGCGGGTGGCTCACGGGACGCCCGTCCGCCGCCCACCACCGCCACGTGTCACGGATGGTGTCGGTGACCGGCCGACACCTGAGCCCCGCGGCCACGGCACGGCTGGAGTCAACACGCCACACGCCGGTCTGAGTTCGCCACAGAGGGAGTTCCGTCCACTGCCTCACGCCTTGCTCGGTCAATACCGCCGGGTCGACCCAGACCGGAGAACCGGCGCCGCCCGTCTCGTCCAGGCACGCCTCCAGGAAGGCGCGGAACGAAATGCCGTCGGGGTGGGTGACGTTGTAGCCGCCGCTCTCCGAGCTTTCGGCCATTGCCAGGGCGAAGTCGGCGACATCACGGACATCGACCGGCTGGATACGCTGCTCGGCGGGGGCCGGGGCGACAATGGGGCCGCCTCTTTTCGCGCGCTCAAGCCACCAAGGCAGTCGGCCGACGTACTCCCCGGGCCCCAGAATCACCCCCGGCCGGAGGAACGCCGCAGCATCACCGAACGCCTCGGCCACCGCACGCTCACCGCCGGCCTTCTGGAAGCCGTAGACCGTGGGACTACCGTCCTCGCCCGTGTACCCGTACGTCGCGTCCGCATCCGGAGGGCAGTCAAGCAGAGGCGACTTGTCGGTCAGAGGCTGGTGCGGCCACCCTTGGTAGACGGACACCGTGGAGATGTGTACCCAGCGGCGGGCCGCGGTTCGGAGGGTAGTCGTGGTCAACAGAACGTCGCGCGGCGGAAAATCCGAGCTGGACGTGTCGATCACAGCGTCCCAAGGCCCCTGCAGGGCGAGGCGGTTCAAGTCGTCACGATCTGTGCGATCACCATGCACGACCTCTACGCCCTCGATATCCCGTCCGGAGCGCCCTCGATTGAAGGTGGTAACGGACCACCCCTTCGCGAGTGCTGCTTCCGCGATGCTCTTGCCCAGGAACCACGTTCCGCCGATGACGAGAATCCTCATGCGGCGATCCTGCCCTGTCGGCGGTGGCCACGGATAGGGCGGTATGGATCAGGCTGGTCGGCTGAACGCCCGCAGCTGGTTGGCCGGCCATACCGCATGAGCTGGTTCCGTGGGGTGCTCCGCGGGGTACGGCCCGTACGCCACCGCCCCGGGACACGTACCTCGTCCAGGGCTGGAAGATCTACGCGAACGAGCTACTGATTCAGCTTCGGATCGCGGACGGGTAGTCCGCAGTGGAGGTGCCCTCGGAACTGTTCGAGCACCTCACGAAAGAGGACGTGCCAGCGGGAGAGATCCGCCGGGTCCAGGCGCCGATCATGATTGGGACACCGGGCGGTACTTTCGCGGTTGACTGTCGGGAGGTCAGCGACCCTGAAGCCCTGGCGCCGATGGAGATACGGGACTACGAGACTGTGGTCGAGGTCCCCCGGGCCGCGATCATCGCCGATCTGGAGGAACCGCGTGGAGCTGATCTCCAGCGCCGAGCGCAACCAGCTCTTTGAGAGCTACATCCAGGACGCATTCCATCTGGAGCTGCGAGACGACTATTCCGTCCCCGACGAGGAGAGTCCGTTCACGAGCTGGCTGCGTGGCGAAGCCGTCGACTACTCGTACATGGAGTCCTGGACGCAGCTCGTTCGACGTGTGACCCAGGGGGGGAAGACGGTCAGGCGTGTTCGGGTGGTCACCGAGCCCCACAGCCCGTACATCCGGTGGGAGCACGCCGTCACAGACCTCAATCTGGAGGCCGGCGAAGAGATTCGCTGGCTGCCGCGCCACCAGCTGCCGCGTGATCTGACCTTCCCCTGCGGAGGGGACGACTGGTGGCTCTTCGACGATCGCACCCTTGCCGTCGGCCATTTCGACTCCGACGGTAGGGTCCTCGGCTCGGAGCTGGTCAACGATGCGGAGGTCGTTGGCGAGTGCCTGCGCGTTCGGGACGCTCTCTGGGAGGCCGCAATCCCGCATTCCGAGTACAAGTAGGGAACACCAGCGCGAGTGCGGGGAGCAGTGCACGAGTCACGAGGTCTCGGTCGCCGAGCTGGGAACACCCCTGCGGGGCGGGGAACAGATCTCGCAGTACTGGCGGTAGCGGATCCGCCCGGGAACACTCCCGCAGGTGCGGAGAGCAGGCCTCTACCAGGGCCGGCTTCCACTGCCGTTCGGGAACACTCCCGCGGGTGCAGGAAGCAGACGTCGGCGCCGGTGTGGTGCCAGATGAAGCCGGGAACACCCCCGCGGGTGCGGGGAGCAGCGACCCCGGCGCCGGCGGAATCCCGCCGGGCGGGAACACCTCCGCGGGTGCGGGGAGCAGAGGCCTTGAACCAGTTCAGGCCCGACAGGTCAGGGAACACCCTCGCGGGTGCGGGGAGCAGCGCCGCGAGTTCGAGAGCCGGTCCGTCGGCACGGGAACACCCCCGCGGGTGCGGGGAGCAGGTGGCAGGGCTCCCAGTCGCAGCGCTGCTCCAGGGAGCACTCCCGCGGGTGCGGGGAGCAGTTGATGTCCCGGAACCCGGCTTGGGTATGGTTGGGAACACCCCTGCGGGTGCGGGGAGTAGGGGCCCGAGATCACGCCCGGGTTCCCGTTCGCGGGAACACCCCCGCGGGTGCGGGGAGCAGCGAATGAACCCCGTGTGGATATGTGACGCTCTGGGAACATCCCCGCGGGTGCGGGGAGCAGCGCGGGCACGGCTGGGGTGTGGTCGGGGAGCAGGTGGGCACCGTGACGGGTTCGTTGGTCTGCGGGGGAACACCCCCGCGGGTGCGGGGAGCAGCCGGACAAGATGTTCCACGGGACCACCTTCTGGGGAACACCCCCGCGGGTGCGGGGAACAGTGGCCTTGATCATGGCGAACTCGATTCCCGGTGGGAACACTCCCGCGGGTGCGGGGAGCAGGTCTCCGCCTACCAGGTCGCCGTCAGCAACGGGGGAACACCCCCGCGGGTGCGGGGAGCAGCCCACGTCCGGGCCGCCACCGGAGTAGACCTCGGGAACACCCCCGCGGGTGCGGGGAGCAGTCGGGGTCGAGGCCGGGGCAGAAGCGGTGGAGGGGAACACCCCCGCGGGTGCGGGGAGCAGTAGCAGAACCCCGCGCTGACGATCACGGTCATGGGAACACCCCCGCGGGTGCGGGGAGCAGCACTCGAAGATCAGGTTCCGGGCTTCGGTCTCGGGAACACCCCCGCGGGTGCGGGGAGCAGTGCCGATCGAGTCCGGTTGTCGTCATGATCCAGGAACACCCCCGCGGGTGCGGGGAGCAGGGGGGTCAGTACTCGTTCTCCCGATCCCAGCAGGGAACACCCCCGCGGGTGCGGGGAGCAGACCTACCGCGACGTGCCGATCGTCAAGTCGTCGGGAACACCCCCGCGGGTGCGGGGAGCAGGGCACCAGCGCGTCGGGCGCGGGCTGGAAGTCGGGAACACCCCCGCGGGTGCGGGGAGCAGGTCGTGTGTCTTTTGGGACTGGTTGGGACTGAGGGAACACCCCCGCGGGTGCGGGGAGCAGGGCGGACTCAACGCCTACCGGCCCGCCGGGGAGGGAACACCCCCGCGGGTGCGGGGAGCAGCCGATCAGTCCGGCGCCGGCCGACGACCCGCGGGGAACACCCCCGCGGGTGCGGGGAGCAGGTCTGTACTTCGTCTCGTTCGCGTCCGGCTTCGGGAACACCCCCGCGGGTGCGGGGAGCAGCCTGGACGAGCTGCAGGTTTACCGCTGATCATGCAGCAGTTCGCTCACTTTCAAAGATTCCGACAATCGATTCATAAGCGACATTTATGGACTGCAGGTCGGAAAAGTTCCTGACATGCGGGTGGCTTCAAATCTCGGCAGCCTACGCCTTGGGGGTGTTGTTGGTGGTGTTGTGCTGTGGTTTCGGGCCTGGGGGTGGGCGTTTTTGAGGGATGGCCGTGTGCGGGGCCTGTTCGGCTGTATGTCTCTTGTATGAGCAGTGGGGGAGTTGGTGGTTCGGGTCTTCTGTGTCGTCTTGATGCGCGGGCGAGGAGCGTGTGGGCGAAGCATGACCGTGACGGGGATGGGTGGCTGCCGTTGTGGCGGCATATGGAGGACAGCGCGTGGGTGGCGGGTCGGCTGTGGGATGAGTGGTTGCCGGCCGGTGTACGTGGGCTGATCGCCGAGGTGCTGCCGGGTCGGGAGGCGGACGGACGTCGGCTGGTGGTGTGGCTGGCGGGGGTGCATGACATCGGTAAGGCCACGCCGGCTTTTGCGTGTCAGGTGGATTTTCTGGCTGAGGCGATGCGTGATGCGGGTCTGGTGATGCGGTCGCGGCAGGGAATGGGGCCGGATCGTCGCCTTGCGCCGCATGGGCTGGCCGGGCAGGTGTTGTTGGGGGAGTGGCTGGTGGAGCGGCATGGTTGGGCGGCTGCTGAGACGGGGCAGTTCACGGTGGCGGTGGGTGGGCATCACGGGGTGCCGCCGGAACGGGGTCAGATCAAGGCGCTGTTCGAGCATGAGGAGTTGCTGCGGGCGCCTGGCCGCGGGAGCGAGGTGTGGCGGCAGGTGCAGGGCGGGCTCCTGGATGCCTGTGCTGCCGAGTTCGGGGTGGAGGACCGGTTGGAGGCGTGGCGGTCGGTGCGCCTGCCGCAGCCGGTGCAGGTGTTGCTGAGTGCGGTGGTGATCGTCGCTGACTGGATCGCCAGCAACCCGGACCTGTTCCCGTATTTCCCGGATGCCGCCGGGCAGAGCGGTGAGGAGCGTTGTGCGGCGGCGTGGAGGGGGTTGAGTCTGCCGGCGCCGTGGCGTGCCGATGAAGTGGCGGCCGATGCACAGGGGTTGTTCGCTTCGCGGTTCGGGCTGCCGGTGGGTGCGAAAGTGCGGCCGGTGCAGGAGGCGGCGTTCGAGCTGGCCCGGGAGATGGATGCCCCGGGGCTGATGGTGATCGAGGCACCGATGGGGGAGGGGAAGACGGAGGCGGCGCTGGCGGTGGCCGAGGTGTTCGCGGCGCGGTCGGGCGCGGGGGGCGTGTTCTTTGCGCTTCCCACGATGGCTACCGGGAACGCGATGTTTCCGCGGCTGCTGGAATGGCTGGACCGGCTCCCGTCTGCCGGTGGGGTACGGCATTCCGTGCACCTGGCGCATTCGAAGGCCGCGCTCAACGACGACTTCGCCGGCCTGATGGCGCGTGGCGAGCGGGTACGCGCCGTTGACGTGGATGCCCCTGAGCCGTCCGGGCACCGGTTGCCGGGGGACGCCCGGCGGGCGAGTTCTGAGTTGGTGGCGCATGCCTGGTTGCGCGGCCGTAAGAGGGCGATGCTGGCCTCGTTCGTGGCGGGCACGATCGACCAGTTGCTGTTCGCCGGGTTGAAGAGCCGGCACCTGGCCCTGCGGCATTTGGCGGTGGCGGGCAAGGTCGTCGTCATCGACGAGGCGCATGCGTACGACACGTACATGAATGTGTATCTGGATCAGGTGCTGTCGTGGCTCGGGGCGTATCGGGTTCCGGTGGTGGTGCTGTCAGCGACGTTGCCGGCCGGACGGCGCCGTGAACTGGTGGCCGCGTATGCGGGACGTGCCCAGGCGGACGCCGACCTGGACCTGGACGCCGAGCCGGGGGCGTATCCGGTGCTGACGGCGGTGGTTGCGGGCGGTGTGCCGGTGGTCCGGTGCCCGGCGGCCTCCGGCCGGGGCGTGGACGTCTGTGTGGAGCGGCTGCCTGACGGCCTGGATGTTCTCGCCGACCGCCTGGAGAGGGAGCTTGAGGGTGGCGGCTGTGTGCTGGTGGTCCGCAACACGGTCAAGCGGGTGCTGGAGGCTGCCTCGGCGCTGCGGGCCCGGTTCGGCGAGGACGCGGTCACGGTCGCGCATTCGTGTTTTGTCGATGTGGACCGTGCGGCCAAGGACCGTGACCTGCTGGACCGGTTCGGGCCGCCGGGAAAGGCGGTGGGAAGGCCGGAAGGCGGGCACATCGTGGTCGCCAGCCAGGTCGCTGAGCAGTCCTTGGACGTGGACTTCGATCTGCTGGTGTCCGACTTGTGTCCGGTGGACCTGTTGCTGCAGCGGATGGGGCGGCTGCACCGCCATCAGCGGGGAAAGGCGCAGGAAGAGCGGCCGCTCCGGCTGCGGGCGGCGCGATGCCTGCTGACCGGCGTCGACTGGGAAGCGGACGTATCGGTGCCGGTCCGCGGGTCGGTGGCGGTGTACGGGGCGTATGCGCTGCTGCGGTCGGCTGCGGTCTTGCTGCCGCATCTCGACGGCGGGGGTGAGCGGCCGGTTCGGCTGCCGGCCGACATCAGCCCGCTCGTGCAGGCAGCGTACGCGGACGCACCGGTCGGACCCGATGCATGGGCCGCAGCGATGGCTGAGGCACGGGCCGGGTTCGAGCGGCACCGTGCGGACCAGGCCGATCGTGCCCGGGTCTTCCGGCTGGGGGACGTCGGCCGTCCGGGTCGGCCGCTGTTCGGGTGGGTGGCTGCCGGAGTGGGGGATGCTGACGACACTCACGCGGGCCGGGCGCAGGTCCGCGACAGCCGGGAGAGCCTGGAGGTCGTCGTCGTGCAGCGCCGCGCCGACGGAAGCCTGGCCACGCTGCCGTGGCTGAAGCCGGACAAGAGGGGTCGGCAGCGCGGCGGCCTGGAATTGCCGCTGGAGCAGGTGCCTTCGTCGTTCACCGCACGGGTGGCGGCAAGTTGCGGGCTGCGGCTGCCGTTGCAGTTCTCCTACGCCGAGACGATGGACCGGGCGATCGCGGAACTGGAGCAGCTGTATGTCCGCGCGTGGCAGGGCAAGGACAGCCCTTGGCTGTCCGACCAGCTGATTCTGGCGCTGGACGAGGATTGTCAGACCCTGCTGGCAGGATTCTCGCTCCGGTACAGCCAACGTGACGGCCTGGAGGTGACCCGTGCCTGAACCGGATACAGCGCCCGCGTTAGGGGCGACTGGCTTCGACTTGACCACGCAGCCCTGGATCGAGGTGCTGAGAGCCGACGGCAGCCAGGACGAGCTGTCGCTGCATCAGCTGTTCACTCAGGCCGGCGATCTGCGTCGGCTCGTGGGCGACCTGGCCACCCAGGAGTTCGCGTTACTGCGGCTGCTGCTGGCCATCGCCCACGACGCCCTCGACGGGCCACGCGACAGCGCCGAGTGGAGCGAGTTGTGGGCCGACGACCGGTGCTTCGACCCGGTCGGAAGCTATCTGGAGGCCCAGCGGGAGCGGCTCGACCTGCTCCACCCGACCACGCCGTTCTTCCAGACCGCAGGGTTGCGTACGGCGAAGGACGAGGTGTTCTCGCTGAACCGTCTGGTGGCCGATGTGCCCAACGGCGAGCCGTTCTTCACATCCCGCATGCCCACCGTCGACCGGCTCACGTTCGCGGAGGCCGCCCGCTGGCTCGTTCACGCGCACGCCTACGACACGTCCGGGATCAAGTCGGGAGCGGTGGGCGACGAGCGGGTGAAGTCGGGGAAGGTGTATCCGCTGGGCACCGGCTGGGCGGGCAGCCTGGGCGGGGTCTTCGTGGAGGGCACGACGCTGCGGGAGACGTTGCTGCTGAACTTGATCGCGGCCGAGACCGAGGCGATCGAGGCGGCAACGACGGGGGACCGGCCGGCCTGGCGGGCCGAGCCATCCGGTCCCGGGGGCAGCGAGCGCACGGCAGCCGGGCTGATGGACCTATACACCTGGCAGACGCGTCGGGTGCGTCTGCACCACGACGGCGACGGCGTCCATGGCGTCGTCCTCGGCTACGGTGACCCCCTTTCGTCGCGGAACATGCACCTTCGGGAGCCGATGACGGCGTGGCGGCGCAGCCCAGCACAGGAGAAGAAGCTGGGCCGGTCGCCGGTGTATCTGGCCCAGGAGCACGATCCGTCCCGGGCGGCCTGGCGCGGCATCGCCGCGCTCGTCGCCGACCGCACGGACGGCGGACAGGGCACGGAGGCGGCATCGCGTCTGCGTCCGGGCATCCTGGAATGGATCGCCGAGCTGGTCACCGACGAGGTGCTGCCGCGCGGGTTCCTGGTGCGGGCCCGTCTGATCGGAGCCGCGTACGGAACCCAGCAGTCCGTGATCGACGAGGTCATCGACGACCGCCTCGCCATGCCGGTCGTGCTGCTGGAGCACCAGGACCGCACCTGCGCGCGGCAGGCAATCGGCGCCGCAGACGACGCCGACCTGGCCGTAAGGGCCCTGGGAGACCTCGCCACCGACCTGTCCCGTGCCGCCGGAAGCGAAGGGGAAGGGGCCCGGTCGGCGGCCAGGGAGCGCGGATTCGCGGCCCTGGAACACCCCTACCGCACCTGGCTCGCCACGCTGGGCGACACCGGCGATCCCTTCGAGAGCCGGCGTGACTGGCAGCGGCAAACACACCGCACCCTCAGCCGGCTCGGCGACCGCCTCATCACCTCGGCCGGGGACGCGGCCTGGCAGGGCAGGACCGTGCCCGGCAAACAGGGCACGTACTGGCTGAACACGGGCCTTGCCGACACCTGGTTTCGCACCCGCCTGTCCAAGGCGCTCGGCCACCCCTACGCCGCCGAGGAACGCCCCGACAGCGGCCCGCCGGACGCCGAACCACCAGGCCATCCGGGACCGGACAGCACCGATCCACAGCAGCCGTCGATCGACACGAAGGTGCCCGCATGACCACCACCGCAGCTTCGCCTACGGTCCGTGACCGGGTCAGCGCAACTGCTCACTCGCTGATCGACGTACGGCAGAAGGGCTATCTCCGGGACGCCCCCAAGGACGTTGCCGCGCTCGCCCGCCTGCGCCGCGGCGCAGGCAGGAGCGCCGGCGATGTCCCCGACCTGTGGGATCTGATCGACACCGGGCGCCTGCACCAGACCGTCGAGGGCCAACAACCGCTGAGCGAAGGCGTGTTGGGCCGCGCGGAGGAGGCTGTGCATGCCTCGCTGACTCTGTGGGCGCTGCACCAGCAGTCCCGCGGCGGATCCATGCACCGCCCGACCGAACGTAAGCGGCCGACCGGCCTGGGCGCGTCGGTACGGCGCCTGATGCCGGCGGGCGAGATCGACGAACCCGTCCGCAAGCGCCTCGTCCGGGCCGGCACGGCGCCCGATCTGGCGACGCTAGCCCAGCGCCTGCGCGATCTGGTCGTCCTGCTGCGCGGGGCGGACATCCCGCTGGACTACGGCCTGCTCGCCGGCCAGTTCTACACCTGGCAGTGGCAGGGCGGCCCCGCGACCGTCCGCCGTGAATGGGGCCGCTCCTTCCACGCCCGCCCGCCGGCCGCCGGGCAGGACGCGCCGCTTGCCGACACCACCAGCCTCCCGGACACCGACAAGGACGCCTCGTGAACCGCATCTTCCTGGACGTGCACGCCCTGCAGACCGTCCCGCCCAGCAACCTGAACCGGGACGACACCGGCGCGCCGAAGACCGCCGTGTACGGCGGTGTCCCGCGGGCCCGGGTCTCCAGCCAGGCCTGGAAGAGGGCCACCCGCACCCACTTCGCCGACGAGCACCTGCTGGATCCCAGCGAACTCGGCGTGCGGACCAAGAAGGTCGTGGAGGTGGTCGCCTCACGGATCACCGCGCTGGATGCCTCCATCGACGACGAGACGGCGCTGCGGCTGGCGGACGAGACCGTCAAGGCGGCCGGCCTGAAGACGGAAGTCCCCAAGCGGAAAGCGGACGCGGCCAAGGAATCCGGCGCCACACCGGCCCCGGAGGCGAAGTACCTGGTCTTCCTCAGCGCCCGGCAGCTCGACGGTCTGGCCCGGCTCGCCGCCGACGGCGCCGCCAACCTCACGGAGTATCTGAAGGACAAGCAGAACAAGGAGCGCGTCAAGGAGATCGCGGACAGCCGTCACTCCGTCGACATCGCCCTGTTCGGCCGCATGGTCGCCGATGCCGCCGACTACAACGTCGACGCCGCGGTCCAGGTCGCCCACGCCATCAGCGTGCACCGGGCGGACACCGAGTCCGACTACTACACCGCGGTCGACGACGAGAACACCGACGAGGAGACCGGAGCCGGAATGATCGGCACCGTCGACTTCAACTCCGCCACCCTCTACCGCTACGCCGCCCTCAGCGTCCACCAGCTCGCCGCCAACCTCGGCCAGGGCCTGCGCGAGGACGAACCGCGCACCGAGCCCGTCCGACGTGCCGTCGAAGCCTTCGTGCACAGCTTCGCCGCTTCCCTGCCGACCGGGAAGATCAACACGTTCGGGCACCACACCCTGCCCGACGCCGTCATCGTCAAGCTGCGCACCACCCGCCCCATCAGCTTCGTCGCCGCCTTCGAGGACCCCATCCGCGGCGACCAGGGCGGCCACGTACGCGAAGCGTCCGACCGCCTGGCCACCTACGTCCCCGACATCGAACGGGCTTACGGCCACGGAGACTCCACCCTGACCTGGGTGCTGCGGGTCGGCCCCAACACCCTCAAGCTCGCCGACGTCGGCACCGAGTCCGACAGCCTCACCGAGCTGGTCGCAGCCGTCGGCCGGGCTGTCACGGACCGCTTGGAGAAGCCCGCATGAGCGTGCTCCTGCTCCGCCTGGCAGGCCCCCTGCAATCCTGGGGCGCCTCCTCCCGGTTCGCCCGCCGCACCACAGAGTCCGCACCCACAAAGAGCGCCGTGATCGGACTGCTTGCTGCTGCCGCCGGCATCGACCGCGGCGACGATGCGGCCCTCGCTCCACTGGCCGCACTGCGCTTCGGGGTCCGCATCGACCAACCCGGCACTCTCCTGCGGGACTTCCACACCGCCCACCACGCCGTCACCGGAAAAGCGATGCCGCTCTCCGAGCGGTACTACCTCGCCGACGCCGTCTTCGTCGCCGCCCTCGAAGGCGACCCCGCCCTGCTCACCCGGCTTGATACGGCCCTCAACGAGCCGGTCCACCCGCCGTTCCTGGGCCGCCGCTCCTGCCCCCCGGCCGCGCCCGTCGAGCTCGGCCTGCAGGAGAAGGGGCGGCTGGAGGACGCTCTCGCGACCGTGCCCTGGCAGGCATCCGCCTGGTACCGCCGGCGTTACCGCGGCCGCACCCACGATGAGCTGACGGTGCTGCGGGAGGCGGCAGCAGGCGAACAGAGCGGCGCGGACAGTCTGCGTGACCAGCCGGTCAGCTTCGACGCCGCTCACCGACGGCACACCTGGCGCACCGTCATCACCACCAGCGTGCCCGTCCCCGGGCTCCCGGCCGCTCCCGCGCGGCACGAACCGTTCGATGCTCTGGAGGAGGAGAGCGCCTGATGTCGTTCCTCACCCGCTTCCGTGTGAACACCGCGCGTCCCGGCGCCCGGCGCCTGCTCACCTCGCCGCAAGCCATGCACGCGGCGGTCATGGCCTCCTTTCCCGACCTGCTGCCCAGCGACGCCCCCGACCGGGAGGGGCCGCGGGTGCTGTGGCGCCTGGACCACCGGGCACGCGCCGAGGTCCTGCTCTACGTCGTCAGCCCGCACCGGCCCGACCTGACCCACCTGGTCGAACAGGCAGGCTGGCCCGCAGCTGCCGTCCCGGACAATCCCGGCTGGCAGACCAGGCCCTACAGCCCCTTCCTGGACCGGCTTGCCGACGGCGAGCGCTGGGCCTTCAAGCTGACTGCCAACCCGGTCCACACCATCCGCCGCACCGCCGACGAACCCCGCAAAATCACAGCCCACCTGACAGCTGCTCACCAGATGCGCTGGCTCCTCGACCGGCAGGAAAAATGCGGCTTCCGCATCCTGGAGAAGACCGACGGCAAGCGACTCCTCCCAGGCGGCACCACCCACCACGGCAAGCACGAACACCACGGCGACCGCTATGAACTCTCCGTCGCCAACCAGCACAACCTGGCCTTCGACAAATCACGCGACGCGAACGGCAAACGGCGCGGCAAACCGGTCACCCTCGTCACCGTCACCTACGACGGCCGACTCGAAGTCACCGACCCCGCCCTGCTGCGCCACACCCTCACCCAGGGCATCGGCCGCGCCAAAGCCTACGGATGCGGCCTGATCACCCTGGCCCCCCTCACCACGGCACCCCAGCAGGCGTGATGAGCACGGTCTCCCAGCGCCCCGCACTGACCCCGCGCCAACTCACCCGTGCCGCAGAGCGCCTGTCCTTCATCTACCTGGAACGCTGCACCATCCACCGCGACGCCAACGCCATCACGGCTCAGGACGCCGAAGGCACCACCCACATCCCCTCCGCCACCATCGGCACCCTCCTCCTCGGCCCCGGCACCCGCATCACCCACCAGGCCATGAGCGTCCTCGCCGAATCCGGCGCCGCCGTGTGCTGGGTCGGAGAGCGCGGCGTGCGCTACTACGCCTCCGGCCGCGCCCTCAGCCGCTCCTCCGCCCTCGCCGAAGCCCAGGCACGCCAGTGGGCCAACCCCCGAAACCGCCTCGCCGTAGCCCGCGCCATGTACCGCATCCGCTTCCCCGACGAAGACCCCGCCGGCCTCACCCGCCAAGAACTCCTGGGCGGCGAAGGACGACGCGTCAAAGACTGCTACCGCGCCCAGGCCGCCCGCACCGGTGTGCCCTGGCGCGGACGCCGCTACACCCCCGGCGACTTCGCCGGCGGTGACGCCGTCAATCAGGCCATCACCGCCGCTGCGCAATGCATGTACGGCATCGCCCACGCCGTCGTCACCTCACTCGGATGCAGCCCTGGCCTCGGCTTCATCCACTCCGGCCACGAACTGTCCTTCGTCATGGACATCGCCGACCTCTACAAAACCGACGTCGGCATCCCGCTGGCCTTTGATGTCGCCGCGGACGACGACGGCGACACCGATATCGGCGGCCGCACCCGCCGCGCCCTGCGCGACCGGATCCACGAGGCATCCCTCCTGGACCGCTGCGTCAACGACATCAAGCGCCTGCTCCTGCCCGCAGGCACCCCCGACGAGCCCGCGAACAACGACAAGGACGTCGTCATGCTCCAGAGCGACGGCGACCGGCAGGTCGCCGCTGGCATTAACTACGACGGGCCCGACGACTACGAACGGGTGCGCTGGTGACCGTCATCGTCCTCACCAACTGCCCACCCGGCCTGCGAGGATTCCTCACCCGCTGGCTCCTGGAAATCTCCGCCGGCGTATTCATCGGCAACCCCTCGGCGCGCATCCGCGACGTCCTCTGGGATGAAGTCAGACAGTACACAGGCCAAGGACGTGCCCTGCTCGCCCACACCACCAACACCGAACAGGGCTTCACCTTCCGCACCCACGACCACGCCTGGCACCCCATCGACCACGAAGGCGCAACGCTGATTCAACGACCCAGCCCCAAGGACCCCGCATCAAACGCTAGTCCCACAACGACTCCTCCGGCGGGCTGGAGCAGGGCGGCAAAGCGCCGCCGCTTCGGCGGCTCTTGATGTTCTTTACTGTGCTTATGGGTGAATTGCCGGAATCAATGAATGTCATAGGAAACTCCATCCTGCCGACGTAAAAGCCCTGTTCACGGAGACTGCTCCCCGCGCCCGCGGGGATGGTCCCACCGACCCGGCCTGCCGCCCGCCGCTGGACCGCTGCTCCCCGCGCCCGCGGGGATGGTCCCAGCGCGGCGTGGGAGCCGTCGGGTTCCCCGGTCTGCTCCCCGCGCCCGCGGGGATGGTCCCCCCGGCGACGACCAGGTGGAGCTGTGGCGGTACCTGCTCCCCGCGCCCGCGGGGATGGTCCCGATCGTCTGATGACCGGGCCGGTTCACAGTTGCTGCTCCCCGCGCCCGCGGGGATGGTCCCGTCCGCCGTGAGATGGACGAGGCGCGCACACGCTGCTCCCCGCGCCCGCGGGGATGGTCCCCGGTTCGGCCCGGCCTTCTTCCAGCCGCCTTCCTGCTCCCCGCGCCCGCGGGGATGGTCCCAACCTCGGCCAGACCTGGTCGGGCAACCAGGACTGCTCCCCGCGCCCGCGGGGATGGTCCCTGACCATCAGATCTCCCGCTCGAAGACCTGGACTGCTCCCCGCGCCCGCGGGGATGGTCCCGACGCCGCCCACGTATGGAGACGCAACCCCGACTGCTCCCCGCGCCCGCGGGGATGGTCCCACGGCGGAGGGCCGCGACTACGGGCACTTCGTCTGCTCCCCGCGCCCGCGGGGATGGTCCCCGCCTCGACCGCATGGAACGCGCCACCCTGTTCTGCTCCCCGCGCCCGCGGGGATGGTCCCACGCAGGTCAGCGCGGGGGAACCGGCCCGGAACTGCTCCCCGCGCCCGCGGGGATGGTCCCACCGTCCAGCCGGTGTGGGTGGCCGGGTCGTGCTGCTCCCCGCGCCCGCGGGGATGGTCCCTCCGGGACGTCGAAGGTCTCGCCGAAGTTCTTCTGCTCCCCGCGCCCGCGGGGATGGTCCCGGCACGGCGACTTCGGCCGCCGAGGCCGCGCTCTGCTCCCCGCGCCCGCGGGGATGGTCCCGTGCGGTCCTGGTGGTCGTTCCAGGCGAAGAACTGCTCCCCGCGCCCGCGGGGATGGTCCCACGTGTTGAGAAAGAGGGAGTCAGACCGGATGCTGCTCCCCGCGCCCGCGGGGATGGTCCCCACACCATGGAGTCGCTGGCCGCCGAGGGGTACTGCTCCCCGCGCCCGCGGGGATGGTCCCGGCACCACCTACACGGCGTCCGACACGGAGACCTGCTCCCCGCGCCCGCGGGGATGGTCCCTCCTGCCGGAAGACCTGCGCGCGGCCGGACTGCTGCTCCCCGCGCCCGCGGGGATGGTCCCGTGTCGGGCCTTGCCCAGCTGCCCAACCCGAACTGCTCCCCGCGCCCGCGGGGATGGTCCCCAAGGGCGACACGGAAATGGCGCGGTACCGCGCTGCTCCCCGCGCCCGCGGGGATGGTCCCCCGGGCATGCGGCGGCCGGCGGATCAGGGGCTCTGCTCCCCGCGCCCGCGGGGATGGTCCCCAGTTCCGGACGATGAACGACTTCTCGAAGTGCTGCTCCCCGCGCCCGCGGGGATAGTCCCCGGGCGGACTGGTCCTCGGCCTGGAGCACCTCCTGCTCCCCGCGCCCGCGGGGATGGTCCCGGCCGGCACGTCACGTCGATGCCGCACGGCGGCTGCTCCCCGCGCCCGCGGGGATGGTCCCGCGCGGACGGCGTCAGGGCTGTTGGTGATGAGCTGCTCCCCGCGCCCGCGGGGATCGTCCCACTCCGGCAGATGGCTACTCCTCGGAACTGGGCTGCTCCCCGCGCTCGCGGGGATGGTCCCACGCTGACCACCGACCAGCTGCGGGCCCTGCTCTGCTCCCCGCGCCCGCGGAGATGGTCCCGTGATCAGCTTGAAGTCAGGGATGGACTCCGCCTGCTCCCCGCGCCTGCGGGGATGGTCCCAAGAACGACTCCGACTTCATGGGCGAGGTCCACTGCTCCCCGCGCCCGAGGGGATGGTCCCACCACGTCATTCCACGACGCCGAGGCGCAGCTCTGCTCCCCGCGCCTGCGGGGATGCTCCCCAGTTCCAGCCCGCGAACGTGGGCAACCAGCTCTGTTCACCGTGCTTGCAGAGTTGCCCACACGGCGCGTGCTGCCACGGGGCACTGGACTCCCATTCGTGCCAACTGGAACGTGATCAAGTGGGCGCATGCAGGGAGCGAACGTTCGGGCTGCTGGCCTTTGGCGGCGCAGTTCGGTCTGCGCGGGGTGAGAGCGTTGCGTGTGCAGGAGGGTGGGGAGGGGCGTAAGGGAGTTGACGGATCTGCTTTCAAGGCGCGTTCGTTACGGCAGGCCCGAGTTTGTGGAACCCGTACAAGAGGTCGTCGGGTGACTCGCTGATCCGTTGTGACACTCGAAGCGGCCTCGGCCATTGCGTCGTCAGGCGGCCACGGCGCCTCGCCGGCATCCGCAGCCGCACTTCACCAGAGTTGAGCGCACCGCCGCCTCAGAATATGATTACTCGTCAGTAAAGTCAGCATTGGGTCAGCATTCGTCCTGGCAAAGCTGCCCACAGATGCCCACACCTTGGAATCGCGAAGCCCCTCGGAGGTGCCTCCGAGGTGGCTTGCGTCAGTGAACGTCAAGGTGAGGTGGGTGTCCGGGTGGCTCTGGGGGCTTGGAGGCGGAAATCGGCGTCTTGCCTGGTCAACGGGCCCGTCCTCGCGGTTTGAGGGGGGTCTCGGGTAGTGCCGGCGCGCGGAGCGGAGCCCCGTCGTAGCCCTTTACTTCGCCGAAGCGGGTGCCCTTGGCCCAGTCTTCCCGGGCCTGTACGATCTCGTCCTGGGAACGGGCGATGAAGTTCCACCACATGATCAGCTCCTCCTCGAACGGCTCGCCGCCGAGGAGCATGATCGCGGCGTCGGACTCGGCGCGCAGGGGGAGGTCGGAGCGGCCGCAGCCGAGGTAGAGCATGGAGCCGGGGAGTACCGGTACCCCGTCGACGTGGACCTCGCCGGACATGGCGAGGACGCCGTACTCGAAGTCGGGGTCGAGGGGCAGGCGCAGGTCGGTGCCCTGGGTGAGGGCGAGGTCGGCGCCGACGAGGGGGGTGAAGGTCGTACCGGGGGACGTCGCGCCGTCGAGGGTGCCGAGGATGACCGTGGCGGTCAGGCCGGGCGCGGTGACCGTGGGCAGGTCGGCGTGGTGCTCGAACCTCGGGTCCGTGTGGCGGTGGGAGTCCGGGAGGGCCACCCAGAGCTGCGCCCCGTGCAGGTACCGGGCGTGCGACTTGGGGCTCTCCTCGGAGTGGCTGATCGCCCGGCCGGAGGTCATCAGCCCCAGCTCGCGGGGGCGGATCGTCTGGAGGCTGCCGGTGGAGTCGCGGTGCAGGACCTCGCCCTGGTGCAGCCAGCTGACCGTCTGCAGTCCGATGTGCGGGTGCGGCGGCACCTGCATCCCGGGCTCGTCGGCGATGTCGTCGGGGCCGTAGTGGTCGACGAACGCCCAGGCGCCGATCATGCGGCGGCCGAGGTTCGGCAGCAGCCGGCGCACCTCGGTCGACTCGCCGAGTTGCACATGGCGGGGGCTCAGCAGCTCGCGGACGGGTTCGGCGACGACGAATCCGCGGCCACCGCACACGCTCGGAACGGGCGCGCGGTCAAGGTTGCTCATGCCGCCAAACTTAGCGGGCGGCGGTCCGTGTTGCCGAGCGGTCAGCCGGTCGTACGGAATCCGTCCCTCACGTTGTCGAAGACCGGCCGGTAGGTGTCCCAAGCGGCGTCCGGCGCGGAGAGGTAGATGTCGTACTCCCGGCCGCCCTCCCGGCCGTAGCCCAGGTCGATGGCGCGGAAGACGCGGGCCCGGCCCCGGAAGGTGAACTCCCAGATCGCGGCCGGCTGTCCCCGGAAGGTGGTCCGCTGCAGCCGCAGTCTGCGGTAGGTCGGGTAGTTGACCTTGGTGTTGGTCTCGATGTCGGCGAAGTGCGTGATCGGGTTCGCACCGGCCGGTTCCACCATGCCGATGGTGACGCCGGCCAGGCCGGTCGGGTCCTTGTAGGTGACCTCGTCGGTGGCGCGGGTGCCGGCCGTCCAGCCGTCGGGGACCGGGAAGGAGACACCGAGGGCGGTGTCGGTGACGCGGTGGTAGCCCCGGGGGAGGGCGGGCGCGGGCGTGGTGCTCGCCTTCGCCGTGGCCGGGTGCTTCTGCGCGGGGGTGTGCGGGAGGGCGAGGGCCGTGACCGTGGCGGCCGCCGCGACGGCGACGGCTCCGGCGGCCAGGGCGAGCCGGCCACGCCGGGCGCGCCGCCGGCGTCTGCCGCTGCCGGGCGCCGGTACCGGTTCGGTCGGCTGCGGGCGTGCCGCCTGAGCCTCCGGTTCCGTCACCGCCCCCGACCAGGTCGCCAGCAGCGCCCGTTCCGTCTGTTCGGCGGACGGCCGGTCCGCCGGGTCCTTGGCCAGCAGCAGCTGGACGAGCGGCTCCAGCGGGCCCGCGTGCCGCATCGGCTCGACGGGATCGGTGACGATGGCGTACGCCGTCTCCATCGCGGTCTCGCGCCGGAACGGCGGCCGGCCCTCCACCGCCTGGTAGAGCGTGGCCCCCAGCGACCACAGGTCCGAGGCCGGTCCCGGCGTCAGCCCGCGCAGCCGTTCCGGCGCCATGTAGGGGATCGAGCCGACCATCTGGCCGGTCTGGGTGAGCGTGGAGGACCCGGCGGTCAGCGCGATGCCGAAGTCGGTGAGGACCACCCGGTCGCCCGGGCCGAGGAGCACGTTGCCGGGTTTGACGTCCCGGTGCAGCACACCGGCCGTGTGCGCGGCGCGCAGGGCGGCGGTCATGCCGAGGCCGATCCGGGCGGCCTCCTCGGGCGGCAGCGTCCGGCCGCCGTCGAGCAGGTCCGCGAGGGTGGTCGCCGGGACGTACTCCATGACGATGCACGGGCGGCCGTCGTCCTCGACGACGTCGTGCACGACGATCACGTTGGGGTGTACGACCCGGGCGGCGCTGCGGGCCTCGCGGCGGGTGCGTTCGTAGAGGGTGGCCAGCTCGTCGTCGGAGAGGTGGGGGCGGGCGTGGATCTGCTTCAGCGCGACCTGCCGGGCCAGCACCTCGTCGTCGGCCCGCCACACCGTGCCCATGCCGCCGCGCCCGATCCGCTCGGTCAGCCGGTAACGGCCGGCGACCAGCCGCCCTTCGTCCGACACCGCCCCGTCCTCCGCCAGTTCTGTCCCTGTTCGATCAGCCCCGTCACGATAACCGCCCGTTCCTGATCACCTGCGGTGGTCCGACGGTGGCCGGTCCGGCCGTCCTGGGAAGGCGGGGTCGGCCGGTCGTGTTCGGCTGCGAATCAACAGGGAAGGCCGCCGCCAGGCAATGAATGCAGGCGGCGGCCGTCTTCGGATGTGCTCGGGTTCACTGTCGTGTACGTCAGCGGGCGGTCAGTTTCCACAGGTGGTCGGCCGTGCCGTTGTCGTCCCACTGCAGGACCTGGGCGCCGGACGAGGTGCTCATGCCGGTCACCCCGAGCAGCAGTCCGCTGTTGTAGTTGGCGATCTTGTAGTAGCCGTCACCGGACGGGATCAGCTGCCAGAGGTGGTCGGCGGTGCCGTTGTCACTCCAGATCAGGGCCGTGCCGCCGGCACTGGTGCTCATGCTCGTGATGCCGAGGAGCAGCCCGCTCGCCTGCTGCTGGATCTTGTACAGGCCGCTGCCGGCCGCCACCAGGGTCCAGTTCTGGTCGGTGCCCGTGGTGGACCCGGCTTGGACGACGGCGGTGCCCTGCGCGGTGCCGGCGCCGCTGGTGTCCAGGGCCAGGCCGCTGTTCCTGTTGGTGATCTGGTAGCGCCCGGCCAGCGAGGCGGCGGTGCCGCTCGGGGTGACGGTGAGGTGGTAGCCGTCGGAGGCGTTCATGGTCACGGGTACGGTGATCGAACCGCCGCTCACCGTGTAGTCGCTGTCCGAGATGGTGACCGGCCCGGAGACCGCGGTCGTACGGCCCTTGGACGGCGTGTACTCCAGCTTGACGTGCACGGTGCCGCCGAAGGCCGACAGCGACGACAGTCCGTTGACGGTGACGGCACAGGAACCGGTGCAGCCGCCGGTGACGACGCTGATCTGGTTGGCCGAGCTGTTGAGTGCTGCGAAGCCGTCGATGCCCGTCTGCGCCGGGGGCGTGGTGACCAGCATGTTCCCGGACATGTCGCCGTACCACTTGTAGAGCCAGTACGCCCCGTTCGGTGAGCCGCCGGTGTCGGTGAGGGTGTCGCCGAGGGTGCCGTAGTGGTTCCAGAAGGCCAGTTCGGCGTCGTGGACCCCGGTCCGCTCGAACTTGGCGACATAGCTCGCGAGCGGTCCGGGGACGCCGACCTCGCTCGTCGTGCCGTACTCCTCGATGGCGATGGGGCGGGGGCTGATCCCGAGGCTGGTCTCCAGGGCGCGGTACGCGGCGACATGGGCCGCGATGTTCTGCGGGCCCTGCAACTCGTGCCAGGAGACGATGTCCGGGACCGTGCCGCTCGCCTTGGCGTCGGTGAGGAACGTGCTCATCCAGCTCTGGTTCCACGCCGAGTAACTCGGGCCCTGGACCGGCGTGCCGGAGTCCTTGGCGCGGACCTCCTTGTACGTCGTCGCCCACCCGGAGTCGAAGCTGCCGGCCGCCGAGGTGTCCCAGGTCCAGTCCGGCTCGTTCCACAGCTCGTACGCGGCGATGTTCGTGGCACCGGAGGACTTCACCGACGCGACCTGCTGGTCCACGGCGGCCAGCCAGTTGCTCCAACTCACCCACTTGTAGGGGAAGTCCGGGTACCAGTCCGGCATGCGTACGACCACCTTGGCACCGGCCTTCGCCGCCTCGGGGGCGACGGCCAGGGCGTCTCCGCCGGGGCTGGACTC
Source organism: Streptomyces sp. NPDC048288 (assembly GCF_043201555.1). Classification (NCBI taxonomy): domain Bacteria; kingdom Bacillati; phylum Actinomycetota; class Actinomycetes; order Kitasatosporales; family Streptomycetaceae; genus Streptomyces; species Streptomyces sp. NPDC048288. The sequence goes on from NZ_JBICZD010000004.1 coordinate 307,794, forward strand.
GCCGTTGGGCAACTGGCTGCCGCCGGGCGCCATCTGGACGAAGGTGTTCGGCTTGAGCGGCTCGACCAGGCTGTCGGCCGGGACGCTCCCGGTGTCCAGGCCGTAGAGGCTGCCCGTGGCCACGTGGGTGACCGGGCGGAGCGTCTGGTTCGCGCTCACCACGAGGGTGGTGGCGGAGGTGGGCGCCGCGTGGGCGGGAACGGCGGTGCCGAGGGCGGCGGTGAGTACCACGGCACCGAGGGCGGCATGGAGAGTGGCTCTGAATGATGTGCGGCTCATGGCATGGATCTCCTCAGGACATAGGGGAGTTGGGGGGTGTCAGTCCTTCACCGCGCCCGCGGTCACGCCCGCGGCCACATAGCGCTGGGCGAGGATCAGGAGGACGGCCGCGGGGATCGACGCGACCACGGCGGTGGCCATGATCGCGTTCCACTCCTGGTTGTTGTTGCCGATGTACTGGTAGATGCCGAGGGTGATCGGCTTCCAACTGCCGCCGCCGTCAAGGGTGGTGGCGAAGACGAAGTCGGACCAGGCCCACAGGAAGCCGAACAGCGAGACGGTGACGATCGCGTTGCGGCTCAGCGGGAGGACGACCGAGCGGAAGGTGCGCCAGGTGCCGGCGCCGTCGATCCGCGCGGCCGAGACCAGTTCGCCGGGGATGCCCGACATGAACGCGGTGAAGATCATGACGCCGAAGGGGACGGCGAGGGTGGAGTCCGCGACGATCAGGCCCCACCAGGAGTTGAGCAGACCGAGGTCCAGGAAGACGCCGTAGAAGCCCATCGCCATGACGATCCCGGGGATCATCTGCGCGATGAGGAGGGCGAGTCCGAGCGCGCCGCCGCCGCGCGGGCGGAGCTTGGCCAGGGCGTAGCCGGCCGGGGCGGCGATGACGAGGGTGAGGGCGACCGTGCCGAGGCCGATGAGCAGGCTGGTGCCCAGGTAGGGGAGTTGGTCGTGGAGGACGGCCCGGTAGCCCTCGAAGGTGGGGTGCAGCGGGACCAGGTCCGGCGGGTCCTTGCGCATGTCCTGCTGCGGGGTGAGGGACACGTTCAGCATCCAGTACACCGGGAACAGCATCAGCGCGGTGAGGAGGAGGCCGGTCAGGGTGTAGGCGCGTGACTTCACGCTTCCTGCCTCCTCTGGACGCGGACGTACAGCAGGCCGAAGACCAGGGCGATGAGGATCAGGATGTTGCCGACGGCGGCACCGGGGCCGAACCTGGGCAGCAGCGTGCCGAAGCCCAGCTGGTACGACCAGGTGGCCAGGGTGGTGGAGGCGTCGCCCGGACCGCCCTTGGTCATGATCCAGATCAGGTCGAAGACCTTGAGCGTGTAGACGAGCCCGAGCAGCAGGGTGATCGCCGACACCGGGCGCAGCAGCGGGAAGGTGATCCGGCGGAACTGCTGCCAGGCGCCCGCCCCGTCCAGGGCCGCCGCCTCGTACAGCTCGCCCGGGATGTTCTGCAGCCCGCTGTAGAGGATGACCAGGTTGAAGGGGATGCCGATCCAGATGTTGGCGACGATCACCGCGGTCAGCGCCCAGTTCGGCGAGGTCAGCCAGCCGACCGGGTCGACGCCGAGGAAGTGCAGGAAGTAGTTCAGCACCCCCGACTCGCTGTTGAACATCCACGACCAGGTCGACGCCGACACGATCAGCGGCAGCAGCCAGGGGATCAGGAACAGCGCCCGCAGCACGGTCGACAGCCTGAAGTGCCGGTTGAAGAAGACCGCGAGGGCGAGACCGGCCGCGTACTGGAAGGCGATCGACACGAAGGTGAAGACCATCGTGTGCCGCATCGCCGGGCCGAACGTCGGATCCTCCAGCACCGTACGGAAGTTGTGCCAGCCGGAGAACGGCGCGTCACCCGCCACGAACGACCGCACGGTGTAGTCGCGCAGGCTCAGGTCGAGGTTGCGGTAGAGCGGATAGAGGTAGAAGGCGGCGAGGTAGACGAGCAGGGGCGCCACGAAGGCAAGCGCGGTCAGCCGGCTCCGTAGCCCAGGGGACAGCCGAACTCCCTGCGGTACAGCGCCCCGACAGGGGCGCGGGGGCGCATCGATACGCGGCTCCGCCGCGTGGCGCGACAAGCCCCCACCGACCCGCAGATTCACAGCCACCGCTCAGCCCTTCCCCGCCGCGGCCTGCGCAGCTGCCAGCGCGTCCTGCGGGCTCTTGCTCCCCGACAGCGCCGCCTGGACGGCCGTCCACATCGGCTGCGAGATCGTCGGGTACTTGGTGCCGAGCCCGCCGCTGGTACGGCCCCGGGCCGCCGCGACCGCCGCCACCCAGGGCTTCAACTCCGGGTTCTTCTTGACCTGTTCGGCCTGTACGGCGGCGGTGGGCGCCACGTACATGAGCGTGGTGTCGGTGGGCAGCAGGTTGGCGTCGCTGGTCAGGCAGCCGACGATCTTCTTGCTGACCTCGTAGCGCGAGGTGTCCTTCTGCACGGGCACGGTCACGAACTCGCCGCCCGTCGGCACCGGCGCCGAACCGCCGTTCTGCCCGGGGATGTTGACGACTCCGTACGGGAAGCCGGCCTTGTCGGCGTTGCCCAGCTGCCAGGTGCCGTTCTCGCTGAACGCGTAGTCGCCGGTGGCGAACTCCTGCCAGCTGGTGGTCTGGGTGTTCTGGAGGACGTCCTTGGGCGCGTACCCCGCGTCCACCCACTGCTTCCACAGCGTCAGCGCGGCGACCCCCTTGGCGGAGTCGAGCGCGGTGAGGTCACCGCCCGCGCCCCAGAACCAGGGCAGGAACTGGAAGCTGCCCTCCTCGGTGTTGATCGCCGAGAAGGTGATCCCCTTCTTCCCGGCCGCCTTGACCTTCTTCAACGCGGCCGTGAGGGAGGCCCAGTCGGTGATCGAGGCCGGGTCGACACCGGCGGCCGAGAGGACCTTCTTGTTGTAGTAGAGCGCGAGGGTGTTGGCGCCGATCGGGACCCCGTAGGCGGCGCCGTCGATCGTGCCGGCGCCGATGATGTTCTTCTGGACCGAGGAGGTGTCGAGCCCGAGGTCGCTCGTCCTGTTGAGGATCCCCGCCTCCACCAGCGTGGAGACGACCGGGTTGTCGACCAGCATCACGTCCGGCGCGTTGCCCTGCTGGGCGGCCAGCAGCGCCTTGTTGCCGAGGTCGGTGGTGTCGTACGCGGCCCGCTTGAGCTTCACCCCGGCCGCGGTGCCGCACGCGGCGACCCGCTTGCCCCAGTCCGAGGAGGCGTCGAACTGGGGGTACGGGTCCCAGAAGGTGTACGTCCCGCCGGCCGAGGACGACGATCCGGAGGAGCCGGAACCGCCACCGCAGGCGGTGAGGGGGAGCAGGGTCGCCAGGGCGACGGCCAGGAGGGTACGGCGGGTGGGTATCACGGGGTGACCTCGTTGTCGTAGGACGGGGTGTGTCAGGTGGTGGGGAGCCAGACGCGCATGCTGCCGTCCTCGCGGTTGGCCCAGACGTGGTACGGGATCGCGGTCAACTCGACCGGCTCGCCCCCGGGTTCGGCGTCGGCGTCGGCGGCCGGGGCGTACGGCCACCAGCCCCGGTCGGGGACGCGGCGCCGCCGGCCGGCGGCCACCACGGTGGTGACGCCGCCGAGCAGGTCCGGGCGGTGCTTGACGGCGAGCGGCCGGGACGGGTCGAGGACGACGTCGTCCAGGCCGCCGCCCGGATGGTCCACCTGCTCCAGGCAGTGGACGAGCGGCCCGCGCTCGATCGCCACACAGCCGCGTACGGCGTCCACCCGCGGGTCGGCGGCGGTGAGCCGGGGTTCCAGGACCAGTTCGAGGAGCACCCGGTCGCCCGGCTCCCAGGTACGGGTCAGCCGCAGCCAGCCCGCGTCGACGGGGGCGTCGGACCGGTCGTACGACTCCGCGCCGCACCGCACCCGGAACTCCCGGCACCACTGCGGGATGCGCAGCGACAGCGTCCAGGGCCCGTCGGCCGGGGTCTCCTCGACGGTGAGCGCGATCGTGCCGTGCCAGGGGTAGTCGGTCTCGGCGCGCACCCGGACCCGGTCGGTCTCGTACACGCCCGTGACGAACTGGTGGATCTGCAGGCCCTGTTCGTCGCTCGACGCCAGGTAGTGCTGCAGGCTCGCCAGCAGGCGCATCACGTTCGGCGGGCAGCAGGCGCAGCGGAACCAGCGGGTGCGGCGGGCCGACTGGTCGCCGCCGGTGTCGGTGTGGCCGTCGCGGACCTGGAGCGGGTTGACGTAGAGCCACCGCTCGCCGTCGAGCGACACCCCGGCCAGGAAGCCGTTGAAGAGGGTGCGCTCGACCAGGTCGGAGTAGCGGGCCTCGCCGGTGAGCAGGGCGAGGCGCCAGCTCCACTGCACCGAGGCGATCGCGGCACAGGTCTCGCAGTAGGCGCGCTCGTTGGGGAGTTCGTACGGGTCGCCGAAGTCCTCCTGGTCGTGGTGCGCGCCGAGACCGCCGGTGAGATGGGTCTTGGTGGTGGTCATCGCCTGCCACAACCGGGTTCCGGCGGCGAGGAGTTCGGCGTCACCGGACTCGGCCGCCAGGTCCGCGGCGGCGGCGAGCAGGTACAACTGCCGTACGGCATGGCCCTCGACGTTCGTCGCCGCGCGCAGCGGGACGCGGTCCTGGCAGTAGGCCTCGCCGCCGAGCAGGCCGTGACCGTGCCGGTCGACGAAGTAGCCGGCCAGGTCCAGGTAGCGGCGCTCGCCGGTCTCCCGGTACAGCTCCACCAGGGCGGTCTCGACCTCCGGGTGGCCGTCGATGCCGTCGACGGGCCTGCCGCTGCCGGGGAGGCCGAACACCGAGTCGATGTGGTCGGCGAACTTCCGTGCCACGTCGAGGAGTTCGGGGCGGCCGGTGGAGCGGTGGTGGGCCACGGCGGCCTGGATCAGATGGCCCGCGCAGTACAGCTCGTGGCCCCAGCGCAGGTCCTGGTAGCGCTCACCGCCCTTGACCAGCTGGAACCAGGTGTTCAGATAGCCGTCGGGCTGCTGGGCCCCGGCCACCAGGGCGACGATCCGCGCCACGTCGGCGGCCAGCGCCGGGTCCTCCCCGTGGGCGAGGTGCCAGGAGGCCGCCTCCAGCCACTTGTAGACGTCCGTGTCGACGAACGGGTACGCCCCCTGGAACTCGCCCTCGGCGCTGCCGGCCGCCAGCCGCAGGTTGTGCAGGTTTCCGGCGGACTCCAGCAGGTCCGGGCCCTGGGGGAGGGAGACGCGGGCGTTGGTCGCGCGGCGGTCGTGCCAGAAACCGCCGTCGATGGTGACGGCCGCCGGGCGCAGCGCGGTGTGTGCGGCGGGGGTGAGACGGACCGGACCGGCGGGGGAGGACAGGGCGGAGCGACTGCGGGGCATGGCTCTCCGGGGAGGGGGAGGGTGGGCTGGGGCCTCGGGGTGGTGGCTTGAGCTTCTTGAGCTCGGGGCCTCGGGGTTCGGGGTCTTGGGGTTCGGGGTCTTCCGAAATACCGAACGCTGTCTGGAACTTGGGACGCGAGGAGACGGGGAATCATCTTGCGCAACCGTTTTCTCGCCGAGAAGTACAGGGCAGCACGGGAGGCGGGTCAAGACGCCCGGCGCGGTTTTTTCAACTTGCCCGTGAGGGCTGGCACTTCGTGAGGACGGCTGCGACGATGTGGGGCGACTGTGCCGCCGGGAGCCCGGCGGCACAGCCGAGAAGCCGTCCAGGAAAAGGTTTGCCCGTGACCTCTGCTCCAGACTCCCCGCCCGCCGGCCGGGCCAGGCTCACCGATGTCGCCGCGCTCGCCGGCGTCAGCGTGGGCACCGCGTCCAAGGCGCTCAACGGCGCCGGCCGGATGCGCCCGGAGACCCGGCAACGAGTACTGGACGCGGTGACGGCCCTCGGGTTCCGGCCCAACCAGCACGCGCAGAGTCTGCACAGCGGCCGCAGCTGGACGGTCGGCCTGGTGACCACGGACGGCATCGGCCGCTTCAGCACCCCGGTCCTGCTCGGCGCCGAGGACGCGCTCGGCGCCGGGAAGATCTCCGTCCTGCTCTGCGACACCCGCGGCGACGCCATCCGCGAGCAGCACCATCTGCGCACCCTCACCGACCGCCGCGTGGACGGCATCATCGTCACCGGCCGCCGTACCGATCCCCGCCCGCCCCTGACCGGCATCGACCCCGCGATCCCGGTCGTCTACGCGCTCTCCCCGTCGACCGACCCCGCCGACACCTCCGTGGTCACCGACGACCGGGGCGGCGCCCACCTCGCCCTGGAACACCTGCTGGCCACCGGCCGGACCCGGATCGCCCACGTCACCGGGCCCGAGCACCACCAGGCCGCCCGCGACCGCGCCCGGCACGCCGTCGAGCACCTGGCCGGCGCCGGCCTCCCGCTCGCCACCGGGCGGGTGCACCACGGCGAGTGGAGCGAGGCCTGGGGGCGGCGCGCCGCCGACGCGCTGCTGCGGACGGCACCCGACACGGACGCCGTCTTCTGCGGCAACGACCAGATCGCCCGCGGGATCGCGGACGCGCTGCGCGAGCGCGGCAAGGACGTGCCGGGGGACATCGCCGTGGTCGGCTACGACAACTGGGACACGATGGCCCTCGCCTGCCGCCCGCCGCTCACCACCGTCGACATGAACCTGGCCGAGATCGGGCGGATCGCCGCGCTACGGCTGCTCCAGGCCATCGACGCCGAGCCGGAGCCCGGGGTGCACACGGTGCCGTGCCGGCTGGTGGTGCGCGAGTCGAGCTGACCTCCCTCCCGTGATACCCGGTCCTGCTTGAGTAAGTCAATCAATTGACTTACATTCGGGAGGGTCGTGCAGACCCGAGTGGCCTTGTGGAGGCTCGCCCATGTCCCATGCACAGCCCCGGCCGATAGAAGCAGGGGAGTCCGCCGCACCACGGGCGAACGTCGTCGTGGCGGTGCTGGCCTTCGGCGGGATCGTGGTCTCGCTGATGCAGACCCTGGTGATCCCGATCGTGCCCGAGCTGCCGAAGCTGCTCGACGCCTCCGCCTCCAACGCGGCCTGGGCGGTCACCGCCACCCTGCTCGCGGCGGCCGTCGCCACGCCCGTCATGGGACGGCTCGGCGACATGTACGGCAAACGCCTGATGCTGCTGACCAGCCTGGTCATGCTGGTCGTCGGCTCGGTCGTCGCCGCGCTGAGCGACAGCCTCGTGCCGATGATCGTCGGCCGTGCGCTGCAGGGCCTGGCCTCCGGCGTGATCCCGCTCGGCATCAGCATCATGCGCGACGAACTCCCCGCCGAACGGCTCGGCTCCGCCACCGCGTTGATGAGCGCCTCCCTCGGCGTCGGCGGCGCGCTCGGACTGCCCGCCGCCGCGCTGATCGCCGACCACTTCGACTGGCACGTCCTGTTCTGGACCTCGGCCGTGCTCGGCGTCGTCGCCGCGCTGTTCGTGCTGCTGCTCGTGCCCGAGTCGAAGGTGCGCACCGGCGGCCGTTTCGACCTGCCCGGCGCGCTCGGCATGGCGGCGGGCCTGGTCTGTCTGCTGCTCGGCATCTCCAAGGGCGCCGACTGGGGCTGGGGGAGCGGCACCACGCTCGGCCTGTTCGGGGCCGCCGTGGTGATCCTGCTCGGCTGGGGCTTCTACGAACTGCGCACCAGGGAACCGCTGGTCGACCTGCGCACCACGGCCCGCCGCCAGGTCCTGGTGACCAACCTCGCCTCGGTCGCCTTCGGGTTCTCGATGTTCGCGATGTCCCTGGTGCTTCCGCAGCTCCTGCAGTTGCCTCAGGCGACCGGCTATGGTCTGGGCAAGTCGCTGCTCGCCGCGGGCCTGGTGATGGCCCCGACCGGCCTCGTGATGATGGCGACGGCACCCCTGTCGGCCCTCGTCTCCCGGAACTTCGGCCCCAAGATCACCCTGATGTGCGGCGCGGTGATCGTGGCCACCGGCTACGGCCTCAACATCGTGATGATGGACGCCGTCTGGCAGCTCGTCCTCGCCTCCTGCGTCATCGGCGCCGGCATCGGCTTCGCCTACGGCGCGATGCCCGCGCTCATCATGGGCGCCGTCGACCCGCACGAGACGGCCGCCGCCAACAGCCTCAACACCCTGATGCGGTCCATCGGAACGTCGACCGCGAGCGCCGTCGCCGGGGTGATCCTGGCCCAGATGACCACCACCTTCGGCACGGCGACCGTGCCCTCCGAGAACGGCTTCAAGGTGGTCATGGCGGTCGGCTCCGGCGCGGCGATCCTCGCGCTGCTGGTGGCCGCGTTCATTCCGCGACGGAGGCCGGTGGCGGCGGGGGCGGGGGCGGTGCCTGCGGGAGGGGCGCCGGTGGGGGCCGTGCCGGTGGAGGCCGAGGAAGCCCCGGTGGCCGTCGGGGGTTCGGTGCACGCCGTCGTCCTCCCCGGCACCGGCGACGGCATCGCGGTGCACGGGCGGGTGCGCGGCGCCGACGGGACCGGCGTCGGCGGGGCCGCGGTCACGCTGATCTCCCTCGGCGGACGCCAGCTCGGCCGCGCGGTCGCGGACACCGAGGGCCGCTACGCCGTGCAGGCGCCCGGCGAGGGGACGTACGTCCTGGTCGCCGCCGCCGACGGCTGCCGGCCGCGGGCCACCACCCTCCTCGTGAGCACCGCTCCGGTCGCCCACGACCTGCTGCTCACCGGCACCGGCGGCCTCGCCGGACTGGTGCGGGCCGCCGACAGCGGGGCACCGGTCGCCGGGGCCGTGGTGGTCGTGACCGATGTGCGCGGCGAGGTGCTGGCCACCCAACAGACCGACGGGCTAGGCGAGTTCGCGGTCGGCGACCTGGTGCCGGGCACCGTGACCCTCGCGGTCAGCTCGCCCAAGCACCGGCCGCTGGCGCTGCCCGTCGAGATGACCGGGACCGGGACCACCCGGATCGAGGTCGAACTGCGGCCCGGCGCCCATGTGCGCGGCACGGTGCGCGGCGCCGGGGGCCCGCTGGGCGACGCCCGGGTCACGCTGGTGGACGCCGTCGGCAACGTCGTCGCCACGACCACCACCGGCGAGGACGGCGCGTACGCCTTCTCCGACCTGGACACCGGCCCCTACACGGTCATCGCCACCGGCTACCCGCCGCAGGCCGCCGGGGTGGTGGTCTCCGGCGCCGACATCCACGACCACGACATCGAACTCGCCCATCCCACTGCGTAGTTCCGTGCGGGTAGTTCTCGATGTGCGGTTCGCCGGGTGTAGTTCACCGTGCGCATCTCACCGTGCACATCTCACGCTGACTGGTTCACTGCGCGTGGTTCACGATGTCGGGTGCACCCGGCGGGGCGGGGTCAGCCGTCCGTGGGCTGCCCGGCCGCCCACAGACCGCGGACGTGGCCCAGGTGGCGGGTCATGACCTCGCGGACGCCCTGTTCGTCGCGGGCGAGCAGGGCGTCGAGGAGTTCCAGATGCTCCTCGGCGGAGGCCTTCAGCCGGCCGGCCGCCACCAGCGCCGTCAGCCCGTACAGCCGCGAGCGGCGCCGCAGGTCCCGTACCACCTCGACGAGACGGTCGTTGCCCGCCAGCGCCAGCAGCCCCAGATGAAAGGCGAGATCGGCCTCGACATACGCGATCAGGTCCCCCTTCACGGCCGAGGTGACGATCTCCAGGGCCACCGGGCGCAGCGCCTCCAGATCGGCCGGGTCGGCGGTGGCCGCGAGACCCACGGTCGTCGGGATCTCGATCAGGGACCGGACATGGGTGTACTCGTCGAGTTCCTTGTCGGAGACGACGGTGACCCGGAACCCCTTGTTCGGGACGATCTCGACCATGCCCTCCTTCACCAGTTCGAGCATGGCCTCGCGCACCGGGGTCGCGGAGACGCCCAGCCGGGGGGCGAGCCCCGGCGCCGAGTACACCTCGCCGGGGCGGAGTTCGCCGGCGATCAGCGCGGCGCGCAGCACATCCACGACCCGCTCCCGGAAGTTGGGCTTGCGGCCGCCCAGCGCGGGGATGGCGGGGGCGGGCGAACTGCTGGGCCGGTCGGCCATGGCGGAACTCCTGGGAGGGGTACGGGGACGGTCAGAGGACGAAGCCGGCCGGGAACGGGTCGGTGGGGTCCAGTAGATACTGGGCGGTACCGGTGATCCAGGCGCGGCCCGTGAAGCTTGGCAGGACCGCGGGGATGCCCGCGACCTCGGTGGTGCCGAGCAGCCGGCCGGTGAAGTGGGTGCCGATGAAGGACTCGTTCACGAACTCGGTGTCCAGGGGGAGTTCGCCGCGCGCGTGCAGCTGGGCCATCCGCGCGCTGGTGCCGGTGCCGCAGGGGGAGCGGTCGAACCAGCCGGGGTGGATGGCCATCGCGTGCCGGGAGCGGCGGGCCGTGGAGCCCGGCGCGACCAGGTGGACGTGGTGGCAGCCGCGGATGGACGGATCCTCGGGATGCACCGGCTCCCCCTCCGCGTTGATCGCCTCCATGAGGGACAGCCCGGCGGCGAGGATGTCGTCCTTGCGGGTGCGGTCGAAGGGGAGGCCGAACTCGTCCAGGGGGAGGATGGCGTAGAAGTTACCGCCGTATGCCATGTCATATGTCACACATCGCCCATCGGCGAGGGTGATCTTGCGGTCCAGCCCGACCGTGAATGACGGCACGTTCTTCAGGGTGACGCTCTGCGCCGCTCCGTCCGCCACCGCGACCTCGGCGACGACGAGACCGGCCGGGGTGTCGAGCCGGATGGTGGTGACCGGCTCGACGACCTCCACCATCCCGGTCTCGACCAGCACGGTCGCCACCCCGATCGTGCCGTGCCCGCACATCGGCAGGTAGCCGGACACCTCGATGTAGATGACGCCCCAGTCGCAGTCCGGCCGGGTCGGCGGCTGCAGGACCGCCCCGCTCATCGCGGAGTGCCCGCGCGGCTCGTTCATCAGCAACTGCTTGATGTCGTCGCGGTGTTCACGGAAGTACAGCCGCCGCTCGTTCATCGTCGCGCCGGGGACGGTGCCGACCCCGCCGGTGATCACCCGGGTGGGCATGCCCTCGGTGTGCGAGTCGACGGCGTGCAGGACGAGTTTGCTGCGCATGACGCTCCTCGTGACGTGAGTGGGGGGTCCGGGCCGCTTATGCCAGTCCGGCCGCGACGGCCTTCCCGGTGGCCGCGCGGACCACGGCCTCCTGCTCGGGCAGCAGCGGCACGCGCGGCGGCCGGCAGGTACCGCCGTGGCGCCCGACGATGTCCATCGACAACTTGATGGCTTGCACGAACTCCACCTTGGAGTCCCAGCGCAGCAGCGGGTGCAGCAGCTCGTACAGCCGCTTGGCGGTGTCCAGGTCCCCGTCCACCGCCGCGTGGTACAGCTCGACGGTCGCGGCCGGCAGCGCGTTCGGATAACCCGCCACCCAGCCCTTGGCACCCGCGACGGCGAGCTCCAGCAGGACGTCGTCGGCGCCGATCAACAGGTCCAGCTCCGGGGCGAGTTCGGCGAGCTGATAGGCCCGGCGGACATCACCGGAGAACTCCTTCACGGCGTGGATGTACCCCTCGCCGTGCAGCTTCGCGAGCAGTTCCGGGACGAGGTCGACCTTGGTGTCGATGGGGTTGTTGTACGCCACGACCGGCACCCCCGCCCTCGCGACCTCCGCGTAGTGCGCGAGCACCGACCGCTCGTCGGCGCGGTAGGCGTTGGGCGGCAGCAGCATCACGGCCCCGCAGCCGGCGTCCCGGGCCTGCTCGGCCCAGCGGCGGGCCTCGGCCGAGCCGTAGGCGGCGACACCGGGCATCACCCGCGCGCCGCCGATCGCGGCCACGGCGGTCTCCACGACCTGGGCGCGCTCCTCGGGGGTGAGTACCTGGTACTCACCGAGGGAGCCGTTCGGTACGACGCCGTCGCAGCCGTTCTCGACCAGCCAGACGCAGTGCTCGGCGTACTTGTCGTAGTCGACGGAGCGGTCGTCGGCGAGGGGGAGAGCGGTGGCTACCAGGACGCCGCGCCAGGGGCGGGGGCGGGGGCTGGGGGTGGTGGTCATACGGTTCCCTCCGGTGGAATGTGACATATCACTGATGCTCCGACTGCTGTCCCGACCGCCGTTCCGACCGCGATTCGTCGTCACCGCCCGCCCGCGCCAGCACACCCAGCGGTACCGGTCGGGCGAACGGTCTCGACCCCGCCGTCTCCGGGCACCCGGTGAGCCCGGCGACCGCGGGCCCGCACATCCGGCCCTGGCACCAGCCCATCCCGGCCCGGGTGAGCAGCTTGACGGTCCGGACGTCGCCCGCGCCCAGCTCGGTCACGGCCCGGCGGACCGCCCCGGCCGGCACCTCCTCGCAGCGGCACACCACCGTGTCGTCGGTGACCTGCTCGGCCCAGTGGGCGGGCGGTGCACAGGCCTCGTCCACCGCCGCGAAGAACCGCCGCAGTCCCGCACGGGTTCCGGCGGCCCGGGCCCAGTCGCGCGGGTCCGGTTGCGAGCCCGACAGCCGGGCGGCGGCCGACCGTCCGGCGATGTGGCCCTCGGCGAGGGCGAGGTCCGCGCCGCCGACACCGGTGGCCTCGCCCGCCGCCCACACCCCCGGTACGTCGGTGCGCTGCTCGTCGTCGACGTGCACGGCGACGCCGTCGACACGGCAGCCCAGGCCCTGGGCGAGATCGGTGTGCGGGAGCATGCCGTGTCCCACGGCCAGAGTGTCGCAGTCGAGGCGCCGCCGGGTGCCCGGCCGTACCCGGCCCTCGGCATCCAGCGCAGCCACGGTGACCGCTTCGAGGCGCCGGTCGCCGTGCGCTTCGACGACGGTGTGGTGGACCAGGGTGCGCACCCGGTGCCGTAGCAACTGCCCCGCGTACCGGGCGCCTTCGGCGAGTTTCGCGGGCCGCGTGGCCAGGGCCGGGGAGCGTCGTACGAAGGCCCGGGGGCCGGCGGATTCCACCAGCGCCGCCACCCGGGCGCCGGCCGCCGCGAGGCCGGTGGCGACGGGCAGCAGCAGCGGTCCGGTGCCGGCGACGACGGCCGTGCGTCCCGGCAGCACCAGTCCGCCCTTGAGCATGGCCTGGGCGCCGCCCGCCGTGACGACACCGGGGAGCGTCCAGCCGGGGAAGGGCAGCACCTTCTCGTAGCCGCCGGTGGCGAGCAGTACGGCGTCCGCGCGGACCTCCTGCGGCCGTTCCTGTTCCGGACCGAGCAGGGCGTGCACGGTGAAGCCTTCCGGCCGTCGCTCCACGAACCACACGTGACGGTCCCGGAGATGGACCACGTGCCCGGCCTCCAGTTCGCGGTCGAGTCCGTCGCGCAGGCGCAACCAGCCGGGCCGGTGGTGGTGCGGTGCCTGCGGCCGGAGGGCCTTGAGCCCGGCGGCGGGCTGCCGGTAGAACTGACCGCCCGCCTCGGGCGCGGCGTCGATCAGGGTGACGCGCACCCCGTGCCGGGCGGCGGCCAGGGTGGCGGCGAGACCGGCCGGGCCCGCGCCGACGACGGCGAGGTGGGGGCGGGGCCGCTCAGTCATCGTGGCCCGTGCCCTCCTGCGTGCGGATCGCGTCGCCCGGGCGCAGGGGCACCAGACAAGCCCGTTGGTTGGGGCGGTCGTTGACGGTGACCAGGCAGTCGAAGCAGACGCCGATCCCGCAGAAGACCCCGCGCGGACTGCCCTCGCTCCGGGTGGTCCGCCAGGACGTGACACCGGCCGCCCACAGTGCGGCGGCGACCGTCTGGCCCGGCCACGCGTCGATCTCCCGGCCGTCGAAGGTGACGGTGAAGGCGGGACCCGGCCGGGCCCGGGTCTGTTCCGGCGGGTTCACGCGGCCTCCTCGGTGAAACGCTCGGGACGGAACGGCGTCAGGTCCAGCTCCGGGGCCCGGCCGCCGAGCACCTGGGCGATCAACTGCCCGGTGCCGGTGGCGAGTCCGATGCCCGCGCCCTCGTGCCCGCAGGCGTGCAGGAGACCGGGGGCGCGGGGGTCGGGGCCGATCGCGGGCAGATGGTCCGGCAGGTACGGGCGGAAACCCAGATAGCCGCGGATCGCCCGGACGTCCGACAGGAACGGGAACAGCCGGGTCGCGCCCGCCGCCAGCGCCCGTACGACCGGCAGCGAGAACGACCGGTCGAAGCCGACGCGTTCCCGGCTCGCGCCGATCAGGATCGGTCCGGCCGCCGTGCCCTCGACGACCGGTGAGGTCTGCAGCGCGGCCGAGTCGCTGGCCACGTCGGCCACGTAGTCGGCGGCGTACACCTTGTGCCGGACCCGGCGCGGCAGCGGCTCGGTGACCAGGACGAAGCCGCGCCGGGGCAGGACGGGCAGACGCACCCCGGCGAGGGCGGCCAGCTCGCCGCCCCAGGTGCCGGCCGCGTTCACGACGGCCGGGGCGTGGATCTCACCGTGGTCGGTGCGGACTCCGCGTACGGCACCGTCGGCGCCGCGCAGCACGCCCGTCACCGTCCGGCCGGTCGACAGACGGGCGCCCGAGGCCCGTAGCAGATGCGCGGCGGCCAGCGTCGGCATGACCTGCGCGTCCTGGGGGTAGCGCACCGCGCCGGCCAGGCCGGGCGCCAGATGCGGTTCCAGCTCGCGGAGTTGCTCCGCGTCGACGCTCTCCGCCGTCACCCCGGCGGCCCGTTGCCCGGCCGCGAACTTCTCCAGGGCGGTGAGCCCCTCGGGTTCGGCGGCGACGACGATCCCGCCCTTCGCCTCGTACTCGATCCGGTCACCCAGCTCCCCGGCCAGGCCGGTCCACAACCGTCCGGAGAGCAGGGCGAGTTCGAGTTCGGGCCCGGGCTCCTTGTCGGAGACCAGCAGGTTCCCCTCGCCCGCCCCCGTGGTACCGCCGGCCACCGGCCCCCGGTCCACCACGACGACGTCCAGGCCCTCCCGAGCGGCGTACAGGGCACACGCGGCGCCCACCATGCCCGCCCCGACGACCACGACATCGCAGGTCAGTCGCATGCTCACGGCAGTAATATGTCACATGGCACACGGCTCGGGAAGACCGCCGACCACCCCATCGGCCCCCTCCCCACCCCCTCCCCACCCCCCCGAACCGGCCCGCACGGCACACCCCCCGAATGGCGCTCCCGACTTGACAGGCAGACGATGGAGTGGTGGATGGGAGTGCGAAGGGAGGACACCGTCATGCTGGAGATCAAGACGGTCGACAAGCCGGACGAGCGCCGTGACTTCCCCCGTGGCCACCTGGAGGCCGTGCACATGACCGGCCTGGACTTCGCGATCGCCACCTTCGAGCCGGGCTGGCGCTGGACGGAGTCGGTGGGGCCGATCGCGGGCACCGAGACCTGCATGGTCCACCACAACGGCTATGTGCTGCAGGGCCGGATGCACCTGGTCATGGACGACGGCGGCGAGGGCGAGATCGGCCCCGGAGACGTCTTCGTCTGCCCGGCGGGCCACGACGCCTGGGTCGTGGGCGACGAGCAGGTGATCCTGTACGACTTCGCCGGCGGCATGGCGACGGACTACGCGAGGGCCGAGGAGGGCTGAGGGCGGTCACCGGGCGCGGTCACCGGGTGCCGTCACCGTGCGTGGGTGACGGCACCCTCCTCTGTCACACCGGCAGCAGCCGCGCGACCAGCCCGCTGAGCTGGCGGACCGTGCGGCACTCGTGCATCTCCACCAGCTCCGCGTACTCGGGCGCGGCGGAGTCTCCGGTGCCCCACAGGGAGTGCCGCTCGGGGTTCAACCAGTAGACGCGGCGCGCCTGCTGGGCGATCCGGCGGACGGCGGCGAGGTTCGGGTCGAGGTTGTTGGTGCGGGCGTCGCCGAGCACGAACACCGTGGTGCGCGGGCCCACCGCGGCGCCGTACCGCTCCGCGAACTCGCCCAGGGCCATGCCGTAGTCGCTGCTGCCGTGCCAGCCGGTGAGGGTCGCCTCGGCGCGGATCCGGGCGCCGAGCCCCTCCGGGTCGGCCCGGCCGTGCTCCAGCAGACCGGTCACCTCGTCGATGCGGTTGACGAAGGCGAACACCCGGACCTTGCTGAACTGGTCGTGCAGCGCCTGCACCAGCAGCATCGTGAAGTCCGAGAACCCCGCCACCGAGCCCGAGACGTCGCAGAGCAGCACCAGTTCGGGGCGGACCGGCCGGCGTCGGCGCAGTACCGGCCGCATCGGCACCCCGCCGGTCGACAGCGAGCCGCGCAGGGTGCGCCGCAGGTCGATGGTGCCCCGCGCGGCCCGGCGGCGGCGTGCGGCCAGCCGGGTCGCCAGCTTCCGGGCCAGCGGCTGGACCGCCCTGCGCAGCTCGGTGAGCTGGTCCCGCCCGGCGGACAGGAAGTCCACCCGGTCCGCGCTCGGCGCCACCGCCCGCCGGGCGATCTCGTCCCGCCCGCGCCGCTCCGCCACCCGCCGCCGGGCCTCCGCCGCGACCATGCCCCGGAACGTCTCGATGCGCCGCCGGATCTCGTCGTCGAGCAGCCGGTCGGCGAACCCCGCGCCGCTCCCGCCGCGCGCCCGGACGTCCGCCCGGACCCGCGCGAGCAGCGTCTGCGGCCGCAGCCGGTCCAGGGTCTGGTACGACGACCAGCCGTCGGAGCCCGGTGAACTCCCGTATCCGCCGAAGCCGTCGACGGCCTCGGCCGCCAACCGCCGGAGCAGCGCCTCGTCCTCGGAGGCCAGCGCGGCGGCGATCCGGTCCCGCAGCTCCTCGCGGTCGGCGGAGCCGGTGCCCGGCCCGCCCACCCCGCGCGGGAAGTAGAGGTCGAAGACCTGGTCGAACACGGCCCGTTGGCCCGGCCCGTGCAGCAGCGTCGCGGCGAGTCCCTCGCGCAGCAGCTCGCGGTCCGTCAGCCCGAGTGCCTCCACCGCCCGGCCCGCGTCCACGGTCTCCCCGGTGCCGACCCGTACCCCGTGCCCGCGCAGCGCGCCGACGAGGGAGGTGAGCCGCTCGGCGACATCGGCCCCGGAACTCACAGGGCGTCCAGGTCCAGCTTGGCCGCCGCCTTCTGGATGTCGTCCTGGTGCTTGAGGATCACGCCCAGGGAGTCCCGTACGACCTGCTCGTCCAGGGTGTCGGCGCCCAGCGCCAGCAGGGTGCGGGCCCAGTCGATGGTCTCGGCCACCGACGGTGCCTTGCGCAGGTCCATCGCGCGCAGCGCCCCGACCACCCGGACCACCGACCCGGCCAGCGCCTCGGTGAGGCCCGGCACCTTCAGCCGTACGATCCGGCGCTCCAGCTCCTCCTCCGGGAACCCGATGTGCAGGAAGAGGCAGCGGCGGCGCAGCGCCTCGGACAGCTCGCGGCTGGCGTTGGAGGTGAGCACCACGAAGGGGCGGCGGGTCGCGGTGACCGTGCCCAGTTCGGGGACGGTCACCTGGAAGTCGCTGAGCACCTCCAGGAGCAGGCCCTCCACCTCGACGTCGGCCTTGTCGGTCTCGTCGATCAGCAGCACCTTCGGGTCGTCGCCCCGGATCGCGGTGAGCAGCGGGCGGGGGAGCAGGAATTCCTCGCTGAAGATGTCGGTGCGGGTCTCGTCCCAGGTCTCGTCCCGGCCGGCGCTGATGCGCAGCAGCTGCTTGGCGTGGTTCCACTCGTACAGGGCCCGGGACTCGTCCACGCCCTCGTAGCACTGCAGGCGCACCAGCCGGGCCCCGGCGACCTCGGCCACGGCCTTGGCCAGCTCGGTCTTGCCGACTCCGGCGGGGCCCTCGACGAGCAGCGGCTTGCCCAGCCGGTCGGCCAGGAAGACGGTGGTGGCGACGGCGGGGGAGGCGAGATAGCCGGTCTCCGCGAGGCGCGCGGAGACGTCGTCGACGGAAGTGAACAACGGGGGCCTCCGGCTGGGGGTCGTGGGACAAGCCCGTGTAACAGGGTCAGAGCTACTATCTAAGCGCTTGTTCAGCGCGCTTGCCACCCTGGATACCGATCGGTTTCCTCGCCGGCGTCCGCGCGGTAACCTCGGCGGTATGGCCACCACGGACAAGGCGTCCCCCCGCGACCGGCTGCTCGACGCCGCCACCGAGCTCTTCTACCGCGACGGCGTCTCCATCGGCGTCGAGGCGCTCTGCAGGTCGGCCGGGGTCTCCAAGCGCTCGATGTACCAGCTCTTCGACAGCAAGGACGAGGTGCTGGCCGCCAGCCTGGAGCGTCGCAGGCCCTGGTACGAGGCCCAGCTCAGGTCCCCGGACGCCGAGTCGGCCACCCCGCGCGAACGGATCCAGTACGTGTTCCGGCGGGCGGCGGAGAACGCGGCGGCCCCCGGCTACTGCGGCTGCCCGTACCTCGCCGTCCTGGTCGAGCTGAAGGACGGCGAGCATCCCGCGAGCGTGGTGGCCCGAGCCGCCAAGGACCTGCTGCGGGGCTACTTCGAGGAGCAGGCCGGACAGGGCGGCGCGGCGGATCCCGCCCTGCTCGCCCGCCAGCTCATGCTGATCTTCGACGGGGCCAGCGCCCGGGCCGGCGCCGGGATCGAGCACCTCGACGACGGCCTGCTCACGGCGACGGCGAACACGCTGCTTGACGCGGCGGGCGTGAAGTAGCCGCCCGGACGGGTCACCACAACGCGCCGAGCCGGTCCCCCGTCCGCTGCAATGGACGCGTGACCGCGCCCCCGGACGACTGCCTCGCGCGCAACGAGTGGATCTGCGGCGCCTATCTCACCAGCCGCCGCCAGATCCTCCTCGACGCGGTCGGCCAGCACCTGCGGCTCACCGCGCTCTCGGTGCTCATCGGACTCGTTCTCGCCGTCCCGCTGGCCGTGCTGGCCCGCCGCTGGCGCTGGTCGGCCGGACCCGTCCTCGGCGTCACGACCGTCCTCTACACCATCCCGTCCCTGGCGATGTTCTCCCTGCTCCTGCCCGTGTACGGCCTCTCCGCCACCCTGGTCGTGGCCGGCCTGGTGCTCTACTCGCTCACCCTGCTCGTCCGGAACATCCTCGCGGGCCTGCGCGCCGTCCCCGAGGAGACCCGGCAGGCCGCCCGGGGCCTCGGCTACGGCCCGGTCCGCCTGCTGCTCACCGTCGAACTTCCCCTCGCCCTGCCCGCCGCGATGGCCGGCCTGCGCATCGCCACCGTCTCCGCGGTCTCCCTGGTCACCGTCGGCGCGATCGTCGGCTTCGGCGGGCTCGGCAACCTCATCTACGCCGGCATGAACACCTACTTCAAGGCCCAGGTGCTCACCGCCTCCGTGCTGTGCGTGCTGATCGCCGTCGCCGCCGACCTGCTGCTGCTCGGCGTCCAGTGGCTGATCACCCCGTGGACCCGGGCGGCCCGCGCGTGAACACCCTCGTCGAGGCCTGGGCCTGGCTCACCGACGCCGCGCACTGGGCGGGCGACGACGGCATCGGGCACCGGCTGCTCCAGCACCTCGTGCTCACCGTCGTGTGCCTGGTGATCAGCTGCCTGATCGCGCTGCCGGTCGCCCTGGTCCTCGGCCACCTCGGCAAGGGCGGCGCGCTGGCGGTGAACATCTCCAACGTGGGCCGGGCCGTGCCCACCTTCGCCGTCCTGGTCCTGCTGCTGCTCACCCCCGTCGGCCGGTGGGGCGAGGGCCCCACGGTGGTGGCCCTGGTCCTGTTCGCCGTACCGCCGCTGCTCACCAACGCCTACGTCGGGATGCGCGAGGTCGACCGGGACATCGTGGGGGCCGCGCGGGGCATGGGGATGACCGGGCGACAGATGTTGTTTCACGTGGAACTGCCCCTTTCGCTCCCCCTGGTCCTCACCGGGGTGCGGATCGCCGCCGTGCAGCTCGTCGCCACGGCCACCATCGCCGCGCTGGCCGGCGGCGGCGGCCTCGGCCGGATCATCACCGCCGGATTCAACCTGGCCAGCACGCCCATGGTGGTCGCCGGGGCGATCCTGGTCGCCGCCTTCGCCCTGCTCGTCGAGGGCGTCTTCGCCCTCGTGGAACGGCTCGCCCCGCTGTGGGTGCGGGGCTCGCGATGAGACTCCGTGCGGCGGCCGTCGCCGTACTCCTCACCCTCACCGCCTGCACCACCGGCCCCTCCCTGGAGAACCGCGGCGAGGTCACCGCGCCCCCGGGCGACAGCAGCCGTCTGACCATCGGCTCCGCCGGCTTCACCGAGAGCGACCTGCTCGCCCAGCTGTACGCGCAGCTGCTGCACCAGGCCGGCTACCGGACCTCGCTCCTCACGGTCGCCAACCGCGAACTCTACGAACCCGCCCTGGAGTCCGGGCAGATCGACGTCGTCCCGGAATACGCGGCCACCTTCGCCGACTGGCTCAACGCCAAGACCAACGGCCCCGACGCACCGCCCGTGGGCTCGCCCGACCTCGCCGCCACGATGACGGCCCTGCGCCGCCTCGCCACACCGCGCGGTCTCACCGTCCTCGACCCGGGCCGGGCCGTGGACCAGAACGCCTTCGCGGTGACGGCCGCCTACGCCCGCGAGCACCACCTCGAGACGCTCAGCGACCTCGGCGCCTCGGGACTGAAGGTACGGCTCGCGGCGGGCGACGAGTGCGTACAACGGCCGTACTGCGAACCGGGCCTGAAGAAGGTCTACGGCATCGACATCACCGGCATCGATCCCAAGGGCGTCGGCACCACCCAGGCCAAGCTGGCCGTCCAGCACGGCCAGGACCAGATGGTGCTGACCACCACCACCGACGCGACCCTCGGCCAGTTCGGCCTGGTCCTGCTCGCCGACGACCGGCATCTGCAGAACGCCGACTACGTCGTCCCGGTCGTCAACCGCGCACGGGCGGGCGGGGAGCGGGTGACGAAGGCGCTCGGCAGGCTCAACGGCGTCCTCACCACCGCCGACCTGGCCTCGATGAACCAGCAGGTGGACAGCTGGCGGCGGCTGGCCCAGGACGTGGCCCGCACCTATCTGCGGGACAAGGGCCTGCTCAAGTGACGGCCGGGGCCCGTTGTCAGTGGCGGGCGGTACGTTCTTGCCATGGGGATCTACCTGGTGAGTGTCGGTGCGCAGGAGTGGTGCGACGGCGACGAGGACGAGGGCGGCAGGGGAGCCGTCGCCTCGGCGCTCGACGCGGAACTGCGGCGGCGCGGTCTCGCGCCCTACGAGTCGGTGCCCGAGGCGGCCGCCTTCGTCCGCGGCTCGGGCCTTTCGTTCGAGGAGAAGCTCGTGCCCACCATGGCCGGGTTCGCCGCGCTGTGCCGAGAGCATCTCGCACCGCGCGAGACGGAGCTGCTGCTGGGCTGGTCGGTGCTGGTGCCGCTCTCCCTCGACGAGGAGATCCGGCTCCCGCTGCACTCCGCCTACGACGACGAGACGGTGGTCGCCGGCGCCCCCGAGATACTGGCCCTGGCACAGCGGCTGGCGACGGCCGTCGGGCTGCCCGTCGACGTCATACCCGAGGCCTGCGACAACCTCGATCTGACGATGTGGTTCCTGGAGGGGCAGGCGGAGGAGGCGGCCGCCGCCCGGCCCGGTCCCTGGGGCGAGGACCTGGACGCCGCCTTCTACGTCGCGCTGTTCCTGCGGGCCGCCCAGCACTCGCTGCGGCGCGGCTGCCCGATGACGTACTGCTGACGGACACCGGCCGCCCCCGGTCAGGCGTCCGACACCGAGTCGAACGGCACCTGACCGCGTGACACCCCGCGCGCTTCCGCGTCCACCGAGCGGCGCAGCGCCTCGTGCAGCTTGGCCGGGGTGAGCACCCCGAGGAAACGCGAGCCGTCCAGCACCGCCACCCATCCGGCGTCGTACTGCAGCATCACGCCGAAGGCCTGCTTCAGCGGGGCGCCCACCGGCACCCAGGCGGTCATCCGGTGGGCGAGCGCGCCGACCGTGCCGCCCGCCGCCAGCTCGTCGAGGCCGACCCAGCCGTGCAGATCGCCGTCCGCGTCCAGGACCACCGCCCACCGCGCCCCCTCGGCCCGCAGCCGAGCCGCGGCGCTCCCGGCGGACTCCCGCGGGCGGGCGACCGGCGGCTGCTCCAGGTCGTCCGGCTCGATGGCGGTCACCGACAGCCGCTTCAGCCCCCGGTCGGCGCCGACGAACCCGGCGACGTACGGCGTGGCCGGGGTGCCCAGCACCGCCCCGGGCGTGTCGAACTGCTCGATACGGCCCTGCCCGTACACCGCGATCCGGTCCCCGAGCCGTACCGCCTCCTCGATGTCGTGCGTGACCAGCAGCACCGTCTTGCGCACGGCGGCCTGCATCCGGAGGAACTCGTCCTGCAACTGCTCCCGCACCACCGGGTCCACCGCACCGAACGGCTCGTCCATCAGCAGTACCGGGGGATCGGCGGCCAGCGCCCGCGCCACGCCGACCCGCTGCCGCTGGCCGCCGGAGAGCTGGTCCGGGTAGCGCCGCCCGTAGGTCCCCGGGTCCAGACCCACCAGGTCGAGCAGCTCGGCGGCGCGCTCGCGGGCCTTCGCCCGTTTCCAGCCGAGCAGGGCCGGGACGGTCGCTGTGTTGTCGAGGATCGTCCGGTGCGGGAACAGGCCCACCTGCTGGATGACATAGCCGATCCGGCGGCGCAGCCGGACCGGGTCGACCCGCGCGATGTCCTCGCCGTCGACGAGGATCCGGCCCGAGGTCGGTTCGATGAGCCGGTTGACCATCATCATCGTCGTGGTCTTGCCGCACCCGGAGGGGCCGACGAGCGTGACCAGTTCTCCCTCGGCCACCTCGAAGGAGAGGCCGTCCACGGCGGTCGTGCCGTCCGGATACCGCTTGGTGACCTGCTCGAACCGGATCATTCCCTCACGCTAGCCCCGGCCTTTCCGGGGTGCCCGGCTCCGCTTTTGAAAAGTTTCAAATAGATCTTGCACCGCCTGGCCGGATCCTGAGGCTGTTGGAAACTGTGGGAAATTCTTGCTGCTCGGCCCGTCGACACGTGTCACTGGCGCCACTATCTTCAACCGTCGATCGATCTGAATCGATACAACTCCGACTGGCCGAAGGGATGACGGCATGACTGACGGAGTACACAACGGCGATCGCGACGGGGTCCGGCGCAGGACCGTTCTCACCACCGCGCTCGGGGCCGTCCCGGTGGTGATGGCGGGCGGGATCGGCACGGCATCGGCCGCGCCGGCGCACGACGACAGGTCCGTGACCGGGCTGACGGTCGAACACCGCACCGACCCGCTCGGCGTCGACGCGCGGCGCCCGCGCTTCGGCTGGCGCACCGCCTCCCCGGTCCGCGGCAGCCGCCAGACGGCCTACCGGGTCCGGGTCACCCGGGGCGGCGCGCAGGTCTGGGACAGCGGCCGGGTCCCCTCGTCCGACTCGGTCGCCGTGCACTACGCCGGCCCCGGCCTCGCCGCCTCCACCCGCTACGACTGGACGGTGACGGTCTGGCACGAGGACGGCCGCGCCACCGCCTCCCACCCCGCCCGCTTCGAGACGGGTCTGCTGAGCACCGACGGCGTCACCGGCTGGGACGGTGCCCAGTGGATCACCATGGCGGGCAAGCGGCCGAACAGCGCGGGCGCCCCGCTGCTCCGCCGCCAGACCGCCCTCACCGGCCGCACGGTGCGCGGGGCCCGGCTCTACATCTCCGCGCTGGGCGTGTACGACGCGTATGTCAACGGGCAGCGGGTCGCGGTGCCCCAAGGAGGCGGCAGCACCTACGAGTTGCTGACTCCCGGCTGGACCAACTACGACGCCAGGATCAGCTACCTGACCTACGACGTCACCGCCCTGGTGGCGGGGGAGCGGCAGGTCACCCTGGCCGCCGTGCTGGGCAACGGCTGGTACAACGGCCGGGTCTCGGACGGCAGCACGTACTACTCGGCGGACGGCAACGCCCTCGCCCTCAAGGCCAAGCTGCTGATCTCCTACGCCGACGGCAGCACCCAGTCGATCGTCACCGAACCCGGCGCGGCCTGGCGCGCCACCGACACCGGCCCCCACCGCGCCGACGACATCTACGACGGCCAGACCTACGACGCCCGCCGCGAACTCCCCGGCTGGACCGCGAACGGCTTCGACACCTCCGCCTGGTCCCCCACCGAACTCGACCCGTTCGCCGCGAAGTTCCCCGACTCGCTGCTGGTCGCCTACCCCGGCGAGAGCGCCCGCCTCCTGCCCGCGTGGGACCGCAGACCCCACTCCGTCACCGTGTGCACCGGCGTGACCGGCGACGGCAGGGGCGAGGTCGTCGTGGACCCGGCCCGCACGGTCACCGACCCGGCCGAGGCCGCCACCGCCGCCGTCACCCTCGCCCCCGGCGAGACCGCGGTCTTCGACCTCGGCCAGAACATGGTCGGCGTCCCCCGCTACACGCTGCGCGGCCCGGCCGGCGCCGAAGTCACCTTCCGCTTCGGCGAGATGCTCAACGACACGAGCGCCGGCGCCGACGGCCCGGCCGGCTCCGTCTACCGGGCCAACCTGCGCACCGCCCAGGCCACCAGCACCTACACCCTCAAGGGCGACCCGGGCGGCGAGACCCACCAGGACTCGCTCACCTTCTACGGCTTCCGCTACGCCTCCGTCACCACCACCGCACAGGTCACCGTCACCTCCTTCACCGGCCGGGTCGCCACCTCCGCCCTCCGCGACACCGGCACGCTCAGCACCGACGACGACACCGTCAACCAGCTGATCAGCAACGTCCGCTGGGGCCAGCGCGGCAACTACTTCTGGGTCCCCACCGACTGCCCCCAGCGCGACGAACGCCTCGGCTGGACCGGCGACACCCAGCTGTTCTCCCGCACCGGCCTCTACAACACCGACGCCGTCACCTTCCTCAGCCACTTCGCCGACAGCCTCGTCGACTCGCAGCGGATCTACGGCCTGGACGGCGCCCAGTTCACCTGGGTCGCGCCCGGCAACCGCTACAACCAGCCGATCCCGGCGAGCGGCTGGGCCGACTGCGGGGTCGTCGTGCCCTGGACCGTCTGGCAGATGTCGGGCGACTCCACGATCATCGACCGCTGCTGGCCCGCGATGACCAAGTACCTGGACTGGATCCAGCACCGGACCGGCGACACCTACGCCGGCCAGGGCGCCATCTTCGGCGACTGGCTCGCCTTCCAGATCACCAGCACCCAGCTCATGAGCGACGCCTACTACGGCCACAGCACCCGCCTCATGGCCGACATGGCCCGCGCCACCGGCCGTACCGCCGAGACGGCCGCCTACGAGCAGCTCTTCGCCCGCATCAAGCGCGCGTTCATCACCAAGTACCTCGCCACCGACGCCACCACCGGCGACCTCACCCTCCGCTCCAGCCTCGGCGACCCACCGCCCTGGACCCCCGGCAACGGCGCCGGAAAGACCGAGGACAACGCCCAGACCGCACTGCTCTGGGTCCTCAAACTCGGCTTCTACGACACCGAGGCCCAGCGCCGCCAACTCGTCACCCTGCTCGCCGACAACATCGGCAACGACGCGGCCTACAAGGCGGCCCACCCCGACAGCACCCGCGTCGACTACGCCGAGAACACCCTCTCCGTCGGCTTCCTCGGCGTGAACGTCCTCGCCCCCGTCCTCACCGACGAGGGCCACGCCGACCTCGCCTACCGGCTCCTCCACCAGGACGCCATGCCGTCCTGGCTGTTCTCCGTGCAGAACGGCGCCACCACGGTCTGGGAGCGCTGGAACTCCTACTCGAAGACCGACGGCTTCGGCCCGGTCGAGATGAACTCCTTCAACCACTACTCCTACGGCGCGATCATGGAGTGGATGTACGCGTCCATGGCCGGCATCGCCGGGGACCCGGACCACCCCGGCTTCAAGCACTTCCTCCTGCGACCGCACCTCGACCCGACCGGCAGGATCACCCGGGTCTCCGGCTCGCACCTCTCCCCGTACGGCGAGATCGTCAGCGAATGGCGGGTGACGGGCAGTCAACTCGCCTACCGGGCCGAGGTACCCGCCAACAGCACGGCGACCCTGCGTATCCCCACGGCCGACCCCGGCACCGTCCGCGAGGGCCGCACCCCGCTCTCCCGGATCCCGGGCGTGCGGTACCAGGGCTTCGCGGACGGTGTCGCCTCGTACGAACTGCCCTCCGGCACCTACGAGCCGACCTCGTCGCTCGGCTGATCACCGCTGACGAGGAGCACCTCCAGGGTGCGCGGGCCGTGCACCCCCTCGACCCGGTCAAGCTCGATGTCGCTGGTGGCCGAAGGGCCGGAGATCCAGGTCAACGGGCGGGTCGGGTCGAGGCGTTCGAGGGCCTGGGGCACCGAGGAGACGACCTGGTCCGGGACCCGTACGACACAGACGTGGTGGTCCGGGACCAGGGTGATCCGGCGGCGGCCCTGGTCCGGGCCGCCGTCCAGCACGATGGTCCCGGTCTCGGCGATCGCCACCGCACAGCCGGTGACCACGCTCGCCACCTCGTCCAGTTCGCCGGGTGTGCTCTCGGCACGGTCATGGACCCGGGTGGCGTCGGCGGCCGACATCCACTCCGGCGGCAGCCCCGGCGGCACCAGCACGTGCCGCGACCCGCGCTCCGCGAGCAACCGCATGATGGCGTCGGGGAGTTCGTTCTCGGTGGTGCGGTGCACGACGGCCCGGTAGTCCGCCAGGTTCTCGGCGAGCAGCTCCACCGTCTCCGCGACGCTCCGCCCGCCGTGCTCGCGCAGATACGCCCGCTCGACCGGCGGGTCCTCGTCCCGCACGTCGGCCAGCGCGCGCCGCACCCGGCCCAGGATCCGTTCCCTGCTGCTCACTTCGCCCCGCTCCGTCCGCCGTCGGTCCGCTGCCACCAGTCCCGGAACGGCTCCGCCGGTACGGCCGGCAGGTCCCGGGTGCCGCTCCACGCCCTGCCCGGCCCGGGGAGCGTCCTCGGGTGCAGGCGGCGGGTGCGGGAGGCGAGCCGCTGGCCGGTGCGCAGGGCCGCCGGGTGGGAGAACGCCCAGCGGGCCGCGCGCATCGCCGCCCGCTCGGCCGCGTGCCCCTTGGCCGGCCTGAGCACCACCTTGTTGCCGCCCCGGACCGTCTCGCCGCCTTCCACGACCCGCTCGCGCAGGTGCACCAGCACCTCGGGGATGTCGATGGCGACCGGACACACCTCGTAGCAGGCCCCGCAGAGGGAGGAGGCGTACGGCAGGGAGGCGTCGATCTCGCTCTGCGTGCCCCGGAGCTGAGGGCTGAGGATGGCGCCGATCGGGCCCGGGTAGACCGAGCCGTACGCGTGGCCGCCCGCCCGCTCGTACACCGGGCAGACGTTGAGGCAGGCCGAGCAGCGGATGCAGCGCAGGGCCTGGCGGCCGACCTCGTCGGCGAGGGTGTCGGTGCGGCCGTTGTCGAGCAGGACCAGATGGAAGGTGCTCGGGCCGTCGCCGTCCGTGGTGCCGGTCCACATCGAGGTGTACGGGTTCATGCGCTCGGCCGTCGACGAACGGGGGAGTGTCTGCAGGAAGACCTCCAGGTCCTGCCAGGACGGCACGATCTTCTCGATGCCGACGACCGAGATCAGCGTCTCGGGCAGGGTCAGGCACATCCGCCCGTTGCCCTCGGACTCGACGACGACGAGGGTGCCGGTCTCGGCGACCATGAAGTTGGCGCCGGAGATACCGACCTTGGCGCGCAGGAACTTCTCCCGGAGGTGGAGCCGGGCCGCCTCGGCGAGTTCGGCGGGTGTGTCGGTCAGCCCCTCGGGCGCCGGGCGCCCCCACGCCCCCATCTCACGCCGGAAGATGTCCCTGATCTCCCCCCGGTTGCGATGGATCGCGGGGACCAGGATGTGCGAGGGCCGGTCATGGCCCAACTGCACGATCAGCTCGGCGAGATCGGTCTCGTAGGCCCGGATGCCCTCGGCCTCCAGAGCCTCGTTGAGCCCGATCTCCTGCGTGGCCATCGACTTGACCTTGACGACCTCCGACTCGCCGGTGGCCTTGACCAGGCCGGCGACGATCCGGTTGGCCTCGTCGGCGTCCGCCGCCCAGTGGACCGTACCGCCGGCCGCCGTCACCGACTCCTCCAACTGCACCAGATACCGGTCCAGATGACGGAGCGTGTGGTCCTTGATCCGCTTGCCCGCCTCGCGCAGCGCGGCCCAGTCGGACACCTCGGCGACCGCCCTGGCGCGCTTGGCCCGGATGGTGTGCGTGGCATGGCGCAGGTTCCCGCGCAGGGTGGGATTGTTGACCGCCTCGTGCGCGGCCTTCGGAAAGGCGGGCATCCCCAGATATGTTCCGCTCATACGGCCGGCTCCTCCTCGGTGCTCGCCAGGATCTCCGCGATGTGCACCGGCCGCATCGCGGTGCCGAGCCGGGTCATGGTGCCGCCGAGGTGCATCAGACAGGAGTTGTCGGCCGCGCACAGCACCTCGGCACCCGTCGACTCGGCGTTGCGCACCTTGTCGGCGCCCATCGCCGCCGAGACGTCGGAGTTCTTCACCGCGAACGTGCCGCCGAACCCGCAGCACTCCTCCGCACCCGGCAGCTCCACCAACTCCAGCCCCTTGACGGCCTGGAGCAGCCGGCGGGGCCGCTCGCCGAGGCCGAGGCTCCGCAGCCCGTGACAGGTCGGGTGGTATGTCACATGGTGCGGGTAGTAGGCCCCGACATCGGTCACCCCCAGCACATCCACCAGGAACTCCGTCAGCTCGTACGTCTTCGGCACCACCGGCGCCAGCGCACTCGCGAGCCCGCCCCCGCGCCCCTCCGCCCGGGCCCGCTCGCCCATCCTCGGATACAGCTCCCGGACCATCGCCCCGCACGACCCGGACGGGGTCACGATCGCCTCGTACTCCCCGAAGACATCGGAGAAATGCCGGGCCAGCGGCTCCGCCTCATGACGGTAGCCGGTGTTGTAGTGGGCCTGCCCGCAGCAGGTCTGCGCCATCGGGAAATCGACCTCTACGCCCAGCCTGGTCAGGAGTTTCACCACGGCACGGCCGGTGTCCGGATACAGCGTGTCGTTGACGCAGGTCAGGAAGAGAGCGACACGCATCGCGGCTCCTAGGGGTCGATCATCGGATGAGTGCAGAGTAATGGGCCGACGCGAGCAAGGGGAGACCGGCTCACCGCGCGGCGAGCCGGGCCTCGGCCGCCGCCCAGCGGGCGGTGTCGCCGCGCGGCGCGTACCGGGTCAGCGGCTGGGTGCGGACCAGCAGCCGCCGAAGGTCCGCGAGGTCGCCGCCCAGCCCCTGGGCGCGGGCCTGGACCAGCACGTTCCCAAGGGCCGCCGCCTCGGTCGGACCCGCCACCACCGGCAGTCCGCAGGCGTCGGCGGTGAGCTGGCACAGCAGCGCGTTGCGGGTGCCCCCGCCGACCACGTACACCGTGTCCACCGGATGGTCGGCGAGCCGTTGCGCCTCGGCGACCGCCCGCCGATGGGCCAGCGCCAGCGAGTCGAGAATGCACCGGGTGGTCTCACCGGGCGTCCGCGGCACCGGCTGCCCCGACGCCCGGCAGGCCTCGGCGATCCGCTCCGGCATCCGGCCGGGCGCCAGGAACCCGGCGTCCCCCGCGTCCACCACCGACCGCAGCGCCGGCACGGTGGCGGCCTCCCGCAGCAGCCCGCCCAGATCCGGGTCGCCCCAGGCCCGTACGCACTCCTGCAGCAGCCACAGCCCCATGATGTTGCGCAGGTAGCGGACCGTGCCGTCGAGCCCCAGCTCGTTGGTGAAGTTGGCGGCCCGGCTCTCCTCGGTCAGTACGGGCGAGGCCAGTTCGAGTCCGGCCAGCGACCAGGTGCCGGTGCAGATGTAGGCGAACCGCTCGCCCGTCGCCGGGACCGCGGCCACCGCCGACGCGGTGTCGTGCGAGCCGACCGCGGTCACCGGCACCGGCCCGGTCAGCCCCGTCTCCTCCAGGACCTCCGGCCGCAGCACCCCGGCCGGATCCCCGGGCCGCCGCAGCGGCGCGAACAGCCCCAGGTCGATGCCCACCCGGTCCGCGACCTCGTGGGACCAGTCGCGGGTCCGCGGATCGATCAGCTGGGTGGTGGAGGCGTTGGTCAGCTCGGTGCCCTGCTCGCCGGTCAGCCAGTACGACAGCAGGTCGGGGATGAGCAACAGCCGCTCGGCCCGCGCGAACTGGGCACTCGACCGGGCCGCCACCAGCTGGTACAGGGTGTTGAACGGCGCGTACTGCAGCCCGGTACGGGCGTACAGCTCCGCCGCCGGCAGGGCCGCCCACACCTTCTCGGCGACGCCCTCCGTCCGGGCGTCCCGGTAGTGCACCGGGTTGCCGAGCAGCGCCCCGTCGGCGTCCAGCAGCCCGTAGTCCACGGCCCAGCTGTCGAGCCCCACGGAGTCCACCCGACCTGCCGCCCGCAGCCCCTCCAACACCCCCGCGTACAGGGCGAGCACGTCCCACCGCAGCCCCTCCGGCACCCGCGCCGGCCGGTTCACGAACCGGTGCGCCTCGGTCAGCTCCAGTGAGTCCGGACCCACCCGGCCGACCATGACCCGCCCACTGGACGCGCCCAGGTCGACCGCGGCACAGGACCTGACGGCGGTCATCGCAGGAACGCGGCCGCCACACCCGCGTCGACGGGGACATGCAGCCCGGTGGTGTGGGTGAGCTCCCCGCCCGTCAGCGCGAACACGGCGTTCGCCACGTGCTCGGGCAGCACCTCGCGCTTGAGGATGGTCCGCTGCGCGTAGAACTCGCCCAGCTTCGACTCCTCCACCCCGTACACGGCGGCCCGCTGGGCACCCCACCCCCCGGCGAAGATCCCCGACCCGCGCACCACACCGTCCGGGTTGACCCCGTTGACGCGAATGCCGTGCTCACCCAACTCGGCGGCCAGCAGCCGCACCTGATGAGCCTGGTCCGCCTTCGTCGCGGAGTAGGCGATGTTGTTGGGCCCGGCGAACACCGCGTTCTTCGAGGCGATGTAGACGATGTCCCCGCCCAGCCCCTGCCCGATCATCACCCGGGCCGCCTCCCGCGACACCAGGAACGAGCCTCGGGCCATGATGTCGTGCTGGAGGTCCCAGTCCTTCGCCGACGTCTCCAGCAGCGGCTTGGAGATGGAGATCCCCGCGTTGTTGACGACGAGGTCGATCCCGCCGAAGGCCAGCACACCGGCCCGGAACGCGGCGGCGATCTGCTCCTCGTCGGTCACGTCCACAGTGACCGCGACGGCCTTGTCCGGCCCGCCGAGTTCCTCGGCGACCCCGGCCGCGCCGTCGGCGTTCAGATCGGCGACGACGACACACGCCCCCTCGGCCACCAGCCGCTGGGCGATCGCCTTCCCGATCCCGCTGCCGGCCCCCGTCACCAGGGCGACCCGGGTCGCCAGGGCCTTCGGCTTCGGCATCCGCCGCAGCTTGGCCTCCTCCAGCGCCCAGTACTCGATCCGGAACTTCTCCGACTCCTCGATCGGCGCGTACGTCGACACGGCCTCCGCCCCGCGCATCACGTTGATGGCGTTGACGTAGAACTCACCGGCCACCCGCGCGGTCTGCTTGTCCTTCCCGAAGCTGAACATGCCGATCCCGGGCACCAGCACGATCGCCGGGTCGGCCCCGCGCATCGCGGGGGAGTCGGGCAGGGCGTGCCGCGCGTAATAGTCGGCGTACTCCTTCCGGTACACGGCGTGCAGCTCCTTCAGCCGCGCGATCGCCTCGTCGAGGGGCGCGGCCGGCGGCAGGTCGAGCACGAGCGGCCGTACCTTCGTCCGCAGGAAGTGATCCGGGCAGGAGGTACCCAGCGCGGCGAGCCGCGGGTGCTCGGCCCGCGCCAGGAAGTCCAGGACCACCTCGGCGTCGGTGAAGTGCCCGACCTGCGCCCGGTCCTGGGAAGCGACCGCCCGGACATACGGCGCGAGCGCCGCCGCCCGCTCCCGCCGCTCGGCCTCCGGCAGCGCGCCGTACCCCTCGACGACGGGCCCGAACGGCTCCGCCCTGCCCCGCTCGGCCAGAAACGCCTCGGCGGTACGGATGATGTGCAGCGAGTTCCGCTCGCACTCCTCGGAGCTGTCGCCCCACGCGGTGATCCCGTGCCCGCCGAGGACGCAGCCGATCGCCCGCGGGTTGGCCGCCTTGACGGCCGCGATGTCCAGACCGAGCTGGAACCCGGGCCGGCGCCACGGCACCCACACCACGGTCTCCCCGAAACACTCGGCGGTCAGTTTCTCCCCGTCCGCCGCACAGGCCAGCGCGATCCCGGAGTCCGGGTGCAGATGATCGACGTGCGGCGCGTCCACCAGCCCGTGCATCGCGGTGTCGATCGACGGAGCCGCCCCGCCCTTGCCGTGCAGGCAGTAGTCGAAGGCGGCGACCATCTCGTCCTCGCGGTCGACCCCCGGGTAGACACCGGCGAGCGCCCGCAACCGGTCCAGCCGCAGCACCGCGAGCCCGCCCTCGGTGAGCGTGCCCAGATCACCACCGGACCCCTTCACCCACATCAGCTCGACATCACCCCCGGTGACGGGGTCGGTGTCGGTGCCCTTCGCGGACGTGTTCCCACCGGCGTAGTTCGTATTACGGGGATCAGCACCGAGCCGATGGGACCGGGCGAGAAGAGCGGCGGCTTCGGGATGGGTGGACATCGAGATTCCTTACTTTTCGAACGAGGGTGACTGCATTCCCTAGGGGCGCGAGGAACTGCGCGACCAGCCACAACCGGCCCGCACTCCGCGACGAGACAGCTCAACGCAGACGCTTACGCACCCCACCCCGCCTGCTGCCCTCCCACCCGCTCAGCGACGATCTTCTCGGCCCACCCGCTCCGCGCATACGCAGCAAGCGGCTCCGCATCCAACCCCATCTCCTCCCGAACCTCCCGCAGCAACGGCCGCACATCCGTGTCGTACGCATCCATCAGGACGGCGTTGGCGGCGAGCACATCCCCCGCGACCTGCGCCGCCCCCAGCGCCACCCGGTCCACCAGCAACGCCTTCGCCGTGGCCTCCTGCACATTCATCACCGACCGGATGATCGCCGGGATCTTCGCCTCGATGTTGTGGCACTGGTCGAGCATGAAGGCCACCTCGGCCGTGAGCCCGCCCCCGCGCACCACCTCGCACATGATCCGGAACAGCTGGAACGGATCCGCGGCGCCGACCATGAGGTCGTCGTCCGCGTAGAACCGCGAGTTGAAGTCGAACCCGCCGAGCTTCCCCTCCCGCAGCAGCGTGGCGACGATGAACTCGATGTTGGTGCCCGGCGCGTGGTGGCCCGTGTCGACCACGACCTGGGCCTGCGGCCCCAGCTTCAGACAGTGGGCGTAGGCCGTCCCCCAGTCCGGCACGTCCGTCGTATAGAAGGACGGCTCGAAGAGCTTGTACTCCAGCAGCATCCGCTGCCCCTCGCCCAGCCGCGCGTACACCTCGGCCAGCCCCTCGGCCAGCCGGTCCTGGCGCCCCCGGATGTCGTCCTGCCCCGGATAGTTGGTGCCGTCCGCGAACCACAGCTTCAGGTCGCGCGACCCCGTCGCGTCCATGATGTCGACGCATTCCAGCAGATGGTCGACGGCCTTGCGGCGCACCGCCGCGTCCGGGTGGCAGATGCTGCCCAGCTTGTAGTCGTCGTCCTGGAAGGTGTTGGAGTTGATCGCCCCCAGCTTCAGCCCGCGCTCCTCGGCGTGCTTGGCCAGGTCGGCGTAGTCGTCTGTCTTGTCCCAGGGGATGTGCAGAGCGACCGTCGGCGCGACCCCGGTCACCGCGTGGACCTGCGCCGCGTCGTCGAGCTTCTCCTTCGGCGTGCGCGGCACGCCCTGCTGGGCGAACACCTTGAAACGGGTCCCCGAGTTTCCGTACGCCCACGACGGCGTCTCGACGGCCTGGGTCTTCAGCGCGGCCTTCACCGCGGCGAGGTCGGTCACTTAGGGGCTCCTGAGGTGAATGATGAAACGATTCAGAACGGCAAAGTACGAGTGCCTCGCAGGGGTGTCAAGCTCTCCGACCAACCCCGTTTTCCGTGACTCCGCCGTGACCTTCGGCTATCGAAATTTTTTCGACACGGACCCATTGACGTGACATGCCCGTGGTGCCTACGGTCCCGGCAATCCAGTTGAAACCTTTCACGACGCCGTGGAGCCGGGTGCGTACCGTCTCGCCGGAGTCGTCGAGGAGCCCTCATGACCCACCCGTCCGACACGGGACCGGCCCCGGTGCTGGCGCTGAAGGACGTCTCCAAGTCCTTCGGGGCCGTCCGCGCCCTGCGGGACGTCTCCCTGGAGCTGTTCCCCGGCGAGGTGCACGCCCTCGCCGGGGAGAACGGCGCGGGCAAGTCGACGCTGATCAAGACCCTCGCCGGAGTGCACCGGCCGGACGCCGGCCGGGTGCTGCTCGACGGCGAACCCGTCGTCTTCCACGGCCCCGGCGACGCCCGCGACGCCGGAATCGCCGTGATCTACCAGGAACCCACGCTCTTCCCCGACCTCTCGATCGCCGAGAACATCTTCATGGGCCGCCAGCCCCGGCGGGCGCTGGGCCGGATCGACCACAAGGCCACCCGCGCGGCCACCGCCGCCCTGATGAAGCGGCTCGGCGTCGCCCTCGACCCCGACCGCCCCGCCCGCGGCCTGTCCATCGCCGACCAGCAGATCGTCGAGATCGCCAAGGCGCTCTCCTTCGACGCCCGGGTCCTGATCATGGACGAGCCCACGGCCGCCCTCACCGGCAGCGAGGTCGCCCGTCTCTTCGGCGTCGTGCGCACCCTGCGCGACCAGGGCGCTGCCGTGCTGTTCATCTCGCACCGGCTGGAGGAGATCTTCCAGATCTGCCGGCGCGTCACCACCCTCCGGGACGGCGCCTGGATCGCCAGCGAACCCGTCGACGGCATGACCGAGGACGACCTGGTACGCCGGATGGTCGGCCGGGACCTCGACGAGCTGTACCCCAAGCAGGACGTCAGCGCCGGCGAAGTCGCCCTGAGCGTACGGCGGCTGACCCGGGAGGGCGTCTTCACCGACGTCTCCTTCGAGGTGCGCTCCGGCGAGATCGTCGGCCTCGCCGGACTGGTCGGCGCCGGCCGCACCGAGGTCGCCCGGGCCGTGTTCGGCGTCGACCGCTGGGACGCGGGCGAAGTCGAGGTCAGGGGACGGAAGCTGACCAACGGCGCGCCCTCCGTCGCGATGAACGCGGGCCTCGCCCTCGTCCCCGAGGACCGGCGCGCCCAGGGCCTGGTGATGGACATGTCCATCGAGCGGAACATCGGCCTGACCGGACTGCGTACGACCGTGAAGGCGGGCCTCGTCGACCGGGGCGCCGAACGCAGCCGCTCCCTCGACTGGGCCGTCCGGCTCCAGGTGAAGTACGCCCGGATCGCCGACGCCGTCTCCACCCTCTCCGGGGGCAACCAGCAGAAGGTCGTCCTCGCCAAATGGCTGGCGACCGGACCGAAGGTGCTGATCGTCGACGAGCCGACCCGGGGCATCGACGTCGGTACCAAGGCCGAAGTGCACCGCCTGCTCGGCGAGTTGGCCGCCGACGGGGTCGCGGTCCTGATGATCTCCTCCGACCTGCCCGAGATCCTCGGCATGGCCGACCGCGTGCTGGTGATGCACGAGGGCCGGATCACCGCCGAGATCCCGCGCTCCGACGCCACCGAGGAAACCGTGATGGCCGCAGCCACGGGGAGGGCCGCCGCATGACGGTGACCACCTCCGAACCGACCCCCGTCGCCGAGGTGCCCGAGTCCAGCGGGACCCGGCTCGTCGACCGTGTCTTCAAGATGCGCGAACTCGCCATCCTGGTCGTCTTCCTGGTGATGATCGCCGTCACCCAGGCCGGCAACAGCGAGTTCCTCTCCGAGCAGGGCATCAAGGACCTGCTGCTCAACGCGACCATCCTGGTGCTGGTCGCCACCGGCCAGTCCCTGGTGGTGATCACCAGGAACGTCGACCTGTCCGTCGGCTCCACCCTCGGCATCACCGCCTTCGCCGCCGGCGACTATCTGCACGGCGGCGGCAACCCGGTGGTCGCGATCGTCCTGGCCGTCCTCCTCGGCATCGGCTGCGGACTGCTCAACGGCCTGCTGGTCAGCCTCGGTCAGGTGCCCGCGCTGGTGGTCACCCTCGGCACGCTGTACATCATCCGGGGCGTCGACTCCATCTGGGTCGGCTCCCGGCAGATCACGGCGGCCGATCTCCCCGGCTCCTTCGTCGACTTCGGCTCCGGCGGACTGACGGCGGTCCCCTGGCTGGCACTGATCGCCCTCGCGGTCCTGGTCGCCACCGCCTACTACCTCAAACACTTCGGCAGCGGACGGGAGTTGTACGCGCTCGGCTCCAACCCCGAGGCCGCCCGGCTGGCCGGCATCCCGGTCCGCAAGCGGATCCTCACCGCGTACACCTTCTGCGGCGCCCTCGCGGGACTCGCCGGCGCCATGTACCTGGCCCGGTTCGGGAACGTCGACTCGGGCACCGGCAACGGCTACGAACTCACCGTCGTGAGCGCCGTGGTGGTCGGCGGCGTGGTCTTCACGGGCGGCTCCGGCAGCGTGTACGGCGCCGCGCTGGGCGCGCTGCTGCTGACCTCCGTCAACAGCGTGCTGCCCGCCCTCGGGGTCAGCTCCGTGTGGGTCCTCGCCATCAACGGCTTCCTGCTGCTGCTCGCCATCGCCGTCGACCGGGTCGTCGCGCTGCGGGTGGCGGCCGCGCTGAAGAAGAAGTCGGCCCTCAAGCGGACTGCCGTCAGCAAGGAGAACGCGAACCATGCCTGAGTCCTTGACCCGTGCGGTCCGCTGGGACACCGTCGTCGGCGCCCTGCTGGTGATCCTGCTGCTGGTGTCGTTCGGCTCCGTGGACGGCTTCGGGAACTCCCTCAACCTGTCCTTCCTGATCGGCAACACCCTTCCGATCGCGTTGATCGCGCTGCCGATGACCCTGCTGGTCGTCGCGGGGGAGATCGACCTGTCGGTCGCCTCGACCGCCGGGCTCTCGGGTGCGGTCATGGGCAAGCTCTGGAACGAGGGCATGGCCATCGAGACGATCATCCCGCTGTGCCTGCTCCTCGGGGTCGTCTGCGGGCTGGTCAACGGCCTGCTGGTGACCCGGCTGGGGCTGCCGTCGCTCGCCGTCACCATCGGCACGCTGGCGGCCTACCGGGGCATCGCGCAGATCGTGCTCGGCTCGGACGCGGTGACCGACTTCCCGGCGCAGTACCTGAACTTCGCGGCCGGGCGGCTCGGCGACACGTTTCTGCCGCGGGCCTTCCTGCCGTTCCTCGTGCTGCTGGCGATCGCCGTGGTGGTGCTGCACGCCACGCCGTTCGGGCGGTCGCTGTTCGCGGTGGGGGCGAGTGAGGAGGCGGCGCGGTTCGCGGGGATCCGCGTCAAGCGCAACAAGCTGATCCTCTTCGTCGCCACGGGGTTCATGGCCTCGCTGACCGGAGTCTTCTGGGCCCTGCACTACGCGAGTGCGCGGTACGACAACGCGACCGGGCTCGAACTGAGCGTGGTGGCCGCCGTGTTGCTCGGGGGGATCGACTTCGACGGGGGCAGGGGGACGCTCGGCGGGGCGATCGCGGGGGTGTTCCTGCTGGGGGCGCTGCAGAACGTGATGAGTCTGCTGAATGTGTCCGCGCAGTCGCAGATCGTCGTCACCGGTGTGTTGCTTGTCGTCTCGGTGCTGGGGCCTCGGGTTGCCCGTCAGGTCTCGTTGGCTCGGCAGAGGGCTGCGAAGGCCGTCTGAATGCGGCGGGCCGTGTGTGGCTGGTCGCGCAGTTCCCCGCGCCCCCGAGAAGGGGCGCTTCCACAGCCGTTACTCAAAAAGGAACCCGTCATGCGTAAGTCGTCCCTCCGGCGTGCCTCGATCGCCCTCGCCGTGGTCTCCGCTCTCTCGCTCGCCGCCACCGCCTGCGGCGGAACCACCAAGAACAACTCCAACAGCGACGAGTCGTCGGCGGCCACCTCGACCGCCAAGGCCGACCCGAACGCGGCCCTGAAGAAGGGTCTGACCGTCGGGTTCCTGCCCAAGCAGGTCAACAACCCGTACTTCACCTCCGCGGACAAGGGTGGCGAGAAGGCGCTCACCGAGCTGGGCAGCAAGTACAAGGAGGTCGGGCCGTCCAGCGCGACGGACACGTCGGGGCAGGTGTCGTACGTCAACACGCTCACCCAGCAGCAGGTGAACGCGATGGCCGTGTCCGCGCAGGACCCGGGGGCGCTGTGCACCGCGCTGAAGCAGGCCATGAGCAGCGGGATCAAGGTCGTCACCTACGACTCCGACACCAACGCCGGCTGCCGCAACGCCTTCGTCTCGCAGGCCAGCGCCGAGGACCTGGGCCGTACCGAGGTGCAGCTGCTCGCCGAGCAGATCGGGTACAAGGGCGAGATCGCGATCCTGAGCGCCGCGCAGACCGCGACGAACCAGAACACCTGGATCGGCTTCATGAAGGACGAGCTGAAGGACCCGAAGTACAAGAACGTCAAGCTGGTCAAGATCGCGTATGGCAATGACGACGCCCAGCAGTCCTTCCAGCAGACCCAGGGCCTGCTCCAGCAGTACCCGAACCTGAAGGGGATCATCTCCCCGACCACGGTGGGCATCAAGGCCGCCGCCCAGTACCTGTCGGGGTCGAAGTACAAGGGCAAGGTCAAGCTGACCGGTCTGGGCACGCCGAACGACATGCGCCAGTACGTGAAGAACGGCACCGTCGACGCCTTCGAGCTGTGGGACCCGGCCAAGCTCGGCGACCTCGCCGCCCGCACCGCCGTCGCGCTGGTCTCCGGGCAGATCACCGGCAAGGAGGGCGAGACCTTCAAGGCCGGCGACACGACGTACACCATCGGCAAGGACGGCGTGATCAACCTCGGCAAGCCGACCGTGTTCGACGCGAAGAACATCGACCAGTTCAACTTCTAGAGCATTCGACTTCCGGAAGGAGAGCGGTACTCATGCAGCGCGTCTGTTTCCTCCTCAAGGTCCGGCAGGACCGCCTCGCCGAGTACCGCGAACGCCACGCCGCCGTGTGGCCGGAGATGCGCGAAGCGCTCTCCGCCACCGGCTGGCACAACTACTCACTCTTCCTGCGCGACGACGGCCTGTTGGTGGGTTATCTGGAGACCGAGGACTTCGAGGCCGCCCTCGCCGGCATGGAGGCCACCGACGTCAACGCCCGCTGGCAGGCCGAGATGGGCCCCTTCTTCGAATCCCTCGACGGCGCCCGTCCCGACGAGGCGATGAAACCGCTCACCGAAGTGTTCCACCTCGCCTGACGCACCCCCGTCCCCCTCAGGAGCCGCTCGTGAAAAGACGTACCGTGCTCGGCGCCGCCCTCCTCGGAGCCGTGGCCACCCCCGCCCTCGCCGCCGGCACCGCCCGCGCGGCCGACCCCGGACCGTCGGTGAACAAGCAGCAGAGCACCCAACTCGACGCCCAGGCGATCTTCTTCGTCTCCTACGACGGCCTGGTCAACAACAACTCGTTCCAGAAGAACGGCCTGTTCACGTACAAGGGCTACCAGTACGCCGGCTGGTACACCTCGACCGGCTACGCGGTGATCGGGCGCCGGGTGCTCGGCGGGTCGACGTGGTCCACCGTCACCCTCTCCCACCAGCTCAAGTCCAGCGACTCGCACAACGTCATCTCGATGGGCGTCTCGAAGGTCGACGGCCGGCTCCACCTCAACATGGACTCCCACAGCGACGGCTTCTTCTACGTGAAGTCGGTCGCCGGGCTGCTGGACAGCCCCGCCTCCACCGCCTGGACCTCGGCCGTCTTCGGCGCCGTACAGACCTCCCTCGACGGGGTGTCGCTCACCTCGCAGTTCACCTACCCGCAGTTCGTCTCCACACCCGAGGGGAAGCTCCAGCTCAGCTACCGGGTGGGGATCTCCGGCAACGGCCGCAACGCCCTCGCGGAGTACGACGGTTCGAGCTGGACCGCGCTGGGGGAGTGGACCAGCTCGACGGGGACGTACACCAGCTCGCACGGTTCCAGCACGGCCCGGAACATGTATCTGCACGGCATCGACTACGACGTCAACGGGCGGCTGCACGCCTTCTTCACCTGGCGCGAGCAGTCGGCCGCCGTCATGTGCAACAGCGGGGGCATCACCAACCACGACACCGGCTATGTCTACTCCACCGACCGCGGCCGCACCTGGCTGAGCGACGCCGGCGCCCTGGTCGCCACCACCGGCACCTCGGACACCGTCGCCGTCACCGACTCCGGACTGGTCGTCGACTCGCTCAACCCCGACCACTCCCTGATGAACCAGGAGAGCCAGTGGACCGACTCCACCGGCCTCCCGCACGCGATCATCAGCTATGTCCCCGGCCGCTTCGGCCAGTGCACCACGAACTACGTCAGCGACCGCACCGCCAACGGCCGCGCCTTCCACGTCCGCAAGAACTCCTCCGGCACCTGGCAGAAGACCGAGATCCCCGTCGTACTGAACTCCAGCCAGCGCACCAAGCTGGTCCTGGACAAGTACGACAACGCCTACGCGGTCTTCCCCTACGGCCGCATCGCCGGCGCGTCGAAGTCCTCCGGGTACACCGACTGGGCGCTGCTCTACGACGGCAGCGACCTGAACGCCTTCGGCGAGGTCGTGATCGACGAGATGCGGGTGAAGGCGGACAACGTGCTGTCGTTCCTGTACCAGGAGACGTCGAGCGGTACGACGCCCTCCGCGCTCCATGTCGTCGACTTCGCGCTGCCCGGCTGACCCGCCCTGGTGTGCGAGTCATGCCGTAATGTGAAGCCCTTCCCGGTGTGCCCTTCCGTGCGCTGAAGGCGCCGCCCATGTTCCCTGGAGGTCTCGCCCGATGGCCCAGTCGGTGGGTATCAAGGACGTCGCCCGTGCCGCCGGAGTCTCGGTCGGCACGGTCTCCAACGTCATCAACCGCCCGGACACCGTCGCGGGCGAGACCCGGGCGCGGGTGCAGTCGGCGATCGACCGGCTCGGCTACGTCCGCAGCGAGTCCGCGCGCCAGCTGCGCGCGGGCCGCAGCCGGATCATGGGCCTGCTCGTCCTCGACATGGGCAACCCCTTCTTCGTGGACGTGGCCCGGGGCGCCGAGCGGGCGGCGCGGGACGCCGGGCTCGGCGTGATGGTCTGCAACAGCGCGCAGAACGCCGGCGAGGAGGCCGAGTACCTCTCGCTCTTCGCCGAGCAGCGGGTGCGCGGCGTGCTGCTCACCCCGGCCGACGCCACCGGCCGCAACATCGAGACCTTCCGCCGGCACGGCATCCCCTTCGTGCTGGTCGACCGGGTCGCGGAGGGCACCACCGAGTGCTCGGTCAGCGTCGACGACGTGGCGGGCGGGGCGCTGGCCGTGCGCCACCTCGTCGACGCGGGCCACCGGTCGATCGCGTACGTCAGCGGGCCGCCGGGACTCAACCAGGTCCGGGACCGCCGTACCGGCGCGCTGAACGCGCTCGCCGAGGCGGGCCTCGGCCCCGACGCGCTGCGCGAGCTGCCCACCGAGCGGCTCGACGTGGCCGCGGGCCGGGACGCGGGCGCCCGCCTGCTCGGCCTCGCCGACCGGCCCACTGCCGTCTTCTGCGCCAACGACCTGCTCGCCCTCGGCGTCCTGCAGGCCATGTACGCGGCCGGGGTGGTCGTCCCGGACGACCTCGCGATCGTCGGCTACGACGACATCGAGTTCGCCGCCGCGGCCGCCGTCCCCCTCACCTCCGTACGCCAGCCCGCCGTCACCATGGGCGCCATGGCCGCCGACCTCCTCCTTGAGGAGACCGAGGACCGCGAGGGGAAGGCCGCGCACGAGCACCGCCGGGTGGTGCTCCAGCCGGAACTGGTGGTGCGCCGCTCCAGCCTCGCCGCCCGCTGATCGGAGATTCAGTAACGATTTCTTGATCCCGGGCGCGACCGGGCCCCTGACGTGTGCTGAACTGGGTCGCGACCGTCCGTCCGTACCGGGAGAACCGTTGAGCCTCAGCTACCGCCAGCCCGGCGTCGTCCTCACCGACCGCCACTTCACCGTCCCCCTGGACCACGCCGACCCCGGCGGCGAGACCATCGAGCTGTACGCCCGGGAGGCGGTCGCGAGCGACAAGGCGGACCAGGAGCTGCCCTGGCT
Organism: Streptomyces sp. NPDC048288; assembly: GCF_043201555.1. Taxonomy (NCBI): domain Bacteria; kingdom Bacillati; phylum Actinomycetota; class Actinomycetes; order Kitasatosporales; family Streptomycetaceae; genus Streptomyces; species Streptomyces sp. NPDC048288. The sequence continues at coordinate 349,448 of NZ_JBICZD010000004.1, forward strand.
GCTGTATCTGCAGGGCGGGCCCGGCTTCGGGGCGAATCGTTTCGTCGGACGGCAGGCCTGGCTCGACCGGGCCCTGCGGGAGTACCGCGTCCTCCTCCTCGACCAGCGCGGCACCGGCCGCTCCACCCCGGTCAACCGGCAGACCCTCCCGCTGCGCGGCGGCCCGGCCGCCCAGGCCGCGTACCTGGCCCTCTTCCGCTCCGACTCGATCGTCCGGGACTGCGAGGCGATCCGCCCCCGGCTCACCGGCGGCGCCCCCTGGACCACCCTCGGCCAGAGCTTCGGCGGCTTCTGCACGGTGACATACCTGTCCTTCTTCCCCGAGGGCCTCAAGACCTCCGTGATCACCGGCGGCCTGCCCTCCCTGGACGGCCACGCCGACGACGTCTACCGCGCCGCCTACCCGCGCATCGAGCGCAAGGTCGCCGCGCACTACGACCGCTATCCGATGGACGTCGAGCGGGTCCGCCGGATCGCCGAGCACCTCCTCGACCGCGAGGTGCTCCTCCCCGGCGGCTACCGGCTCACCGTCGAGGCCTTCCAGTCCCTCGGCCTGATGCTGGGCACGGCCGACGGCAGCCACCGCCTGCACTTCCTCCTGGAGGACGCCTTCGTCCGCACCCCGGCCGGGCCCGAACTCTCCGACGCCTTCCAGGAACAGGTCCAGGGCCTGCTGTCGTACGCGAGCAACCCGCTCTACGCCCTGATCCACGAGCCCATCTACGGCCAGGGCACCCGCCCCACCGCCTGGGCGGCCGAGCGGGTGCGCGCCGAGTTCCCGCAGTTCGACGCGGCCAAGGCGCTCGCGGGCGACACCCCGGTGCTGTTCACCGGCGAGACCGTCCACCCCTGGGTCTTCGACACCGACCCCGCCCTGCGCCCCCTGCGCGAGGCCGCCGACCTGCTCGCCGCCCGCACCGACTGGCAGCCGCTGTACGACCCGGCCCGCCTCGCCGCCAACGAGGTCCCGGTCGCCGCCGCCGTCTACCACGACGACATGTACGTCGACACCGCCCACTCGCTGCGCACCGCCCGCGCCATCCGGGGCCTGCGCACCTGGGTCACCGACGAGTTCGAGCACGACGGACTCCGCGTCGGCGCGCCGAGGGTCCTCGACCGACTGCTGGCGCTCGCCCGCGACGAGGCGTAAGCGGCCGCCAGGCGCGGTGAAAGGGCGGTCAGACGGCGGCGGCCGAGGGCCGGTGCGGGCTCACGGTGCGGCCGTCGGGCAGGAGTTCACCGGTGTCGTCGAACACGATCGTGCCGTCGCACAGCAGGCTCCATCCCTGTTCGGGATGGGCCGAGACGATGACGGCTGTGTGGTTGTCGGGGCGGTCGGCGCCGGGGCACGGGGGCTGATGCCTGCACATGGTCCGTCTCCTGTCCTACGGGCTCCTGCCTCTGTGGTAGCCGAACTTGTTTTCCGTTGGATGAGGGGACCCCCACAGGGCCGGAAACTCGGCGGTGAGTTTCCGGCCCTGTGGGGGTCTCCGCGACGGAGATCCTCGCCCCGGAGGTGACGGTCTGGATCGACGGCGGGGGCGCCCGGCAGGCGGCCGGGCTGCGTCCGTTCCACGGCCGGGAGAGGGCCACCCGCATGCTGGCCGGCTACGCCCCCCGGCGCACCGGGGACATGGACGTCCACTACCGCCGGGTCAACGGGGACGACGCGGCCGTGCTGTTCGCGGACGGCGCCCCGTACGCGGTGATGGTCATGGACCTCACCCCGGACGGCGACCGGGTCCGCGGCGTCTACGCCGTCACCCACCCGGCCAAGCTCACCCACGTACGGGCCGACGAGGAGGACCCCGAACAGGCCCCGGCTCAGTAGCGGGCCGTGCTCGCCAGCAGCGGCGGATACACCGCGCTCGGCACCCCGTCGACGGTGGCCCCCGCGTACTTCAGCATCGCGCCGACCCGGCGGTTCAGGTCGTACGGGAAGTTGAGGGCGGGGGCCGACACCTCGTCCAGCAGTGCCGTCTGTTCGGGCGTCAGGCGTACGCCGAGGGCGGCCACGTTGGCCTCCAGGTGGGCGAGGGTGCGCGGGCCGATGAGGGTGGAGGTGACGCCGGGCCGGTTCTGGACCCAGGACAGGGCCACGGCGGCCGGGCTCGCGCCGGCCTCCTCGGCGACGCCGGCGAGCGCCTCGATCACGGTGAACTGCTCGGCCGTGGGCTGTCCGAGAACCGCCGACCGCTTCGCGTCCGCCGGCGCGGTCCGCCCCTGGCGGTACTTCCCGGACAGGAAGCCGTTCTTGAGCGGGCTCCAGGGCAGCAGACCCATCCCCGCGTCCTCGGCGAGCGGGATCAGCTCACCCTCGATGGTCCGTTCCAGCAGCGAGTACTCCATCTGCAGCGCGGTCACCGGCGTCCAGCCGCGCAGCAGGGCCATGGTGTGCGCCTTGGCGGTGAACCAGGCCGGGGTGTCGGAGAAGCCGACGTACCGGATCTTGCCGGCCGTCACCAGGTCGTCCAGGGTGCGCAGGGTCTCCTCGACGGGCGTGGCCCAGTCGTGGTTGTGCAGCCAGTACAGGTCGATGTGGTCGGTGCGCAGCCGGCGCAGCGAGTCCTCCAGCTGGCCGAGGATCGCCTTGCGGCCCGCGCCGCCGCCGTTGGGGTCGCCGGGGTGCAGGTTGCCGAAGAACTTGGTGGCCAGCACCAGCCGGTCGCGGAGGCCGGGGCGGGCGGCGAGGAAGTCGCCGAGGATCGCCTCCGAGTGGCCGTTGGTGTAGAAGTTCGCGGTGTCGACGAAGTTGCCGCCGAGGTCGAGATAGGCCTGGAGGATCTTCTCCGACTCCTCGACCGAGCAGCCGAAGCCGCCGTCCTCGCCGAAGTTCATCGCGCCGAGGGAGAAGGGGCTGACCTTGAGTCCGGACCGGCCGAGACCGACGTACGAGTCGAGTGCCATGGAATGCTCCGTGGAAGATGCGTGGGGAATCCGTCTCTTCGAGCAAACCAGCCTGAGCTGCGGGAACGTTAGGGCGATCGCGCCGCACGCTTGCACGATCCTGTCGATGTGCGCGGGGAGGGTGTTGCGGTCGGTCCCCGGCCGGCGTTTGAATCGGACGTGTCCCTCGACGAACTGCGCACCTTGATCGACCGGCACGCCCCGCGCGGCGCCGACGTCGTCCCCGCGATCGACGGCCTCATGCTGACCCGCGCCGAGCGGCCCACCGGACCCCGCTCCGGCATCACCGACCCCGTCTTCGCGCTGCCCGCCCAGGGCGCGAAACGGCTGACGCTCGGCGGCCGGATCTACGACTACGAAGCCGGCCAGTACCTCGTCGTCTCGGTCGATCTGCCGGTCTCCGGGCACTGCACCCGGGCCACCCCCGAGGAGCCCTTCCTGGGGTTCGGGCTGCGCCTGCGGCCCGCCCGGCTGGCCGCGCTGCTCCTGGAGTCCGGCATCGACCCGCAGGCCGGCGCCGCCCGCCGCCGTACGGACGACCTGCCCGCGCTCGCGGTCGGCGAGGCCGGCGCCGACCTGGTGGACGCCGTGGTCCGGATGGTCCGGCTGCTCGACCGGCCCGCCGACATCCCGGTCCTCGCCCCGATGATCGAGCGGGAGATCCTGTGGCGGCTGGTCACCGGCGCGCAGGGGCCGCTGGTACGGCAGATCGGGCTCGCCGACAGCCGCCTCACCCAGATCAGCCGGGCGATCCGCTTCATCCGCGACCACTACACCGAGCCGCTGCGCGTCGAGGACCTGGCCCGGCTCACGGGCATGAGCGCGTCCCCGTTCCACCGGCACTTCCGGGCGGTCACCGCGCTGACCCCGATCCAGTACCAGAAGCACATCCGCCTCCAGGAGGCCCGGCTGCGGCTGATGAGCAGCACCGACGACGTGGCCGACGTCGGCTACGCGGTCGGCTACGACAGCGCCTCCCAGTTCAGCCGCGAGTACCGGCGGCAGTTCGGCCGGCCACCGGGCGCGGACGCGGTCCGGCTCAGAAATGCGGACGAGGAAGTCCTCGCAGCTCAGTAGGGTGGACGGATGCCAGAACAGATATCCGGACGGGCCCGGCTGCGCGGGGACTGCGCCCGCTGCTTCGGCCTGTGCTGTGTCGCCCTGCCGTTCACCGCCTCGGCCGACTTCGCGGTCAGCAAGCCCGCCGGGCAGCCCTGCCGGAACCTCGGCGGCGACCACCGCTGCGGCATCCACACCGAGCTGCGGCAGCGGGGGTTCAATGGCTGCACGGTCTACGACTGCTTCGGCGCCGGGCAGCAGGTCTCCCAGGTGACCTTCGGCGGCCGGGACTGGCGGTCCGGGTCCGGGGAGGACGCCCGCCGGATGTTCGACGTCTTCCCGGTCGTCCGGCAGCTGCACGAACTGCTCTGGTACCTGACGGAGGCCCTGGCCCTGCCCGCCGCCCGCCCCGTCCACGCCGAGCTGAGGACGCTGCTGGAGACGACGGAGGAACTGACCCGGCGGACGCCCGGGGAACTCGTCGCCGTGGACGTGGCCGCCCACCGGCAGACGGTCAACGTGCTGCTGCTGCGGAGCAGCGAGCTGGCCCGGGCGGGGGTGCGCGGCCGGAAGAAGGACCGCAGGGGCGCGGATCTGATGGGTGCCCGGCTGCGCGGCGCCGACCTGCGGGGCGCGAGCCTGCGCGGGGCCTTGCTGATCGCCGCCGACCTCACCGGCGCCGACCTGCGGGGCGCGGACCTGATCGGCGCCGACCTGCGGGACGCCGACCTCACCGACGCGGACCTCACGGGCGCCCTCTTCCTCACCCAGCCGCAGGTCGACGCGGCCCGGGGCGGCGCCGGCACCCGGCTGCCGGCGTCAGTCACCCACCCCGTGCACTGGGCAGCCGCCGCCCTCTGAGACGGGCGTGTCCGGCACGGTCACCGGCGCCGGGGCGGAGCTGCGCCGGTCCAGCCGCAGCCGCAGGTTCTCCGGCATGATCGTCAGCCGCTCGGTGACCCGAAGGCGGTAGTCCGGGTCGGCCCCGAAGTCGTAGCGGCGCAGCAGCAGGCCCAGCACCAGGGTGGCCTCGTGCAGGGCGAACTGGCGGCCGATGCAGGCCCGGGCGCCCGTGCCGAACGGCTTGAAGGTGTGCGGGGCCCGGCCGCGCGCGGCCTTCGCCTCGAACCGGTCCGGGTCGAAGCTCTCGGCGTCCGGGCCCCACACCTCGGGGTCCCGGTGCAGCATCGGCGTCAGGACCAGCGCCCAGCCGCCCCGGCGCATCGGATACTCCCCGCCCAGCACGGTGTCCTCGACCGCCTCGCGGGCGAAGGCCGGGGCGGTGGGCCACAGCCGGAGCGACTCGTCGAGGACCCGGCGTACATACCGCAGTTTGGCCACCTGCTCGTAGCCCGGCGCGGGTGCGTCGCCCCAGACACGGTCCACCTCTGCGGCGGCCCGGGCGGCGATCTCCGGGTGCCGGGAGAGGAAGTGCAGGGCGAAGGAGAGCGCGCCCGAGGTGGTCTCGTGGCCGGCCACCAGGAAGGTGATCACCTGCCGCCGTACGTTCTCGGCGGAGAGCCGCTCCCCGGTCTCCGGGTGGGCCGTCTCCAGCATCCGGTCGAGCAGGTCGCCCTCCCCGCGGCCGGTCCGGCGCCGCTCGGCGACCAGGTCGTCGACCGTCCGGTTGATGTAGTCGATGTCGGCCGTGTTGCGCCGGGACGCCTGCCGCAGCATCAGCGGCGCCAGCGGCGAGGGCACGCTGTTGAGGCGCTGCGCGTAGGTGAGGGTGCCGATCATCGCGGTCACGAAGGGATGCGGCCGGTCCCGCTCGAACGACCCGAAGTCGTGCCCGAAGCCGGTCCGGGCGATCGTCTCCAGGGTCAGCTTGGTCATGTCCCCGGGCACGTCCACCCAGCGGCCGGCCGCCTGCTCCCGGTCCCAGTGGTCGGTCAGCCGCCCGGCCACCGACAGCATCATCGCGTGGTAGCCCTCCATGGCCTCCCGGCTGAAACCGGGGGCCAGGACATCGTGCGCCAGCTGCCAGTTCGGCTCGTGGTTGTACGCGGTGAACAGGCCGTCCCCGGCGATCGGGCGGAGATTGGCGACCCCGAGGCCCACGTGCTTGGCGAACCGCGACTCGTCGGCCATGTCGGCGGCCAGCGCGGCACCGCACACGAACACGAACTCGTTGCCGAACGCCTTGCGCCGGAAGATCGGGCCCAGCTCCCCGGCGAGGCGCATCGAGTCCTGCAGCGGGGTGCGCGGGTTGACGCCCAGGATGTCGCCGAGCAGCGGCAGCCGGCGCGGCGGGTGCGGGATGCGGCGCAGTTCCGGCCAGCCCTGTTCGGCGCCCCGGAACCCCTTCGGCAGCGGGCCCTGCGGCCCCGTCCCCGGCTGCGTGACCGTCTCCGCCATGACGCGATCTCCCTCGATGCTGCGGCAGGTTGAGCTAGTTGTACGTGGGTTCAATAAGCGGCTTCAGTCTCGACCTGTTGTTGAACCCGCGTCAAGTAAAGTGCGGACATGGTCGCGAACCAGGGTGAGCGCAGCCGCCGCAGACTCAGCACGGCGGAACGCCGCGAGCAGCTCCTCTCGGTCGGGGCCAGGCTCTTCTCCGAGAGCCCTTACGACGACGTGTGGATCGAGCAGGTCGCCGAGATCGCCGGTGTCTCCCGGGGCCTGCTGTACCACTATTTTCCGACCAAACGGGATTTCTTCGCGGCGGTCGTGGAGCGGGAGAGTGAGCGGATGCTGCGGATGACCGCGTCCGGGCCCGGCGTGCCCGCCCGTGAGCAGCTCACCGCGGGTCTCGACGTCTACCTCGACTACGTCCACACCCATGCCCACGGCTTCCGGGCCTTCCATCGCGCCGAGGCCTCCGGCGACCAGGCCGTGCGCCGCGTCTACCGGCGGGCCCAGACGGCCCAGGAACGCCAGATCCTCGCCTCCCTGGCCGCCGACCCCGAGTTCGGGCCGGCTCTCGAAGGGCGTCCCGACGCCCGGCTCGCGGTGCGCGGCTGGCTGGCCTTCACCACGCAGGTCTGCCTGGAGTGGCTGCGCACCGAGGAGCTGACGCGGGAACAGGTGCGGGACCTGTGCGAGCGGGCGCTGCTGGGCGTCATCTCCTGACGACGCGGAAGTCACAGCGGTTCTTCACGTCCGTGGCGCGCTCCGCGCTTGGCGTGCTCCCCGATCTTCGCTAAGTTAGGTGAGGCTTACCTAAGGAGGTTTCGGGATGGGTGACGAACAGGCGGCCTGGGCGGCCGGACCCGGCGCGGCCGAACAGGCCCGGTCGCTGCTGGCCACCGCGTGGTCGTGCTTGGTGACCGCGGACGGCGGACGCGAGGAGTTCGTCGGCGCGCACGCCGTCGCCGACGACGGCCGGGTGCTGCTGCATGTGCCCGAGGACAGCGCGCTGCTCGCGGCCGCGATCTGCGCCCCGCGCGGCGAGCCGTCCGCGGTCCTCGAGTTCGCCGACGTCGCGCCCGTACCGGTGCGGGGCCGGATCCGGGCCCGGCTCTGGATGGCCGGCTGGTTCGTCCTCGCCGACGGGCATCTCGTCTTCCACCCCACCCGCGTGGTGCTGCGCCGGCCCTCCGGGGCGGTCGTGGTCGACCTGGACGAGTTCACCGCCGCGCACCCCGACCCGCTGGCCGGCGCCGAGGCCAAACTGCTCACCCACCTCGCCGACGCCCACCCGGACGCGGTCGAGCGCCTCACCCGGCTCGTCGAACCGGAGAGCCTGCACGCCGCGACCCGCGTCCAGCCCCTCGCCGTGGACCGGCACGGACTGACCCTGCGCATCGAACGCACCCGGGCCCACGGCGACGTCCGGCTCGCCTTCCACGCGCCCGCCGACGACGTCGCCGAACTCACCGAGCGCATGCACGTCCTGCTGGCCCAGGCCAGCGCCGCCGCCTCCTGCCCGCGGACGCTACAGCGGCAGCGCGCAGACGGCGACCGGTGACGCGAACGGCTCGCCCGCGAGCCGGAGTTCACCGGTGCGCGGGTCGACGCTGAAGACACTCACGGTGCCGGACCGCTGATTGGCGGCGAACAGCAGCCCGCCGTCGGGGGAGAACGCGATCTGCCGGGGGAAGTCCCCCTGCACCGGCACCGTGTCCAGCAGCCGCAGCCGGGCCCCGTCGGCCTCGACCGCGTATCTGGCAAGGGTGTTGTCGCCCCGGTTGGCCAGATAGGCGTAGGCGCCGTTCGCGGTGACCAGGATCTGCGCCGGGTAGTTGGTGGTGCCCGGCGCGCTGCCGGTGGACTGCGGCGCGCCGATCGTGAGACGGCCGGAGGCCGGGTCGTACGCGCACACCGAGACCGTGTCGTCCACCTCGTCGGCCAGGTAGGCGTACCGCCCGCCCGGATGGAAGGTCAGGTGGCGCGGGCCCGCCCCCGGCTTCGTGTGCGCCTGGGAGACCTCGGTGAGCGTGCCCTTCGTCAGGTCGAGGCGGTAGCTGTAGACGGTGTCCGTGCCCAGGTCGACGGCGAGGACATGGCCGCCGTCCGGGCTGGTGACGAACTGGTGGGCGTGCGGGCCCTGTTGGCCGGGCCCGGGGGCCGGACTGGAGTGCGTGACCAGGGCCGTGCGCTCCCCGAGGGCACCCGTGGCGTCGATCGGATGGACGGCCACGCTGCCCGAGGCGTAGTTGGCGCTCAGCAGCCAGCGGCCGGTGGGGTGCACCGAGAGGTGGCAGGGCCCTGCCCCGCCGGTGCTCCGGCTGCCCAGGATCCTCCGGTCCGCCAGGCGTACGGCGGTCACGCTCCCGGCGGTGTGCTCGTTCACCGCGTAGAGCGTGCGGCCGTCCGGGTGGACGGCGAGATACGACGGGTCGGAGACGCCGGTGAGCGTGCCGGTCCCGGTGATCTCCCCGGTCGCCGGGTCATAGGTGGCCAGGCCGATGCCGGTGCCGCCGCCGTCCACGGAGGTGTAGGTGCCGAGGCAGAGCGGACGGGGGCGGGCGGGCGACTTCGCCGACGGGGTACTGGTGACCGCCGACGCCTCGGCGCGGGCCTCCTCGGGCGGAGCCGCCGGTGCCGGGACCGCCACCACCGCGGCGGCGCCCGCCATCACGCCGACGAACCGGCGCCTGCTCCAGCCGCCGCCCGTCACTTCCGTACCGCTGTCCATGCCCGCACCTCAGGTCGTCGGTCACCTCGGTCGTGACAGCAACCTTGGCGTGGAATCACGGTCGAAAGCAAGAAGGGCAACGGCTGTTGCATTCCCTGCAACGACGATCACCAGTCGCCGTCCTCCACCGGCTTGCCCGGCGCGTCCTTGAGGGGGAGGACCTGCCCCTGCGACGGCTGCTGCCAGGGCTCCAGGTCGTCGCCCAGCCAGTCGCCGACCGGCTTGACCGCCTCCAGGGCGTCCGTGGGCGCCAGGTCCCGGGCGTCCTCGTCGTAGTAGTCGTACCAGGGCAGACCCGCGCGGGTGTACGCCGCCCGGTCCACCGGCGACGGCGGGGGCGCCTCGCCCGTGATGCGGCGCCACTCCGGGGGCGTGACCAGGTGCACGAAGACCCGGCCCGCCGGGGTCTCGGCCCAGTCCCGCGACGGCCGGTCGTCCTGGTAGACCTCCTGGCGCATCGAGCCGCCGACCCCGAGGCCCATCCCGGCCGACCGGGACCGCGGGGCCGCGCCGGGTGCGGGTGCGGGTGCGGGTGCGCCGGGCGCGGGTGCGGCGGGTGCCGCGGACATCATCGGCAGGGCCGCGCCGTAGCCGCCGAGCGGTCCCGGCGCGGGCGTCCGCTCCTGCCGCAGCCGCTCCTGGCGCCGCCACGCGGCCAGCGGCTCCGCCTTGAGCGCGAAGGACTGCAACTGCACCCCGCCCCACACCTCCGCACCGGTGACCTGCCCCTCCACGGTCGCGCCCAGCCCGAGCGGGACCGCCACGAACTGGCGGACCGTGCCCTTCCCGGAGTTGATGCCGTCCAGCCAGGGCTGCCGGGGCAGGACCAGGTAGTTCTGGGGTTTCCGGGACAGCCGGTCGCTCCACGGCTCGCCGGACACCGCGCACACCTTTCCGACGCCGACCTGGAGCGCGGCCGGTTCCGACGTGCCCGCGAAGCTCAGCCACATCGCCTCGCGCAGATACACCGGCAGCATCACCCCGCCCCGCGCCAGCCACTCGGCCGGGGCGGTGCCGGGGTAGTCGCCCACCCGCCGGACCGGGAACTCCCCGAGCCCCGGCGGCAGCGGATGCGTGCCCGTCTCCGGCAGCCGCAGCGTGCGCACGAACCGCACCGCCACCCCGCCGGGCAGCCGCAGTGTGTTCCCGTCGATCCGTACCGCCGTGTCGGTCATCGGCGTGCCCCCTTCCGCGTCCTTCACAGAGAACGCCCCGGGCCGCCGCCCCGGTTCCGCCGCAGCCGCTCCGGTACGCCCACCCGCTCCCGCAGCCAGGTCAGCCACGGCGGCCGCTTGGCGCGCTGCTCGGCGGAGACCCGGTCCAGCTCCTCCAGCAGCCGGCGGGTGCGGTGCTCGGTGTCCAGCTCGTCCAGCAGCCGGTTGACCTCGGTCAGCACGGCGCCGAGCAGCTGCCAGTTCCGGTCGTCCCGGCGGACGTCGTCCCGGAGCAGCTCGGCGAGCTTGTCGCGGGTGCCGGCCGCGCTGTGCAGCTCGGCGGTGAGCCGGGCCTCGGCCGACTCGGCGCTCTCGCTGATGCTGGTGGTCACCAGCACCGCGAAGCTGACCACGGCGTCGGCGATCTGGGACAGCAGCCGCTCCACGGCCGCCCCCGCGTCCGAGGCGAACAGGGGTTCGGGTTCGCGGGCCTTGGCCAGGTCGGTGAAGGTACGGGCCAGCACCCGCAGCACGACCGTGCAGATCTCCAGCGTGTCCAGGCCGGTGCGCAGCACCACCCGGTGCAGCAGGCCCTCCCTGACCCGCGGATTGAGCCGCAGGCTGTCCTCGGCCTGCCGCAGCGCCGCGTCCACCTCCACGATGGCGTGGTCCAGCCGGCGCGCCTCGTGCAGCCGCTCGGCCGCCTGCTGCCACGGCGTGAGCCCCGCCGCCTCCTCGCCCATCCGCAGCATCAACTGCCGCAGCCGGCGCGCCAGGCCCTCGATCGACTCCCCGGCCTCGTCCACCCACACCGGCGGCGGGAGCAGCAGATTGCAGCCCATCCCGACGACCGCGCCGATCAGGGTCTCCACGATCCGCGCCCACGCCGTACTGCTGATCGTGGTGACCCCGAGCACCAGCATGGCGCTGATCGCCACCTCGGGGATGTACTCGTCGACGCGGACCAGATGCCCCACCGCCAGCGAGGCCACGATCAGCAGCGCCAGACTCCACCAGGTCAGCCCCACCAGCTGGCTGAACGCGATGGCGACCAGCACACCGGCCACCACCGAGTTGACCCGGCGGAAGCCGTTGGTCAGCGTGGCGTACAGGGTCACCTGCACCACCAGCAGCGCGGTCAGCGGGGCGGTGAGCGGGGCCGGTTCCGGGCTCAGATGGAGCGCGACGACATAGGCGATCGTGGCCGCGGTGGCCGACCGCAGCGTCTGGACGACCACCGGGTCCCGATGGCGCCGCAGCAGTCGCCGCAGCGCCTCGCCCCACTTCCGTACGTCTTGCATCCCTTGGCCTGTTCCCACTCGTGTGTCACGTCGAACGTATTGTCCACAGATCACTCACGCGCGCTAGTGGCTGGACGACCAGAGGTGATTACGGACGGTTTCCGCGGCCCGCCCGGCGGTGAAACGGCCGCGACGGGTCCGGCCGTGATCGGTTAGGGTCGGCCGACAGCGGACCGGCCGCAGGGGGAGGAGCCCATGGGGGAGGATCCGGGACACCCGGGCATCGGGACGGCACGGGCCGCGGCGGCGCTGCGGCATGTGGCCGCGCTGTCCTCGGGACCGCCCCTCGACCCCGGTCTGCGGGTCACCCTGAACTTCCACCCCGACCGGCTCTCGGCCGGCCTGCCGATCCTGCGGGCGATGGCCCGGGACGGCGTCTACCATTCGCAGTTCGTCACCGGCACCAGCAACGGCGGGCTCACCGCCCACCCCGGCGGCGACCGCCGGCGCTGGGAGAGCCGGATCTTCGGCGGGACCTACGACGACGCCCGCCCCGCCGAGCGACCGGTGTACGGCGCGCTGAACTTCCGCCGCCAAGTGGTCGGCGCCGCCCCGCGGTTCGGCTCCTCGCACCTGCGGCTGACCGGCCCGGCCCTGGACCGGGCCACCTTCTGCTACCCCGACAGCGCGGCCGAGCCGACGGACTTCGGCGTCGCCGCCGGAACGCATCTGCTCGCCCTGGCCGAGGCCGACGAGCAGGACGCCCTCAACGACTACATCGAGACCCAGGTGCACGGCGGGGTCCGGCTCGACCGGGACGTGGAGGCCCTCGTCCTGGACGCCGGTTACCGCTCCACCCCGGTGGCGACCGCCGCCCGCCTGCTGCCCTTCCCGGTGGAATGGCACCCCGGCTACCGGCTCACCGTCGCCGCCCTGCGCCGGCACGCCGACTACCGGGGCCCCGAGTACGCCGAACTCGGCGCCCTGATCGCCGAGAAGGGCGTGATCGACCCCCGGATCATCGGCGACGCGGCCCGCACCGGCCGCTACACGATCCAGGACCTCAAGATGGTCTGGCACACCCTCGCCCGCTTCGGCGCCCCGGAAGGCGCAGGCACCGCCTACTCCGTCGGGGCGGGCGGCCAGACACCCGGCCTGAGCACGCCCAAGGCATAGGCGCGGGCGACCAGTTCGGTGCGGTTCGCCGCGTCCCAGCGGGCCGACAGCCGACGCAGATGGTAGGTCACGCCGTCGCCGGTCAGGCCCAGCTCACGGGCGGCCTGCGCGGTCGAGGCACCCCCGGCCAGCAGCGCCAGCACCCGCCCCTCGACCGGGGTGACCCGGGCGGGCTCCGCCTCGGGCGCCGCGCGCTCGCCCGCCACCCGCAACATCACCAGCAGCGACGGCGTCTCACCCACCGCCTCGCTCACCGGGTCCGCCGTCAGCTCCCCGTACCGCTCGACCCCGCCGGGCGCCCGCCACCGCACCGACACCTGGTAGCGCGAGCGGTGCCGCAGCCGCAGCGCCTCGGCGATCCGCTCCACCTGGGCCTCCTCCTGCGGGCGGAACAGCTCCAGCACGTCCCGGCCGCGCAGCCGGCCCGGCGGTGTCCCGCACTCGGCGGCCATCGCGGGGTTGGCGAGCACCACCACGCCGTACACGTCGCACACCGCGACCGGCACCGCTACCCGGTCGAACAGCGTCAGGGCACGGTTGCGCCACACCACCCCGTCGAGCCCGCCCGTCGCCATGCCCACATCGGCTCCCTTCTCCCTCATCCAAGGCGAGCCACCAGGTCAGAGGCAACTCCACCGGTGGGGCGCAAGACCCGGCGGGCACTTTCGACTGCACGATCGTGTAGTGCGGGCGCGCCGGGCCGCGCCCTCCGAGGACCACGCTGGAACGCAGGACTTCCGTACCGCGAAAGGCAGTTGCCGCGCCATGCCCCCCACCGCGCCGTACCCCGTCACCGCACCCGCCCTGCCCGGCGTCCCCGTCGCCGACATCACCGCCACCGGCCCCGGCCGCACCCCGATCCAGCAGGTCATGGACCTGATGCGGGAGCACGGGCCGGTCCTGGTACGACGGCTGCACGGACGGGACACCCTGTTCGTCGCCGACGCCGACCTGGTCGCCGACCTCGCCGACGAGCAGCGGTTCGCCAAGCACGTCGGACCCGCCCTGGAGAACGTCCGCGCCTTCGCCGCCGACGGGCTGTTCACCGCCTACAACGACGAACCCAACTGGGCCAAGGCGCACGACATCCTCATGCCCGCCTTCGCGCTCGGCTCGATGCACACCTACCACCCGGTGATGCTCAAGGTCGCCCGCCGGCTGATCGACTCCTGGGACCGGGCCGCCCGCGACGGACGCCCGGTCGACGTCCCGGACGACATGACCCGGATGACCCTAGACACCATCGGCCTGGCCGGCTTCGACTACGACTTCGGCTCCTTCGAGCGCGCCGAACCCCACCCCTTCGTCGAGTCCATGGTCCGCTGCCTGGAGTGGAGCATGACCCGGCCGGCCCGCAGGCCCGGCGCCGACCACACGGCCGCCGACGCGGCCTTCCGCGCCGACGCCGACCACCTCGCCCAGGTCGTCGACGACGTCATCGCCTCCCGCGCCGGCACCGACCAGAGCGCGGCCCGGGACCTCCTCGGCCTGATGCTCTCCGCCCGCCACCCCGACGACGGCACCACCCTGGACCCGGCCAACATCCGCAACCAGGTCATCACCTTCCTCATCGCGGGCCACGAGACCACCTCCGGCGCGATGTCCTTCGCCCTGTACTACCTGGCCAAGCACCCCACCGCGCTCCAGCTGGTGCGGCGCGAGGTGGACGCCCTGTGGGGCGACACGCCCGACCCGGAGCCGACGTACGACGAGGTCGGCCGGCTCACCTACACCCGGCAGGTGCTCAACGAGGCGCTGCGGCTGTGGCCGACCGCGGCCGCCTTCGGCCGGCACGCCCTCGACGACACCCTGCTCGGCGGCCGGATCCCGCTCAGGGCCGGTCAGTCCGTCACCGTGCTCGCGCCGATGCTGCACCGTCAGCCCGTCTGGGGCGACAACCCCGAGCTGTTCGACCCCTCCCGGTTCACCCCGGAGGCCGAGGCGGCCCGCCCGGTGCACGCCTTCAAGCCCTTCGGTACCGGCGAACGCGCCTGCATCGGACGGCAGTTCGCGCTGCACGAGGCGACCATGCTGCTGGCCATGCTGGTCCACCGCTACCGGCCGCACGACCACGCGGAGTACACGCTCACGGTCAAGGAGACCCTCACCCTCAAGCCCGAGGGCTTCACCCTGACCCTCACCCCGCGCACCCCCGCCGACCGCGCACACCGGCCCCTGCCGGGTGCCGCGCCGACGGTCACCGCGGACCCGCGCGAGACGGCCGCCCTCCCCGCCCGCGTCCGCACCGGCACCGGCGCCCTCCTGCTGCACGGCAGCACCTACGGCACCTGCCGCGGCTTCGCCACCCAACTCGCCGACGAGGCCGCCGAGATCGGCTGTGCCACCGAGGTCGCGGCCCTGGACGCGTACGCCACCGGTCTCCCCACCGACCGGCCCGTCGTCATCACCGCCGCCTCCTACAACGGCCGCCCCACCGACGACGCCACCGCCTTCGCCGCCTGGCTCGACGGCGGCCCCGACCTGACCGGCGTGACCTACGCCGTGCTCGGCGTCGGCGACCGCAACTGGGCCGCCACCTACCAGCACTTCCCGACCCGCGTCGACGCCCGCCTCGCCGAACTCGGCGCCACCCGCCTCACCGACCGGGCCGCCGCCGACGCCTCCGGCGACCTGACCGGCACGGTCCGCGCCTTCACCGCCCGGCTGCGCACCGCCCTGCTGGAGCGGTACGGCGACCCCGACGCCACCCCCTCGGCGGGGCCGGAGCCCGCCACCGCCTACGAGGTCCGCACCCTGACCGGCGGCCACCTCGACGCCCTCGCCGACCGCCACGGGCTCGTCCCCATGACGGTCACCGAGGCGTACGACCTCACTTCCCCGGGACATCCGCGCACCAAGCGTTTCCTGCGCCTCGCCCTGCCCGAGGGCGTGCGCTACCGCACCGCCGACCACCTGACCGTGCTCCCCGCCAACGCCCCGGAACTCGTCGCCCGCACGGCCGCCGCCCTCGGCGTCGACCCCGACACCGTCCTGGACATCCGCGCCACCCGCCCGCGCCGCGACGGCCTCGCCGTCGACCGCCCGCTGACCGTACGCCGGCTCCTCACGCACCACGTCGAGCTGCAGGAACGCCCGAGCGCCCAGCAGCTGTCCCTCCTCGCCGAGGCCAACCCCTGCCCGCCCGAGCAGGCCGCCCTCGCCGCCCTCGCCGCTGCGGGCGACGACCCGCGCACCCTCGTCGAGATCATCGAGGACCACCCGGCACTGCGCGGCGCCCTCGACTGGCCCCGCCTCCTGGAGCTCCTGACCCCGCTGAGGCCCCGCCACTACTCGATCTCCTCGTCCCCGGCCGCCGCCCCCCGCCACGCCGACCTGATGATCTCCCTCCTGGAGACCCCCGCCCGCTCCGGCAAGGGCACCTACCGCGGCACCGGCTCCGGCCATCTCACCGCCCTGCGCCCCGGCGACACGCTGTACGCCCGCGTCCAGCCGTGCCGGGAGGCGTTCCGCGTCGACGCCGGCGCACCGGTCATCATGATCGCCGCAGGCACCGGCCTGGCCCCCTTCCGGGGCGCGATCGCCGACCGCACGGCCGCCCTCGCCGCGGGCGCCGAACTCCCGCCCGCCCTCTGCTACTTCGGCTGCGACGCGCCCGACGCCGACTTCCTGCACGCCGAGGAGCTGCGCAGGGCGGAGGCCACCGGCGCGGTGTCGATCCGCCCCGCCTTCAGCACGGCCGGCACCTTCGTCCAGCACCGCGTCGCGGCCGAGTCCGACGAGGTCTGGACCCTGCTGGCGGCAGGCGCCCGGGTGTACGTCTGCGGCGACGGCAGCCGGATGGCACCGGGGGTGCGGGAGGCGTTCCGTACGATGTTCCGGGACCGCACGCCGGGAGGAAACGCCGACGAATGGCTGAACTCCCTGGTGGCGGACGGCCGTTTCGTAGAGGATGTGTACGCGTCATCCTGATTGACGCCCTCGTCATCGGCGCCCTCGTCCGGAGCGCCCCGTCAGGGGCGCGGGGAACTGCGCGACAAGCCCCCACCGGCCCGTCGCCCGCACACCACCCGCACCCCTACCCCGCGACCCCGTACTACCCCCGCCTTAGCTCACAGCGTGAACTAAGGGTTGGGGAAAATATCGCTTCCGGCCCCCCGAAGGAGTATGTTGCAGGTCGGGCAGGGTTCGTGAAGGGAGCGGAGCCACATGACGGGGCGGAACGGGCGCACGGTACGCGACCTCAGAAGGGCCAACCGCACGGCCGTGCTGCAGCGGCTCTATTTCGACGGCCCGCTCAGCCGCTTCGAGCTGGGCCCGGCGACGGGCCTGAGTTCCGGCTCGGTCAGCAACGTGGTCGCCGACCTGGTCGCCGACGGCCTCGTCGAGGAGGCGGGCAGCGTCGACTCCGACGGCGGCCGCCCCCGCACCCTGCTGCGCGTCGCCCCGCACAGCGGCCACATGATCGGCGTGGACGTCGGCGAGACCCGCGTCCGCGTCGAACTCTTCGACCTCAACCTCACCGAACTCGCCCGCGTCGAGCGCCCCCTGGAACAGCAGGGCTACGACGTCGAGGTGATCGTCGGCCACATCCGGGACGGCATCGACGAGGTCCTCGCCACCGAGGGTGCCTCGCCCGAACTGCTGCTCGGGGTCGGTGTCGGCGTCCCCGGCATCGTCGAGCACACCGTCGACCGGGGCGCGGTGGTGCACGGGCAGACCATCGGCTGGGACGCCGTCCCGCTGGAGGAACTGCTCCGGACCGGCTGCCAACTCCGGGACTCCGTGCCGTACTTCATCGACAACGGCGCCAAGACCCTGGGCCAGGCCGAGATGTGGTTCGGCGCGGGGCGCGGCGCGGACAACGCGGTCGTGGTGCTGTTCGGCTCCGGCGTCGGCGCCTGTCTGGTCACCGCCGAGGTGGAGCACGGCCGGGCCGTCGAATGGGGGCACCTGACCGTACGGGTGCGGGGCCGCCGCTGCCGCTGCGGCGCGCTCGGCTGCCTGGAGGCGTACGCGGGAGCCGAGTCGCTGCTCGCCCGCTGGCGCGAGGAGGGCGGCCGGCCGGCCGAGGGCCTCGACGAGGAGTCCGCGCTCACCGCGATGCTCGCCGCCGCCTACCCGCCCGAGGGCACCGAGCCCGACCCGGTCGCGCTCGCGGTCCTGGAGGAGACCGCCGAGTACCTGGGCGCCGGCCTCTCCGACCTGATCAACCTCTTCCAGCCCGAGCGGATCCTGATCGGCGGCTGGGCCGGCCTCCAGCTGGGCGCCCGCTTCCTGCCCGCCGTACGCCGCTACGCGACCACGTACGCGCTACGCCACCCCGCCGAGCAGGTCACCATCGACCTCGGCCGGCTCGGACCGGACGCGGTCACCGTGGGCGCCGCGATCCTGCCTCTCGCCGACTTCTTCGGCCGGGGCGGACGCCGTGCGGAACCCGTGGCCGAGGACCGGCTGCCGGCCTGGCGGACGGCGCTGGAGGAGCGCTCCCCGCGCTGAGCCGGCCCGTTTGAGGACTCCCCGGCGAGGTACTCGCCCACCGCGCGGACCGACACGAGGGGAGTACGCCGTGGGCGACCGACGGGGCGAGCGGCCCGTACCCCGCGACATGCAGGACCAGCAGGCCGGGACCGACGGCCGGGATCCGTGGGACGTGGCCGAGGGCCGTCACCCGGACGGTGGCGACGACGCCGGCCTGCCCGAGACCGACGAGGCCGGGACCGGACCCCGGGGTGCACCGAGCTCGGGGGCGGTGCACCCCGGCGACCCGCTGCCGGACGAGCCGTCCGACTGATCCGGCCGAGGACCCGGTTACCGGGGCGCCGCGAGGATGCGGGCCGCAGGAAGTCCGCTGGCCGGCAACTGGCGGGAGATCTCCGGGAGTTCATCGACCCGGGTCGGGTGGCGCGGCGCGCGGCGGCCTGAGCGCCCCGGGGATCAGGCGAACGCGTTCACGCCCGTCAGCTCCGCCGACAGGTCCCAGAGGCGGGCGGCCTGCTCCGGGTCGACCGCCCAGGCCTTCACGCCCGTCGTCGCGCCCTCCACGGCGGGCTCGGCGATGTCGCAGTCCTCCAGGTACACCCCGCCCATGTCCGCCAGCTGCGGGGAGGTGGCGGCCCAGGTCTGGGTGGCCGCACCCTGCTCGGGCGTCTTGAAGCCCTCCGGGTTCAGGACGGTGCCCTGCTCGTCGATCCAGCCGCGCTCGATCATCTCCTCGCGGGGGATGTGGCGCTGCAGCGGGGTCATGATGCCGCCCGGGTGCAGGGCGAAGGCCCGCACGCCGGCGTCCCGGCCGAGCCGGTCCAGGTGCACGGCGAACAGCACGTTCGCGGTCTTGGCCTGGCCGTACGCCTCCCACTTGTCGTAGCCGTGCGTCCACTGGACGTCGTCCCAGCGCATGCCGGAGAAGTGGTGGGCGCGGGACGAGACCGACACGATCCGGGCGCCGCCCGGCTCGATGGCCGGCCAGAGCCGGTTGACCAGGGCGAAGTGCCCGAGGTGGTTGGTGGCGAACTGGGCCTCCCAGCCGGGGCCGACCCGGGTCTCGGGGCAGGCCATGATCCCCGCGCTGTCGATCATGAAGTCGACGGTCCGGCCGGAGGCCAGGAACCGCTCGGCGAAGCCGCGCACGCTGTCCAGGTCGCCGAGGTCCAGCTCGTCCACCTCGACCCGGTCGAGGCCGGTCAGCGCCTCCCGGGCGGCCTCGGCGCGCCGCGCGGGGACGACGACCTGGGCACCCGCCTCGGTCAGGGCCCTGGTGGTCTCCAGGCCGAGCCCGGAGTAGCCCCCGGTGACGATCGCCAGCCGGCCGCCGAGGTCGAGGCCCGCCAGGACGTCGGCGGCCGTGCTCTCGGCGCCGAAACCGGAACCGATCTTGTGCTGAGGAGTCGTGGTGTTCATGAGGGGAACGCTACGAATTGGAGCGCACTCGAAGTCAAGCGGAGCATCCGGGGGTGCCCCGAACGGCTCCCAACGGCTCCGGAGGGCCCCGAACAGGAGAAAGCCCCGGCCGCGACGGGGGATTCGCGGCCGGGGCGGCCAGGTGGTGGGCACGGATGGCGGTCGCCTCTCGGCGAAACGCTCCACAGGGCTTCAGCCGAACGATCGTCCCTGTGGGCAAAAGGTGAGGCCCGGGGACACTGTCCCATCCGCACCCACGGCTGGTTCAACGGGCAACCACCCTACGGTGTTCCAGACCCGCCCGTGATCCGCGTCACCCCAGGGAACCGCCGGTGCTCCGCGGCCCTCTCACTTCTCAAGTCCGCGCAAACATCCGGGCAAATCTCCGGCCGCCGAAGCGCTGACCAGCGGGGCCACCCCGCCGTCCGGGTGACTCGGGCAGGCCACTTCGGCCCGGGGAGATCTACCCTCGATTGCATGACCGAGATAGCGAGCCCCCACATCTCCCAGCCGCGGATCCTGGTGCTCGGGGTCATGACCGGCAAGCCGGGCTCCTCGCCCTTCCGCATCGTGGAGATCGACGGCGAGGTGGTCGCCGAGGCGAGGGACATCACCCAGGTGCTGTCGGTCGCCGCGGCCTACGGCATCACGGTCCACGACCTCGACGACCCGGGAGTGGTGTGCTGGGTGGGCGGGGACAAGTACACCTGGACGCCCCGCCCACCGCGCCGCTAGCCGACGGGCCGGACGCTCAGCCGACGGTCCACTTCTGGTTGGCGCCGCCCGTGCAGGTCCAGATCTGCAGCCGGGTGCCGTTGGCCGAGTTGTTGCCGGTGACGTCCAGGCACTTGTTCGCCTGGGGGTTCACGATGTCGTGCGCCGAGGAGACGGCCCACTTCTGGGCGGCGGTGCCGTTGCAGTCGTAGAGCTGGACCGTCGTGCCGTCCGCCGTGCCGCCGGAGGTGACGTCCAGGCACTTGCCCAGCGCGCGGATAGTCCCGTCGCTGCCGACCGTCCACTGCTGTGCGGCGGTGCCGTTGCAGTCGTAGAGCTGTACGGCCGTGCCGTTGGCGGAGTTCGCCCCGGCCACGTCCACGCACTTGCCGGCCAGGCCCTTGATGGCGACCCCGGCCGCGGTGTCGCCGGTCGTCACCGACACCGAGTCCACGACCAGCTGCTGCGGGAAGGAGGTGGAGCTGTCCGGGTCGCCCGGCCAGTAGCCGCCGACGGCCAGGTTCAGGATCAGGAAGAACGGCTTGTCGAACGCCCAGGTGTTGCCGCCCACGTCGGCGGGGGTGCGGGTCTGGTAGACGTTGCCGTCGACCGACCACTTGATCGAGTCGGGCGCCCAGTCCACCGCGAAGGTGTGGAAGGCGTCCGCGAAGGCCTGCCCGTTCGACAGTGAGTAGGCCGCGCCTATGCCGGCGGAGCCGGAGTAGCCGGGACCGTGGATGGTGCCGTGCACGGTCGAGGGCTCGTAGCCGACGTTTTCCATCACGTCGATCTCCCCCGAGTTCGGCCAGCCGACCGAACCGATGTCGGTGCCGAGCATCCAGAACGCGGGCCACATGCCCTGCCCGCGCGGGATCTTCATCCGGGCCTCGACATGCCCGTACTGGGCGCTGAACTTCCCGGACGTGTTCATCCGGGCCGAGGTGTACTGACAAGTGCCGTACCAGCACTGGTAGTTGGCGGGATTCTCCTTCTTGGCCGTGATGACCAGGTGGCCCTGGCCGTCGAGGGCCGCGTTGTTGGTGCCCGAGGTGTAGTACTGCCGCTCGTGGTTGTTGACGTTGTCGCCGGTCTCCATCGACCACTTCGAGGAGTCGACCGCCGAGCCGGCGGCCCCGTCGAAGTTGTCGGAGAAGGTGACGGCGGCCGCGCCGGCGTCGGCGGCCCGCGCCTGGCGGGCCGGGCCGACCGCGAAGGAACCGGCCAGTGCGGCGGACAGGACGGCGAACAGGCATCTGCGGAGCAAGCGTGGGGAGGCCACGGCTCCTCCTTCCGTACGGCGGCCGGGCGCGGGGAGGCAGCCGGCCGAGGTGGGGGGTGAAGGCGTCGCCTGTTGATTTAAGGAGTGAGATAAGTGACCCGTCAATACCTTGGTACGGACCAGTCTCGGACGTTCGGGCGGTCGTACTCCGGGCTTACGCCTTGCGCTTGCGCGCGTGCACCGCGCGGCCGAGCCGGCGGCCCAGCAGCAGCCAACCGACCAGCGCCCCGCTGGTGTTGAGGATGACGTCGTCCACGTCGAAGGCCCGGCCGGTGACCAGCGCCCCCTGCGCCAGCTCCACCAGCAGCATCACGATCGCGGTCAGCGCCAGCACCCGCAGGACGCTCCGGGCGCCGGGCGCCAGGACCGGCACCAGGATTCCGAACGGGACCCCGAGCAGGATGTTCCCGCCGATCTGTTTGACGGCGTCACGGAAGGCGGGCTGGTCCAGATAGATCTTGAGGGTGGCGCCGGGATGCAGATTGGTGTGGGCGATCGACACCGACGCCGGGGACGGATCGAGGGTCAGCTGGGCCAGGACGACGGCGAACGCCACCATCGCGGTGAAGGCGCACGTCATGGCCAGCAGCCGCAGCGGAAGGGGCAGCGGACGGCGGTCCGTACCGGACTTGGTCGCGGCCGCCTTACCGCCGCCCGAGCCGCCGGCCTTGGCGGAGGCGCCCTTACGGGACGCGCCGGCCGCCTTGCCAGTGCTACCGGCCTTGCCGGCGTTGCCCGCCTTGCCCTTCTTGGCGGTGCCGCCCGGTTTGGCGGCCGTACCCTTCTTCGGCGCGCCCTCCGGCTCGGCACGGCGGACCCGGACGACGCGTGCGGCCCTGGTGAACAGCCCGGCCCTGCCGCCGGTGCCCCCGTCCTTCTTCGTCTCCTCGGTGGTCCCGCCCTTGCTGGTGCGCGGGCGCGAGGCGGCGCTGGCCATGTCGGTCCTCCACTCTTCAACGTCTCGGCGTGGTAAGCCAGTTACCCAGGAAATGCCCGGCGATGCCGCCCCGCCCGGCGGTGGCCGGAGCACACCGCCGGGCCCTTGGCGCCCGCCCGTCAGACGGTGCCGTAGGACACATGCACCTCCGTGAAGCCGAGGGAGTGCAGCAGGCCCTCCAGCATGTTGGTGGTGTTGGTCTCGGCCCGGGTGGTCAGCCCGCTGTCCTTGGCCGCCGCCGAGATGTGCTTCACGGCCAGCTTCTGCACCGCCTGCTCGCTGTTGGGGTTGTCGGAGAACAGGTCGCCGAGCCGGTCCAGCAGGCCGCGCTCCTTGGAGACGGCGTAGGAGTGGTCGGGGTCCAGGGACGCCTTGCCGAGCTGCGCGTGCGGCAGCCGGATGGTCGCCTCGGTCCGGTCGCCGTTGACCGTCACGTCCTTCTGGTGGATCTTGCCGAGGTCGACATAGGCGTCGACATTGCCCGCCCCGACGTACAGGGTGCGGGTGCCGCGGATCGCGCTGGGCAGGTACTTGGCGTCCTTCTCCAGGTCCACGACGACCTGGAAGTTGCCGGACGCCGCGTCGTAACGGCTCATGTCCGTGATGGACTTGAGCAGCGCGGGACCCGTGTTGTCCCGGGTCTCGGTGCCGAACAGGTCCTTGATGCCCGGCAGCACCGCCAGCTTGATCCCGGCGAACAGCACCACGAGCACCAGCACGAACGCGGTGAGCAGTTTCGCCCAGCCGGGCATCCGCCGGGGCAGGGCCTTGACGGGCGTCTCCTTGGTGGAGCTCGCCTTGCTCTCCTTCGTGGAACTCGCCATGTGACGGTCCTCCTTTCCACCGAGACGAATGCCCGGCAGAAGCCTTGTCAGACCGCGCTGTCGGCCGATTGAGACAGCTGACGCAGGACTGGTACAGAGTGGCGTCCGGTCAGGCCGGTTCGGCCAGTTCGGCGATCCGTCCGGCCGACGGCGAGCCCGGATCCGCCGTGACGAGGACGACCTCCTGGTCGTCCTCCGGCACCAGCAGGACGTCGCAGTTCAGCCGCAGCCGCCCCAGCCCGGGATGGTCGAGGACCTTGGCGCGGTGCCCCGGGGCGTGCACCGGGTGCAGCGCCCAGATCCGCCGGAACTCCGCACTGCCCGCGTGCAACTCGCCCAGCAGGTCGGCGAGCCGGGCGTCGTGCGGATAGCGTTCGGCGGCCCGCCGCAGCCGGGCCACGACGATGTGCCCGAACTCCGCCGCGCTCGAACTCTCGTACATCCGGCCCTGGCCCAGAAAGCGCCGCCGGGCCAGGTTGACCGTCCCGTGCCCCAGGTCCCCGCCGAACAGCCGCTGGGCGAGCGGGTTCCAGGCGACCAGGCCGTACCCGGCGTCGGTGACGATCGCCGCGGTGCCGGGCAGCCGCTCCAGCATCCGGGACACGTGCGGGCGTACCTGCCGGGGCGCCGACGTGCCGGGCGGCGGGGCCGCCGAGCCGGCCAGCCGGAAGAGGTGGCTGCGCTCGGCGGGGGCCAGCCGCAGGGCGCCGGCCAGGGCGTCCAGGACGCGCGGCGAGGGGCGGGGGCCGCGGGCCTGCTCCAGCCGGGTGTAGTAGTCGACCGACACATGGGCCAGCTCGGCGACCTCCTCGCGCCGCAGTCCGGGCGTACGGCGCGGGACGGTGCCCGGCGCCAGGCCCACGGCGGCCGGCCGCAGCGCCGCCCGGCGCTCCCGCAGGAATCGGGCCAGTTCCTGCCTGGCCATACCGCCGCCTCCCCGGTCCGCCTGGTACATCCGCCTGGTACATCCGCCTGGTACAGACGGTCCCTGGCAGGACGGACGCGACCGGGGAACCGTGGCTGTCATGAACGATCGCACAGCACTCGTCACCGGTGCCAACAAGGGCATCGGCTTCCATGTCGCCCGGCTCCTCGCCGAGGAGGGCTGGACCGTCCACGTCGGCTCCCGGGACACCGGGCGCGGCGAGCGGGCCGCCCTGGAGATCGGCGGGGCCGCCCGGCTCCTCGTCCTCGACGTCACCGATCCCGGCAGCGTCGAGCGCGCCGCCGCCCGGATCGAACACCTGGACGTCCTGGTCAACAACGCGGGCGTCCAGCCGGTGACCGGCCCGCCCGCCGCAACCGGCGTCGAGGACCTGCGGCGGACCTACGAGACCAATGTCCTCGGGGTCGTCGCGGTCACCAACGCCTTCCTGCCCGCCCTGCGCCGCTCCGCCCACCCGCGCGTCGTGAACGTCTCCAGCGGCACCGCGTCCCTCACCTGGAGCACGCACCCCAATCCGCAGTTCGCCCACGGCAGCCCCCGGTCCGCCGCCTACCGCTCCTCGAAGGCCGCACTCAACGCGCTGACGGTGTTCTACGCCCAGGAACTGGCCGAGGACGGGATCAAGGTGAACGCCCTCGCCCCGGGGCGGCGGGCCACCGACCTGGTCCCCGGGATCACCGGCGGCGGTGACCCCACCGAGGCCGCGCGCGGCGCCGTACGGCTGGCGCTGCTGCCCGACGACGGGCCGACCGGCGGGTTCTTCTCCTGGGACGGCGCACCCGTGCCGTGGTGAGAGACCTCAAGCAATTTCCGGGCCGGTCTCAACCCGGCTGGCGCCGGTCGTGGAAGACCTGAGTCCGTGAGCGCCCTGTTCGACGAGCCGCGCAAGCTCTAGACAGGAAGGAGGAGTTGTAGCGCTGAACCGCGCTCGGCGGCACCGAGGCGGACGGGAGGCCCCCAGTGGCGAAGGCCAGGTTCGAGCGGACGAAACCGCATGTGAACATCGGCACCATCGGGCACATCGACCACGGCAAGACGACACTCACCGCGGCCATCACCAAGGTGCTGCACGACAAGTTCCCGCAGCTCAACCCGTTCACCCCGTTCGACCAGATCGACAAGGCGCCCGAGGAGCGGCAGCGCGGCATCACCATCTCCATCGCGCACGTCGAGTACCAGACCGAACGCCGGCACTACGCGCACGTCGACTGCCCCGGCCACGCCGACTACATCAAGAACATGATCACCGGGGCCGCCCAGATGGACGGGGCGATCCTGGTGGTCGCGGCCACCGACGGGCCGATGCCGCAGACCAAGGAGCATGTGCTGCTGGCCCGTCAGGTCGGCGTGCCCTACATCGTCGTCGCGCTCAACAAGACCGACATGGTCGACGACGAGGAGATCCTGGAACTGGTGGAGCTGGAGGTGCGCGAACTGCTCACCGAGTACGAGTTCCCCGGCGACGACGTCCCGGTGGTCAGGGTCTCCGCGCTCAAGGCGCTGGCGGGCGACCCCGAGTGGACCGCCGCGCTGCTCGAACTCCTCGACGCCGTGGACGAGTTCGTGCCCGAGCCGGCGCGGGACGTGGACCGGCCGTTCCTGATGCCGATCGAGGACGTCTTCACCATCACCGGCCGAGGCACGGTGGTCACCGGACGGATCGAGCGGGGCGTGCTGCGGGTCAACAGCGAGGTCGAGATCATCGGCATCCACCCGCAGAAGACCAGGACCACGGTCACCGGCGTCGAGATGTTCCGGAAACTGCTCGACGAGGGCCGGGCCGGGGAGAACGTCGGGCTGCTGCTGCGCGGGGTCAAGCGGGACGACGTGGAGCGCGGCCAGGTCGTCGTCAAACCCGGATCGGTCACCCCGCACGTGGAGTTCGAGGCGCGGGCGTACATCCTCTCCAAGGACGAGGGCGGCCGGCACACCCCGTTCTTCCAGAACTACCGTCCCCAGTTCTACTTCCGCACCACCGACGTGACCGGAGTGGTCACCCTGCCCCCGGGCACCGAGATGGTGATGCCGGGCGACAACACCACCATGCGCATCCAGCTGATCCAGCCGATCGCGATGGAGGAGGGGCTGAAGTTCGCCATCCGCGAGGGCGGGCGGACGGTCGGCGCCGGTCAGGTCACGAAGATCCTCACATAGCGTCCGCGGGACAGCGCCCGCGGACGGCGTCATAAGGTGCCGGACGTGGCCTCCGGCTGGTCCAGGGCCGCATCCAGCGTCGCCAGCGGCGGCAGCAGCCGCGACAGTCCCGTCACCCTCAGCACCCGCAGGGTCAGCGGGTGGGTGCAGACCAGCGTGAGCTGTCCGTCGCGCTCCAGCACCCGGCTGCGGGCCCGGTAGAGCAGCCGCAGCCCGGAGCAGTCGAAGAACTCGATGTGCCGCAGGTCGATCACCACCAGGGAGCTGTCCCGCGCGGTCACCCGGTCCAGGTACGGCGCCATCTCCGTGGCCGCCGCGATGTCGATCTCGCCGCGGAACTCCAGCACCGTGTGTCCGCGGTCCTGACGGATGCGCAGATGCCGGGTGAGCGACGCGGGGTCCTGTCGGGGTTCCTGGCGCACGACGGCATCACCTCCCACCCCTGCCGGTTCAATTCCGTTCCCCGCCCTGCAAGTTACCCTCGATGGAGGGAATTTGAGCATGTTCGATTGACATATGTCTGCTGCTTCGGCACGCCATTTTCTGTGGCGTGCGCGACAGTCGGCGAACGGGCACGTGGGAGCGGTACCGCTCCGCTAGGAAAGCGCGTGCCAGGCCTTGCTGAGCGCCTGGCGGAACTGCTCCTCCTGGTGCGAGGTGAGCTCCCGCACCATCCGTTCCTCCAGCTCCCGCACCGGCCCGGCCACCCCGGCGAGCAGCTCGCGCGCGGAGTCGGTCAGCAGGATCAGCAGCTCGCGCCGGTTGCGCGGATTGCGCTCCCGCCGGATCAGCCCGCGGCTCTCCAGGGACCGTACGAGATCGGCCATCGACTGGGCGGTCACGAAGGAGTCCCGCGCCAACTGGGCGGCCGACAGGCCGTCATGGCGCTCCAGGACGGTCAGGGCCGTGTACTGCAGCGCCGTGATCCCGGCGGGCTTCACCAGCTCGTCGAGATGTGAGCGCACCACCAGCTCCACCTGCTTGACCATGTACAGCAGCGAGGGGCCTGTCTTTGTACCGACCATGCGTGCACCCTAGAGCATTGACAGGAATCCTGTCTGTAGTGAGACTGCCCACCAACAGGAAACCTGTTTGTTGAAGGTTTGGCGATCAACGCTGGGAGTGGGCCAATGACGACCACCTTCGGGACCGGACCGGGACAGCTGTTCATCGCGGGGCAATGGCGGGAGGCCGCCGACGGGACCCGCACGGAGGTGACCGACCCGGCCACCGGCCAGGTGATCACCACCGTCGCGGAGGCCGGCGCCGCCGACGTCGACGCCGCCGTGCGCGCCGCCCGCGAGGCCTTCGACGCGGGGGAGTGGTCGGGGCTCAGCGGCCGGGAACGCGGCCGGGTGCTGCACCGGATCGCCGAGCTGATCCGGGAGAACGCCGAGGAGATCGCCGCCCTGGAGAGCCTGGACGTCGGCAAGCCGATCACGCTCGCCGGAGCCGTCGACGTCACCAACGCGGCCAACGACTACGAGCACTTCGCGGCGCTCGCCCACGCACTGGACGGCGCCGTCCGCGACGTCCAGCTCAACGCCCTCGCCTACACCCGCCGCGAACCCCTGGGCGTGGTCGCCGCCATCACCCCGTTCAACTTCCCCCTCATCCTGGCCGGTTCGAAGATCGGCCCGGCCCTCGCCGCCGGCAACACGGTCGTCCACAAGCCCGCCGACGAGACCCCGCTCAGCGCCCTCTACATGGCCCGGCTGTTCCAGGAGGCGGGTGTCCCCGACGGCGTCGTCAACGTCGTCACCGGCGCCGGACCGGTCGCCGGCGAGGCCCTGCTGCGCCACCCGGGCGTCGACAAGGTCGCCTTCACCGGCTCCACCGCCATCGGCCGGCACGTCGCGGGCACGGCGGGCCAGGCGCTCAAGCCGGTCACCGTGGAACTCGGCGGCAACGCGGCCCACCTCGTCTTCGAGGACGCCGACCTGGAGAAGGCCGTCGGCGCGGTCATCAAGGCCTTCGTCTTCAACACCGGCCAGTTCTGCATGGGCGGCCCCCGCCTCCTGGTCGCCCGCCCGGTCTACGCCACCCTGCTCGGCATCCTCGCCGAGGCCGTCCCCGGCGTCCCGGTCGGCGACCCGCGCGACCCGGCCACCGTCGTCGGACCGATGGCGGGCGAGAAGCACCTGCGCAAGGTCGAGGAGTACGTCGAACTCGCCCGCAAGGAGGGCGCCCGCATCGTCTGCGGCGGCGAACGCCTCGACCTGGACGGCGGCTTCTACTACCGGCCGACCGTCATCGCCGACCTGCCCAACGACTCCCGGGTGATCCAGGACGAGATCTTCGGCCCCGTCCTCACCGTGCAGCCCTTCGACTCCGAGGACGAGGCCGTCGCCCTCGCCAACTCCACTCCGTACGGCCTGGCTTCGGGCATCCAGACCGGCAACCTGGCCCGCGCGCACCGGGTCGCCGCCCGCCTCCAGGCCGGCATCGTCTGGGTCAACGACTGGGCGATGCTCGACCCCGCCGTCCCCTTCGGCGGCGTCAAGGCCTCCGGCTTCGGCCGCGAGTACGGCCCCGAGTCCCTCGCCGCCTACACCCAGGTCAAGTCCGTCGTCATCTCGCTCGACTGAGCCCG
Source organism: Streptomyces sp. NPDC048288 (assembly GCF_043201555.1). Lineage (NCBI taxonomy): Bacteria > Bacillati > Actinomycetota > Actinomycetes > Kitasatosporales > Streptomycetaceae > Streptomyces > Streptomyces sp. NPDC048288. The sequence goes on from NZ_JBICZD010000004.1 coordinate 378,370, forward strand.
CAGACCAGGAGTCCGTACGATGTCCCTCACCACCCGAGCCGCCGTCGTCGAGTCCGGCGGCGCGCCCTTCACCCTCGCCGAGGTCGAACTCGACCAGCCGGGCCCCTACGAGGCGCTGGTCCGCATGGTGGCCACCGGCCTGTGCCACACCGACCTCGGTGTGGCCAGCGGCGGGCTGCCCTTCCCGCTGCCCGGAGTCCTCGGCCACGAGGGCGCCGGGGTCGTCGAAGCCGTCGGCTCCGCCGTCACCGGCGTGGCCCCCGGCGACCATGTCGTGCTGTCCTTCACCTCCTGCGGGGCCTGCCCCAACTGCCACGGCGGCCACCCCGCCTACTGCGCCACCTGGCTGCCGCTCAACCTGATCGGCGGCCGGCGCGCCGACGGCACCCACACCGTCAGCCGTGGCGGCGAGCCGCTCGGCGGCCACTTCTTCGGCCAGTCCTCCTTCGCCGAGCGGGCGTTGGTGGACGAGCGCAGCCTGGTCAAGGTCGACCCGGAGGTCCCGCTGGAGTCGATCGCCCCGCTCGGCTGCGGGGTGCAGACCGGGGTCGGTGCCGTGTGGAACGTACTGGAGCCGGCCACCGGCAGCACGATCGTCGTGCTGGGCGCCGGAGCGGTCGGCCTGTCGGCGGTCATGGCGGCCGCGCTCACCCCCGCCACCACGATCGTCGCCGTCGACCGGGTGGCCGAACGCCTGGAGCTGGCAAGGGAGTTGGGTGCCACGCACACCGTCGACGCGACCCGGGAGAGCGTCTCCGAGGCACTCGGGCGGATCTCGGACGGAGCCGGCGCCGACGGAATCGTGGAGACGACCGGCAGCACCGCCGTGCTGCGCCAGGGCGTCGACGCGCTCGCCGCCCGCGGCACCCTGGTCGTCGTCGGCGCCCCGCCCTTCGGCACCGAAGTCTCCCTGGACGTCAACGGGTTGCTGGGCGGCAAGCGGATCGTCGGGCTGACCCTCGGGGACAGCGAGACCCAGGCCTTCATCCCGGCCCTGGTCCGCCTGGTCCGCGAGGGCCGGCTGCCGCTGCACCGGCTGATCACGACCTACCCGTTCGCCGAGATCGACCGGGCGGTGCGGGACATGAGCACGGGCAAGGCGATCAAGCCCGTGCTCACCTTCTGACCCCCGACCGCGTCAGTCCACCACCAGGACCAGCTTGCCCGTGGTCCGGCCGGTGCCGCCCAGCTCGTGCGCCTTGGCGGCATCGGCCAGCGGGAAGGTCCCCGCGACGGTGGCCCGCAGCTTCCCCTCCTCGACCAGGGAGGCGACCGCCCGCATCCCGGCCCGGTCGGCGTCCACCAGCATCCGCACCGCCCGCACGCCGAGCCGCCCGGCCTCCTCGTACAGCTGGGGGCTGCCCACCGGCAGGATCGACACCAGGACCCCGCCGGGCCGCAGCACCCGCAGCGAGGCCGTCGCGGTGTCGCCGCCGACGGTGTCGAGCACCACGTCCACGTCCCGGACCGCCTCGGTGACGTCCACCGACCGGTAGTCGACCGGCTCGTCCACGCCGATCTCCCGCAGGAAGTCGTGCTTGCCCGCGCTCGCCGTGCCGATCACGTACGCCCCGCGCGCCTTGGCGATCTGCACCGCCACATGCCCGACCCCGCCGGCCGCCGCGTGGATCAGCACCCGCTGTCCCGCCCGCACGTCGGCGTACTCCACCAGCGCCTGCCAGGCCGTCAGGGACACCAGCGGCAGCGCGCCCGCCTGCACGTGGTCGATCACGTCCGGCTTGGGCACCAGGGCCCGGGCCGGCAGGATCGCGTACTCGGCGTGCGTGCCGTGCCCGAACGGGTAGGGCGCCATGCCGAAGACCTCGTCCCCGGGCCGGAAGGCGGCCACGCCGACACCGGTCTCCTCGACCGTGCCGGAGACGTCCCAGCCGAGGACGAAGGGCGGCTCGCCCAGGAAGGCGCCGAGTTCCCGGTGCTTCCAGTCGGTCGGGTTGAGACCGGCCGCCCGCACCCGGACCAGCACCTCGTTGGGGCGCGGCCTCGGCCGCGCCACCTCGACCACCTTCAGGACCTCGGGGCCGCCGAGGACGTCCTGGCTGATCGCACGCATCGTGTCCACATCGTTCATGGTCACCCAGCCTGCCCGGGCGCGCCCCTCCTGGAAATGGCACGATTGCCAAGCTTCGATGGAATCGTGCCAAGCGGTGGAACCCGGCGGACCCGCGTGAACGTTCCGGCCCGCTCCGGCGTCGAAGGGCGGCAGGGCGACGAGGAACAGGGGCGGGCATGCGCGGAGGTCTGGTGGCGGCGACGGTGCTGGTGATGGCCGCGGCGGTGGCCTGTGACGGCGGGATCCGGCCGGCCGTCGTGGTGGAGGGGACGCCGCCGGCGACGCCGTACCGGGGACCGCTGGACATCCCCACCAAGGAGGTCGACGAGAGCACCCCGCAGGCCCTGCGCACCGCCTCCGGGGCCGCGGGCCGGGCCCTGGAGTGCGACGGGGAGATCTACTGGGGCGGCGGACCCGACGGCTGGAGCAGCGACGACGGCGGCGACTCGCCCGAGGACGGCCTCCGGCTCTTCTTCCACCTGTTCGACCCGGAGGTACCGCGCGGCGGCTACCGCGTGGAGCGGCGGGAGGCCGACCGCGTCCTGTACTCCTACGACGTCGGCGGCCGCACCAAGGTGGCCGTCGTGGTCGCCAAGGACCAGCAGGACCGGCCCGGCTGGGGACCGGAGACCCATGCCACCTGCGACCCCTCCGAACTCCCGGCGAGCGTCACGTCGGGACCCGGGTGGCACGACATCTGGACGGACGCGCACGGCCGGCGGGTGCCGGTGGCCACGATCACCAGTTCCTCCGGGCCGGAGCACTGCGGCTGGCAGTCCGCGGTCTTCCTGACCCTCGGCGACCGGACGTACGTCCGCGATCCGCACGGCGTGTTCGCGGACGACCCGGCGCTCACCGGCCGCTACGAGGACGACGTCCCCATGCCCGCCGACGCCCACGACACCGGATACCGGCTCCGCGACTGGCGGCTGTGGCTGACGGACGACGGGGACACGGCATACGTGCGGACCTCCCACGGCGTCGAGGCCTGGCCGAAGGAGCGGCGCCGGTTCGCCTGCGCCTGAGGCTCAGCGGCTCATGTGCAGGGCGACCAGCAACTGCCACACCTGGTCGGCCACTTGCTCGGCGGTGGCGTCCAGCAGACCGTGCAGCCAGTCGGCCAGCACCCCGGCGAAGGTCGCCGCCACCGCCGAGGCCACCAGCGGGGCGTCCGCCGCCCCCGCCAGCTCCCGCTCGGCCAGGCTGCGCGCCCGCAGGTCCCGGTGGAGCACCCGGCCCAGCGGGCCCCCGCCGCCCGGCGCGAGCAACTCCCGGTACAGGGCCTGGTGCGGGACCAGCCCCGCGAAGAACTCCCGCAGCGCGGGCGGCGCGTGCACCGGATCGGGCCGGCCGCGCCAGGCGTGCAGCGCGTCCACCGCCTCCCGTACGACGTCCGCGCAGGCGTCGACCGCCAGCGCCGCCAGGTCGTCGTAGTGCACGTAGAAGGTGGCCCGGCCCACCCCGGCCCGGCGGGCCAGCGCGGCCACGCCCACCTCGGCGAGCGGCCGTTCGGCGCACTCCTCCAGCAGGGCCGCGCGCAGCCGGGCCCGGGTGCGGGCCGTCCGCGGGTCCTCCGGGGCCGGGCGTCCGGTCATCGGGCGGCGAGGACGGCGGCCAGGGCGAGCGCGCCGGGCAGCGCCTGGGCGAACAGGATCCGCCGGTTGGCCGTGACCGCGCCGTACACCCCGGCCACCACCACGCACGACAGGAAGAACACCTGGGCCCGGAAGCCGGTCGGGTCGGCCGCGATCAGTCCCCACACCAGGCCGGCCGCCAGAAAGCCGTTGTAGAGGCCCTGGTTGGCGGCGAGCGGCGCGGTCCGCCGGGCCAGTTCCGCGTCGAAGCCGTGGAAGCGCATCCCGGGCGCCTTCTGCCACAGGAACATCTCCATCACCAGGATGTACGCGTGCAGCGCGGCCACCAGGCCGACCAGCACGTTCGCCAGGATTTCCATGATCGTTGGACCCTCCCCATCTCTTGAACAGGTGTCCACTATAGCTGGACAGCTGTCCAGGAAATATCGGCGCGGTTCACTGGTGGACCGTGACGGAACCCTCACTTCCACGAGGCGCCGAGGTTGATCCTTTAGGGCTCAAACCCGATAAGCTCCACTGCGTCACTGCGAGTTGACGCACCCCACGGTGGGTCCGTCCCGCCGTGTGTACGCATGAGTGCGGCCTTCGCACACTGCCCTTGTTCGCTGATGTTCGATTGTGTTGCTCCGAAGGATGCAGATGGAACTCGCCACTCCGCCGCCGGCGGCGCGGGCCCCTGTCGCGTGGTACAGCTGGTGGCTGATGCCGCTGGCCTTAGGGGGCGGGACGGTCGCCGCCACGTTCATGAGCTCCGAGCGGATAACCGCGGCCGTCGCCGGCGCCGCGGCCACCGCGGCGAGCTCGGTGTGCGTGCGACTGCTGATCCGCTCGCAGCGCCGACTGCGCAGCGCCGAGGGTTCGTTCCGCAGCTCGCAGGCCGAGCACTCCCTGCAGTGGCAGCAGCATGTCTCCGGCCTGGAACGGAAGTTCACGGCCGAGCGCGCCACGCTGGAGGGCCAGCTCAACGAGCAGGCCGCCGGGTTTGACGCCCAGCTCGGTGAGCGGGCGTCCGCCTTCGAGACCCTGCTGGCCGAGCGGACCGCCCACTACGACGCCCAACTGGCCGAGCAGGCCCGGGCGTACGAGGAGCGGCTCGCCGACCAGCTGAAGTCCTCCGACGCCCAGCTCGCCGACCAGGCCGAGGTCTGGCAGGAGCAGCTGACGCACCAGCGGTCCGCGATCTCCCGGCTCGCCGGGGAACAGCTGCCGGACGCGCTGAAGCGGCTGCGCGAGGGTGACGCCGTCGACGACCTGCTGCCGGTGACCGATCAGTGCGCCAAGGTCGACAAGGACCTCCAGGCCGACCTGCGCCGCATCCTGCGCACCTCGCTGATCGGTGTGGAGGAGGAGTTCAACCGCTCCACCTCCGCCGAGCAGGCCGTGATCAGCATCGGCAACCGCATCCACGTCCTGACCAGCAAGCTGCGCGGCCGGCTGCACGAGATGCAGGGCGAGCACGGCAGGCTGCCCGCCGTGGCCCGCGGTCTCATGGAGCTGGACCAGGAGCTCGGCCCCGCCGACTCGCTCGCCGCCAGCATCGGCGTGCTCGGCGGCTCCGACCGCCCGGGCCGCCAGTGGCAGGAGCACCAGCGGCTGCTCAGCGTGGTGCGCGGCGGCATCGGCCGGATCAAGGACTTCCACCGCGTCGAGGTCCGGCACCTGCCCGAACTCGGCGTGGACGGCGGTCTGGTGGACCACCTCACGCTGATCTTCGCGCACCTCCTGGACAACGCGGCCCGCTACTCGCCGCCCACCGAGCCGGTCGTCGTCTCCGGCAAGGAGGTACCCAACGGCGTCGGCATCGAGATCCAGGACTCCGGCAAGGGCCTGAACGAGGAGAAGAAGCGCGAGGCCGAGCACTCCCTCGCCGGTACCGCGGCCGGACCCGGCATCGGCGGCATCTCCGAGGACGCCAACATCGGCCTCAGGGTCGTCGGCATCCTCGCCCGCCGCTACGGCATCCGGGTCACCTTCGCGGACTCGCCCTGGCTCGGCACCTCGGTCGTCGTCGTGGTCCCGCACAAGTTCTTCAGCCCGCTGCCCGCGGCCGCCCCCGCCCAGGTCCCCGCGTCGGCCGCCCCCGCCGCCGCGTCCCCGGCGCAGGCGCACGGCCCGGTCGCCGTCGAGACCGTCAGCCGGCCGGAGGCCGGTGAGGCCCCGGACACCACCCCGGGCGGACTGCCCCGCCGGCGCAGCCGGCGCCGTGAGGAGGAGGAGCGGCCCGAGCCGCGCACCGCCCGCACGGAGGGCACCGCGTTCACCGCGGTCCCGCCGGAGGAGTCCTTCGCGGGCTTGGCCGCCTTCGCCACCGCGGGCCGCGCGCCCCTGGCGGACGAAGAGACGGACAGCGAGGCCGAGTTGACCGGAGACCGAGACGCCGTGGCACCCGCGACCCCGGACGGCGCCGATGACGCCGCCGCCGGACGCGAGTCCACACAGCGCCGCACTGAAGAGAGCGACTAGTCCACATGACGCAACAGGGAACCGACGTGAGCTGGGCGCTCCGCGATCTGGTGGAGAGCATCCCGGAGATCCGTTTCGCCCTCGTGGCCTCCAGTGACGGCAAGGCCATCACCTCCTTCGGCGCCGAGGACCCCGACGACGTGGACCGCTTCGCGGCCGTGGTGGCGGGGCTGCAGGCCCTGGCCCAGCCGGTCGCCGAGCAGTTCCCCAAGTACGCGGGGCAGCTGCGGCTGGCGATGATCGAGGTCGACGGCGGTCACCTCTTCGTCGTACGGGCCGGTGTGGAGACGTATCTCGGGGTCCTCGCCCGCGAGGGGCTCGACCAGGGCCTGCTCGGGCATCAGATGAGGGACCTGTCCCGGCGGATGGGCGAGCTGCTCGGCACCTCTCCGCGCCTGGAGGAGCACTCTGGATGAGTGCTCCCCGCCGGCCAACGGATCCGTCCGGTCTCGAGCGTTACTACGTCCTCACCGGAGGACGCAGTGGACCGGGCGGGTCGGCGTCGAGCCTCGATGTGGCCACCCTCGTCGTCTCCCGTACCGCTCCCGTCCCGGGGATGCAGCACGAGCACGAGGAGATAGTCCGGCGCTGCCGTGATCCGCTGTCGGTGGCCGAACTCACCGCCCATCTCGGATTGCCCTTCAACATTCTCGCGGTGCTGTTGGCGGATCTGCTGGACGCAGGCCGTATTGAAGCCCGTGATCCCATTCCGGCCCACCACGCCGGCCGCGGGCCCGACCTCGCGCTCCTCCAGGAGGTACTCAGTGGACTTGAAAGGCTTTGACCATCCCGGCGACCCCGGTGCCGGGGGGACCCGCTCGGTCAAGGTGATGATCGCCGGGGGGTTCGGCACCGGAAAGACCACCATGGTCCGCTCCGTCAGCGACATCAAGCCGCTCACCACCGAGGAGACCCTCACCCAGGCGACCGTCGGCGTCGACAACCTCATCGGTGTCGCGGACAAGGCCGAGACCACGGTCAGCCTCGACTTCGGCAAGATCAGCCTCAACGAGAGCCTGATGCTGTACCTGTTCGGCACGCCCGGGCAGGAGCGGTTCTGGTTCCTGTGGAACGGCCTGTTCAAGGGCGCGCTCGGCGCGATCGTCCTGGTGGACACCCGTCGGCTGGCCTCCAGCTTCCGGGCGATCGAGGAGATGGAGCGGCAGAACGTGCCGTTCGTCATCGCCCTGAACGTCTTCCCGGACTCCGCGCAGCACCCCATCGAGGAGATCCGGGACGCCCTCGACATCTCCCCGCACACCCCGATCGTGGCCTGCGACGCCCGCGACCGGGCCTCCAGCCGGGACGTCCTCGTCGCGCTCATCCAGCATCTGCAGGAGCGCTCGGCGGTATCCCTGGAGTCCCGATGAGCGCGCCGCACGATCCGGGCGCCACCGGCGGCTGCCCGGTGGCCCACGGCGCCGGGGCCACCCGGCTGTACGGGCCGGAGGCGTCGACCGACCCGCTCGGCATCTACGAGCAGCTGCGCAAGGAGCACGGGTCCGTGGCGCCGGTGCTGCTGGAGGGCGACGTCCCCGCCTGGCTCGTCCTCGGCTACCGCGACAACCGGCGGGTGCTGGACAACCCGCGCCAGTTCAGCCGGGACGCCCGGATCTGGCGGGACTGGCGGGACGGACGGGTCTCCGAGACCTCACCGCTGATCCCGATGGTCGGCTGGCGGCCCGACTGCGTCTCCCAGGACGGCGAACCGCACCGCCGGTTGCGCGGTGCGGTCACCGACGGGCTGCTCGCGGCGTCCAGCCGTGGCGTACGACGGCACGCCACACACTTCGCGACCAAACTGATCGACGCGTTCGCCGACGCCGGGCGTGCCGACCTGGTGGCCGACTACGCCGAGCACCTGCCGATGCTCGTGCTCACCCGGATCCTGGGTCTTCCCGCGGGGGAGGCGCAACGCCTGATCGAGTCCTGCGCCGAGGTCTTCAAGGGCGGCGAGGGCGCCCTGGAGCACAACGACCGGATCATGCAGATCCTCTCGGAACTCACCGACCGCAAGCGGGCCGAGCCGGGCTCCGACTTCGCCACGGCCCTGCTGGAGCACCCGGCCGGCCTCGACCACGACGAGGTCGTCAGCCATCTGCGCCTCGTGCTGATCGCCGCGCACACCACCACCAGCAACCTGCTGGGCCGGGTTCTGCAAATGGTCCTCACCGACGCCGCCCGGCTGTCCGGCCTGGTCAGCGGACAGCTGAACATCTCTTCGGTGGTGGAAGAGGTCATGTGGGACACCCCGCCGCTGGCCGTGCTGCCGGGCCGGTTCGCGGCCGCCGATCTGGAGCTGGGCGGCCATCACATCCAGGAGGGCGAACTGCTCATCATGGGCCTGGCGGCCGGCAACCTCGACCCGGAGGTACGGCCCGACGCGGACGTCGCCGTGCAGGGCAACCAGTCGCACCTGGCGTTCAGTTCCGGACCGCACGAGTGCCCGGGGCAGAACATCGGCCAGTCCATCATCGAGATCGGCGTGGACGTCCTGCTGCACCGGCTGCCGGGCCTGCGCCTGGCCGTGCCGGCGGAGGAACTTTCCTCGACCGCCTCCACCTGGGAGTCCCGGCTCGACAGCCTGCCGGTCGAGTTCGCCGTCTGACACCACCGCCGCCCGGCCGGATCCCCGGCCGGGCGGCGCCGTCCGTCCCGGCCGGAACGGGCCGCGAACAGGCCTGAGCCCCGGCGTCAGCCGTCCAGCCAGTCGCCCGCGACGCTCGTGGGGCGGTATCCCGTGGCGTTCCAGAGGAAATGCGGGTGGGCGGCGCCGAACATGTAGGCGAGCAGCGCGGTGTCCTCCCGCCCGGTCCGAGGGTCGTGCAGGGTGTGGAACATCTCCGATCCGACCACGCCGGCGTCCTGCTGGATCTGCCGGGCGCGGGCCTTGGACGGCTCGGCGACGGATGCCTCCACGGCGGCGATGTAGGTGCGGCGCAGGATCTCCCACGTGCTGTCGACGTTGCCGGACCACGGGCCGTGTATCGCCTCGAAGGCATGGAGTTCGGCGTCGAACAGCGACCAGGCCCGGGAGTGCCGGGTCCGGCAGCGCCCGGACAGCTCGGCGGCCCGTGCGCTCAGCGCCGGCACGGTGGGCCGCGGGGCGATGGTGAGGTCGGTGCCGTCGGTGAGGATGCCGCTGCACGAGTTGGGCTGCAGGTCGCAGAGCGCGCAGTCCTCGGCCGGGGGGAGGCCCTCGGTGATGCCGTCGAACCACAGGGCGTGGCGGCCCGTGAGCCCCATCCAGACGATGGTGGTGGTCATCAGCCAGGTGTTCCACATCGGAGCGTGCGCCTCCGGCATGCAGCCGTACTTGACGATCGCGATGGCGCAGGCGGCGTAGAGGGCCTTGGTGTGGGTGGGCATGTCGGCGAGCCAGAAGTTGCTGATCTCGCCGGTGAGGGCGTCGGCCCGGACGTCGGCCATGTCGTCGATGGCCCGGCACAGCAGCAGGGAGGCGAGGTTCTCCTCCTGCCACAGCTCGGAGTCGGGCGCGACGTGCCAGAACAGGCAGTCCAGCATCTGCAGGAGCGAGTAGCCGCTCTGGCCGAGCGGGTTGGTCTGGGGGAGTGTGACCGTGCCCGAGTCGTGCTGCTGGAGCCAGTGCTCGTCGACGGATCGCTTGTGGGCCGCGAAGAGCCCGGAGACCAGGGCCCGTGCGCCGTTGGTGCTGAAGTCCTCGGCGAGGCGGTCCTCGACGTGCTGGGTGAGGCGCGTGGTGTCGATGGTGTCGATCACGCGTTTGTACTCGTGGAAGACGAGGATGTCGTCCTCGAAGCGGTGGCGGTGGCCGAGGTCTCGTTCGAGGTCGTTCATCTGCCGGGTCCAGGACCAGCCACCGGTCAGGACGCTGTCGAGTTCCCGGCGGTACGGCCAGGTCTTGGTGGCGAGGGGACGGCCGGCGCTCTGCCGCCACGCGTAGTCGTCCAGCGTGCGTTCGGGGGGTGTGGGCAGCCGACGGCACAGAGGGCAGGCGCAGGCGCTTGTCCGCTCCTCCACGCGCGGCGGGACGAATGCCCGGGTCCGCCAGGCGCCCTCCAGCATCGCGCAGCTCAGTCGGCAGACCTCGATATCGGCGCTGACCTGGGGAAAGGCCGCTTCGATCACGCTCAGGCCGGCGTCGAGGCGCCTCAACCTGGCGTGCCCCTCCTCGTCGGGCGGGAGGAACGCGGGCCGCGCCAGGTGGAGGGCCCCCTCCACCCGCAGCGTGGTGCCGGAGTGGGGAGGCCGGAGTGCGTCCAGCCGCCGCTGAGCGGCGTTCTGCCATATTCGGTACGGCTCCGTGCTCCCCTGCACGCGTTCCGCCAGGAGGCGGGCCAGGGCGTCCGCCGCCTCCGTGGACCGGAGCCGGTCGCCCGGCTGCGCCGGGAGCAGACTGTCGGCGGACGCCTTGGAAACAGCGCTTTCGAGTCGGGATATCACACCGGTCTCCCATCAAGCAGTGGTCATGGCAAAGGAAAGATCGACCGTGGTTTCCGGCCGGTCGTGTCCGGGGGATCTTCTGCGCCTTGCGCGACGGCCTCGCCGAACGGCCGGTCTCACACGACCGGTTCGGGTTCCCGTCGCGACTGTGAGGGGCGCGACCCCCGGATCCGCGATGCGCCGCTGCTCCGGGAAGGCCACCTGCCGGGACCACCTGCCAGGTGGGTTCCCGGGGTTGCGATGTGTTCGCCCGCCACTTCGGCCAAGCGGTCCGGCCGATGCGGTGTCGAACTGATCATCGAATGAGAAGGCCGGGGGGAGAAGTTCATCAGGGCGGTCATGTCCTCGGCCCAGGCGTGCGGAAGGGTGGGCGGCATGTGCTTCCTTTCGGGAGACGGAGCGCAGAGTCCCCCCGGCCCTGCGAACGGGTGGCCCGTCGGCCACCCGTGCACTCGAACTGGCCTTCGTGGCTCGAAAGTTGAGCCGTGAAGCGGTACGAGGCTGCCCAGAGCGTAAATGATCTACGCCCCGCCCACGCCGTGACGCCTGTTACTGCTGATCACTCCGGAGTTGAGTACACTCGCGCGCCCCCCACGTACGTGCGCGCGACGCGGGTGTCCGCGATGCCCTCCGGGTCCCCGGCGAACGGGTCGCGGTCCAGTACCACCAGGTCCGCGAGCGCCCCGACCGCCACCCGGCCGGTGTCGTCCAGGTGGTTCACATACGCCGAACCGGCCGTGTACGCCGTGACCGCGTCCGCCAGGGCCAGCCGCTCCCCGGGCAGGAACACCGGCGCGTCGCCGCCCGGTTCGACCCGGTTCACCGCGACATGGATGCCCTGCAGCGGGTCGGGACTGCTCACCGGCCAGTCGCTGCCGGCCGCGAGCCGCGCCCCGGAGCGCAGCAGCGACCCGAACGGGTACTGCCATCCGGCCCGTTCGGACCCCAGGAACGGGATCGTCAGCTCGTCCATCTGCGGCTCGTGCGCGGCCCACAGCGCCTGGATGTTCGCGGTGGCGCCGAGCCGGGCGAACCGCGGCACGTCGGCCGGGTGCACCACCTGGAGATGCGCCAGGTGGGGCCGCGTGTCGCTCGTCCCGTTGGCGGTCCGCGCCGCCTCGACCGCGTCCAGCGCGTCCCGGACCGCCCGGTCGCCCAGCGCGTGGAAGTGGCACTGGAAGCCGAGCGCGTCCAACTCGGTGACGTACTTGGGCAGGTGACCGGGATCGATGAAGCTCTTGCCCCGATTGCCCGTCGCGCAGCCGCACTTGTCCAGATACGGGTCGAGCAGCGCGGCCGTGCCGTTCTCGGCGACCCCGTCCAGCATCAGCTTCACCGTGCCCGCCCGGAACCGGCCGTGGCTGAACGCGTTCCGCATCTCCACCAGTTCGGGAATCTGCTCGGCGCCGCGCTCCCGGTCCCACCACAGCGCCCCCACCACCCGCGCGGTCAGCGAACCGTCCCGGGCCGCCGCGAGATACGCCTCGGCCGGGTTGTCCATGCCGAGGAACTCCCCGACCAGCGCGTCCTGCCAGGCCGTGATGCCGAGCGAGTGCAGATGCCGCTGGGCGTGCAGCAGCGCCGCCAGCCGGTCCGCCGGGCCCGCCGCCGGCGCGAGCCGCCCCACCAGCCGCATCGCCCCCTCCTGCAGCGTCCCGCTCGGCGCGCCGGACGCGTCCCGCTCGATCCGCCCGTCGGCCGGGTCGGGCGTGTCGCGGTCGATCCCGGCCAGCTCCAGGGCGCGGCTGTTGACCCAGGCCCCGTGATGGTCCCGGTTGGGCAGGTACACCGGCCGGTCCGGTACGACGGAGTCGAGCAGTTCCTTCGTCGGCGTACCGCCCGCGAACGCCTCCATGGACCAGCCGCCGCCCAGGACCCACTCCCGCTCCGGATGCGCCTCGGCATAGGCGCGGACGGCGGCCACCGTCTCCTCGGCGGTCCGCAGCCCGGACAGGTCGCACTGGGTCAGTTCCAGCCCCGCCGGCACCGGATGGACGTGGGCGTCCTGGAACCCGGGCAGCAGCAGCCGCCCGGCGAGGTCGACCACCTCGGTGCCCGGCCCGGCGAGTTCCCGGAGGTCCTCGGCGGACCCGACGGCGGTGATCCGTTCCCCGGTGACCGCGACGGCGGTCGCCGTCCGGCCCTCGGGGGTGAGCACGGGGCCGCCGGTGAAGAGGAGATCTGCGTGCATGTTTCCTGTTCCTTAGTTGGAGGTCGTGAGCAGTCGCGGCGCGTCGGCGTCCGTGCCCTCGCCGGTGCGGAAGTAGGGCGAGCGGCGCACGTACTTCGCCCAGGCGGCAGCGGCGAACCCGGACCCGATCATCAGCAGCGGGGTGGTCAGCAGGAACCAGCCGTTGTCCGGGCTGAGTTCGAAGTGGTCGGCCGAGGTGTAGAAGGACCAGCCGAGATAGCCGCCGAGCCCCAGCAGCGCGCAGGCGCTCAGCGCCGGGAGCACCACCGCCCGCAGGCCCTGCCGCCAGTCCTCGCGCAGCAGCGAACGGAAGCGCGCGGCGGCGGCGAGCGCGGTGAGCGCGTACGACAGCGCGACGACGATACCGACGGCGTTCACCGTCGCCATGATCATGTCGGCCAGCCGCGGGATCACCAGGGCGAGCGCGGCGACCGCCGTGGCCAGCGCCCCGATCAGCAGCGTCCCGGCCGCCGGGGTGCCGTACTTGGCGCTGACCCTGGACCAGACCGGCCCGAGGGTACGGTCCCGGCTCATCGCGAACATGCCCCGGGCCGTCGGGATCACCCCGGCCTGCAGCGAGGCCACCGCCGAGAACATCAGCGCCACCAGCGGCAGCGCGGCCCACGGCTGCGCGGCCAGCCGGTCGCCGAAGAACGCCAGCCCCTCGGCCCCGTGCCCGGCCAGCTCCTTCTCCGAGAGCACCCGCTGGAAGGCCACCGAGCCCAGCAGGAACAGCCCCAGCATGGTCACCAGGGTGATCAGGCCCGCCCGGGAGGCGTCCCGGGGGTCACGGACCTCCTCGTTCACGCTGAACGCGGCCTCGAACCCCCAGTAGCAGAACACCGAAAGGAGCAGGCCCTGGGCGAGCGCGGTCGCCGAGGGGATCGCGAACGGGTCGAACCAGCTCAGGCTGAAGGGGTGCGGTCCGGTGACGATGCCGTACCCGCAGAACCCGAGCAGCACCACGTACTCGAAGACCAGCAGCCCGGTCTGGAGCCGGGCGGCGGTGCGGATACCGGTGATCGCGGTCAGGGTGACGGCGATCAGCACGAAGATGCCGACGGCCGTGGTCTGCGCCGTCGAACCGGGATCCAGGGCGAGTGAGCCGACCCGGTGCACCCCGGCCTCGCCCGCCAGCTGCAGGATCGCCGAGCCGGTGACCGCCGTGGTGTACGCGAGGAAGGCCACCGTCGCCACGATGTTGACCCAGCCGACCAGGAAGCCGAGCCAGGGATTGAGCGAACGGCCCACCCACACATAGCCGTTGCCGGCGTTCGGCTCCACCCGGTTCAGCCGGGAGTAGGCACCCGCGATACCGAGCACCGGCAGGAACGCCAGCAGCATGATGGCCGGCAGATGCAGCCCGACCACCCCGGCCGTCACCCCCAGGCCGATGCCGATGCTGGTGGTGGCGGCCGTACTGGACGCGGCCACCGCGATGCCGTCGAGGACACCGAGGGATCTGCGCAACTCAGGGGGGTCGACTGTGTAGGGCTTGTCGGTCATGGCCAGCACTCCGCTCGCACCGGGGGGCCGGACTGGTCGGCCCCGGTGACCGGACATGAAACTGCCGGTGCACTTCACAGGTCAACGGTGTTGTCATAAGGTGCGGCGGCAGGAAGGGAGGCCCCATGAGCGAACGAGTCGTCGCGGCCGGCGCCCGGCAGCGCAGGCGCCCCACCAAACAGGGCGTGGTCCTGTCCGAGGAGCTGATCGTCGAGACCGCGATGCGGCTGATCGAGGAGCACGGCGCCGAGGCCCTGTCCGTGCGCCGCCTGGGCCGCGCCCTGGGCGCCGACCCCAGCTCCCTGTACCGGTACTTCCGGCACACCGACGACCTGATGCTGGCCGTCGCCGACGAGCTGATCGGCCGTACCCTGCGCCTCTGGCGGCCCACCGGCGACTGGCGCGCCGACCTGCGCGACCTGGGCCTGCGCATGCACGCGGGTGCCCTCGCGCATCCCCGCGCGGCCGGGCTCAGCGCCCACCGGGTGACCGGCCGGACGTACGAGATCCAGGCCGTCGAGACCATCCTCGGGGTGCTGCGCGGCGCCGGTTTCCCGGACCCGGAGGCGGTCCGCGTCTACCACGCCTTCGTCGACCAGGCCCTCGCCTACGGCGCCCTCGACTCCGCGACCACCGCCCTGCCGGAGCCCGCCCGGGAGGCCGAGGCGGACGTCTGGCGGGCGATCTACGCCCGGCTGCCCGCCGCCACCCACCCGAACATCGCGGCCACCGCCCGCCATCTCGTCGCCTCGATGCGGGGCAGCTCCTACCCGGCCGCCCTGGACCTGCTGCTGACGGCGGCGGAGGCCCGGCTCGCCCAGATCCGGGCGGCCGGCGGTGCCTGACGGCTACGACGGGAATCGACCGGCGGCCGACTGATTCCGGTGATCGGGGACAGACGCACCGGCAGGACCTGCCCAGGGAGGAAACATGGCACTGGTGACCGCGGCCGTCGTGGTGCTCGACTGCGCCGAACCCGAGAAACTCGCCCATTTCTACCGGCAGTTACTGGACGGCGAGCCGGGTGACACAGCCACCGACCTCATCGAGGTGCGCGGCGCCGACGGGGTCCGGATCGCGTTCCGCCGGGACGGCAACGCCACCCCGCCCAGCTGGCCGCGCCCCGAGGCCACCCTCCAGGCCCACCTCGTCCTCCTGGTCGAGGACCTGGACGAGGCGGAGCGCCGGGTGGTCGGCCTCGGCGGGCTGCCGACCGAGACCCGGGGCCCGGCCGGGCCGTACGAGGAGCGCAGCTGCTCCGACCCGGCCGGGCACTCCTTCACGCTCCGTCTTTCCCCGCCTCCGGCGGGCTGACCAGGTCCCGGCCGGCCTTGCGGGCCGTGGGCCACACCCCGGTGGAGCGCTGTATGGCCGTGGCGCCGGTGCGGTCCACGGCGCTGCGCGCCACCGCGAAGACGGCGCCCTGGAGCGCCGCGCCGAGCAGCACCTCACCCCAGCCGCGGTCGCGGTCCAGGGCGTCCGGCGCGTCGTCCTCGCCCCGCAGCGCCCGCCAGGTCCGGCGGAAGACCAGCGCGCCCAGCGCCCCGCCGGCCCAGCTCAGCACGAAGCCGAGGGGCGCGTAGACGAGGGGGAGCTTCAGCTTCTTCCTGCTCTTGGCCATGCCTGCCTCCGCGTTGTCAGGGCCGCCCCGTGGCCGGAACCTCCTCGCCGGCCGGCACCGGGCCGGGCGGAGTCCCGTCCCCGAAGGGCCGGCCGCCGAGCTCCGCCCGGTGATGGGGCGTCAGCCACCCGGTGAGATCCGGGCCGAGGGGCACGATACGGGTCGGGTTGATCCCGGTGTGGACCTGGTAGTAGTGCCGCTTGATGTGGTCGAAGTCGACGGTGTCACCGAATCCCGGTGTCTGGTAGAGGTCCCTGGCGTACGCCCACAGCACCGGGTTCTCCGTGATCTTCCAGCGGTTGCACTTGAAGTGGCCGTGGTAGACGGCGTCGAACCGGACCAGCGTGGTGAACAGCCGGATGTCGGCCTCCGTGATCGTGTCCCCGACCAGGTAGCGCTGCCCGGCCAGCCGCTCGGCGAGCAGCCCGAGCCGCCGGAACACCGCCGCGCAGGCCTCCTCGTATCCCTGCTGCTCGTGCGCGAACCCGGCCCGGTAGACACCGTTGTTGACGTCCCGGTACACCTCGGCCGTCACCGCGTCGATCTCGTCCCGGTGCCGCAGCGGGTACAGGTCCGGCGCGCCGTCCCGGTGCAGTGCCGTCCACTCGGTGGCCAGGTCCAGGGTGAGCTGCTGGTAGTCGTTGGTGACCAGCTTCCCGCTCGGCACGTCCACGACCGCCGGCACGCTCACCCCGCCCGGGTAGCCGGTCTCCCGCCGGTCGTAGGCCTCACCGAGGAAGCGGATGCCGAGCACCGGGTCACGGCCGCCCGGATCGAGCGTGAAACGCCAGCTGCGGTCGTCCTGGATCGGGTCGGCGACGGCCAGCGACAGGGCGTCCTCCAGGCCGAGCAGCCGCCGCGCCACCAGCGCCCGGCTCGCCCAGGGGCAGGCCCGGCTGACCACCAGCCGGTACCGCCCGGCCGCCACCGGCCAGCCGTCCCGGCCGTCCGCCGTGATCCGGTCCGCGAAATGACTCGGGGACCGGGAGAACGCCTTGTGCCCCAACGAGGTGTTGCCGTCACCGCTCATGCCTGCTCCTTGCCCGGGGGACGGGTCGAGGGCCGAAATGGGCCCGGTGCACCACATTCCCTGATTTCCGTCACGGGCACGGCGCGACGGCCCGGACCGGGGCAGACCGACCGCGCCCGGGCGCACGGGCCCGGCGGCCGGGGCAGGCACAAGAGGGCCCCGCCGCGACGGGGGAACGCGGCGGGGCCCTGACTTCCGGCTGCCCGGCGCGGAAGCGGTTCATGCGTGCCGGAAACAGATTTTTCTAAATTCCGACGGTCCCCGGCCGGAAAGGATTCCCGGAACCGTCAGTTCCCCGTTACTGCGGTTCCAGCACGAACACCGGGATCTCCCGGCTGGTCTTCTCCTGGTACTCGGCGTACGGCGGGTACGCGGCGACGGCCCGCTCCCACCACGCGGCCTTCTCCGCGCCGGTGACCTCGCGGGCGGTCATGTCCTGCTTCACCGGACCGTCCTGCAGCTCGACATGCGGCTGCGACTTGACGTTGAAGTACCAGACCGGATGCTTGGGCGCACCGCCCTGCGAGGCGACCACCGCGTAGGCGCCGTCGTGCTCCACCCGCATCAGCGGCGTCTTGCGGATCTTCCCGCTCTTCACTCCCAGCGTGGTCAGCAGGATGACGGGCATCCCGGTGTCCATCAGGGTGGTGCCCTTCGTCCCGCCCGAGCTCTCGTACAGCTCGACCTGGTCGCGCACCCAGGCGGTCGGGCTGGGCTCGTACTCGCCCTCAAGAGGCATGAGGTCCGTCCCTCGTCTCGTCGCTGCCATCACTGACGTCATGATTCAACACGCGGAGTGCCCGGGATCATCCGCACGACACCGGCCCGCTTACCCCACGGGTAATCGCGCACTCCGCGCGCCACGGGCACAGTCGTCCCCACACCCCGTCCGCCCGACACCTCAGGCAGGTCACCCATGTCCCGCTCCCGCGCCGTCGTCGAGGAACTGCTCCGCCGGATCGCCGCCGGCGACCCCGAGAGGACCGCCGAGCTGTACGCCGAGGACGCCGACTGGCGGCTGGACTGGCCCGAGGACGAGCACGACCGCCCGGCCACCCCGTGGATCACCCACCGCACCGGCCGCGCCGGAGCCGCCGCGCACTACCGCGACCTCGCCGCCCACCACGTCCCCGGGCAGGACGGCACCCGGATCGAACGGATCCTGGTCGACGGCGACGACGCGGTGGTGCTGGGCGAGATCCGGCAGACCGCCCGGAGCACCGGGCGCCCCTATCGCGCCGCCTTCGCCCTGCACCTCACCGTCCGGGACGGTCTGGTCGTACGGCACCACGTCTACGAGGACAGCCTCGCCGTGGCCCGTGCCTTCGCGCCCTGACCGCACCGGCCGTCAGCCCGGCGACAGCACCATCCGGGCCGCCAGCCCCAGCATCACGCAGCTCGACAGCAGTGCCGTGACCAGGCGCCCCCGGTGACCGGTCAGACCCCGGCCGAGGAGGGCGCCGCCGCCCGCCAGCAGCAGCTGCCAGCTGGCGGACGCGGCGAAGGCCGCGAGGACGAACACGCCCTGCTCCAGCGGCCGTACCGCCGCCGCGGAACGGGTCCCGACCACCAGGGCCGCGAAGTAGATGACCGTGGTGGGGTTGAGCAGGGTGATGCCGAGGAGGCCGAGATACGCCCGTCCGGGGCCGGGTACCGGCCGCTCGGCCCGGGTCGCCAGGCGCCGCTCCCGGTACTGGCGCGCCGCGAGCGCCGCACCGCGCACGGCCAGCGCCACCAGGACCAGGGCCGAGAGCAGCCGCAGCGGCCCGAGCACCGGCAGCAGTGCCGCCGCCAGCGCGGCGCCGCCGACCGTGGCGAGCAGGGCGTAGAGACCGTCCGCGCTCGCCACGCCCAGCGCGGCGCAGGCGCCGGTCCGCAGGGACGTGCGAGCCGTGAGTGACACTAGATATGTGCCGACCGCGCCGACCGGGACGGCGATCCCGTACCCGGCAAGCAGGCCGGCGACGAGCGCGGCCGTCACGGGCGTGCGGGCTCGGGCCTCCAGGGGCGCCCCGGCTGCTGCTGGACCCGCACCCGACGGACGGTCGCGGAGGTCAGCGGCGTAAGGGCGTCAGGAGTGTTCATGCGCAGATCCTGTGGCTCGCCGCGCCGCCCCGGCAAGCGAATTTCGGCGCGGAACCGTCCCCCGACCGCGTGCGGTTCGGCCAGATCACCCGATTCACCGATCTGGCTGAACTTGCGGTCGTCCTCTAGATGCCCCGGGCATCTAATGAAGATCGGCACGACGTACCACATTCGTCTGCGAGGTCTTCCATGAACGAACTGACGGACCTGACGGAACCCACCACTCCGGCCCCGGCCGACCCTGTGGCCTGGCCGCAGGACCGCACGTGCCCCTACCACCCGCCCACCGGCTACGACCCGCTGCGCGACGGCCGGGGGCTGTCCCGGATCACCCTCTTCGACGGCCGTCCCGTGTGGGCGGTCACCGGCCACGGCACGGCCCGGGCGCTGCTCGCCGACCCCCGGCTGTCCAGCGACCGCCGGCGGGACGACTTCCCGATGCCGACGGCCCGGGCCGCCGGGGTCCGCGACCGCCGGGTCGCCCTGCTCGGCCTCGACGACCCCGAGCACCAGACCCAGCGCCGGATGATGATCCCGGCCTTCACCGTCAAACGCGCGAGCCTGCTGCGGCCGTCGATCCAGCGGATCGTCGACGAACTGCTCGACGCGATGATCTCCCAGGGGCCGCCCGCCGACCTGGTGAGCGCCTTCGCCCTGCCCGTGCCGTCCATGGTCATCTGCGACCTGCTCGGCGTCCCCTACGCCGACCACGAGTTCTTCGAGGCGCAGTCCAGGCGGCTGCTGCGCGGTCCGACGGCCGCCGACTCCCAGGAGGCCCGCGCGCAGCTGGAGGGCTACCTCGGCGACCTGGTCGACAGCAAGCAACGGGACGCGGTCCCGGGCGACGCCGTCCTCGACGAACTCGTCCACCAGCGGCTGCGCGACGGCGAACTGAGCCGGTCCGAGGTCCTCTCGCTGGCGATGATCCTGCTGGTCGCCGGCCACGAGACCACCGCCAACATGATCTCGCTCGGCACCTTCACCCTGCTCCAGAACCCCGAGCGGCTCGCCGAACTGCGCGCCGACCCCGCGCTGATGCCCGCCGCCGTGGAGGAGCTGATGCGGATGCTGTCCATCGCCGACGGCCTGCTGCGGGTCGCCCTGGAGGACATCGAGGTGGCCGGCGAGACCATCCGCGAGGGCGACGGCGTGGTCTTCGCGACCTCGGTCATCAACCGCGACGAGTCCGTCTACGAGGACCCCGACGCCCTCGACTGGAACCGTCCGGCACGGCACCACGTCGGCTTCGGCTTCGGCATCCACCAGTGCCTGGGCCAGAACCTCGCCCGCGCCGAGCTGGAGATCGCCCTCACCACCCTCTGGGGGCGGCTGCCGGACCTGCGGCTCGCCGCGCCGCCGGAGAAGATCCCCTTCAAACCCGGCGACACGATCCAGGGGATGCTGGAACTCCCCGTGACCTGGTAAGAGGCTCCTGCCATGCACATCGAGATCGACAGGGACGTCTGCATCGGGGCCGGCCAGTGCGCCCTGACCGCCCCGAACGTGTTCACCCAGGACGACGACGGCTACAGCACCCTGCTGCCCGGGAAGGAGGACGGCGGCGGCGACCCGCTGGTCAAGGACGCGGCCCGGGCCTGCCCGGTGCACGCCATCACCGTCAAGGAACCGACGGGCTAGCCGGCGCGTCCAGCACCGCCAGCTCCAGCCCCCGCAGCCGCGCCGGGTCGGCGACCACCTCGTAGGCCGCCACCCGGTCGCCCTCGACGCTCACCCGCAGGACGTACAGCAGCCGTCCGCACGGGGCGACGACCAGCCCGACCCGGCCGTCCACCAGGGCCGGTACGGCGGACCGGGCGCGCCGGCGCAGCAGCACGGTGCCCTCGGCGACCGCCCGGGCACCGCGCAGCTCCGTCGCCATGCCCGGCGGCAGCACCGCGGGGTCGGCGCGGCGGACCACGTCCGGGGCGAGCACGTCGAGCAGTGCGCCCAGGTCACCGCCCCGGGCGGCGGCCAGGAACGCCTCCACCACCCCGCGGTGCCGGTCCAGCTCGGCGGCCGGCAGCGCGGGCGTGCCCCGCACCTTGTGCCGGGCCCGGCTGGCGAGCTTCTTCGCGGCCGGCAGCGAACGGTCGGTGATCGCGGCGATCCGCTCGAACGGCACCGCGAACAGGTCGTGCAGCACGAACGCCACCCGCTCCGCCGGGCTCAGCGTCTCGAGCACCACCAGCAGGGCGAGCCCCACCGAGTCGGCCAGCACGGCCTCCTCCTCGGGGCCGTCCCCGGCGGCGACCGCACGCTCCGGCGGCTCCTCGCCGTAGGGCAGCTCGCGACGGGCGCGCAGCATGTCCAGGCAGATCCGGGAGACGACGGTGGTCAGCCACGCGCTCAGGTTCCCGACCCCGGCGCCGCCCGCGCGGCTCAGCCGCAGCCAGGCCTCCTGGACCGCGTCCTCGGCGTCCCCCGCTGAGCCCAGCATCCGGTACGCGATCGCCCGCAACCGCCCGCGCCGCGCCTCGAACTCCGCCGCCAGCTCCTCGTGCCCGTCCATGGGTCACCTTTCCGTTCCGTGCTCCGTCACCCCCTCGACGAACCCGAACCGACCGAGGTGACCACCCCATGCTGCTGCACATCGACTCCAGCGCCGACGCGACCGCCGACTCCGTCACCAGGCGCCTCACCGCGGCCTTCGCCCGGAGCTGGCGCGAGCGGCATCCGGCGGCGGAGTACCGCCACCGCGACCTGGCCGCCGTGCCGGTGCCGCCGCTCACGGCCGCCTATCCCGCCCTGGGCCGCCGGGTGGAGCGCGCGGGCCTGGTGCCGCCCGCCAAGGTACCCGCGCTGGTCGAGAGCCCGGCCGAGGCCCGCGAGTGGGAGCTGACCCTGCCGCTGGTCACCGAGCTGGCCGCCGCGCACACGGTCGTGCTCGGCGTCCCGATGTACAACTTCGCGCCACCCGCGGCCCTGAAGGCGTGGATCGACCGGGTGACCTTCCCCGGCGCCTTCGCCCACCCGGACACGGGGGAGAGCCTGCTGGCCGACACCCGCGTGGTCGCCGTCATGGCACGAGGCGGCGCCTACGGCCCGGAGACCGGCCGGGAGGCGCTGGACTTCCAGACCCCCTACCTGAGGGCGTGGTGGGGCCGGCTCGGCGTCCGGCCGGAGCACTTCCACCCGGTCGCCGCCGAGCTGACCCGCGTCGACGTACTGCCCTACCTGGCCGGTCTGGAGGAAGCCGCCGCCGGTTCCCTCGCCGAGGCCCGCGCCGCGCTCGCGGCACTCGCCGCCGGCTGAGGTCACCCGGCGCGCAGCAGCACCCGGGCCGCCTCGCGCGCCTCGGCCGCGGGTTCCGTGCTCCCGTCGATGCCCGCCGTCACCATCGCCCCCTCGGCGAGCAGGAACAGCGGCCCGGTGAGCGCGGCGTCCAGCCCGGCGGCGGCCACCAGTCCCGCCAGATAGTCCCGGAACGCCCGCTTGTGGTCCCGGACCTGGGCCACCACCGGTTCGGAGGTGGCGCCGAGCTCGCCGTACGCGTTGATCCACGCGCACCCCCGGAAGTCCTCCTCGCCGAACCACCGCTCCAGCCAGCCGAAGACGGCGAGCAGCCGCTCCCCGGGATCCGGGTGCCCCTCCACGTACTGTGCGAGCCGCTGCCGCCAGCGCACGTCCCGCCGCTCCAGATAGGCCACCACCAGCTGTTCCTTCGCGGGGAAGAGCTGGTAGAGGCGCTTGAGGGAGACCCCGGAGGCGCCGCGTATGTCGTCCATGCCGACGGACTGCACCCCGCGCCCGTAGAACAGCCGCTCGGCGGCGTCCAGTGCCTGCTCACGCGCGACCGCGCTGTCCATGGGCCACTCCTTGACGAGAGAACGTGCGTTCTCATACGGTAGCAGCGACCGGGAGAACGTACGTTCTCCGATCTGAGGAGGAGACCATGGCCGACCGCCCGCCCCTGCCGCCCTTCACCCACGAGACCGCCGTCCAGAAGGTCCAGGCCGCCGAGGACGCCTGGAACACCCGCGATCCCGAACGGGTGGCGCTCGCCTACTCCGAGGACTCGGTCTGGCGCAACCGCGACACCTTCGTCACCGGCCGCGCCGAGATCGTCGCCCTCCTCACCGCCAAGTGGGAGCGGGAACGGGACTACGCCCTGCGCAAGGACCTGTGGGCCTTCGACGGCAACCGCATCGCGGTCCGCTTCCAGTACGAGTGCCGGGACGCGGCCGGACAGTGGTGGCGGTCGTACGGCAACGAACTCTGGGACTTCGACGAGCACGGACTGATGACCCGGCGCGAGGCGAGCATCAACGACGTCCCGATCGAGGAGCACGAGCGCCGCATCCACGGCCCGCGCCCCGAGTCCGAGCGGGGCCTCACCTTCCCGCTCCGCTAGCACCCGCATAGGGTTCCCGGATGACCGACGCCACCGCGAAACCCTTCCTCTACCTCGTCGTCTGCGCGGCGGGCGTGGCCGCCGGCGCCGGAAAACTGGTCGCGGCGGCCCAGGAGCGCGGCTGGGAGGTCGGGGTCATCGCCACCCCGGTCGCCATGAACGGCTTCTTCGACACCGCCGAGGCCGAGGCACGCACCGGCCGCCCGGTCCGCTCGGCCTGGCGCAGCCCCGCCGACCCGCGCCCCTTCCCGCCGCCGGACGCGGTGGCCGTCGCCCCCGCCACCTTCAACACCGTCAACAAATGGGCCGCCGGGTTCGCCGACACCCTCGCCGTCGGCACCCTGTGCGAGGCCCTCGGCCTGGGCGTCCCGATCGCCGTCCTGCCCTGTGTCGCCGACGCGCTGGCCGCCCACCCCGCCTACCGGGAGAGCCTGACCCGGCTGCGCGGGCTGGGCGTCCGCTTCGGCGCCCGGTACACCGGCGACCCCGAAGCCGACGGCAGGCGCCCCGAGTTCGCCTGGGAACGTGCCCTGGACCTCCTGGACGGGACCTGACGCCGTCCGGTTACCGCCACGCGGCGAGAGACCGGACGCCGAACCGACGTACGCTCGGCTCTGTACGGCATGATCTCGACGGCGGGAGACGACGATGGAGTACGTGAAGCTCGGCCGCACCGGTCTGGACGTGTCCCGGATCTGCCTCGGCTGCATGACCTACGGCCTGCCCGACCGCGGCACCCACGAGTGGACCCTCGACGAGGAGGCGTCCCGCCCGCTGATCCGGCAGGCACTGGACGCGGGCATCAACTTCTTCGACACCGCCAACGTCTACTCGGACGGCACCAGCGAGGAGATCGTCGGCAGGGCGCTCGGCGACTTCGCCCGCCGCGACGAGATCGTCCTCGCCACCAAGGTGCACGGCCGGATGCGCCCCGGCCCCAACGGCGGCGGACTCTCCCGCAAGGCGATCCTCTCCGAGATCGACCACAGCCTCACCCGCCTCGGCACCGACTACGTCGACCTCTACCAGATCCACCGCTACGACCACACCACCCCGATCGAGGAGACGATGGAGGCGCTGCACGACGTCGTCAAGGCGGGCAAGGCGCGCTACATCGGGGCGAGTTCGATGTACGCCTGGGAGTTCTCCAAGGCCCAGTTCACCGCCGAGCGGCACGGCTGGACCAAGTTCGTCTCCATGCAGAACCACTACAACCTCCTCTACCGCGAGGAGGAACGCGAGATGCTGCCGCTCTGCGCCGACCAGGGCGTGGGCGTCCTGCCCTGGAGCCCGCTGGCCCGGGGCCGCCTCACCCGTGACTGGGGCACCGTCACCGAACGCAGCGCCAGCGACAACTTCGGCAACCGCCTCTACCAGGACGGCGACCGCGCCATCGTCGAGGCGGTCACCCGCATCGCCGACGACCGAGCCGTCCCCCGCGCCCAGGTGGCCCTCTCCTGGCTCCTCCACCAGACCACGGTGACGGCCCCGATCATCGGCGCCTCCAAGCCCCACCACATCGACGACGCGGTGGCAGCCGTAGAACTACAGCTCAGCGACAAGGAGTTGGAAGAACTCCAGCAGCCCTACGGCCCCCATCCCATCTCCGGCCACTGAAGCGCCCCTCCAGGGGCGCGGGGAACTGCGCGAGCAACCACATCCGGCCCGCAGCCAGATCACAACCGCTCCGTCCCGCACGGACCGGCCCCCTCACTCTCCAGCAAGGGAACCCTTTCCCCACCCATGCTCAACGTCCGGTAGAACTCCCCGATCCGCACCGCCGACCGCCCCACATAGTGACCGATGAACGACCTCCGGAACCGCCCGGCGGAGCGATTCGGCTGCGACCCGTGCACCAGACTCCCGTTGAAGAACAGCACATCCCCCGCCGCCATATCGACCGGCACCGCCGCCAGCCCCTCCGGCGGTGCCACGTACTCCCGCGCGAACGACAGCTCCGCGTCCGACTCCTCCGGGCAGAACAAGTCCATCCGATGCGTCCCCGGCACCACCTCCAGACCGCCGTTCTCCCGGTCGATCGCCTCACAGGCGACCCACGCGGCGACGCACGTCCCCGGCTCCACCCGCAGATAGAAGTTGTCCTGGTGCAGCGCCTGCCCCCGGGCCCCCGGCGGCTTGAAGTAGAACATGCTCTGCGCGGCCAGCACCTCCTCCCCGAACAGCCCCTCCAGGATCACCCGCAGCCGGGCGTCAAGGAGGAACTCCCGCGCCAGGGAGCTGATCTCGTGCGGCTGCATCACCCGGGGATACCGGTGCAGCGGATCCGCCGTCGGCCCCGGCACGAAGTGCCCCGGCACCGGCCGCCCCGCCGCGTGCAGCGCCGCGAACTCCGCGCACAGCCGGTCGATCTCCTCGTCCCCGAACAACCCCCGTACGACGGTGAACCCGTCCTGCTCGAACTCCCGCAGGACGGTGCTGTCGATGCCCGTGACTGTCATCCCCGCTCCTCGGTCCGGTCTTCCTGTGTCCGTGCCTGTCACGCTAGGCCGACGCACCGGGGGAGAGGATGCCCATGACCACTGACGGACTGCCCGAGAGCGCTGCCCCCGCCCCGCCGCCGGGCATGGTCGTCACCGGCCGGTACGACCAGGGCCCCGGCTACGGGGTCAACCGCCCCCAGGGGTCGGGCAGTTGGCTGTTCACCTGGACCACCGAGGGCCGCGGCCTGCTGCGGCAGGGCGCCGCCCGCACCCATGCCACGCCCGGCGACCTCGTGGTCCTCGCCCCGGGTGTCGCGCACGGCTACGCGCTCGCGCCCGGCGCCGGCCGCTGGCGGTTCTGGTGGGCGCACTGCCAGGCGCGTCCGGCCTGGGCCGCGTGGCTGGGCCCGGGCGCCCTCGGGGACGGGGTGTACGCCGTCGCCGCCCCGGGCGGCACGCACGGCCGGATCGAGGCCGCGTTCCACCGCATGCTCGCCGACTCCCGCTGGACCGGCACCGGCGCGCCGCCCGTCCCGGCACCCGGCGACGACCCGGTCGCCGTGGCGCACGGCAGCGCGGCACGCGAACTCGCCCTGTGCGCACTGGAGGAGGTCGTCCTGCTCGCGACGGCCGGCGCCCGCCGGACCCCGCCGGGGCCGGACGACCGGGTGCGCCGCGCAGAGGAACTGATCGCCGCCGACCCCGGCGCCCCGCACACCGTCGGCTCGCTCGCCGCGCGTGTCGCGCTGTCGCCGTCCCGGTTCGCCCACCTCTTCACCCGGCAGACCGGCGTGCCGCCGATGCGCGCGCTGCGCGAGGCGCGGCTGCGACACGCCGCGCGGCTGCTGGAGAGCACCGACCTGACCGTGGAGCGGGTCGCCGCCGCGTCCGGATTTCCCAGCCCGTTCCACTTCAACCGGGTTTTCCGCGAAAGCTACGGTGTCCCGCCCGGCGCCTACCGATCGGGAGAACGCCCTTAATGGCGAAGGCTATTGGTTCGGGGGAGGCGGTCGGCCGGACGGGACGCGCAGGTCGGGCCGTGGTTCAATGGTTGGTGCCGAGGCCGGGGCGGCCGGTTCTGAATCCCCGCGCCAATTGCGATGTCGATACGGCGACAAAGCGCGGACTCGCTCATTGACGTTTCGTCAAAATAACGCAACCGCCGGGCAATGCGCAAAACCCCGAGATCCCTTGTTCTGCCCTGCTGGCCTGTGCAAAGGTGTGCCGTGTCGGCGTGCGGGCCATTGTTTTTCGCCCCGCATGCGCGAGGTCGCTCCCGTTCACCCCCCACGCTTCAAAAGAGCTGCCGACGGCGGACGCCGGAGCACCGAACCCCCAACAAGCCCATCCGATCTTGGCGTCGGCCGGGTCGCATACCGGTCACATACCAGATGGTATGGACCGAATCCCGCGTTGCGGATGGAAGGAATGCCGCCGTGAATGACGCAGGCCTGGGGAATTCCCCTACCCCCGACCGGCCGTTCGACGTCACCGACGAGCAGCTCAGCGCCGAGCTCAAGCAGTGGACGGGCACCGCGCCCGCGCTGCACCCGGTCGGAGAACTCCTCGACCGGCACTGGGAAGCGGCCTTCGCCTATGCCCGTTTGTGCACCGACAGCACGCGCGGCGCGGGAATGCTCACCACCGCCGCATTCACCCGTCTCTTCGGTGAATCCCTTCGCCAGGCCGGCCCCACCGCCGCCTGGCGTCCCCAACTCCTGGTCACCGTCCGGCGTATCGCCGCCGAATGGGACAACGACGGCCGCGGTGAACTCCTGCACCCCGAACTCCGCGCCGGAAAAGGCGAGCGGGCCGCCTCCCGGCTGCTGCCGCCCGCGAACCGGCGACTGCTCTCCCGGGCCTTCCAGCGGCTGACCCAGTCCGCGCGCGCCGTGCTGTGGCACACCGAGGTCGAGTCCGAGCCCCTGTCGACGCCCGCCGGGCTGCTCGGCCTCGACGAGCAGGACGCGCGGGTCGAACTGCGCCGGGCCCGTGAGCGGCTGCGCGAGGAGTGCCTCCAGGTGCACCGCGAACTCGCCCACGAGGACGAGTGCCAGCGCTACGTCCGGATGATCGACGTGACCTTCCGGCGCGGCGGGATCGACGTCGACCGGGACCTCCAGCAGCACCTGAACACCTGCAAGCACTGCCGGTACACCGCCGACCAGCTCCAGCAGTTCAACGGCGGCCTCGGCCTCGCCCTCGCCGAGGCCGTGCTCGGCTGGGGCGCCCGCGCCTATCTGGAGTACCGGGTCGGCCTCGCCCAGGAGCCCGCCGAACACCGGGCCGCACCCGCCCGCGGGCTCCTGGGCGGCGAGGCCTTCGCGCCGACGGCCGCCCGGCCGGGCAAGGACCTGGAGGTGCACCCCGCCGCCTCCCGCCGCGCCAAGCAGCGGGCCGCCCGCCGGGTGCGCCGCCGCAACCTCACCGTGGCCGTGGGCACCGTGAGCGGTCTGGTCGTGCTGCCGCTGGTGCTGTGGTCGGTGCTCGGCTCCGGCGACGGCGGCGGCTCCTCCGCCACCGCCAAGCCGTCCGCCACGCCCGGCGCGGGCCGGTCCACCTCGGGCCCGTCCTGGATCGGCACCAGCCAGACCACCCAGGGCACCCTGCGCGGACGGCTGCACAACATCGCCTCGGGCCTGTGCATCGGTGTGGTCGGCAAGAAGGCCGTCAAGGGCGCCGAGACCGAACTCGCCGAGTGCTCCTCGGTCGCCAGCCAGCAGTGGACGTACGAGAGCGACGGAGTGCTGCGCAACGGCGCCGACCCCGGTCTGTGCCTCGACTCGCACCTCGGCTACTCCGTCCAGCTGGCCCCGTGCACGGGCGCCACCGGGTCGGCCGGCCGGAGCATCCGCTACGACTTCACCCTCCAGGGCGCCCTGGTGCCCCGCTGGGACCAGGACCTGGCGCTCGCCCCGGCCGCCACCGACGGCGGCGGCGCCCTGGTCGTCAAGACCCGGGCGACCGTCGCCGCGCAGCGCTGGGTGATGGACACCTCCCAGCCCGACCTGCAGATGCAGATCGTCAACTGGGACGCCGAGACCAGCCCGACACCGACCCCGGCCGCGTCCACCCCCACGACCAAGTCCGCGCCGGCCACGACCCCGACGCCCACCCCGTCGGCGTCGACGACGACCGCCGATCCGACCCCGTCCAGCACCCCCAGCTACAACCCGTGCGAGGCCTACCCGGGCTACTGCTACGGCAGCGGCGGCCAGTACGGCGGCGGTTACGGCGGCGGCTGGGGCGGAGGGTACGACGGCGGCGGCCACCACGGCCGCTGAGCCGACGCGCGCTCAGTGACGGTGCGGCGGCGGGGGCGGGATCGTCGTCAGGTCCGGCGCCCCCTCCGGCCACACCAGCAGCACCGGGCAGGGCGCGTGGTCCACGACGAACCGCGCCGCCTTGCCCAAGCTGTGCGGCCCGAGCCGGGACCGGTCGCCGTCCCGGGCCACGACCAGCAGACCGGCCCCCTCGGCGGCGGCCACCACCTCCCGCTCGACGCGTCCGGTCCGCTCCACCCGGGTGCACGGCCGGCCCAGCCGCGCCGCGGCCGCGTCGAGCAGCTCCGCCGCCGACGTATCGCCCAGCTCCACCAGCCGCCGCTCCGGGTCCGGTTCCGAACCCGCCCGGCCGAGCAGTCCGGCGAACGCCCCGTGCGCGAGCCCCGCCACCCCCGGCTCGGCCACATGCAGCAGCACCACCTCGGACGCGTCCCGCGCCCGGCCGCGCGCCGCGTCCACACAGGCGGGCCAGGTCCCCTCGACCAGCCAGACGATCACCCGCATGCCCATGGCCTCCCGTCTAGATCCCGACCACCTGGAGCGCCCCCCACAGTGCCACCACCGCGCCGCACAGGGCGGTCGGCACGGCGAGGAGCCCCAGCCGGGTGAACTCGCCGAGGTCCACGCCGTGGTCGTGCTGGTGCACGATCCTGCGCCACAGCAGCGTCGCGAGGGAACCGGCGTAGGTGAGGTTCGGGCCGATGTTCACCCCGAGCAGCACGGCCAGCACCGCACCGGGACCGGCCGGCGCGGCCAGCGGCAGCAGCACCAGCACCGCCGGCAGGTTGTTGACGATGTTCGCCAGTACGGCGGCGAGCGCGGCGATCCCCAGCAGCGCGGGCAGTCCGGTCCCGCTCGGCAGCACCTTCCCGAGCGCGTCGGCGAGCCCGTTGTCGACGACCGCCCGCACCACGATCCCCAGCGCGAGCACGAACGCCAGGAACGCGGGCGCGGCCGCCTTCACGACCGACAGCGCGGTCGCCTGCCGCCTTACCAGCGCCCGCCCGGCCATGACCAGCGCCCCCGCGCAGGCGGCCCACGCCGGATCGATCCCGACCGCCGAGGTGAGCACGAACCCGGCCAGCGTGCAGCCCACCGTGACCAGGGCGAACAGCGGCAGCTCGGGCGGCTCGCCGGTGTCCTTCGCGCCCGGGGCCGCCGAGGACAGGTCCCGGGCGAAGAACCGCCGGAACACCAGGTACTCGGCGCCGATCGCCACCAGCCAGGGCAGCACCATCAGCGCCGCGAACCGGGTGAAGCTCAGCCCGCTCGCCGCGAACGCCAGCAGGTTCGTCAGATTGGACACCGGCAGCAGCAGCGAGGCGGTGTTCGACAGATGCGTGCAGGCGTACACATGCGGTTTCGCCCGCACCCCGGACCGGGCCGCTGTCGCGAACACCACCGGCGTCAGCAGCACCACCGTGGCGTCCAGGCTCAGTACGGCCGTGATCACCGAGGCCAGCGCGAACACCGCGGTCAGCAGCCGCACCGGCCGCCCGCCCGACCAGCGGGCCATCCACGCCCCGCAGGCCTGGAACAGCCCCTCCACGTCGCAGAAGTGGGCGAGCACCAGGACGGCGGCGAGAAAGCCGACCACCGGTCCCAGCTGTTCGGCCTCCGCCCGGGCGTGGTCGAGGGAGATCGCGCCGGTGGCGATCACCACCCCCGCCGCCGGCACGGCCAGCACCGCCTCCGGCCAGCCGCGCGGCCGGATCACGGCCCAGGCGAGCACGGCGGCGAGCAGGAGGACGGACAGGGTCTCGGCGAGCGGGGTGTTCAGGGCGCGTTCCTCAGAGGCGTGATCAAGTGCGGTCCGCCCATGAAAGCAGACCGGCGCGACTACGAGGCCGGGGTACCCGCCGCGCCGAGGAACTCTCCCCAGCCGCCCGCCGGCTCCTGCCCGGGGTTCAGCGTACGCAGCGTGCGCAGCACCGCCGGGTCCTGCGCCTCCAGCCACGCCACCAGCTGCTTGAAGGACACGAAGCGCACGTCGTCGTGCTCGGCCATCTTGCCGATCGCCTCCTCGACGGCGTCCATGTAGATGCCGCCGTTCCAGCGCTCGAAGTGGTTGCCGATGAAGAACGGCGCCCGGTTGGTGGAGTACGCCCGCTCGAAGCCGGCCAGGTAGCTGTCCCGGGCCTGGGTGCGCCAGGCGTCGTACTGGGTCTTGTCGCCCAGCGGGTTTCCGGCGGACTGGTTGTACATCATGTTGTAGTCCATCGACAGGACCTGGAAGGAGTGCCCGGGGAAGGGTATGGACTGCAGGGGGAAGTCCCAGATGCGGTTGCCCTGCACCTTTCCGGGCCAGATCTGCAGGCCGCCGGGGGAGGAGGCGTCGTACTTCCAGCCGAGCGCGGCGGCGGTGGGCAGCAGGTTGGCCTGGCCCTCCAGGCACGGGGTGCGGCCCCCGATCAGCTCCTTGCGGTAGTCGAAGGGCAGCGGCTCCAGGTCGGTGAAGCCGGTGTTCGTCTTCCACCGGGTGACGAAGTCCATGGCCTGGTCGATCTCGCTGCGCCACTCGGCGGGGGACCAGTTGCGCACACCGTCGGAGCCGCAGAAGTGGCCGTTGAAGTGGGTGCCTATCTCGTGGCCCTCCAGCCAGGCGGCGCGCACCTGCTGGAGCGTGGCGTGGATGTGCCGGTCGGAGAGGTAGCCGATCGCCGAGGCGCCGACCTGGTGCTGCGGCGGGTGGTAGAGGTCCTTCTTGGACTCGGGCAGCGTGTAGATGCCGGACAGGAAGAACGTCATCTTCGCGCCGTGGTCGGCGGCCACCTTGCGGAAGCGGGAGAACAGCTGGTTGCTGAGCTCGCCCGCGCCGTCCCAGGAGAACACCACGAACTGCGGCGGCTTGCTGCCGGGCGCCATCCGGGCGGCCTTCGGCTGGTGCGGCTGCGCGCCGGTGTCCGCGGTGGAGCCGTCGCCGATCAGCTTCAGCGGCCTGGCCGGTACGGCGCTGCCCTTGCCGCCGTCGGCCGAACTGCCGCCGCCCAGCGTCAAGCTGCCGTGGGAGCACGCGGAGAGGGCGCCCAGGGCCCCCGCCGCCGCGCCCGCCGTCAGCACCCGCCTGCGAGAGATACCGCTCATGTCCGTCCCCGATTCCGTCGTCCCGGCCCCTGGCGGAGCCTTCCTGTTGCGTGGTCGACGGGTTCGATGCCGGGTCCGGCGGAAAAGATCGGGTCCGGCGGCGCGTGTTGCACGTCTGTGACAGTTGTGCTCCGGACATGAAGAACCCCGCTGCCCGGGGGAGTCGGCAGCGGGGTTCGGCTCGGGGAAGGGTCAGGCGCCGGTACCGGCGCTGAACACGGTCAGCCGTACCGAGGAGGCGTTCCCGGACACCGGGACCACGCCGCCCGTCCAGGTGACCTTCAGCGAGTCCCGCTCGTCCGGCGGGGTCACCAGCAGGGCGGCCGGGGTCGCGGTCTTGGCGCCGCTGATCTCCGGGTTGGAGAAGGTCAGCCCCGCCCAGGCGCTCTGGCCCGGCTTGAGGGTGACCGTCCCGGCGGTGCCGCCGGACTCGCGCTTCGGGTCGGGACCGAGCTGGGTGCCGGAGGAGTCCACGAAGGCGGCGCCCGGGTAGCCGCGCACGGTGCAGGTGGCGCCCGACTTGTTGGTGAGCACGATCGGGAAGTTCTCCTGGCCGGCCCCCGGGTTGTTGCCGCCCACCGAGGCGCTCAGCTCCGAGGTGTGGCAGCGACTGCCCGCCGCGGCGGCCGTCGTCGCGGTGGAACCGGTCGTCGAGGCGCCGCCCGTCGTGGCGCCGCCGGTGCCCGACGCCGGTGAGGAGTCGCTGCCGGACGGGACCGAAGCGGTGCCCGAGGTGTCCGTACTCGCCGAGTTGCCGGTCGCGGGCGCGGCCGTGCCCGACACCGACTCCGGGGACTTGCCCTGACCGCCGTCGCCGCAGGCGGTCAGGAGGCCCAGGGCGGCGACCGTGCTCACGAGCAGGGCCGCCCCGCGCCGCAAGGACTGGGACGTGTGCGCCATGTCTCTCCACACTCCTGATGTCAGGGCACGCCCGCCGGGCCTGCCCGAGGCGCTCCGTGCGCCGTCACTCTCATCCGATGCGATGAGCGGCGGAAAAGTTCGCGGACGCGCCGAAATTCATCGGGTCAGGTGACCCGAAGGGACCGGAGTATGCCGTCCGTGGCCGCCTTGTCGACGGCACCCTTCTGCCGTACCTGCGCGTACACCTGAGGCTGGCTGTCCCCGCCGGCCGGGGTCAGGGCCGCCTCCTGGATCGAGCCGCCCGCGCCGGAACAGTCGGTCCAGGTGCGGATCCGGCCCTTCCAGTCGTCACTCGTGAACGCGCGGCTGCCGTCGTAGTGGCATCCCGAGTGGGACAGGGCGTTCACCTTGGCGGTGACGTCGCCGTGCTCGCTCACCCCGATGAACACGCCGTTCACCGCGGCCGTCAGGTCCTGCCACTCGGACACGTCGTCGGCGACCTCGAGACCGGGCTCGTGTCCGGACGCCAGCCCCAGCGCCTGCGGGTTCCAGCCGGAGTTCCGCAGCTCGCCCGCCCACCCGGACGGCACCCGCGCCACCACCCGCCCGGTGGAGTCGGCGACCCGGGTCCCGTCGGCCGACGCCGATCCGTGCCGGTCGACCAGCGTCACCGCGAGGGCCGTGCCGCCGGCCGCCAGGACCGCGGCGACCGTCAGCGTGACCACGTTGAGCCGCCTGCGGACCCGGTCCAGCCGCCGCGGCCGGCGCGCCGCCGCGACCGCGGCCAGCCGGTCCAGCTCGTCCGCGAAGGCCTGCGCGGACGGCCAGCGCCGCTGCCGGTCCGGCTCCAGGGCCCGCAGCAGCGCCCGCTGCACATCGTCCCCGAGGTCGGGGCGCAGCCGCTCCGGCCGGACGATCTCCCCGGGTGCCCCCGGCACCGTCCCGGTGACCAGCTCGTAGCCCACCGCGCCCAGCGCGTACACGTCGGCACGGGCGTCGATGCCCTCACCCGGCCGGGCCTGCTCCGGCGGCTGGTACCCCGCCGAACCGGCCGCCAGCGTCAGCCCCGAAGCCTGCGCCAGGCTCTTCGCCAGCCCCAGGTCGGCGAGGAGCACCCGCCGGGTGCCGTCCTGCGCGGTGCGCAGCAGCACATTGGTCGGCTTGATGTCCCGGTGCACGATCCCCGCCCCGTGCAGGTCCGCCGCGCCGCGCGCCGCCAGCGCGGTCAGCCGCAGCGCGTCCACGACCGGCAGCGGACCGTCGGCCAGCACATCGGCGAGGGTGCCCGCGTCGGCGTACTCCATCACGAAGTACGGCCGCCCGTCCGGGAGTTCGCCGATGTCGTAGACCTGCACCACCCGCTTGGAGTCGGCCCGCCGCAGCAGCCGCGCCTCGGACAGGAACCGGTCGTGGATGTCGAGCCGGTGGGACCAGTTGTCGGCGAGCACCTTCACCGCGACCGGGGCGTCCAGCTGGTCGTCATGGGCGAGCCAGACCGTTCCGAAGGCGCCGGTGCCCAGGCGCCGTTCGAGGCGATAGCGGCCGATCCGCTCAAGGGGTTGCATACGACTATCATGCCTGGCCTGAGATCGACTTCGAGGGGGACCTCCCGTGCCGGACGCCGCGCTGACCGAAGACCTCGCCCGGCGGGCCGCCGCCGGCGATCAGGTGGCCCTGAACCAGCTCCTGTCCGAGGTCTGGCCCGACGTCGTACGGCGCTGCGGCCGGTTCCTGCCGTGCCGGGAGGACGCCGAGGAAGCGGCCCAGGACGTGCTCCTCCAGGTCTCCCGGAAGATCTCCACCTTCGAGGGCCGCAGCCGCTTCAGCACCTGGCTCTACACGGTCGTCGCCAACTGCTCCCGGCAGAAGTACCGGGACCTGAAGCGGCGGGCGGCCGAGCAGCCGGCCACCATCGAACCCGCCGAGCACGTCGACCCGCGCACGACCAGCGTGATCGCGGGCTCCCGGATCGATCTGCTGGAGGCGCTGGACCGCCTGGAGCGGGAGCACCCGCAGCTGGTCGCGCCGCTGGTCTACCGGGACATCTGCCAGCTGGACTACGCCGAGGTCGCCGAGCGGGTGGGGATTCCGCTGGGGACGCTGAAGTCCCGGCTGCACGAGGCCCGCAAGCAGGTCCGGCCCTGGCTGAGCGCGCCGTAGAAACACCGATGGCCGCGCATCGGCGGCCCGGGAAACACATGAGGCAAGGAGTTCGTCCACTCCTTGCCACTCTCAACTTATAGCGCACTGGGGGGCTTGCGGCAAGGCCCCCCTCGTCCCGCAGAATCGCAGGCCGAAGCCAGGAACCGCGGTATTTGGGGGATGTGCCACATGCGTGTGCTGTTGATGGGATACGGGTCGCGCGGGGACGTCGAACCGCTGGCCGGGCTCGCGCGGGCGCTGCGGGAACGCGGCGCCGGGGTACGGGTCTGCGCGCCGCCCGACGAGGAGTACGCGGAGCTGCTGGCCCGGGCCGGTGCGGAGCACGTGCCGTTCGGGCCGTCCGTGCGGGCGCTGGTGACCCGGCCGAACCCCTCGCCCGAGGACGCCTTCAAGCTCGCGCCCGAGCTGGTCGCCGCGCACTTCGAGACGGTCGCCCCGGCGGCCGAGGGCTGCGACGCGCTGGTGGCGACCGGCCTGATGCCGGCCGGCGCCCGCTCGGTCGCCGAGAAACTCGGCATCCGCTACGTCCCGGCCTTCTTCCATCCGTTCGGACTGCCCTCCTCGCACTTCCCCCCTGCGGGCCGTCCGGGCCGCCCCGCACCGCCCGACGCCGACCTGCGCACACTCTGGAAGGTGGACGCCGAGCGGGTGAACGCGCTCTACGGCGAGGCCCTCAACACCCACCGGACCGCGCTCGGCCTGCCACCGGTGACCAACGTCCGCGACCACGTCCTCACCGGCCGCCCATGGCTCGCGGCCGACCCGGTCCTCGCCCCCTGGCAGCACCTGACCGATCTCGACCTCCTGCAGACCGGCGCATGGCTCCTGCCGGACGAACGCCCGCTCCCGGCCGACCTGCTGGCGTTCCTGGAGGCGGGCACACCACCCGTGTACGTCGGCTTCGGCAGCATGGCGATGCGCGGCGCGCCCGACGCCGCCCGGGTCGCCGTCGAGGCGGTCCGCGCCCAGGGCCGGCGCGTGCTCGTCGGCCGCGGCTGGGCCGACCTCGCCCCGACCGACGACCACGACGACTGCTTCGCCATCGGCGAGGTCAACCACCAGGCACTCTTCCCCCGGGTGGCCGCCGTCGTCCACCACGGAGGCGCCGGCACCACGACCACCGCCGCCGTGGCCGGTACCCCCCAGGTGATCGTCCCCCAGATCGTCGACCAGCCCCACTGGGCCACCCGCGTCGCCACCCTCGGCATCGGCGCCGCCCACCTCGGCCCCACCCCCACCCTCGACTCCCTCTCACCCCCACTCACCACCGCCCTCACCCCCGAAACCCACACCCGCGCGACCACCGTGTCCACCACCATCCGCACCGACGGCGCGACGACCGCTGCCCAGCTGCTCCTCGCCGGTGAGTGAAGCCCGGCCCGACGGCCCCTGTGAAACCCCGTAAGGGCAGCGCCCCTTTAGGGGCGCGGGGAACGGCGCGACCAGCCACGACGAGCCCGCACTCCTCCACACAACGCAACCCACTACGAATCCGGCCCGACGGCCACGGTGAAGCCCCGTAAGGGCAGCGCCCTTCTAGGGGCGCGGGGAACTGCGCGACCAGCCACAACGGACCCCGCACCCCACCACGCACCGCAACCCACCGCGAACCCCCCGGCCTCCCCACGGAGTTAATGCATTGACGCCCCTCACCACCCACGCCTTCAACCTCCCCGACCGCCTCTCCGCCAAGGCCACCCCCGCCCTGATCGCCGACGACGAGCGGCACTTCGGCGCCATCGCGCGCTGTCTCGACGAGACGATCGCCGAGCTGTCCGACCGCCTCGACGCCGAGCTGAGGGCGCCCGGCGGCACGGGCAGGGCGGCGATGGACCGGGACATCGAGGTGCACCGGCTGACCGGACGGCTGCGCACCCTGCGCCGCTTCGGCCTGGACCTCTGTCTGGGCCGCATGGTCGGCACGGACGCCCCCGAGCCCGTGTACGTCGGCCGCCTCGGCCTCACCGACAGCGAGGGCCGCCGGCTGCTGCTCGACTGGCGGTCACCCGCGGCCGAACCCTTCTTCGCCGCGACCCGCGCCGACCCGATGGGCCTGCGCAGCCGCCGCCGGTACCGCTGGACGGACGGCCGGATCGGCGACTACTGGGACGAGGTGTTCACCGCCGACGCCCTGGAAGGGCACGCGGCGCTCGACGACCAGTCCGCCTTCGTCGCCAGCCTCGGCGCCGACAGGTCGGAGCGGATGCGCGACGTGCTCGCCACGATCCAGGCCGACCAGGACGCCATCATCCGCGCCGGCTCCCGGGGCGCCCTGGTCGTCGACGGCGGCCCGGGCACCGGCAAGACGGTCGTCGCCCTGCACCGCACCGCCCACCTGCTGTACTCCGACCCCCGCCTGGGCCACCGCCGGGGCGGAGTGCTGTTCGTCGGCCCGCACCGGCCGTACCTGAACTACGTCTCCGACGTCCTGCCCAGCCTCGGCGAGGAGGGCGTGCAGACCTGCGTCCTGCGCGACCTCGTGGACGAGGGGGCCGACGCCGGGCCCGAGGCCGACCCGGACGTGGCCCGGCTGAAGTCCTCCGCGGAGCTGGTGCGGGCGATCGACACCGCCGTCCGCTTCTACGAGGAGCCGCCCGCCGAGGCCATGACCGTCGGCACCGAATGGGCCACCTTCCGGCTGAGCGCCGACGACTGGGCCGACGCGTTCCGGGCCCCGGCTCCGGGCACCCCCCACAACGAGGCCCGGGACCAGATCTGGGACGAGCTGACCGCCATCCTGCTGGACAGGTACGACGGCGACGACGTCACCCCCGAGCAGTTCCGCCGGTCCCTGCTGCGGAACCGGGAGCTGGTCGGCACCCTGCACGGGGCGTGGCCGCTGCTGGAGGCGACCGACCTGGTCGGAGACCTGTGGTCGGTGCC
This sequence comes from Streptomyces sp. NPDC048288, assembly GCF_043201555.1. Classification (NCBI taxonomy): domain Bacteria; kingdom Bacillati; phylum Actinomycetota; class Actinomycetes; order Kitasatosporales; family Streptomycetaceae; genus Streptomyces; species Streptomyces sp. NPDC048288. Next base: position 416,424 of record NZ_JBICZD010000004.1, read on the forward strand.
CGCCTATCTGCGGATGTGCGCCCCCTGGCTCGACCGCGACGAGGTCCGCACGCTGCAGCGCGCGGACGCTCAGGCCTGGACGGTGTCCGACCTGCCGCTCCTGGACGCGGCCCGGCAGCGGCTCGGCGACCCGGAGGCGGCCCGGCGCGGACAGCGCCAGGCGGCCGTCCTCGCCGCCCAGCGCGAGCGGATGGCGCAGGTCGTCGACAACCTGATCGGGGCCGTCGCCGACTCCGGCGCCGACGGGGACGAGGGCGAGGGCCTGGTGCGGATGCTGCGCGGGGCGGACGCCGAGGTCAGCCTGGTCGACGAGTCCGAACTGGGCGCCGTCACCCCGGACCTCCTCGCCGGCCCGTTCGCGCACATCGTCGTCGACGAGGCGCAGGAACTGACCGACGCGGAGTGGCAGATGCTGCTGCCGCGCTGCCCGTCCCGCAGCTTCACCATCGTCGGGGACCGCGCCCAGGCCCGGCACGGGTTCCCCGAGAGCTGGCGGGAGCGGCTGGAGCGGATCGGGCTGGACCGGATCACCCTGGCCTCGCTCACCGTCAACTACCGCACCCCGGAAGAGATCATGGCGGAGGCCGAGCCGGTCATCCGGGCCGTGCTGCCGGACGCCAACGTGCCGACCTCGATCCGCGCCGGCGGCCTGCCCGTCCTGCACGGCTCGGTCGCCGAGCTGCGGCCGTTCCTCGACGGCTGGCTCGCCGCGCACACCGAAGGCATCGCCTGTGTGATCGGCGACCCCGCCTTCGCACCGACGCCCCGGGTCCGCTCGCTGACCCCGGAACTGTCGAAGGGACTCGAATTCGACCTGGTGGTCCTCGTCGACCCGCAGGACTTCGGCGAGGGCGTCGAGGGCGGGGTCGACCGGTATGTGGCCATGACCCGGGCGACCCGGCAGCTCGTCGTCCTGACCAGCGGCTAGTCCGCCTCCGCGAGGGACAGCTCGGCCCAGATCGTCTTGCCCTCGGGCGTGTGCCGGCTGCCCCAGCGCTGGGTCAGCTGGGCCACCAGCAGCAGGCCGCGGCCGCCCTCGTCCCAGGTCTTGGCCCGGCGCAGGTGCGGGGCGGTGTGGTTGGTGTCGGAGACCTCGCAGATGAGGGTGGTGGTGTCGTGGATCAGCCGGAGCCGGATGGGGTGGGCGCCGTAGCGGATGGCGTTGGTGACCAGCTCGCTGACCACCAGCTCCGCCGTGAAGGCGGCCAGGCTCAGACCCCACTCGTCCAGCTGCTCCACGACCTGCTTGCGGATCGGCGCGACCAGCGCGGGGTCGGCGGGGACGTCCCAGGTCGCCACCCGGGACGGCGGCAGGACCCGGGTACGGGCCAGCAGCAGGGCCACGTCGTCGGCCGCGCCACCGGGCGGCAGCAGGGCGTGCAGGATCCGGTCGCAGGTCTCGTCCAGGGAGTCGCTGTAGGCCGCCAGCGCCTCGTGCAGGAGCCGGCGGGCGGTGTCCGGGTCCCGGTGGCGTGAGTTGACCAGCCCGTCCGTGAACATCGCCAGCACCGAGCCCTCGGGCAGCTCGATCTCGGTGGACTCGAAGGGCAGCCCGCCCAGGCCCAGCGGGGGACCGGCGGGCAGGTCCACCTCGTGCAGGCGGTGGCCCGGGCGCAGCAGGACGGGCGGCGGATGGCCGGCGCGGGCCAGGGTGCAGCGCCGGGACACCGGGTCGTAGACCGCGTACAGGCAGGTCGCGCCGACCTCGCCCGGGCTGCCCTCGCCGCCGCGCTCCTCCGACAGCCGGACCACCAGGTCGTCGAGGTGGGTGAGCAGCTCGTCCGGGGCCAGGTCGATGTCGGCCAGGGTGCGCACGGCGGTGCGCAGCCGGCCCATGGTGGCCGAGGCCTGCACCCCGTGCCCGACGACGTCCCCGACGACCATGGCGACCCGCAGCCCCGACAGCGGGATCACGTCGAACCAGTCGCCGCCCACCCCGGCCCGGGCCGCCGGCAGATAGCGGGAGGCGGCGTGCAGGGCGGCGGTGCGCGGCAGCGTCCGGGGCAGCAGGCTGCGCTGCAGGGCCAGGGCGGTCTCCCGCTCGCGCGAGTAGCGGCGGGCGTTGTCGACGCAGACGGCGGCCCGGGCCGTGATCTCCTCCGCCAGCAGCACGTCGTCCGGGCTGAACGGGTCGATCCGCCGGTGCCGGCTCAGCACCGCGACCCCCAGGGTCACCCCGCGCGCCTGGATCGGCACGGACATCGTGGAGTGGATACCGAACTCGCGTACCCGCTCCGCGCGCGCCGGGTTCCAGCGCACCCACTGCCCGATGTCGGTGGACGGCATCGAGGCCAGGATGGTCCGCCCCGCGATGAGCGAGTCGGCCTGCGCGGAGGAGGCGGGGTAGACCTCGGTGTGCTCCGGCTTCACCACCGCCTCGGGCACCCCGGGCAGCACGGACTGGTGCGCGATACGGCGCAGGGTGACCGGTGCCGTCAGCCGTCCCGGGAGCTCGCCGCCGTCCTCCGGCGGGTCCAGCAGGTCGACGGTGACGAAGTCGGCCAGCGCGGGCACGCAGACGTCCGCCAGCTCCTGGGCCGTACGGGTGACGTCGAGGGTGGTGCCGATGCGCACGCTCGCCTCGTTGACCAGCTGGAGCCGCTCCCGGGCCAGGTAGTTCTCGGTGAAGTCGTGGGCGGCCAGGCTCACGCCCCGCACCTGCCCCGAGGCGTCGGTGATCGGCGCCATCCGGGCCAGCCAGGCGTGCGCCCGCTCCTCGCCGCCGGTGCGCATGTACGTCTGGACGTCCAGCGGGCGGCCCGAGGTCAGTACCCGGAGCATGTTCCGTTCCAGCTCCGCGCTCTGCGGCTGGCCGCCGATCTCGGCGATCCGCAGCCCCTGGATCCGCTCCTCGGGCAGCCCGATGACGTCGGCCATCGCGTCGTTCACCCGGCGCAGCCTGAGCTGGTGGTCGTAGACCGCGATGGCGCACGGCGACTGCGTCAGCGCGGCCGTGGCCAGCGGGTCCTGTGGGACGGCCGGGCCGCCGCCGTCCAGCGGCGAGACCACCAGCCAGTGGCTGGGCCGCCCGTCCTGGGCCGTGCGGTGGTGCGCCAGCAGCCAGACCGGGAGGCTACGGCCGTCCCGGCGGCGGAGTTCGAGGGTGCCGTCCCAGCGGGAGCCGGCGGGGACGGGCGGTGCGGTGTCCCCGGCCAGCAGGAGTGCGGCGGGCCGGCCCACGACCTCGTGGGCCGGGTGGCCGAGGAGCCGTCGCGCGCCCTCGTTCCACTCGACCAGCGTGCCGTTCTCGTCGATGACAGCCCGGGCCGTCGCCGCATCGTCGAACGGATAGACCCGGCTCATCTCGCCACTCCCAAGCGCACACTCAGCGTCAACAGGTGCACCACTGCTGTTCAGCCTAGTGCGTCCGGCCCTGCTGTGAACGGCAACCCGGGTGCGGCCGAACGGCTGGGACCGCGTCCGGTCCGAAGAGCCGAACGGGAACCGGCCGACGGGACGAAAGGGGTGTCCATACGGTACCGGAGTCTTGACGGGCGCACATGGCACACCGTCAGAATCTGTTTGTTCACGATCAGTTGTGAGTAGTTCTGGGCCCTGATGAGGGAGAGCCGCACCATGACGGTCACACGCAGATCGGTTCTGGCAGCCGCCACGGCAGCCCCGACGGCCGGCGCCCTGCTGGGCGCCCCGGGCGCCTGGGCGGTCCCGGAGACGGGTACGTCCCCGCAGGTCACCGGCCGCCGCACGGTCGCCCTGCGGGACGGCTGGCGGTTCGCGCTGGTCAACCCGGGCGGGATCACCGACCCGACCGGCGGCTACGCGGACGCCGCCGACCCCGGGTACGACGACTCGGCCTGGCGGCAGGTCGCCGTACCGCACGACTGGAGCATCGAGCAGACCCCCACCACCGACCACGGCACCACCAGCGGCACCGGCTTCTTCCCGGGCGGCCTCGGCTGGTACCGGCTCGCCTTCACCCTGCCGCCCGGCTACGCCGGCAAGCGGATCTCGGTGGAGTTCGACGGCGTCTACATGGACTCGTACGTCTACTGCAACGGCACCCAGGTGGGCCGTCACCCCTACGGCTACACCGGCTTCGCCCTCGACCTCACCGACCTGCTGCACACGGACGGCAGCACCGAGAACGTCCTCGCGGTCAAGGTGCAGAACCAGCTGCCCAGCAGCCGCTGGTACTCGGGCAGCGGCATCTACCGCGAGGCCCGGCTGGTGGTCACCGAGCCCGTGCACGTGGCGCGCCGGGGGACGTACGTCACCACGCCGGACATCACCGCCGAGCGGGCGGTGGTCCGGGTGCGGACGGCCGTCGTCGACGCCTCCGGCACGGGCGCGGACGTCACGGTCGTCTCCCGGATCGCGGGACCCGACGGCCGCACGGTCGCCCGGACGTCCTCCACGGTCACCGTCAGCGGCTCCGGCGAGACCGCCGAGACCCATGAACTGACCGTCGACAGACCGAGGTTGTGGGACTTCACCGACCCGCACCGCTACACCCTGCACACCGAACTCCGCGTCGCCGGCACCACCACCGACGCCTGCCGCACGGTCTTCGGCATCCGGACCTACCGCTTCGACCCGGACGAGGGCTTCTCCCTCAACGGCGTCCCCGCCAAGATCAAGGGCGTCGACCTCCACCACGACCAGGGCGCCCTCGGCTCGGCGATCAGCGCCGACGCGGTCCGCCGACAGATGACCGTCATGAAGTCGATGGGCGTCAACGCCTTCCGCACCTCGCACAACCCGCCCTCGCCGCAGATGATCGAGGTCTGCGAGGAACTGGGCATCGTGATGATGGTGGAGGCCTTCGACTGCTGGCGGACCGGCAAGACCAAGTACGACTACGGCCGGTTCTTCGACGAGTGGTGCGAGAGCGACGCCACCGAGATGGTCCTCGCCGCCCGCAACTCGCCCGCCGTGGTCCTGTGGTCCATCGGCAACGAGATCCCCGACTCCACCTCCACCGCGGGCCTCGCCATGGCCGACCGGATCATCGCCGCCATCAGGGCCGCCGACGACACCCGCCCCCTGGTCATCGGCTCCGACAAGTACCGCGCTGTGCCGAAGAAGGGCTCCGCCGCCGACCTGATGCTGGCCAAGCTCGACGGTCTGGGCCTCAACTACAACACCGCCAAGTCCGTGGACGCGCTGCACGCGGCCTACCCGCACCTGTTCCTCTTCGAGTCCGAGTCCTCCTCGGAGACCTCCACCCGCGGCACGTACCAGGAGCCGGAACACCTCAACACGGGCGAGAACCACACCCCGGGCCGCCGCGCGACCTCCTCCTACGACAACAACCTGGCCTCGTGGACGATGAGCGGCGAGTACGGCCACAAGAAGGACCGGGACCGGAAGTGGTTCGCGGGCCAGTTCCTCTGGTCGGGCATCGACTACATCGGCGAGCCGACGCCGTACGACGTCTTCCCGGTCAAGTCGTCCTTCTTCGGCGCGGTCGACACGGCCGGCTTCCCCAAGGACATGTACCACCTCTTCCGCAGCCAGTGGGTGGACGAGCCGATGGTGCACCTGGTGCCGATGACCTGGAACCACGAGGAGGGGGACACCGTCGAGGTGTGGGCCTACGCCAACGTGCCCTCCGTCGAGCTGTTCCTCGACGGAAAGTCGCTGGGCACCAGGGAGTTCGACACCAAGACGACCACCGACGGCCGCACCTATCTGGAGACCACCGAGGCCACCGGCGACGACAAGACCTTCACCACCGGCCCCTACCCCGGCAGCTACACCAGCCCCAACGGCAGCGCGGGCAAGCTCCACCTGACCTGGCAAGTGCCGTACCGGCCCGGTGAGTTGAAGGCGGTGGCCCGGCGGGACGGCAAGGTGGTCGCCACCGACGTCCTGCGCACCGCGGGCGAACCCCGTGCCGTGCGGCTCACCGCCGACCGCGACTCCCTCGCCGCCGACGGGCGTTCACTGGTCTTCGTGACCGCCGAGATCGTCGACGCGCACGGCGTGGTGGTGCCCGACGCCGAGCACCTCCTCTCCTTCGGCGTGACCGGCGGCTCGCTCGCCGGGCTCGACAACGGGCGTGAGGAGAGCGCCGAGCGCTACCAGGCCAGCACCCGAACCGCCTTCCACGGCAAGGCACTCGCCATCGTGCGCTCCGGCACGAAGCCGGGCGCCCTCAAGGTGACCGCGCGGGCGGACGGCCTGCGCAAGGACACCGTCACCGTGCACACCACCCGCGCCCGAGCCGTGGCGAGCACCCCCGCCCCGGACTTCGGCCCGGACTACCCGGTTCCCCCGAACTACCCCCACGCGGACGCCAGTTACTCCGGCCGCGAGGACACCCCGCCCGCCGCCGTGCTCGACGGCGACCCGGCGACCGGCTGGTCCAACGCCTTCGCCAAGTCGGCCACCGCCCTGCTGCCCGCGTTCGGCGGGGCCCGGGCCGAGGACTGGGTGTCGGTCGACTTCGGGCGCGACCGCACCGTCGACCGGGTGGACGTCTCCTTCACCGTGGACGCGACCCACGCGCTGCCCGCGGCGGTCGAGGTGGCGGTCTGGGACGGGAAGGCCTACCGGGCCGTGGACGGTACGGCGGTGGACTGGGCCACCGCCTCGGACAGCCCGACCGTCATCACGTTCACCCCGGCCCGCGGCTCCCGGATCCGGCTCACCCTGACCAGCGCCCACCCCGGGGAGACCTCGGGGGCGGTGCGGATCAGCCGGCTCGACATCTGACGACGGCCCGAGAGGTCCGAGCGGTCCGAGCGACCCCAGCAATCCGGCGGGACGGGCGGGACGGGCGACGGCCGCCGGTCCCGCCCGGACCGGCGGCCGACATCCAGTCCTGGTCCACCAACCAGACGGCCGTCGACCGGAACGCCGCCCTGGCCTGGACGGCGTCCTTCGCGGCGGACCAGGGGCGCGGCTAGGACGCGTCGTGGAAGACCAGTCCCAGGGTGCGGCGGCGGCCGGTGCGGACGGTGCTCACCCCGTGCCGCACCGCTCCGGCCGACCAGCCGCGCCGGGTGCGCACGGGGTGGTCGCGGGTGGTGAACACCAGGCCGTGGCCCTGCCGGAGCGGTGTGGCCGTGCCCCGGGACTGGGCGCGGGGGCGCTGTTCGACCATCAGGAACTCGCCGCCCGTGTAGTCCTCGCCGTACGCGTCGAGGCCGATCACCACCTGGAGCGGGAAGACCAGGTCGCCGAAGACGTCCCGGTGCAGGGCGTTCCAGTCGCCGGGGCCGTAGCTCAGCAGGATCTGGGCGGAGCGGTCCTGGCCTGCCGCGTGGCAGCGCGCCAGCCACGCGTCCAGGGCGTCGGGCCACGGGGCCGGGCGGTCCAGCCGGGCCGCCCAGTCCCGGGCGATCGGCAGCAGCCGGGGGTACAGCGCGGCGCGCAGCGCGGCCACCGGCCCGGGCAGGTCGTGGGTGAAGTAGCGGTACTCGCCCGAGCCGAACCGGTGCCGGGCCAGGTCCACCGTGGTGCGGAACAGCTCCGGTTCCTCGTAGCGGGCGGCCAGTTCGCGGCACTCCTCGGGGCCGAGCAGGGGAGCGGTCGGCGCGCAGCCGTGCTCGTCCAGTTCGGCGGCGAGCGCGGCCCAGTCGGTACCGGCCACCCGGCGGCGGGCCTCGGCGGGCGTGAGGGGAACGGCGGGCGTGAGGGGCATGGCGGTGCGGATCATGACGGTGCTCCCTTCCTCCTTTCCTCCTTCCTCAGCCGAGCATCGGCTGCAGCGCGCCCTCGTGGGTGAGCAGCCGTACCTTGTTCTCGACCCCGCCCGCGTAGCCGCGCATCGAGCCGTCGGCGCCGATCACCCGGTGGCAGGGGCGGATCAGGAGCAGGGGATTGGCGCCGACCGCCGCGCCCACCGCCCGGATCTCGGCCCGCTCCACGCCCAGCAGGGCGGCCAGTTCGCCGTACGTCGTGGTGGTGCCGTACGGGATGTCGTCCAGCGCCCGCCACACGCTCTGCTGGAAGTCCGTGCCGCGGGCGGCGCACGGAAGGTCGAAGCGGGTGAGCCGGCCGGCGAAGTAGGCGTCCAGCTGCCGCGACGCCTCGGTGAAGAGCCGGTCGGCGCGGTCGGCCGGCCTGATCGGCTGTCCGGTGAGCGACAGGGCGGTGAGGACGACACCGCCGGGTGTCTCCTCGCCGGTCAGCCGCAGTTCGCCCAGCGGGCTGTCGTACACGGTGGACACGTCCATGGGATCCTCCTCGCTCCTCCATGACGTCGTGAGATCGAGTGTGACGCCGGACGGGCGGCCCGACCGGCGGAAAACGGACGCGGTGCTCGACCGCCGGAGGTACCTCACTGGGTCGGTCTTGACCTGCGGATATTTACGGGTAAGTACCCGCGCGGTACCGTGAAGGGCATGCCAGCTCTCAACGTGGAGTTCAGCGACCGCGAGCTAGAGGATCTCCGGCAGATCGCCAAGGAGCGCGGTACGTCCATGAAGGCCCTCGTGCGGGAGGCGGCCGCCGCCGACATCGCCCGGCACCGGGCGCTGCAGGAGGGGGCGGAGGAGTTCCGCCGCTTCTTCGCGGCCCACGCCGCCGAGTTCGCGGCCGCGTTCCCCGACGACGAGCCGCCCACGAAGGGCGAGGCCGCCTGAGTGATGCCGCCGGTCATCCATATCGACGTGCCGTGGCTGCTCCAGCGCCACGAGGAAGTGCTGCCGGACCAGCCCACGGTGAACGACTTCTCCGCGCTGGTCGCCGCCGTCGCCCGGCACCGGGTCGACCCGCCCCGGCTCGGCGTGGACTCCGACCCGGCCTGGCGGGCCGCCGCGCTGCTGCACACCCTCGCCCTGCTCAAGCCGCTGCCCGCGGCCAACGCCCGGTTCGCCTGCGCGACCGCCGTGGCCTACATGTTCGTCAGCGGCGCCGGCATCGACCCGCCGTACGGCGCCCTGGTCGACCTCGCCCGCGACCTGATGAGCGGCAAGGCGGACGTCTACGCCGCGGCGGACCGGCTCCGTTCCTGGCAGCTCTGACCCGCCCGGACGTGCGGGGAGAGCCGCCACCGCCCTCGAAGGCCGCCGGCCGAGGGCGGGAGGAACGGGGCCGGCGGCCTGTTTCGCGCGGAAGAGCCGCCTTTCCGTGCGGGGCCTTGCGAGGAGGGCCGGACATCAGTGGACTCCTCGGGCAGCCGGGCCGGGAGCGTGCGCGGGGGGCCGGAGTGTGCGCGCTGTTCACACGGGGTGTGCGGAAAGTGAATACGGCCGTGACCGGACAATGGCGGCACCCGCCTTTCTGACATTCTGTCAATGCTGTCGATGTTGTACGGGCGCCTTGTTGCTTGTGTGAGACTTGTGCGAGGGTGAATCATCCACGCGGGGGGAATGGCCGGGGCCTATTCGGCAGTTGGGGAACGAGACCGACACCGTCTCGGCGAATTTCCGCTCTCCGCAAGCGCACCGAAAAAGGTGCGCACCACACGCACCAAAGGAATCCGCTCAGTGCCCACCCCCCACCCGCCTCGCCCTCCCTATCCGCCGCCGGGCGGTGGTGCGGGGGAGTCCGACGAGTCCCTCGCCGCCCCGCTGCGAGCCGGATCCGACATCGAGGCCTCCCGGTCCGCCGCGCTGCTCATGGCCCGGCACTGGCGTCCCGTGCAGGAGTACGCGGTCATCTGCCTCGCGGCCTCCGGTCCCGTCTCCCACATGGTCGCGGCCGCGGCCTTCCACCAGGTCCTCGACCGGGTGACCCTCGGCGAGACCGCCGACGCGCTGCGGCCCCGACTGCTGGTCACGGTCCGGGACACGGTCGCCAACTGGTCCGCGGAGGACCGAATAGCGGAGGTTCTCCCCGACCTCGGGAAGCCGGCCGGCGGCCGTGGCATGCGTGCCACGAAGCCCATGGCACCGGAAAACCGCGCCCTCGCGGAGCGTTCATTCCTGGGCCTTCCGGCGCTCGCCCAGAGTCTGCTGTGGCACACCGAGGTCGAGGCCGAACCCATAACCGTACCCGCCGGTCTGTTGGGCATGGACACGGCAACCGCATCGGCCGCTCTCGAAGACGCCCGGGAGAAATTCCGCGAGGGCTGTGTCCGCGCCCACCGGGACCTCGCGCCGTCCACCGAGTGCCGCTACTACAACCGGCTGCTGGACGTTCCGCTCCGCCGCGGCGGCGCCCTGCTCCCGGACGTCCAGGAGCATCTCGCGGAGTGCCCCTACTGCCGGGCCGCCGCCGAACAACTCGGTCTCGTCGAGGGCGGTCTGGGGGTGCTGCTCGTCGAAGCGGTGCTCGGCTGGGGAGCCCGCCGCTACCTCGACTCGCGCCCGGGACGCAAGGGCGCCGAGCCCGACACCCCGCGTACCCGCTCCTCCTCGCGGCGCTCCGGAGGCGGGCGCCGGCGCGCCACCGCCCGGACGCGGATCCTGGCCCGGATCCCCGTGCAGGTGCGCCGCCCGCCCGGCTCCTGGTCCTCCAAGACCCTGCTCACCAGCGTCGGCGTCGCCGGCGCGGGACTGCTGACCTCCGTGCTCGCGGTCAGCGCGCTCTCGGGCGGCGGCGACGGCAGCGACGCCGTCGCGACCGCCGGCCAGATCCCCGGCGACACCGACCCGGACGTGACGCCCACCTCCGGCACGGCCCGGCTGCCCACCGCCGACCACCAGACCCGGCTGCGCAACGAGGCCGCCCAGCTCTGCCTGGACATCAAGGGCGCGCCGCGGGCCGGGGCGAGCGTCGTCCTCGCCGTGTGCTCGACGTCCGGGACCCAGCTGTGGACGTACGAGAGCGACGGCGAGGTGCGCAGCGCGGCCGATCACGACCTGTGCCTGGACTCGCACGCCGACGGCGGGGTGGTCATCCTCGGTACCTGCGCCGCGGCCGACGCCGAGCGCGGTCAGGACGTGCGCTACGACCTCACCGTCCAGGGCGAGTTGCTGCCCCGCTGGGACGAGACCCTCGCCCTCGCCACGGCCGGGGTGGACCCCGACGCCGACGTCGTCGTCAAGGTCCGCGACCACTCCAGCGGCCAGCGCTGGCTGACCGACGCGCCGACCCCGTCCCAGAGCACCGGCTCCTTCTCCATCGCCGGGACCGGCGGCCCGTCGGCCCAGCCGGCGGAACTGTCCGGGAACTAGGTCCGGGCCGGGGCCCCGTTCACGATGTCGCGGGGTGCGCTGCCCGCCAGGAAGTCCAGGACGTTCTGGACGGCGGCCAGCGCGATCCGGATCAGGGTCTCCCGGGTGACGCCCCCGACGTGGGGTGACAGGACCACGTGGGGGGCGCGCAGCAACCGCAGGGCCGGGGTGGGCGGTTCGGGGTCGAAGACGTCCAGGCCCGCCCCGGCCAGGGTGCCCTTCTCCAGCGCGTCGGCCAGGGCCTCCTGGTCGATGAGCGCACCCCGGGCCGTGTTGACCACGAACGCGGTCGGCCTCAGGAGGGCGAGGCGCTCGGAGCCGAGGAGGTGGCGGGTCTCGGGGGTGAGGGGGCAGTGCAATGTCACATAGTCCGCGGCGGCCAGCAGCTCCTCCAGCGGGACGTACCGCGCACCCCCGTACCGCTCCTCCGTCTCCTCGGACGCTCGCCGGCGCTGCGTGTACAGGACGGTCATGTCGAAGGCCGCCGCCCGCCGGGCGACCTGCTGCCCGATCTGGCCGAGCCCCACGATGCCCAGCGTCTTGCCGGACAGCTCCGTGAGCGAGCGCTGCAGCCGGGGGAGCGCCCAGTCGCCCTCGGCCAACGCCTGGTGCGCGGGGACCAGTTGCTTGGCCAGGGCCAGCATCAGCGCGAAGGTCTGCTCGGCCACGTTCTGCGCCTCGGCCCCGCTGGAGCCGATCGTGCACACGGACACGCCCTGCGCCCGCGCCGCCTCCGTGTCGACGTAGTCGAAGCCGTGGCTCGCGCACTGCACCAGCTCCAGCTCCGGCGCGGCGGCCAGGTGTTCGGCGGTCACCGGGGCGAGCGCGGTGATCACGACGCGTGCCGCCCGCAGCGCCGCCGGGTCCTCACCGGCCGACTCGACGACGGTGACCTTCGCGTCGGCGGGGAACAGGGACGCCATCCCGGCACCGGCCGCCCGGCCGCCGACGTGCGGCGGGATGACGGCGAGGACGTTCTTCGGGGCGGTCACGCGGACTCCTCGATCAGGTCCGCCGCGGTGATCGCGGCAGGGGTGGAGTGTCCGGACAGGGCGAGGGTGAGGTCGAACTCGGCGAGCAGCGAGCGGATCACATGGTCCACGCCGGCCTGTCCGTCGAGGCCGAGCCCGTAGACGTACGGCCGCCCCAGCAGGACCGCCTTCGCCCCCAGCGCGAGCGCCTTGAACACGTCGTCCCCGGTGCGCACCCCGCTGTCGAACAGCACGGTCAGCCGGTCGCCCACCGCCGCGGCGACCCGGGGCAGCGCGTCGGCCGCGGCCACCGAACCGGCCACCTGCCGGCCGCCGTGGTTGGACACCACGACCCCGTCCATCCCGGCGTCGACGGCGAGTCGGGCGTCGTCCGGGTGCAACACGCCCTTCAGGACGATCGGCCCGTCCCAGTGCTCCCGCAGGAAGGCCAGGTCCGGCCAGGTGTGGCTCGGGTTCCCGAACAGGCCGAGGAAGTGCAGCACGGCCGCGTTGGGGTCCTCGTGCACCGGCTTGGCGAGCCCTGCCCGGAACGCCGGGTCGGTGAAGTAGTTGGCGGTGCCCACCCCGTTGAGGAACGGCAGATACGCCTGGTCGAGATCGCGCGGGCGCCAGGACAGCAACGGCGTGTCGAGCGTGACCACCAGCACCGAGAACCCGGCCGCCCGCGCCCGCCCGAGAAAGCTCCTCGTCACCTCGCGGTCCCGGCCCCAGTACAGCTGGAACCACCGCTCCGCGTCCCCCATCGCCTCCGCCACCTCCTCCATCGGCGTGCTGGAGGCGGACGAGAGGACGAACGGCACGCCGTGCGCGGCGGCGGCCCGGGCGGCGGCGGACTCGGCGTCCGGGTGCATGATCGACAGCACGCCGACGGGCGCCAGCGCCAACGGGGCCGGCAGCGCGCGGCCCAGCACCTCCACCGCCAGGTCCCGCTCCCCGACGTCCCGCAGCATGCGCGGCACGATGCGGCGCCGCTCCAGGGCGGACCGGTTGGCGCGCATCGTGCCGCCGTCGCCGGCGCCGCCCGCCACATAGCCCACCGGGCCGGGCCCGAGCCGCCGCTCGGTCAGCTCCTCCAGGCGGGTCAGATCGGTGGGCAGCCGCGGTACCGCGCCCGTCATCCCGTTGAGATAGATCTCGTACTGGAAGTCCGCCCAGTGCTTGGCCATCCGCCCCGCCTCTCCACGTCGAGTACGCGTCGTGGCGACCATACTCGTCGGTATGTGCGGGGCCGTACACCGCCCTTGGGCGGCGGCTCGCGGCGCTCGCCGCAGGCCGGGGGTAGTCCGGGCCTCAGTCTTCCTCCGCGTCCGGTCCCTGGGCCCGGACCCGCTCGACGTGCTCCAGCGACTCGCGCAGTTCGGCGAGCCAGTCGTCCGTGTGCTTCTGCACCAGCCGTACGCACCAGGCCAGCGCCTCGCTGCGGCTGCGTGCCACGCCCCCGGCGATCAGGGTGTCCAGCACCTGGCGCTCGGGCTGGCGCAGCCGGGTCATGACCGGCGCCGCGACATGCGTGAACAGCGCCCGCCGCCCGTCGCACTCCACGCCCCAGGACACCTTGTGCCCGAACCGGTGCTCGGCCTCCCGGGCCACGGCCATCCGGCTCTCCCGGGTGCGCTCCCGGAACTCCTGGATGCGGCCCTGTACGGCGGCCTGCCGCTCGGCGTCCGGCACCCCGTCCGCCAGCCTGGGTCCGGGGATCCGCCCGATGACGGTGACCTCCTCGCGGTCGGCCGTCACCTCGACCAGTTCCTCGAAGAGGTCGTCGGGCAACCGGCCGGCGAACCAGCCGCGCAGCTTGTCTCGTTGCTCCTGAGTAATCATGTAATGACGATTACTCCGTTGCAGTCCAAAGGCAAGGGCTTGCCGGGAACTCCGCCCACAGCGGAAGCGGAATGTTTCAGGACGATTAACGAGGTAGCGGGATCCGGCCATCTGGCCGCTTCGAGCGATCAAGAACCGCTCCGTTGAGCGGTCGACGCGTTCGAATTCCGTGACTTCACGCCACTGATTCAATACGCAAGGTTACTGAAAGCTGTGGGTTCGATGTGTGTTTCGACGCCGGAGTCGGCAGAGTGGCGCCCGCCGCCCCGGCACCCACCGGGCCGAGGGCGGCACCCGTCGAATCAAGCGGAAGGATGCACACAATGCGAACCACCGCGCGCTGGGCAGCGACCCTCGGCCTCACGGCCGCCGCCGTCTGCGGACCCCTGACCGGGGCCGCCGTCGCCACCCCGAGCTCGCTCTACGCTCCCTCGGCCCTGGTGCTCACCACCGGCCACGGCAGCGAGGCGGCCACCGCCACTCCCGAACGCGCCGTGACCCTCACCTGTGCCCCGGGCGCCTCCGGCACGCACCCGGCCGCCGCCCAGGCCTGCGCCGAACTACGCGGCGCCGGCGGCGACTTCGACGCGCTGGCGCCGAGAACCGACGTGTGGTGCACCAAGCTCTACGACCCCGTCGTGGTCACGGTGGAAGGCGTCTGGCAGGGCAAGCGCGTCTCCTACGAGCGCACCTTCGGCAACCAGTGCATGAGGGACTCCTACGGGGCGAGCGTCTTCGCCTTCTGAGAGCCCGGGATCGCATGGTCCTCGTGACTGCCGGACAGGTCCGCAACTGGGGAGTGCGGCCCCTGGAGCGGGGCACCTGCGATCTCGCACCGGAGGTCGGACGGGCGGAGTGGGGCCGCCCGCCGACCTCCGGCATCACCGCCGCTCCCCGGCGCTCCCGTCCCGGGGAAACCCGGGGAGCGGCGGAAACCGCCCCAGCAGCCCGGAGGCCCGTAACAGCCGCGGCACCTGGGGCCCTTCGCACACCAGCCGCAGCCGCCCGCCACGCTCCCTGGCCCGCGCCTCGGCCCGGCACAGCACCCTGAGCGCCGAACAGTCGAGAAACCCGATCCGCCGCAGATCGACCAGCACATCGGGCTCGGCCTCCGCGGTCGCCGCGAGCAGATGCTCGGCGACCAGCTCCTCGGTGGCGATGTCGACCTCGCCGAAGACCTCGACGACGAGGTACGGCCCCCCTCGCCGGGTACGCGCACAGGAGTTGGCGGCGGGCAGCCCGGGGTCAACGGCTTCCGACGTCATCTCAGCGCTCCACCTCGCCGGGGCGGGTATGGGCCCGGTTGTTACCCACTGGGAGCGCGTGTCATCCCTGCTGGCACCCGCGCAAGATCGGGTTCACTCGACACGGTGAATTTATGTCAAATGGCTTGACTGAAGCGCCTCGTAAGGGGCGCGGGGAACTGCGCGACCAGCCACAGCGCACCCGCAGAGAACAACGGCGAGGGGCCACCGTCTCCCTGCTGACGGCGACCCCTCAGTACCCGCGGCTCTGCGGAAGCTACATGTGCACGACCGGCGCCGCGTCGGCATCCTGCTCCGGCACACCCGGCCGGAACAGCAGGAACGCGATCACCGCACCCGCCGCGAACAGCCCGGCCGACCACCAGAACGCGGTGGTGTAGCTCTCGATCGTCGCCTGCGCCTGCACCAGCTTGCTGGTCGCGTCCCGCCCGGCCAGGTAGTCCGTCGCCGCGCTCGCGGCCAGCGTGTTGAGCAGCGCCGTACCGATGGAACCGCCCACCTGCTGCATCGCGTTGACCGTCGCGGAGGCGACACCGGCCTCATCGGCGGTCACCCCGCCCGTGGCGAGCTGCATGGTCACCGGCATGACCAGGCCGAGGCCGAAGCCGACGATGATCACCTGCGGCAGGACGGCGCTGACGTAGCTGGATCCCGTGCCGATCCCGGTGAGCCAGGCCATGCCGGCCGCGGCGATGGCGAAGCCCAGCGGTACGAGCACCTTCGGGCCGATCCGCGGCAGCAGGGCCGTGGTGCCGAGCTGCGCGGCGACCATCAGCGCGGCGACCATCGGCAGGAACGACACACCGGTCTTGGTCGGGCTGAAGCCGAGGTTGAGCTGGAGGTAGTAGGTGAGGAAGAGGAACACGCCGAACATGCCGCCGGCGGAGATCAGGACGGCCAGGAAGGACGCGCCCCGGCTGCGGTCCAGCAGGATGCCGAGCGGCAGCAGCGGGTGCGAGGCCTTGGTCTGCCACCAGGCGAAGGCGGCCAGCAGCACACCGCCCGCGAGCAGGAAGCCCCAGGTCAGCGGCGAACCCCAGTCGTGCGTCTCGGCGTTGGAGAAGCCGTACACCAGGGCGAACAGACCGGCGGCGACCAGGACCGTGCCCGGCACGTCCAGCTTGGAGTTCTGGGCGTCGCGGTGGTTGTGCAGCAGCATCATGCCGCCGGCGAAGGCGACGACGGCGATCGCGACGTTCACGTACAGGGTCCAGCGCCAGTCGAAGGCGTCGGTCAGCACACCGCCGAGCAGCAGACCGACCGCGCCGCCGGCACCGGCGATGGCGCCGTAGACGCTGAACGCCCGCGCCCGTTCCTTGGCGTCGGTGAACGTGGTGTTGAGCAGGGAGAGCGCGGCCGGTGCGAGCAGCGCGCCGAAGGCACCCTGCAGGGCGCGCGCGGTGACCAGCATGCCGAAGCCGTTCGCGGCACCGCCCAGTGCCGAGACGGCGGCGAAGCCGACGACTCCGACGAGGAAGGCGGTCTTGCGGCCGAACAGGTCCGCTATCCGGCCGCCGAGCAGCAGCAGGGACGCGAAGGCGAGGGCGTACGCGGTGACGATCCACTGCCGGTTGCCGTCGGAGAAGCCGAGGTCCGCCTGCGCGGACGGCAGGGCGATGTTCACGATGGTGGCGTCGAGCACCACCATGAGCTGGGCGACGGCGACGACCGCGAGGATCCACCACCGCTTGGACGAGGTGTCCGCCGGTGGCGTTTCTGCGGTGCCGACGTGGGCGTCGTCGGTCAGAGTCTTCTCAGACATGGGAGAACTACTCCAGGGAAGTCGTTCGGGATTCACCAAGAAGCCGCCTCGCCATGACGGCCCGTTGGCGCGTCGCGAACGAAACGGTTTCGTACACATCGAGACTAGACCACTTTCAGCGAAACGGCAACGTTTCGCTGGGGAAGGGGGCCGATCATGGTCGACGGCATGCTCGCGGTGGCCGGCGCGGACCTCTACTACGAGGTCAGGGGTGCCGGTCCGGCCCTGTTGATGATCAGCGGCGCGGGCGGTGACGCGGGCTACTACGCGGCGGTCGCCGAGGACCTCGCGGACGCCTTCACCGTGATCACCTACGACCGGCGCGGCAACTCCCGCAGCACCGGCCGCGACGGCACGCCGACGACCCTCGACGAACAGGCGGCGGACGCCCGCGCGGTCATCGCGGCCCTGGCCGGCGGGCACGCCCTGGTCTTCGGCAGCAGCGCCGGCGCGATCATCGGCCTCACCCTGGCGGCCCGTCATCCGGAGGTGATGTCGGGGCTCGTCGCCCATGAGCCCCCGGCCGTCAACGTCCTGCCCGACGGGGACCCGGCCCGCGCCTTCTTCCCGGAACTGGCCGCGGTCCACGCGCGGGGCGGAGGACCGGCCGCCGGCCGCCACTTCGCACGGGGAGTCCGTGGTGAGGGCACCTACCGCTGGCCGGACGACCTCTGGAAACGGTTCCTCGCCAACCAGGACCACCTCTTCACCGCCGAATGGCCCGCCCTCGCCTCCTTCCGCCCCGACGAACAGGCGCTGCGCTCGGCACCGTTCCCGGTCGTGCTCGGTGCGGGCAGTGAGGATCGTGGCGCGTACTACGCCCGCCCGTCGATCGAGATCGCCCGCAGGATCGACGCCCCGTGGGCGGAGTTCCCCGGCATCCACATGGAGTACCTGCGCGCTCCGGCCCCCTTCGCGGCAGCGATCCGCGCACTGGCAACCCTCCTGAACTGGCAGGCAACGGCCGGTCCCCCCACCTGAGGGGCGCGGGGAACTGCGCGACCAGCCCCCACCGCCCGCAACTGTTCGTATGTCCGTCACGCCTCCTGTGTATTCCTTGACAGGCATATAACCGTGAAGGCATATTGGATCCATGTCCGAAGACACCCTCTGGACCGCCCTCGCCGACCCCCACCGGCGGGCCATAGTCGGCCTCCTCCTGGAGCGCTCCCGCCCCGTCGGCGAGATCGTGGACGCATGCGGCCTCAGCCAGCCGAGCACCTCCAAGCACCTCAAGGTGTTGCGGGAGGCCGGCCTGGTCCGGGTACGGCAGGACGCCCAGCGCCGGGTCTACGCCCTCGACCCGGCCCCCATCGCCGAGCTGGACGCCTGGCTGGCCCCCTACCGCCGGCTGTGGAACCGCGGCCTGGACACCCTGGGGCGCCGCCTCGACGAGACGGCCGCGTCGACGGACGACCCGGAAGAACCCTCCCCGAAGGACTGATCCCCATGCCCGCCGACCTCACCGGCACCTACGTCACCCTCGACGACGGCCGCCCGGCCGTCCGCTTCAGCCGCCTCTACGGCCATCCGGTCGACCGCGTCTGGCACTTCGTCACCGACCCGGACGAACTCGCCGAGTGGTTCCCCTCCCGCGCCGAGATCGACCTGCGGCCCGGCGGCGCCGTCAAGTTCACCGGCGACCCGAACATGCCCGAGTCCCACGGCACCGTGCTCGCCGTCGACCCGCCCCGCCACCTGGCCTTCGACTGGGGCGGCGACGAGATCCGCTTCGACCTGGCGGCGGACGGCGAGGGCCGCACCCGCTTCACCCTCACCCATGTGCCGAGCGAGGAGAACACCGCCGCCCGCGACAGCGCGGGCTGGGAGGTCTGCCTCGCCGCCCTCGACGCCAAGGCCCGGGGCGACCGCTTCGAGGGTCCGCACGCGGGCGTCAACGCGCCCTGGAAGGAGTACTACCAGGGCTATCTCGATGCGGGAGTGCCCTCCGGTGCCCCCATCCCGGGCATCGACGCCTGACCGGTCACGCCAGCTGCCGCCGCACCAGCTCGTGCAGCCGGCCGCCGGTGTCGGCGAGCAGCTGGGCCGGCGGGCCCTGCTGGGCGACCTTGCCGTCCTCCATCACGATCACCCGGTCGGCGTCCATGACCGTCGACAGCCGGTGGGCGATGACGATCCGGGTGGCGTTCAGCTTGCGGGTGCTCTCGATGACCGTGCGCTGGGTGTCGTTGTCGAGCGCGCTGGTCGCCTCGTCGAAGAAGAGGATGCGCGGGCGGCGGATCAGCGCCTGGGCGATCATCAGCCGCTGCCGCTGACCGCCCGAGATCGCGCCGCTGCCGGAGACGATCGTGTGCAGCCCCATCGGCATCCGCTTGATGTCCTCGGCGAGGCCCGCCATCTCGGCCGCCGCCATCGCCTCCTCGGGGGTGTACGGCTCGGTGCCGCAGATGACGTCCAGGATCGAGCCGGTGAACGGCTGCGCGTGCTGGAGCACCACCCCGCACTGGCGGCGGACGGCGGACTGGTCGAGCGCGCCCAGGTCCTGGCCGTCGTACAGGACGCTCCCCGAGACCGGCTTGTCGAAGCCGATCAGCAGCCGCAGCAGGGTGGACTTGCCGCAGCCGCTGGGGCCGACGATCGCCACGAACTCGCCCGGGCGGATGTCGAAGGAGACGTCGTCGAGGACGAGGGGGCCGTCGTCGGCGTACCGGAAGGACAGGCGGCGGGCCTCGATCGCGCCGGACAGCGGGCCGGGGCGGGTGCTGGCGGTGCGGACCTCGGGGGCGGCCTCCAGGACCGGCTTGATCTCCTCGAAGAGGGGGAGCGCGGCGACCGCCGACACGAAGGAGCCGGTCAGCTGGGTGACCGAGGTGAGCAGCATCGTCACCGAGGTGTTGAAGGTGAGGAAGGCCGCCGCGTCCATGGCGCCCTTCGCCGGGCCCGCGAGCAGCATGAACATCAGCAGGGTGCAGACCGGGAGGTAGACCGAGCCGAGGACCGTGGTGAGGTTCTTGATCCGGCCCACCTTCTGCTGGAGTTCACGGCTGCGCGCGAACTCGCCCGCCCAGGCGGCGTACGCGTAGTTCTCGGCCGCCGCCACCCGCAGCTTCGGCAGGCCCCGCAGGGTCTGGAAGGCCTGGTTGTTCAGCTTGTTGCCGAGCACCACCAGCTTGCGCTGCCAGCGCACCTGCCACAGCCCGAGTCCCAGGAACAGCGCGGCGATGACCACGAGCATGCCCAGCGCGGCCAGGGCCATCGGGACGCTGAACCAGAACAGCAGGCCCAGGTTCATCGCGCCGACGGTCACCGACTGGGCGACCACCGGGCCGACGCCCGCGAGCAGCCGGCGGATCGCGCTGATGCCCATGGCCGCGCTCGCCAGCTCACCGGTCGAGCGCTGGGTGAAGAACTTCGTGGGCAGCCGCAACAGCCGGTCCCAGACGGCGGGTTGGAGCGTCGCCTCGATACGGCCCTCCAGCCGGAGGATGGTCAGGTTCTCCAGGAGTGTGAACGCGGCCGACACCACGGCGCTGATCATCACCGCGAGGCAGACCTGCACGATGAGGTTCGTCTGGGCCTTCGGCACGTAGTCGCCCAGCACCTTGCCGGTGGCGATCGGCACCAGCGAGCCGATCGCGACGGTCACCAGCCCGGCGAGGAGCAGCCCGCCGAGGTCGCCGCGGGTGCCCTGGAGGCTGAACCGGAGCAGGCCCAGCGGGCTGAGTGCCTTGTCGGGCAGCGGGCGGTAGAACATCACCGCGCGCGGCTCGAACTCCTCCGCGTTCGCCTTCTCGATCGGCGTCTCCCGGCCGGTCGCCGGATGGACGGCCACATAGCCGCCGCGCCGCCACAGCAGCGCGACCGGCGCCCCGGACAGGGCGCGGTGTCCGACCAGCGGTCCGACGTCGTCCCGCCACCAGCTGCCGTCCAGGCGTACGGCCCGGGTCCGTACCCGGGAGGCCAGCGCCACCCGCTCGATGGGGTCGACGCGGTCGCTCCCGGCCGGTCCCGCGCCGCTCTGCGCGGGCTCGGCGAGGGTGATGCCGGTCGCCTGGGCGACCAGCCTGCAGGCCGCGTAGGAGGCGTCGGCGTCGGCGGCCGTGGTGCGCTTGGCCGCCTTGCCGATGGAGGCGAGGAGCGTCCGGTCGGCCTGGGCGCGGACCGCCTCACCGGCCTTGATACCGGCCGCCGTACGCGTCTCGTGGGTGCGTTCCAGCTGCTCGATCCAGCGGTCCAGGGTGGTCAGCAGCCGGTACTGCTGGTCGACCATGCTCTGCCACAGGGCCGGGTCCATCAGCAGGTCGGCCGCCGCCTCCGCGCCGTACAGCGAGCCGTACTGCACGCTGCCGGGCGGCACCTGCATCCAGAAGACGTCGTCGTCGGTGGGGGCCGCGGCGCGCTCGCTCGCGGTCATCGGGGCCTGGAAGAGGATGGACAGGCCGCGGCCGACGCCGAGGGCGAGGGCGTACTCCAGGGGGCTCGTGGTCGGCGGTACGTACTGGGGGTTGCCGTACTCGTCGTAGGACCAGGTCTGGGTGCCGGCCGGCTGGTACAGCTCGCGCAGGCCGATGCGGTGGACCACGCAGTCCCGCAACGGGCGGGCCACCAGCGTGTGTTGAGGCCCCGAGACCGGACCGAGCAGCAGCGCGCCCGCCTCCAGCCGCCCCAAGTGGTGCCAGTGGCCCTGCTGTTCGGCGTCCACCGCGAACAGGTCCAGGGCGCCGGACGCCACCAGCCACAGCGTCTGCGGGCCTTCGAGGTCGAGGCGGTTGAAACCGGCGCAGTCGATCCGGGAGCCCAGCGAGCCGAGCGCGCCGAGAACGAGGTCGCCTCCGTCCGTGGTCGTCATCTCATCGCTCCCTGACCAGTGCGGCGTACGCCCCGCCGTGTGCCACCAACTCGTCGTGCCGACCGCGCTCCACGATCGTCCCGTGCTGGAGCACGACGATCTCGTCGCTGTCGCGGACCGTGCTCAGCCGGTGCGCGATCACCACGCAGGCGCAGCCGCGCCGGCGCAGGTTGTCCATGACCGTCAGCTCGGTCTCCGCGTCCAGCGCGCTGGTCACCTCGTCGAGGACGAGGATGCTGGGCCGGCGCACCAACGCCCGTGCGATCTCCAGGCGTTGGCGCTGACCGCCGGAGAAGTTGCGGCCGTCCTGCTCGACCCTGCTGTGGATGCCGCCGGGCCGGCGCGTCACCACGTCGTACAGGGCCGCGTCCCGCAGCGCCTCCACCACGGCCTCGTCCGGGATCGACGGGTCCCACAGCGCCACGTTGTCGCGCACCGAGCCCTCGAAGAGGAAGACGTCCTGGTCGACGAAGGAGACGGAGGCGGCGAGCGCGCCGCGCGGGATGTCCTCCAGGCGCTGTCCGTCGATGCGGATCACGCCCTCCCAGGGGGCGTACAGGCCCGAGATCAGCCGGGAGACCGTGGACTTGCCGCTGCCCGAGCCGCCCACCAGGGCCACCTGGCGGCCGGGGCCGACCGTCAGGTCGAAGCCGGTGAGCAGGGGCTTGTCCAGCGGGCTGTAGCCGAAGGAGATGTTCTCCAGCTCGACATGGCCCTGCAGCCGCCGGGTCGAGCCGTCCGCGCCCGGGCGGGCGTAGACCGGGTCGGCCTGGAAGTTCTCCACGTCCTTGAGCCGGGCCACGTCGGCCGCGAAGTCCTGGATGCGGCCCGCGACGCCGTTCAGCCGGGTGAGGGGAGCGGTGAAGCGGGTGACCAGGGACTGGAAGGCGACAAGGAGACCGACCGAGATACCCCCTTCGACCGCCCGCATACCGCCGATCCACAGGATCAGCGCGCTGTTGACGGTCGCGAGCGTCGGCGCGACCACGCCCAGCCAGGCGCTCGGCACCCCGAGCCGCTGCTGCTCCTCCAGGGTGGCCGCGTGCTGACCGGCCCACCTGCGGAAGTAGCCGTCCTCGCCGCCGGTCGCCTTCATCGTCTCGATCAGCTGGAGGCCGGTGTACGAGGTGTTGGTGAGCCGGGCGGTGTCCGCGCGCAGCTTCGCGGTCCGGGTCGCGCGCAGCCGTACGACGAAGCGCATCGCCACGATGTTCAGCAGGGCCACGCCGATGCCGAGGAAGGTGAGCTGCGCGTCGTAGGTGTAGAGGAGCACGGCGTAGAGGACGACGACCACCGCGTCCACGCCGGCCGCCGCGAGGTCACGGGCCAGGGTCTCGGCGACCTGGTCGTTGGACTGCAGGCGCTGGACCAGGTCGGCGGGGCTGCGCTGGGAGAAGAAGGTGACCGGCAGCCGCAGCAGATGGCGCAGGAAGCGGGCGCTGGAGAGGGTGGAGGAGACGATCCGGCCGTGCAGCAGGTTCGCCTGCTGCAGCCAGGTCAGGGCCACGGTGAGGAGTACACAGGTGCCCATCGCGGCGAACAGCACGGTGAGCAGCGAGGTCTGGCCGCCGATGAGGAACATGTCGATGTACTGGCGGCTGAGCGCGGGCACCGCCGCGCCCACGACCACCAGCAGCAGGCTGGCCAGCACCGCCGCCGGCATGGTGCCCGCCGTGCCGCGCAGCCGGGCCGGCATCGCGCCGAGCACGCCGGGGCGGCGGCCGCCCTTCTCGAAGCCGTCGCCCGGCTCAAGTACCAGCACGACACCGGTGAAGCTGCCGTCGAACTCCTCCATGGGCACGAACCGGCGGCCCTTGGCGGGGTCGTTGATGTAGACGCCCCGGCGGCCGAAGCGGCGGCCCATGCCGTCGTAGACGACGTAGTGGTTGAACTCCCAGAACAGGATGGCCGGGGCCCGGACGTCGGCGAGGGCGGCCAGGTCCATCTGCATGCCCTTGGCGGTGAGGCCGTAACTGCGGGCCGCCTTCAGCAGGTTGCTGGCCCGGGAGCCGTCGCGGGAGACACCGCAGGCGATCCGCAGCTCCTCCAGCGGGACATGGCGGCCGTAGTGGCCGAGGATCATGGAGAGGGAGGCGGCGCCGCACTCGACGGCCTCCATCTGGAGCACGGTGGGCGTGCGGACCGTGCCGCCGCGGCCCTTGGGGACCGGTCGCTTGGGCGGGGCGGCGCGCCGGCGGCCGCGGGTCTCCTGGGCGGTGGTCACGGGAGCAGCCAATCGACGGGACGCTGGTCGGCCAGCCGGATCGAACCCGAGGCCAGGGTCATGGAGTCGAGCGCGAAGGGCGGCCCGTCGGCCGAGGACCACTTGTAGCCGCTCTTCGTCTTCTTCGACCCCTCCAGCCGGACCAGGACGGCCACCGGGCGGCCCTTCCTGGTGAACTGGTCGCCGAGCTGGCTGTCGCCGAGGAACGCGGCGATCGACTGGGCCGACTGGGCGGAGCGGTCCACCGACTTCACCCGGCCGCGCAGCACTCCGTACTCCTGGGTCGACACCGACGACACGGTCAGGTCGACCCGGGCGTCGGCCGGGATGGCGGAGGCGTTCTCGGCGGGGACGTAGACCGTCGCGTACAGCGGATCCGAGGTGTGGGCGATCTTCTCCACGGCGGCGACGTTCGCGCCGGTCTGGATGATCTGCCCGATGGTCGCGGCGAGCGCGCTGATCCGGCCCGCGGCGACCGTGCGGACGACGGAGTCGCCCTGGCCGGTGCGGACCTTCAGGACGGGGGAGTTCGCCGGCAGCCGTTCGCCCTGCTCGGCGAGGACGGCCGTGACCTGCCCGGCGACCGGGCTCTGCAGGATGTAACTGCCCTGCCCGTGGGTGAGGATGGCCTGCGCGGTCACCGTGGAGGCGACCGAACCGGTCACCGCCCACACCGAGGCGGCCGCCATCACGACGACCGAGACGGACAGCGCGAGCCAGCCCTGCGGACGGGCGAACCGCACGGGGAGATCCAGCTCCTCCGTCGACTGGAGCTTGGCGAGGGCCTGTTGGCGGAACTGCACGGAACTTCCCTCACCTGGGGGAGAGACACGGGTGTTTCAGAGGGCACGGGCGCTGGGGAACGCCCGAGAGTCCCGGGGCCGGGATCCGGCTCCGGGACTCAGCGGCAACGAGGTGCGGTCAGAGACCGGCGACCAGGTTGGTGACCGGCTGGGTGTTCAGGCCGGTGACACCCTCGACCGTGCCGACGACCGTGTTGACCAGGCCGGAAACCGGGGCAACGCTGTCCACCAGGCCGGTGACGGTGCCGACGGCGTTCAGGGACAGGCCGCCGGAGACGTTGTCGAGCTCGGCGTCGGAGATCTCGACGGTCTCAACCTGGGGGGTGGAGTTCATGATGGAACTTCCCTTCATATGGATATTCACAAGGGGGAGAACGGCCCCCCATACGGCCCTTCGGGACGAAACAACGGCCCTGTGGGGACGAGCGGATGGCCGCAACCGCGGGCGCCGGGCGCCCGTTTCCGGGAGCCCTTGGCGGTCCCTGCGGTGCGATGGATCAAAGCACGCCCGCGGTCCGCGCATCCAATCAACCAGGCGTCTCACCTGGGCACTTGAGCCTCAGAAGGGTTCATCCGTGCAGGCGTGCGCACGCCTTGTCGGCGACTCCTTCACAAGCCGCACCACTTCATCGCCGCGGCGAGGGTTGCCCTCCCGGTGGCGAATCCGGCACTCCGCGCCAAAGGCGCGGCAGGGGGCGTGCGGTTGTGCAGATCCGCTGCCTCCGGTGACTTGGTTGGGTATTGGATGTGCAGATTCCCTGAAGCAAGGATTCCGGTCCGTGATCGCAACGGACCGTCATTGACCGATTGCTGAACGTGTCGGTTCCGTCAGCCCAGCAGGGCGTAGACCGTGCTCGCCCGGGCCGCGAGCGCCCCCGACCGCTCGTCGCACAAGGTGATGTCGGCGAAAGCCATCCGCCGGCCCAGTTTCGTCAGCACCGCTTCGATCAGGACATCCGAACCGCTCACCGCGCGCTGGAACGACGTCGACTGCTGGACCGTCGTCATCGGTACGAAGCCGCCCCGCGCCGCCGAGACCGCGATCACCGTCGCCGTGTCCGCCGCCGCCATCAACGCCTGCCCCGACAGCCCGCCACCCTCCCGGGACAACCGCTCCGACCAGGGCAGACGCAGCACGGCCCGGTCCTCGCCCAGCGACGCGACGGACAGCCCGAGGTCGAGCACCCAGGGGGCGAAGTTGGCGGAGAGGATCTTGTCGGCTTCGGCGGTGGTCATCGTCATATGGGGGATTGTTCCCGGCCCCGCGCCACGCCACGCGCAACTGCCCCGCGCCCCGCGCGCCGTGGCCGATTTCCCATGGGTGAGAGGAAGTCAAGAACCGGAATTGAACGCACCACGTGACCCGCCCGTACCTAGGTGCATCCAGGCGCCGCTCACGAACAACTGCCCTACTACGGCAGACACTCCGTCCCTTGGAGGTCGAGAAGTTTGAGTCACAAGCGAATTCCGAAGCGCAAGGCCGCCATAGCGGTTGGCGGTGTCGTGGCGCTCGGAGCTGCGGCCATTCTGCTGCCGAACGCCAACGCGTCCCAGGACGGCAACAACGACGCCTCCGCAGCCGCTCCCAAGACCCTGAAGGCCTCGGGCGCCTCGGATCTTGCCGCACAGCTCCAAGACCTGCTGGGCCAGGCCTTCGCCGGGTCCTACTACGACAGCGGCAAGCAGCAGCTCGTCGTCAACGTCATCAACGGCGACAACAACGTGATCGTCCAGGCCGAGAAGGCCGGCGCGGTCGTCCGCCAGGTGGCGAACAGCAACTCCGCGCTGGAGGCGGCCGCCGCCACCCTCAAGACCAAGGCGACCATCCCGGGCACCGCCTGGGCCGTCGACCCGAAGACCAACAAGGTCGTGGTCACCGCCGACAGCACCGTCACCGGCTCCAAGTGGGACACGCTGGAGTCGACGGTCCAGAGCCTCGGCTCGAACATGGCCACCCTCAAGAAGTCCTCGGGCACCTTCAAGACCTTCGTCTCCGGCGGCGACGCGATCTTCTCCCAGGTGGCCGACGGCGAGGTCCGCTGCTCCCTCGGCTTCAACGTCACCGCCTCGGACGGCAGCCCCGCCTTCCTGACGGCCGGTCACTGCGGGGTCGCGGCCAAGGACTGGTCCGACACCGAGGGCGGCCAGCCCATCGCCACCGTCGACCAGGCCCAGTTCCCCGGCGACGGCGACTTCTCGCTGGTCAAGTACAACGACGCCACCACCCAGGCGCCGAGCGAGGTCAACATAGGCAACGGCCAGACCGTCGCCATCAACCAGGCCGAGGACGCGACCGTCGGCACGACGGTGTTCCGGATGGGCTCCACCACCGGTCTGCACGACGGCCAGGTCACCGGTCTCGACGCCACCGTCAACTTCCAGAGCGAGACCGACCCGAACGGCGTCGACACCGTCACCGGTCTCATCCAGACCAACGTCTGCGCCGAGGCCGGCGACAGCGGCGGCTCGCTGTTCACCCAGGACGGCGGCGCGGTCGGTCTCACCTCGGGCGGCAGCGGCGACTGCACCTCCGGCGGCGAGACCTTCTTCCAGCCGGTGACCACCGCCCTGCAGGCCACCGGTGCCACCCTCGGCGACGCGGGCGCGGGTGCCGGTGACGCCGGTGCCACGGCCGACCCGTCCGCCACGGACGGCACGGGCGACCAGGCCGGCGGCGACCAGATCGGCGGCGCGGCCGACCCGTCCGCCACGGCAGTCGACCCCTCGGCCACGGCCGGCGACCAGAGCGGCACCGGCACCGGTGACGACACGGGCACCGGCGAGGCGACCGGCACCGGCGACCAGACCGGCACGGGAGACCAGTCCGGGACCGGCGTGAGCGACAACAGCAACGAGTCCTCGCACCACTCCAAGAACCGCTGATCGGCCCAGCCAGCGGTTCCGGTCGAACAGCGGACGGTCCGGCCCTCCGGCGGGAGGGCCGGACCGCGTCCGGTCGGCGGCCTAGCCGTCGTCCTGTGCTCTGAGCAAGAGCACGGCCACGTCGTCGACACGCTCCTGCGCCGCCGCACTGTGTCGCACGAGCGTGTCGGCCAGCTTGTCCAGCGGCTGGTCGCCGCTCTCCGCGAGGAGTTCGCCGAGATCGACCAGCGCGTCCTCGATGTCCACCCCGGGGGACTCCACAAGCCCGTCGGTGTACAGGGCGAGCACCGAACCCGGAGCGAGGGAGACCTCGGTCGTCGGGTAGGTGGCCTCGGCGTCGATCCCGAGCAGCGGGCCCCCGGCCAGGTCGAGCACCCGGACCTGCCCGTCCGGACGTCTCAGCAGCGGCGGCGGATGCCCCGCCCGCGCCATCACCGCCCGGCCCCGCGCCGGGTCCAGCCGCAGATACAGACAGCTCGCGAACAGATCGGCGCCGAAGTCGATCAGCAGCCGGTTGGTGCTGCGCATCACCTCCTCCGGCGTCTGCCCGACCGTCGTGAAGGCCCGTACCCCGGTGCGGATCTGGCCCATCAGCCCGGCCGCCGTCACGTTGTGCCCCTGGACGTCCCCGATCACCGCCGCCGCCAGCGGGCGGGTCGGCACCAGGTCGTAGAAGTCGCCGCCGATCTCCATGCCGTGCATGGCCGGCAGATAGCGCGCGGCGGCCTCGATGCCGGGCGGCGGGGCCAGCGAGTGCGGCAGCAGGGCCGCCTGCAGCCCGTGCGCCAGCTGGTTCTTCGCGTCGTAGAGCAGGGCCCGCTCCAGGGCCTGCGCGATGAGCCCGCCGAGACTGGTGAGCACGGCCCGCTCGTCGGCGGGAAAGGCGTGCGGCTCGGCATAGGCGAGGACACAGGTGCCCACCGGCCGGCCCGACGCGATCAGGGGCAGATACGCCCAGGCGGCGAACCCGTCCGGGGTCTCCCGCCGGTCCGGGTACAGCCGCTCCAGCTGCTGCCGTGACTCGAAGAACGCGGGCACACCGGTGTTCAGGACATGGGTGCCGGGCGTCCGTTCGGCCAGCGGAACGCCGTCGAACCGCTCCACGGTCCGCGGATCCTCGTACCCCCGGTGCCCCAGGACGTGCAGCCGGCCGCCCCGCGACCCGAGGACCACCAGGGCCTGGCTGCCGACGGCCGGCACCACCTCGTCCGCCACCAGCTGCACCACGTCCTGCACCCCGACCGCCTCCGTCAGCGCCCCGGCCAGGCTCAGCACCTGCGAGATGGTGACCAGCCTGGGGGAGGCCGCCGCCTCGGCACGCGGCAGCGCGCCCACCATCTCGGCGACCGCCCGCGCCCGGCTGATCCGGGTGGTCAGCCCGCTCGTGCTCGGGTACATCCGGAACGACAGCCAGTCGCCCGGCGGCTTCAGCGCCACGAACGACGTCACATGCTGGCTGATCAGCGCGGCCCGGTAGCGGTCCTCGTACATCGGGTCGTTCAGCCACGGCACCGACACCCACGGCTGGGTGCCGAGCAGATCGTCGACCCGGACGCCGAGCAGCTCCGCCGCCGCCCCGTTGGCGAAGACGACCCGCCCGTGCACATCGAGCGAGGCCAGCCCGTACGGCAGCCGGCCCACCATCCGCGCCGCCTCCACCATGGCCGACGGGCCCGTGGCCGACGGCGCCGGCTGCGGCTCCGGCGGCTCCGGCTCGGCCCACAGCGCCCGGTTCTCCCGGGCCGCCCGCTCCAGCCGCACCGCCAGCCGGTCGCACCCCGCCGTCAGCACCTCCCGCTCCCGGTCGGACAGCACCGTCGGATGGGCGCCGGGCCAGGTCACGTACACCGCCCCGAACACCGTCTCCGCCGTCGCCACGGGCAGCGCGGCCAGCGCGAACGGATACGGCAGCACCACCGCGATCCGCGGGTACCGGCGCGCCATGTCCTCCTCGCCGCCCACCCACACCAGACGCCGCTCGCGCACCGCCTCCGCCACCGGGATCGGCGCGCTCAGGCCGACCCGCTCCCAGGGCGCCGCGAAGACCCGGGGCAGCCCCGCGGCCACCGCCATCTCCAGGACCGGCTGGTCGGCCGCCATCAGATAGACCGCGCCGGAGTGGGCCTGGACCTCCTCCATCATCGAGGCCAGTGCCAGTGACAACAGGGGCCGGCCGGCCCGGGCGCCGTCGGCCGCCTGCGCCCTCACGCCCGCCCGCACCGGGGCCGGAGGCGCCCCCATCCCTTCGGACACGCCCGACCACCTCCTCGTCCGGCCGCGCGTCGCGTCCTCGGGATCAAGGCTCCCTCCTGGCGGCGACCGGCGCACGGCGAGAGCGGCACCGGCTCGCGCACGCACCCCCTTCGCACCGGCGCATGCCCCCGGAGCCGAAGCCCAGCCCGCAGCGGCATCCGGGCGAGGGGCGT
Source organism: Streptomyces sp. NPDC048288 (assembly GCF_043201555.1). NCBI lineage: Bacteria > Bacillati > Actinomycetota > Actinomycetes > Kitasatosporales > Streptomycetaceae > Streptomyces > Streptomyces sp. NPDC048288. The sequence goes on from NZ_JBICZD010000004.1 coordinate 446,440, forward strand.
GCGCCCCCGCGCACCCCGATGGCCGGAACTCCGCACCGCAACGCGCACCCGGCCCCTGCCCCCCGTCGAGCCGTCGCAGCCGGAGCCCGGCGGCCTCGACCGCGCCCTGTGTGAGCCCGCCCGCGGCCGCCGCCGTCGCCGTCGCCGAACCGGGCCATGCCGCTCTCCGAAGCGGCGGAGGCGACCGTCCCTTTCCCTTCGCCATCGAGTACCGGAAGCACGGCCAGTCGGCCTCCCGGCACTCCCAGCCGTCGAACGGGTCGCGGACAGTCATGTCCGTCACCGGCTCGCCGTGCGGAACGCTCGGGTCACGTCATGGCCGGTGCCTTTCGAGCGCGGTGGCCCCGGCGCCTCCACGGAACGGTCACAGGGGCTGCGCAGACGCCTCATAAGCGCTGTAATGGCGGCGTGGTCAGTGAGGGCGCTGCGGTACGCGGAACGAGAACGGATCGCGCCGAAATCGCCCTCGAAACGCTCACGGGCGATCCCGGCGCACCCGATCGACTCCGCCGCGTCCTCGAACAGGCACTGGTCTTCGCCGGCGCGGCCTTCGCCGGGGTGTACACGCCCGGCGACGACGGGACCGTGCTGCGCCTCGCCGAGTCGGCCGGCCTGCCCCGCACCCTGTACGGGCTGCGGGACGCCTATCCGTCCGTGGGGCAGTCCCCGGCGGCGGAGGCGTACGGCACCGGGCGGCCCCTCTGGCTCGGCCCCGACGAACTGGCCGACTGCCCGGAGGCGCGGCGGACCCCGTCCCAGGAGTTCTGGCTGGGCGCGCTGCCGGTGCCCGGCGCCGCCGGACTGCTGGTCGTGACCAGCGAGCGGGACGACGGGTTCGGACCGGAGGACCGGGCCTGCCTCGCCCTGGTCGCCGACGCGATCGCCCTGCCCGCCCCGCCGCCCGCCGTCGAGACCGGCGAACTGTCCGCCCACGCGTTCAGCCTGGCCATGGACACCGGCCGGATCGACGTCGGCGACGGCCTCCTCGGCCTCTTCGACATGGACCGGGACGAGTTCGACGGCAAGGTCGAGACGCTGCTGGGCCGTACCGTGCCGGACGACCTGCCCGCCCTGATGTCGGTCGTCGAGGCCGACCACATGTCCATCGGCGACCGGGAGCTGGAGTTCCGGGTCCTGCAGCCGTCCGGCCCGCCCAAGTGGCTGCGGCTGCGCGGCCGGCTGATGCCCGGTGGCGAGGGCCGCCCGGCCCGCCTGGCCGGCACCGTCGCGGACGCCTCCACGCTCCGCTCCGACGTCAGCGACGTGGTCCGGGTGCAGCGGCTCGCCGCCGCCCTGGCCACCGCCCTCACGGTCAAGGACGTCAGCCAGGCCGTCGTCACCGCCCTGCGCGGGCCGCTCAAGGCCGACCGGATCGCCCTGGCCGAACTGGAGAACGAGCGCCTGGTCGTCACCGTCCTCGACCCGCCCGACGCCGAGTCGTGGCCCGACCTGTGGCGCAGCGAGTGGCGCACCGAGTGGCCCGACGCCCCCGTGCGCACCATGCCCACCCTCGCCGCCGCCCTGCGCGAGGGCCGGGCGCAGATCTGGCCCGCCGCGGCCACCCTGGAACCCGCCCTCGCCGAGGTCGGCCCCGGCGGCCTCGCCATCCTCCCGCTGCCGGCCGGCGGCCGGATGGCCGGGGCCTGCCTGATCGGCTGGGACAGCCCGCACGACTTCGGCTCCGACGAACGCGCCCTGCTCACCGCCGCCGCCGGCCTGGCCGGCGAGGCCCTGATGCGCGCCCACGCCTTCGACGCCGAGCACGAGCTGGTCGGCATGCTCCAGCGCGCCCTGCTGCCCCGCCGGCTGCCCCCGCTGCCCGGCGGCGAGGCCGTCGCCCGCTATCTGCCCACCACCGTGGGCCTGGAGGTCGGCGGCGACTGGTACGACGTGATCCCGCTGGCCGACAACCACGTGGCCCTCGTCATCGGCGACGTCCAGGGCCACAGCGCGGCCGCCGCCACCCTGATGGGGCAGATGCGCACCGCGCTGCGCGCCTACGCGGCCGAGGGGCACACCCCCGACGTGGTCGTCTCGCACGCCAACCGGCTCCTCATGGACATGGAGAGCGACCTCTTCGCCACCTGCTGCTATGTCGACGTCGACATGGAGGACGGCACCGCCTGGTGCGTGCGCGCCGGACATCTGCCGCCCGTCCTGCGTCACCCGGACGGCGGCACGGAGATCACCGAGACCGAGGGCGGCCCCCCGCTCGGCGTGCTCGGCCGGGCCGACTTCCCCATGACCCAGATCGGCCTGCAGCCCGGCACCGTGCTCGCGCTCACCACCGACGGCCTGGTCGAGTCCCCCGACGCCGACATCGACGACGGCATGGCGCGCTTCGCCCACGGCCTCGGTGCCGCCGACCCCGGCGACCTCGGCCTGGTCGCCGACGCCCTGCTCGACAACGCCCACCGCGCCGACGACGTCGCCCTGCTGCTGATGCGCTACGACGGCATGGCCGTCCGCCCGCTGCGGGAGAGCTGGACGGTGTGGCGGGTCCCGGAGGCCGCCCGGCACGCCCGCCGCTTCAGCAAGCGCACCCTGCGCTCCTGGGGGATCACCGACGACACCATGGACACGGCCCTCCTGGTGGTCTCCGAGCTCGTCACCAACGCCCTCATCCACACCGACGGGCCGGTCCGGCTCGACCTGACCCTGCTCGACCACCGGCTGCGGATCGCCGTCGCCGACGCCTCGCCGCGCAGTCCGGTGAAACCCCCCAACATCGGCTGGGAGGCCACCGGCGGGCGCGGCATCCTGCTGGTCGAGGCGATGTCGGTCGCCTGGGGGTCGGTCCCGGCCAGCGGCGGCAAACAGGTGTGGGCGGACCTCGTGCTGGACGCCGACGCGGACTGAGCCGGCCGTCTCGGAGCCGGCCGTCTCGGGAGGCGGCGGAGGCCGGTCCTTCTTAGGGTCTTGTCGTGGCACACACCTTCCAAGAGCTGGTGGCGAAGCACCGCGCGGCCGACGCGGCCCACGACAAGGTGCTGGAACTGCGCGACGCCTACGGACCGCCTGCCCTGCAGCAGCCGGGCGGCGCCCAGTCGGAGACCTACGAGACCGCCCTGCGCGCCTGGCGCGACCTGGCCCGCGACGAACAGACCGCGGTGAGCGAGTACGCCCGTGACGAGGGCAGACCGCGGCCCGAGGTGGAGGCGGAGGTGGAGCGCGCGGCGGCCGAGCCGGAGAACTCCTGACCGGATTCTTACCGTGCGCTGAAATAAACGTACAAAACGGGCAAGATGCCTGTTCGGGGCACCTCGTGGTCACATGACATCCGCACCAAAGCCATACTGTCGTAACCCATCAGGAAAACAGAAGAACGTCTCAATCAGATGTTCACCTATAAGGTGTAGCGAATGAAGGCTTTGGTGCTCTCCGGCGGTGCCGGAACCCGGCTGCGGCCGATCACCCACACATCGGCGAAACAGCTCGTACCGGTGGCGAACAAACCCGTCCTCTTCTACGGGCTCGAATCCCTTGCCGCCGCGGGCGTCACCGAGGTCGGGATGATCGTCGGCGACACCGCCGCCGAGATCGAGGAGGCGGTCGGCGACGGGTCGAAGTTCGGCCTGGACGTCACCTACATCCCGCAGGAGCACCCGCTGGGCCTCGCCCACGCGGTGCTGATCGCGCGCGAGTTCCTCGGGGACGACGACTTCGTCATGTACCTGGGCGACAACTTCATCGTCGGCGGCATCAGCGGACTGGTCGACGAGTTCCGCGAGGCCCGCCCGGACGCCCAGATCCTCCTCACCCACGTGCCCAACCCGCGCGCCTTCGGCGTCGCCGAACTGGACGCCGACGGCCAGGTGATCGGCCTGGAGGAGAAGCCGCAGGAGCCCAAGAGCGACCTCGCCCTGGTCGGCGTCTACCTCTTCACGCCCGCCATCCACGACGCCGTACGGGCCATCAAGCCGTCCTGGCGCGGCGAGCTGGAGATCACCCACGCCATCCAGCACCTCATCGACCAGCGCGCCGACGTGCGCTCCACGGTGATCAAGGGCTACTGGAAGGACACCGGCAACGTCGTCGACATGCTGGAGGTCAACCGGACCGTCCTGGAGAGCCAGGAGCCGCGGATCGACGGCGAGGTCGACGAGGCCAGCCAGATCGTCGGCCGGGTGGTCGTCGAGGCGGGCGCGACCGTCACCAACTCCCGGATCGTCGGGCCGGTCGTGATCGGCGCCGACAGCGTCGTCGCCGACTCGTACGTGGGCCCCTTCACGTCGGTCGCCGAGAACTGCCGGATCACGGACAGTGAGCTGGAGTTCTCCATAGTGCTGCGGGACTCCTCCATCGACGGGGTGGGCAGGATCGAGTCCTCGCTGATCGGCCGGCATGTCGAGGTGACCCCCGCGGCCGGCACCCCCAGCGCCCACCGCCTCGTTCTCGGAGACCACAGCAAGGTGCAGATCCGTTCATGAATCTCCTCGTCACCGGCGCGGCCGGCTTCATCGGCTCCACGTACGTCCGCGGCCTGCTCGCCGCCGACGGCCCCGACGCGCCGCACATCACCGTGCTGGACAAGCTCACCTACGCGGGCACCCTGACGAACCTGCCCGAGTCGCATCCCCGGCTGACCTTCGTCGAGGGCGACATCTGCGACGCCGAGCTGGTCGACAAGCTGATGGCCGAGGCCGACCAGGTCGTGCACTTCGCCGCCGAGTCGCACGTCGACCGCTCCATCGACGGTGCCGGCGCGTTCGTCCGCACCAACGTCGTCGGTACCCAGACGCTCCTCGACGCGGCCCTGCGCCACGGCGTCGGCCCGTTCGTGCACGTCTCCACCGACGAGGTCTACGGCTCCATCGAGACCGGCTCCTGGCCCGAGAGCCACCCGCTCCAGCCGAACTCGCCGTACTCCGCCTCCAAGGCGTCCTCGGACCTGCTCGCGCTGGCCTTCCACCGCACCCACGGCCTGGACGTCCGCGTCACCCGCTGCTCCAACAACTACGGGCCGCACCAGTTCCCCGAGAAGGTCGTCCCGCTCTTCGTGAGCAACCTCCTCGACGGCAAGAACGTCCCGCTCTACGGCGACGGCAGCAACGTCCGCGACTGGCTGCACGTCGAGGACCACTGCCAGGGCATCGACCTGGTCCGCACCGGCGGCCGGGCGGGCGAGGTCTACAACATCGGCGGCGGCACCGAACTCAGCAACAAGGAGCTCACCGGGCTGCTCCTGGAAGCCTGCGGCGCCGACTGGGAGCGCGTGGACCGGGTCGCCGACCGCAAGGGCCACGACCAGCGCTACTCCGTCGACTGGAGCAAGATCCACGACGAGCTGGGCTACACCCCACAGCACGACTTCACCTCCGGCCTCGCCGACACCGTCGCCTGGTACCGCGACAACCGCGCCTGGTGGGAGCCGCTGAAGGAGCGCGCCGCCCTGGAGTCGCGCAAGGAGCAGGGGAAGCACTGATGAAGTGGCTCGTCGCCGGAGCGGGCGGGATGCTCGGCCACGACGTGGTCGAGGAGCTCACCCGCCGGGGTGCGGAGGTCGTGGCCCTCGGCCGCGCCGACCTCGACATATCCGACGCCGACTCGGCGGAGTCGGCGCTCGCCGGGCACACGCCCGACCTGGTGGTCAACTGCGCCGCGTACACGGCCGTCGACGACGCCGAGACCGACGAGGAGCGCGCCCTGCTGATCAACGGCGAGGGCCCGCTCCTGCTGGCCCGCGCCGCCGCCCGGCACGGCGCCCGTCTCGTCCACGTCTCCACGGACTACGTCTTCGACGGCGAGGCCCGCACCAGCCCGTACCCCGAGGACCACCCCACCGCCCCGCGCACCGCCTACGGGCGGACCAAACTCGCGGGCGAGCGGGCGGTCCTGGCGGAACTCCCGGGCGCGAGCGCGGTCGTCCGCACGGCCTGGCTGTACGGCACCCACGGCAGGAACTTCGTGCGGACGATGATCGAGCTGGAGTCCCGCCGGGACACCCTCGACGTCGTCGACGACCAGCGCGGACAGCCCACCTGGAGCGCCGACCTGGCCGCCCGGATCGCCGACCTCGGCCCCCGGCTCGGCCGGGACGAGCGCGCGCACGGCGTCTTCCACGGCACCAACTCCGGCGCGGCCACCTGGTGCGAGCTGGCCCGCGAGGTCTTCCGGCTGCTCGGCGCCGACCCGGCGCGGGTGCGCCCCACCACCAGCGAGGCCTTCGTCCGCCCGGCACCCCGCCCCGCGTACAGCGCCCTCGGCCACGACCGGTGGTCCGAGGTCGGCCTGGAACCGCTGCGGGACTGGCGCGAGGCCCTGCGCGAGGGGCTGCCGCTCATCCGCAAGGAGATCTCCGCCTAGGACACCGGATATCCACTCCGCCACAGGGCGGGGGGGGGGGGCGCGCCCCCCCCCCCCCCGGGCCGCCCGTGCGCGGGGGCGCCGGAACGGGGGGGGGCGCCCCGGGCTTTTTGGGGTGGTGTGTGGGGCTGCCGGGGGGGGGGGA